>NZ_JHYA01000006.1 GCF_000621545.1 Anaerovibrio lipolyticus LB2005
TGGAAAAGAAATTCATGAACAAGATGGACGACATGGAACTTGACATGGTGGTCGGCGGCGCGAGGGTATATCTTGTCACAAAAATAAGGAACCATTTGGGTATTGTCGATTATCATGTCGCTCAGGGTAATTATGATGGAGATATGAAAGATTTGGATAAGTTGGCTGAGGTAGGTAAGATAGATGAACTTAGGAAAAAAGCCAAGATGAGAGACAATGGCATGCTCAGACCAGGCGTCGGTTTAGATTTTATTAAGAACATGAGGGAGGAAGGCAAACATGTCATCATAATAGAAGGACGATATGATTGACAAGGTGGTCGGTGGTACCAATACGACCCTCAAAATTGACGGGCCATTCTACCAAATAATAATCACGGGGCTGTTCTCAGATCAGAGAATGGCCCTTTATTTTGCCCAAAAGAAAAGCCCTGCACAAGCAGGGAACATATAAGGGCCTCCCATCCATATAAACAGTAAGCAGTAATATAGCTAAAAGCCTTCTGGGAAAAAATACACCCTGCTGTTGCAAGGCGTTGCTCAATATTAAATTTCTGGAATTATGAAGTGGTCAACAGAATTAAGTTTATCCCCCACATTGTCAAGCATCCTGTCAAGCTCTGCCATCTCACATTCCAGCTTCCGAATCTCCATCAGGCTGTTATGTATTTGCTCACTTAAATCCTGACAATCCTCAAACCTTACCAACTAACAATCCTCCCCAGTTTTTTTATTCCGTCGAAATTAATTATATTACAAGATAGGTTTTTTTAAAACGTAAATTTTTATTAGTATTAACTGACAACAATTATCCACAGATTATGTATATATTTTTAGTAAAATGTGTATAGAGTGGGGATAACTAGGCAAAAAAAAGAGCCGGTCATACAGACTGGCAAAGGAAGGAATGGCTACAAAAATGTAGCACATAAAAGGAAAACGTTATACGGAAAGTAATATGATAACCTAATTTTAACATGATTAAACAACTATAACAATGAATATTTTTGATGCGAGTAGGGGCTATTTTTTGCCCATATCAATTTTCTGCCAATCAAAATATCTGCTACAATATACATATCACCTGAACCGGAACAGGCTTGTCGGTGCCTTTCTTAATGCGATGCAGCAGTGCATCCTGCGTTTCACGGAAGGACATATTTCAAATAACATGACTTTTGCAGGGAGGAAATCATCATGAAACTGTTTTTGGGCAAAAAGGTCGGCGTGAGCAAAGAGGAGAAGGCACTTTCTTATTACAAATTCTTTGAGCGGGATATGGCGAACATCCCGGCGGAGAAAATCGCTCTTCTGGATGCGCCGCAGGAAAAGTCCGCTGTGCCTTTTGAAGAGAAAAACCTCTATTTGGCAGGGAAAGACAAGGACTATGCCCAAGTCGGTTACGGCACGGCGGCAAACGGCACTGGCTTTGTCTGCAACGAAACCTATATGCCAGGTGTTACCCCGGAAATGCTGGACTGGTGGTTCCCGTGGCACAGCGTAGGCTCGGATTTGCGCTATAAGATTTGGGATCCAGAAGACCATTATTTTGCTCGCGCCGATAAAGCGGATTATGTTTGTGACCCCAATGTGCCGGTCAACGAAAAGACATGGGGAGTCAATCATTATATTTTGGAGGATGTGGGTGGTGGCCCCGGCTTTCTGAAGATTTGCTTCAAAAGCCCTGCTGATTTTGGCTTTGACACGTCCCTGATTGGCAAGGAAAACTGCGCATCCTTTGTTTGCGGCATCGGTGATGGCTCCTGCGCGGCGGCGATGGTGCATAAATGGTATCCTTATCAGGACGGCGTGATGCTGTGTTCCCGTTTTTGGATCGGCTACGGCGTGGTGGACGGGGAGATTCGCTGCACTCTGCCTGAGGGTGCGAAAGTTCCCGTGGAAGTGTCCAAGGGCTTATTTGCCCATAATATCAAAGAGTTTACCAATCTGGCTGCAATCCTGCCGGAAGTTTACGCCGAGAACAAGGATAATTTCTGAACATGAACATTCAGCAGCTAAGATATTTCGCAAACGGCGGTTTCCAATCAAATCAAAGCCTTAGAGGAAAAACTGGGCGTGCAGCTTTTTCAGCGGGATAATCGAAAGGTTCTTCTCACCCCAGCAGGAAAAGTCTTTGTCAAGGAAGCCAAAAGCATCATCACGAGAATCGAGGAAGCCGTCCAACACACCAAGGATGCCGCCGAGGGATTCGCCGGAGAAATCCATGTGGGTTACCAATGGGGCTTTGAACGTACTGTCTTTCCGAGAGTTTTGCAGGATTTTCAGTACGAATACCCAAACATTGAAATCCTTATCGAACGGGATGAAGTGGCAGCCTTATATGATGGGGTGATGGAAGGAAAGTATGATATTATTTTCAATCTGCCCCTGCCCGGCAAAAAGAAGTCCGGACTGAAAGAAATGGTGCTTGCCCGTTATCCGCTGTATGGATCATGGAATTTATAGATGAAGGAGAACGAACATGGTAAAGGAAATAGTGAGGGATTTGATTTTCCTCGGTCAGAAAGCTGAAACAGCAACAAAAGAAGATATACCTATCGCGAGGGATTTGCTGGATACCCTTGCTGCACACAGAGAGCGATGTGTGGGTATGGCAGCTAATATGATTGGTGAGCGAAAAGCCATTATTGCTGTAGCTGAAGGGAATGCGCTGACCGCAATGTTAAATCCAGTGATTGTAAAGAAATCTCCTAGAACCTACAAGGCGCTGGAAGGGTGTCTTTCTATTTCCGGAGAGCGTGAAGCAGAGCGACATGAATGGATTGAGGTAAAATACCGGGATATTAATTGGAATAAGGAAAAGCGTAAAATTATGGGCATGGAGGCTGAAATCGTGCAGCATGAAATGGACCATTTGGAGGGTAAATTGATATGACGAGCATTAAGACCGTGTTGGGAGATATTACGGCAAAACACTATGCTGTAGCAATAGTTAATGCTGCCAATGAAAGTCTGCTTGGGGGCGGAGGTGTGGATACCGAAACGGATGAACAGCTTGTTGTGTATCAGGCTATGTATGGTGATGGTGGTATTTATGCTAGACCACTTGATATGACAGTTATTTACAACAGCCTCTTTTATTGTGCAGGAAATTCAAAGTTTTTGCAGAAAGGTAAAAAAAGGATAACACTTGTCGGAAGTTAGCTCGGCTGCCTTTGTAGATGACTTTTTTGTATTCATATTATATAATTAACTCAAATATCATGGACGTTTTGTAACCTGTAGAAGAAAAAACAGATGAGGAGGACGAGGTATGAGAAGAATAGTAACCGTATTTTTATCATTGGTGATGCTGCTTAGCTGTACTATGGCGTTTGCGGCAACAACTGAGAAGGGGCCTTTACCTCAATTTATGAATGCTGTGGAAGGCTCATGGTGTGACCAAAATGGTCATCGTATGGTGGTCTTTGGTGATTACATGATGAATGGCATCCGTGTATCAGAGGCCAATAACGTGGCCGGTGATCAGTTGAACGGCAGTGCTACGATTACCATTATCGGTAGAACTGGGGTTGATTTTGTCAATGTGTATTGGAACACTGTAGCTGGAAAGAGAACCATAAACATGGGTAGCAGTATGCCGATGGTGCCATTTGCCGCTGCACCTCAATACCCTGAGACTATTGGTGGACTTCATCTTGACATGACCGAGCCTGAGCTGTCAAATAAATATGGTCCTGGCACTCTGCTGACTCCTTCTGAAACCATGGCACTGTGTGGCATTAATGCAGAGAGCTGGTACTATAAGGATATTGGTCTTTTGGCTACCTTTGACCAGCAGACCTTTACTGTTGACCGTCTTATTTTGGTAAAGGGTGCAACTACTGCCTTTGATATCAGTGCACTGAATGCTGATTCTCCATTGTATAAGTATGCTGCAATTTATGGCTGGTCTTATACTCCGGCACCTGGTGATGTTGTAGATATGGGACATGGTCAATCCATGAACTTCAAGTATTATCCTCAGGCTGTAATGATTCAGCTTAGCAGTCTGAATTGATGAAATCAAATAAAAGAATAAATATAGGTCAGTAGCATAGAAGCAAATGAAAGCTGACCATGAAAGAAAAAAAGGGGCTGTCGCTTTGGTGAAAAAATCATCAAATGCAACAGCCCCCATTTTTTAGGTTGAATTATATGAAGATAGAGTTGTGAATTACAAAAGCTGTCGGAACATGTTTTTAAAACTTTTGACTAACTATGACAATGATTGGAGTGATAATTTTATAAATAATTTGACAATTTTGGGATTAGCTTTCGTTTACCAGCTTTCCCGTCATGTGTTCTGGGATCAATTCAATACACTGCACCCGGGAAAAAGCAGTTTTTAATTCCTTTTCAAGATACTCTTTGTCATCCGTAAATTTTTGTACCAGGTGAGTGCATATCTTCCGGGCCCTTTCTTCGTCATCGACCAGCTTAACCCGTCCAAAAATGATGACGCTTTTTATATTTAATGCCCATTCGCCCTCTTTGCGGTATCCTTCATCATAGGTACAGTAGCTGGCCTTGTCACATGCTTTTATGGCATCCATTTTATGCCCTACCTTTGCACAGTGAAAATAAAGTCTGTTATCTTCCTCACAATACCAGTGGTCTAAAGGCACACCATAAGGATAGCCATTATCGCCAATGAGAGAAAGGACACCTCTTTTGGAATTGGTTAAAACTTCAATGCACTCGGATTTGGAAATTTCCTGTTTAAATCTTCTCATTTCTCTAAACATAATTGACCTCCACTATGTAATAAATAGTTGTTTAACTTAAAAGACGTAATCCTACGATGCCAGCAAAAATTAAAAAAATGCATATACCTTGGGCAAGGTTTATGTAATCGTTAAAAAGCACAATGCTGACAATAAAAGTGCCGATGACACCAATGCCAGTCCAGACGGCATACCCCATACCCAATTGAATGCCCTTTAGGGCTTTGGCCAAGAAATAAAAACTGGCGACCATTCCAATAAATGTAATAAAGCTTGGAATTGGGCGGCTAAAGCCCTGAGAGTATTTAAGGGCCACAGCCCAAACTGTTTCAAACATGCCGGCAATAACCAAATATATCCAATACAATATAATATCTCCCTTCAAAAGAAAAGGGCACGTCCAGCTGTTTCTTCAAAGGCCTAATGAAACAGACATAGGACGTACCCGGCGGCACAATATATTATGGTACATAATATAGCAAAATCATAAATAAGTGTCAATTATCTGGGTAATAAGCAAATAGAACATGAAAGCAAAAAAAGGGGACCATTCTGTGAATGGTCCCCAATGTTTTGTAACGAATTACATAAGCTGGCGGAACATGTCAATTACCTGCTGTTCAGTGGCTTCGCATGGATTGCCAGGATAGCAGGCATCAGCCAGGGCATCCTTGGCCAGAATCTTAAGGTCAGCTTCGGTAATCTTTTCGTTCTTGGCTGGAATTCCAACATCCTCAGACAGCTTCTTTACTGCGGCAATGGCAGCATCGCGGTATTCGGCCTGGGACATGGAGTCAACATTAGCGACTCCCATAGCTCTGGCAATTTCACGATAGCGCTCACCAGTATGTTCCTTGTTAAACTCCATAGAAATTGGTAGGAGCATAGCACAGGCAACACCATGAGGGGTGTCATAATGTGCGCTGAGAGTATGAGCCATCGCATGGTCTATCCCCAGACCAACGTTGGAAAAGCCCATTCCTGCGATATACTGTGCCAAAGCCATTCCTTTACGTCCTTCTGGCTTGTTGGCTACTGCATCACGGAGATTCTGGGAAATAAGCTTAATAGCTTCGAGATGGAACATATCAGTAAGCTCCCAGGCTGCTTTGGTGATATAACCTTCAATAGCATGGGTTAGGGCATCCATACCAGTGGCAGCTGTTAATCCCTTTGGCATGGAAGCCATCATATCAGGGTCGATGATTGCCACAGCAGGAATATCATTAGGGTCAACACATACGAATTTACGCTGCTTTTCCACATCAGTGATTACATAGTTTATAGTAACCTCTGCCGCAGTTCCGGCTGTAGTTGGTACGGCTATAGTAGGTACAGCATGATTCTTGGTTGGAGACAAGCCTTCCAGAGAGCGAACATCCTCAAATTCAGGATTGTTGATAATAATACCAACAGCTTTTGCTGTGTCCATGGATGAACCGCCGCCAACAGCAACAATGGCGTCAGCATTGCAGGCCTTAAAAGCTGCCACACCATCCTGTACGTTCTGAATGGTTGGGTTTGGCTTGATTTTGTCGTAAACAGTAAATGGAATATTGTTTTTGCTAAGCAGGTCCGTAATCTTGGATGTAACCCCAAATTTTACCAGATCCGGATCGGTGCATACAAAGATATGCTTGTAACCGCCCCGTTCTACTTCACCAATGATTTCATTGATGGAACCTGAGCCATGGTAAGAAATGGTGTTTAAAACGATTCTGTTTGACATTTGGTAATCCCCCAATCTTTTATAATTAATACACTATGTAAATTTTAAACCTTTTGACTAACTATGACAATAATTGGAGTAAGAATTTTATAAATTATTTGACAATTTTGGGATTAGCTTTCATTTACCAGCTTTCCCGTCATGTGTGCTGGTAGAGTGCAGTCCAAACGGATAAAAATCAACTAGGTTCAGGCTGAGTCAAGTAGTTTAATTTAAAATTATATTATTTCGATATAATATTGATAGAACTACAGGGAGGTGTTCTTATGCTAGAGGGAATTGGGCGTGTCGGTGCATACGTGCAGCAACGAAATTTGAAAACAGCTGCCAAGTACCGCATAAAAACAGGACAGAGTCTAATACCCAATAAGACGGAAAAGCTGCAAAGTGCCTTGCAAAAGATTAGCAGTAATCAAAATACCAAGCACAGTGATCCAATAAGAACTGCCACGATTAAAACAAAGCTCAAGGGCGGACGCAAGCTTTCGGCTGATGAAATGAGTTACCTGCGGGAAAATGATCCTGATCTTTATCGCAAGGCCAAAGGGGCTCAACGGGCACGGGAGGAGCTGGAAAGGGATTTATCAAGCTGCCATACCAAGGCTGAGGCTAGGCAGGCTTTGATGCGGGCACAATTAAAGGCATCCAGTGAGGCTTTGGCTGAGTTGACGGCAGCCAAGGGTGGTGGAGCCGGTGCGGTTGGTGGTGCATCCTCATTCTCTGGTGGCATGGGGGATGATATATCCGCAGACATCAATGCAGAAAGTGCTGATGCAATGGCTGGTACGGATGTAAATGCCGCAGCTAATGTTGATGGAGAAAATAACATTGGGGCAGCTATGGTCAATGCAGCTCCTATAGAAGCATCTGCCACCAATGGAATGACAAATAGTGAGGCAAGCGGTGAAGCTGCCGTGGTGACAGAAGATGTAGCTCAGGCGGAGGCCACTGATAAACGGGCATCAGAAACTGTGGCTAAAGAGATTATTTCCTCTGTTATGCGGGAAATTAATACCATTATGTCGGAGTTAAATAAGGCCGACGATGGGGATAAAGGCGGCAAACAATTATCAGAGGACAATGGTTCGGATGCTGCTTCCATGGGACAGGCTGCATCCTCAAAGGACAGTGCCAAGGATGCTGCTTCGGAAATTATCGAAAAGCTTCTCTACAAGCTGCGGGCTATCCAAAATGCCTGGGATGAATTTACCCGTAGCAAGGAATACAAGGAGATGCCGGAGGGGTATCTTGACGGTGAGGATAAAAAGACTGGGGCATCTGCGGTGCCAAAGGGCTTTACTGGTGACGGGATAATTGATATGATAAGTCAGTACACCTCGTCCTTTGATGATGGTTTGGCCATTGGCAGCTCCAGTGTGGATATTAGTCAATAATATGTGAATTATGAAATAAGTTGTTATGTGAATCGGACTGGCCGACGCAGTCCGATTTTTTTCTGGGTATAATATTAAAATGGGGATGAAATTTATGAAGGATTTGTTTATCAGATTGCAAAGCATTGGTAAGGCATTGATGCTGCCGATTGCAGTATTGCCGGCAGCTGCCCTACTTTTACGCTTGGGGGCACCGGATGTATTGGACATACCATTTATAACCAAGGCCGGTGGGGCTGTTTTTGATAATTTGGCCCTTATTTTTTCTATCGGTATTGGCGTAGGCCTGGCTAAGGATAGCAATGGAGCGGCTGGCTTAGCCGGTGCTATTGGGTATCTCATCCTGACCTCGGCATTAAAAACCATAGATGAAACCTTAAACATGAGTGTATTGGCTGGTATTGTAAGCGGTATTGAGGCGGGAGTTATTTATAATCGCTATCACAAGGTTAAGCTGCCAGAGTATTTGGGCTTTTTCGGCGGACGTCGTTTTGTGCTGATTGTGACTGCATTGGTATCTATTATTTTGGCGGCAATATTTGGCGTCATTTGGGGTCCTTGTCAGGCCTTTATTCATTCTGTTGGTGAATGGATAATTGGGGCAGGTGCACTGGGAACCTTTGTATATGGCGTGCTAAACCGATTGCTTATTCCTGTAGGCCTTCATCATATTCTTAACAGCTTTATTTGGTTTGTCTTTGGTGAATATACCAATCCGGTGACCGGAGCGGTGGTTACTGGTGATTTAAACCGTTTCTTTGCCGGTGATCCGTCTGCGGGTATGTTTATGGCGGGCTTCTTCCCTATGATGATGTTTGGTATGCCCGCAGTGGCATTAGCCATGTATCATGCGGCCAAGTCAGAAAACAGGGCGAAAATCGGTGGTGTACTGGCTTCAGTTGCCTTTACGTCATTTCTTACAGGTATTACTGAGCCCATCGAATTTATGTTTATGTTCCTGGCACCGGCCCTTTATGTGGTTCATGCCGTGCTTACGGGATTATCCTTGGCTGTAACCTACTCTTTGGGCGTTTTGGATGGATTTGGCTTTTCAGCGGGCTTCATCGACTATGTAATAGATTGGGGACTGGCAACTAAGCCGGAGCTGATCATTATAATTGGTGCGGTGGTATTTGCCTTGTATTATGGAATTTTCAGCTGGGCTATCCGATATTTTGACATTCCAACCATTGGGCGATATGATGAGGATATGCCTGCTGATGATGCGCCTGCCAATATGAGTGATGTATCACAGCTTATATTGCAGGGGTTAGGCGGTAACAGTAATCTGACGGAAATCGCTAATTGTGCCACAAGGCTGCGTTGCACAGTACGGGATTTATCCTTGGTGGATAACGAAGGCTTGAAACGAATTAAGGAAGTGCGTGGCGTACTGGTAGCAGGAAATGCGGTTCAGGTTGTTGTGGGCTTAAAGGCGGAGCAGATTGCCGATGAAATTTTGGCAATCAGAGGTAGCAAAGGTTAATTAGTTGGAGGCTTATAAATGTTAATTGGTCATTTGGGGGCGCTGTTGTCCTTTATTACGTTTTTTATATCCGTAATGGCATATTCCTATAGCAATGACGCAGATGAAATAACCTCATTTGAGAAAAAATGTCTGGGCGTGCTTTTGGGTTGCACCATAATCAACATCATTGCGTTGGCCCTGAAGGATTATTCCGTGCTTTATTATTCGGACTATCTGCAATTTTTGGCCAGCTTCGGGGTATTTGCAATGTTTATTGGCTTGTGCCGGGTATTTTACAAATTAAAAAAAGCCAGCGTCGGATAAGATAAATGGAAGCATTGTCTGGTGTAGAACAAAAAATTTTGGAGGACTTTTATGCTTGATGTTTCCCCGGGAAAAAAGGGGGCAATCCTTGCCATTACTGGCTCAATTCTGTGGGGCATAATGGGGGTAACCTGTCAGTATCTTGTACAAAACAAGGGACTGCCTGCCATGTGGGTGGTGACAATCCGCATGTTTTTTGCGGGTATTGTTCTTTTAGGCGCAGATTATTTTATATACAAAAAGAACTTCTTTGCACCTTGGAAGGGCAGGAAAAATATTATTCAGATGCTGATATTCAGCTTCATCACCTTAATGTGGGTGCAGTATGTTTATCTGTCTGCGGTGAGGCACATGAATGCTGCCATGGCCACTGTATTTGTAAGTCTGGCACCAATTGCCACTATTTTATGGATGTCCCTGCGCAGTAAGTCTGTACCGAAATTTTACGAAATACTATGCTGTATTTCTGCCGTTACGGGAGCGGTGGTGATGGCAACCCATGGAGATATGACAACCCTGTCCGTATCTGAGGAGGGAATTATCTACGGGATAATGCTTCCTATATTTGGCGTAATATACACTGTACAGCCTGGCTATCTTATGAAGAATTTTCGGCCGTCAAATGTGACGGGCTGGGGACTTTTGCTGACTGGTTCCGTGCTGTTGCCAATAGTTCAGCCATGGACCATTACGGAAACTGTGGAACTGGATACGTTTACCATTTTAAATGTGGTTTACACCGTTCTTTTTGGTACGGCAATAGCCTTTTGGACATTTCTGGCCAGTCTGCAATACATTAAGCCTCAGATAGCTGCCATCTATGAGCTGGTGGAGCCTGTCAGCGCAATTTTGCTGTCAGTATGGCTGTTGGATGTTCTTTATCAAATGCCGGAATTTTTGGGGACAATGATGATTTTGTGTCCGGTACTGTACTTGTCCCTTGTGCATAAAAAATAGAAAATCACATAATAATATGAGCCTGTCATTCACCTGGTTAGGTGGATAGACAGGCTTTTTTGTTGAATACACCATAAAAGATGCTTTTTAAAGGTTTGCGGCCATCTTTATATATTGTTCTTTTACATCGCTTTCATGAATAAATACATATACAATATCACCGTGGAACTTGTTGGCAATACGGCGACCTGAGCAATCCACAGTTATTTCCTTGCCTTGTTTATTTATGATACGGAACTTTACAAAACCATCCTGATATTCCTTTGAACCATCAGTATTTTTAAGAATACGATACTGATCATATACAGAACGGAGCACATGCTTTAAATCATCGTGATGAATCAAATTGATAAAGCTACCCTCAGAATACAATATCAAGTCCTGCATATTATCGCATCCAAATAATTTTATGGCATCATCATTGGCAAAGAGAATATGGCCGTTGGTATCAACTTTGTATACAATGAATGCTCCCGGCAGCCCCTTAACAAGGTCGCCAATATTGAAGCCCAGCTGCTCACGGTTTCCTTCCTCAAGACCTTCATAATAAAATTGATAGCCGTCCTTATGGTTCATTTTCACAGCATATAGGGCAGCATCGGCCATTTCCCGAAGTCTTTTGTAATCATTGGTCTGAACAGGATATTCCGCTGCTCCCATAGACATGGAAAATTCGTGATGTTCATTGTTGGCTTCAAAATAAGTTCGTTCATTTACAAAGGATTTAAAGAATGGGCGGATTTCCTCCAGGGAAGTATTGGTAAAGAATACAGTGAATTCATCACCACCATTGCGGGCGAGGAAACAAGGCTTTGGACACTTTTCCCGTAGAATATCAGCTACCTTTATTAATACCTCATCACCTACAATATGTCCAAATACATCATTTATGAGCTTAAAATTATCAATGTCCAAGGTCATCAGAACACAGCTGGCGGCAGGGCACATTTTAAGGAAATCCATAATAGAATGTTCCATACCGGCCTGGTTTAAAAGTCCGGTTAAAGGATCACGAATAGCCTGAGCCTCTTTCCTCAGAGCTTGCTCCTCGGCTTTTCTGATCTGTTCGAGCATGATGCGTTCCCGACGTATCTGTTCGTTAATATCTTCCACCATGAATATAGCTTTCTTTGAGGGCTTTTTTTCACATTTGTCACAACGAATGAAGGTGGCTTCACACCAGCCAGTTGCATTGGAAAAGAAGGAACATCTGATGATATTCTGTTCCTTCAACCGTTCTTCCAAAGTGGAAAGATCAGTGAATTCATTGATAATTTTTTTGGATTCACCTTGGGTCAAATGGTTCATTACATTGTTCAGAGCCTTTTGGGCACTTGCTTCACCCGCAGAAAATTTATCAATAGCTTCAATGGATTTTACAGCTTCATAACGGTCATTTTTTATATCAATAACGTGTATCGATATATATTTTTGGGATATTGTACTTAATATAGCTTCAATGTTTGCCATATATCATCTGTCCTTCAAAACATGCATAAATAAACAGAATTATTGAATTATACGTGGAAAATTTTAGCATAAATTGTAGTTAATAGGCAATAACTTTATAGGCAATAACTTTATAGGTATTATGATATATTAATTTCAAAAAAAGCATATATTGCAAATAACATGAATATAAACTAATAATGATACCAAAAAATCCTATAACGTATGCAAGAGTAATTGCAATAGTTATAGGACTTTTGTTTTTAAGCTGCCCTAATTGGCAGTGATATTAATAAATTATTTGGATGATGCTAATATAGGATTGTTTTCAGGAGAAGTAACCTTTGCCTTTTTGCTGCCGGCAAACAATGAAGAATTAAGCAGCAGCTTGCCGCAGATAAAGGTTATTGGCCAAGTAATGATGACGGCAATAATGAATTTATAGAAGGCATGAATATTCATATTCATCATATACAGAGATGGCCAGAAGATAAAAATTGTATGGCAGAAATACATGGTGTATGAGGTAGACGCCAGATTTCCCAGGGTATTGTTGGTGAAATTACAGAAGCGGTAGAATATGCCTAACAGGGCAAAGACACTGGAAGTAAGCAACATGGCATGACTAATGGAAATATAAAAGAGAAATTCCAATGGACTGCTTACTATAGCTGGGCTGTGAATGAAGGACCAGTCAATGAAGGCAGCGGAGATGATAAACAATGGAGTCCACTTGGCGGCAGAAGGAACATAACAGCCTTCCTCAAACCAGTGGCGGCGCCAAGCGTGAATACCGAGGAAGAAGTAAAGTACATACAATAAGACACGGCTAACCTGAACCTTAAGAATATAGAAAAAATTTACCCACAGATATTCGTCACCGGTAATCATATCAATGACCATGCCATTTATAAAAGTAAATACGGTAAGTCCCAGGAATAACCAAATTTTTGGGGAACTAGGAGCCTTTTGCTGAGCATACGATGGACGAATTTTAACAATGAAATAAGCAATAGCATAGAGCAGCAGCAACATTCCAAGATACCAGAATGGAACCTGATTAAAGAATTCGCCGGCACCGCCAGTAGCTGCATCATACCAGTAATATTTTGTAAGAGCCGTCCAAATGTCATTGCAGAGACCACGGCTATATGGCATGATAATGCTGGTAAGTGGAGCAATAATCAATATGCCGATGAGCCATGGTATACCTATACGGGTCCACTTTGGCATCCAGAAATCCTTGCCAGTTTTCTTGGCCAGTGAGCGGATGGCAAAATATCCTGATATAAAAAACATTATTGGCATAATAACCATGTCGGTAATCATAACAAAATAATTTAAGCCGACGCTCGGCTGGGGATCAAGGACATACCACCAGGGAAGTGGCATAACAATATAGCATAAAGCTATGTGTAGCAAAATCATCCAATTGACCACGAAGGCTTTTAGATTATCCAAGAAAAATAAACGTTGCATAAATAAAGCTCCTTTTTAAATAATGTGTTGATTTGTGGTATTTGGTGCATATACATCAAATACCTTATAGAATTAATCATCCTCTAATCGCTTTAATAATTCCAGAGTTGAGTCGAATTTTTCCAGCTCCTCTTTGGTGAATAGCTTTGCAAAATCCTCCTGAGCCTTATTCCAGGATTTTGATGACTCGTTAAATACTTCTTCACCGCGTTCCGTAAGCCAGATACTGCTGTTGCGTTGACCTTCAGCTTTGCGGTCTTCCAGCAATCCTTTTTTCAGTAAGGGCTGAATGGAGCGGTTAATAGTGGATCTGTCCAAATTCATCATATCGCCCAATTCGCTTAGGGAGCTGCCACCGTTGTATTTTATTATGAAAAGCAGAGTGAACTGCCTGCCGGTGATACCACAATCCATCATTCTTTTGTTATAAAATTTTCTGCTGAGCATCTCAGCCCAACGGAGCTTAAGATAATAGCAGGGAATGTCCTTAAAAGATAACATCCAGTTTTCCTCCCTTCGACTTTTGTTGTATATGCATCATTTTAGATGACAAACGTTTTTTTTGCAACTAATTTTTTAGTTTATGAATTAAGTCGTTTCGCGGTATAATTTTATGCAGATGTATTATTGTTGAGGGGGAGTATATATTATGTCAAGTAAATGTATTGTTATCGTGGATATGCAGAATGATTTTATTGATGGGGCATTGGGAACCAAAGAGGCACAGGAGATGCTGCCTAAGATGGTGGAAAAGCTGGGGAATGTACAGGATGCAGACCTGATTTTTACCCAGGATACCCATCATAAGGATTATCTTTCCACCCAGGAGGGGAAGAACCTTCCTGTTGAGCACTGTATTGAAGGTGAAAAGGGATGGGAGATATGTTCAGCCTTGCAGCCATATATTGATAAGGCAAAGGCTGTAATAAAAAAGCCGGCATTCGGTTCCATGGAGCTGCCATCATTGGTGAAGGAATATGATGAGGTTGAATTAGTGGGGCTTTGCACAGATATATGCGTTATTTCCAATGCCATGATATTGAAGGCCGCCAGTCCGGAACAGAAAATTGCCGTGGATGCCTCCTGCTGTGCGGGAGTTACCCCGGAAAGCCACGAGGGAGCATTAAAGGCCATGAAAATGTGCCAGATAGAGATACGTAATATTGAACTGTAAAATCAAAGCTCTATGAATAATTAATAAAAGTTCTATGAAAAATGCAAGAGATGCTGCAAAAGTAATAGATAAAATATACAGCGTCAGACGTCGGTATAATTGAATAGGAGGCCTGTAGTATGAGAAAGATTATTTCGGCAACAATAGTATGGGCGATGATGTTTCTTGTCCTTTTTCTGAACATAACGGCAGAAGCCGCTGGAAATAAGCCATTAGTCGGTGTAGCATGGCGGGGGGATACATCGGAAACCTTTGAGGCAGCTTGTAAGGCCATTGAAGCTGCGGGTGGCACCCCCGTTGTTTTGGATCAGGTTCGTTCGGCGGATTTGGAATATACGGCAGATGGGAAAATAATCGGCTACAAGGATGAAAATGGTGCTCTGACATTGGAGGGCGGAAAGCTGGTAAGGTGCAATACTTGGCAAAATTCCAATGTACAAATGGCCATAGGAAAACTAGGGGCCGTTGTTTTTCCCGGTGGCCAGGACATCAGTCCATCATTGTATTATACGCCGCAGCCTGTTCTTAGCAAGGAGGGCTTTAACGCTGAGCGTGATGTGTCGGATTATCTGCTGATGTCTTACTGTCTGGAAAAGGATATTCCGATTCTCGCTATTTGTCGAGGGATGCAGATGCTCGCCGTTGTTTCTGGAGCCGATCTTATACAGGATATACCCGACTATATGGCGGGTCTTGGAAAAAATTATAAATATGAGCATCGCAATGAACCAAATGAGCAGGGCTATAGGGATTTTGCCTTTCATGATGTCATTGTGACGGAAAAGAATTCGGTACTTGCGCAGCTCACCAAGAGAAATATTATTTCAAATGTGCCAAGCTGGCATCATCAGGCGGTAAAAAGTATAGATGGGACCCGCCTGAAAACAACCGGTATTTCTAAAACAAACGGAACAGATATTATCGAGGCCGTTGAAAGACCGGATAAAACATTCGTTTTAGGGTTGCAGTACCATCCGGAAATTGCCGTGGTCCGCCACTTGGATGAAAATTCCATTGTGTATTTCAAGGCCATTGTCAATTTGGCAAAAGAAAATTCCTCCGAAGTAATTTAATAAATTCCGTGAGGTGACGTGAGATTATGATTGTTTATGATGGTGTAAAAAGTGATTTTTTGCATAGTGTTGAACAGGATACTATTGCTTTGGAAATAGAAGACAATATCAGAAGGATTATGGGCATCAATACACCTCAAAATCAGTTTAGAGCCTGGGTTAATTCGTTGCATTATATGTATAAGGTTATGACGGATGCTGAAATACCTGCAAATGCTGGTATCGCCATAGAGTATAATGTTCCTCAAACTGCTAAGCGTGTGGATTTTATGATTAGTGGTTATGATACTGATAGTAAACCAGGAATGGTCATTATCGAACTTAAACAATGGAGTGAATTAACCAAAGTTGATTCGGTAGATGCATTGGTTGAGACATTTACTGGTGGTGCAGTTAGGAGAGTGGTTCATCCATCTTATCAGGCGTGGTCATATGCCCAATTAATATCAGATTATAATGCCACAGTTCAAGATAAAAATATTCAGTTAAAACCATGTGCATTTTTGCATAATTATAGAAGGTCAATCAATGATCCATTGGATGACATACAGTACGAATTTTATACTAATGAAGCACCTGCATTTACTATGGGGCAGGTTGATGATTTAAGGTCTTTTATAAAAAAGTATGTAAAGTATGGCGATGACAAAGAAATACTTTATGAAGTAGACAATGGGAAGATAAGACCTTCAAAAAGTTTGCAGGATTCATTGGCATCTATGATAAAAGGCAATGATGAGTTTGTGATGATAGATGAACAGAAGGTCGTTTATGAGAAAATTTTGGCAGTGGCAAAACAATGTCAAAAGGATCATAAGAAAAGAACGATTATTTGTCAGGGCGGCCCTGGGACAGGGAAGAGCGTAATAGCAATTAATTTACTTGCAAAACTGACACAATATGGACAGGTAGTACAATATGTGTCAAAAAATACTGCGCCGCGTCAGGTATATGCAGAAAAATTAAAGGGTACCACAACTAAGAAAAATGTGGACAATATGTTTAAAGGATCTGGAAGCTATATTGAAGCAAATAATAATATTATTCATACCATACTAGCAGATGAGGCTCACAGACTAAATGCAAAATCAGGTATATACCGCAATTTGGGAGAAAACCAAATTAAAGAAATAATACATGCAGCTGCTTGTTCCGTTTTTTTCATAGACGAAAATCAAAGAGTTACCATACATGATATAGGCTCTGTCGGTGAAATAAAGAAATGGGCAGAGGTGGAGAAATCCGAAGTTGTGGAAATGGAATTGATTTCTCAGTTTAGATGTAATGGGTCCAATGGATATTTGGCATGGCTTGACGATGTTTTAGAAATTCGTAAAACTGCAAATTACAATTTAGAGGGGCTTGATTATGATTTTAGGGTTTGTTCCAGTCCCCATGAGCTCCGTAATTTGATAGTCGAAAAAAACAAAATAAACAACAAATCAAGAATTTTAGCTGGATACTGTTGGGAGTGGCCGAATGATGCAAGACGGAATGACAGTAATCATCATGATATTGTAATAGACGATTTTGGGATTAGCTGGAATTTAAATAATGGCAAGGCTTTTGCTACCAGTGAAAGCTCAATTAATGAAGCTGGTTGTATACATACAACTCAGGGCTTGGAGTTTGATTATGTTGGTGTAATAATAGGCGATGATTTGCGGTTTGAAAACGGCTGCATCGTAACGGATTTTAATAAAAGGGCATCTACAGATAAATCGCTATTCGGAATAAAGTCTATGTACAGGAAAAATCCGGAAAAGGCCTTAGCACTTGCTGATGAAATCATAAAGAATACATACCGGACCTTGATGACGCGTGGAATGAAGGGATGTTATGTTTACTGTACAGATAATGAATTAAGCAAATATTTCAAAAAGCGGTTGTTTATGTCACCACAAACCATTTATCCGTTTTCCGTAGGTGAAACCAAGGTAGCGGCAGAGGATGAGGAGATATATGGTAAGGAATAAATATCAAGAAATTGCTGATGTTTTGTAGTTATATCTACAGATAATTATTTTTGAGTGAAACTTGTCAAAAAAATGCTGTAATATATAATAGACACAAGGCAAATGGTGTTTTAATGATATGTGTTTTTATTTCACCAAAAAAGAACCCCTGTGATGAGGTCTGGTACACTTACATCTCAGGGGTTCTTGCACATTTATTGACTTTTTTCTGAAAAATCTATAATTGTTGTAGGAAAGATTGACTAACGACATATAGGCACAAAAAGAGACCCTCGATAGATGAATGGCCTGGAAAACTATCATCTTCGAGGGTCTTGCACTTTTTACGGCCGTGCTCAGTCGGGGGTGGCTGCTTATAACAGGTGTCTGTCAAGCCACTTGCAAATATAGTAAGCAACTATACTTGCCAGGTAATGTTTTGTGGGGTATAATTATTGCAAGGCAAATGGTGTTTAAGAAGGTTGATGGTTCATATTCACCAAAAGATGAACCCCTGTGATGAGTCTGCTACACTTATCACAGGGGTTCTTGCACGTTTATAGACCGTGCTCAGTCTTCGGCTGACTGCTTATTTTAAGAATCTGTCCAGCCATTTACAAATATAGAAGGCTACTATACCTGCAATAACAGATTCAAGGAAGGTTAAATGGTTCATAAGACACCTCCCTCTGCTACCGTAGTATAGAGGAAAAGCAGCAACATAATTATAACATATTTGTGAAAATACATAAAAGAAATTAGGAAATTTTTTATAAAATATTACATAATTCAACAAAAGAAGTATATAAAATATAAAATTAAAGCAACCTATCAAAAAACACACATCATACACCACAGTTATTAGAAAATATCGAATAATTGGAAATTTAGAATATAAAGGAGCAGAATTATGGCTATAGATTTTGATCGGAAAGAGCTTATACAAAAGGCACTAGATAATATATCCCATGCCTATGCGCCGTACTCTCATTTTCATGTGGCAGCGGCGGTGCTGATGTCTGATGGTAAGGTGTATACCGGGGTGAATGTGGAAAATGCTTCCTATCCGGCAGGGATATGTGCGGAGAGGAATGCTATTTTCCATGCCATAGCCCAGGATAAATCAGCCAAGCTGGTGGCAGTGGCCATAGTGGGGGGGCCAGATGGGAAAATAGAGGATTATTGTACTCCTTGCGGCGTGTGCCGGCAGGTAATGAGGGAGTTTGGCAATCCTGAAGAGATTACGGTCATTATAGGAAAATCCACGGAAGATTATAAGGAAATGACCTTGGCGGAGCTTCTTCCCATGAGCTTCGGCCCTGAATTTTTAAAGTAAAAAGAGGCATAATAAAAAGGGGCATCGCAACTAATTTTTTTTTAGCGCGACAGCCCCTTTTGTCGTGGTATCTGCCTATTTTTCGTCTTTTTCCAATAATATTTCCTTTAGAGTACCGAAGACCTTGCCAATGTTAATCGGCTTGGCCAGATGACCGTTCATGCCCATATCCAATGCACGCTGCTGGTCTTCCTTAAAAGCATTGGCTGTCATGGCTACTATAGGGATATTGGCTTTTATTGGATCAGACATTTTCCTTATTTGTTGTGTAGTGTCATAGCCATTTAGATTTGGCATCTGCACATCCATAAGAATCATGTCATAATAATTGGCATCGTGCTCTGTCAGCATATCGATGCATTCCAGACCATCCTTGGCCCGCTCTACAGCGACCCCACTGTTTTCCAACAGGGTCATGGCAATTTCTGCATTTAGCTCATTATCCTCGGCCATCAAAATCCGCTTTCCGCTGAAATCAAGTACCTCTGGATGAACACTGCTTTCATCAGCCTCCTGAGGTGCTTCACCAATTCTAAGAGGCAGCCTGAAGGTCATTTCTGTTCCTTCTCCCAGCTTACTCTTGACTGTAATGGTACCACCCATTAAATCTATCATACTTTTTACAATGGCCATCCCCAGACCAGTACCCTGAATACCGCTTTGGGAGGTAGTGCGGGCACGAGAGAACTGTTCAAAGATTTGGCTTACAAATTCCTCGGACATACCAATACCATTATCACGAATGGTAAATTCCAAGATACACTCGCCAGCGTTGTTTCCTGGCAGCTCTCTGACACCAGCAAAGATATTTCCACCCTCCTGGGTATACTTTACGGAGTTACTGAAGATGTTCATTATAATCTCTGCCACATGGGTCCTGTCTATATACAGGTACTGATGCTTGATGTCGCAGGAGCTGGTAAAATGTTGATTTTTGTTTTTCATCTCGCCTTCGAAAATGGCAAGGCAGGACTCAAACAGCTCTATAGCATCAGTCAGCCCTTCTTCAATAACCAGCTTTTTGCTTTCAATGCGGGACATTTCCAGAACATTGTTTAGAATATCCAGCAGCTGATGGCTGGCCATCTTGATTTTCTTGCGGTATTGCTTATTTTTTATGGTGCTTTCCGATGACCGTTCCTCCAGCTCCGTAAAGCCGATTATGGCATTGAGTGGTGTACGGATATCGTGGCTCATATTGAACAAAAATGCAGTTTTGGCATCATTGGCCTTGTTTGCTGCATCCCGTGCCTCTTGAAGCTCCGCATGCTGGTCCTGAAGCTGCTGATTTAGAATCTTGGTTTTTGCCAGCTGGAAATCCTTTTCCTCTGAAAGCTCCTCCAGAAGTGCTTCACGGGCCTGCAGCTCCTCATTCATGGCAGTTAGCTCTTCATTCAGTATAGAAATCTCTTCCACCTGATCCGCCAGCTTTTGCCGCTGTTCCTCCGTGGTGCGGAGAAATGCAGTCTTTTTCTTACTTTCTCTGGAAATAAAGAAGATAATCACCAGGAAGAACAGGCTCAGTATGCCAATAGGAATCCAGAAGTTTTTACGGAAAAATTCCGTCACTGTAATATCATCCTTTGGCATATAGTTATAGGCATGGGAGAGGGCAAAATCCTTATCTATCAGGCTTAGACCGTGATTTATCACCTGCATTCCCTCAATATTTTCCTGCAGTCCGGCAAAGCCCAGGGTACCTTCATTTAAAAGCTGGGCTGTATTCAAATCCTTATATCTGTCTTTACTCCTTAAGAGATATTCTGTTCTAAGGTCGCTGACAAATACCGCATCAGCTTTGCCATCTAAAACAGCATCAAGACAGTCATAAGCATTTTTATAATAAGTGAACTTACTATTTGGATAATATACTACTCTGTAGTCATCCATTATGCCGTTGCGCTTTGATACAGCAATTTTGGAATTGGCCAGGTCAGGGTATTCACCTGCATATAAAACATTAAAGTATGAGCTTACAGCTGGAACACTTGGCACAACATCGTGCATTTCAGTGATCCAATAATTGGACACCACCGGGAATATCACATCCACATCATGATTATGCAAGGCTTCATTGAGATCAGTGACATTATCGTAGCCCTTGTAGGAGACTTTAATATTTAAAAATCCCAAAGACTTAAATATTTCAGGAACAATATCCTTTACAACACCTGTAACGTTGCCGTCACTGTCAGTAGTGCAGTATGGCAGATAATCATTTAGATAGCCCACGGTAATGCTGTCATGCTCCGCCAGCCATTTCTTCTCAACCTTGGATAGGGTAGTGGTGAAGGAGGTTCGCTTAAACCACTTATTCGTAAGATCAGCAATAAAATCTGGACTTTCCCTGTATAATCTGTGCTGGGACCGGTTTACATCTGACAAAATATCAGGCCGGGATTTATTGACGGCTAAATAATAATCAGAGGTGCCGGCTTCCAGACAATTTTCGATTCCCATATTTTTGAAGGAATTATATCCCTCGGCAATCATTATATCTACATCGCCTTTTTTCAGGGCCTCATCACGTTCCTTGAGGTCATTGTACTGAATGAGTTCTGCCTGAATATTGTGATCTGCTAAGAATTTTAAGGCAAGGTTATATTGGGCTCCAGTAAGGGCTGCGATCTTTTTCCCATTAAAGGAGCTGGGCTCTGAAGTGACAGAATCATCAGAGGATCGCTTGAAGAACAAATATTGAATGTAGCCCATAGGTTCATCAGGGAAGCTGATAACCGTTTCACGGTCAGGAGTGTGGGCCAGTCCTGCCAAAAAGTCAATTTCTCCATTTAGGAGCTTATCATAAAGCTCTCCATAGGTACCATATACATACTCGTATTTCCAGGAATTTAATAATTTAAGGCGCTGTAAATAATCGTAGGCATAGCCGCTTTTTACAATATTGTCCCCAGTTCCCATCTGGAAGCCGTTTTCCTCATAATATCCCACCCGAATGACCTTTTCGTTGTTGGCTTCCGCGGGCAATGCAGACATCATTTTGGCCCCGACAAAAATACAGGCCAGTATGGCTGTAAGGCAAAACAGTGCCTTCATATTAAGCTGTTTTATAAATTTCCCCCATATATTACGCACTTTCTGCACCTCCCAGAGCACAAAGTCGGATTAATATCTCTAATTAGGTAATATTCTTTACTGTTCGCTTAAAATCCTTTTACCAATGCCAAAAAAAAGATGTATACAAGTGAGAAATTTGAATAAGAATATTGCTCGTATAAAATAATGTAAAAAGCCCATGAACATGAACAGCATGTAGCCGCCATATCCATGGGCTTTTGTAGTGTTTTTACAGCTTTGCAAATTCGATTTCAGCAGGAACCTCCGGAGCCACGCCGTCTGGATTTATGCTCTTCATCTTTCTGAGAGTCAGATCCAGATTGTGGAGACGGTTAGCCTGGGATAGCTTAAAGGCCTCGCACAGCTGTGAGTATTGTGGTGTACTGCCACGTAGACTGCGGTATTTAGCAGAGAAGGTGCAGTATTTAAAGAGTATTTCACGGGCCTCCTTGTTAAGGCGGGACATACCCTGAGCCTCATTGAGGATGTATTTCTCATAGTCAGCCACAAATACTACCTTATAATCGTTGCGGGCCTTCTGCAGTGCCATCTTAATGCTTTCCTTGGCGTCACTGGAGAGGTAACCGTTCTTGCGGTAGAACTGGAGATAGTTGGTATACTCGGAAGTGAGGGATGGCTCGGAAATATCAGAGTAGCGTACACCCATGATACGACGGCACATCTCCCAACGGAAGAAGGCACACATCCTCACGACAGTTGCATCCAGCTCTTCAGTGTGGAAAATGGACAGCATCATGTGAGCCGGAGTCTCCTTGCGAGGCCCTTCCACCTCCTGCCACATAAGACCGCGGATACCAATATTTGGCATAAGAATGATATATGGCTTGATTTCAGTGTTGTACATAAAATGCTGAATCTTAAATTCAGGATAGGATTTCAGCGCCGGACGATAGAACAGGCTGTAATCAATGTCCAAAACCTTCTGGAAGGATGCTCTTACATTCGATGGGGTAAGGAGACACTTATCCAGTGGACGAATCACATCCTGAGAGTTGAACATTGGCACGAATGAGGCCAGATGACCATGGGTGGTTTTGTTGGCACCCATGAACATATTGTGAATCTCGTAATCTACCTTGGCACGACCATCTTCCTTCAGCTTATCGGCCTCTTTCTGGGTCATTCTGTTGTTACGGACCTCTTCACGGAGATAATCCAGCCAGTCACTGTCAAACTCATTCTTGGAAGGCATTGCCTCGCCCTTGTAGATTTTTACAAGCCAATCGTAGAATGAGAGGATGCGACCATGTGGATCCTTCTCCCAACCAACTACGGTCTTGTAAAGAAATTCGGTATTAGCTTCACCGGCCATCACCTCATCAACGAAGCCAAAGTAGAAGAACATCTGAACCTCTACAGGCAGGTGGTCAGTTTCCAGGCTCTTATAGAATGCTTCCTCGTAAATCTTATAGAAGCCATCGCAAAGATTTCTGCGGAGACGACGCATCTCATCAGAGTGAGAATGACGGTCTTCAACATCTATATATGCCTTAACATCCTTGCGGAAGTTATCAGCCACCTCAGAATCCACACCGGAGAATGCCAAAATCATATCAATTGCATTTTTGATGGTAGGAGCAGCACCGGATGAAGCAGAGCTGTCGCCGCCAATACGTGATTTAACATCATAGAATTCTGAAGTGAAGTCAGCAGATGTATACTTAGTGGTGTTAATAAAGTTCAGAACAGAAAGAAGCTCCTGTATGAAGTAACGGCCAAGAGAAGCGGCACGCATAACAGTTTCAACACAGAAGTTTACATTGAGCGGGTAGAAGCTCTTTTCCAGCTCCTCCTTGTTATCACAGAAGGCATTACAAATATCTGCCTGCCAGCCGGAAAGGGCCTCAGAAGCCTCCGGAGCAGCCAAAACATCCAGCATAGGATATTTTGATGGAGCTTTTCCCAGCTGTACACACATAAACTGATACTCATTGTAGTTGTATTTTAGTTCCCTGCAGAGAGCATTGGCGGCATCTGTAGCCTCAGATAAAGCAGTGAGTGTGTTTTTTGCAGCCTCCATGCTGGTGGCTGCAATAGCAGGGGCCACAGCAGGTGTACTGGTTACGGCAGTTACAATATCATCCTCGGATTCATAATCAAAGCGCAGAATGATGGTAGTGTCCTTTGCCACATAATTAAAGCTGTATCCTTCGCCCGGCTTGTAGGTTGCCCCTATCACGGAACCATTGGTGAGACTTACCTCTGTATTGGTGCCGTCAGTCATGGCAATTTCACCAGTCAGGACGATATCCAAATATTCTACTGGCTCGTCACACTGGTAAAGGGTTTGACCCTTTTCAATTTTAATTTTCTCCAAGAAGAAACCTCCCTAACGTCATATAAAATACACATTATCCATTAATTCAATTCTACCTAAATTGCAATATGTAAGCAAGGGAAAAGAGTCCAATCTTTTAGGCGGAAAAACAGCATATAAAAGTTAATAAATAATTATTTTTAATATACAGATATTTTGTTGTATAATAACAGAAGTTTTATTTTTAAATTAAGGTTTGGTGTAGTAAATATGTTTTCGGTTAATAATAGTCATTATTCAGCGCAGATAATTTCACGCACAGCTCTGGTTATTACCATGACAATAGTGCTTAATCAGATTCGTTTTTTCAAGATGCCTCAAGGGGGCGATGTGGGTTTTGGTACTATGATACCTCTCATATTGCTGGCCTGCTGTTATGGTGGTCGTATTACTCTTTTGGCTGGTTTTATTTGTGGAATTATTGGACTTATGATGGATCCGTATTTTTATCATCCGGTTCAGGTATTGTTTGATTATCCATTCCCTTATATGGCCATGGCAGTGGTGTCCATATTTAAAAAGCGAATTATTCTAGGAACTATTGTAGCTTTTTTTGTTAAGTTCCTGCTTCACTTTATTTCCGGGGTGGTGTTTTTTGGCTCATACGCACCAGAAGGAACATCTCCTGTGATGTATTCTGCTATTTATAACGGATGCACTGTTGTACCTGAGATGATAATTTGCTGTCTTATTCTTCATTTTTTGCCAACGAAGCGAATTATTGCGGCTATGCAAAATGATTCTGTTTAAAATGTAATAATGTATCTTCGTAGTGGACTATACAGAATATTGTCCTGGAAAACAGGATAATTTGCACACAATTGTCTGACAGTTCGCTGTTTTTATAAAAAAATATTACAAAATCAAATATTTTTCTTGACCTATATTAGGGATAGTGTTACTATATGTCACAACAAAACAACACAAATGCAAAGACTCAGGACGCGAGTGCAGATGTAGTGCTTTTCAGCGAGCTTCAATATGGTGTGAGTGGGGCAAAGCGGATTCTGTATTTTATCACCTGTCAGCAGAGGGCTGAACCCAATATAGGTTTGGGATAAGTTTCTCCGGTGTCTTCACCGTTATCAAAAAGGGCAGATGATGGTCTGTTATAAAGTGGCTGTCTGTACAGACAGCAAGAGAAGTGGTACCGCGGAGTTAATCCTTCGTCTTCAGGAAACTGGAGATGGAGGATTTTTTTGTTGGTGTTGTGAGGCCTAATGTTTCTATTATTAATCTGGAAAGAAGGAATTATTTATGAATGGATTAATGGTCGTTGGTTTTGCAATTGTATTCTTTACAGCTGCATATCTGGTTTACGGCAGATGGCTGGTCAGGACCTGGGGTATTGACGTGGATGCCAAAACTCCAGCCCATGAATTCGAGGATGGCAAGGATTATTCTCCTGCATCAAAGTTTACAGTATTTGCCGATCAGTTTTCGTCCATCGCAGGAGCAGGCCCTATCACTGGACCAATTATTGCCGCTATGTTTGGCTGGCTTCCTGCACTTCTCTGGCTGCTGGTGGGTGGTGTGTTCTTCGGTGCAGTTCAGGATTTCACCGCTCTTTATGCTTCTGTGAAAAATCAGGGCAAGTCAATGGGTATGCTTATTGAACAGTATGTAGGTAAAACAGGTCGTCGCCTGTTTCTGCTGTTCTGCTGGCTGTTCACCTTGTTGGTAATCGCCGCTTTTGCTGATATCGTAGCCAATACCTTCAATGGCTTTGCCAAGGATGGCAGTCTGGCAGTTCCGAATGCCTCCGCA
The DNA here is from genome assembly GCF_000621545.1 of Anaerovibrio lipolyticus LB2005. Taxonomy (GTDB): domain Bacteria; phylum Bacillota; class Negativicutes; order Selenomonadales; family Selenomonadaceae; genus Anaerovibrio; species Anaerovibrio lipolyticus_A. The sequence goes on from NZ_JHYA01000006.1 coordinate 26,245, forward strand.
GCATCTATTTCTATGCTGTACATTTTCGTGGCCATGGGCTTTGGCTTCTTCATCCGTAAATTCCAGCCTAAGGAGGGTGTAAAGCTGGCTGTGGGCTTTGTTCTTTTCCTGGCCATGATGGCTGCTGGTATAGCATTCCCTATATATTTTGATGCCACTGTATGGCGTTATGTGGTATTTGGTTATTGCTTCATTGCTTCTGTACTTCCTATGTGGCTTTTGATGCAGCCTCGTGATTATCTTTCTTCCTTCCTGCTTCTGGGGATGCTTGCAGGAGCTGTTATTGGTGTACTGGTTGCAAATCCTACTATCAACATGCCAGCCTTTGTTGGCTTCGAGGTAAATGGTCTGAGCTTGTTCCCAATTCTCTTTATCACCATTGCCTGTGGTGCAGTGTCTGGCTTCCATAGCCTCGTTTCCTCCGGTACTTCTTCCAAGACTGTCGATAATGAAAAGGATATGCTGTCCGTAGGTTATGGTGCCATGCTCGTTGAATCCCTGCTTGGTGTTGTGGCCTTGGTAATCGTTTGCTCTGCTGCAACTGATGGCGTACTGCCACAGGGCACTCCTTTCCAGACTTTTGCCGGGGCAGTTGGTGGCTTCTTTATGATGTTCGGTCTTCCTCAGCATGTGGCAGTTTGCTTTATGACCATGTGTGTATCCGCTTTGGCCATGACTACTATTGATTCTGTTGCCCGTATCGGCCGTATGTCCCTGCAGGAGCTGTTTGCGGCTGATGAAGGTGAAGAACAGAATGCAGTAGCAAAATTCTTTAGTAATAATTATGTATCTACCGCAGTTACCCTTGTATTGGCTTATCTCCTGTGTCTGGCAGGGTATATGAACATCTGGCCTCTCTTTGGTGCAGCCAATCAGCTTCTGTCTGCCCTTGTTCTTATCGCTTTGGCTGTGTTCCTCCGTACTACCGGCCGCAAGGGCTGGATGCTCTATGTGCCAATGACCTTTATGTTCCTGGTTACCATGAGTGCATTGGTTCTTAGTGTTATGGGAATTTATACCAAGCTGGGTACTGGTGACTTCGTATTTATGGTGGATGGTCTCCAGCTTATTTTGGCTCTGGCCCTTATGACATTGGCAGTCCTTGTGGTTGAGCACTGTGGCAAGGAGCTTATTACAGGTCATGTTGAGGACGATGAGGAAGAGTCAAAAGAGCCTGTGGCAGGCATGTAATATGACTTTAGAGGATAAAAAATAAAGACATTTTTTTAGGAGCACTTGCTTTTTATCAAGTGTTCCTTTTTTTTGCAGGACTTTTCTTTTTGGTGGAGAATTAATGTAAGTGTATATATGTGTGATATCATCACAGATTTTGGGGGAGAAGTTATGTACGGTGACTTGCTGAGTAAGGAGAAAGAAATACTTCAGACTTACTCAAAGAACATTGATACCTATAATGAATTAGGTGAAATCCTTCATAATAAATTAACGGAGATGATAAAAAAGCATAATTTCTTCACGATGGAAGTCAGCCACCGTATAAAGACAGTTGACAGTCTGGCAGATAAGTTGCGCCGCAAAAGTGGTAAGTATTCATCTATTTACGATATAACAGACCTTTGTGGTGCCCGTATTATTTGTTACCTAAATGATACTGTGGACAAGATTTCCGATGCTTTGCGAGAGACCTTTGTGGTGGATGAGGAAAATTCCGTGGACAAAAGGGCTGCCCTTACGGCAACCCAGTTTGGTTATCTTTCTCTCCATAATATTGTATCTTTGCGCCCTGAGGATGGCTATAATGAGGAGCTTTGCAAAATTCGCTGTGAGATTCAGATACGTACAGTTTTGCAGCATGCCTGGGCTGAAATAGAGCATGATTTGGGTTACAAGAGCTCTTTTGGTGTCCCTAGTACAATACGCCGTGAGTTTTCCCGAATTGCGGGACTTTTGGAGATAGCCGACAACCAGTTTGTGGAGCTGAGTGAAAATATTCAGAAATACAAGGATGGAATCATTCATCAGATTGCCCATGGGGAGTACCAGATATTGCCTTTGGATGAGGTAACTCTTAACGAGTACCTTTCCAAGAATGATGAGTATCATGAGTTCATTGAAATGTATAGCACAGCTTTGCAGCTGGAATATTTGCCAACGCCGGCCTACAATCATTTGCGGCACCTTTTCTGGTTTGAACTCAAGACTTTGGGAGATTTGTATGGAGCCTTGCTTGAATACAGTGATACCATGCTAAAACTCACAAGGTATTTTGCCCGTGAAACCCATACGGAATTTTTCACTACCAATATGCTGTTTAATAACTTGTGTCAGGCTATTCTTATAAAGAATAAATACACAAGAGAGCAGGTGAAGCGTTTTTACGCCTTGTCTGCCAGTGGAAATGATAAAAAGGTTAAGCAAGATACGGATGAGCTTTTTGAAATCAGTCGCAAGCTGCGTCTGGTTAATGAAAGCAAATGGATTTCCGGTATTTGGGGTGATGTATAATTTATTTATATACATGTTTTATTTAAGAGAGGAGAGTTATTATGGACAAGTATCAGTGTGGACCATGCGGTTATATTTATGATCCTGAGGTGGGGGATCCAGATGGCGGTATCGCTCCAGGCACACCTTTCGAGGATATTCCTGATGATTGGGTATGCCCAATTTGCGGTGTCACCAAGGATATGTTTGAAAAAGTATAAAAGGTCATAAGGAAAAGCATAAGAAAAGCAGGGTCCCAATAACAGGAATCCTGCTTTTTGATTCACAAATTATACTAATTCGGTAGTTAATAAAACGGCAATTAATAACACGATAGTTAATAACACGGTAGTTAATAATTCGGCAGTTAATAATCGGCAAAAACATCAACTTTCGACGACTGCTTACCGGTCTACTTCCACGTTTTCCAGAAGGTCGTCTATTATTCCATCACCTTCTACCATAAAATCTCATACCAAATAGCATCCGTTTTGAATTTCACCTATGCACCCCCTTTTTTGTTAGAAAAAAGAGTCAGACTTTATTGAATATTTTGTCTGTATCTTTATTATACTTATTTTGGGTACCTTTGTGAAGGGACTTAAAAAAATGCGAATAAATATCATTTAAATAGGAATTATTGGAAAAATCTGCAAATGAAAAGTGTATTTTTATTAAAAATTTAATACCAATAAAGGATATTTTATATATCGTAGCGAATTTTACAAATGTGAAGTTGTGAACGAAAATGCAAGTCAGATTATTAGGCTCAATTCGCCGAAAAGAGGGAAGAGTATGAAGTTAAAAACACAGGCAGTAATATTTGTAGATGGTTGTTTGCTGGTTGCGTGTGTATTGCTGGGGATTCTGGCTTACATAAATTCAGCAAAGGGCTTTGATGAAGCCTATATCAGCAAGGTGGCTGATGTGGCTGAGAGGGTAGAGCAGCTGATTGAAGTTAAGTACCCCGGTGAGTGGAATATCAAGGATGGCAAGCTGTATAAGGGCTCAACCTTGATGGAGGGCCTTTCCAGCGAATTGGATGCTCTGGCTGGGGAAGAGGCTGTTACAATTTTCAATAATGATACCCGTGTTTCCACCAATGTTATGAAGGACGGTCAGCGGGCAGTTGGTACCAAGGCTAACGATGATATTGTTGCCACAGTAATGGGCAAGGGTGAGGTTGCCAATGTGGAGGCGGATGTAATCGGCGTACCATATTACACCTGCTATCAGCCTATTGTTGACGGCAGTGGCAAGCGTGTGGGCATGCTTTTTGTTGGTGCTCCAAGTGCGCCTGTTATTGCTCAGGAACGGGAATTTTTGGTTAAGATGGCAATGGCCGCAGTTGTTTTGTTCCTCATTGTTGGTGCAGTTTCCATTTATATCATCAACCGCAAGATGAATGCAGTATATGATGTTACGGAGACAATGACCAGAATTGCATCTGGTGATCTTACTACCAATGATATTACAGTTGTTGGCAGTGATGAGCTGGCTCAGCTGGCAATAAATACCAATAAGATGAAGAACACCATGCACGAGCTAATGAAGAGTATTGGTGTTTCGGCATCACAGGTGGCTGCAGGGTCCAAAAATATTTCCGACAGTGGCAATATGCTGGCCCAGGGTGCTACCACCCAAGCGGCTTCTGTGGAACAGCTATCCGCCACGATTCAGGAGATTACAAACCAGACAGCCCAGAACGCCCAGAAGGCTGAACACGCCAACAATATTACCCGTGATGCCAACGGCAAAGCAGATATGGGTAACAGGCGCATGAATGAAATGTTAAAAGCCATGGGAGATATAAATGAATCCTCCAACAATATAGCCAAGATTATTAAGGTAATTGATGAGATTGCCTTCCAGACCAATATCTTGGCCCTTAATGCAGCTGTCGAGGCGGCCAGGGCCGGCCAGCACGGCAAGGGCTTTGCAGTGGTAGCAGAGGAGGTCAGAAATCTGGCTGCCAGAAGCGCCAAGGCTGCCAAGGAAACCACGGATATTATTGAGGAATCCATTACCAAGGTTAATCTCGGAACCCAGCTGGCCAATGAAACCTCTGAGGCTTTAAAGAGTATCAAGGATGGCGTAGGTCAGGTGGCATCTCTTGTCAGCGAAATTGCCGATGCTTCTGTAAAGCAGAATTCATCACTGCAAATGCTTAATCAAGGGGTTGTACAGGTATCAAATGTAGTGCAGACAAATTCTGCCACGGCTGAAGAAAGCGCTTCTGCATCTGTGGAGCTCAGTGCCCAGGCAGAGCTGTTGCAGGAGGCTGTAAGACAGTTTAAGGTTTAAAAACAGCATAAGATTAAAATAAAATTAAAATAGGTGAAAGCATGGATTTTCACCTATTTTTGTTTTATTATTAGGGTAATAAAAATTAAGTTAAAATTCAATAATTACGATAAAAAGGTAACAGAAGGGTGTTTAATGAAAGACATAATGTTTATAGAGAGGTGATTCATTATGTTGATGAATGTAAGAGATATGAAAAAACAAAAGGGACAGGGTATAGTGGAGTATGCCTTGTTGCTGGCGTTTATTCTGGCTATTGCTATAGCTATGCAGGGGAGTGGAATTGATACTGCCATTGCCAATACCTTTACTAGAGTGGCTCAGGCTTTGGGATTTGAGACAGATCAGGATAAATGGAGTACGATGAATGCCAATGATCTTTTAAATGACAGTGCATCTGCTGCGGCACGACTGGCATCTGACCGGGATTTTTTGTCCAATATTGGCAATCATTTTATTGGCATGGATAAAGCAACACTGGCGAGTATTTTAAAAGTAAATGTAAGCAAGCTAGATAAAATAGATTCTAATGGTATTTTATTAGGACATTTCACTGAAGACACGGATGCAGATGGTAATTTTATTAAAACAAATTTTGATAATCAAATATCTGCTTCGGGTAATGACTTATTTAATTGGGCTACAAAATCCCCGGACGGCACAGCATTTGATTCTTCCCGTCGCTATCTTTTTTCTGATTATGCTCTTTCCAATAGTCAGGAGTTCTACAATAATGGTAAGAAAAAGACTGGTAATGGTATAAAAATAATGAATATAGGATTTGACAGTGATGGTAAAGTCACAAGTGTAAATTTAGCAGTTAATCCAAATTCGGGTAAAGAAATTGATGGGCGAACCAGTAGAGCAGATCTTAATGTCACAGTAACTAAGTAAAAAATAAGAAAAACAAAAGAGGTTAGCAAAAAAGCTAACCTCAATTTTTATAAATAATGAAAATTGGTTTGATGAATAAAATTTTTTAATTTATAATTAAGTATAAAGTACTGGCTGACGATAATAAGGTAACAGGAATGTGATTAATCAGAGGCATAATGTACTTAGAGAGGTGATTCATTATGTTGAAAAGATTAAGTGTTGGAAGAAGACAAAATGGTCAGGGGATAGTGGAGTATGCTCTGCTTTTGGCGTTTATTTTGGCTATTGCTATAGCTATGCAGGGCAGTGGAATTGATGAAGCCATTTCCAATACCTTTACCAGAGTAGCCCAGGCTCTTGGGGTTGAAACAGAGCAGGATAGATGGGCATCAATGAGTGTAGAAGATCTGAAGAATGTTCCTAATAGTGAGCGTTTGGCTGTGGATGTAAAGTATTTGAAAAGTATTAAAGATAAGCTTATTGGTAATGGTAATAGGTCCAAGGCTGAAGTTGAAAGTATACTGGGGACTGCGGCTTCAGGAAGTGTTTTGTTGGGAACTTTTTCTTATGATGAAAATGGATATAATTTCTCCTTGACACGGGGCGGTAATGCTAGTAACACTACGCTTCAAGATCTTAGTATTTTTGGATTTTCGTCTGTAGAGGACGGCTCAACCCATAGATACTTTTACTCCGATTATGCTTTGGATAACGTTAGTAATCCTACAACAAATAGTCTTGGAGTTAAGGCAGAGAAGTTCAAATTTGAAAATGGTAAATTAACAGATGTTGAGATTGTAATTAATCCTAACTATAAAACTAATGGTAATAGTGGTACGACTGGTAGACAGGCCGGTCTTACGACGGGACTCAACTAAAATTAATATTAAACGTAGTACCAAATAAAAAAGAGGTTAGCCAATCGGCTAACCTCAATTTTTTTGCCCCAATTAAGGGGCAATTATTTTTTATTTGTTTTCAGCAACGGTTTTTACGATTTCCAAGGTCCATCTTGCAGAGTCGTACAAATCCTTAATTTCAATGTACTCATCCTTGGTGTGGGCCTTTTCCATTCCAACAGAGAGAACTACAGTAGGGACACCGTAGGTGTTGAAGTGGTTGGCATCGGAGCCACCGCCTGATTCCTCAAGATTTACAGGCAGTCCCAGCTTTTCAGCGGCTTTAACTGCTGTCTTGATAGCCGGGGAGTCCTTTTCGTGGCAATATGGGCCGTAATCAGGACTAACCTCTGCAGTAATCTTGCAATGTGTCTTGGCTGCACCATTTACGAAGTGGTCGCAAATGTCCTTGGTAATCTTATCCAGCTTTGCCTTGTCACGGCTGCGGCTTTCGTAGAATACATCACAGCTTTCAGCCACCACATTGGTAGCGGATCCACCGACGATTTTACCAAGGTTACAGGTGGTTTCCTCGTCAATGCGTCCCTGAGGAGCATCAGCTATAAGCATACCAGCAGCGCAGATAGCATTAATACCTGCATCCGGGTCAACACCTGCATGGCTTGCCTTGCCCTCAATATGAATCTTAATCTGATTCTTGCCAGGAGCCATAAAGGTCATGGAACCAGGATGATTATGAGTATCAAGGGTAAAGCCAAAATCAGAGTGGAGGAGACTGGTATCCAGATTCTGTGAGCCATGAACACCATTTTCCTCAGCCACGGTGAACACCACCTGAAGTGGGCCGTGAGGAAGATTATTCTCCTTGAGCTGACGTAATGTTTCTAAAATAGCCACCACACCGGCCTTGTCATCGCCACCAAGGATAGTAGTACCGTCAGAATAGATGATACCATCCTTTATTACAGGCTTAACGCCTTCGCATGGCTCAACACAGTCCATGTGGGCTGTAAGCATTACAGTAGGAGCCTCAATAGTACCAGGGAAATCTGCCACCAAATTACCGGTGTTGCCACCGATTTTACTGCCGGCATTATCTTCCTTTACAGTACCACCTAAGGTCTCCAAACGCTTTGTCAACAGGTCAGCTATCTCACGCTCATCATGAGTGGAACAGCGAATCTGCACCAATTCCAAAAACTCATCCAGCACACGCTGTTCATTAATCATGGAAATTCCTTCTTCCGTTTAATTCATTAATCAATTACAAGAAAAGCATCAGTGCAATTGCTGCTGCAATACAAGGCAGAGCATTGCGCTTGGTTACTTCCATAGGGTTAACCTTGGCCAAACCAGCGCAGATAATAGCAGCACCAGCCACTGGGGACATGGAACGGCCCATTGCACCGGCAATTTGTGCCAGAGAACCGAGGTTCATAATGCTGAGACCGAACTGCTCAGCAAATGGAGTTACTGCACCATTGAATGCAAAGGCAGCAGCATCACCTGAACCGGAAATAACAGCAATAAGGAAAGGACCAAAGGTGCCGGCAGCAGCTGCTGCGGACTGAGAGCCCTCCATGAGCTCAGTCATGGCTTTGGTAAGACCTATAGCGGACATACCAGTGGTAAAGATGCTGGCGCAGACGATAAGACCAATTACATCGCTGTAAGCATCGCCCATGCCTCTAAAGAAGTTCTTGCAAACCTGCTGTGCGTTGGACCAGGTAACTAAAAGACCAAGAACAACACCGAGAATCATGGAAAGAGCAACGCTCATTTCTGGCAGCACAGCAATCTGCTTGGAGCTGAGAATCAAAAGTACAAGTGGTACCAGTGGTACAATAGCCTTGAGAGGATTAACCTTGAAGGAATCAAAATCATGTACACCATCATTTTCAATAGATGCACGATACGCCTCACTGCGCTCCTCATTAGCGCCTTCCTTCATAATAACAGCATAAGCAGTCATTACTGCAACGCAGGCGAAGGATGCAATGATGGAAGCTGGGGTCTCGTTGATGATAACAGTCATCATATCGGTGCCAGCCAAGTCAGCAACAAATGGATTATGAGCATTACCAGGGCTGATGGCACTACCCCAAGTACCAGCCAATACGGTGGCAGCAGCCATGGCTGGATGAACACCAGCTGCAATAAGAGTTGGAATCAAAATACTACCAACAGCTGCAGAACAACCAGATGCAGATGGGATAGCCAAGCTGATCCACCAGGTCAGGAAGAAGGACAATGGAACAAGAATAACGCGACCCTTCTTAAGAACTCCTGAGATGGACTGAACCAGATGCTGGTCGCACTCGGTCAGCTTCATAACATAGGAAAAACCCATTACGGTACAGATGGTTGGTACGAGAGAATTATTAGTCATAGCTTTGATAAAAGCAGGCATAATATCCTCTGGCATATTACCAATCAGGCACATGATAATACCAGCCAAGAACAGTACCAGGCGCGCCTCAACCTTTTTGATAATCAGCGCAAATGTAAGAATAACAATAATAATTCCAGCGAGTAACATTTTTCTACCTCCTAATCTCACTGTATAAAAAAATTCCTTAGTAATTATAAGCTAAACTTATATATTTTTCAAATTTGCAGAAAAATCATTTGCACTTTTAAGTAAGTGACGTAAATAAATAAAACTATATTTCTTATTTCAAAAAATCTTTTCATAGAATAATCAGAAAATACCCTCATAATAAATGCAAATGGGATGAAAAAAAAGAACATTTAGGGTATAATGTATTCCGTATGCAAACAAATACATCATACATGTCGAGAATATATATAGAAATAGAGGGATATAAGCTTTGTACGCAACTGATGAATATGCAGATATTGAGCAAAAGATATTAAATGGAGAAAGACTTACCAGAGAAGATGGTATCCGTCTTTTTAACTGCCATGATATTGCCTGGTTGGGCAATATGGCGGATATGGTGAGAAAAAAGAAGTGCGGCGATATTGTTTACTACAATGTGAATTGCCATGTAAATCTTACGAATATATGCACCTCCCATTGTAAGTTTTGCGCCTTTGGCAAGGATAAGGACAGCAAGGGAGCATATGCCTTTTCCATTGAGGAGGCCCTTAATGTTGTTCGTGATGCCAAAAAGGACCCAAATTTGGCAGGACTTCATGTGGTAAGTGGACTTCATCCGGACTGGACCTTTGAGGATTATTTGGAGCGGCTTCAGGCCCTGCATAATGAATTTCCGGAGCTTTATTTAAAGGGCTTTACAGGGGTTGAGATTACCCATTTTTCTAAGATTTCCGGCCTCAGTGTTGAGGAAGTGCTTAAAAAATTAAAGGCCGCTGGCCTTAAAGCCATTGCGGGAGGCGGTGCAGAAATTCTTTCCGACAGAGTAAGAACTGAGCTGTGCCCAAAGAAAGCCACTGCTGATGAATGGATTGAGGTAGCCAGAACTGCCCATAAGCTGGGTATCAAAACAAATGCCAGCATGCTGTACGGTCATATTGAGACCATTGAGGAGCGGGTGGATCACCTTATAAAATTACGTGATCTTCAGGATGAAACGGGAGGCCTTCAGACCTTTATATGTTTCCCATTCCTGCCTAAAAATACAGAGCTGGGAAAGAATGTAAAGCAGACCTCCATGTGGGATGACCTGAGAACCATGGCCATTTCCCGTTTGATGTTGGATAACATTAAGAATATCAAGGCCTATTGGGTAATGCTTACAGTTCCAGTGGCCCAAATAGCTCTGGGCTTTGGTGCCAACGATATTGATGGCACTGTTCATAAGGAAACTATTCTTCACGATGCTGGGGCAACCAGTCCTACGGCTCTTAGTGAGGATCATATTATTAAGATTATTCGTGATGCAGGCCGTATTCCGGCTGCCTGTGACTGCAATTTCAATATATTGCGTCGCTTCGATTGAGCATCAGTTTAGTTCTTAAGGAGATTTACCAAAATGACTGAAGAAGCTATAAAAATTGCAAGGGCAAAGGCTGAAAACGGGGATCGTCTGACCCTTCAGGATGCCCTTGCCCTTTACGAAGATAATGACCTTCTTTTTCTGGCCTCCAGTGCCCGCAAAATGAAGGAAAAGAAAAGTGGCAAAAATGTTTATTATAATGTAAACAGACATATAAATCTGACCAATATCTGCACCTCCGGCTGTCCTCTGTGTGCTTTCCAGTGTGAGGAGGGGGACAAGCGGGGCTATGTTATGGAACCGGAGGATATTGCCAAGGTCCTTGAGGATGCCAAAAAAGTCAAAAATCTTGGGGAAATCCATATTGTAAGTGCGCTGCATCCAACCAAGACCTTCGATTATTATTTGAATGTGGTGCGCCAGGTGAAGGCGGCCCTTCCAAATGTGGACATTAAGGCCTTTACCCCTGTTGAGGTGGTGCATTTTAGCCAGATGACAGGAAAATCTGTAAAGGAAATTTTGAAGATTTTGCAGGAGGCAGGCTTGTCCTCCTTGCCAGGTGGCGGTGCAGAAATTCTTAATGATCGTGTGCGCAAGGAAATTTGCCCTAAAAAGGCCACCACAGCCCAGTGGATAGAAACAATAAAAGCGGCTCATGAGCTTGGTATTAGAACAAACTGCTCCATTATGTACGGTCACATTGAAACCATTGAGGAGCGGCTTCAGCACCTCTTTACCCTACGGGATATTCAGGACGAAACAGGTGGCTTCCAGGCCTTTATTGCCTTCCCGTTTCATCCAGCCAATACCCAGCTTAGTCACCTAAAGCGTGTGGGCTCATGGGAGGATATGAAGATGATAGCTATGTCCCGCCTGATTTTGGATAATATTGATCACGTCAAGGCCTTCTGGATTATGCTGACAACACCGTTGGCACAGCTGGCCCTCGGTTTTGGTGCCGATGATTTGGATGGTACCATCGGTGAGGAGAAGATTATCCATGAGGCCGGTGCCAAGACCGGTACCGGTACAACCAGAGAGCGTCTTAGAAAGCTTATTACTGAGACGGGGATGGTTCCTGTGGAAAGAGATACCTTCTATCATCCAATAAAGGAGGCGGAATAAATGCGTATGAAATCCAAGGAGGCCGTGGAACTTCTAAATAACGGCGATCCAATAGAAATGGGCCGTGCGGCTGATGCAGAACGCCGCAAGCGGTTTGATGATACCGTAACCTTTATTGTGGACAGAAATATAAATTATACCAATGTGTGCAAAAATGAGTGTCGTTTTTGCGCCTTTTTCCGTCGCAAGGACCACAAGGATGCCTATCTTCTGACCAATGAGGAAATCTTGGCAAAGGTGCAGGAGACCGTGGATGCGGGTGGTACCCAGCTGATGATTCAGGGGGGACTGTACCCTGATTTGGGCCTTAAATATTATGAGGATATGCTAAAGGCCATTAAGAGCAAATATGATATAACCATTCATTCCTTTACAGCCACGGAAATCCAGCATTTTGCCTATCAGGAGGGTATTTCCATATTGGAATGCCTTAAAAGATTGCAGGCTGCGGGGCTGGACAGCCTCCCGGGTGGCGGTGCTGAAATCCTGGTGGATGAGGTGCGCAAGCGGGTCAGCCCTAAGAAAATAATGACTGATGATTGGCTTCATGTTATGGAGTGTGCCCATTCCATTGGTATGGAATCAACGGCAACTATGGTTATCGGTTTGGGTGAAACCATGGCTCAGCGCATTGAACACATGGACAGAATTCGTCAGCTTCAGGATAAGACAGGTGGCTTCAGAGCCTTTATTTCCTGGACATTCCAGCCTCACAACACTGAAATGGGTGGGGAGAAGGTATCTGGTTGGGATTATATGCGCAATCTGGCCATGAGCCGTCTGTATATGGATAATATCAAGCACATTCAGGGCTCCTGGGTAACCCAGGGGGAGCGTATCGGCCAGCTGACTCTTGGCTTTGGTGCAGATGATTTGGGCAGCATTATGCTGGAGGAAAATGTGGTGAGGGCCGCAGGAACAGCTTATGATATGTCCATTAATAAGATGGTTGAAATGATTAAAGGGGCAGGCAAAAAGCCAGCCCAGAGAAATACCAAATATGAGATTTTACGGAGATTCTGATATGGCTGATAATATGATTCCCAAGGCAGATTATGCTGTGGTGGGTGGTTCCGGCACTCTTTCCTCAAATTTTCCTGCCAATGTGAAGGATGAAGATGTTAAAATAGTGGCAGAGAACCTTTATTTTGATACTCCATACGGCAAAAGTCCGGCCTTCCGTCATTTTACTGTAGGGGAGAAGCACGTTCTCACAGTAAGAATGCACGGCTGGCGCAGTGGTGTCACCAGAGCAGATGCCTCCCGTCAGGTGTTCTGGGTGTTCCGTGAGGCGGGAGTAAAGCGTATTATTTCCGAGGGAGGCGTAGGAACAGTAAATAAGCTCCTGGATATCCGTGATTTTATGGTACCGGATGATTACCTTGATATGTCTATGCGCAAGGATGTTATGCTGGATGGCAGATATTTGCTCGTAATGCGTGATGCCCTTTGCCCGGAGCTTCGTGAGGCCCTTATTAAGGCTACCAAAAAGCGCTTTGATGGACGTATCTTCACCAGAGGTACATACGCTGTAACCGACGGCCGACATTTTGAAAGTCCTGCTGAGGTGGCTATGCTTAACGGCCATGCAGATATTGTGGGCCAGAGCATGTGCCCTGAGGTGTATCTTGCCCGTGAGATAGGTGCCTGCTATGCGGGGTTGTATTTTACCGTTAATTATGGCGAGGGCATAAAAAAATGGTCCCATCAGGACATGACAGACATTTTCTATGACGACGCACCTATGATTGGTGAGATTATTTTGGAAACCATAAGAAATGTTGATGCGGAGGACAGAAAGTGCGAATGTCTTGAGCTGCGCAAGGAAACCCTGTTAAAGGATGTGTACAATCAGGAGTCAGCCAAGGGCTGATGATTTGATGTGAAATGGCGGTGATAATATGGTCTTTGTGAAATTTAAAATGAAGCTATTGGCTTTGGCAATGGCCTGCGCCTTTGTATTTTTACCTAATGCCTCTGAAGCATCAAAGATAAATGATGTTCAGCAGACCACGGTTATCCTGGAGAAGGAGGAGCCAAAGGGGGCAGCTGATCAAAAGTATGTCAGTGCCAACAAGCCTATTGCTGATGGTGGCAGTCCTTGGATGGATGTCAGCGTTATCGACAAGAAGCATGAGGTGCCCAGCTTTTCTGCCAAGGATAATTTCTATTCCTACAACAACGATTATTGGATAAAGCAAATGGGTGAGTATGGTATCAGCTCATCCTATGATGTGTTTAATGAAGTGAACAGCAAGGTGGACTATAACATTGCCAATCTGCTGGAAACTCCTGTCCAGTTTTCCCACGACGGTTCAATTTGCCAGAAGGTTTATAAAATGGTGAAGAACTGGAACAAGCGTGATAAAATTGGTCTGCAGCCTCTGATGGATGATGTGAACAAAATAGAGGCCATACAGACATTGGAGGACATGGATAATTACATTATTGGTGATGAGGTTCCCAACAGTGCCTTCTGTGAGCCGGATTTGCAGCCGGATCTGAATGATACCAAACATTATGCCATGAATATTATTCCTATGGGCCTTACCCTGGGAGATGCGGCGGAATATTCCAATATGACGGTGCTGGGCAAGCGTATTAAGAATGCCAATGATGTGGCGGCCAAGAAGATGATGATGCTGGCAAAGTACGATGAGGAAACTGCCAAGGCAAAAATCGAGGCCATGTATCGTTTGGAATATGCTTTGGCTGGTACCATGTATACCCGTGAGGAGGCCTCCAAGGCGGATTATCTCCAAAAGACCAACAATCCAGTAACTCTTGATGAGCTGAAGGAAATGGCTGGCCGCTATCCTATTATGGCGTACCTTAATAAATATGGCCTTGATCAAGCAGAGCGGTTTTCCGTTCCAAATCCTGCCTATATAAAGGCTTTGGCGGCATATTACAACGAGGAGCACCTTCAGGATATGAAGGATACCCTTATTGTTTATCGTATGCTGGAAAATATGGAAATGCTTAATTCCGCCGCCAATGATATTGCCATGGAGCATAATCTGGCAGTACGGGGATATAAAGGAAGTGTACCAGACTGGGTACGGGGTGTGGAATATGTAAAGGCTGTATTACCAGGACCGCTCTCCAATCTTTATGCCGAGGCCTATTGCAGCAAGGAAGTAAAGCAGGATATTGAAGGTATAATAGCTGATGTAACCAATTACTATAAGGCTATGCTTCAAGATGAAACCTTCTTTTCACCTGAGGTCCGTCAAAAGGCTATTACTAAGCTGGATAATCTGAAGGTTCGTGCCGTTATGCCGGATAAGCCTAAGAAGTGGAATGATATTAAGCTGAACAAGTGCAAGAATCTTATTGATGTGCGTAATGCCCTTTTAAAATGGGAGATTGGTGAGTACATCAAGAAGATGAACGGCGAGGTGGAAATCAATTGGGTTCCGTCTTACACCGTTAATGCCATGTATAATATTGCTGACAATTCCATTAATATTCCAGCTGGTATTCTCAATGGTGTATTCTATTACAGCGACTACACCTATGAGGAGAAGATGGGGGGCATAGGCATGATTATTGCCCATGAGATTTCCCATGGCTTTGATACCACCGGCTCCCAGTTTGACGAAAACGGCAACCTGAAGGAGTGGTGGACTCCTGAGGATAAGGCCGCCTACAATGAGCGGGCCAAGAAGGTGGTGGACTACCTTAATAGTATTACCGTATATGAAGGACTTCATTGCAACGGTGAAATCAATAAGGGAGAGACCATTGCGGATATTGGTGGCATGCAGTGCATATTGTCAATTGCCAAGAATAAGCCGGATTTTAATTACAAGCAATTCTTCAACCAATATGGCAAACTGTGGCAAAGCATATATACCAAAGAGTTTGGCGAGCTTCAGGTGAATACTGATCCTCATCCGTTGCCATACCTAAGGGTCAACGTTATATTGCAGCAATTTGATAAATTCAATGAGACCTACGACATAAAGCCTGGGGACAAAATGTATCTGGCTCCTGAAAAGCGGATTCTTGTATGGTAGGTCTGAAATAAGCTAAATAAAGCAATTAATTAAGCAATAAGAAAACTCTGCTGTTAGTCAGTTAAACTGATTAATAGCAGAGTTATTTTTTTAGCCAGTTATTAAGTTTAAAAATTAATCCTCATCTATGCTTGGAAGGAAGACAAAGAGTATGGAGCTTACTAATAACAGATAAGGGTAAAGAAGATAAGGCAGTACGTGAAAAGCGGAAATTTCCCAGCCAAGGCTGGCTGCAATGGAAAGGGCCACCAGCATCTGGGCACCGTATGGAAGAATACCCTGGAATATACATGAGAAGGTATCCAGCAAGGAAGCGGATTCCTTGGCTGAAATATTAAAGCTCTCGGAAATTTTCTTGGCAATAGGGTTGGTCATTACGATAGCGACGGTATTATTGGCAGTGGCAATATCCATAAAGCCAACCAGCATACCTATGCCCAGCATACCACCCTTTTTGGTGCTGAAAATCTTATGTACTGTAGAAAGAAGGGCATTAAATCCACCATTATAAGCTATAAGACCACCAATGCAGGATACCAGAATGGCCACCATGGAGGTTTCGAACATTCCGGCAGTACCCTTGCCGATATTTGCCAGGTAGTCCAAATATGATACTTCACCCATGCCCAGCATGAGAATAGAACCACTGAAAATGCCCACAAGAAGCACTAAAAATACGTTAAAGCCCATTACTCCGCCAATGAGTACCAGAAGATATGGAATAATTTTAATAAGGTTATATTCCTCAATATGAAGGTCACCTGTCGGGCGTTCCAGCGTGAGGAAGTAGAGAACTATTATGGTTAAAATGGCTGCTGGAACAGCGATTTTAAAGTTAGCCTTGAATTTGTCCTGCATTTTACAGCCTTGACCGTTGCAGGCAGCGATGGTGGTGTCAGAAATAAAGGAAAGGTTGTCACCAAACATGGCTCCTCCCATAACGGTGCCCACACAAAGTGGCATAGGATAGCCAGTGCAGCCACCAATGGCTATTGCAATAGGCGTTATAAGTGTAATAGTTCCTACAGAGGTACCCATAGCCAATGATACAAAGGCACTGATAAGGAAAAGCACAGGAATAGCATAATCTGCCGGGATAAGGGACAGGATAAAATACGCCACACTTTCAGCACTGCTTCTTCCCAAAACGCCAACAAAAACGCCTGCCATAAGGAAAATTAAAATCATGGTGATAATATTGGGGTCAGCCATGCTGTTGGCCATGATTTTTAATTTTTCATTCATATTAATGCCATTTGCCTGTATGCAGGCCACCAGAAGGGCTATCATAAATACAACCACTACTGAAACATTATAAAAACCCATGGGTACATCCATTATGTACTCCAGGGTAATACCCAGTCCCAGATAAAGGAACACAAAAACTGCTATAGGCAGCAGTGCTCCAAAGCTTTTTTTATTTTCCAATTTCGTTCCTCCTAAACAAGATGAAGATTTACTTTACTAAGTTTTTCCAGTAAATAAAAAGTCCTTGAACATTATACCCTATTTGTTAAAAATATTCTATTTTTCTGTGCTTTAAGCAGGAAAAATAGGGGGGAAGGGAGAAATAAACTGAAGGTACAAAATAGAAGTAGTCGGATTATGTTTTTTTAGTTTATGCGTTTTAAATAGGTAATAAAAATGGGCAATTCACATAGGCTAATGGATAATTTAATGAATAGCAGTATGGAAATGAGCTTTGACTGTGAGGCAAATCTGCGGGAACAGCTGGCAGTTGTTGATTCCATGTCAAAATTCTATATTTACATATATTCCTTTGACCTGGTGACAGAAATGTATAGGGAAATATATGTGGATGAGGCTCATGTCCATACTATTATGGGAAGTACCGGAAATATCAGTATTTCTGTCAAGGATATGTGCCGGATGTTGGTTAAACCGGAGTATATTTCTGGCATGGTGGATTTTACGGAAATCAGCACCATGGGGTATCGTTTGCGGGATAAAAAGTATATTACCTATCAATATGAAGGAATTAATACCGGCTGGCTGGAGGCTATTCTTTTTCCTGGGCAGGTGGATGAGGATGGCGTTCTTAAAAAGGCTATTTTTGCAGTCCGTGATATAAACTATGAGAAGAACAAGGAATCACAGCTTATTTATAATTCCTATATTGATGGTCTTACTCAGCTTTATAATCGCAAGATGTACAATGAAAATCTGCAGGAATATGATAATTCAAAGCTGCAAACTAACATGGTATTTCTGTCCGTTGATGTTAACGGTCTTAAAATTGTAAATGATACATTGGGTCATGATGCTGGAGATGAGCTGATTATTGGGGTTGCGGATTGCCTCAGACAGTGCTTTTCGCAGTATGGTCGGGTATATAGGCTTGGTGGCGATGAGTTTGCTGCGGTTATTTATATTTCTCCGGCTAATCTTCCACGTTTTATTTGCCAATTTAACAGTGTGGTGGAAGGCTGGCACGGCAAGCTGGTTGATAGCATGTCCATATCATTGGGTTACGTTACCCAAACAGAGTGCCGCGAGAAAGATATATATGAAATGGCCAAGATTGCCGATGAGCGCATGTATCGTGATAAGGAGCAATACTATGCTCTCAAGGGAGTAGACCGCACCGGCAGACAGAGTGCCCACAATGCCCTCAGCTGTATGTATGAAAAGGTCTTGAAGCTGAATCTTACAACTAACAGCTACCAGATTATTCATATTGATGAGGAGGAGTTTAAAAATTTCAATGGTACCAGATATTCTCTTTCTGTAGATATAAAGCGTTACGTTGAGGCTGGGTATATTCATACCGATGATCAGGAAACGTATTTAAAGTACATGGATATAGAATTTGTTAAGGAATTTTTTGAAGGCAAAAAGAATTATTATTCATTTCCATATAAAAGGCTTGTAGGAGGGAAATATATTCCGGTTACTACTGAGATGCTGCGGGCTGATGATTATTCAAAGGATAATCGGACCATATTTTTGTTTGTAAAAAAGTATAAATAAATCGTAGAAAAAGAAATATCCCCCTAAGCCATATGGTGCTCAGGGGGATATATTAGGTTTAGATGTTATTTGAAAGCCCTGTAGGAATCCCATAACATATTAAAGGATTTCTTTTCCTGAAGCTGGGTCAATAATTCCTTGGTATCCATCCAGCCAATGGCTCCCTGTTGAATTTGGCCACCGCCCAAGTGCTCCTGTAAGAGATTGTCATATCTTGATTTATCAATTTCTACAGGAGGCTGATCTGCGGTATGATTTTCTGCTTCGCTGTTTAGCCATCCAGGCAGATAATAGTGATTTGTTTCCGTGCCATCATAGCCGGATAATTGCCATTTCTTTATAGCAAATTCATCAATAAGCAAATCGCCAATCAGGCGTATAGCATAAGTTTTGGTGGTGTTCTCAAATTCTGTTTGCCATTTTACGCTGTCAAATATGTAATAATAAATCCCTTCCCCAGGATTTGCATATATTTGAGGATTTTTTGCTGAATCTGGCGCGCTGAAAATATCCGGATAATCCGATCCACCAGTAAGATATACACCCCAACGGCGTTCCAAGGTTTTTGCGTCCATTTCCTCACACTGGATATAAGCTGCCCCATCCAGGCCTGCCTCCTTGGCCTTGAATAGCTCGACATTGCCGTCATGATCAAGATCTGTTATGGCATAATGCCATTTTTCCCAATCCTTGTCCTTTGCCGGCGTTACGAACCAGCCTTTACTTCCCATACCTGTCTGGGACAAAATATCGATTTGGTGCGCCTGCTGCATAGGGGCTGCCAGAGCCGCTGTAGCAGCAACGGATGCCAATAATGTTATGGCTAATGATTTAAACATAATTTTTCCCATCGGTTTTAACCTCCCTTAAAGCACTTTCCTACACTTTAATCAAATTCGACAAAAATATCTGTCTTTCCTTCAATAAAAAAACATTTATTATATGAAGAATGATATACTATAGAAAAAATATTATGCATAGAAAATGATGAATGCGAGGTGTTGTTATGGGAAGTCCTCCTAATATCGAAACTTCAACTACTGCGGAGCGGGAGAAGTATATATATGATAATTTTTATTGTCGCGCTAATTGTGAAAGCTGTGGAATATGTCAGATTTATCATGGTAAATCACCGGAAATTGTATATGCCGATTATATTGATGGCAAAAGAACATTTCAGGAGATTGCCAATGAATATAACAAATAATAAATAAGGTTCAGGGGGGATTATTTTGCTTAGAGTTAGCGGTATTCTTTCAATTGTGCTGTTGGCGGTTATTATTTTTGGGGGAATTGGAACCTATAACAGCATAAAGGAAGCACGGATTAACGTCGATGCCCAATATGGTCAGGTGGAAAATCAGATTCAACGACGGGCGGATTTAATACCTAATCTGGTGAACACCGTAAAGGGGTATATGAAGTACGAGGAAAAGGTTCTTACGGAGGTAACAGCCGCCAGAGCCAAGGTGGCCGGGGCCAGCTCCCCAGAGGAAATGGCAGCTGCTGATGCTGCGTTATCAGGGGCATTGGGCCATCTGTTTGCAGTGGTGGAAAACTATCCGGAGTTAAAGGCGGATGCTCATTTTACTGAGCTTATGCGGGAAGTATCCGGATCAGAAAATCGTATTGCTGTGGCCCGCAAGGACTACAATAATGCCATTAAGGACTACAATGTTATTGTCAGCACCTTCCCGGGAATTATGTTTGCTGGAATGATGGGTTATTCTCCTATTGCATCATTTGCGGCTGAGGAATCGGCCCATAGTGTGCCACAGGTGGCATTCTGATGTGGGGGAAGCGTACCCTTTGGCATTCGTTGCTGGTTTTGGTTTTGTTTGTGTGTCAGGTAATATTGGGACAATTTGTAAATTGTGGAACGGCCCTGGCAGCAGACATTCCCGCACCGCCAACGAGAGAAATTTATGTGGCTGATTATGCCGGCATGGTGATGTCAGAGGAAAAGCAGGAAATTTTAACCATCGGCCAGGATTTGGACAAGCGTTTTGGTGCCCAGCTGGTGGTGGTAACCATTGTTTCCTTGAAGGGGGAATCCATCGAGGAATACGCCAACGAGCTGTTTCGTAAATGGGGAATAGGAGACAGAAAAAAGAATAATGGAGTGTTGCTTCTGATTTCCAAGGAAGACAGAAGATTTCGTGTAGAAGTGGGCTACGGGCTGGAGGGTGCCTTAACGGACGGCTACACAGGTGAGGTCCTGGATGGTATGGTGCCATACTTTAGAAATGGCGATTATTCCGTAGGTATAGCTGATGCTTACTTCAAGCTGGCCGGAAAAACATACGAGGAATATGGAGCGGCACCGCCAGAGGGCTTTGTAATTGAAAATTCTTCATCTTCTGATGCAAAAAGTACGGCATTGGGCAATGATACTGCAGTAAAGGACAATCCAGCTGCAAGTGTCAATACAGGGACAGGTGCCAATGTAGAGGATGAAGAATATACATGGTGGGAATATATTCTCTACGGAACATTTGGGCTTGCTCTTGGCGTGGGACTTTTTTATGTTTTGATATGTTATGTCCTGTTGCCAATGCTGAATTTAACTATTTTTGCGTTTATGGCTATTTTATATATAGTTTCCTTTGGCCATCTGGGTTCCCTTGACTACAAGGGCATGTTTAGTGGCGGAGGTGGCGGCTTCGGTGGTGGAGGCGGCTTCGGCGGTGGCGGCGGAGGAGGCGGCTTCGGTGGAGGCTCCTCTGGAGGCGGCGGCTCATCCGGCGGCTGGTAAAAAGGATTAATCAGACAATGTAATTTCCCAGAGGAACGTTTCGTTTTTCAATGTTTCCAATTTACGGTACTGTTCGATGTTAAACCCTTTGGCGCAACGCAAGGTGACGGGCTTTTTAAACAGTGGAATCCGCTTCACTTTCAGCCCCTGGGACTCGATAAAGGCTTGCGCTTATTCTCTTGACTTCCGCAATCGCTGGAGCAAGATCCGCCCCAACGAAATATATTCCGCGGCGCGACATGGCAAGACTACGCGGGGCAAATCCGCAAGCGATGTCAAGCGTGTTCCGATAATCGTTTTGTATTATGTATTCGTTGAGCGCAGCGTAGCGCATCTCAATGTAAAGCTGATTCACCGGTGCCAGCTCATCGTAATTTTGAACGGTATCTTTCGCAAGGCTAACTTTCTTGTCACCAATGGCGTTTGCAAATTCAGCCGCCTCTGGAACGCCCGCCTCGCGTAACCAATAAAGGGATGTGTACGCCGTGTATGTAACTGGCGCCATATTTTCCGCTGCACACACACCGCTCAAAACATAGCACAGTAAAGTGACAAGCACGAATAGCCTTGTAAGTGACAATTTTAAATGTAACATAATCTTTTTCTCCGTCTTAATATGGCCCTGCTATATCAAG
Organism: Anaerovibrio lipolyticus LB2005; assembly: GCF_000621545.1. Lineage (GTDB taxonomy): Bacteria > Bacillota > Negativicutes > Selenomonadales > Selenomonadaceae > Anaerovibrio > Anaerovibrio lipolyticus_A. The sequence continues at coordinate 48,181 of NZ_JHYA01000006.1, forward strand.
CAGCCACACTTCAAAATTATAACGCCATTGTTCAAATTTTTCTTCTTTAAGAAGAAAAATCTTCCAATTAGCGTTTCCCTAAAGGACTAACTCACTTCGTTCGTGTCGCAACGAGCTGGGAGATATGCTCGCTAGCTGTTAAAGTTTGTTTCCCCCCACCTAAAGAGGTGGGGGACATCTTAAAGCTCGTTATATATTCTTGCAGAAATTATAGCATTATATATCAGTTCTTACTAACAATTTATTTTGGTGCTTTTTCGCAGTCTCTTTTTAAATATGAAAATGTATTGCGAATTGCGTCACTTTTGTATTTTTTTTGGATAGATGAAGAAAAGATATTGTACATTTTGCAGTATTTCATATTTAATAATACAAATACAAATATCCGCTTGATATTTATGCCTTTTGTCGGTAAGTCTTGCAAATAAAGGATTTCAAACTGTTTTGATATTGACTTTTATACCAATTTTATACCTTTAGAAGAATGTCTTGAATAATATAGCTGCTCTCAAACGAGGGCAGTTTTTTATTTTGGCCGCTTACAAGGAGCCCAAACCACGACATAATGTTGGTGAGGAGGTCATGCTATATGAGAAAAGCTATTGAACAGGCCAAGGCAACATACCTGGCAGGAATGAGAGTCCGTTTGGTCAAGATGGATGATATCCAGGCACCACCGATAGGCATCGAGGGAACGGTAATAGGTGTGGATGACATCGGTTCGGTTATGGTGGCATGGGATAACGGCTCGGGATTAAATGTGGTTCTGGGTGAGGATGAAATCGAGGTGGTGAAGTAATGAGACTATGTCCAATTTGCGGCAAGGAGTACGACAGCTATCCGGCATTGTCAAGGAAAGACAACCGTACTGAGATCTGTCCAGATTGCGGTAATAGGGAAGCAGTGGAGGTGTATACCCTTTATTCTAAGGAGGGTGACATTACCTTCATAATGGAGGATAAGAAGAATATGACTTCAGTGGTGGGCTTCTATTATGGTGATCCTGATGAGGAGGCGACAAAGATATTCAGAGGTAAGCTGACAGCGGAGTTTGAGTAAAAATCAATAAGGGGTTAGATTTTTTGTTGCAACATTTTATTAAATAGTTGGATATGATAATTCAATAAAAAAAGCTGAAAGTGCCTGACTGCCTTTTATTGTAGGCTGTCAGGCACTTTCAGCGTATCACTTGAATACATATAGTCATGTCAAAAAAGTGTTTTAATTTAAAGATTCAAAGCATATAATTCAAAGCTCATAATATGCAATGATAAATGAAATTGTTTTAAAGGATTTGTGTAATAAATGTAGAATTAATCAAGGGTGAAGGAAAAAATAAGCAGGAAAGTGATTTATACATGAATGAGATATTTGCTAAAAAATGTGAAGATCCAGTTCAGTTTGATAAAATACGTTATCTGGTTCATTCCTTGGAAACAGAGAGAATGCACCAGACTATACTTGAAATGTGTAAAGTTAATCCTTACTTAGCGGTTCTTTGTTATAATACAGCAGAACAGAATGATATTTTAAGAGAAGACATTATAAATAAACTGGATGACACAAAGATAAATAGTCTTCACGAAGCAGTTATGTTATGTTTAGCTTGGGATGCTATTGACCAACCTCAAAAATATTATCGACATATAAAGGATCATAGACATAAAATAAACAAAAAATGTATGTTGGGGATAAAAGGGATTTTTGTTCCGTGTAAAAAGAATAAGTTTAAAAATAGTGAATGGAAGAAAGAACCTTCTTATTGGGTAGATGAGTTTTTAAAATTGATATTGAGACGCAGAAGGAGAAACTATTTAACAAAATTATTAAATCTAACAGGAATCAATATTGAAAACTACACGGAAGAGCTTTTAGATAGCGGTATGTTTCCTAAAAAACCTACGCAAAGAAGTATTTATAGCTGGCTTCGCTTTATTGAATATTTTGGTTTATATGGAAAAATAAGCAGTTTGGAATTTGATTATTCGAGAGATTATGAAAAAATTATTGAAACTTTTTTTAATTTAGACGATGAAAAAAAGAAGATTAGATTATTTGGTGCTATATATAAATTGAGTATATTAGGATTTAAGCAAGAACCACATGCGATAGAAATTGCAAAAAAATATACAGAAAAAGGTGGCTGGATGGGAGAAATACTAAATAGTCTGGAAGGTATATTGCAAAATAATGACCACAGAAAAACACGTTATGATGAATATGCGGCAGCAAAATGGTGGGATGAAGAAAAAAATGGAATGCCATTTCACGAGTTTGTTGGCCTTGAGATGAAGATAGTATGGGTTTGGTGGAAATGTTCATGTGGATATTCGTGGTTAGGTAGTTCAATAACTAAGAGAATGGAATGTTCTAAATGTGGTGAGCGTAGTCTTATCATAATACGTAGAAAGAAAAAGTAAAAGAAGGTTTAATATGGAAAAGGAAATCATTGATTTTATAGTAAAAGAGGTTCGTCCTCGTTATGATGAAAATATTGAAGAAGCGGCGAAGGTATTTTTGGATACTCTTAAATATGACATAGATGAGGACGATTTAAATGGTCTTGGAACGCGACTGATACCAACTCTAGATGCCCTTGCCACAGAAAGTCAACCTCTACATACGCTTTTTCCTGCTATTAATAAAGTTGAACCATATGCAAGAAAAGTGCTATGTATCGTTAATCGAGTTAAATATAATTCTATTAAAGAAGAGCAAGGAGGTTTTTCTCCAATTTTAAGTGCTTTGGGAATAAGAGCAAAACAAATCCAGAGAGCATATGATTTGAGAAATTTAGAAGCCCATGCTTGTAAAGATTGGACCAGAGGACAATCTTATGAGAAAATATTGGATATTTTGATTGCTTGTTTAAAAATAACAAACGAGCAAATAGGCCAATTGAAGAAAGTGATTTATCAATCCGGAGGATCAAAGGAAAACACTTTTGAGTATATTAATGCCGTTATCCGTCAGTACAAGGATAAGATTAACAAAATTGTGCAGCTGGACTCGGAGGAAGATGTTTCTCTGTTAGATATAAATGCAGTCGAAAATGATACTGGAGAAAAAGTCGCTCGAAAAGGATCTGTACGAGAATTAATAGCTTCTATCGAGGAAAAACGCATGATTCTTTGGGGAGATGCAGGAGCGGGAAAAACAACTACTTTAGAATATATTGTTTATCTTGATGCTAAAGATTATAAAGCTGGAAAAAGTAGCAAAATTCCTGTGTTAATATATCTTGGAATGGCGACAGATGAACATTTGACTTTGGAAGACTATATTGCAGATAAATTGAATATTAAATTAGATGAATTGAAGGCTTTATTGAAAAATGGAAGGATAAATCTTTATTTTGACGGATATAATGAAATCCCCTACACTGAAAGGAATATGTTAAAAACAAAGCGTCGGCGTGAGTTAACAAATATTCTTGAGAATTATCCTGATACTTTTATTATTCTTACAAATCGCCCACAGGATGGTAAGGAATTCTCGAGAATCCCTGTATTTAATCTTCTTGAAATGGACAACGGGAAAGTTGAGGAATTCATACAGAAGAATACAGCATCTGAAGGTGAAAAAAATAAGGTAAGGGAAGCGATTGACCAGGATGAAAATTTGTTCCAGCTCATAAAAAAACCGTTAATTCTTAAAAGTCTATTGTTTATTGTTAAAACAACGGGAGCTGTTCCAAGACGTGAAGGAAGAATTATTGGTGATTTTTTGAAAGCACTGTTTGTCCGCGAACAGCAGGAAAAATATGATGAGTATCTTGATGAGGAAAGGATACATTTGCTTTTAAGACGTATTGGCTATGAAACCTTTGAAAATAATAAAACAAATTCTGGTATTTCTAAAGAAATAATCATGGATATTATGAATCGTTGTCAGAAAGATTATAATTTCTCCTATGATAATTTATATGCTTTAAACCTCATTGTTCATCTCGGAATTATGGACAAGAGGGATAACCAATATGTTTTTGCGCATCAATCTTATCAGGATTACTATGCAGCCCAGGAAGAAAAAGCAGTTTTAGATATGTAAAAGGATGATGGTATTATAACCTGATTCCAGGATTAAGTATCAATATATCAGTTCCTATAAATTCCCGTTATCGGAAGGCATAAAAATACATCCCCCGGAGGTAGCAGTTTTGCTATTTTCGGGGGATTTTGTATTTTTAGGGTTATTAGGTGGATTTGGCGGTATGGTGAATAGGGGATACAGGAAAATGAGAGATTATTCGTAGAAATATTAAGTTTATGCTTGCACGTGGAGACTGTGGTAATTTTGCGCAACGAATTTAATAGACACGATGAGGATGGAGTCGTTGAAGTCAGCGTCAATGCTGATGATCACCGCAAAATAAAGGGTAAAAAGAAAAAGTGATTTTATAAACGGAGATACCCACAAATGATATGTACCCTCTTTTCTGGACAACCAGGAAGGAGGGGATATTTTTATGGGCGCAATAAAAAAGGAGCCGCATATGCAGCCCCTATGTAAACGGGATGTAGTGTAAGTAATTTGTATCCCGGCTTACATCATAAAGAAAGTTGGGCCGCTGGGTGGCAGCCCACAGTGTATTGGACTATTGTGAAGGAAGAAACAGTAGCCCATACAGAAAGGAGTGTTAAGGTTTATATCAGAAATTATCGTCAACCATGTGTTTGTCCGGAATTTCGTTGAGGTGCTGTTTTATAGCCTGAAAGCGTTGTGCTTCCAACTCATATCTTTCTACTTCTTGCAAAAACTGTTTTGATAGATTATTGTCTTGTCCGTTCAAAGAAGGTACAGGAATATGATCTAAAAGCCCGTCAAAGAAAGACACTATAGGATTGTTGTCGGTCATATATAAGCCCCCCTCACATATCTTACGGACCAATTATACCATTTATTTCGGTTATTTTATAATACATTTTAGTTATGATGATGGTATGGATGTACAGTTTTTGGTTATTAAGTATTGTGTTATAATACAAGCCAAAGATAAATGAAAGAGACGGATAATATGAGAATATTTGTTGATGCAGATGGATGCCCGGTAGTTAGGCAGACTGAGGAAGTGGCCGTGAAATATGGTGTTCCAGTGACACTTCTGTGTGATACTAATCATATACTTAAATCAGACTACAGTGAGGTAAAGATAATTGGAGCAGGGGCGGATGCGGTGGATTTTGCCCTTGTTAATCTGTGCCACGAAGGTGATGTGGTGGTTACTCAGGACTACGGTGTTGCAGCTATGACTCTGGGTAAGAAGGCGTATGCTATCCATCAGAATGGTTGGCTGTATACCAATGAAAATATAGATAGGCTACTTATGGAACGTCACATTACCAAGAAGGCGCGCAGGGCATCTGGGAAACATCACCTAAGGGGACCAAGGAAACGCTTGGAAGATGATGACATAAAGTTCAAGGAGTCATTGGCAAGGTTGTTGGCAAGTATAACAGATTAATAATATAGCTGCTCTCAAATGAGGGCAGTTTTTTATTTTGGCCGCTTACAAGAAGCCCAAACCACGACATAATGATGGTGAGGAGGTCATGCTATGAGAGATGAGATTGCAAAGGCCAAGGCTACATACCTGGCAGGAATGAGGGTACGATTGGTAAAGATGGATGATATTCAGGCACCGCCGATAGGCACAGAGGGAACGGTAAGAGGCGTGGATGACATCGGTTCGGTTATGGTGGCATGGGATAACGGCTCGGGATTAAATGTGGTTCTGGGTGAGGATGAGATCGAGGTGGTTAAATAATGAAAAGCGACAAGGAAGTAAGCCGTATTGAAAGAACCTATCAACCTGGAATGAGGGTAAAGCTTCTTAAGAAGTACGGACCACAGTCACCACCGGTTGGAACCATGGGGACCGTCAGGACAGTGGATGTTTTTGGATATATCCAGATTTCATGGGATAACATATCGGGAGTAATTGTTGTTTTGGATGAGGATGATTTTGAGGTGGTGGAATGATGAGAGTATGTCCAATTTGCGGCAAGGAGTATGATGGTTATCCGGCACTGTCAAGGAAAGACAACTGTACTGAGATCTGTCCAGATTGCGGTACTAGGGAAGCAGTGGAGGTTTATACGCTTTATTCTCAGGAAGGTGACATCACCTTCATAATGGAGGATAAGAAGAATACAACTTCAGTGGTTGGCTTCTATTATGGTGAGCCTAATAAGGAGAACACGAGAGAATTCAGAGGAAAACTAACAGCGGAGTTTGATGAAGGGGAGGGTGCATAATGATAGAAGAACAGGTTTGCATTGATATTGTGGCTAAGTGTTCTTGTTGCGGTAATGTAGAAATATATACCTTAAACGAGGAAGAGTCACTTATGTACGTCAAATACCTAGATTACGGCAGAAAAATGGGATACTTACAAGATCTATTTCCTAATGTGCCTGCATGGATAAGAAGTGGTGGAATAGATCAGTACAGTAACGGATTTTGCATATGTCCACATTGTTATGAATGAGTAAAGGCCAGTTTCTATAATTAAGGAGCTGGCCATTTTTTATTTGTAATTATAATTTACTCACCAAAATAATCGATTTTCCCAAATCCGCCCCAAACTGCACCTTTTGAGGCCATCCCTATTTTTTCGCCTTTCATTTTATGGAGGTCTTGACCTATCCAGTACCACGGATATAACGGCCTTTGTGCTGGTGTTTCCGCCTTTGGACGAAGATGATAAATACTATATTCTTCCTTATTTCTGGATTCCTGAGGACAACGTTGATGTAAGAGTAAGGCGCGACCATGTGCCTTATGATGTGTGGGAGAAGCAGGGAAAATTGCTGACAACTGAGGGCAATGTGGTCCATTACGGCTACATTGAGCAGTTCATTGATAAGCTGAATGAAAGGTTTAATATCCGGGAAATCGCATACGACCGCTGGGGAGCTGTGCAGATGGTACAGAACCTTGAAGGGATGGGCTTTACAGTGGTCCCATTTGGTCAGGGTTTTAAGGATATGAACCCACCAACCAAGGAGCTTATGAAGCTGACGTTGGAGGAGAAAATAGCTCATGGAGGGCATCCGGTACTTAGATGGATGATGGATAACATCTTCATAAAGACAGACCCGGCCGGTAACATAAAGCCGGACAAAGAAAAATCCACAGAGAAGATTGACGGTGTTGTGGCCACAATAATGGCCCTTGACCGAGCAATCCGCTGTGGATTGGATAATGGTGAAAGTGTGTATGATGGGCGTGGGCTGCTGTTGATTTAAGACACAACAGGTGCTACAGCCTTTTTGCCAATAACTCAAGCAGATGGATAGTCTGTTTGGGGTGTTTCTGCCAGATTTCCATGCTTCTATAGTTTTGCTTAAGCATAAAAAGGGACAATGTTTTTTTCAGTTTTGGATAGGTTTTCCATCTCATTTTTTTTATGGTGACATATTTTGAAATGATTTTTATTAGTTACTCATGGCTTAAAATCTTATGAGTATAATAAAGCACCAAAGTGCTATATATAAATAGAATAATTACAAATATCCACTGTACTTCTTCATCAAAAATACTAATGATTTGAGATTCTGCAACTATGTATACCAATGGTATACTACTAGCTACAAAGAGCAGCCGGCCAGGGTGTAAGATGTAATTTCTCTTTATGGTTTTTTTTAGCTCCTTAAATAAAGGGGGAAATAAAACACCCAAACCCTCATTTTTAATATATTTAATTCTTGAAATTGCATCTCTTATGTATTCAGGAGTTTTTAAAAGTTTATTTTGTATTTTTATAATAAAATTTAAGATACCTTCAGGTATGATTAATCCTAGTAGGCCAGTTATATTAAAGGCTAATATTACTGCAAAAATGCATATCAAGGTTATCCATTGCCCAGGAACTTCTTTTTTATTAATATTAAAATTTTCTAAAAGTTGCGGTAGTTTATCTTTTGCATCAAAGAACTGGTCACAAAAAGATAATGAATCAGCAAAAACTGAACATATCCCGAAAAATGCTAATATACCTACTACACGCTCAACCTTTTTCAGCCTTTTAGTATTGTTTTCGGCCATTACCTGCTGACTCATCTCTGCTATAGCATCAACACCCTTTTCAAGGTTCCCAGAAATTTCACTTATATTACATTCTTTTTTCGCATAGAGATAAATATCATTGATAGATTTTTCATAACTGACAAACGAAGTTGTGTTTAACAAATAAAATAAATTAATTTTTAATCTAAGTTCCTTTATTTTTTTATATAGATCATCTGATAAATTACCTGAGTATGCCTGTGGGTCTTTGGGCAATTTTTCATATGCATATAACTGACTTAAACTCTTTAAAAAGTAATATTGTTGTAATACATCCGTATACACTCTCTGAATCATTTTATATTTAATAAATCCAGAAAAATAATTACTAAATCGCTCAGAATGAAGCGTAGGCATCTTTAGTTCAAAAAATGGATTACATGAAAAAAATATCATGCAATTAATATCCGTATAGCAAAATAAATCGTTTGTAATCATTTCTGGTTCTTTGCAACCATTATATTCTAGTACAAAATCTGGCAATACATTTTTGACATATTCCATATTTATCCCTGGTTTATATAGAGCAAAATAATTCCTACATGCATAATAATCAAAAAAATGATACGACGATAAACTTGAGGATGATATTAGTTCAATTAAATTATCTAATAGTTTTTCAATAAAGTCTGTAAAGGAAAAAGAACTCATATTTTGTAAATCATATGAGTTTGAATAGATATTAGCAATCAATTCATTTATATTATCGTTCTCTGAAAAATCGAAAGATTTTTTTATTTCGCTTGGCATAATAAAATATGGCTTATAAACACCAATCCACAAGAAATGGCGATATTTTTTACAAAACTCAGATATATTTTTTGCAGAATCTCCAAATTCAGCTTTACTTCCTATATCATAAGATAAAAAACCTATCCCATTTCCATACAAAGTTATAGTGATATCATGAATGGATATCACTTGTTTATCACTAAACAAGAATATTGGGATATCGCTAAGCACTCCATCTTTATTGGTAAGTAGTAAAGAGAATTCAAAAGCATCCCTTTCACTCGCACTTAAGTAATCATGCTCTTTATTCAACAGATTAGGGCGTTCGATCAAACTATCAAACCTATAGTATATAGATTCCTCGTTAACGTCAAAATAAAATATTTTGTTTAATATTTTGGTACAATTCCAACTATCATATAAGTCTTTTCGATCTACAGTATGATAAAAAGGAACAATGTGTGTATGTTGTCTGATGTACAACTTTTCGTTATTACTCATTAAAATCACTCCCGTTAATGGTATTGAGATGCTTATTTAAAATAATATTTTTAGATACAGAATAAATCATTATCCATAACGTTTTTAAATATTCTCGTTTTCTATCAAATTTCCTTTAAAGGAGGCATCATTTATGAATCTATTTTCTAAACTGTTTCGTTCAAGAGACAAGCCAAAGAATTACCTTTCAAGCCACTGGCCGTTTGTTTGGGGAGCAACCCCAGCGGGCAAGAATGTAACTGAACGGACAGCGATGCAGGTAACAGCTGTTTATGCCTGTGTGAGAATACTGGCAGAGGCAATAGCAAGCCTTCCGCTTCATGTGTATCAGTACAGACCTGATGGCAGCAAGGAAAAGCTATATAGTCACTGCCTTTACAGGCTCCTTCACGATGAGCCTAATCCTGAAATGACCAGCTTTGTGTTCAGGGAGACAATGATGAGCCACCTTCTGCTTTGGGGCAACGCTTATGCCCAGATTATAAGGAATGGCAGGGGAGAGGTAACTGCACTGTATCCACTTCTTCCAAACAAGATGGATGTAAGCCGTGATTCATCGGGGCAGCTTGTCTATACCTATACACGCAATGCCGATGAGTCTGGGAGTAATCAGAAGTTTGAGCAGGTGGTTCTTCCAAGGGAGGATGTCCTTCATATCCCCGGCCTTGGCTTTGATGGCCTTATCGGCTACAGTCCAATTACCATGGCCAAGAATGCAATAGGCATAGCAATAGCTACCGAGGAATATGGGGCAGCCTTCTTTGCCAACGGTGCAACCCCGGGAGGTATCCTGGAGCATCCGGGAGTAGTAAAGGACCCGGATAAGCTTCGAAAAAGCTGGCAGGCACAGTTTACGGGCAGGAAAGCCCACAGCGTGGCCGTGCTTGAAGAAGGAATGACATACAAGCAGATGGGCATACCGCCCAACGAGGCACAGTTTTTAGAGACAAGAAAATTTCAAATCAATGAGATAGCTCGAATTTTCAGAGTTCCACCGCACATGGTTGGGGACCTTGAAAAGTCGAGCTTTTCTAATATTGAGCAGCAGTCACTGGATTTTGTTATGTACACGCTTAATCCGTGGATTGCTCGATGGGAACAGGCTCTGCAGCAGGCACTATTACTTCCGGCTGAAAAGAGCCATTTGTTTTTCAGGTTCAATGTGGATGGTCTCCTGCGTGGTGACTACCAGAGCCGGATGAACGGGTATGTGCAGTATGTTATGGAGCAGTACATGGAGGCAAGGAGAAGCTGCACCGACCCTATCATCCTCATTGAGCAGAGACTTGATTTCTCATGCTATGTGCCTGATGGGTTCGGTACAGGTGACTGTGTTATTGTTTCGGATGACAGACTTCATATTATTGATTTTAAGTATGGCTTAGGGGTTCTGGTAGAAGCTGAGAACAATCCCCAGATGAAGCTTTATGCATTGGGTGCACTTGCCATCTATGACAGCCTTTATGATATTAAGGAAGTTTCCATGACAATTTTCCAGCCACGTCGGGAGAATGTAAGCACTTGGACTATTAGCACTAAGGCTCTTAAGGAATGGGCTGAGAACGAGCTTGTTCCAAAGGCTGAACTTGCCTTCAAGGGTGAAGGAGAATATCAGCCGGGTGAATGGTGTACCTTCTGCAGGGCTGCAGTAAAATGCCGTGCCAGGGCGGAGGAAAAACTCAATCTTGCCAGGAAGGATTTCAGGCTGCCGCCGCTTCTTACTGATGCCGAGATTGAGGAGGTCTTGGAAAAGCTCCCTGATCTTACCAGATGGGCCAATGCAATCACTGCCTATGCAACGGATGCAGCAGTTAATCATGGCAAGGTTTGGAACGGGTTCAAGGTAGTGGAAGGACGCTCAGTTCGAAAGTACATTGATGAGGAAAAGGTGGCAGATGCTGCCAGGAAAAACGGATACTCTGATATCTACCGTCAGTCCCTTATTCCGATGACCGAAATGCAGAAGCTGATGGGCAAAAAGAACTTTGAGGAAATCCTCGGTGAACTTATATACAAGCCACCGGGAAAGCCGACTCTTGTACCTGTTTCTGACAAGAGGCCGGCAATGAATATTTCAGATGCAAAACATGATTTTGACGAAATTTAGGGGGAAATTAATTATGACAAATTCTAACACCAAAACAAAAGTTATCACCGGTTTGAACACAAGACTCTCTTACTTTCACGGTTGGGAGCCGGTATCAATCAATGGCGGAGCGGCAAAGTATTCCGTGTCTGTTCTTATTCCAAAGGATGATAAGACTACCATCGATGCAATCAACGCAGCAGTGGATGCAGCAATTGATGAAGGGATTGCGAAATTCGGGGGCAAGAAGCCTAACAAAAAAGCTCTTAAGCTTCCACTCCGTGACGGTGATCTGGAGCGTGATGATGAGGCATACAAGGGACATTATTTCTTGAATGCAAACAGCAATACCCCGCCTGATATTGTTGACCGTAGAAATACTCGTATTAGTGATCACAGTGAGGTTTATTCAGGCTGTTATGCAAGGGTATCGCTTAACTTCTATGCCTTCAATTCCAACGGGAACAAGGGGATTGCATGCGGTCTTGGGAACATCCAGAAGGTCCGTGATGGTGAGCCTCTTGGCGGAAGATCGTCTGCAGCGGATGACTTCACCACAATAGATGATGATGATTTCCTCGAGTAATAAAGTGTTTATGGGGCGGTATGGAGGCATTCCATGCCGTCTTTTCTTAGGAGGCATCAAATGAAGAATCTTGAGATTGATCTGGAAACCTATTCATCGGTGAAGCTTAAAAAGAGCGGCGTTTACCCGTATGCTGAGTCACCCGATTTTGAAATTCTTCTGTTCGGATACAGTGTGGACGGAGGGGAAGTCAAGGTGATTGACCTTGCCCTGGGTGAAAAGATCCCTGATGAAATAATTGCAGCACTGACCGATGAGAAAGTCACAAAGTGGGCCTTCAACGCACAGTTCGAGCGTATTTGTTTATCAAGATATCTGGGCCTTAAAACGGGTGAATATCTTTCTCCAAAACAGTGGAAATGCAGCATGGTCTGGTCAGCCTATATGGGGCTTCCGCTTTCCCTGGAAGGAGTAGGTATAATACTTGGACTTGAAAAGCAGAAGCTGGCTGCCGGAAAGGATTTGATAAAGTATTTCTGTGAGCCTTGCACGCCCACAAAGTCAAATGGTGGAAGAACAAGAAACCTTCCGAAGCATGATATGGAAAAGTGGAGGCTTTTCAAGGAGTACAATGCAAGGGATGTTGAGGCGGAAATGCAGATACAGTCAAGACTGGCAAAGTTTCCCGTGCCGGATAATGTATGGGACGAGTACCATCTTGACCAGGAAATAAACGACAGGGGAATACTTGTTGATATGGAATTTGCGAGAATTGCCATCGCAATTGATGGGAAATCTCATAGTATGCTGATTGAAATGCTGAAGAGCAAGACAGGACTCGATAATCCAAACTCCGTATTACAGATGAAGTCGTGGCTTGCGGATAACGGTGTTTTAACAGATACACTTGGCAAAAAGGCTGTTGCTGAACTGATAAAGGAGACTGATAGTGATGTGGCCGATGTACTTTTAATGAGGCAAAAGATTGCCAGATCATCGGTAAAGAAGTATCAGGCAATGCAGAATGCGGCCTGCAGCGATCACAGGGTACGAGGGATGTTCATGTTTTATGGGGCAAACAGGACAGGACGTTTCAGTTCAAGGCTTGTGCAGCTGCAGAATCTTCCCAAGAACTATATATCTGATCTGGATGAGGCACGGGGACTTGTAAGAAGCGGCAATTACGAAGCACTGGATATTCTTTATGAGGATATTCCGGATACCCTTTCACAGCTGATACGCACTGCTTTTATTCCTGGTAACGGTAAGGTGTTTATTGTTGCTGACTTTTCTGCAATCGAAGCAAGGGTAATTGCATGGTATGCGGGAGAACAGTGGCGAATTGAAGCTTTTGAGGACGGAGAGGACATCTATTGTGCCTCGGCCTCACAGATGTTTGGGATACCGGTAGAAAAGCACGGGGTGAATGGGCATCTCAGACAGAAAGGTAAAATCGCAGAACTTGCCCTGGGCTATGGAGGATCAGTTGGTGCATTGAAGGAAATGGGAGCTATTGATATGGGATTAAACGAGGATGAGCTTCCTGACCTGGTAAATGCGTGGAGAAGTGCCAATCCGCATATAGTAAGATTTTGGTGGGATGTTGACCGCGCAGTAAAGAAAGCTATCAAGGAAAAAACGGTTACAAATGTGAAAGGTATAAGCTTCACATGCAGAAGCGGAATGCTGTTTATAAAACTTCCTTCGGGGAGAGTTCTCTCCTATGTCAAACCAAAAATAGGAATAAACAGATTTGGCGGGGAGTCAGTAAACTTTGAAGGCATTGGTACAGCAAAGAAATGGGAAAGACTGGAAAGCTACGGTCCAAAGTTTGTGGAGAATATTGTTCAGGCCACAAGCAGGGATTTACTGATGCACGCAATGAAGACTCTCAGGAATTTAAGAATAGTGGCCCATGTCCATGATGAAGTAATTATAGAGGCTGATACCGGCATAAGCCTTGATGCAGTTTGCAAGAAAATGGCTGAGGTTCCGTCCTGGGCAAATGGATTGAACCTTAGGGCTGATGGATATATTTGCAAATTTTATAAAAAAGATTAATAGAAACGTCCTTTTTTACCTCCTTTCGTGGCTTAACGATAGGAGGTGTTTTTTTATGGCAGATAAAAATGCGTATATCCCTATATGGGAAAAGTATTCTCTCAGTATGGAGGAAGCAGCAGCATATTATGGAATCGGCGTTAAAAAGCTTTACGGCTTAATCCGTAGTAACCCAAATGCTGATTTTATTCTTGAAATTGGGGCGCATTGCAGAATTAAAAGGGTAATGTTTGAAAAATATCTTGATGAAACTACAGCCATATAAAAATAGCATTTTGAAAAGAAGATTTCCTGACGATATTATTAAATTAATATTCAAGACAATCTTCTTTTCTTCATGAAAGGAGAGATTATTGTGAGCGAGAAAAGAAGAGACAAAAAAGGTCGTATTTTACATAATGGCGAGATACAGATGCCTGACGGGCGCTATAGATTTAAATATCTTGGCCCAAATGGGAAAGAAATAGCAATTTATAGTTGGAGACTCGTCAGTACCGATATTACTCCTGCAGGAAAAAAAGATTCAGAACCTTTAAGAGAATTAGAAAAACAGATTCAGAAAGACATCTTTGATAATATTGATACGCGTGCAAGTAATATTACTGTACTGCAACTTGTAAAAAAGTATATTGCAACCAAGAAGGGGGTCAGACGAAACACTCAAAATGGTTATCATACAGTTCTTACTCTGTTAGAAAATGATTCTTTTGGTAGAAAAATTATTGCAAATGTAAAAAAATCTGATGCTAAAACATGGTTGATAAAGCTCCAGGAAGACGACGGAAGGAGTTATAATAGTGTTCGTGTTGTTGGTGGGGTACTTAGACCAGCGTTTCAGCTTGCAGTTGATGATGATTTCATTCGAAAGAATCCGTTTTCATTTTCTTTAAAAGATGTAATTGTTAATGAAAGTTTGAAACGAGAGGCTCTTTCGGAGGATGATGAGAAGAAATTTCTCGAATTTATCAAAGTAGATGGAGTTTACAAGAAATATTATGAGGTTATCTACATTCTCTTTAAGACCGGAATGCGTATTTCTGAATTTTGTGGTCTTACAATGGATGATATTAATTTTGATGATCATTCAATCAATATAGATCATCAGTTATTGAAGACCTCAAAGGTTGGGTACTATATTGAAAAAACAAAAACCAAAAATGGTACTAGGGTAATACCGATGACAGACGATGTTGAGGAATGTTTCAGGACACTTATTGCAAAAAGAAAAACTCCACTTAAAGAACCTATAGTAGATGGATATTCTGGTTTTTTATTTTTCAACAGAGAAAGAAGTATAACACATGCATATCTGTGGAATCAGTATTTCAAGAGAATTGTTGAGAAATATAATAGACTTAACAAGGATTCTCAGATACCAAAGGTTACTCCTCATATTTGCAGGCATACTTATTGTTCAAATATGGCAAAAAGTGGAATAAATCCGAAGGCACTTCAGTATCTTATGGGCCATTCAAGCATAAGTGTAACATTAAATATTTATACCCATTTGAATTATAACGACATAAAGGAAGAGGTACACAGAATAAATAATGCGTGACATTCAGGCATATGGTGAAATTCCTGGTATAAAGATGTTTTTCTAACAATTTTATACCGAATTTTATACCTTTTGGTGACAAAAATATGCCAAATTATGCCAGAATATGGCAATAATCATATATGCTTCAATCCTTGGTAAATAAGGGATTATGGGAGAAATAGGGGGATTGGCTAATACAAATACAAATATCTCCTTGACATGAACATAAAACAGTAGTATATTACTCTATGTTAACTACATTAATCCGAAGAAGTCATCAGAATGCTTAGCAGACTGGTGATGGAGGGTACTCTGGAGAATCCCATTAAATTGGGTGCCGAAGGTGCAAGGTTTACATTTTATATGTAAGCTGAATCTCTCAGGCAAAAAGACAGTGATGATGAGTAACATGCCAAGTAATGTTCTAGAAGTTATGCGGCCTTGTTTATTTATTTTGTCTTTATGGAGTATCGTCCTTCGGATGATACTCTTTTTATTTTGGAGGATTTGATTATGGACTACTTATTAGAACTTGTACAGATGGTCAACACCTATTTATCAGATTACATTCTATGCTTTCTGTTAATCGGTTTGGGCCTGTATTATACCATCAGAACCCGCTTCGTTCAGGTTCGTTGCCTTGGTGAGGGCTTCAGACGTTTCTTTGGCAATTTTTCCCTTCATGGTGAAAATGGCAAGAGCGGTATGAGCTCCTTCCAGGCTTTGGCAACTGCGGTTGCAGCCCAGGTTGGTACTGGTAATGTGGTTGGTGCTTCTGGTGCAATCCTTACTGGTGGCCCTGGTGCTATTTTCTGGATGTGGATTATTGCTTTCTTCGGCATGGCAACCAACTATGCTGAGGCAGTTCTCGCTCAGGCAACTCGTGTCGTTAAGGAGGATGGCACAGTTCTTGGTGGTCCTGTTTACTATATTCGTAAGGCTTTTCCAGGCGCATTCGGCAAGTTTTTGGCAGCATTCTTTGCAGTAGCAATCACCCTGGCACTGGGCTTCATGGGCTGCATGGTTCAGTCCAATTCCATTGGTGAAACCAGTGAGGCTGCCTTTGGTATTCCAGCTTGGGGCATTGGCTTGGTAATCGCATTATTGGCTGGCTTCGTATTTATCGGTGGTACCAAGCGTATTGCCAGAATTACTGAGAAGCTGGTTCCTATTATGGCTGTTTTCTATCTTATCGGTGGTGCTGCTATTCTTTTGGCAAACTTTGAAAGAGTGCCGGAGGCTGTTTCTCTTATTTTCTACTATGCATTTAATCCTGATGCCATTATTGGTGGTAGCTGGGGTATGGCAATCAAAACTGCTATTTCTCAGGGTGTAAAGCGCGGTCTGTTCTCCAATGAGGCTGGTATGGGTTCCACTCCACATGCCCACGCTTTGGCAAATGTTGAAAAGCCGCATGATCAGGGTGTTGTTGCTATGGTTGGTGTATTTATTGATACCTTTGTTGTTCTTACCATGACTGCTTTGGTTGTAATTACTACCCTTTATACTGGTGACGGCGTATTGGCTAATGGAGCGGCAGAGGGGATTTCCAAGACCAATATGGCTCAGATTGCTTTCAGCAGTCTTTTCGGCAGCTCCCTGGGTAGTGCATTTATCGCTGTCAGCCTGTTGTTCTTCGCATTTTCCACTATCCTCAGCTGGAACCTCTTTGCCAAGATTAATGTGGAATACCTCATGGGCAAGTCCGCAGTAAAGGTTTTCTCCGTTATTGCTATTTGTTTCGTATTCATGGGCTCCTGCCTGTCAAACAATCTGGTTTGGGAGCTGACTGATATGTTCAATAACCTCATGGTTATTCCAAACTCCCTGGCCCTGTTTGCTCTTAGCAGTGTGGTAGTTGGCCATGTGGATACTTCTAATCTTGAGGACGATGATGAAGCTGAATATATGGTTCAGACTGAGAATTAATAAAATAGCTTTAAATAATAAAATTTAAATTTAAAAGCGGTTGTATTCGGTAATCCGATTGCAGCCGCTTTTTAGTGTCAATATTTTATGTTAAAGACCTCATCCCCCTCCTGCGGAGGGACCTTCCCCAAAGGGGAAGGCTTATTTATTGCAGAATCTGTAGCCTGCTCCCCATACTGTTTCTATATAAATTGGGGAGGAAGGATTTGGCTCTATCTTTTCACGGAGACGGTTTATATGCACCATAACCGTGGCGGTGTCACCCATGGCATCAAGACCCCATATCTGGTCAAATAGCTTGTCCTTGCTGAAGACAATACCAGGATTTTCCGCCAAGAATAACAGTAGTTCAAATTCCTTGTTGGTAAGGGTGATTTCTTTGCCCTTGTGATATACCATGTGGGTATCTGGCTGGATTTCCAGATCTCCTTTTTGAATGGTCTTTATCTTTGGTGTTGAATCACCAGACAGCTTGGTAAGTCGTTGATAACGGGCGAGATGAGCCTTTACACGGGCCACCAGCTCACTGGGACTGAAGGGCTTTATTACGTAATCATCGGCACCAAGTCCCAGAGCCCGGATTTTATCAATGTCCTCATGACGGGCTGATACCATAAGAATAGGCAGTTCCTTTTCCTTCCGCAGCTCCCGGCAAATCTGAAAGCCGTCCTGTCCCGGTAACATAACATCTAAAATAAGCAAATCATAATCATCCTTAAGCGCACGATTCAGACCGGCAGAGCCATCGGCTTCAATATCTACCTGAAAATCGCTGGCTTCCAGATAATCTCTTTCCAGTTCTGCAATTCCTGGATCATCTTCTATAATTAAAATTTTTTTCATGTAATCACTCCTCGTAAAAAATATATTTTATCCGTTAGCATCATGGCTGTCACTGGCCTTTTAAGAGGAAGGCGTTATTTGGGGCAGCTGTATTATAATGGTCAAACCTCCAGCTGGCCTGTTTTCAGCCCATATTTTTCCATTCATACCGTCAATGATTCGTTTGGTAATGGCCAGTCCAAGGCCACTTCCCTTGGCTACATTGCTGCGGGCCTGATCGGTGCGATAGAAGCTGTCAAATAGCTTTGGCAAATCCTCCGTTGGTACTCCCGGGCCATTATCGGCAAAGGTAATACGAACGCTGTCATTGAGGGCTTCAAGGCGAATGTTAATATCTACATTATCCCTGTTGGAATATTTACTGCTGTTGCTGATAAGGTTATCAATTACCCGCTGAAACTGAATTCTATCAATGGAAACCAGTCCCTCGTCTTCATTTGATAAATTCATTTCCATGGAGAGATTGATGTTTTTTTCAGCCAGAAGAGGCTTTTGCTCATTGTAAAAATCGGTAAAATAATACTTAAGGGGAACATTTTCAAAATTAAAGGGTATCCGACCCAAATCCAGCTTGGAGAACAAAAACAGGCTTTCCACCAGCTTTTCCATGGTGGTGGCCCCTTGGAGTATCATTTCCACATAGTGGCGTTGCTTTTCAGGAGTTTTGGCAATGCCATCAAGAATGCCGCTGGCATAGCCCTTCATGGATGTAAGAGGAGTGGACAGGTCGTGGGAAATGCCGGCTATGAGTTCCTTGCGGTTTTCCTCGTATTTTTCCTGCTGTTCACGAGCTGCCTTCAGCTCCAGACGCATGGCCTCAAAGTCGCGGCAGGCATCACCAAATTCATCCTGGGTTTGGATATCTATAGGTGTATCAAGATTCCCCTGACGGATTTCTGCTGAGGCCTTACGGAGAGCGGACAGCGGCTCCAGAATTTGTCGAGACAGCAGTCGGGAAAAATATAGTCCCAGCAGGATAATGGTTATGATAGCTACAATGATAATTACAGTAATAATATCATCCCAGTATAGAAGGGGGTTGGGCTTTGGAGGAGCATCCGGCGTAATAAGCGGTGCCTTTCCATAAGAATAGATTTGGGTACGTTGGTCAGAGGACTGATATTTAAATAAAAATATATCATCGTCCCAGAGCATAATGGAGCTTCCATTACTGCGTGAGGCTACCTTTTGTATTATTTCCTGTGAGTCAGCCTCAGGGGATATATAGGTTATATTATTGTCCTGGGTCAATACACTTTGTATTCCCAGCTGCTCTAAATCGTGAAGTTCTTTTTCTATATTTGTGTCAAAGGGCATATTGAGTCCGGGACCTTGATTCATGCCATTGCGCATACCACGACCATGATGGTGTCTTCCCATACCTGGACCGGGCATAGGATCATTGCTGTTCTCCAGCTTTACCTTAATAGAGCTGATGGCAAACTGTATGGAAGGAGCCGGACCCTTTTCGGGCCACATAGAATTTATCTTGTCCTGGTTGGAGCCGTTTATCAGCTTCATCCCCAACATAAGACTGCTGCTGATAATAACTAGTACGCAGAACGGAATAAACACCATCATAAAATTAGTTATAAGTAAACGCTTTCTCACGGAAATATCCCGTAATCGCATGGAAACACCCTCTTTATACTTAATAGTATTTAATTTCAATAATAGTATACGCTTTAATTCTAACAAAAATATAAACAAGTAAAAATCCGTATTTGTGAAAATATTAAAGTACTGTTTATATTTTGTTTAGATTTAGGATTTATACTTCAGGTGTACCCAATAAGGATACATAAAATACAAGATGATAAATTCAAGGAGGAATTTACTATGGATAACAAAATTATTTCTAAAAAAACCATGAAGAAGGCAGGGGCTGCGTTGGTTGTATGTGTTGTGGCATTAGGTGGACTTGGCTGGTACGGCCATCAGCAGAAAATCAATCAATTCCATAATGTTGCACAGGCCAACAGCAAAATCGTGGAGACGAAATTAGCTGCCAATAATGTGGAAGTAATAGATGAAGCTCGTGTAAAGGCTGCAGCGGCTGAAGCTATGGGGGTAGATGAGTCCAGCATTTCCTGGAGGGAAATCATACTCTGTGACGGTCCTGGCGGTCACTTCATGGCCCGTGGTAGAAATTTTGATGGTAGCCAGGGCGTTTATAACGACAGATGCTATGGCCCTAATCATGATATAAACGACCATGGACCATATTGGAATCGTGATGACAATGATAATAATGATTGTTATGGATATGGCGGTAATGGGTATCATCGTGGTCCACATCATGGTGGGCGTCATTACGGTGCCGGTTACCAGGGGGGTCCTATGAATGGAAATCAGGGCGGTCAGCAGTTTGGGCCTGGTAGAGGGCCTGGCTATGGAATGATGGCAAATAATGCGAATGCTCAGGACGCAAATACCCAGGACTCAAATACCCAGTCTACCCCTGCACAGGTGGAATTCCATCCAATTTATAATGTAATTTGTAGTTCCAACAAGGTAGATTATATGGTGCACGTTGATGCAGTATCCGGTACAGTGCTTCATTGTCGGGCTATCGCCAGCAGATAATTAAATATCATAAATCCTTAAGCGACTGATACAGAAATTCAGTCGCTTTTTTTATTTAAAACATACATTTGTTTTTCTTTTGTGTTTGTGATTAAATATAAATAAGGATTTTATATTGGAGGTTTTAGCTTTGCCAGAGCAGGAAAGTGAAAAACAACGGGAACAGCTTAATGAAAAGCAGCTTGAGGTGGTCAACGAACTGGAGAACAACATTCTTCTGATTGCTTCGGCAGGCACTGGAAAAACTAATACACTGGCTTATAGAATTGCCCATATAATAGAAGAAAAGAAGGCTGAGGGAAAAGAAATAGCCTGTCTTACCTTTACCAACAAAGCCTGCAGCGAAATGAAGGCACGGGTAATGGATGTGGTGGGGGAAGCTGCCAATGATGTTACCATCAAGACCTTCCATGGGTTTTGTTATGAAATTATCCGTCAGGAGTCAAAGTATAGGGACATAGGTATTTCAGCAGATTCTATTATTTATGATGAGGAGGACTGTCTTGAAATTATCAAAAACGTGCCGGAAATGGCGGATATGGCTGCTCAAACTGGATGGGCCGGGGCTATACAGAAGATTATCGCCCTGGTGAAGGAGTATCGGGGAGAGTATGACTACTTTAGTGATGAGCCCAGTGAAGACTATCAGCGGGTTATTGACCGTCTGCTGATGGAAAACGGACAAAGATTTTCGGATGCCAGCCGTGTTAATTGGAAATCATGCACCGCCCTTATTATGGAATTCCAGAATAGGGGCGGTATGCTGGCTTGTGCTTATGATAATGCCCTTAGAATGGCCCATGGCATGGATTTTTGCGATCTTATCAATATTGCCTATGAGCTTCTGAAAAATCCTGAAGTACAAAGGGCATGGAGCTCCTACTTTAAGTATTGGTGCATTGATGAGGTGCAGGATACTTCCCGCTTGGAGTACAGCGTATTGGAGCGTTTATTCGGACAGAATAATGTCATCATGTGCGGTGACTTCTTCCAGACTATATATGAGTGGCGTGGATCTCAGCCGGATCTGATATTCGATAAGTTTTATGGCGAGTATCAGCCCCGGCTTATTGTGTTTAACAAAAATTATCGCTCCACAAGAATACTTTTGGATAGCTCATATCAGTATTTGAAAAAGCGTTTTCCCGATAAGGTTACGAACTTTTTCCCCGATGACGCTTTGGCAATGAGTGATAATGAAGGGGAGAAAATAGTTCATGCCACCTTTAGGGATACATATATTGAGGCTGACTGGATTTATAACACCCTTCAGCGTCTAAAGCCCCAGGATTTGTCCAAGGTATGTATTTTGACCCGTTCCAATGTGTATAATAAGCGGCTGTCAAATTGCTTCAGAAAGATAATGGAAACAAGACATAGAAATCAGATGCTTCAAAAGGGAGTATTTGATGATTTTCCCCTTGAATTTATGCTGGTGGATGAGTTTCATTTCTTTCGCAGGCAGGAAATAAAGGATGTTTTGGCTGTATTTAATATGCTGATTAATGAATGGGATGATACCAGTATTTGTCGTGTAGCCAAGGAATACGCCAAGGGTATCGGTGCCAGAACCATCGACAAGCTACAGTCGGAGGAGGCGGTGGCTTTAGGGATTCGCCCCAGTGATATGGTTCATCCTTCTACTCTTAAATATGATGAACCCTTTGAAATGCTGCGCCGTGAGCTGGAAAGGAGCAATGTGGTGGTATTTGATGTGGAATCCACCGGCCTTGATACTTCCAGGGATGAAATTATTCAGATTGCGGCTATTAGGATTGACAGAACTGGAAAGGTGCTGGATAAGCTAAATCTATTCTTAAAAGCAACTAAGTCCGTGGGACAGTCCGTCAACACCCATCATATTACTGATGAACAGCTGCAGCGGGAGGGCGCGGATCCTAAAAAGGGACTTCAGGCATTTTTGGATTTTGCCAAGGATAGCGTTATTGTGGGACACAATGTGGGCTATGACCTGACTATTTTGGCAAGTCAGCTTAAACGCTTGGGACTGGAAGGTCTGAAGTGTCAGGCCCATTATGATACATTGGATATTTTCCGCCGTTTTTATCCAAAGCTGGAAAACCACAAGCTGTCTACAGTAGGTGATTTTGTTCAAGTCAGTCATAAGTCAACCCATGATGCTTTTGATGATATATCTGCTACTGGAGAAATCCTTATATATGCAGTAAATAATAATATTGTTGAAGGTATAGATGAACGGCGCCGTTTCTTTTCCAAATATTCCAAGGTTTTTGCTCCCTTCGCAGATAAGATTAATGAATATAAGCGGGATATGTATGATATGAGACCTCAGGATCTGATGAACAAGGTCATCAGGGAAGTGGGCATATTGGAACGCTATACAAATGAAGATATACGAAATAATAGCACTAACAGGTCTAACAGTAAGGTGGGAAATCTCCGCCAGTTATATCGTTTTATGCGGGAGCGTGACGATAAAAAAATGTCCTGCCTTGATGGTATAAAGAATCTGCTGAATCTGACATCTCTTTCCAATACTGAATTCGATCTGATGCTGGCATCACACCCAAAGATTCCTATTATAACAGTCCATCAGGCCAAGGGCCTTGAGTTTGAGCAGGTATTCTTTGCGGGGCTTCAGGAGGGTGTATTTCCAAGTAAATTCGCTATAGATGCGGATTATTTTAATGAGGAGGCAAGACTGTTTTATGTGGGGATTACCAGGGCGAAGAAGGCTTTATATCTTACTTCTGCTTTGGAACGGTCAAAAAATGCCAACCCATGCAGATTTATTTATTCCCTTCCTCAGAAAAATATTGAAAATTGTCAGTAAATAATAAAGTAGTAAAAATTGTTTTTTCGTATTTATTGCGAAAAATACCACAAATCTGTAGATTTGTTTGATGATTTACCTAGTATTTAAAGGGCTTGTATGCTATAATACCAAATAAGAGAAATCTAAATAGAGAGGGAGGTATTTTTTATGCCATTAGTTGATACCAAAGAGATGTTTAAGAGAGCATACGAGGGTGGCTATGCCATTGGTGCTTTCAATGTAAACAATATGGAGATTGTTCAGGGGATTATAGCTGCTGCTGAAGAAACTCAGTCTCCAGTAATTTTGCAGGCTTCTGCTGGTGCCAGAAAGTATGCTGGTGCTGAGTACCTGTTCGGTCTGGTTGAATCTGCCCTGAAGGTCAGCACGGTTCCTATTGCCCTTCATTTGGACCATGGCGCAGATTTTGAGACCTGTAAGTCCTGTATTGATGGTGGCTTCACATCCGTTATGATTGACGGCTCTGCCCATTCCTTTGAAGCAAATATTGCTATTACCAAGGAAGTTGTAGAGTATGCTCATGCCCACGGCGTAGTGGTAGAGGGTGAGCTTGGTCAGTTGGAAGGCATTGAGGATGATGTTAATGTGACAACTGGTTCCTATACTGATCCTGATGATGTGGAGGAATTCGTATCCCGTACAGGTGTAGATTCCTTGGCTATCGCTATCGGTACCAGTCATGGCGCGTTCAAGTTTAGACCAGAGCAGTGCACTAGAAACGAGCAGGGTGTGCTTGTTCCACCAGAGCTGCGTTTTGATATTTTAGAGGAAATTTCCCAGCGTCTGCCAGGTTTCCCTATCGTGCTTCATGGTGCTTCCTCCGTTGTGCCTAAGTATGTAGAGATTATTAATCACTATGGTGGTAATCTGAAGGATGCTATTGGTATTCCTGAGGATCAGCTCCGTAAGGCTGCCCGTAGTGCTGTTTGCAAGATTAATATCGATTCTGATATGCGTCTTGCTTTGACTGCTGGTATTCGTGAGCACATGGCCAAGTACCCAGAGCATTTTGATCCACGTCAGTATTTGAAGCCAGCTCGTCAGAATATTCAGGATATCGTTGCTCATAAGATCAGAAATGTTCTTGGTTCTGATGGCAAGGCAATTGACGTTTAATAGGTTAATATTTTACTAAAAAATTTAGGACCGGCCTGTGGGGCTGGTCCTTTTTTAGTGCATGAAGGCTTTTATTGCTTAAAAGCTTTATTATGTTTGGGTATTTATTCGATGGAGTTTATTTGTAAAAGGCCTGAATCATATCCTGGGGTATATCTGAATAAACAGAAACAGTTTCTCCGTTTAGTGGATTAAATACCTCCAGATGATAGGCGTGGAGGGCCTGACGGTTGATTACGTCATGATTACCGCCATAAAGATCATCTCCCAAAAGAGGATAACCAATGGAGGCAAGATGAACCCTTATCTGATGTGTCCGCCCGGTTTTCAGCTCCAGTTTAATAAGTGATTTGCCATTATTAACTGCCACAGTTTCATAATGGGTTTCTGCATATTGACCATCTGGAGAGCATATCCGCTGTATAATGCTGTCTGGATGACGGGCAATGGGTAAATCGATGATTCCCTCTCTTTGAGGCAGTATGCCGTTTATAAGGGCAAAATAGCTTCTGTGAAAGAACTTTTGGGTAATATTATGCTTTTGCATATTTCCCTTTATACGGGAGCCCGGCTGGGTAAGGGCACTTTGAAGCTGGGGCAGCTTGGCCACCACAACAAGCCCTGTGGTATTTCGGTCCAGCCTATGTACAGGATGAAAATCAATATCCTGTCCTGTCAGCTGATAATAATATTTTAAGCCATTTCCCAGAGTATTATCATGGTCACCGCCAGTGGGATGTACCAGAATACCATTTGGTTTATTTAAAATGATAAGGTAATCATCCTCATAGCGAATGTCCAAAGGCATCTTTGTGGGAACAATGGAGGATTCTTCCTCCAATATGCAGGTGATTTTATCTCCGGCCTTTACAGTTGCCATGGTGGCTTTTACTTTTTCACCGTTAACTAAAATGGTTCCGTTCCATTTCAGACGCCGCCAAAGACCATGGGAAACACCACAGCTGCTTCTAAGAAAAGCCCTGACCGAAACAGGGGTCAGGGCTTCATTATCCTTAACTTCGTAAGTGATGTTCATTTTAGTTCTCACCGCGGAGCTTCTTGATTATATTGAAGCAGATGCTGAGAATAATGGCTACTACAGTTGCCAGGGACATACCGGCCAAGGTAGTGGAGCCAATGGTGATGCTGGCGGTAGATACGCCGATACCGAGAACAATAGCAGTAAGCATCAAATTAATTGGCTGATTGTAGTCAATTTTGGCATCTACCAGAACACGGATACCGGAAGCGGCAATTACGCCGAAGAGCAGCATGGAAACACCGCCCATTACTGGCACAGGAATACTCTGAATTGCAGCGGCCAGTTTGCCGAAGCAGGACAAAATAATAGCAAAGATTGCTGCGCCACCAATAACCCAGGTGGAGAATACCTTGGAAATCGCCAATACACCGATGTTCTCGCCATAGGTAGTATTAGGGGTGGAGCCGAAGAAACCTGACAGGATGGTGGAGATACCGTTACCGATGATGGAGCGGTCAAGTCCAGGATCCTTGGTGAGGTCAGAGCCTACAATGTTACTGGTTACGAAAAGATGGCCCACATGCTCGGCGATAACAACCAGAGCAGCCGGAAGAATAATGGTAATAGCAGTAAGATTGAATTCTGGGGTATAGAAGGTAGGCAGGGCAAACCATGGTGCCTTTTCAATACCGCTGAGGTCAACAATGCCAAAGCCCAGTGAAATGATGTAGCCACAGATTATACCAATAAGAATTGGAATAATACCCAAAAAGCCACGGAACACAATCTGGGAGAAAAGTGTAATGGCCAGAGTTGCTACAGCCACGATAATGTTGTTCATATCAGGCTCTGCCTCGGTGAGACCAGCCATCTTAGCCGCAGTTGGCATAAGCTCCAGACCGATAACGGCCACAATGGCGCCCATAGCAGCTGGCGGGAAGATGAAGTCTATCCAGGAGGTACCTACGGCTTTTACAATTAAGCCCACAATAACGAAAACAAGACCTACGGCAATGAAACCACCAAGGGCAGCCTCATAGTTGAACTGGGATAATACTGCAAATACAGGGGAAATGAAGGCAAAGCTGGAACCCAGATATGCCGGAATCTTTCCCTTACATATAATCAAGTAAAGCAATGTACCGATACCGTTAAACAGCAGTACAGTTGCAGGATTTACATTGAACAGAATTGGTACTAACACAGTAGAACCAAACATAGCAAATAAATGCTGTAAAGATAGCGGAATAGTTTTTGTAATAGGTGGCCTCTCATGGACCTGAATTACTCGATTCTCACTCATTAATAAAAACACTCCTTTAAGTAAATAAGCAAAAGTGGGTTCAAAAAAACCCTATAAGACTTTAACACAAAAAAAACAACTTGTCTATCAAACTTTGACAAGTTGTTCATGTATACAAAATAATTAAATTATTTTCGCTGATCCTTCAGGTGATCCTTCCAGTATTCCATATCCGGCTCGCTAAGTGGTAGCGAAATCTTATCACCATTGTCATAAGCAAATTGTATGGTGATTACTTCAGCCCTGCGCATGGAGTCGAAGGCTTCAGGAGGAAATTCCACAAAGAGCTTGTTGGTATTTTTTAAAGTGGTTTTGTCGTTATAGAATGCCACAGAATAGCTTGGGGGAGTTTGGCGAACAGCTGCTTCCATGGTGTAGGTATCGTCATCGCAGATCATGGTCATGGCGGCCAGCAGATTGGCACTGGAATAACGATAGTCCTGAATGGTGAGGGTGGCGGTGTTAACCTTTCCGTTAATATCCACACCTGTCTGGAAGTCTATATCGCAATAGCCGGAAAGATTATCCGCAGGGCGATGGTCAAAAACATAGGTGAACCCCCAGCCAAAGCCACCTAACAAAATTAACATAATACCAATTCCCATAAAGAATTTACTTGGTGATTTAGACATTTAAATATTAATCCTTTCTATGTGTAGGTCCAAACATACGATTAAGAGGGTTTTCCTTAAAGAGATTTCCTTGCTCAATGTATCGGTGAACCATTTTTTCAGACTTATGCCTGGTTTGCCTCATAATGGAGAGTGCATCAAGGTCATGCTGGGCAGCAGAGGTGGCAAAGCCACGACGTAGGCTATGACCAGCAAAATCCTCAGGGTTCATTCCCAGCATGCCCATGTATTTTTTTACGATAATTGCCACTGATTTGTCGGAAAGCTGCGTTTCCCGTGGATCAAGGTTTCGCTTAAAGCCTCTGAAAAGTGGACCATCCTTTATGTTTGCTGCTTCAATCCAATCTTGTACAGCGATTACGGCACAGGTGTGTGGATCAGGGGCGTAGGGAATGGCAATCTGACTTCCGTGTCCCAGCTGGTCCCCCTTTGACTGAGGAATAAAAATAACCATACCCTGTGGGGAAAAGGTGATATCCCTAAGCTGTATAGCTACCAGCTCAGAACGTCTGAAGGCTCCTGCAAAGCCAAGAAAAAGTAACGCCTTATCCCGAATGGACACCAAATCGCCTGCATCAAAAAGATCAGCCAAAAGGGACATGGTTTCCATCAGTATCGGGGCCTTGCCGTGTTGGAAGGTACCCTTTTCACGGCGAATGGCCTGCATGGCATTGCGAACCATACCATCCTTGGCTGGATTGTTGTCATAAAAGCCGGCTGCAATATGGTTTTCAGAAATGGCGGTAATACGCCTGGAAACCGTATTGGCATGGGCATGGTCTGCCAAATCATTGATATAGTTTACTATGGTTTCAGCTGTGCAAGGTAGAGGTGGCACCTCATGGGCCTCGCACCAGTCAGTAAAGTCATTCCAGTCAGCTGAATAGGATTTTAGGGTATTATCAGCTTTGGATTTCCTCATTCTACGCTTACTTTTGGCAGACAGCTTTACATTTTGGTTTATGTTGTCATTTTTATAAAGTAGAAAATCATCACGAATATTCATAAACAATTCACCATTCATATTTTATACAAGAAAACTCTGTAAATCAATAGTCGTGCCTTTATCAAGGAGGCTTATAGGTGTATAATATTAAATTATATTGAAATATACCATTAGTGGGAAAGGTTCTTGATAAAATGAATTCCGAAACTCCTATAGGAATTATGGATTCGGGTATGGGTGGAATTAGCGTTCTGAGGGAAATAACCAAGCTCATGCCTAATGAAAACTATATATTTTACGGAGATTCCAAAAATGCCCCATACGGCAGCAGAAGTACCCAGGAAATATATGAGCTTACGTCAGACGTGGTAGATAAAATGCTGGATAGAGGCGTAAAGGCTGTTGTTATAGCTTGTAATACAGCCAGCAGTGCTGCTGGAAAGCGACTTCGGGAAAAATATCCTCAGCTTCCAATTATTGCCATAGAGCCAGCATTAAAGCCTGCTGTAATAAACTGTCCCGGAGGCACAGTGCTGGTATTGGCTACAGAAGCTACTCTCAGGGAGCAGAAGTTTGCCACATTAATGGAAACATGGAAGGACAGAGCTGAGATTATAAAAATGCCACTGCCTGGACTTCCTGAGTTTGTGGAACGTGGTGAGCTTGATTCCCCTGAGCTGAGAGAATTCCTTATGGGTTATTTCAGCAAGCTGGAGGGCAAGAAAATTGATGGGATAGTCCTTGGCTGTACCCATTATCCTTTTGTTCGAAAGGTAATTAGTGAGCTTTTTGATAATAAAGTGAAGATATTTGATGGCGCTGCTGGCACAGCCAGACAATTAAGAAGAAGGCTGTATTCCAGAAATATGATTAATACTTCCATGAAGCCGGGAACAATTACCTGGCTTAATAGCTCTGATGATCCAAAAATGATTGAGCTGTCAAAAAAACTGTATAATTTAAAGCTGGATTAATTAAAATAGGCTGATGCACTTTTTGCACCAGCCTATATTTTTAAGTAGCCTAATTTTTACATTAGTAATCCCAGAACTAAGCCTGCAACTCCACTACCAAATAGCAGAGTTATAACGCTGACCTTCTTTTTTACGGCGATCATGGCAATTAATAAAATAATGATACCTTTAATATCAAAGTCGGCAAAATTTGTAGGAACGCTTTCTGTGTTCCATACGGAAAGCCATATAAAGCTAAGGCCTGCAGTACAGATAAGGGCAACCACAGCGGGACGAAGGCCGTTTAAGGTTCCCTTTATTGCACTGAGCTCACCATATTTTTTCATCAGATAGGTTATTAAAAGACATAAAATCAGGGAAGGCGTTACAAAGCCAAGGGTTGCCACAATAGCTCCCGGTGTTCCCGCAATTTTGGTTCCTACAAAGGTAGCTGCATTAATGCCAATAGGTCCTGGTGTCATTTGTGAAATGGTGAAAATATCAATAAATTCTGTCATGGTAATCCAGTGATAATTATCCACTACTGCAGCCTGAATCCAAGGGAGAGAGGCATAGCCACCACCAACGCAGAAAAGGCCAATTTTACAAAATTCCCAATATAAAAGAAGTAATATATTCATTATACGGTCTCCTCTTAATTATATTTAGGGTCTCTCAACAGCATAAGTCCAATGATTGCATCCACCAGGACACAGTACATTGGATTTACATTGAAACAGAGAGAGGCTATAAATGTTCCAGCAGCAATCAGTATTGGAAGCAGTAGCTTCTTCTTGAACAGCTTGTATACCAGATTAAGTCCCACATCAATAATGACAGCAGTGGCACCACATTGCATACCCTTTAAAATCATTTGTACATAGTAGTTGTGGGCAAAGAGATCGTAAAAGAATGCGATAATTGTAATGGTAATAAGAGGAGGCAGCACAGTAGCCAGTATGGTTACCAAGGTTCCCATAAAACCTGCCATTTTATATCCCAGCATGATGGAGGCATTAACAGCCATTACGCCGGGAAGTGACTGGGCGATGGCAGTAATATCCAAGGTGTCCTTGTCGTTAATCCAGCCATATTCGTCCACATATTTTTTCTTTAGAAGTGGTATAATTACCATGCCACCGCCTACAGTGAAGGCGCTGATCAGAAAGGTGGATTTAAACAGAACCCAGAAGAAATGTCGGGTACCGGGAACGATGTTTAGTTTATTTACAGCATCATCCAGCTGTTGGGTTTCATTATTCATAGATAACTCCTTACAAATCAATAATTCATCATACAATTCTAATATATAATATATAAAATTGCAAAAAATAAGGATTGATGATGAAAAAAGGTAAAATAAAAGAAGCCCCTTGGAGATGAGGGGCTTCGCACGGAGAAGGAATGATAATGGGATCTACATCAAGGTCACTTTTGTGTAACAAGCAATTGGAGAGGTTTGTCTGTTACATTAACCTTGATTAACCTTCATAGGAAAAAAATCACTCCCCTATGATGTACATTAATATTACTATTAAAAAATTAAATGAATATGAAACAAAGATTAAAATAAGATTAAAAACTGCAAAGTATACATTTTAGTGTTACAATATGAATGGTAAAGTATTCTCTGAAAGGACTAATGATTATGAATATCCTAAAATTTTGTCTGGTAGCGGTGCTGGTTTTCTGGCTTATATCCGAATTTGCACCGGAAAATGTATCTGCTGTAACAAGTATGATGGGGATTGCTGTAGCAGTGGTTGCCATGATTATGTACAACAAAAAGCATAATAACTCAAAAGAGGATTCTGATGAATATGATGACAGCAATGATGATAGTGCTAAAGAGGATTTGTTAGATAAAAAATAATTTTTATAGTATTGTGGTCATAAACGTGGTATATTTAACAGGATATTTGCATGATGTGCATATCGATGAATGAAAGGTTGTGTTAGTGAGGCAATGGAAGATAAAGGAATGAAAAGGGGATTGAAGAATCGCCATTTGCAGCTTATTTCCTTAGGTGGTGTAATTGGCAGCGGATATTTCCTTGGTACCGGCTATATTCTGGAAAAAGCAGGACCGGCTGCAATAGTTTCCTACTTGTTGGGAGGAGCCATTGTACTATGTGTCATGCTTTGTCTGGCAGAATTGGCGGTAGCTGAACCCATAGCGGGCTCTTTTGTAACTTATGCCAGAAAGTATATTAATCCAACATGGGCGTGTGGTGTAGGCTGGACATATTGGGTCACATGGGTTTCCTATGTCCCGTCAGAAATGATAGCCGCCGGCATAATAATGAATAATTTCGTGCCAGCGGTCAGTCAGCTTTGGTGGGCTGTTCTATTTTGTCTGCTAGTCACTTTAGTTAATCTGTTTCAAGTGGATAAATTTGGCGAAAGCGAGTTTTGGCTGGCAATTATAAAAATTGTTGCCTTGATGGCTTTCGTTGTGGTGGGTGTCCTAATAATACTTGGCTTAATCGGTGATCAGGGTTATCTTGGAACTACATTGCTGCTAGGCAGTGGTGGTTTTACCCCAAATGGTTATTGGGCTATTATTGTAACCATGACCATTATTTTAGTAAATTTTCAGGGAACTGAAATCATCGGTCTGGCAGCTGGTGAATGCGAAAAGCCAGAGGAGAGTATTCCTTTGGCAGTACGTAATGTAACATGGCGCATTATTGCTCTTTATATTATCCCAATTTCCGTTTTGATATCTATTTTGCCTTGGGATAAGGCGAGTCTGGAGGAAAGCGTATTTGCAGTTGCGTTGTCTGAATATGGCTTGGATAAGTTTGCAGCCTTCTTCAGCTTTGTTGTACTGACAGCGGCCTTGTCTTGTACAAATTCTGGCCTTTATGGTACCAGTCGTGCTCTTTATTCATTGTCAAAGATTGGCATGGCTCCTAAAAAGCTGTCAACTTTAAATAGAAATGGGATGCCTCAGAATTCTGTTGTGGTTACCATTGCCACCTGCTGGCTGATTATATTGCTTTATAGCTTTGATACCAGTGACATGGCATATACATATCTCCTTTCCTTGTCTGGTTTCACCGGAGCTATTGCCTGGATTTCCATTTGTTGGAGCCAGTACAATTTCCGTAAGCATTGTGAGGCAAGAAATTCTGTGGAAAGACTTCGCTACAAGACGCCATTCTTCCCCTTTGTCACACATTTCGGCATTTGGGCTCAGGTTATCTGCATTATTATAGTGGCATCGGAGCCGGAGCTTCGGGAGACGATTTATCTTGGTGCTATCAGCTTGATAATTCCTATGGTAGTTTATAGGATTGAACATGGCCGTTGGAAGCGTAAAAAGAAGAAGCGTATTGAGCAAATGAAAAATAACTAAAATTGTCTTAGCCCTTTTCAGTAAGCATCTGAGAAGGGCTTTTTCTTATGTTTTTTACATTGAAAAAAATAAGTCACCATGATAAACTTAGAGATGGAATTTATTTTATCCGGGGGATGAATATAATGGCATTTAGAATGAAAACATTGGCTGGCATGATATGTGCAGCAACAATGTTTACATTTGGTACAGCTTGGGCAGCTGAACCAGAGGGAATAGATATTAATATGGCCGATGTTACAAGGGAACAGGCAGCAGCTGTGGCTAGTGCACAGGTTGAGCTTCATGAAGAGGAATTGATACCCAAGGTTAATGACGGCACGAAAATTATGATTAATTTGGCCAATCGTGGGCTTTATTTATTTGAGAAGGGCGTTAAAACCAAGCTGTATCCTATAGCTTGTGGCCGATATACCAATCGTTCTCCTGTTGGCTATTATAAAGTTAACGAGAAAGAGGTTAATCCTATTTGGGTTGATCCTGCTGACCGTAGCAATGTGGTTACTTCCGGTCCATCTAATCCACTGGGGTATCGTTGGATTGGATTTAATGGTTATTATGGTATTCATGGTACAAATAACCCTTCCAGTATTGGTACCTACGCCTCCAAGGGGTGTATCCGTATGCTGGAGGATGATGTGGAGGACCTGTATGAACGGGTTGAGGTAGGCACTCCTGTGGAGGTTTTCTACAATCGCTGTGTTATGGAAAAATCAAATGACGGCACAGTGGTGTACTACATTTACCCAGATGCCTATGACTGTCAGCCACTTTCTGTTGAACAGATCAATGAATGGCTTCATGGTTATGGTGTGGAATGCTTTGAAAGTGATGATGCCATAAAAGATAAGATTGCTGCCGAGGATGGCCAGCCTACATACGTGGCAAAACCTTTCAACTTGACTGTTAATGGTAAATCTTTAGAATGGAAGGCTGTTCAGAAGGATGGCATCTATTATTTGCCGGTTTATCAGATGGCTGAGGCTCTGAATATGCCAGTTTACGTTGATAATGCTGCCGGAATGGTGAGAACATCCTATGGCACTGCTACTATTAATAACTTTAAGAATGTTCTTTATATCAATGCAGATGAAGCAGAGGCTATTTTTAATATAAATGGCGGTAAATACTCCAGTAATTCTATGGTGTATACAACTAATCCACCTAAAAAGACTGCGGAAGTAACAAATAGTGATACTGGAACCAAGGTTAATGAAACTGCCGTATTTAATAGAAATATAGATCCTGTAAAAAAATAATTTTTAGTGAGTTTGTTTTGACAAAGCAGAGGTATATTATATCTCTGCTTTCTTGTGCCTATATGCGGAAGCATATAGATGGGGGTATCGGTTTGAAAAAGAAATTTTTTATTTTAGATGGAAGTTCTCTCTTGTATAGGGCATTTTATGCTTTGCCACTTTTGGAATCAAAGTCCGGGGAATTTACCAATGCGATTTATGGCTTTTCCAATATGCTGGTAAAGCTTATGACTGAATGGAAGCCTGATTATTTGGTTATAGCCTTTGATGCGGGGAAAAAGACCTTCCGTAATGAGATGTTTGCTGAATATAAGGGTACCAGAAAACCTACGCCTCCTGAACTTTTAAGCCAGATTCCTTTATTGCATGAAATGGCTGAAGCAT
Organism: Anaerovibrio lipolyticus LB2005; assembly: GCF_000621545.1. Lineage (GTDB taxonomy): Bacteria > Bacillota > Negativicutes > Selenomonadales > Selenomonadaceae > Anaerovibrio > Anaerovibrio lipolyticus_A. Next base: position 82,809 of record NZ_JHYA01000006.1, read on the forward strand.
GGGGAATTTCTCTGGTGGAGCTGCCTGGTTATGAGGCAGATGATATTATTGGCACTTTGGCCAACAAGGCTGTGGATAATGGCTGTGAGGCCTATGTTGTTACCGGGGATAGGGATGCTCTCCAGCTTGTGAAGCCTGACTTAAGTGTGCTTTTCACCAAGAAGGGCATTTCTGAGCTTAAGGTTTATGATGTTTCAGCCTTTCAGGAGGAATATGACGGTCTTGATCCTATTCAGCTCATTGATATGAAGGGGCTTATGGGAGATACCTCCGATAATATTCCGGGAGTTCCGGGAGTGGGACCAAAGACAGCCTCCAAGCTGCTTGCAGCCTATGGAAGTGTGGAGGAGGTTCTTCTTCATATTGAGGAAATTGCGGGCAAGAAGTTGCAGGAAAATATTCGTGAGAATCAGCAGATGGCCATTTTATCAAAGAAACTGGCTACTATACGTTTAGATGTTCCAGTGGAATTTGATGATACAGACTTTAAAATTACTACTGATGGTAATGAGCTGACCCGCTTTTACACGCGTTACAATATTAAGTCTATGCTGAAGGCAATTCAGCCATTTATTTCTGAAGGGGTGGCAGTGGAAGCTGCTTCTGAAGAAAGGCTCCCTGAGTGTCAGGTGATAAATGATGCTTCTGCAGCCAAGAAGCTGGTGGATGAGTGTCTTCGGGCTGGTAGAATAAGTGCTGCTGCTGTTTTCAGTGGTAAGGTTCCTTCTGTAGCCCTGACTGGACTTGGTGTTGCGGTAAATGGTAAGCGGTATTTTGTAGATGTTTCAACCAAGGGGGATTTTGGACAGGATTCTCTGTTTTTTGATAAAAATGCCGCAGAAAACGAGCTATGGAAGATTTTAAAGGTGCTGTTTTCAGATGAGTCAGTGGTTAAATATATTCATGGCTTAAAAAATTATTATCATGCCAATGTTGAAGTGGTGGGCACGGTTTACGATATGGAGCTCATTGGCTATCTCCTGAATCCTGTTAGCTCAAAATATGATGTGAGTGAGTTGGCAGCAGCCTTTGCTCCTACCCTTACTGCTCCTGAAAAGGGGACCGACATATATAATAATGTGTCATGGCAGGCCTTTGCATTGGAACGTATTAGTGAAGATATGCTTCAGCAGCTTGAGGAAAAGGAGCTGGACAAGCTCTACAATGATATGGAGCTTCCATTGGTGGATGTATTGGCTGATATGGAGAAGAATGGTATTTATGTGAACCGGAAAAATCTTCATGAGCAGTCTGTTGCTGTAGGTAAGACTATAGCTGACCTTGATAAGGAAATCCGTGAGCTGGCTGGCATGGATTTTAACGTGAATTCTCCAAAACAGCTGGGGGAGGTTCTCTTTGAAAAATTAGGTCTTCCAGTTATTAAAAAAACAAAGACCGGTTATTCTACCAATGCCGAGGTGCTTAATCAGCTTCGGGGTGAGCATCCTGTTATTGAGAAGATATTGAGCTACCGCCTTTGGACTAAGCTGAAGTCTACCTATCTTGACGGCATAAGCCAGCTTATTGATAGCGGAACCAATCGGGTTCACACATCCTTTAATCAGACTGTTACCGCCACTGGCAGACTTAGCAGCTCGGATCCTAATTTACAGAATATTCCTGTTCGCACTGAGGAGGGAAAGAAAATCCGTCAGCTGTTTGAGCCAGGTGCTGGGTATGATTATCTCCTTAGTGCAGATTATTCCCAGATTGAGCTTAGGGTTTTGGCCCACATGTCACAGGATGAGAATTTTATTAAGGCATTTAAAAATAATGAGGATATTCATGCCCGTACAGCAGCGGAGGTATTTGGGATTCCTATGGAGGAGGTAACGCCAACACTCCGTCGTCACGCCAAGGCAGTTAACTTTGGTATTGTTTATGGTATTAGTGATTATGGCTTGTCGCAGGATTTGGGCATTACCCGTAAGGAAGCGGCAGGCTATATTGATAGCTATTTTGAAAAATGTAAGGGCGTTAAGACCTTTATAGATAAGGTGGTTGAGGATGCCCATGCCAAGGGGTATGTTCAGACAGCCTATGGCCGTAGACGTGAGCTTTCATCTATTAACAGCTCTAATTATATGCAGCGTATGTTGGCGGAAAGAATGGCCATGAATACGCCTATTCAAGGTACAGCAGCTGATATTATTAAGCTGGCAATGATTAAAGCCCATAAGATGATTAAGGATGCCAAGCTGAAAAGCAGGATACTCCTTCAGGTTCACGATGAGCTTGTTTTGGAAGTGGTTGAGTCCGAGCTTGAAACAGTAAAATCCATCCTTAAGGATGCTATGGAAAATATAGTTTCCTTAAGTGTTCCGCTTTCCATTGATATTAGCATGGGCAAAAACTGGGCTGAGGCCAAGTGATAGGGGGGGATTAGTATGCCTGAAATGCCGGAGCTGGAAACAATAAAACGTTCATTGGAGCCACATATTAAAGGTAGAAGAATTGATGATGTAGAGCTTTTGCTGTCCCGTCAGATTAAGCACCCTTCCCCTGAGGAATTTGTATCCCGTATTAAGGGACAGAGGATAAGGGAGCTTCAGCGAAGGGGAAAATATCTTATTTTAGTGCTTGATAACGATATTTTCCTTGTAATTCATCTCAGAATGAGTGGACAGGCCTGCTATTGTGGTCCAAATGATTCTGACAGAAAGCATTCCCGTATAATCTTCCACTTGGATGATGGTGCCCGTTTCGTATTCGCCGATACCCGTACTCTGGGTACTATTTATGCTATGCGGGAAGATGAGCTGTCTATGATTAATGGACTTGCAGAGCTGGGGCCGGAGCCTCTTAGTGATGATTTTACAATAGAATACCTTAAAAATGTTTTGTCCGGGAAAAAGGGGAAAATTAAATCATTTTTGTTAAAGCAGAACTATATTGCCGGACTTGGGAATATATATGTGGATGAGTGCCTGTTTTTGGCTGGAATAAATCCTCTTAGAACTCCGGATTCCGTAACTGGTGCTGAAGCAAAAAAGCTCCATGCTTGTATTAATAAGGTTATAGAGGACGGAATAAATGACGGTGGTACCACCTTCCGTGATTATCGTGACGGCGTTGGCGGGAAGGGAAGTCATCAGAATAATCTCTATGCTTATGGTCGTGGTGGTCAGCCATGCCGAAAATGTGGTACTATAATGGAGAAAATAAAGGTTGGCGGCAGGGGAACAGTTTATTGTCCAAAGTGCCAAAAGCTGAAATAAATTTTGGGATAAATTTAATTTTTAAGGAACGCTTAAAATATGAAGATTATCGGTTTAACAGGTGGCATAGCCAGCGGTAAGAGTACCGTTACAAAGTATCTTCGCCAGCAAGGTTATACTGTAGTGGATTGCGATAAAATTGCCTGGGAGCTGGCGGAGCCTGATTGCTCAATATGGCAGGTTTATTTTGCCCGCTATGGCAGTAAGGTTATTAATCCAGACAGATCCTTGAACCGCCAAGCTGTGGCGGATATAGTTTTTCGTGATAAAAAGGAGCTGGATGCTATAAATAGTCTTGTTCATCCTTTAATAAAGGATGAGATGATGTCTCAGGTGAAGGCTGCCGGTGATGAAGGGGAAAAGGTAATTTTTCTAGATGTGCCCCTATTATTCGAGGCGTCATACGACAAGCTGGTAGATGAGAAATGGCTGGTTTATGTCAGCCGTGATACACAGCTCAGAAGGCTTATGTCCCGCAATGATTTTAATCATGATGAGGCTGTCCGGCGTATTGATTCCCAAATGAGTCTTGAAGAAAAGAAAAAATTAAGTGATGTAATTATAAATAATAATGCTGACAGGAAGAGACTTCGCCGTCAGTTGGATGAAAAACTGGAACATTTAAGGATAGAGGGTGAGTAATGGACAGGGAAGACGAACGCTTAAAACGTCGCCGTGAATATCTACTCAGGAAAAAGGAATTTCAGAGAAGAACCTGGAGCTGTGCTGTAGGTATAATTATCCTCCTTATGGCATTTGTTGCTTTTTTTGTAATGCAGCAGAAGAGTGTCCAGCGGACCTTTATGTTTCCTTATGAATATCAGCAGATTGTCCAGGCTTGTAGTGAAGAAAATAATGTGGATGAATTTTTGGTTGCTGCTGTAATAAAGTCAGAAAGCAATTTTAAAGATAATGCTGTTTCTACACCGGGGGCAATTGGATTGATGCAGCTTATGCCGAGTACGGCTGAGTGGATAGCCTCTGAAATGCATGATAACGACTATTCCAAGGAGCGGCTGGAAACTCCGGAAATTAACATATATTATGGTTCATGGTACCTTTCACGATTATTGAGAGATTTTCATGGAAATAAGATATTGGCATTGGCAGCTTATAATGCAGGTCATGGCAATGTGGAGGAGTGGATGGAGCAGTATGGCTGGGATTACGATTTTAGTGATATTTCCGCCATTCCTTTCAGGGAAACTGAAATGTATGTCAGGGGCGTTTTAAGAAATGAAAAGAAGTACATAGAACTTTATGGAAAGAGGGAGTAAACCTTTTGGCTAATAATAAGCTTAATCTTGAAGGTCAGATACAGCAAATGAAGTCGAAAAATATCGGCTTTAATATTGTAAAAGAGCCGGAGGCATTGGAATATCTGGCAAAACATACTTATTATTTTCGTCTGAAGCATTATGCTGAGAATTTTGAGAAAATAAAAAAGCCTGGTGTGGGCACCAGATATATTGCTTTGGAATTTGCACATTTGAAGGAGCTTTCCCTGCTTGATTTATATTATCGGCGGGTTATGTTTAATATTGTGCAGGATGTGGAGCATTATGCCAAGATTCAGCTTCTTAATGCGCTTGCAAGAAACAAAAAAGAAAACGGCTATAATATTGTCAATGAATACATGGAAAAGCGTAAATACCTGGATAAGGAGCTTTCCCGCCATCAAAGCAAATATGCCAAGGGTCTTATTGAAAAATACAGGGGAAATTTTGCCGTTTGGAATATTATAGAGGTTCAGACCTTTTCCCAGTTTATTGATCTTTATGACATGTATTTTGATAAATACCAGCAAAAGCATGTTGAGACAGTATATCTTAATGTGGTTAAAAACCTTAGAAATTCAATTGCCCATAATAACTGTTTGATGTTTAATCTGCATCCATCTGCAACTGCCAGTGATACTGAGGATGCCATTAGAATAGCAGTGAGTATGGGACTGGATGAGGATGAATCCAGGGAAATGAATCACGTTACCTTCATTAAAGAGCTTAATATTACTCTATATGTATTCTGGAATATTGTTACCAGTGAGGGAGAAAAGGAGTTTCAGTTGGAGCTTTTGCATGATCTGGTAAATAAACGTTTTAACCGTCACATGTATTATTTCGAAAATAATACTATTGTTTTGCCGGTGTTGAAATATGCACAAAAGCTTGTAAAATTTTATTTTGATAAAATTTATGACAACAATAATCATTAAAAATAATAAATAAGTAAACAAAAACAGCTGCCGGGGGTATATGGCAGCTGTTTTTGCTTGGATTATCATTGGATAATCATGGTTGGATAAAAATGTGTATGTAATGTTAGGGAACGACAATAATTAATCGCGAACTATAACGGATATTCCGTTTGGAATACAGGTTACAGTAGCATTTTCGCCTTTAATGCGGCGAGCCTCAGCATAAGCCTCTTCCAAAGTAGGGAAGTAGTGGGCCTTCAGGTCCTCAATAAGCTGTTTTTGCTCTGGAGCGGCCACAAAGAGTACGGTGTGTTTTCTTAAAATACGGCACCATACCTGGGCACACCACTGATCGGGCAGAGTTTCCTTCTGAGGAGTGTTTACGCACTTCTGGAAGAATTCGTCTGCAGTGGCAGCATCGTGTATAGAGTCATAATAAGACTGACCGCCGTGACCGTCTTTACAGGTGGCCAGCATTATTATGACACCGCCTTCATTAATGGAGGCTTCAGCGGCAGTCATACCCTTTGGACACTGGTATGCGTTCTGGTCCAGTGGATAACCACCGTTGGTTGTAATGACAATATCAGCAGGAGCTGGTTTTACGGCACAGTATTTTGCGAGGAATTCTGTACCCTCCAGATGTGCTGTTTCGAAGTTGCCTGCATAAGCAGCAACGGTTTTCTTGTCCTCGTCAATAATTACGTTACAGATAAAGGCCAGCTTAGCCATACGGGCAGCGGCCACCATATCTATATGGAGTGGATTACCCTCAAGGATACCGGTGCGGGCATAAGGAGATGCAATAAACTCACCGCAATGATTGCCCATAACAGTAACGGCATCGCAGATACCAGGTAATACACTCTTGCGGCCTCCGGAGAAACCAGCGAAGAAGTGGGCCTCAATAAATCCCTCAGCAATAAGCAGGGAGGATTCAGCTGCAACCTTATCAATGATGCAGTCAGGGCCTGAAGGAAGTACACCAACCTTGGTGTTGCATTCAGGGTTATGTGCATCATGTACTATGATATCATTTTTAAATTCATCATACAAGTCATTACCCAATTTGTTGCGCAATTCTTCCACATTTGTAGGTCTGTGGAAGCCAGTAGCCACCAAAAACTTAATCTTTATATCCGGGTTCCCCTTGCGCAGCTCAGCAATCATTTCTGGTAAAATATCCTGGCTTGGAACAGGACGGGTGTGGTCAGAAATGATAATGCAGCAATCAGGCTTACCCTTAGCAAGCTCTGAAAGAAGTGGGCTGTCGATAGGATTCATCATAGCTTCGTGAACAATTTCCCTGCCGGAGCGGGTGCTTTTTAGCTCATCCACACGGGATGTCAATACGGCACTTTCTGCAGGAACTTCCAGATCAATGGCCCCATCGTCATAGAGAAAGCTTACTGTTTTTGTATTAGACATAACGATTTCTCATCCTTTCGTATATATATCCTCAATTAAATTCGTTCGACAAATATTTTTAAAATCCTTCTTTTCGTCTGATAAATTTTAACATTTTTTGAGGATAATTACAATTCATATATGATTCTCATCCAATTCTAACTTGCAATACATAATTCAATACTAATACAATAATGTCATAGAAGGCTGATTAAGCCATGGAAGATTTTGATTTGACCTATACAGGAGCCTAAAAATGTTTAAGTGTAAAAAGATTATATGTAATATGTTGCTATCAGCAGCCATCCTTTCTTTTGTTCCCCAGAACAGTGAAGCTAAAATGGAAAGCTATATTGCTGTGGGAGAATATACCCTTAGTGACAACGAAACATTGCAGCAGGGGGAGGATAATGCTGTAAAGGAGGCACTGCGGAATATTTCTGAACAATTGGGAGTTATTGTGGCCAGCAATACCAAAGTGGAAAATTCAGTGGTGACCCGTGATGAAATTATCACCTTCAGCAGCAGCTTTTTAAAGGTTCAAAATAAAGTAATTAAGCGCAGTATTGACGCAGATGGTGATATTCATGTATTTGCCCATGTAACTGCAAATGCAGATCCGGATTTGGTACTTTCGGAATTAAATCAGCTTGCCATTTCCAGGTTTAAAAATAACCAGGGTGGGGTTCAGCCACCAAGTGTGAATACGCCAACACAGCCTCAGGGAAAAGTTCAGTCAGTGGAAGAATATGCAGTTCAGAAACACCTATCTAAAAAAGGCTTTTTTAGATATCTTCTGTCAATGGGATATCCAAGAGATAAAGCAACCAATACGTCTGAGCATGCTGCTATTGACTGGAACAATAACGCTTTGGAAAAGGCAAAGGAATATCTGTCTCAGGGATATTACGCCAAGAAGGGAATTTACACCCAGCTTTTATCACCAAATGAGAGCTTTACAAGAGAAGAGGCCTTTTACGCTATGACTAATGTATATGCGGACTGGAATAATCAGGCCCTTGGCAAGGCAAGACAGTATTTACAAATGGGGTGGACAGCTAATAAAATAAATCAACGCCTTTCCATAGAAGGCTTTTCAAACGAAGAAGTGCAGTTTGCCATGTCACATATTTAAAAATAGGAATAAATTGTGAAAAAGAGAAGGAGACCAAAACGGCCTCCTTTATTTTTGGTTATTTGTATTATGTAAGCTCTACAGTTTCTACACCATCCAGAGCATATAGGGCATGGGTTACCTCTACCTCCCGAATATTCTTGGTATTTATAAGCTCCATTTCAACCACAACCTGTGAATCATCCTGGGCATGCTCCGCATTTTTCATTTTTATCTGGCATATCTTAATATTATGAAGCTTTAAGGTATCATACACTTCTTGGACAGCGGTGGAATTATTTTTTATGATTACCTTGGCGGTTAGCTTTTTATCTATTTTGTGGAAGGAATCCAGCTTGGCAAATACTTCCAGTACCAGGAATACTAATACAGAAGTAAAGAAGGCACTAATATAATATCCTGCGCCTACAGATAGACCTACCCCAGCTACTACCCACAAGCAGGCTGCAGTGGTAAGTCCGGTGACATTAAGCCCTTCCTTCATTATTGCACCGGCACCCAGAAAACCTATTCCACTAACCACCTGGGCTGCTAGTCTGGCTGGATCTGCATTGGTTTTTCCTTCAACTGTGGAATATATTTCAGTAGAAAGTATCATTATAAGACAAGAGCCAATACATACCAGCATATTGGTTCTCAGACCTGCTGATTTGCTTTTGGACTCACGCTCGTATCCGATGAGGCCACCTAATATACAGGATAAGGCCAATCTCCCTAATAAAACCATGTCATTGGGGGTTACAAAACTCATTTCCATACTATCACCGCCAAAAAACTAAATAAATTTTAAAATAATACTTGACACTAATCAATAATTGTTATAAACTATCACACAAGTTGTTGAAAACTGAATATCGCCACGAAAGGAGTGGGAACATTGACTAACATCGATATGTTATTTTCAATGGTAGGGTTATTTACCGTAGCAGCAGCTATTCCTTGCATCTTTGCACCAGAGCTTGCTATGAGTGAAGTACGTGCCCTTGTGAAGTCTATTCTCTAATTTTAGAGATATTCTTCACTAAATAGAAGTTGCAGCTGACATTTGTCAGGTGCTTTTTTTATTTTCAAAAACAATTTAATTGCTTATTCTACAAAAAGAGGAGTTTTCCCTTTTTTAATCAAGAAAAACTCCCCATTAGCTTGCTATTTAATTAAGAAATCTTTGCTTTTTTGCTGCCGGCAAAGCATGGTAGGAACAATAATAGCTTGCTGACGCAGTAAACTATTATGAGACCGATTATGGAGCTTAGTATCCATTTAGGGAACCAGGAAATATCCAGTGGCAACAGGAAATAAGCTACCGGGAATACTATCTGCATGTGGCAGTAGTACATAGTATAGGAATTTGCTGCCATTTCGCTCCAGAATTTATTGGTGCGGTTGAAGAAACGACAGAAAATTGCCAGCAGGCCATAAAAGGATGATGTAAACATTGCTGCCTGCAAAATTCCTCTAATAAAGACAAATTGAAGTGCATTGGCAACAAAAAATCTTCCCATAAGAATCCACATAGGGTATGCAAAGGTCATCACAGCAAATAAAGGTACCCATTTAGCAACAGAGGGCTTGTATCCATCCTCGGTGAACCATTGATGTCTCCAGGCATAGACTCCCAAGAAAAAGGCCCATACATAAGGAAGAACACGGCATGGCTGCAAAACAAGGAAATAGCTAAGGTGAATCCACAGATCGTCAAAGCCTGTAATAATATCCATGGCCACAACGTTGCAGAATACAAAAATAAATAAGCTCCAGGCCATAACCTTTCCAGGATTTGAAGGGGCACACTGCTCAAGCATACTCTTGTCCAGCTTGGTTAATATAAACAATATAAGGTAAAAGACCGTAAGGATACCTAAAAACCAGTATTGAATATGTGAAAAGAAAACACCGGAGCCACCGTTTACAGGGTCAAAGAAAAACCAATTACTGCAAAATTCAGAAAAGCTTACAGGAGCATTACGACTAAAAAATGTAAGATAGGATACTGGAGCCGCAAATAATAAAGTACCACCAATCCATGGAACGATAATTCTCTTAAAGCGACCGGACCACCATTTACCATCGCCGTGCTTATTTAAGGTCATTATGCCAAAATAGCCGCTGACAAAGAACATTATAGGCATAATAAAAACATCTACCCAGCAAACAAAGCCGGTAAGGAACAATGAACAATGCTCTGTATCCACGACATACCACCATTCAGGTGCATAGGCCATATAGCAGAGTCCCAAATGAAAAACGATCATTAAATTAATAATGAACATTTTCAGATTGTCCATAAAAAATAAACGCTTTCCCATCATCTTAAATTAACAACACCCTTCAAAGAATTATTTATGTATAGTAACAGCATCCCAACTGGTATCAAAAATTATTTGGTAAACCAGATCATCAGCCCTGTTTCCCCAAAATAGCTTGCCCTTTTCAATATTGGCGGCCAGGAGAGAGAAATAGCTCAGCACCACAATTGGATGAAGCTCCTGCTTTATTATGCCTTCCCGTTGACCCCGTTCCACGAAGGCATACATAGGCTGAAACAAATCTGTGACATTATCCAGGACCAGTGATTTGCCCATCATGGAGGACATGAATTGTTCATACACCTGAAATTCTGATGGATAATGACGGAAATAATCAACTACACGCCAATAATACCTTCGGAAGCATTCTTTTATATCACCGGTAAGATCAAGATCTTTCATGATATAATCGCAGTTTTTCTGTATAACATATTTATACAGTTCCTTGAGCAGCTCCTCCTTGCTGCTGAAATAGACATAAATTGTTGCCTGAGGAATTCCCGAATCCTTGGCAATCATGGACATGGAAACACCATTGATTCCTTGTTTCGCCATGAGAGTAGTAGTGGTTTTCAATATTAAATTCTTTTTCTGATCATCACGTTTTCTCATGTTTTTAATAATAACCGATTAATCGGTCGGTGTCAAATAGAAAGAAATCAAAAAGGCACTGGTCCATGTTGAGCCAGTGCCTTCTCTTTTGTTTAGTGCCTCGCTGGGAGCTTTATTTCATTACGATTAATTCATACTCTCTGGTACCCATGCCGATTTTTTCTCCATGCTCCAGAGTTTCTTTCCAGTGAACATTAGGGTTGTTGTTAAGCCAGTGGTCACCGTAGTCGTGGTGGTGTGGGTCAGCCATATTGTCACCTAACTGGGAATTGCGGATAGGCTCAGCCTTCTGACAAATATCTACGCAGGCCTGGTCAAGAGCTACAGGGTCGAAGGAGCAGGCAATACCAATATTTGGCAAAATAGGTGCATCATTTTCACCGTGACAGTCACAGTTTGGAGATACGTCCATAATCATATTGATATGGAAGCAAGGTCTATCCTGAACAACAGCCTGAGCGTATTCGGCCATCTTCTTGTCAAGGAGATCTCCGGCATCCCACTGGTCATTATGGATGGCATCAAATGGACAAGCACCTATGCAACGGCCACAGCCCTTACAAATATCCTTGTCGATAATGGCCTTCTTGTTTTCATAGGTAATGGCATTGGAGCCGCAATGCTTGGCACAAACCTGACAACCACGGCACTTTTCCATATTAACCTCCACCTTGCCGGAGGAATGCTGTTCCATCTTGCCAGCACGACTTCCACAGCCCATACCGATATTCTTGACTGCACCGCCAAAGCCTGTCATTTCATGGCCCTTGAAATGAGCCAGGGAAATAAATACGTCAGCATCCATAATGGCACGGCCAATCTTAGCAGTCTTGCAGTATTCACCATTTTTAACAGGAACTTCAATATCATCTGTACCTTTAAGACCGTCGCCAATAATAATCTGACAACCGGTGGTAATAGTATTAAAGCCGTTTATGTTAGCACAGTCCATGTGCTCTAAGGCGTGCTTTCTGCTGCCTGGGTAAAGGGTATTGCAGTCAGTAAGGAACGGAATACCGCCCTGTTCCTTTACCAAATCAGCAACTGCCTTGGCATAGTTAGGGCGAAGGAAAGCCATATTACCAAGCTCGCCAAAATGCATTTTTATAGCAACAAACTGGTTTTCCATGTTAATATTCTGAATGCCGGCTTTGATAAAGAGCTTTTTCATCTTGGCTAAAATGCTGGTGCCAACAGGAACGCGGAAATCGGTAAAGTATACTTTTGATTTATCCATAATAACCTCCCAAATATTATTACATACAACACATCTAGTCAAAGAATAACATAAGTAAGGCAGTGAATCAAACAAATGGTTTTTTTCTGACACACTGCCTCGACATAATAGTTTATTTTTTTAGAATTGCTTCAACCTTGTTTTTTAGATACTCCGCAATTTTTCTGGAACCATCTTGGGTAGGATGAACACCGTCACCTACATAATCAAAATCATCAAGAAGGGGAGTGTTCTTGTTGAGCGGAATATAGTACAGGGCTTTATCACCATTATTTTTTAGCTTTGTTACGGCCATTTCAGTCCACCTTGCAGCATCAGGGCCAATAACTGTTGGTACAGGATCCAGACAGATAATAGCTGCTGTTGGATTGTTTTTACGAACGACATTTACAAGGTGAATATACCCCTTAATAAATTCCTCTTCTGTTGGCTTTGGATCAAATAAAAAATCATTTGCACCAATAGAGATGAATACAGCATCAGTTTTGTTACTGGAAAAATCCCAGTTTAAATGGGTGGTATTCCAGTTAAATGAATAATAGGTCCAAGGGTAGCGATCAGCAGTATGAACCTGGTTGTATGGCCATTCCTCAGAGTAGTTATGCACGAGGCCTTCCCCGGATTTAGCCACAACGCTGTAATCTGCATCCAGCATTCTGGCAAGCTGTGGGCCGTAGGACATATCGTTGTTCTCTGTATCGTGGTAGTTCAACACATCATGGGGACCGTCATTAAAGGCTCCTGCTGTAATGGAATCACCTACAAATTCCAGCTTTAGTCGTTTTGGCTCATCCGCAGACAAAAACTCGGCTCCTTCATCAAGGACAAAGCCTTTGAAGATGCTTAGTCCTGCTTCACCTTCTGTGGAGCGGACCAGCTTGATTTCATGCTCACCCTTTGGCAAATTATCCGCTAGGGTAGTTAATTCTTTCCTAAATTTTATTCGGTTATATGGCTTACCATCTATCTCATATCGCCACCAACAAATTTTGTCATCCATTTTTGCGGCAATACTTGTACCGGTAAAGCGGGCTTTAATGTAGGTAGCCCCGTAGCCACAGGTGGCCTGATCATTTTCAATATTCCAGCGACCATTAAAGATTAATTTTTTTTTAGGAATGTTCTCATTTATGGTAATACCCCCTATAAAGGTAATATGCCACGGAAAGGTAACCTTTATATCAGTGGCATTTGGATATTCGCTGAGGTGCCAAGCGGCAAATTCACTCAGTTCCTTTGTTACCAGATTTTCAGCATATTTTTCGTATTCTGCCAGATTAAAGTAATATTTATGATTAGGAAGACTTCGCATCAGCTTTTCTCTTGCATAGGCCTGATAGCCCCAATCATCAAGATAACGCTTGACCAGCATTCTGTTGCAGTCCTCCTGACTGTTTTTTAGATTTACCAATCCCTGTCCCAAAGCAAAGCCAGTGCTGTTGGTTGGTGTATTCCAGCCGGAATAGGAGCGGAACCTGAACAGCAGCTTATTATCGGAAAGCTGGTTCATAAGGGCTTTGTCACTTCCGTTGGCAAAGCATACATCTGCCAGTGCAACATTATGTTTTTTAGCGAGATTATCCTTTACCATATCAAGGAAATATTGGGTACCGCTTCGTGGCTTGCCATCATTGTACATAGGGTCAGGATCATTTGGATCGGGATAACCATCAGTGGTGCGACCCTTGGGATCAGTGTTTACCAGCAGGAATAAATCAGCATTTGATTTGTTAGTTTCCTTTGCTCCTGCCATTGTCAGCTCATCACGAATGGATTTAAAGAGCTTCTCATCTGAGAACTTTGGTATGGTATCCTTGCCTACTCCTGTATTGTATTGGACATTAACAGTATATTGCTTATGGTCAATAGTATTGGCAGCTCTGGCAAGCAGCAGCATGGCAAATTCATCAATACCGGTGGCTACCATGAATTTGTCCCTTGAAAGACCCTGATTTTTTGCAAAATTATTTAGCTCCCGGGCCTCCTGGTGGGTGGCACAGAACGGAGCATTATCATCTTTGCCAATTACCAGAAAATTTAAGATTCCATTTTGGGCTAAATTCATAAGGCTTTTGGTAACATTAATATTTTTTGTTCGCCTTCCAAAGTAGTCCTTGTAAACTCCACTTGGAATGGAATTCATTAGTTCTTCGCGTTCTTTCTTTTCCAATTCAGTCAGTTTTCTGGTTTCCTTTTGGTCATTAAGGGCAGAGACCTTAAAAATCTTATCACCATATTTCTGATAATATTCGGGCTCTTCAGCCCCGGCTGCAGCACCATTTTTGGGGGTACGCATAAGGGAGCCAAAAGCAAATATCTTTAGTTTTTTGTTTGATTTTTTTAACTGCTTGAATTTGTTTGTACGATAAAGAAGCTCCTCCTCGCTATTGTTATGGTTGCGGGAGGCTACCAGTCCACCATAAATAAGGGAGTCCGTGGAAATTACAGCCACATCAGCCTTGGAAATGTTTTTATTAACCCAGCCCCAAAGCTCATGTGTATCAGCTGTATTTCTAAGGCCTCCAAGCATATCCTTTGGTGGCATGATAACATTGTAGCCAGCCAGCTCCAAAGCCTCGGTGGATTGCTCACAGGAGGTAGGGCGATTATCGTGAGGCACAAAAAGGATGGTGCCCTGAACGGTGTTTTGAACCTTTGCTTCGGCTTGGGACATATCCACCGGTGAGGACAGTCCAAACATAATGGATAGCATGGAAAGTATAAGGGATAATTTCTTTTTCATATTGTCACTCCAATATAAACTAATCTGTAATCTTTTTAATGTATTTTAACACTCTAGAAACAATTATACATACCTATTAATTTGATTTGCAAGGTTCTCGGTTCTTTATGGTATAATTAAAGTAACGTAGTTTTATTTTAACGTAAGGAGCGATACAAATATGAAAGCATTAGTTTTATTTGCCAATGGTTTTGAAGAAGTAGAGGCCATTACTCAGGTTGATTTTCTCCGTCGTGGCGGCATTAATGTAACTGCTGCATCAATTCATAATGACAAGAGAGTTGTGGGAGCACATAACATACCTGTTGAAGCAGATGCACTTCTTGCTGATATAAACGCTGATGAGTACAGCATTGTTGTATTGCCTGGTGGCATGAATGGTATGCTGAATCTCGGAGGCAGCAAGGAAGTAGTGGCTATTTTGAAAAAGTTTAATGAGGCTGGCAAGTGGGTAGCTGCAATCTGTGCATCTCCATCTATTCTGGGTGACAACGGACTGGTAGAAGGAAAACGTTGCACCTGCTATCCTGGCTTTGAGGACCACATGAAGGGCGGTAAGACCTGCACCAATGAGGTGGTTGTGGACGGTAATATTATCACCAGCCGCGGTCCTGGTACATCCATTGCCTTTGCTCTTAAGATGATTGAATTGCTTAAGGATAAGGAAACAGCTATTGAGGTGGGCAAGGACTGCTTATATCTCGAATAACTGTAGAAAAATTTGAACAACTGCGTTATAATTAAATGGTTTGTGAATTTAATTATTAAACTATAAGGAGTATTTTTCTGATGAGCTTAACAGCAAATGACATAAACTATGTGAAGGACCATATTCGTCTGGTGGATAATTTCCCAAAGGAGGGCATCAAGTTTGTAGATATTACTACTACTCTTAAGGATGCAAAGGCTTTTGGTCTGACCCTGGATTATATGAAGGACATTCTCAAGGATGAGAAAATCGATATGATTGTGGGTCTTGAATCCCGTGGCTTCATCTATGGTGCGGCACTTTCTGCAGCTACAAATATCGGTTTTGTGCCAATTCGCAAGCCAGGCAAGCTGCCTGCTGAGGTGGTAAGTGTTGACTATGATCTGGAATATGGCAGTGATACCATTGAAATGCATAAGGATGCCATTAAGCCTGGTCAGAAGGTACTTATTGTGGACGATTTGCTTGCCACTGGCGGTACCGCCACAGCTGCGGCACAGTTGATTAAAAAGGTTGGCGGCGAGGTTGGTGCTGCTGTATTCTTCGTGGAGCTGACTACCCTTGGCGGTCGTCAGAAGCTGGAAAATAATGGCATTAAGGTTATGTCCATGCTTCAGTATGATTTAGATTAAGGGGGCATCAGCTTTATGTCTGTTATGAATTTTAAGAAGCTGATGACTTTTGTGGTCGCATTGTCTGTTATGGCACTCAGTATTCTGGTGGCTGGATGTGGTTCCAAAAATATAGAGCTTCATGATGTCAGTGTTAATGGCCATGCAAGTACCCTTACCATGAGCCTGCCCTTTGACTTTAGAAATCCGATGGCACCGAAAACCTTTCCTAATGGTACTACTATTTGTACCAGTGCAGACCATAATAGTGATTTTGAGATAACTGTTATGAGTGTTCATTATGATCGGGCTAAATACAAGGAATTTACAGCTTCAGAATTTAAGCCTGACCTTAATAAATTCTCCGAGGACCTTTTAAAGACCTATAAGAGCAAGCGTAAGTCAACTGGCGGTCAGCTTGAGAACACCACTGTTGCCGGGGAGCCAGCCAAGGTAGCTGTTTTGGATGGCACCAGCAATGACATTAAGATTAAGACCAGATTCATTTCCTTCTTTAAGGGAGATGAGCACTGGTGCATTACCATATCCTACAAGGCCGACGACGAGGATTATGAGAAGGCTGCGGATAAAATGGTAGAAAGCATTCATTTTTAAAGAATAAGAACACTTAATAAATTGAAACGGGACTAGCAACAGGGTCCCGTTTTTTCATCTATATCCATTTTTAATACAGTACTAAAATACAGGACGGACTGATATTGTGATACTTGCTGATGTTTATATTAACATTCCTATAAAAAGCATATATCAGGCATATAGCTACATTGTGCCGGATCATCTTGGCTTTCTTAAAGAGGGCTGGAGGGTTATTGTGCCATTTGGTGGCAGATCCATTGAGGGCTTTATTGTGTCCGTAAAAAATGTGGATGAAAGCAGCATTAAAGGTGATTTTAAACTAAAGGAAATAAAGGGGACCCTGGATGAGGAGGCCTGGTTTCCCCACCAGATAATCGAGGCTGCCCGCTGGATGGCTGATTTTTACCTTTGCTCGGTGGGAGAAATGATGCGCCTTTTTATTCCTGGGAAAAGTGGTGTCCATATACAAGTAGCGTATGAAGCAGCACCAAATGAAGAAAACAATGTACTTTTGCAGGTTCAGGCCTATCGTGCAGTTTATGATGCAGTAAAAATATCTGGAGTAGCCAAGAAAAAGGACATAAAGGACCAGCTGGTGGCTGATGGTAACGAAGAAATAGCAGAGGAGCTGGATAATATTCTGGAAAAGCTGCTGCAATACAAGGCCATCAAACGAGTTTATAACGCTGATAATAAGGCCAAAGCTGCATTTGAAACTGTTTATGTGACAGCAAGGCTACTGACAGATGAGTTACTTTCAGATTTTTCACGAAAGCCGGCTCAGAAAAAGGCTTTGCAGTTAATTATGAATCAGCAAGGGATTGGGGAAGCCATCTTTTCTGGTGAAGCTTTTAAGACGCAGGGGGTATCTGCTGCTACGTTAAAGGCTTTGGTGGAAGCGGATGTTCTTCGAAAGGAAAAGCGTCGTGTTTACCGCAACAGCTACGATGCTCCTGGTTTAAAGCATAAAGAAATCGAACTTACTATTGAGCAAAATAAAGCTGTTGATGCCATGGAAGAAGCCATAAACGACAAGACATATAAAGAATTTCTTTTATATGGGGTTACTGGCAGTGGCAAAACTCAGGTCTATATTGAGGCTGCCAAAAAGGTACGGGATTTGGGCCGTAGAGTTGTGGTTTTAGTACCGGAGATTGCTCTTACTGGGCAGGTAGTACAGGCCTTTAAGAGCTATTTTGAGGAAGATATAATCGTTATTCATAGTCGTCTTTCTATTAGCGAGCGAAATGATGCCATTTTACGGGTGCGTCGTGGTGAGGCGGGTATTATTATTGGTGCCCGTTCCGCCCTATTTACTCCAGCTGATGATATCGGACTGATTATTATGGATGAGGAGCAGGATAATTCCTATAAGCAGGATGAATCTCCACGCTATCATGCCAGAGTAGTGGCAGAAAAGCTGGCTGAGATTTACGGGGCACCGCTGCTTTTGGGAAGTGCCACTCCTTCATTGGAAACATATCATAGGGCCCAGATTGGCAAGTGTACCATGCTTCAACTGCCTAATCGTATTGGCAATAAACCACTTCCACAGGTGGCCTGCGTAGATATGCGACAGGAGCTAAAAAAGGGAAGGCGAAATATTATAAGTCACCCTTTGCGACTTCTTATTGAAGACACCATCTCCAAGGGAGAGCAGATGATCATTATGTTGAACCGTCGTGGCTTTGCTACCTTTGTGATGTGTCGTTCCTGCGGAGAGGTTATTAAGTGTCCTCAATGTACCATGCCTCTTGTATATCACAAGGATAAGCGGCTTATGTGCCATCATTGTGACATTACAGTTCCTGTGCCAGATGTATGTCCAAAATGCGAGAGCCGTTATATTAAGTATTTTGGTTCTGGTACAGAAAAGCTGGAGCAGGAGCTGAGGACATTGGTTCCCCAGGCCAGAGTTATTCGTATGGATAGGGATACCACTACTGGCAAGTTTGGTCATACTAATATTATTGAGCGGTTCCGCAATAAGGAATTTGACATACTTCTTGGAACCCAGATGGTGGCCAAGGGCCATGATATTCCAAATGTTACAGCAGTGGGTATTATCAGTGCGGATTCGGCGCTTAATATGCCGGATTTTCGTGCGGCAGAAAGGGTGTTTATGCTGATTACCCAGACCGCTGGCCGGGCAGGCCGTGGAGATATTCCCGGCAAGGTTATAGTTCAGAGCTATTCACCGGAGCATAATGCAGTACAAAGTGGTATAAAGCAGGATTATCAATCCTTTTATGAGGAAGAAATGAAGCTGAGGGAAAGTCTCTTCTATCCGCCATTTTGTCGTATTGTTAAGCTGATAGTACATAACGAAAAGCCGGAAGAGGCCCGTCAGCAGGCTCAGAATATAAAGGATAATTTCTTAAATAAATTCGGTTATACCAAGCATCATCAGATTATCGGTCCGGCTCCTGCAATGATTCCTGTTTTTAAGGGAGTTCACAGATTTTCCATGCTGATAAAAACCGATGATTTAAAGGCGGTAAATCAATTCCTCCGTGACCAGGGAGTACACCGTGATATGAATGTAATGATAGATATTGACCCTATCACCACGTCCTGATTGGAGCAATTATGAATAAAGAATTATTGGAAAATAAGCTAACAGCAGCTTATGAATATTTTAAAAAAATAAATCATACCCGCAATATGAACCATGTACGCCATCTGGCCCAAAAGCTAACTGACAAGAAATATGGTATTGCTTTTGCGGGGCATTTTTCTGCTGGTAAATCCAGACTCATAAATTCATTTTTAGGAGATAATATACTTCCATCCAGCCCTATACCCACCTCAGCCAATTTGGTAAAGGTGTATAAGGGTGAGGACTATGCCCGGGTGTTTTTCAGCAAGGGAAAGCCCCGTAAATATCTGGCCCCCTACGACTACGAGCTTGTTAAGAGCTATTGTCGTGATGGCGATGCTGTTTCCTGTATAGAGCTTAGCTATTCCAACCTCCATATTCCGGAATGTGTGGAGATCATGGATACTCCAGGCATTGATTCTGCTGATGACGCTCATCGTATGGTTACAGAGGATGCTATTCATTTGGCGGATATAATTTTCTATGTCATGGACTACAATCACGTTCAGTCAGAGCTGAATTTCTCCTTTACCCGTGATCTGACCAAGGCCGGCAAGGAGGTATATCTGGTTATTAATCAGATAGATAAGCACCGTGAAAAGGAATTGTCCTTTGATACCTTCAAAAATTCTGTGTATAAGGCCTTTGAAGGCTGGGGGGTAAAGGCCAAGGGCGTTTATTTTATTTCTGCCAAATATCCTGATGCTGCCCACAACCAATATGAGGAGCTGATGGCACTTTTGGATGACAAGATTGCTCACCGCAATGACAATCTCGAAGCTTCTATTTATGCTTCTTTAAATAGAATTATTACGGAATATATTAAGGCTACTGAAAGGGATTTTGATTTACAGAAAAAGGAAGCTGGGGCAATCCTTGAGGGAATGGCGGCTGAAAAGCACCAGCTTATGCGTAATGAATATGACAGTCTTTCCCGTGAGCAGAGTATACTCAATGAGGATTGGGAGGAAACATATAAGGCGGGAATTGCCAAAATTTTGGATAATGCTTATCTTATGCCAACCTCTACCCGGGATTTGGCCAGGGATTATCTGGAGGCCTGTCAGCCTTCTTTTAAGGTGGGCTTCTTTGGTCGTGGCAAGAAAACCGAGGCAGAGATGGAGCGCAGAAAGCAGGTTTTCTTTGAGGATGCCTCTGAAAAGGCAAAGACCCAGATAGAGTGGCATTTAAAGACATTTTTGCTGGATTTTGTCCGTCAGCATAATGTTAATAACAAGGAGCTGCAGGATAAAATCCAATCCATGGAAATTCTTCCACCAGAGGGGCTTCTTACTGAGGCCATGCGCTCTGGGGCAAAGCTCACTCAGGACGGCAGCTATGTAATGAACTATACCTTAAACTTTGCGGAGGGTATAAAAAATGTGGCCCGCAGCAAAGCAGGGGATATAAAAAATACATTTGCTGAGCTTTTAAATAATCATAGAGCTCAGCGTATTGAGATTATCAACTCCCGTATGGCAGAGCTGGGGGAATATCATAAGGCGTGGTGCGTACTGGATTCATTGGATGCTGAAATGTCCCGCCTTACAAAAGAACTGGGAGATATGCTTTCCCACGAAGACATGGTGGAAACCGAGGAAGATATTGTTGAAATTTCACGAGTAGAAATACCAGATGAGGAAATAGTAGCCCCGGAAGCAGCTTTAGATTCTAAAGATTCCTTAATAAATAAGGCTGATATGGATAAGGCAGACATAAGTGATAGGGCCATTGTAGACACAAAAATTCCTCACGACCTTAATAGTAAAGCCTCTAAGCACCTTGATATTTTCACTGCTTCCGGTACTGAAAAATTAAAGGAGATGTCTGTAAAGCTCCATAAAAGTGCTGAGCTTATTGGGAAAATACCGGGAGTAGGGCAGATGGCCCAGGAGCTTCAGGATAGGGCTGAACGCCTTAATAATAAAGGCTTCTTAGTAACCCTATTTGGTGCCTTTAGTGCGGGCAAGTCTTCCTTTGCCAATTCTTTGCTTGGTGAAAGATTATTGCCTGTATCCCCAAATCCAACCACTGCAGCAATTAATATGATTTTACCAGTGGATGAAGGTCATCCTCATGGTACAGTAGATATTAAGCTGAAATCAGAGAAAATGCTGCTGGATGACTTATTAAGGGCCTTTAAGCCATTTAATATGTCTCCGGCAAGCTTACATGATGCGATAGCCTTAGCCAAGGAGGCCATGAATAGGGGGGGCAACACACATCAGAAGGAAAAATCCTTCTTACGGGCCTTTATATCTGGCTTTGAGGCTGTGGAAGGGAAGCTGGGAGAGGTATTTGCCAGCGATTTAAAGGGCTTTGGGGAATATGCCGCCCAGGAGGATAAGTCCTGCTTTGTGGATTGGATTAAGGTGTATTACGATTGTCCGCTGACATCCAAGGGCATAACTCTTGTGGATACCCCGGGTGCTGATTCCATTAACGCCCGTCACACCAACATATCCTTTAACTTTATCCGCCAATCTGATGTGGTGCTTTATGTAACCTACTACAACCATGCCTTTGGCAAGGCAGACAGGGAATTTATAATTCAGATGGGCCGCGTAAAGGATTCCTTCCAGCTGGATAAAATGTTCTTTATAGTTAATGCTATTGACCTGGCAGAGGATCAGGATGAGGCAGACCACGTGGTAAATTATGTCCGCAAGCAGCTGAAATCCTATGGTGTGTCAAAGCCTCAGCTCTTTGCTCTTTCTTCTCAGGAGGTACTGGAGGAAAGGGAAGCTGGCAACACCACGCCAACAGAATTTGAAAATGCCTTTTATAATTTTGTTGTCAATGACTTAAATGATATAGCTCTTTCTGCCGCCCGTCAGGAATTTGATAAAGCAGTGGAGCGTATCCGTGATCTTATAAATATTAGCAAAAGTGACAGTTCTCAAAGGTCGAAGCGGTTGGCTAAATTAAAGGGGTTCCAGCAGGAGATTGGCCAATTACTTGAAGATTTAAGTAACACAGAGCTGGTTAAGGGACTTGAGCAGGAGGCCTCCGAGCTTATTTATTATGTTAAGCAGAGAGTTTTCCTAAGATATCTTGATTTCTTCCGTGAGTCCTTTAATCCGGCCACTTTGAAATCCGGGGACAATTCCAATGAGCAGCTAAAGGAGGCTCTTGACCAGCTTCTTGAAAGCATTGGCTTTGATTTGGCCCAGGAGCTTAGAGCCACCAGCCTCAGAACAGATAACTACATCAAAAATTCCCTGTTAAAATTTCAGGAGCATATCAATCAGCGCCTTGCCCAGATAAGCAATGAATTTACCCTGTCCGTTAAGGAATACAGCTATGAAAATCAGCTTAACTTCCAGCAGGCATTTGTGGGTGTGGGCCGTGACAGCTTCTCCAAGCCGCTTTCCATATACAAGAATCCAAAGGATTTCTTCGAGGAGGGTGCCTCCAAGATAATGGCTGAGGAAATGGAGGTTATACTGTCCAAGATGGCGGATGATTATCTGGCCCAGGAAAAAGCCAAGCTCTTAAAACAGGAGACAGAAGCCCTTCAGGGCCTCTATGACAAGGTTTGCCAGCGTTTCAGCAAACGTCTTAAGGAGCGTCTGGAAACAAATATCAAGGCCCTTGACGGCGGCCTTGATATGGCAGAGCTGGAGCAGGTGTATAACCAGCTTTTGATGCTGTGATATATTTACAATACCAAAAAATATGATAAAATATATTGATGTGTAGACTGCAAACTCCTATGTAAGTTGGGGAGGAATAGATAATGAAATTTAATTTTACCAAGCTTCAGGGCACTGGTAATGATTTTGTTTTAATTGATTGTTTGAAGGAGCCGAAGCTGGACTATATCGGTGCAGCCAAGGCTCTGTGTGACCGCCATTATGGTATAGGTGCCGATGGTATTTTGCTGGTGCTTCCTTCGGATAAGGCCGATATTTGCATGCGTATTATCAACGCTGATGGCAGTGAGGCTGAAATGTGTGGCAATGGTATCCGTTGCTTTGCCCGCTATGTTTATGAAAAGGGTATTGTGTCCAAAGAGGAATTCACCGTGGAAACTGGTGCAGGGATTCTGGTTCCGAAGATGATTTTGAAAAATGGCCGTGTGAGCCAGGTTCAGGTGGACATGGGTGAGCCGATTCTTGAGGGGGATAATATTCCAGTTCAGGGCTTTGGCATGAACCGGGTTATCAGTGAGTCCATTACTGTCAAGGACAAGGAATTCAAGATGACCTGTGTATCCATGGGCAATCCTCATTGTGTGGTATTCGTTGAGGACGCAGAGGGCTTCCCAATTTATGAATATGGTCCTCTTTTTGAGTCCCATGAAAAATTCCCACGAAAGACCAATACTGAATTTGTAGAGGTAAAGGATAAGTCCCACCTTCGCATGAGGGTTTGGGAGCGCGGTGCAGCTGTGACCTTGGCCTGTGGTACTGGTTCCTGTGCAACCCTTACGGCTGCTGTATTAAACGGTCTTGCTGACCGCAAGGCAGAAATCCAGCTGGATGGTGGCAGGCTTCAGGTGGAGTGGGCTGACAATAATCATCTCTATATGACTGGCCCAGCAGAAGAGGTCTTTACCGGGGTCGCAGATATTTAAGGCTGGGTTGAAACCATTTTAATTTTTAGGAGTATACAATGATAAAGAGTATGACCGGCTTTGGCGCCGGCGATTTCGAAAATGATTCCTTCAAGGCTCATGTTGAAATAAAAACCGTTAATCAGCGGTATTTGGAAATAAATTTCCACATGCATCACACCTTGGCCCGTTTCGAGGGTGATATTACCAAGAAAATTAAGGAATATGCCTCCCGTGGCAAGCTGGATATCAATGTCAGCTTCCGTGATTTGCGTGAAAAGGCTGTTTCTATTATAGTTGACAAGGGATTGGTTAATGCCTACAGTCAGGCACTTAAGGATATAAACAGCCAGATTGGTACTGATAGACCATATTCTGCCATGGATATTGCCCGTTTTCCTGATGTACTGAAGGTGGACGACGATGCTAATGATCTGGATGAGGCAGGTCCTGCTATCCTTTCAGCTGTCGAGGAGGCCATGAAAAATCTTGTGGCTATGCGTGAGCATGAGGGAGAGAATATCCAAGCCGATTTGCTGGCCCGTATTGATACACTGGAGGACTACGTTTCCCAGCTGGAGAAGCTGGCTCCTGAGATTGTGGCTGCTTATCGCCAGAAGCTGGAGACCCTTTTGGAGCAGTATCTGGCAAAAGAGGATATTGATGAAAATCGCATCATTCAGGAAACTGCATTATATACAGACAAGGTGAATTACACCGAGGAGGTTGTTCGCCTCCATAGCCATTTTGACCAGTTCAGAACCATCATTAAGTCCAACGAGCCAGTTGGCCGTAAGCTGGATTTCTTAATACAGGAGATGAACCGGGAAATCAACACTGTGGCTTCAAAGGCCAATTCTACTGGTGCCGCCCAGATAGCTGTTGATGTAAAATGCGAAATCGAGAAGATTCGTGAACAGATTCAGAACATTGAGTAAGGTTGTGGCTTTTTATGAATATAAAGCTTATAAATATTGGATTTGGTAATATCGTATCTGCCAATAGGGTGATAGCCATGGTAAGTCCCGAATCTGCTCCTATTAAGCGGGTTATGCAGGAAGCCAGGGACAGGGGGCAGCTTGTGGACGCCACTTATGGCCGCAGGACCAGAGCCGTTATTATTATGGACAGTGGTCATGTGATATTGTCTGCAGTACAGCCGGATACCATGTCACACCGATTTGACGAGGAGGATAAAAGCTAATGCGTAAAGGTCTGCTGATTGTTATTTCAGGACCATCCGGGACAGGCAAGGGAACAGTGTGCGAGGTAGTTCGCAAGAAGAATCCTGATATCGCCTATTCCGTATCAGCCACCACCAGAGCTGCCCGCCCAGGGGAGCAGGATGGTGTAAATTATTACTTCCACACCAAGGAAGAATTCGTTGCTATGATAAACAACGGGGAGCTTCTGGAATGGGCCAATGTGTATGGCAATTATTACGGAACCCCTCTTAAGCACATAGAGGAGCAGAGGGCCAAGGGCATCGATATTATTTTGGAAATAGATACCCAGGGGGCCATGAATGTAAAGGAAAAATGTCCTGATGGGCTGTTTATTTTCCTTGTACCTCCTTCTCTGGAGGAGCTGAAAAACCGCCTTTGCGGTCGAGGTACCGAAGACGATGAAAGCTTGAAGCGACGCCTTGGTTCAGCTATTGCTGAAATTGAGATTGGTCGTCAGTACAGATATGTGGTAGTTAATAAAACAGTGGATATTGCTGCTGAGGAAATCACCAATATTATCGAGGCAGAAAGACATCGCACTGATTTAAATATTGAAATTTTGGATAAGTTAAAGAACCGGAAGGAGATTTTATAATGGATATTGTAACCCCATCTTTAGATCAGGTATTACCAAAGGTTGACAGCCGTTACACACTCGTTTCCCTGGCTGCAAAGCGCGCCCGCGATATTATGGATGGTTCCCATGCTGTGACTGCTGAGCGCACCTCCACCAGAGATGTAACCAATGCTTTGGAGGAAATTTACGAGGGTAAGATTACTTATAAGCGTCTGCGCAATACTACTAAATAAGATTTAACAAGTAACGTCATTTTGTGTTGTCATAAGGAATAGACTATGCTAAAAGACAAGAATGTTATACTGGGAGTTACTGGTGGTATAGCAGCTTATAAATCTGTGGATCTTGCCAGCAGGCTCCGTAAAGCGGGTGCCAATGTTCATGTTATTATGACCAAGGGTGCCCAGAATTTTGTTACGCCCCTGACGTTCAGGGAGATTACGGGGAATTCTGTAACCACAACCATGTGGGGCGAAGTAACCAATCATAATGTGGAGCATATTGCTTTGGCAAATTTGGCAGATTTGGTAATTGTGGCTCCTGCCACTGCTAATTTTATTGCCAAATGTGCAATAGGGATGGCTGACGATATGTTGACCACCACCCTGCTGGCCACCAAGGCACCTATATTCTTTGCTCCTGCCATGAACAGCAATATGTATGAAAACCAGCTTACTCAAAAAAACATTGATGTTTTGATTGAAAGCGGCTGGAATTTTATTCCCCCTGAGTCCGGACACCTGGCTTGTGGCACAGACGGTGTGGGGCGAATGCCTGAACCGGCTGATATCTTGGATTTTGTACGCTTTACTATGGCCTTTGCAGCAGATATGCTGGGCATAAAGGTTTTGGTTACTGCTGCAGGGACTTATGAGCCTATTGATCCTGTACGATATATTGGCAACCGTTCCAGCGGTAAGATGGGCTATGCTATTGCCGAGGCCGCCAAAAAACGTGGAGCCGAGGTTATTTTGGTATCTGGTCCTTCCGCACTTACGCCACCTGAGGGCGTGGAGTTTATCGGTGTGGAATCGGCAGCTGAGATGCGTGATGCTGTGATGGAGCATTTCTCTGAAGCAGATATGGTCATAAAGGCTGCAGCTGTGGCGGATTATCGTGTCCGCAATGTTTCCGACCAAAAGATAAAGAAGAATGATGAGGAGCTGACCCTTGTTCTTGAAAAGAATCCTGATATATTAAAGGAGCTGGGGGAGAAAAAGAGAGCTGGCCAGATTTTGGTGGGCTTTGCTGCTGAAACTCAGAATCTTTTGGAATATGCCAAGGCCAAGCTGGAAAAGAAAAATCTTGATATGATTGTGGCCAATGATGTGTCCCGCAAGGATGCCGGCTTTAATACCGACACAAATGTGGTTAAGCTGCTGTACAGGAATGGCGCCATTGAAGAGCTTCCAATCATGACTAAGCACAAGCTGGCAGATGAATTACTTAACCGAGTATTAAAAATAAAATATTAATTTATTAATAAGCAATATACGGACTTCGGTTTGTATATTGCTTTTTCTTTTGCAGGAATAGAGGAAAAGGCGACGAAATATTAAATAAAATACATATTTTGAAAGGATGGAATGCATTATGGAGATAAAAAAAGAAAAAAATGGGTCCGCCCTTACTTTGACTCTTATAGGAAAGCTGTCGGTACTGGAAGCTAAGGACTTGAGTAAGGTTGTTGATGAGGAGCTGTCAGATGTCAATGATTTGACCCTGGACCTTAAAGAGTTGACCTATGTGTCATCAGCTGGTCTTAGAGTTATACTTACGGCTCAGAATATTATGGATGATGCAGGTGGTGAAATGAAATTATTAAATGTATCACCATTTATTATGGATGTTCTCAAATTGACGGGCTTCAATAAATTTATGAACATTGTAGATTGATTGTTTATACCTATGGGAGAAAAGCAAATGAAATTATTAGTGAATGAATTCTTGGCTCAAGCATCAGCACATCCAGACAAGGCTGCAGTGATGGACTGTTATGGCACTGATACATACGGCTGTCTTAATCATAAGTCAGCTATTTTAGCTGCTCGTTTACTTGATAGTTTTAAAGGTAAAGAAAATGGAATGCGCGTAGGTGTTTTGCTGCCTCGTACCCGGGTTTACTTAACGGCCGTATTGGGCATACTTCGGGCCGGAGGTGCAGTAGTACCTTTAGAGGAGGATTATCCAGCAGAGAGGGTACATTCGGTGTTGGAGGATGCAGGCTGCGTGGCCTGTGTTTCAATAAAACACTTATCTGAGAAGGTCACTAATATTCCTGTTTTGACAATTGAGGATATATTTGCTGAGGAAAGTTCCCTTGAGGTAGATGAGACAATAAATTTATCTGCTGCCGACAAGGAAGGATTAGTTCTCTTTACTTCCGGTTCTACTGGTAAGCCAAAAGGTGTTGTACATCGGCAGACCTTTTTTTCCATGTGGTTCCATACTGTGGAGGGGTACCATGTTTTTTCTGACAAAGATGTGACCTGTTGTATGGCAGGAATGACCTTTATTGCCTCCTTTGTAGATCTTTATCCTCCGCTCATGGTAGGAGGCTGCGTGTACATTGCCAGCTCAACGGAGCGGATGAATGCGGAAATGCTGTATAAAATTATTCAAAAGCGCCATATTACCGGTATGTTTTTGCCACCTCAGATGTTCTATGTAATGAGGGAGCTGTATGGTCGTTTGCCACTAGATTACGTTGTCTTGGGAGGAGAAAAGGCGAAGGCGAAGTATACCATGGATGGCAATATACTTGAGGTATATGGCTCCAGTGAATGTGCAGCCATTCTTCTTCATAGAATATCTCAGGAGGATTCCCGTATGCTGGGAAAACCTGGCAATGGTGTCAAGGCATATCTGTTATCTGATGATGGTGAGCTGATTCAGAAGTCTGGAGTTCTGGGAGAGCTTTGTGTGGAAAGTCCTTGGCTGGCATTTGGATATAACAATATGCCACAGGAAACGGCTGCCAAGTTTACGGATAATCCATTTGGTGCTGGTCGCCTGTTTCACACAGGGGATTACATGGCCTATGATGAGTTGGGAAACCTTTTGTTCCATGGGAGAAAGGATCACATGGTAAAGCTGAGGGGGTACCGTGTAGAGCTTGGTGAAGTTGAATTAACAGTACAAAGGGCCAATGGAGTCAAGGAGGCCGCTTGCATTACCCTGCGGATTCATGGTGGCGACAAATTGGCATGCTATTATATGGGCGACAAGGTGGAAAGCAATGAGTTACGGAATCATGTCAAGGCCATTTTGCCAGAATATATGGTACCGGATTATTTTGTACACTTGGATGAGCTTCCACGAAATGAACGTAATAAGGTGGATTATTTGGCCCTGAAAAATATGGAGCCACCAGTGGAGGAGGAGGTATATGAGCCTCCACAGAATGAGCTGGAGGAAAGAATTTGTACCGCCTTTGCCGAGGTTTTGGAGTTACCACGTGTCAGTGTGCTTGCAGATTTCTTTAATATGGGTGGAACCTCTCTTTCTGTGGCCATGTTGGTAGCTAAGCTGGATGATGCCAGCTTGTCCTTCAACGATGTGGCCTCTTATCCAACCCCACGGGCTCTTGCTGCTTACATACAGGAAAATTCTGATAATAATAATCTGGAAAAGCCACAAATGGACCGGGATTTTTATCCTTTGACCAAAACCCAGATGGGTATTTATCTGGAAGGCTTAACAGGTGGTAATAATTCCACTTACACCTTATCCTATTTGATGGTGGCAGATGCCAGGGTGACGGCTGAGCAGCTGGTAACGGCCGTAAACGACGTTGTGGCGGCCCATCCTTCTATGAAATACATAATTCGGGCGGGGAAGGATGGTATTCCCCACATGTATATGGTCCCTGAGGCCTTAGTTAAGGTTCCTGTAATAGACGGTAGTGAGGATAAACGCCTTGAGTTTATTCAGGAATTTATGCCAGTGGTACCTATGACAGATGAACTGCTATTTTATTTTGCTGTTTATCGTACTCCCGAAAGATGTTATTTGGCCTTAAAGAGTCATCTTATTTTCTTTGATGCCACCTCCTTAAGTCTGCTTATTAGTGAATTGAATCGTGCCCTTGCTTCCTCCAGTGATATAGAATTTTTACAGGAGGATTACACTATACAGCAGGTGGGGATGTACGAGGAAGCCCTTATGCAGGGCGGTGCTCATGAAAAGGCTGAGGCTTATTATCAAAATCTGTTTGCTAAAATGGATGAAGTGCCATCGTTGGCGGGAGATCGGGAGGGTACCCTTACCCCGGGAGTAAGCGAGAATATTCGTTATATACCGGAAACAATTACAACAGAACGAGTTAAGGACTTTTGTAATCGTTACCAGCTTTCCGAAGGCAGCTTCTTCATGGGGGCCATGGCATTACTTTTGTCCAAATACCTTACGTGTAAACAGGTTTCTTTTTCCAGTGTATATAATGGCCGGGCCCGGGCTGGAATGGATACAACTATTGGTACTCTCATAAAACGAATTCCTGTTTATGGTGATTTTACAGAAAATATTTCCGTAGTTGATTATTTAAAAAATATTGGACGGCAAATCGTCACCAGTATGGGTAACGATATTTATTCCTTTGATGAGGTGCTGAAGCATTGTCCTGTAAATGAGGATGTGGAGTTCATTTATCAAGGGGATTTGTTTACTGATAACATGGGCGGTGGACAGGGTAACAGTGATGCTGATGGTGGTAATCTCATTTGCGGTGATTCCTACTTCCTGGAGCATTACCATACCGGAATGGTAACTGGGTGCTTTTCTATTCAGTTCTTTTCTACCGATGGTCGTTATAACATGACCATTGAATATCGTAATGAGCGGTTTTCACCAGCCTTTGTGAAGCGGTTTGCCCAGGATTTATTCACTGTGGCTGAGGGGCTTTTAAAAGAGGAATTTATTGGTGATATTTCCCTTCTTACAGATGAGGACGAGAAAAAATTAGCAGTCTTTAATGATACAGATGTGGCTATGGATTTTGTTCCTGTGCAGGAGCAGATTCGTCGTCAGGCCCAAAAAACGCCGGATAAAGTAGCGGTTATTGCTGCTGGGAAGACCTTGACCTATAAAGAATTGGATGAGCTTTCGGACAAGGTGGCCTATTCCCTTTTACAGGAAGGGGTGGCTATGGAAACTCTGGTAGGTGTTCTCTTTGATCGTGAGGTTTGGACCTATGTGGCTGAAATCGGTATATTAAAAGCTGGAGGGGCATTTGTGCCATTTATTCCAGAGTATCCAGACGAACGAATTGAGTTTTGTCTGGAAGATGGCAGTATTCCTATTTTGCTTACATCAAAGGAGCTGCTGGCTGAGCGGTCTGCCCTGCAGGAGCATTGTAAGGTTTTGTCCTTGGAGAGGCTCATTAATCAAGAGAGGACAGAAAACACTCTGCCAGAGGTTAGCGCTGATAATTTGGCATATTGTATTTATACATCTGGTACCACTGGCAAGCCAAAGGGCGTAATGATTGAACATAAAAATATTGCAAACTACGTTCATTGCAATGAAAAATCTCCGGAAATAATGCATTATACAAAGCCGGGACGTATTGCCTTAGCTTTGGCTTCCTTCTCCTTCGATGTGTCCATTGTGGAGGAGTTCGTTCCATTGTGTAATGGCTGTTCTGTAGTTATTGCCACCGAGGAGGAAATTCATACCCCAAGCCAGTTGGCACAGCTGATTTCGGATAATAGGGTAAATGGTATTACCTGTACACCAACCTATTTGTTGGGACTTTTGGCAATACCGGAAACAATGGAAGCCTTGAAGCAGATAACCTTTTATGATGTTGGTGCTGAAGCCTTCCCGGCTGGGCTTTACCAGAAATTACGTGATTTACGGCAGGACAGCGTGATTTTAAACGTATATGGACCTACAGAGGCCACCATGGGCTGTGCCGCCGAGGAAATGGTGGAAAGCAAGGTGGTTACTGTTGGTACGCCTATAGCCAATACCCAGTTTTATATAGCTGATTCCTTTGGCAATCCATTGCCAGTTGGCATACGTGGCGAGTTGATGATTTGCGGTCAGCAGGTTGGTCGCGGCTATATTAATTTGCCTGACAAGACGGCGGCGTCCTTCTTTACCCATGATGGGGTACGGGCATATCGTAGCGGTGATTTGGCGGCATGGACCGATGAAGGAAAAATCCGGGTATTTGGCCGTATTGATAATCAGATAAAGCTGCGTGGCTTCCGAATTGAACTGGATGAAATAGAAAAGGTATTGATGGAATATCCTGCCATTAATTCAGGGGCTGTTTCTGTCCTGAAAAAGGGGACTGGTGAATATCTGGTGGGCTATTATACTGCGGTTAAGGACGTGGATGATAATGACCTTAAGAACCATCTTGGCGCTAAACTCCCTGAATACATGGTACCTAATTTGTTTGTCCATTTGGAGGCTATGCCGTTGACACCAAATGGAAAGGTGAACAGGAGAGCACTGCCAGAGCCGGATTTATCAGCCTTCAGGGCCCAATATGAGCCACCTGCCACAGATGTGGAAAGGGCTCTTTGCCATGCCTTTGCTTTGGCTCTTAAATTGCCGGAGGACAAGGTGGGTGCTTTGGATGATTTCTTTGATTTGGGTGGCGATTCACTTAGTGCCATGGTGGCTTTGGCCAACGCAGATATTTCGGGACTGATTGCCGCAGATATTTTCCAGAAGCGTACCCCTAGACAAATTGCTGCTATTGCCATTGAACGCATGAAAATGGGCAGTATCGAGGATCGGGAAATGGAGGCCCGGAAACGGCCATTGGCATTAACACCGCTGCAAACCCAAATCTTGGATGTACAGCTTTTCCGTCCAGATGCCACTATGTGGAGCAATATGCATTTTCTTGTTCAATTTGAGCCGGATGAGGTTAATATTCATCGATTATGTAAAGCAGTTAATCGGGCAATTAACAATCATCCTGCCCTTTCCTCGGTATTCCGTTTTGACGAGAACCGGGAGCTGGTGCAGCAGTACGTGCCAGGTCTTTTGGAGGAGATTGAGGTTCAGGATATTAACGAAGAAACTGTACCAATGCTGCCGGATGTATTGGTGATGCCATTTGATAAAATATTAGATGCCTGTCTGTGTCGCGTGAAGGTATTCCGTTCGCCGTCCCATGGATATCTGTTTATGGATATTCACCACATGTTGATGGACGGTGATTCCCTTGGTGTGCTGCTGGCGGATATTGTAAATGCATACTTTGATCGTGAGCTGCCTCCTGATTATTACTTTGCCCTTCGCAGTGAAGAAATACAGCGGATGAAGCAGGGGAGTTTTGAAGAGGATAGGGCTTGGTTTGAGTCCCGATATGGAGATGAGGTTTGGTGTAATATGCCTGATGAATCGGTGGAGGCCCAGATGCTGGTAGATCGTGACCATATCGATCAGGCTGATATGGATAAAAGACTTGAGTTTACAGCAGATGATGTGAAAAAAGCTGAGAGCTTCTGGGGTGTAAGCCACTCAGTTATGGCCATTGGAGCGGCTCTTTTGACCCTGTCCCGCTTTACGGGCAAACAGCATGTTATGGTAAACTGGATTTTCAATAATCGTTTGGCTGTGGAGGCCCAAAATGCCGTGGGTATGATGATAAAGAATTTACCGGCGGCTGCCCGGATGGAAGAATATACATCCATGTCTGACTTCCTTCTTTCAGTAAAGGAGCAGGTGGCGGAAGGAATTGCCCATAGCTCCTATGATTTTATGGCTGGGAACTATGAAGCATTTGTCAATGATTGTATTGAGGTAAATCTTCAGCTGGGAATCAATGGTGATGAACTGGATGTGTTAAAGCCAACCCTGATTGAACTTAATAATGATTTTTCCGCTGCCGGTGCCCGTTTGGAGCTGGAGCTTTTGGAAAATGAGCATGGGGATGGAGGCTTTGATTCTGAAATGGAATATGCAAAGGGGCTGTTTGACCCGACGCAAATGGAAGATTTCCACAATCTCTACGTAGAAATACTGGAAGGGATTGTTCGTTGTGAGGATAATTTATGAATATAAAACTGTCAGATCATTTTACATGTGGCAAACTTGTTTTGTTTGCGTTGCCCACCATTGGTATGATTCTGGTTTCTACAACCTATGATCTTATTGATGGCTATTTCGTGTCCAATTATATTGGTAAGACAGCCTTTGCTGCCATAAATATTATTTATCCATATTTGTTGGCGATTATGGCCGTGGGGATGATGTTCGGAGTTGGTGGCAGCGCCCTTATTGCCGCCGAGTTGGGCAAGGGGGATAGAGATCGGGCCAACCGTTACTTTACCATGATTATCAAGGCAGCCTTTGGTGCTGGAATTTTTCTTGGAGCTGTTGGCTTGTTTGCATTACCTACAGTGTCTGGTTGGCTAGGGGCTACAGAGGATATGATGGCCTATGGATTGCCTTACGGTCGTGTCCTGTTAGTATTTATGCCAATAGCAATTCTTAGCTATGCCTTTCAAAGCCTATTAATTACTGCTGAAAAGCCCCAGTTTGGCTTGTATTTTTCCCTGATAAACATGTTGTCAAATATTTTTTTCGACTGGCTGTTTATCGTGATTTTTGGCTGGGGCATGACTGGAGCAGCACTGGCTACAGCCATAGGTATGTGTCTTAACGGTATTTTGCCTCTTATCTATTTTATGCGGGAAAATACCAGTCCGTTGCGGCTGGTTAAGAGTGGCTGGGAGATTGGACCATTGCTGGGGGCCATGGGGAATGGTTCCTCAGAAATGGTGACCAACGTTTCCACTGCATTAATTTTTATCTTTTACAATATGCAGCTTATGCGATTTATTGGTGAAGATGGTGTTGCTGCCTACGGAACGGTTCTTTTTGTTGAGGGTATTTTTGCCGCTATCTTTTATGGACTGGCTATGGAGGCTGCCTCTGTAGTGGGTTATCATGCAGGTGCGCAAAATTATCAGGAGCTGCAGAGCCTGTTGAAAAATGGCATTAAGCTTAATTTGGGCTGTGGTATAGTGATGTTTGGTACAGCTCAATGCTTTGCCCCATTTGTGGCAGAAATCTATTTAGGCTATGATGCTGAGTTATGTGCTTTGGGAATATATGCCCTTAGGATGTTTGCTTTTGCCTTTATATTACAAGGCTTCAATGAATATGCGTCGGCATACTTTACTGGATTGGGTAATGGTAAGGTTTCAGCAGCTATAGCTTTTATGCGTACATTTGTGTTGCAATCCGTTGCCATTTTTGGCCTGCCACTTCTTTTCGGTGTTGATGGACTGTGGTTTTCCCAGACCTTTGCTGAGGTGGTTTCTACAGTGGTGGCCATCGTTTTCTTAATCAAATTCCGTCATGAATACATGGGGTAAAATGATAGATTATTTAGATGGAGTATCATCGATATGAAAGATATTTTTAGCTATTTGTCAGGTGAAAAAGAGAATAGTATTTTGCATAAGATGATACGCATTCTTATTGGCAGTAATCTTTTGATTATTGTGGTTCTGGGAATGATCGCTTTTTACGGCCTTATTTCCGCCCTGTATCAGGCGGAGGAAATGGGCCGGCGTCTTGGAGATATTTCCTATCTTGACAGCACCGAGCTTTTAGTTCAACAAAGGGAAGAGGAGCTTTTATACATATCCACTTACAATGCCAAAATTATTCGCCTTTGTATGGGAGACGAAAGTGCTGCTTCCATGGAAGTTTCTATGGAAAAGCTTCGAAATATTACCAAGGACATATATCTTCCAAATTCGGGTTTCTATTTTGCCCTGAACAATCAGGGAAAGGTGGTTTTGTCATCCCAAAGCAGGGCTTATGAGGCAGGGGATGAACTGGAGCTGGCAGTTGATATGAAGGACGATATCCGTCAATCCAATAGCCAAAGCTTAGCCTATACTGCCCGGGAAATGTGTCTGGGCTATAGTGGGGTCCAAATGGCGGTAATAGATGATGAGGAATACTTTGTTGCTTATACGCCAATTCAAAGTACTGGATGGAGCTTTGCTACGGTCTTTGCCAAGGATGATGTAATTGCCCCGGTAGAAAAAAATCGGGAAAATATTGAACAGCTTACAAATGATAAGATAGAGGATTTGGAGAGACAGTTAGATTTAATAATTATTATTGAGGTATTTTCTATTATCCTTCTGCTTTGTTTTGTTATTCATGTCGGACGAAAGGTGTCTGGAAAATTTGTTGCATCAATTCAAAAGTTGACTGATGGTGTTCGTGATATGACCAAGCATGTTGTAATTGGTACATTGAATGCTTATGGAGACTTACCGGATGGAGATAAAAATAATGCCAATAATATGTTTAAGAAGCGTGTGAAAATAAATTCCGGAGATGAAATTGAGGAACTGGCAAATTGTTTTAATATTATGACTGAGGAACTGGAAGGTTACATGGATACCCTTGTGTCTGAGACAGCAGAAAAGGAGCGCATAGCTACTGAGCTGACTCTGGCCCAGGATATACAAATGGGTGTATTGCCACATAAATTCCCACCATTCCCGGAGCATACTGAATTTAGCCTGTATGCATCTATGGAATCAGCCAAGGAGGTGGGAGGCGATTTCTACGATTTCTATATGGTGGATGAACACCGTCTGGCAGTAACTATTGCGGATGTGTCTGGTAAAGGAGTCGGAGCGGCCATGTTTATGGCCATATCAAAAACTATATTAAAGAATTTGCTTCTTACAGGTAAAAATATGACATTAGCCGATCTTGTGACCCATGCAAATAACCAGCTAAAGGAGGATAATACTGCCAGAATGTTCGTAACTGCTTTCATTGGTATTTTGGATATAAGGACAGGTCTTTTTGAATTCGTTAATGGTGGGCATAATCCATCGTTGATTTACGAAAAGGAAAAGGGAGCTTTCCGTTATCTTGATGTTGAATCAAATTTTGTTCTGGCAGGCAGAAAGAATATTTCCTATGTAAGTCAGTCCACTATCCTAAAGTCAGGTGATAGTTTGTTCCTGTATACAGATGGCGTTACTGAGGCCATGAATAATAAAGATGAGCTATATGGTGAGGAAAGACTGCTGTCTCAGCTTAATTGCTCTAAAAATGCTGATGAACCTCAATCACTTTTGGAGGAAATTGGCAAGTCTGTGGCAGCCTTTGTTGGAGATGCAGAACAGTCTGATGATATTACTATGCTGGCACTGACTTATTTCGGCCCAGTTGGGGAAAAATAACTTTTTTCCAGATAAATAAAGGATTTTGAAGGTTTATTATCGAAGTGTAAAGGGTAAGATAATTTTTGGAAAACGGAGGGGTTTTGTTATGTATCAGAATGAATATAAGCGTTGGATGTCCTTTGACCTTGAAGATTGCGATTTATATCCTGAATTGGCAAAGGTTGAGGGAAATGATGAGGAAATCAAGGATCGCTTCGCTGTATCCCTTAAATTTGGTACTGCGGGACTTCGTGGCGTACTGGGTGCCGGTACAAACCGCATGAATATTTACGTTGTAAGACAGGCTACTCAGGGCCTTGCCAACTGGGTAAAGAAGCAGGGGGGCAGCCAGACTGTAGCCATCAGCTTTGATACCCGCCTTAAGAGTGATGTTTTTTCCAAGACAGCTGCAGGAGTATTGGCAGCCAATGGTATTAAGGTTCGCATTTATGATGCTGCTATGCCGGTGCCTGCATTATCCTTTGCTACCAGATATTACAAGTGCAATGCGGGAATTATGGTGACTGCATCTCACAACCCATCCAAATATAACGGCTATAAGGCGTATGGTCCTGACGGCTGTCAGATGACTGATGATGCAGCTGCTATTGTATACGATGAAATACAAAAGACTGATGTTCTCACAGGGGCCAAGACCATGTCCTTTGCCCAGGGCGTTGAGGATGGCCTTATTCGCTTTGTGGATGATAGCTGCAAAAAGGCCTTTTATGATGCCATTGAGTCCAGACAGGTTCGTCCGGGCTTGGCAAAGACAAGTGGCTTAAAGCTGGTTTATAGTCCATTAAATGGTTCTGGTCTGGTTCCGGTTACCCAGGTGCTGAAGGATATCGGCATCAATGATATCACCATTGTGCCGGAACAGGAATATCCAAATGGATACTTTACCACCTGCAGTTATCCAAACCCAGAGATTTATGATGCTCTGGAGGCTGGCTTGAAGCTGGCAGAAAAGTGTGATGCAGATCTTATGCTGGCCACTGACCCGGATGCAGACCGTGTTGGTATTGCCATGAAGTGTCCAGATGGTTCATACGAGCTGGTATCCGGAAATGAGATGGGAGTTTTGCTCCTTGATTATATCTGTGCTGGTCGCATTGAAAAGGGCACCATGCCAAAGGACCCAGTGGCAGTAATGTCCTTGGTGTCCACACCACTGGCAGATGCTGTTGCCAAGAATTACGGTGTAGAGCTTAGAAAGGTACTCACTGGCTTTAAGTGGATTGGTGACCAGATTCTCCATTTGGAGGAAGCAGGTCAGGAGGAGCGTTTCATCTTTGGCTTTGAGGAAAGCTATGGTTATCTGTCCGGTTCCTATGTTCGTGACAAGGATGCAGTTGTGGCTTCCATGCTTATCTGTGAAATGGCTGCATACTACAGAAGTATCGGCTCCAGCATAAAGGCACGTCTTGAGGAAATTTATGCCAAGTATGGCCGTTATTACAACAAGATTGACAGCTTTGAGTTCCCAGGCCTCAGCGGAATGGATAAGATGGCTGGCATTATGCAGGGCCTTCGTGACAATCCACCGGCTGAATTTGCAGGACTGAAGGTAACCAAGGCCATTGATTACAAAAAGACAGAGGAAACAGGACTTCCATCTGCTAACGTGCTTATCTATACATTGGAGGACGGAGCAACCATCGTGGTAAGACCTTCAGGCACTGAGCCTAAGATTAAGGCATACTTTACAACATTAGGCATGGATTTGGCAGAGGCACAGGCTAAGAAGGATAAGCTGTCTGCGGCTTGTAAACCTTTGTTTGAATAATTATTGATAAAAACCTACAAAAGCTGTATACTTAAAAGAAATTTGTAGTTCGTGTTTTATGTTTTATGTTTTATGAATGAGGTATAAGAAAATGGAGTATATTAAGATTCGTGAGCAAGATGCCAAGCATTATATTTATGAGTTTGAGGGAAGATATCCGGTTATCGACAAAAAGGCATATTCCTTCAGCACCGCCACCTTGGTGGGTGATGTGGAATTAAAGGAATACGCCAGTGTTTGGCCAAATGCTACTCTTCGTGGTGATGTAAACAAGGTTGTTGTGGGCCGCTACAGCAATATCCAGGATAATTCCTGTCTTCACGTGGCTGACGACTACGCCTGTATCGTGGGGGATTATGTAACCGTTGGACACAGCGTTACCCTTCATGCCTGCACCATTGAGGATTATTGCCTTATTGGTATGGGTGCCACCATTCTTGACGGTGCTGTAATAGGCCGTGGCTCCATTGTTGGTGCCGGTGCGTTGGTTACCAAGGGGACTATTATTCCACCAAATTCCTTGGTAGTAGGTTGCCCAGCGAAGGTAAAGAAGACCTTGGATGAGAATGGTTTTAAGGCCATTCATGCCCAGGCAGTAAAATATAAGTCAGAGTGGGCGGAAAAGTATGGTCTGGGACCAGATGTAGGCGGCGAAGTATACGACGGTTCCAAGATTGTTTAAAAATTAGTGTAGTGTTTGGAGAGGTTTTTCATGTCAATGGCAATAATGGAGGAAAAGATACAGGGTGTTACAAATGATATATTTGCTGATGTGGTTGAATCCCATTCTGCCAGCAAGCTATTTGAGCATTTGCAGCTGGACAGGGATGCCATTATCGGTATTTTGGATAATCTTGTGGCTATTCTTTTTCCAGCACATTTTGCAAATGAGAAAACTCCTGGCACATATTCATTAAAATATGAAATGGGTACCAGACTTTCCAATGTGGTTAAGTGTTTAACAGATCAGGTTATGGTCTCCCTTCAGCAGCATCCGGAGTATAGCAGCAAAAATGATGAAATGAGACGGGACCACGCCGAGGCCATAGTTGGAATATTCGTGGATGCCCTTCCGGAGATTCGTCAGCTGTTAAAGAAGGATATTCAGGCAGGCTATGACGGAGACCCGGCGGCTACCAGCTTTGACGAGATTATTTTTTCCTATCCTGGCTTTTATGCCATTATGGTAAACCGTATAGCCCATGTGTTGTACAAGCTGGAGGTTCCCATGATTCCACGAATCATGACAGAGCATGCCCACAGTCGTACAGGGGTAGATATCCATCCCGGAGCCCAGATAGGAGAGTATTTTTTCATCGACCATGGAACGGGTGTGGTAATAGGTGAAACCACCGTTATTGGTGACAGAGTAAAGCTCTATCAGGGGGTTACCCTTGGTGGCCTGTCCACCAGAGGCGGGCAGAGCCTTCGTGGCCGGCGACGCCATCCTACTATTGGCAATGACGTTACTATATACTCCAACGCCTCCATCCTTGGAGGGGAAACGGTTATAGGGGATGGGTGTATTATTAGCGGTAACTGCTTTATAACCAGCTCCGTTGCTCCTGGTATGAGAGTCAGCAACGGCAAGGGAGAGCTACAGATTATACCGGATAAAAAATAAAATACTATGTGTTCATAATGCCAGTCAGCAAAAATAAACTTTTGCTGACTGGCTTTTTATTTAAAGGAAATACGTTATTTTTGTAGAAAATAAGATAAGATAGTATAATGTAAAATTATAGGTTAATTTTGATGAAAGATATATCACCTTATTTCATATATATATTGTTGAATTATGAGATACTGCTAAAAATAGAAAGGACACGAGAATATGAAAAGATATTTTTATATAGGTATAGCCGTTATTATGGTTCTGGCCATTGGTTTGGTGGGCTATGGTGCCTGGCTGAATTATAGCGACGAAAACCAGATTGCCAATAGAATGGATAACCGTGTTATACAGCTATCCACTGCCAAGGCTGAGTATAGGGATATACATCCTACAGTTTCTCTTCCGGCAGTACGTTTTAGCTCTGATAATATGGCTGATGCCATAGCACTTACGGATGGCCGTATTACTAACTGGCTGGTGGAAAAAAATGCTCCTGTACATAAGGGTGATATTCTGGTGTCATTGATTAATGAACAAATTCCTCTGAAAATCCAGCAGTCTTCCAGCACAGTTAGCCGTGCGGAGGCACAGCTGGCTCAGGCCTATAGTGCATACCAGCGTCAAGGGCGTCTTATGAAGAAACAAGCTACTTCACAGGAAAAATATGAAGCATCTGAAGCCCAGTATCTTGCTGCCAGGGAGGCCTTGCAGGAGGCTGAAGCTCAAAGAAATCAGCTGTATGTTCAACAGGATTGGCTAAATGTAAAGGCTCCTGTTGATGGGGATGTACTTCTTGTATATCAGCAGACAGGTTCTTATGTGCAGGCCGGAACTCCTGTGGCATTGGTAGGCAACTTTGATTATCTTAATTTTTCGGTAAATCTTGCTGACAGTGAAATATATCATTTTAACGTTGGAGATAGGGCTTATTTAAGATTCCCTGATCATTGGTCCATGGGCAAGGCCTATGACACTGATTTTGGTGCAGGCAATTTGGGTGGTAATACGGAAATAATTGGCGTTCTGAAGGAAATAGTACCTCCATTGTCGGAGCCGGCAGCCATCAGACGTACAGTTTGGGAAGTAGATAACCGTGTCAGAATACTTGAGCCTATGACATATACAGGCGTAACTATGTATACATATAAGGATTATCATTGTCTTACTGTGCCATTGGATGCCATGGTGGACAAATCCAATGACAA
Organism: Anaerovibrio lipolyticus LB2005; assembly: GCF_000621545.1. Taxonomy (GTDB): domain Bacteria; phylum Bacillota; class Negativicutes; order Selenomonadales; family Selenomonadaceae; genus Anaerovibrio; species Anaerovibrio lipolyticus_A. Next base: position 124,324 of record NZ_JHYA01000006.1, read on the forward strand.
GGTATATGTGGTGGATGCAGACGGCATCGTTCATTTGCGTTCTATTAAAAGCGGTTGTGATGATGGAGTATACATAGAGATATTATCAGGCCTTTCAGAAGGCGATGCTGTAGTCGTAGGCAGTGTAGATGGCCTTAGTGATGGAATGAAGGTAAATATCAGACCGGAGGGAGGGGAATAATATGGCTGAAAAACAATGGGGTAGCGAAAATAAAGGTATTTTTAGCAAGGAAGCATTGGATAAGCTGCGTTCCCCGGAACAGCTGGATACTGTGTTGCCTATAACCAGTCCTATAGGCTGGATGGGCCTTGCTGCAGTGGCCGTTATGATGGTGGCTGTTGTGATATGGTCAATATTTGGTTCCTTCACCGTCAAGGCAGAGGGCGTAGGCATGATTATGGATTCCTCTGGTGTTTCAAAGGTGTCTTCTGTAGCCGGAGGCAAGATAGATAAGGTTTATGTACATCCCGGAGAAAAAATAAAAAAGGGAGCCATGATAGCCCATATAGAGCTGCCTCAGGAAACGGCGGCAACCCGTATGGCCCAGTACAATCCTGAACTGGCTTCCAGTAATCGTGACGCTAAAAACAAGGTCCATGAATTTGATTCACGTCGTTATCAGAAGGAAACAACGGAATATGTTTATTCCACACGCAGTGGTACAGTGGATGAAATAATGGTGCAGGAGGGTGCTGTTATTGGTACCGGCTCTCCAATTATTACAGTGCGGAATGATGATGGACGCAATGAATTAAGCGGCATCATGTATGTATCTGTAAATAAGGGTAAAAGTGTAAAGCCAGGCCAGACAATTCAGATTGCTCCTGGTGGTGTGGATATTTCCCAAAGTGGAAGCCTTTTGGGAACGGTTCGTTCTGTTTCCCAGTATCCTGTATCTGCCCAGACCATGCAGTCCACATTAAATAATGAACAGCTGGTACAAGCTATTCTTCAGGCACAGCAGGGTGCCGTAATGGAAGTAATATTCGATTTGGTAAAGGATCCTGGCTCTGAATCAGGGTATTTGTGGACTTCTTCTGTGGGAGAACACAAGCCAATAACTGCTGGAAGCTTCTGTACCGGCACGATTATTATTGAGCGTCGTCCCCCTATCGAAAAAGTATTTTATCGTTTAAGCCAATGGCTGAGAAATAGGTGATGATATGTTAGTGGAAAAAATAAAAGATTTCTTTTCCAGCAGTCACCAACGGGTTAAAGTACCTACTATACTTCAGATGGAGGCTACAGAATGTGGTGCTGCAGCTCTGGCCATGATTCTCGCCCATTATGGCTTATGGATACCCCTGGAGAAGCTGAGAGCAGAATGTGGTGTAAATCGCGATGGCTCTAAGGCCAGCTGCGTTATAAAGGCAGCAAGAAACCGTAACTGTGAAGCCAATGGTTATCGTTGGACCACCAATGATATTTTAAAATTGGAATCAGAAAAAATATTTCCTTTGATAATACATTGGGAATTTAATCATTTTGTTGTCTTAGAAGGAATAAAGAACGGCAAGGCCTATCTTAATGATCCTGCCATGGGACGGAGAACAGTTCCTCTGGAGGAATTTCGTACTTCCTATACGGGGGTATCTCTCCACATTACTCCAAATGAGAAATTCCAAAAGGAAGGTCGCCGCTACAACATATACAAGGATATGTTCCATAAACTAATGGAAGACCGGTGGGCCATGACCTTTATTCTGATTTTGGAGCTGTGCGCAATTATTCCAGGATTGGCCAGCCCGGTTATGTCCCAAATTTTCCTTGATGATATTTTGACAAGAAAGCATCCGGAATGGATGACTAATTTCTGTATTGCCATGACCCTGTCCTTCATAGTATCTGGTATTATAACTTGGTTGAGGGCTGTTGTATTGACCTTGTGGCAGCGAAAGCTCACATTGTCGGATTCATCCAGATATTTTTGGCATTTGCTGAAGCTGCCAATGCAGTTTTTCCATCAAAGGTATGCAGCTGAGGTAGCAGGTCGCGTGGCCTTTAATGAGTCTATTGCCGGTGTATTGTCCGGGCCGGCGGCTACCGCAGCATTGGATTTGTTTGTAGCATTTTTTTATCTGTTACTTCTGCTGCAATATAATGTTACCTTGACAATTATCGGTGTGTGCTTCATATCTGTGGAAATCATACTGTTTTTGGCTATGCGTCGTCATCTTACCGATCTGAATATGCGTATTCAGCAGGATGCGGGCAAGGCCTATGGTGTGGCCATGAATGGTCTTAGAATGATTGAAACTATTAAGGCCAACGGTGATGAATCAGATTTCTTTACAAAATGGGCTGGCTATCAGACAAAGGTTTTGACTGCCTCTCAGGAAACAGCCCTTTGGTCATTGTCAGTAACCATCTTGCCAACACTATTATCAGGTGTTAATGGAGCATTGATTATGACCATAGGTGGTTTCTCCATAATGGAGGGTGCCATGACTGCCGGTATGTTTATGGCTTTTCAGCACCTGATGGGCTCATTTTCAGCACCTGTAAACGCCCTGGTAGGTTTGGGCTCCACTCTGCAGACTACAGAAATGCAGATGCAACGTCTAAATGATGTGCGTTGTTATGAAGTTGACAGCTTGAATTTCCCTACAGAGGAAGAAGAAGCCCGGCAGTCCTATCCTCGTGACAGGCTTTCAGGCGATCTTTGCATGGAAGACATCAGCTTTGGTTATAGTCCATTGGAAAAACCGCTGATTGCAGATTTTAACCTTCATGCTCATCCTGGAGAATGGATAGCAGTAGTAGGCGCTTCTGGCAGTGGTAAATCCACAATTGCCAAGGTGATTACAGGACTTTATGAGGAATGGGGGGGTACCCTGTCCTTTGACGGAGTGCCACGCAGAAAGCTGCCACGTAAGGTTATACTTAGCTCACTGGCTGCAGTAGATCAGGATATTTTCCTTATAAGCGGTACAGTGGCAGAAAACATTTCACTCTTTGACAATACTGTGCGAAGGAGTGAGATTGTTCAAGCGGCTAAGGATGCCTGCATACATGATGACATAATGAAGCTAAGTGGTGGTTACGAGGCTTTGGTATCAGAGGGCGGTCTCAACTTCTCCGGAGGTCAGCGGCAGCGTCTTGAAATTGCCCGGGCTTTGGCTTTGAATCCTTCCATTTTGATATTGGATGAAGCCACCAGTGCCCTTGATCCTATTACAGAGAAAATTGTATTGGAAAATATACGTCATCGTGGTTGTACCTGTATTATTGTGGCTCATCGTCTTTCCACTATCAGGGACTGTGATGAAATCATTGTTCTTTCCAATGGCAAGATTGTGGAAAGGGGCGTTCATCGCGAAATGATGAAGCACGATGGACCGTACAGACAGCTTATTGAAGAACGTGAGCAGGAAGATATGGAAATTGTAGAGCAGTAAGGAGGCAAAGCCAATGATAAAAACACATAAACTATTATCTGGCCAACGCTTCCAGTTATATGACAATAAAAAATTAATAAAGGTTATATCCGGTATTGTGGAGGTTTATGCCACCACAAAAGATGGAGATGATGAGCTTTCCTTTAGACAAAATTATCTCATTAATGCTCAGGAGGGAGAGTGCATATTTCCTTCCATTGATGAATTTGATGAGATAAGTATACAGTTGTATGCTTTGGAAGATGCTGAGTTATCAGAAATTGCCTTTGATGAGCTTGAAGCCAATGAGTTGGCTAGGGTAGCTCAGCACTGGTTTGGCCGCCTTATGGAAATCTCCTGGTTGCGTCTTAAGGCAGACAAGGGCGATGATATGCTCCAGTCCTGGCTTAAAGGCAATGTTTTTAAAGAAATGGACAGTCAGGAGCAAGTAATTGCAGAGCTGAAGGACCATGAAGAGGTCCTGTCTATGTTTTTGGGAATGAGGTTTGGTGCTGAAGATACCAGATTATCAAGACGTATCAGTATGCGGGAAAAGGCCCGTAAAATATTGGTAGAAAATGGTATTCGCAGCCTACTTGGTGAAGAGCATATTTTTGCCGGTGAAACAGAAACCTCTTCATCCCAACAAACAACTATGGATACAACCTTTGTGGTGCAGCAGGTCGGCAAGGCTTTAAAAATGCCAATTGAATCCATAGGCATATCAGAAGAAAATGCCAAAAAATTGGATAATATTGGTCTGATACGCCGTCTGATGCAAAAAGGAAATATGCAGATGCGCCTCATAACCCTTCCTAAGGGTTGGTATAAGCAGGACACAGGGGTTATGATAGGCTATTACACATCCCCGGATACAGGAGAAAAAGAATTAGCTGCACTTATACCAGAACAGCCGGAGGTTTATCGTGCCATATTGCGCCACAAGCCTGAGGGCATATTAGTAACTGAAGAAGTAGCAAAAAATATCGAAAAGGATGCTTTTGCCTGCTACGCTGGCTTTCCTTCCCGCAAGCTGAAGCTCTGGGATTTAATTAAATTCATTTTCCATCAATGCTGGATAGCTGATTATCGAACCATAATAATTTGCAGCTTATTTGGTGGCTGTATTCCATTGGCTACCCCAATAATTACTGAAACCATATTCCAGGATATTATACCTATTTTAGATAGGCAGGGACTGGCCACAGTAACCCAGGCCCTGATGGTAACCAGCTTTACCACAGCTGCCTTGGGAATAGTCAGATCTATAGCGGTAATGCGTATATCAACACGCATTGAGATTTCGGCAGAGGCTGCCATGTGGGGACGTCTTATGCAGCTACCTACCAAATTTTTCCGTCGTTTTACTGTCGGTGAATTGGCCAGCCGTATGGGAGGAATTGGCGTTGCCAAGAGCCTGGCGTCCGGCGAATTCGTTGGCTCCATTTTGAGCTTTATATTCTCATTTTGGAGTATTTTCCTCATGTGCTACTACAGCATAAAACTCACAGCTGCAGCAGTTGTAGTTTGGCTGATTTATTCTCTGTTTGTTATAGCAGTAATGCGCCGCACACTGTATTTCCAGCGCAAAATCATTGATGCAGGCAACAAGTCTGCTGGTATGGTACAACAGATTTTTGCAGGACTTGCAAAATTCCGCGTGCAGGGTGGCGAGGAACAGGCATATAATCTTTGGGCCTCAACCTTTGGTGAGCATTGGAAATGGGGCTACAAGCTACGGTGGCAGAATAACTATACCACTATTATTTCCAGTATTCAGCCATTTATTCTTACCATGATTCTTTATTGGATAGCAATGTATGGTATGAATGAATTGGGTCCGGATGGTAAGACTGTTAAGAGCGGTATTACTTATGCTCAGTTTATCGCCTTTAATTCAGCTTATAGCAGCTTTAATGGTGTAATAGGCGGAGTCCTTGGCCTTATTGGCAAATATTTTGCCATTCAGCCTCAGATTGAAAATCTTAAACCAATTTTAAATGAGGTTCCGGAAAGCAACGAGGAAAAGCAGGATGCTGGGCAGCTCTCCGGGGCCCTTGAGGTGGGAAATCTGTCCTTTGCCTATACCTTGGTAGTGCCAGATGGTAATGGAGGAACTACGGAAGTAAAGGGAGATGACGTTATTCATAACGTTAGTTTTTCTATTGCTGCTGGTGAAAATATTGCCATTGTAGGTAAATCCGGCAGTGGAAAAAGCACCTTGGTACGTTTGCTGTTGGGCTTTGAACAACCACAAAAGGGGAGCATTTCTTATGATGGACAAAATCTGGCAGACCTGTCCCTTCCTTCGGTTCGTTCCCAGTTAGGAGTAGTATTGCAAAATGGCCAGCTTATGACTGGGGATATCTTTACAAACATCGTAGGTACAAGAAATCTGACCCAGGATGACGCCTGGGATGCCGCTGAGGCAGCAGGCGTGGCTGATGATATTGCGGAAATGCCAATGGGAATGCAGACAGTAATCAGCGAGGGCAGCTCCAATATTTCCGGTGGCCAGCGTCAGCGTATTCTTATAGCCCGGGCTCTGGCCGGGAAACCTTCTTTGCTTATTTTTGATGAAGCCACCAGTGCATTGGATAATCGTTCCCAGGCAATTGTTACCCGTAGCCTGGATAAGCTAAAGGCCACACGTATAATTGTAGCTCACCGCTTGTCCACCATAAGGAACTGCGATCGAATTATTGTCATGGATGATGGTCGTCTGGCGGAAATGGGTACCTTTGATGAGCTCGTGGAAAAAGGTGGTATATTTGCTGATCTTGTAAAGAGGCAAATAGCATAGATTTTAGAAGGTGAATCCATTTATGAAGAAATCATTTATTTTAGCTTTGATGCTGGTTGCCTGTAATATAGGGCAGGTTGCAGCCGAATCACAGCCTGTTATTGAAAATACGGAAGAAAATTTGAGCCTTTCCCTGGCTGAAAGCATTGATATTGCCTTGAGTAATAATGATCAGATTTATGCAGCAGAAAAGGGAAGGGAAGCCAGCAAATGGGGGCTGTCATCTGCTCGGCGGTCCGATGGTCCAACTATAGGCTGGGAATCTAATTTCAATCGTAACAGATCTCGTCGAACTGGAAGGTATTTTTATAATACTTCATATTCCAACAGCTGGAGTCTTACGATTCCTGTATATACTGGTGGACAACTGGAAGGACAAATTGACAAGAATCGCTATTTGCTAAATCAGGCTGATTTGAATCTGGAAAATGTAAAACAGACAGTACGATATAAAACAGCTAATGCCTATGCAAATCTTTTACATCAAAAGGATGTGGCCAGAATTGCAAAGGAGGCTGTGGAAATGTCAAATAGCCAATTAAGGCTGATTAATGAACAATACACAGAGGGTGCTGTGGCCAAGGCGGATGTGTTGATGATGGAGGTACGTTTGGCCAATAACCGTCAAAATCTGGTGTCAGCCCTGGGGAATATGGAAATTGCAAAATATGATTTAATTAATGCAATGGGCCTTTCCAACAATGTTAATGTGGAGCCTACAGATGTATTTTCCTATGAACCATATCCTAAAGAGCTTTGGGAATGTGAGGAATATGCTCTTGAGCATCGTCCTGATGGAATCGCTGCTGATTATGGTATAAAAATAGCTGATGCCAATAAAGATATAGCCAAAGCTGGCTATCGGCCAAAGGTATCCGGCAGTATTGGGAGAGGGATTGCAGGAGAGCAGCCCTTTGGTACGGAAGGTACTGATAGTTTATCCGCAGTCATAAATTTTAAATGGAATATTTTTGATAATGGTGTAACTGCCGCTAATGTATCTCAGGCTGATGCCTTGGTACAGCAATCACAATATAATGCTGAATATACAAAAAAGAATATTAGCCTGGAAACACGTTCAGCATACGAGAGAATGAAAATAGCGGAAAAAAACATCAAAGAAGCTACCGCTGCGGTGAAGCAAGCTGAGGAAAGCTATACTATAGCCCAAGTCCGTTATGAGGAAGGCGTAGATATATTGCTTAATTTGCTGGATGCCCAGGAAAAGCTGACTCAGGCCAGATCAAATTATTCCAATGCCCTTTACCAATATAATCTTTACCGTGTGACTTTGGAAAAGGCCATGGGTGTACCTGTGGATATGGATGTTCCACTTTATGTTGAGGCAGAAAAAGGTGGATTATCAGCAGATAAGGCACTGAAGGTTGCGGAAATTAATGGATAATTAGAATGCAAAAAATGCCTCAAAGCAGGAAATTACAATTGAATAACGAATAGTAACAGTTAAGAAAAGATTAATATAACTACAGTCCCTTGCCTAAATATATTTAGACAAGGGGCTCAGTTATATATAGTCCCTTGATTACTTTTGGGGATTGGGTTTTGTACTGAGATACTTTAAGGAGGAAGAAAAGTGGAAGATATTAGCATTTCTATAGAAGAAAAAAATGGATGGTCAGTTTTATTCCTACAGGGAAGATTGGACAGAGTTAATGCCGAGGATGTTGGCTCAAAGGCTGAGGAAACTATGGCTACTGCTGCAAAAATGGCGGCGGATTTATCAGGACTGGAATATATTTCCTCTGCTGGTATCCGCGTTCTCTTACGACTTGCCAAAAAATCCAAGGCAGATGGAAAAGAATTTGTCATTTGCGGTGCAGATGGATTTGTAAAGGAGATTCTTGAAGACTCCAATATGGATATGCTGGTAACCATGATAAATTCAGTTGAACAGCTGCCTTAATGGTGATAATTATCATTCTGTAGTATTTATGGGGAGGAAATGTCTGTGAAGTTGGATATTAGACGTAAAATATTGCTTCTCATGGGCATTTCCGGGTTAATTACCGCTTTGCTTTTGGGGGCTATATTGACCTTGGGACTGAATACAGCCTATGATACCTTGGACAAACAGGCCTTTACCATGGCTCAGGGGGTAAGCGATGAAGCTGTAAACTATTCTCAGAAGCTGGCCCGCAAACGGCTGGAAAATATTATTCGCTTAAAGGCTTATCACATTAATGAGATCATTGGCGAAATGGAGGGTAATTTAATAATACTATCCGATAAAATTAGCCAGATATCAGATTCATCAATCAAAAATAAAAGTATTATACCTAAGGATCCACGCACTGAGACGGTGTACAGCGGTGAATGGTATTATCTGCCGGGAGCAGATGATTATTCACCTCAATATGCTGTTGAGGTTGCCAACGATTTGAATGCTACCCTGCATAATTTAAGTAAGGGGGAAAAGGCCCGGCCTTTGTTTTTTTACATTGGTTCCAAGAATGGCTGGAGCCTTCGCATGGATATCTTGCCTAATGATAATGACAAGGTTAATTTGCCCCAAGCGGCTCTGACCAGAGACTATGATGCCAGGGATAGAAGCTGGTATAAATATGTAATGCAGGCTGAAATAAAAGATGCACCATTATATGTTCCTCTATATTCTTCTGCAGGTGGCAGAGCTATGTTATCTCTTGCCATGCCATATAAGGATAAGGATGGAATAGCCGGTGTATTGGGCGTTTCAATTCCATCATCAACCTTGTCTGCGGCTATGGAAGACAATACAAGAGATAAGAGTGATATCAGCTTTTTACTGGATTCCAAAGGCCATGTGATTTATTCCTCTTTATCCGTGGAGGATTTGGCTACAGACCGTTCCGACTTTGATTTGCGCAATTCCGGTATTGAATCATTGGCCCAAGCTGCTCAAAATATGACTGCAGGAGAAACAGGCTCCACAGTAGTTGATATTTATGAGGACTCTTATTTTTTGGTATATGCACCTGTGGGTTCACAGGGCTGGAGTTTGGGGGAGCTTATTTCCTACAATGAGGTTCAGGAACCAGCAGACTATATTGGATATTTGGTGAAATCAGAATTTAAGGAAATACAAAATGAATTACAGCTTGTATTTTCCGGTGTTCGCACAATTAGTCTAATTGCATTTATTCTGTTATTAATTTCAATCATTTTGGTAAGCCGTCCTATGGCGGGGCATTTTTCAAAATCTATCAGAACATTGTCAGAAGGCGCAAAACATATTTCTGAGGGAAACTTCTCGGAAGAGCTTTCAATTAACTCCGGCGACGAAATGGAGCTTTTGGCTGACAGATTCAATGCCATGACCAAGGATCTTAATAAATATATGGATGATCTGACCAGAGTAACCCAGGAACAGGCTGAAGTTACAGCTGGTCTTGATGTAGCCACAAAAATACAGAAGGGTATGCTCCCTGAGGGAGGAATCACATCATCCATTGTTTCTCTTGATGCTGATATGCAGCCTGCCATAGAAGTGGGTGGAGATTTCTATGATTACTACTATTTGGATGATACCCATTTGGCCTTCACCATAGCAGATGTATCTGATAAGGGGATTCCTTCCGCTATTTTCATGGTAGTTTCAAGGATTATCCTCAAAAATTGTATCAATTTGTATTATCAGGATGGATTGGCTAATGCTGTTACATTGGCTAATGATCAGTGTTCACAGCTCAGTAATGATGGTATGTTTGTTACTGTATGGACTGGTGTCCTGAATACAGCAACTGGTGAACTGATTTACGTAAATGCTGGTCACAATGCACCTGTTCTTCTCCATGATAAGGAGCTTTTGTATCTGCCAAAGGGAAAGTGTCCTATGATGGGATTTATGGAAGGCATTGAATATAAACAGCAAAGCATTATGCTGAAGCCGGATTCCCTGTTGCTCCTTTATACTGATGGCGTTACTGAAGCCATGAATGAAAATAAGGAAATGTATTCCAAGGAGCGTATGGAGGAGATATTGAAAGGCTTGGGAGATAGTTCTCCTAAGGAAACTATAAACAGCGTAAGGCAGGATGTTGCTAAATTTGTTGGTAAAGCAAAGCAGTCTGATGATATAACCATGGTGGCCGTAAAATATAACGGTGTTAAAGGGTGATGGAAGCAATGAAGCTGGACATAAAAAAGAGATTGTTTATGCTGATGCTGCTGGGCAGCTTATTGAGCTTCCTGTTTTTGGGGTCATCCCTTTTTTATGGGTTATACGGGGTATGGGATTCTTTTAATGCCAAGAAGGAGGAAGTAACCGTCGTTGTAACTGATTATAACAGGGATTTTGCCAAGGAACAGACCCAGGAAACTATGGACAGGTCTGTGGAATTAAAGTCCGAAACAGTATCATTTGAAGTAAACGCCATAAAAGAGGATGTAAAATACCTTTCCAATGAAGTTTCTGAGATATTAAAATCACCACAAAACTACGAGCTTAAGAAGCTTCCTAATGCTGCCGATGGAAATCTTCCTGGCGGAATACCGTATGTTCAAATTAGTCCTGAGCTTAAGTCCCAGGGGATAACTCCTGAATTGGAAAAGGAAATTCAGCTGGTATCAAATATAGGGGAGCAAATGCAATCCTTGGGATTGTATTATGTAAATGTTTTTGTTGCTTCTAAAAATGGCTATACCATTTATTATGATACTTCCGAGGAAAAGGGGTATGTTGCTATACTCAGCCGTGAGGAATGGCGTGATACCTATGATGCCCGTAAACGTGGCTGGTATACAGATGGAATAAATAGCCAGGAACCTGTATTTAGTGATGTATATACCTCAATAACGGGAATAAAAATTATTTCCTGTGTTATGCCGTACTATGATCAAAATGGTATAGCTGGTGTTTTGGGAGTGGACTGTTCCCCAAAGAACTTATTTATTCAGGAAGAAGAGGGAAAGGTTCATGAGAGCTTTATTATAAATAAAAAGGGCGTAATTCTTTTGAGTACCGTCCAAAAGTCATTTTTTCCTCCTAACAAGGTCTTAAAGCGGATGCGTCAGCGCTTTACAGGATATGAAAAGGTGTTTGTAGACAACGAAGAATATTTCCTATCCTACGCTCCTATTGACAATACTGACTGGTGTATGGGGACCCTCGTATCAAAGGAAGAAGTAATGAAGGATGCTGTAACTGCCCAACATCGTATGGTAGAGCAGATGAATATTTTCTACACCTCCTTTGCACGTATTATTTTATTGATGGGCGGTTTAACTATCGTCATATCATTGGTGTTATTTTCCCTTATTTTATATTGCAGTGCCAAAATTGCCACACGGGTTTCCAAGCCTGTATATGCCCTGATGGCTGGGGCGGATGAAATAGCCAAGGGAAATTTCCAATACAAAATTCAGATACATACTGGTGATGAGCTGGAGCAGCTGGCAGAAAACTTTAATAAAATGACCGATGCCCTTAACCACTATACCCAGGAAATTGCCTATAGAGCCAAGGAAAAATCCCGTGTTGAGGCGGAGCTTTCTGCTGCTACCAACATTCAAATATCCCTGTTGCCTTCTCCATTACCACCAAGAGATGAATTTTCACTGGCTGCCGCTATGTATACAGCTAAAGAGGTGGGGGGAGATTTCTACGATTATTACTTAATTGATGAAAATTATTTGGCAGTAACCATAGGCGATGTTTCCGATAAGGGAGTTCCAGCAGCTTTGTTTATGGCTGGAGTAAAGACAGTAATTAAAAATAATATTTTAAGCGCAATGAAGAAGGGGGTTACCCTGGAAGCTGCCTTATATTATGCCAATAATCAGATTATTGACGCCAATAAAGAAAACTATTTTGTATCCGTCTTTACCGGAATATTAAATATTGAAACAGGAGAGTTTACTTATGTAAATTGTGGCCATAATCCACCTGCTTTGATGGATGGAGAAACAATATCATATTTACCTTCTTTTAAAACTAATGCAGTTTTGGGCGTAAAAGCAAACTGGAAGAATACTGAAAATAAAATACATCTAAAGCAAAATAGCTTTTTATTCCTCTACACAGATGGTGTAACAGGTGCCTTAAATGGAAATCAGGAATTTTTTGCCAAGGAAAGAATGGAGCATGTACTTAGGGAAATGGGTACAGAAACAGCTCCTGAGGAAATAATTAAAGGCATGAATGAGGCTGTAATTAGTCACATAAAGGGAACGGGAGAAAATGTGGAACAGTCTGATGATATTACCATGTTGGTTCTAAATTATAAGGGATGTGAGGATATGGACTCGGAAAAAGAAATAGTCATTCCGGCAAAAGTAGAGGAATTGCCTAAAATTGTATCCTTTATTACCGAAATATCGCGTGCCACCGATTGTTCAGAGCGTTCAATAAATCAGCTGATGCTGGTGGTGGAGGAGATATTTGTCAATATTGCAGAATATGCATATAAGGACAAGGAAGCAGTGGCAATTATAAAAGGTAAGCTGTATGGTAAACCACCGGAAATTGAGCTGAAATTTATCGATGAAGGGGTTCCGTATAATCCATTGGAAAAGGATGACCCAGACATTGATGCTGCCCTGGAGGACAGGGAAATAGGCGGGCTTGGAATATATCTGGTAAAGAAAAAGGTGGATAATATATCCTATGAACGTCAGGGGAAGAAAAATATACTTACTATCAGAAAGAAAATGATTTGATTTTATTGAGGGAGCAGTAGCTATGGTTTCCAGCACGTTGTATTGGAGTCAGCGGGCCAGGCAGGCTATCACTGATGAAGAAGCATTTACAGAGTTATATGATTATTATTTTCCTCGTGTTTATCAGTATTTATTGGGAAAAACAAAGGATAGCTCTTTAGCGGACGAATTTGTCAGTAAAACATTTCTCAATATGTATGAGCATTTGGGGGATTATGACCCGGAACGGGGAGCCTTTTCCACCTGGCTCTTTCGCATTGCCCAAAATGTGGTAAACAAATACTACGGAAGTAAGGCTTATACTGCCCATACTTCCTGGGATGAGGGCTTTGACCCAGCGGATCAGCAGGCTACACCAGAGCAGCAGTATGTTGACAAGGAGCAGGATGATGAGCTAAAGGCCGCAATTATGCAGCTGTCTGAGCGTGAGCAGAAGATTTTGGAAATGACCTACTGGATGAACATGAAATCCAATGAAATCGGCGAAGCCCTAGGCATGGCTCCCAGCTCTGTACGGGTAGCCTTAAAGCAAGCCAGGGAACGGTTGAAAACAATTTTAGAAAATTCATAAGAAAGTAATAACAGTATTAACCTAAAAATCTATTTGAAGAGGGCATATCAGCAGATGTGCTCTCTTTTTGTATATTCATTTACTTATGTTGCTGTCAGTCGATGATAAGATAAGTTTAATTCTCAAGTTAGTTGTTTGTAAGATAATAGAATATCAATCGTATATAAGTATAGTGAAGTAGTAAATTAGAATTCTTATTATTTCGATAATAAATAAAAGAATATGTTCTTTAACTAAAGAAACGCAATCGTTAATATATATTGGAGGGAGTATTATGAAACGAGTTAAGGGTAGGAAGATAACCAACAGTAAGAAAGCAATGCTGGTTACAGCCATTCTTACCAGTCTTATTAGTGCACCCTCATGGACTGAGGCGGCTGAAGAGGCTGACACCTGGACAGTCAACTATGGTGGCATACCGGTAGCAGAGCTTAATATATTGCATAAAGATGAGGGCTTAGGTTATGATGGTGATTACTTTATTGCACCAGCCCAATATGAGCTGGATGATTCACTGGTAAAAGGTAGCCTTAAAGCACTTTATTATTGGACGGATATGCTTAGCCTCAGGGGGAAAAATTCTACGCCGTGGCAAATTTATGTTACTACCCAAGAAGATCTTCAAAATGCCTCGGCCCTTTCTAATTTTTTCACTGCCAATGGAACTACAAATAAAATGGTATATCAAAATAAAAGCTATATTACAGAGTCATTTCAGGGAATCCGTAATCTGACGCCCATTACCTTTGATTTAGCTGCCTCAAAAGATCCGTTTCCGGCTGGTGATTATGCTTATAGTAGTGTAAATATTGGTAAGTATATGGGGGCTCATCGAGAAGGCGCCATTTATGGATGGTGGGTAGACGGGGATACGGTGTTACCTACAAACGAACATGCGGTTGACTATATAGCAATTTTCCGTCACGAACTGGGTCATGCCTTGGGCATTACTATAAATGATGTTACAACTGATAAAAATGGTGAAAACTTAAATGGTGGACCCATTCCGGTTAATAGTAAAAAAGAGTATTACAAACGATTTGATGATAGCTTAAATAACTGGTCCAGTCATTTGGTGGACCAAAATCTGAATCCTGCCAAGCCTGGTATGCAAATTATGACCAGTGAGTTCTTCAATGATTTAAAGAAAGACCATCCTGAGGTAAAGGAATCTGATTATTTCATCGTGGATAATGGAGAAGGTGACAATGGTGATAATCTGACTGGCAGACAAGGCTATGCCTTCTTTATTGGCAGTGATGTGACAGCTGCTCTTGATGGCGGGACCTTTTATGGTGTAAGTGGTTTACCGGTCAAAGGCTGGGAAGAGGAGAAGGGGAATTTCATTTTTGAGGGCTCCCATATTGAAACTGCTGGTATAATGAGTCATCGTAGCTACCGGAATTATACTACCTTTTTAGAAGCGGAATTGGCCGTCATGAATGATATTGGCTACGATATTGACCGCAAGGCATATTATGGTCGTTCCATTTACAATAATGGCAGAACATTAATCAATACCCAGGGCTACTTTGCCCGTAATGCTGACGGTACAGCCTATTTAAATAACACTTTCAGCAAGGTTCCGTTAGGTATCGGCTTACATATTTATGGTTACGATAATAATATAACCCAGGCGGCCAATATTCTGACTGTAGGCGATGGTGGTACTGGTGTCCGGGTGGATGGTGTAAACAATACTCTCATTATTCCGGAGAATACAGAAATTCACGCCGATGGCTATAGAGGAAATGGTATTCTGGTGGCCTATGGTCGCAATCATACTGTGAATCAGGCTGGTACAGTTACAGCTAATGGTGAAGGTGGTACCGGTATACGGTTTGACTTTGGCTCAAATTTATTAGGGGGCTTTGATGGTGAATATCGCGGTTCCTATATTCGCTATATTCGTGATATAGGTGGTGATGGCAGTATATCTAAGGCTGAAAATCTAAAACTGACTAAAATGGATTCCGATGAGTTCAATACTGTTGCCGATGAATTGAATGGGCCTATGGTGGATAAATATAATCTTTCCGGAACCCTTTCTGGTGCTGAAAATGCCATTTACATCGGTAAAAACGCCTTCGTTAAAAATATAAATATTAATGATGGTGCCAAAATTTACGGTAATATTACATCAGATTGGAAGCAATTTGGTGATGCTGCCTATGAAGGAGCCTATGACGAAGACGAAGACAACGATAATCGTGATGTTTTGCGGCTTCAATATAAAGAAAAATTTGAAGAAAATGGATATTGTTATTCAAAATATATTCCTGATTTAGTTACCAATCTAAATTTTAATACCAATCTAATCTACAATGGCGATATTACCGGTGAGGATAATATGAAGGTCAATGTAAACAATGGAACATTGACCTATAATGGTACAGCTAAAGTGGTAAGTGTTAATGTAGCGGAGGATGCAGCATTGTATGGCGGAAATTTCATCGTAAATGAAATTTCTGATGATGACTTTGCTTCAGATTTTACAGACGATACTACAGGTAATTTCTATAATTACGGTTCCATTGGTGCCAATAGCGAAGACAGCAATATGAATATCAAGGGTAATCTGGTATCCAATGGCGAGCTTAGAGGCTTTGCCGGCGGTGATAATGGCCAGATTATTGTGGATGGAAAGGCATCTATAAATGGCTCCATGTTATCGGTGACTAATGCCTTGCCAAATGAACAAATGGAAGTTTTACAGGCAGATGAAATAGAAGGTACTTTAGGCAATACTACAAAGCCATACGCAGCAACTGGTATGCTGAATACCATTGGCATCATTGATGGTACCACATTGAAGGTAACGACGTCTGCGTCTAATAATCTTGGCCCAATAGACAGCACCCAACAGCAGGCCTATGATGCCATGACGGATATGCAGTTACATCTGTCAACTAATGGAGATAGTCGCATCAATGAGATGCGTGATTTATACAGCTTGGATTCTGGCGAGGCCAAGGCAGCCCTTACGGCTATTGCATCAAGCCCAGCTCCAAACAACCTGGTAATGACCCAAAGCAATACCATGACCAGTCATTTACTTTCCGCCCGTCTTTCAGAAGCCTTTGCTTCAAAAGAAGTTAAGGTGGCTATTCCAACCTCCAAGCTGGATGATGGTAAAGGCGACAAGGCCTTGACCATGGATATGAAGCTGGCTCAGCCTGTGGACAATGATTTCTGGTTCAAGGTGGCCAGAAACTGGGGCGAAGGCAGTGGCAGCAGCTACTATCAGGGAACTACCATGGCTGGTGGCTGGGACCGTGCCTATGGAAAGCATTGGCGGGCCGGTGCCTTCGTTAGCTACGGCCAATTCTCATTTGCGGACAATTTATCCCATAATGGGGTAAAGGATACCCGTGTAGGCCTTTATGGTGGTTACAGCAATGGGCCTCATAATGGCTATGTGTACTTGGATTATGGTTGGATAAACAATGATTTGACCCGTCGGCTGACTGGCCTGGATTTACAGGCCAAAGCAGATTATAACAGCCGTATTCTGGAGCTTGGCGGAGAATATAAATACGATTTAAATGCCAAGAATATGAAGATTTGGCATGTCAGTCCTTACGCCAATGTACAGCTTTCCCAGCTGTGGCAGGATGGCTACACCGAACGTGGAGCCGGCATTTTCGGCCATCGGGTAGATAGCCAGTCCAATACCTATTTTGCTGGGGGCCTTGGCTTGGAATTTAAACGATATCTGAGCAATGGCAGTTATGCCTTGCGTCTGGGCGTAAAGCATGCCTTCACTGGTGCTGATCCAAAGTTTACTTACGGCTATATTGGTAATGATACCAAGCGTTATGAGCTGCGGGGACAGCAGGACAAGACCCATTTCATAATGTCTATTGGCGGCGAGGCTGAGTTTGCCCCTGGCTGGACTCTGGCTGGTGATTTGGCTTTTCAAAAGGGCAGCCACGACAAAGATATTATGGCAGCAGTTACCTTAAGGCGAATGTGGTAAAAACAAACCTTGGGGATAATTGCAGGAATTTGACGTTTTTAGCAGAATTATTTATAGAGAATTGTTCTTTTTTCTTTTCAAGGATAGAACGATAGGCAAGGAGGGATTATCATGTCGCAGTCAGGAAAATATCGCAAAATGATGAGAAAACACGCTGCTGAACATGACTATAAACAGGATAGATACGCATACAATATTTTGGCCAGTAAAATTGTGCTTGGCCTTGCTTTGGGGTGTCTTTCTGTCTTTCCTTCCGGAATTGCCTATGCTGATGAGGCCCCTGCAGAAACGGAAATTAAAACTAATATTACTGCCATAGATGGGCAGAAATCTACCATTGTTAAAGAGGATAACTTATATAAGATTTATGCCCAGTATGTCAGTGATGATCATCTGGGAGTCAACCGGTTTAAGGATTTTTCTCTGGGAAATGGTGACCGGGCTGATATGTACTTCAATATGAAGGACAGCACTAATTATGCCAATACCTTGGTAAATATGGTTAATAACGAGGTTAATATTAATGGCGTATTAAATGCTGTCAAAGACGGTAAAATCGATGGCAATTTGTATTTCCTCAGCCCTGACGGAATAGTCGTGGGCTCTCAGGGGGTTATTAATGCTGGCAGTTTTACTGGCATGGTGGTACAGAAGGATGCCTTCAATGAGTTGTTCGAGGGCGAAAAAAATAAGAACAAGAGCAAAGAAGAATTTAAGATAGATGATATTACCGCTCTGATGGCCAGTGATGAGGATAACAAGCCTGCTACTACAGGTAATATTGAAGTATCTGGCCATATTAACACACATAGTGGGATTGTTCTGGGAGCCGGAGTTATTGACATTAACGATGGTGCTCAGCTAAAAAGCATTAGCAATATTCAGTTTGAGAATGTTGTTAACAGCGAAATTGCCCAGCAGATTCCTCAAGGCTTAACGGCCTCCCAAAGAACAGATGGTAGTGGAGATATTGTATTAAAGGCTGCCAGCTTCAAAAACGTAGATGACAGTGAACTGCCTGCATTAAAGGCTACCAAGGTAAAGGATAAGGACGAATACGAGTTAAAGAACTGGGATAAGTGGGGAGAAGGGTGGCTCAAGGAATTATTTGCCGCTGATAATACGTCTTCTGTTACCAACAAGGGTAAAATAACTACTGATAGTGCGGTAAAAATATCTGCGGATGCCAATACTTCCTACAAGGAAGGCCAGATATTTGAATATCTTCAGGACCAACGGACCAAGGATTTAGTTCAGAAGAAGATTCGTGAGTCAATAATAAAAGATGCTGTTTTGCGTAAAGCTATGGCTCTTTACATTAAAAAAACCTCTGGGAAAGAACTAGCGGATTCACTGGAACCTAGCTCTGCTGAATGGACCCAATGGATAGACCTTTTCCTGTTGGGCATTATGGAAGGCACTGGCAATCGGTCCAATGAAGCCAGCGTTTCACTGGGGGGCACGATTGATGCTGAATCCTTGGATGCCAAAGCCTCAGCCAATCTGACCATGGATGTGAATGCCAGCGTTATGGCCAGAGCCTATACCAATGTAACGGGAAAGAATACCTCTGAGGTTACGGTAAATAAAGGTCTGGAGCTTAAGCATGGCGAGGAAAAAATTGATGGTGTTAATCTGGCGGCGGATACCAATACCACTATTTTGGCAACTGCCAAAGGTTTGAATGTTCAGCGGAAGGAAGGCGATACTACCACTAAGCTTCCGTCTGTTTATGGTGCCGTGACTATTGTCAACTCCGAAAGCAGTGCAAATGTCAAGGTCAACGAAGAAATTGATACTGCCGGGGAATTTAAAGCCACAGCTAGTATGCAGGAGGATATGGAGGTTACAGCCTCCTCGGCCATGAATGAGGAAAACGGTGTATTATCCGCCGGTGTGGCCTATGTAAATGACAAGACCAGTGCAAATGTTATCATCAACAAAGATATTTCCGCCTCATCCATTGATGTCAGTGCCAATAATACTGTCGCTAAGGATCTGATGACGGTAAACAATACCTTGGGTGTAATGTCGGGGCAGATATTTGATGGGGATACTCAGCCTGTGGAATTAAAGCCGCTGGATAGCAGCCAGAAAAGCTCCCTGAATAAGTTCTTTGATAAATTGGTGGACTATGGGGATGAATTGGTAGGCAAGCTGAAAAAATACGGCGATGCCGGGGCCACTGTGGGTATTTTCAAGCAGGAAAACAGCAGTAGCGTAGAGATTAACGCTGCTCTGGAGGCCATTAATGGTAATGATGAAAATGGTGATAATAAAGGCAATATTAATATAAATGCGGAAACAATGATTGGCGGCACAGATGATGACGGCAACCAAATCGGTGGTTTCCACATGAATGTGGTTAACTCCATGACCCACGCCAAGAGTTCGGATGGCAGTGCTGCCACCACCGGAGCTCTTATTAATGCTGCCGTACTGGTGGACAATGTAAAAAATAATGCCACTGTCAAAATAGCAAATGCTAAAGAGTCTAACGAAAATGATGACGATGCAAATGATGAAATTGATGAAATTGATGAAAATGGTGAAAATCCTGTAGCTTCCTTGTATGCTTCCGGCAGTATAAACATTAACGCCCAAGCTCACATGGACTATAACCCGGCTGCTGAAGGGCTGTATAATGTCAAGGAAGCCTGGAAGCAGGTGAAAGAATCCTATGAGGCAATAACTAATCTTCCACAGGATATAAAGGATGCCTATAAAGCTGCTTTGGAAAATTGGGATGAAAATGTTAAAGCCATCGATTGGAGCGACCCTACTAAAATTCCTTCTACACTATCCAATTGGGAAAAGCTTAAGGAAGCCATTGATAAGGTTAAGGAAGATGGCGAATTGGGTCTGGATATTAAGGCGCGTCTCATTAGCACAGCCGAAAATGCCCTTAATCTTACCCATCCTTCAACTTATACCCATTACCATGTTCGCACTGAGTCCAAGAACCAGTCTGAGGATGGTTCCGGCAATTTCACTGCCACTGGCTCTGTGCAAGTAAACGAATTACAGAACAATGCCGCCGTTTTAATTGGCGAAGAAAAATTCATTAAAGCTGATGGCAATACCGGTATAAAAGCGGAATCTGGTACCTATACAGTTACCCTTACCGGTAAGGGGGGCGAATATGGTACTCTGGATCAGTCTGGCAAAGTGGGCATGGGGGCTAGTGTAGCTCATCAGGAGATAAACGGAACCGGCTTGGTTATGGTGGGCAAAAATACCATAATTGAAGGCAATGCAATAGATATTAATGGCGTCAACAATATGAAGCAGGTGGATATTGTCTATTCCTCCGGCAAGGCTGATACGCTTAATATCGGCGGTATGGTGAATATTGTAAAGGGCACAGGCAACAGCATTGTGTCTATTGATGATGAGGCAACGCTGACTGCCACCGGAAAACCGGATGGATCGGATGAAGGCAGTAATGATGGTACCATAAACCTCCATACGGAAAATAATACCACCATCAATGCCATTACCGGTGGTCTCACTTTGGGTGGACAGGATGCTGTAGGTGCTGTGGGTATTGGTGTCAACTATGTGGACTATAATACCAATAATATTGTACAGGTGGCAGATAATGGCGATGGTATAAAAAAAGCTACGGATAAAGCTGATGACACGGAAGAAAATAAGGCGGAAAACCGCACCACCAACCGTTCAGTATTGGCCCGTGAGCTGGCGGAAAAGCTGGGCTCCGTGGATGATGATTTCTTTGGTGCGGCCACAGATTTCGAAGCTCCTATTGATGCAGAGGATGAAATCCTTTGGCAGGCCGCTAAATTGGATGTAACTGCTACAACTACCGGTACAATAAACAGTATTGGAGCTGAAATAGCTGGAACCGCAGGCTCTGACAGAACTCTCTTTGATAAGGGAAGCGACCTTATTCAAAAACTCGCCAACAAGCGTGATAAATTTGATAACTGGCTTAAAGGCAGCAAGCTTACAGACACTGTCAGTGGCTCCAATGAAAGCAATAAAGAGGCTGACGATAAGAACCTTGGCGGTAAAGGAGGCTTCAGACTGTCTGCAGCGGGAAGCGCCGCTATAAATAAGGGAATCAGCGATACTGCGGCAACTGTAGATGGAATTAATATTGAGAAAAATGAAGCTGCTAATTCTTCTTTGACTGAAGTGGCCGTTAGTGCTACTGATAACACCTTCCTTGGCTCCTTTGCCGGGGGAGCGGCTTATAATGCCCTGAAGAAAAACGAAAGTCCTTCTGTGGCCATTGGCGGGGCTGTGGGCTATGTGAATGCTGCCAGAACCGTGGATTCACTCATAATGAACACTCAGATTGAAGGAGCCGGCAGTGTTTCCAATACGGCGGACAAATCTGGTACAGAGGTGGCCAGCGGTCTGGCCCTGGCTGTTAATTCCAGCAGTGGCAGCAATCTCACAGCCAGTGGTTCCGTATCCTATAACAACGTTAATAATAATGTCAGGGCCATGATGCTTGGGACTGACGTAAACAAAAGCTTCGAGGGTACAACCAAGACTAATATTACAAACACTGCCACAGCCAGTAACTGGCAGATTGCAGGAGCTCTGGCGGCCAACTGGACGGGCAGTGACGGTACTTCTGCCAATCTTGGAGGCTCTGTATCCATCAGCGATCTATCCAATAATCTGGTCAGCATGATAAGTGGCGGAGAATACAAAAAAATCGATACCTTCTATATGGAAGCTGCCAAGTCCATAAATCATCTTAACGTGGCAGTGGCCGGCAGCAAGGGAGGCGGCAAGTCAGCCATCGGTCTTGACGGGGCTGTGGCCTACAATGAAATAAATAATAATGTTCAGGCAGCTGTTCGCAATGGCACCCAAATAGATGCCAGCGGGGATGTGTCTTTGATTGCCCATGATAAGGAGATAGAAAAGCCTAAAACCGATGCCAAAAAGGAAGAGCTGAAAGCCAACGGCATTGATGTTAATAACATTACTGACAAGTACGTTGCAACTGCAGCCAAGAAAACCATCAACAACGAAGCTGTTGTGGATGAAAACAACAACAAGGAAATAAAAGAAAATACCGATAACAATGCCAATACTACCATTCCTGGCAGCAGTCTGGTACTGAACGTGGCTGCGGGTATCAATTTTAGTGGAAATGGTGCCGGCGTAGGTGTAGGTATTGACGATATCAAGAATAATCTGTCAGTGGATATCACTGGAGCAACCTTAAAGGGAGCTTCGATTTATACCACCACCACCAATCAGACGAAGATTGTGGGAACAGCAGCAGGTGCTTCCGTTGGTTCCAACTACTTTGGCGGAGCAGGAGGCATAAGCTGGCACAACGTTACCAATAACAACAAGGTGAACATTACAGATAGCAGCTTGTCGGCAAATGCTGTCAGTGCCTTAGCGGATAATAAATCCAGCATTGTTAGCGTGGCCGGTCAGTTTAACGCGTCCACCAATGTTGGTGTTGGTATGACCTTTGCCAATAATGATATGAATAATACCACCGGTGTCTATGTAAAGGGTGGGGAAATTAAATTTGGGGCCAACGACTCTGATGGTACCCTTGATTTGAATGCAAAAAATAATACATACGTCCTTGCAATAGGTGCCGGGGTTGGTGCCTCGAAGTTTAACTTAAATGGTGCAGTTGCAGTAAACGAAGGAAGCAACAGCAGTGAGGCGATTATCAGCAAAGGACAGAAGGGTACTGAAATTGTCAATGTAAAAGGATTGAAGGTTAATGCTGAAAATACAACCTCCAAGACTACAATTGCCGGTGGCCTTAACATCTCTGTAGGTGGTGTAGCCGGTATCGGTGGTGGTGTGGCCTATGCCAATATCGGTAAAAAGAACCAGCGGGAAACTACTCAGGCCTTGATTAAGGACGCCGTTATTAATGCTCCAAAGGATAATACTGCCCAAATGGATGTATTAGCCAACGATAAATCCAGAGCCACCACTGTAGGTGTTGGTGTTGGTATTGAGGGCAGTGTAAATCTTCAGGGAGGTGTAGCCCGTACCAATGTTTATAAAGATGTAAATGCCGGTATGGAAAACACTTCCGTAAATGAAAAGAAGGCTGCTAATCAGGAAGTTAATTCCAGTGCAATTTTGAATATTAAGGCTACCTCAGATATCAACAATAAGACTGCGGGGGCAGCTTTAGCTACCGCCTTTTCAGGCGTTTTGGCCGGTGGTGTAGGTCTTTCCTTTAACGATGTGGACCAGAACACTAAGGCATTTTATAACTATCTGAACACTTCTGCGGCACAAGCCAGCAATTTGTATAATCTGGATATTAATTCTACCTCCAATACCAAGCTGTTGGGTATTGGCATTGGTTTGGCCGGGGCAAATACCTTTGCTATTGGTGGTTCATACAGCTATAACAATATCCGTGGCAATACTACTGCGGAAATGAATAAGACAAATATAATCAGTAGCAATAATATTGGCGTTGTAGCCCAAAGTGACGATGCTATTTCCTCCATTGCAGGTGTTATTGCAGGAGGTGCCGGCGGCGGGTTTGGTGTTTCTGTGGCCAACAATCAGATCACCGGGGATACTCTGGCAGCTGTCAAGGACAGTAAATTAGTCACCTGGACCAGTGATTCCGAAACTCCTGCTGAATTCGAGAAATATAAAATTTCTGTAAATAATGGCATGAAGTCTGCTGATAATAATCAATCTGATGGTATTATCAGCGGTTCCGTAAGCCGTTCCACCTTTGATCCTAGTCTCCTTAAGTCTGCCCGCACAAATTCCAAGCTTAGTGGTTTGGTAGTGGACAGCAGCTCTACCCATGCCATAGCTGCTGATGTACTTACCGGTGCCGGGGGAGCCATAGGTGGTGTAGCTGGCACATTTAACGAAAATTATATTTCCGGCAATACCAAGACCAGCTTAAATGATACCTCTGTAAATGAAGGCGCTGATATCGATCAATATAAAAATGTATCTGTAAAAGCATCGGATTACAATAATATTGGTTCCTTTGAAATGGGGGCTGCCGGTGGCGGTAATGTAGGCTTTGGTGGTAACCAGAATAGCAATATTTTGGGCCGCAGTGTGCTTGCAGAAAGCGATTCCAAAAAAACCACCAATGTAAGGGCCTATAATTTTGATTTACAGGCCCTTTCAAAGCAGGGGATTTCCAATTTGGCTGTAGCCGGCGGTTTGGCTGTACAGGGTGCCGCCCTTAATGCAAACCTGATTCATGATGACCTTGATATGCGTGTTTCGGCTAAGGTT
This sequence comes from Anaerovibrio lipolyticus LB2005, assembly GCF_000621545.1. Lineage (GTDB taxonomy): Bacteria > Bacillota > Negativicutes > Selenomonadales > Selenomonadaceae > Anaerovibrio > Anaerovibrio lipolyticus_A. The sequence continues at coordinate 148,954 of NZ_JHYA01000006.1, forward strand.
AATAATCTTAATTTAGCTTATGAAAAAAATGCTAATGTCTGGGCTGAAAACGAAAGCCGTATCTATATGGATACATACGGAGTCTCTTTATCTGGTATTGGAGTCTCTGCTGGCTTTGGCATAAATCTTTTGGAACAGAAAACTGTCGTTGCGGCCAGTGTTTCCAACAGTACCTTATCCGATACTGATGGTTCACAACTGGATGATGCTGTGGCAGAGGTTAAGGCCCGTAACAACACTATCCAGAATGCTGCTTTGCTTTCCGGTGGCGTTGCGGGATTGGGCGCCAGCTTAAATGGAACAGTCAATTACAACAAGCATACCGCTGATGTGTCCGTATCTGTTGATAAAGCGAAAATTGAATCGGGAGAAATAAAGGTAAGTTCCTCTGACACCATAAAAGCTGATTATTCCAATAATGCTGCCCAGGTCGGTCTTTTGGGTGGTGCAGGTGTCAACAGCGCGATTACAACAATTGCAGATAAATCAAATATCAATATCAGTAATAAAAGTGAACTTTCTGCCAGGAAGGGCGTTAGCCTAAATGCGGGGATTGACCGTGATATTGATACCAGCATGCTTAACCTTTCCCTTGGTGGTGTGGCAGCCGGTGTTAACCATATAAACACCTCCATTAATACAAGTATAACGGCGGATAAGGAATTACAGGACAAAATCAGCACCGCCAATGCCCAGGACAAGAATAATACCGGCAGCTTCGTGGGAATGAGCGCCAGCGAGCGTCAAAAATCAAGAGAACGTACTGCCTTTAAGATTGATACCAATTTGAAGGGGACTGCATCAGGAGCTAATCTTTCTGTTACTGGCTCCAGTATTAATGCTGCTGGTGGCATGTTGCACATTGACGCTACGGAGAAAAACAGGCTCAATCTGGATGCCAAGGGGGCCAGTGTGGGCCTTGGAGCCTTTGTGGTTACCCATGCTACTGCCAATGTGAAAAATACTGCCAATGTTAATTTTGACAGTGCCACTTTGTATGGCCAAAATGTAGAGATTTTAGCCAATACCGTGGATAAACAGCGGGACAACAATGATAAGAAGCCTGGTATTTATACTCAGGGTGCTGTAGGAACTTTGGGGACTAAAATAGCTGCCAACGCTATTAACAGTACAGTGGAAACCAGTGGTACTACCGGGATTAATGTTAAGAATACCCATATTACTACTGAAAGTGATATGAAGATTAATGCCAATAACGCCATTACCGCCAATACTAATGTATATGGTGTGGCAGCTGGCACAGCTTCGGTAAATGCAATTAATACTGGTATTACCAATACCAGCGCCGTGGCCGTTAATATTGAAAATACTGATGCAAGCAAAACCTATAGCATCAATACCACGAAGTCAGATGGCAAAATCAATATTAATGCCATAAAGACTGGTAATTTTACTGCCAACAGCACAGGAATTGCTGCGGGGCTTGCTTCTGCAGGCTGGAACAGTACCTATGTAAAGGATAGCAGTACTTCTCAGATAAACATAAAGGGGAAAAATTATTTATTCGAGGCAGATGCCCTGTCCTTCCAGACAGCCAATGCTCCGAAGCTGAAAACAGATATTGATAATCATGCCGCTGCTGTAGTAACCGGAATGGCTTCCAAGGCTACAGTAGAGGCTAATAGTAGTGCCCTGATTAATGTGGCAGACGACAACTTCTTTAGTGCCGGGTCTGTATTCTTTGGGGCTCAGGTGGGTAAAAAGGACGAAATTACGGCCACCTCCAAGCTGCGCAGCGTAGCTGTGGCTGGTATGGCTGTGCCTGGGTACAGTGGTGATGAGTCCAATATTACTACTAAAACTAATGCAGCCATCAATATTGGCAAGGAAGATTATTCCTATACAATTAATAATAATACCAATAACAATAATGAGAATAATTTGGAAAATGAAGATAATACCAGATATGCCACTTTGACCATTGATGCCACCAATATGACCTCACGTCAAAATGATATCAGCAATGTTACTGTAAGCGGACTTAAGTTTGCTGCTGGTGGAATAAAAGGCACCACCAGGGCTGAGGATCTGGTAAGTACAACTGCAGGTGGCGGTGATGTCAATAAGCTGGTAATGGGAGCAACGGGCAATTCCTATACGGATTCCTATGTACGTGGCTCCGGCGGCGGTTTGATGGACTATGGTACTAATGCCAAGGCTATCACTTATTTTGATAATTCAGCCACTGCAAATATTTATGGTAAATGGTTTGCTCAGGATAATGTCTACGTTAATGCCAAGCAGTTCGATTCCATGGATACCCAGACCTTCTCTGCCAGTGGCGGAGTGCTTCAGGGCAGCGGCGTATATACTTCACTGAATATTGGCGACAAGGGGCGCATCACCTCAGCTAACATAGCCAATGGGGCAGACATTTCCGCCAACAAGGTATATGTTGGGGCAGAAAACAACATCAATACTAATAAAAACAATAAGTATAACAGCCGTCTTGATATTACGGCAGGTAATGCTCTGGGTATGTCCGTACTGGAAAGTAAGGATGTAATCAAGAAGGGAACCCAGGTTAATATTGGTAACAACGTCAAGGTAACCACAGTTGGTACTCAGGATTATGAGGCACTAAATAAAGACGTATTGAAGAACTACGCTACAGGCCTAAATGCCGGTATAGCGGAGTCTATTGTGGTGCAGTCAAGAACGGATTACACATCTGCCAATAAGGTTACCTTAGGAACAGGGGCAACTCTGACTTCCAATGGCAGTTATGATGTTGCCGGCGTAACCCTGGCTGCCTCCGACGATATTGACAGCACTGTCCATGCTGAGGGCAAGGTTGCTGGTGGCGCCGGTGCTGGTCCGACGGCTATCACCGAGCATAAAATTAATCGCAGCAATGCAGTAGAAGTTAAGGGAACCATTAAGAGTAATAAGGATATAAACCTTTATGCCGGGGCTGATAATGACGGCAGCAAATCCAATGTTAAGCAGCTTACCATAGCAGATGCCCACAATGATACTGCTATTCCATTGGGATGGCGTCGTGATCTGATTGTGGAAAACCGCCGTAATAACAGCGTGCAGGTTGAGAGTGGTGCAATAGGGGAAGCTCTGCGTAATATTAACATTAAGGCTGCCAATGGTACGGAAAATATTCTTAAGCAGGCCAGCTATCATACTATTTATAGTGGCGAAGGCGGCGATGGAAAAGCCATACCTGTTGTAAAGACAGCCAGTGATGGAAATGTAAATGTTGATAGGTTTGTAAATGAATCCACCAATTATGCCAAGGTGGACGGTTCCCTGTTGGCCGGTTTCCAGGACAAGATTAATGTTACTATTACTGGACAGGTGGTACCAAAAGACCTTCTGGGGCATAATGATATTGCTGATGTTAACGATGCTACCAAGATTGTAGAAACCCATGATGTAACAGCTAAAGGCAACAATCCATCCTATACCATTTCCATAGTGGATGACGAGGGCAGACACTACACGGAATTGGAAAAGGCAGCGAAGCAGTACACTGGCAGCTATGCCAATGTATTAGCTGAACGCTGGAATGAGCTGAACAAGCTGATTTCCGCCTATAATGGTGAAGACGGCAAGGGCGGTGACGGCCAAACGGCTATCGCTTATGCCGGATATTTGGCTGAAATGCAGCTTTTGGAGGCAAAACTGAATTCCTTGGGGCTTATGGAAGAAAAGGTTGTTGATGGTAAAACCATTAAGGTGCCTGTTACCGAAGGTTATGATATTCCAATCGTTGCCTTGCCGGGATTGATAGAAGCCAGTGGCGGTACCATTAATGTGGATTCCAACAACTTCTATGGCAAGGGCTCTGTGGTTGCCAAGACTAATCCGGAAGTAAAGGTGGAAAATAAATCCAATGCCTATCTGGTAGTAAATGATATTACCATAAAGGATAAAGGCCAAGGAGTCATCTACCGTGACAACATAATAAAATCTGACGCCAATGGCAAGAATCAGATAAAGCAGCTGAACAGCGATAAAAAATATGATGTGTCCTACAGTAAGCTGAAGTCTGGCACTGAGGGCAATAGTGGTGTAAATATTCTCTCGGAAAATCCTTCTCTCACCGGAATTACCTTGACCGATAAGGTTACAAAGGACGGCAATATAACCTATGTTAATAGTGTCTTTAATGGCGTGGGTGCCATTGAGATTGCCGGCCATGTAAACGCCGGAACTACAGATGTAACCATTACGAATAAAAATAAAACTGGCGGCGATATCATCATCAATGGCTCCGGCTCCAAGGCCACCGGTATTGATGGTCATAGCATAAGACTGACAGCCCAGTATGGCAGTGTAAACCAGAGCTATACCAAGGGTGTGGTAAATGTTGGTTCATCGCCGCAGGAAGTGTACAAGAGTACCAATGATGCTGCCATTAACACTATTAAAGATGCTTTCTGGTTAAATAATTATACTTCTAAAAAGCATAATGAATTGTCATATAATAGCCCTGCAGCCCAAACGGATAGTGAAAGAGCTGCAGCAAAATCCGGACGTATTGCCGGAAGCTCCATATTCATTGCGGCAGACGCTATCAATGTAAATGGTATTTTACAAAGTGGTTATGGCAAATACACAGCAGTTATAACTGAAGAACAGCTGAACGCTGCCAAGACAGCGGCCAAAAATCAGGACTTTAGCAAATCCAAGCTTTTTGAAGGCCGCCGTATCTATATGGTAAATGAGGGAGGCACAGACTGGGAGGCTGAACGGGCAGCTGATGGCTCCCTGGTTTATAATGTCCAGATTTTCTACGACCCTGATAATGATACTCTGTTGGCAGAAGATATTGATGCTCAGGGAGGTAAAGTATATCTTGCTGGCCGTATTATCAGCACCACTGGTGGCAAGATTTTTGCCGTAGATGGCGGTGCTGATATCAGTATTGATAATCAGACGAATGCTTCCATGCAGTTGGGTAAGGTACTCAATAATAATATTAATGGTGAAGTGACATTAACAACCATATCCTTGGATAACAATGGCAAGGAGGTTGTTACTACCAAGAAATATACTACAGAGGGAGTTACCACCTCCACTGGATTTAATCCTGGAGAGCTGAATACTGCCGGAGCTGGCCGCAGCTATACCTTTAATCCGGAGGCAAACAGCCGGTATAACTGGACGGTTGGTTCTGAATCCACCACTAATACCCATTATTATTATCGTGATACCAGTATTTTACATCTGGATTTTGCCACCTTTGAATCGGAGACTGGCAAGGCCAAGAAGACGGTTACCGTTAATGATGCCAAACCGTTGCCGAATGGAATATTCGTATCCAAAGGGACAGGTCCGGATTACAAGATTGTAGCAGACAATGTCGTGCTTAAAAATCAAAGATTAAATTATAATGTAACCTCAAAAAATAAAGTTCTTTGGAAGAATTACTATTATAACTGGGATGTTAAGACTGGTTCCAGTCAGACTTATGTATCCAGTATTAAGGCAGATAAACCTATTGATATTAAATTTATAGGTCAGGATAATGGAACTATCAACCTTAAGAGCGGAGGAGATATAACCCTTAATGGAAATATCCGTAATAACAATACAGAAGGTACCATTGCCATTACTTCCAACAAGGGCGCCCTTAAAGCCAATAATGGTGTATCTATTTTAGGAAATAAAATTTCACTTAACGCTCAAAAGGATATTGCTAACATCAATATTGAAACCCTTGATAAGGAAACAGCTGTACAGCTGGGTGCTATTACCCGTGATGGGAACATAGGTATTAATGTAACCGGTAATACGGAAATATCCACTATTGAAGCCAAGGGTACTGGTGATCCTATGGCTGGCAACAATAACGTTAAATTGGAGGTCAGCGGCAATATTGAGCAGATTGCTGGTGAAGGTATTATTGGTCAGCGTATAGATATTACCAGCCAGTCAGGTGGTATTGGCAATCATGACCAGGCTTTGAAGGTGCATGCTGGCCAGCAGGCACTTAATAATGATCCTCTCAGTGCCAGCGTTAATGCCACTGCGCAAAAGGATATATTCCTGGTGCAGAATACTACAGGCAACAATAAAGATAATGATATGCGTATAGGGGTCATTCGTTCTGTGGCTGGTGATGTAACACTGACCAATGAGCATGGCAGCTTTGAGGATGCCCTGCCATATACCGGCGAAGAAGCCAGTGATGAAACCTCCGCCCGTATCCAGCGGTGGATTGATTCCGGCCTTATTGCGGGACCAGATCGGAATAACGCCTATATCCGTAAACTGGAAAAGAATGTTTCCGATTATGAGCATGATGTTAAGGAAAGCTTTGCTGATTATGAGCAAATGAAGGCCTTGCATGATGACCTGGAGGCTAAATATCCGGATAATTACAATGAGAAGTGGGTGGAGAATTATTCAGAGGATTATCGCCTTGCTTACGAATCCCTGCGTAGAGAATACGAGCACTATACTGATAGTGATGATTATTTGGCTCATTTGGCTGCAGATGAAAATAGTGACTATGCCAAGCTGAAGGCTGCGGCAGCAAATCCAACCTATAAGTGGACTCAGGATGAGCTGCTCTATGCTCTGCGCAGTGAAATGATTAATAAGGAAGTGGGCTCCACTGACAGCCGGGATAAGATTGCCAATATATCCGGCAAAAATGTCACTTTATATGGTAAAAATATTGGCAGTAATGAGACTCCGCAAAGTATTACTTTTGACCAGCTTAAAAACGGCTATAGTGCTGGTGGCAAGACCAATGTGGACTATCTGAAGATTTTGGCAAATTCTGATGCTTCAGATGTAATCCGCCTAAAGGACGAGAACGGAAAGGATTATTTCCGCGTGACTGGCACAGCCCCAGTTGGTATTAATGCAACTGGAACGGTAACTGCCACTGCTACTGCAGAGGACATTTCAATGTCCGGCCGGAAGGCAACTGATGATGGAGCTGCTTCTGTGCTGAAGATTGGCGAAGTACAGGCAGATAAGGGCTTTGTTCGAATTTTGGGCAAAGAGGGAATTGAAAATGCTTTGACAGACCAGGCCTACACCAATGTAATTGCCGGCAAGGATATCCTGCTGGAGGGTGGCGAAGGTGCAATAGGCTCCGAAAACAAACCTATCACCGTACAGGCAATCGGTGAAACAACCAGTGATCTTAGTGCCCGTTCCAATAAGAATATCTATATTAAAAACAATGGATTAAATCCTCTATCTGTGGGAAGCATATATACCCCTGATAGCGTAACTCTTTATGCTGGCAATGGTCTTGTTGGTAGTAAGACATCCATAGATGGAGTAGTTCCATACATTAATGCCCAAAATCTGTACTTGAATGGCATCAATGGTGACAGCCGCAGTGATCTTGGAACTGCAGAACGTCCATTATATGTACTGGGCAACAGTGTCAATATTCAGGCTACAGGCAACAGCGCACATTTGAAGGGCGTTAAGTATGACCCTGATAATATCGTGCTGGGCGCCATTGACATGAAGGAGGATTTTGTACTAAATACAACTGGTACCATCACAGTAAGCAATAAGGCTGCTGCCAAAAAGATCACCTTAAGTGGTGATAAGGGCATTGTGATGTCGGAAGCTGAAAATGAAGATACAGCAGAAAGCTATATTAATGGAACTGAAGAAGTCAATCTTAAGGCTTCAGATGGTGATATTGGCTCCAAGGATAATGCATTGAGGCTGCTTAATAATGGGGGTAAGATATCTGTTGCTGGTGCAAACGGTTATCTTATTGGCTTAGAGCGCTCTAATTTAAATACTGTTGACAATATGACTCTGGGTGCTGTTGGCACAGAAGACAGTGCTGGTATTACAGGTGATTTATGGGTTAAGAGCCAAGGTAATCTCACCACAAATGAAGTAATAAATGTGGGTGGTGAACTGACACTTTTGGCAAATAAAAATGTTGATGCCAAGGGAAATCTGACCTCTGGCGGTGATGTAAAAGTTAAGGCCAGTGATATTAAGTTGGAGAAAAACGTAGATGCAAGTGGAAATATTAATGTTGATGGCAAGAATATTACCACAGAAGGTAAGTTGACTTCTAATAAGGCCGTAAATTTGACTGCAACGGAGAATGTACAGGCAAATGGCTTAGCTGCTGATACAGATGTATCCATTAATGCAACTGCTGTTACACTGTCAGGAGAAGTCGGAGCCACTAACAATATTGGCATAACCGCAACTGGAGATATTACCACCACTAAGGCAATTACCGCTGGTAATAATATAACCGCAACAGGTGATAAAATTACTTCCAGTACCTGGACAGCTACCAATGGCAATATAACTGAAGATGCTGTAAATATTACTGCTAATGGCAAGCTAGAAGCTGGCAAGGCAGTGGCTTTGAATGCAAATGAAGCTGTAAATACCAAGGGTGCAGTAAATGCCGGTACTGACGTAACGGTTAATGCAACTACTATTGAACTTGATAAGGCTGTAGAGGCAGGCGGAAATATTACTGCTGAAGGCAAGAATATCACTGCTGAAGGCAATTTGGCTGCTACTAAGGCCATAACCTTGAATGCAAGTGGGAATGTAACGACCAATGAAACTCTAGTAGCTGGTACTGATGTAGCTGTCACTGCAACTGGTGAAATTTCCACGGCTAAAGCTATTACTGCTGGCAATAATATAACATTGACCGGAAAAGATATTAATTCATCTGGCAATTGGACAGCCAGCAATGGCAATATTACAGTAGAAGGTAAGAATATTGCCAATAATGATGGTTTGTTATCTGCCACCAAAGCAGTAAATCTGACAGCAACTGAGAATGTAGAGGTAAAGGACGTGTCTGCGGATACTGATGTGGCCGTTAAGGCAACTACTATTACTTTGACAGGTGATGTTGGAGCCAGCAATAATGTTGGAATAACTGCAACAGGTGATGTTAATACCAAATCCATTACTGCTGGCAATAATTTAACTGTAAAGGGAGCAGATATTGATGCTTCCGGCAACTGGACAGCCACCAAGGGAAGCATTACGGCTGAAGGCAAGAATATTACCACCAATGGTCAGTTAAGTGCTGATAAGGCAGTAACCCTGACTGGAACTGAAAAAGTTAATGCCAAGGAAAGTCTGACAGCAGGTGCTGATGTTACTGTTAAAGCAGTTACCATTGAGTTGGAGAAAGCCGTAGATGCTGGCGGAAATATAAAGACCACTGGTAAGGATATTACAACTAGTGACAAGTTAAGTGCTAAACAGGCAATAACCTTTACTGGAACTGGTGATGTAGCTATTAAAGGTGGTGCTGTTGCTGGTACTGATGTAGCAATAAATGCAGCTACTGTTGAGCTGTCAGGAGATGTAGATGCCAATAATAATATCGATATCACTGCAATTGGAGATATTACCACTAATAACGCAATTACGGCTGGTAATAATATTACTGTAACTGGTAGCAAAGTTACTTCAAGCAACTGGGCAGCCACAAATGGCAATATCAGGACAGATGCTGTAAATATTACTGCTAATGGTAAGCTGGCTGCTGGCAAGGCAATAACCTTGAATGCAAATGAAACTCTGAATACCAAGGATACTGTAAAAGCTGGTACTGATGTAACGGTTATAGCAACTACAATTAAGTCTGAGGAAGCTATAGAAGCAACTGAAAACATTAAGGCAACTGGTAAGAATATCACCACAAATGGGCTATCCGCTTCCAAGCTAGTCACTCTCACTGCAGATGAAACTGTAAATACGAAGGGAAGTGTTGTTGCCGGTACAGATGTTACTGTTAAGGCAGCAGAAATTAGACTGGAAAATATTGTGGATGCTGGTGAAAACATCAATGCAAATGGCACGAATATATCTGCCACTGGCAAGCTGAATGCTGACAAGGCAGTAACCTTGACTGCAACAGATACTGTAGATGTCAAGGAATTGTCTGCTGGTACTGATGTGGCCGTTAAAGCAACTACTATTAATTTGGCAGGTGAAGTAGGAGCAACGAATAACGTTGATATCACTGCAACCAGAGATGTTACCGCTGTTGAGGCAATTACGGCTGGCAAGAATTTAACAGTAAAGGGAGCAGATATTAATGCTTCCGGCAACTGGACAGCCAATAATGGCAATATTACAGCAGAAGGTAAGAATATCACAACAGAGGGGCGGTTGGTGGCTTCCAAGCTAGTCACTCTGAATGCAGATAATACTGTGAACACGAAGGGAAGTATTTTTGCCGATACAAATGTTACTGTTAAAGCGGCAGAAATAAAACTGGAGAATACAGTAAATGCAGGTGAAAACATCAATGCAAATGGCACGAATATATCTGCCACTGGTAAGATGACTGCTAATAAGGCAGTAACCTTGACTGCAACAGATACTGTAGATGTCAAGGAATTGTCTGCTGGTACTGATGTAGCCGTTAAAGCAACTACCATTAATCTGACAGGTGAAGTTAGCGCCAATAATAATGTTGGTATAACAGCAACTGGTGATATTACTACCAAAGCTGTGTCTGCGGGCAAGGATTTAACTGTTAAAGGCACAGAGATTACAGCTACTGGTGACTGGAAAGCCAGAACTGGCAACATTACAGCCGATGCTGATAATATTACTGCCAATGGCAAACTGGAGGCCGGAAAGGCTATTACCCTTACTGCAGATGAAGCTGCAGCTGCCAATGGCGGTATGAAGGCAGGGACCAATGCAACTGTTACTGCAGATACCATTAACCTTAATGGTGCTGTGGAGGCCACCAACAATATTGAATTGGAGGCTGCAACATCTATCACTTCTACTGGCAACTGGTTAACCACCAATGGCAATATTACCGCTGATGGCAAACAGATCACTGGCCAGGGCAATATTTCATCCGGAAAGGATCTCAAGCTGAACACCTCCGGAGGAGATTTGAATATCACCGGAAATATTGGAGCCAAGGATAATGTAACAGCTTCCACTGAGAACGGGACCTTGACAGTAGGTGGCAAGGTAAGTGCAGATACTGGCAGTGTAACCCTCCTTACGGGCTTTGACGAATATAATAATGCAAATACAAGTATTGTTGTTACGGATGGTATTTCAGCTGGCAAGGACGTATATGCTTATTCCAAAAATGCTGATATCGTAGTAGCTGATTTGGGCAACAATGTTAATTCCATTGAGGCTGGCAGGGATATTTCCGTAAAGACAAGCGGTAAGGGCGATATTGCACTGTTAGGTTCCTTGAATGCAGGCAACAATATTGAAGCTGAGCTGATAGATCATAATGGTGATATTACTGTGGGCAACATAAATGACAGTGATGTTGAAGCCATAACTGCAGGTAACAACGTTAACTTGTCCACCAATGTGGGCACCATCTACGTTTATGGTCATACTGAGGCTATAAACGGTGATGTGGCCATGAAGGCTGCAAATGAAACCTATAATCCGAATGCCCCGGAGAGCAACTTTGTCATTAAAGATAAAGGGTCTGTGGAGGCAGGAAAGAATATTTCCCTTGAGGGCCGCAATGGTGATATTTCCATAACAGAAGATCTAAAAGCAAAGGGCGGCTTGCAGGCCAAGGTTGAAGGCCAGGGCAATTTAAGCTTTGGCACAGATATCGAGGTTACCAATGATATTGTGCTGAGCACGGACAAGGGTAATGTTGAAGTTGGCAAGAAGGTTAAATCAACTGATGGCAATATCTCCATTACCACTGACCAAGGTACCATAAATATAGGCAGCCAGGGGCCAACGGATGATGCTTTATCTGCCAAGGATAATATTAACCTTGAAACCAAGGACGGTATAATAAGCGTTCAGGGACTTACCCACTCCACAAATGGTAATGTAACTGTTTCTGCCTACGCTTCAGAATATCAGGCTGGTGCAAGCAGTGTTATCATTGACCAAAATGGACAGGTAATTTCTGACAATGGTGGTATTACTATTACCAGTGGCAATGGTGATTTCCATATTACTGATACCGTTAAGGCCAAGACTAACCTGACTGTCAATACTGTTAACAAGGGCAATATGTATTTTGACAACAATATTGTAGTCACCGGCGATGTTAATGCCAAAACAGATGAGGGTGATGTTTATATCGGTAATTCTGTAACCTCCACTGGTGGAAATATTAATGTATCTGTTATCAAGGGCAACATTGATGTTGGCGACAATGATGCTGACGTTGAGACCATAACTGCCAACCAGAATATTAATATTGAAACTGGTACCGGAACAATTACCGTTTATGGCAAGACCTCTACTCAGGAGGGTGATATTTCCCTTGCTGCGGGCTCCGAAAGCTACGTTCCTGGAGACACAGGGCAGAATATCATCATTGATCATAATGGTCTTGTGGATTCCGCAAGGAATGTTAAGCTTACAACAAGAAATGGTGATCTTCGCGTTACCGACAATATCATTGCCAAGGGAAGTACTGATGCCAATACAACAGGAAAGGGTAACATTTACTTTGATAAGGATATGATCTCTGATGGTGATTTGATTACCACCATAGAAGAGGGGAATATTTACACCAGAGTTATGAAAGCCCAGGGAGATCTTTTAGTCTCCATAAAGAAGGGCGACCTTATTCTTGATACCGCCGAGGGCAATCATGTTAATATAATTCTTGGTGACAATTCTGAGGCATCTCGAGTGAATACAGTTCTGGCCAAAGCTAATGGTGATGGTGAAACTGATGTTGTACTGGCAGGTAAATATGTGCAGATTGGTACTGTTAAGAATACGGGAGATAGCAACACCCCATTGACTATGACAGTGCAAACCCCTGATGGTCAGAATCTTGTTGAAACCTTCACCATTGATAAGCTCAGCTCCAACACTGGCACTAAGGTGTCCAAGCTGTGGACCAATAATGGTTATGTAAATGTTGATAAGGGGGCTGTGGATATTGGTGATGCTTTGGTAGGCAATAAATTCACTGTGAACAACAGTGCAACCAATATGGCTATTTATGGGCGTACTCCAACCCATGATGGTGAACAGCTTGTTTACTGGAACGATGCAAGTAAACTGTATCCTATGGGAAGAAGATACCAGTTGTTTGAAGATGGCGGCATAATTACCGACAACGCACATTTAGTGGAAGCACATGACTGGCGTCTGTTACGCAGCAATAAATACACTGAAACCTACAGTGTAGTAGATATGATGCGAAATAATCTAATGCGCAAGGAACATTACTACAAAGAGGTTCCACTGTCAATGTTTATACCAAAAGCACCTCGTCAATGGGTTGAGGTGAGTGGTGAAATTGTGAATTCCATAGTTACAAAAAATGCTTCCAAGCAGGAAATAATAATTGAATAACGAATACTAATCTTAGTAACAGATTAATATAACTTATGTCCCTTATCTGATTTAAATTTTAGATAAGGGGCTAAGTTATATTTAAATTAATAAGGAGGATGCATAATGAACAAGAATGCAGAAAATTTCAAAAAATATTTGGAGGAAAAGGACATCAAGATTTTTCAGGTAGAAGAAATAGAGGGCGATGAAAGGGAAACTGTAGTATTTCGTTCTAATATTTCCGTGGAGGGGCAGCAGCTTCCTACAGCAGTTATTATTGACAATAGTGTATTTGCGACCATTCGCGTCCAGATTTCTCCAAAGGCAGTAACCGAGGAAAACCAGCTTGATTTACTGAAGCTTATTAATGGTGAAAATTTGCAGTATAAACCATTTAAATTCTATTTTGATGATAACGGTACTCTTTTAATGGACATCTGCCTTGTGGTTCCTGACGATGATTTGAAGGGTGAAACCGTTTACCTGATGTTTGAGGTTATTATAAACTACCTTAATAATTCATATCGCAACCTTATGAAGACAATTTGGAAATGAAATCTGAACTTTACAGGAGCAGGTAAATAGGGAAAGCAGGCTCAGGCTGCCCCTCTTCGTAGTAAGGAAATGGCGGCTGCCAGGGCGGAGCTCCATTATTTGAGGGAACTACAGCCATGAAATTTCAGACTGCCATAAAAAGTGTGTTCGTTATATATCTGCTCTGCCTTTTTTCCATTGGCAGAGCAGAGGCAGCCAATCATTTTCGGGATGTTCCTGCGGATCATTGGGCCTACGATGTTCTGGATGAATTGCATTCACATGGTATTGTTCAAGGCTTCGGTGACAATAGTTACCGAGAAAACCGTAACATGACTCGCTACGAAATGGCACAAATTACAGCAAGAGCTATGGCCTGTGCAACTGATATAAGGGACAAGGATTTGATTGACCGTCTATGTGCTGAATTTCAAGAGGAATTGAAAGATTTAGGTGTACGGGTTAAGGAACTGAAAAAAAATGTCGATGCCGTGAAATGGACGGGGAGAGCGAATTATCTATTTACAAGTGACAAAACAGAAGGAAGAAGAACCAGGGAAAAATCTACTTTTTCTTTTCGCATGGAGCCTACTGCCAAAATCAACAAGCACTGGAAGGTAAATGGTCGCTTGGATATGTCTATAAATATAAACCGTAATTCTACAGGAACAGTTCGTCTGAACCGGGTATGGGCAGAGGGAAAATATGGAAACACTGTTATTCGCTTAGGTAAAGTACCTCTTTCCACCAATGAGAATGGTATTGTCCTGGAAAGCTCTTTTACTGGATTCACGGTGCAAACAGGTAAAAGTTGGAAGGTGCTGCTTCTAGGAGGAAGGCTGAATATGTCAAAAACTGGCGCCTACCGTGCCAGTATGGGATATTCCAGGGAACTGAGAGCAATGGGGATGCCCAAGGAGGCAGCGGAAGTGCGGGCTATGGCTCGTGATCCCGCCACCATTTTTGGAGTAAATCTTCAGTACAAGACAAATAAAAATTTTTTTGGTGGTTTGGGTTATTACCATTTAAGCTCCAAGGCTTATAATTTTATCACTGATATGGATAACAAAAGCAAAGCTGGCGTTAACATTGGTTCCATAAATCTAGGTTATCGCTTCTCTCCCAAATGTGTACTGACGGGAGCCTATGCCAAGGCCTATTACAGCAAGGACCCGGATGTGATTGAAGGTTTTGGAAATATGCAGGATTACTCCTGGGAGGTGGAGCTTTCTTATGGCAACTATCGTAAAGCCAGTAAGAAGGGAGAGTGGAAAGCATATTTGGCTTACAGTAATTACGGATATATTTCTTCCGTAATACCCGCCAGCAGCAGTATTGATGATATGTATGATGACGATACGGGCATTGCCAACTGGGGAGAACGGGGCTGGGAAATCGGCGGATCATGGGCATTAGATAAAAATGTAGGCTTGGTGGCCAGTTACTTTTGGGGAAGCTCCATTACATCCCATCGACGCATGAAATCTGTGTTGGCACGGTTGGAAATGTTTTTTTAAAAAATCAAGAAGGGTCGAAATATGAGAGCAAAGCGAAAAAATAGATATATTGGTTTAAAATTCAATATGTTGTCTAACATTACTCATTCTATTGGAGTGAAGAAAGTATTACCAGCGTGTTTGGCCATGCTGGCACTAGTCGGATCAGAGGTACAGGCAGAGCCTCCTGTTCCTGCGGACATTTTGCCGGGTGCGTCTAATCCAGGTGTGCAGCTGGATCAAGCCAGGGAGGCCATGGAGCGTGAGCGCATTGCTGAACAGATAAAGGAAGATGAAGCCACTCGCAACGAACAGGTGGAGGGTGTGCCGGAAAATGAGCCTCAATCTGCTGACGTTGAAATGAAATTTGATTTGAAAAAAATTGAAACTGACCCTTCAATGGTTTTAAAACAGGAAGAAATTGATAATGTCACTTCCCCTTATGTAGGCAAATCCATAACCGTTAAAGATTTATATAAAATCATTGATGATATCAATAATTTATACATCAAGAAAGAATATATGACCTGTCGGGCCTTTTTGCCACCTCAGACCATCCATGAGGGGGTTGTTCATATAAACCTGGTGGAGGGCCGTACAGGCAATGTTACTGTGGAGGGCAACAAATCCACCAACACCGGCTATATAACAAGCTGGTTCCCGTTGAAGGAGGGAGAGATTGCCAATACTGGTACATTGAACCGCTCCTTGCAGCGTTTTAATGGTACCAATGATGTGGCTCTCAGAATTAAAATGCAGGCTGGTAAAAAGGAAGGGACTACAGATTATGTTCTCTATGCCTTTGAACCAAAGCTGCATAATTTTACCCTTTATAGTGACAATAACGGTTATGAAACCAGTGGCCGTTACCGCTATGGCTTCTTCTATAACTGGCGCAGTGTCACTGGAAGACGTGACAGCTTGCGTCTAAGCTATTTGCACAGCTCCGGCTCAAATGCCTATAGTATTGGTTATACCTCTCCTTTGGGCACCAGTGGCCTAAAGCTGGATTTGGATTACACTGGCAATAAGAATGAAGTAGTAAGTGGCGATTTGAAGCCCCTCGGCATTGAGGGCGATGCCAAAGCCTATAGTGTTGGATTGCGATTCCCATTGGCAGTAACCAATACAAATCGCTGTGAGCTGGGTCTTACCTATCTCAGCCAGAAATCCAAGACTACCTTGGGACATGGAAGGATTCCATGGATGGACGACAAACTCACCCGCTACAATTTATATGTAGCCTTTACAAATTATGGTAAAGATTCCGTATTTTATCATCGATATGGTCTGATGCGTTCCAACAAAACGAATATGTACGGTGTTAAAGAAAATGTAAATCTTTACCAGATAAATATGTACTGGCGTAAGGGACTACCCAATAAACATGCCTTTGTTACCCGATTCAGTGGTCAATTTGGTGACAAGTCGTATATGAGTACCACCAACCGTTTTTATGTAGGTGGTATGAATACAGTACGAGGCTATGAGGAAAGCTTTATAAGCGGCGACAAGGGCTTTGCCCTTGGCTTGGAATACCATTTCCCTATTAATGGGGATAAACTCCATGGCTTTACCTTCCTTGATTATGGCTGGGTAGACGGCGGTTATGCTATTCCAGGGGCTAATACTCTTATGAGTACAGGTGTTGGCGTTATTTGGGAGAATAATAATGACTTTAATGCCAGCCTGCTGTTAGGTGTGCCATTGAAAAGAGATGTAGGTGGCAAGAAAACAGACAGTGTAAGATTGCAGTTTAGTATCAGCAAGACTTTTTAATCTAAATTTACATAATAGTTAACTTAAAAAAGGATTTTGATGTTTTTTGTAGAAGTAACTACCTGAGAAAGTTTAAACTACCTTATATGGCAGTTTGGTATCTGGGGGAGGCGGTTACTGGTAAATACAAAACAGTATCATAATTGTTTCCGTTTTTTATCAATTTTATGTAACAGGAGGAATTTGTTTATGAGAAAATTTAACTTGCACAAACTGTTGTTAGCTTTCGTTATGGTTTTAGGCTTGACCTTCATGTGTTCATCCACTGCAGATGCAAAGGAGTTGGCACTGGTAAATAATACCGGTTCTACTATCGTGGTATTAAATTGCTCACCTACCATCAGCAATCAGTGGTATGAAGATGTACTTGGTAACTCCGTTTGGGAAAATGGCACCACTGTTACTATAGATTTTGATCGTTGGGCATTGTGTGAGACTTGGGATTTCAAGGTTCATTACACCAATGGTGAAACCGAGGATTGGCGTAACGTTAATGTAAATGATGTAAATACCATTATTTTGCAGCCTAATGGTGTAAATACCTATCTTTAATTAAAAGGTATAAAAAAGTTACGATAAATGAAACAGCCTCTCATTTTCGGGAGGCTGTTTTTGATAATAAATATTAGCTATTTATATTTTAGATAAACTAAGGATGAATTATGAATTTGCAGGAAGAAGCATATATAAACTATTTAAAGCATTGTTATGATGTACCTAATGAATTACCCAAATTACCACTTGAGGATGAGCCTTATGTGGCTATGTGGCAAAAGGCAGAGGGAAAATATGTACTCGATTTTTTAAAGGAGGCCTTTGGACTCCCGGTTTCCAATTATCAATGGGAAAATAAGGAAGATTTACGTATTTCCTTTGCTGAAACCCTGGGGGGCCGGCTTCCAGTTATTACCACCAGGAGCCACAGGGATTTTCTTTATATGGATGCATTATTAAATGGTCGTGAAAATATCAGGGAGCTTCCTGCCACGGTAAATGCTTTTACAATGCAGACAAAAGCTACTAATATTTATAGACATCGTATTATCCTATTGAATTTTGCCCCTTATAGCAATATTTCACCTGAAAAAATGGGGATTCCGTTAGAGGAGTGGCTTGTACTCTCCCAAAAGCTTCGTCTTGCCCATGAGAGTGCCCATTATGAGACGTTGCGCCTTTTTGGTGGTATGAAAAATCATCCTCTGGATGAAATTGTTGCCGATGCCTTTGGACAGATAGCAGCATTTGGCAATTTTAATGCTGAAAGACAACGCCTGTTCTTCGGTCTGGAAAAAGGAAGGAATACTTGTAACGGCAGACTATCTTTTTATGTTGCAAATATTCCGGAGGAAGAACGGGGAAAAATATATAATGCAGTGAATATCGTACTGGATAATGTGGAAACAGAATTTCAAACTAGGTTATCCCATCAGGAAAATAAAATAGAAATATTAACAGCATTGGCTGGTAAAAGTATCTTTGACAGATTAGGGAGCAATGACTTAATATAAAGAAGGAATTAAGGTCATACACATAGAATTGATAGGAAAGCAGAAAATAATATAGGGGGTGCCTAGATATGGATATAGATTTTAGCATTGTGTTAATTTTATTTAAACCTAGTGTAGTAGCAAAGGCTGTTGAACGTAAGCTCAAGGAGTGCGACTACAACGTAATAACTGTTGTAGGTGAATTTGATAAAATCAAGGAAATGGCAGAATCCGCATTGTTGTTCGTTACCTATCTGCCAGGGGATATTGCCGATGATCAGGAGGAAATGGAGATACTGGATAACATTCAGGAACAGCTATGGTATACCAGTACAAATATGCTGCTGATTGGTGAGAAGAAGGACCGTCAGCGTCTGATGCAGCATAATCATCGCCTGGAACATTTTGCCTGGCTGGACCGTCCGCTTAAGATGGACGAGCTGGAGCAGGTTGTTTTAAATACTATTTATACCGGGGGAAAGAAAAAAATTCTCATTGTGGATGACAATCCATCCTTCTCCAAGATGGTTACAGAATGGATAAAGGATGATTATCAGGTATATAGTGTCACAACTGGAATGGATGCCATCACCTTTTTGCTGAAAACTCCGGTGGATTTAATTTTACTTGACTATGAGATGCCGGTGGTGGATGGACCACAGGTTTTCCAGATGCTGCGCCAGGAGCAGTCCACTAAACGTATCCCTGTTGTTTTTCTGACTGGTGTGGGTACCAGAGAAGGTGTTGAACGGGTTATGGCCCTTAAACCAGATGGTTATATTTTAAAATCCACTACCAGAAGCAGCTTGCTGGAGAGTATACGGGACGTTATTACAGAGTAATGGAGAGGAGTAATCTCTATGTTTTATCTGGCTTTAATTGGACTACTGGCTATACTCATTCTTTTGCTTGTAAATTATGATATTTTATTTCAGCAGGGAAGTAATCAAAATATTCCTGCCGTAAAAATTTACAGGAGATTTCTGTATGCTGTTTTGGCATATTATATTACCGATACGCTGTGGGGCGTTTTTAGTGAGCTGAATTTATTTAACTTGCTCTTTGCCAATGTGGTTATATACTATATTGTCATGGCTGCGGGCATACTCACTTGGACGCGGTATGTGGTTACATATTTAGGTGAGGATCACAAATTTGGAAAGTTCCTTCTCTGGACGGGACGCATTTTCTTTGTAGTTATTACACTGGCATCTCTTGCCAGCATATCTACTCCTGTGCTGTTTTGGTTTGATGATGCCGGCGAATATCATGCATGTCCAGCACGATATGCACAGCTTGTTTTCCAGATCGTGATGTTTCTGTTGACATCTGCTTACACCTTTAGTGCTATGTTAAGGCTGGAAGGAACTATAAAGAGGCGCCATCGGACCATTTGCCTGTTTGGATTGGTTATAGCAATAGCCCTTATCCTTCAGCTGGAATTTTTATTCCTTCCAATGTATACCATTGGTTATATGCTGGGAACCTGTTTGTTACACACCTTTGTTATAAGTGAAAGAGTAGATGAATACCGCCGGGCCAGTCTGGAATCCCTGCGCCGGGAAAAGGAGGCTGCTGAACAGGCTTCTCAGGCCAAGAGCGAATTCCTTTCCAATATGTCCCATGAAATCCGTACACCAATTAATGCGGTTTTAGGCATGAATGAGCTGATTCTCCGTGAATGTGAGGATGATAATATTCTGTCCTATGCGGAAAATGTACGAAGCTCGGGCAATACCCTGTTGGGACTGATAAATGATATTTTGGATTTCTCGAAAATTGAGGCTGGTAAAATCGATATTATTCCTGTGGATTATGATCTTTCATCCACCCTTAATGATATGGTGGTCATGATTCACAACAGGGCTGACGATAAAGGACTGGCCTTTAATGTTAATTTTGATTCAAATATACCGAAGCAGCTTTTTGGCGATGAGGTACGTGTAAAGCAGGTTATCACAAATATCCTGACGAATGCGGTAAAATACACAGAAACAGGCAGTGTGACCTTTTCTGTTGGATATGACCGTTGTGAAGACGACCCTGATAGTATCATTCTCCATGTGAAGGTGAAGGATACGGGTATCGGCATAAAGCCGGAGGATATGGAAAAGCTATTCTCCAAATTTGAGCGCATAGAGGAAAAGCGCAATCGAAACATCGAAGGCACTGGCCTTGGTATGACCATTACCAAAAATCTGCTGGATATGATGGGAAGCTACTTGCAGGTAGAAAGCACCTATGGTGTGGGTACCACCTTCTTCTTCGATTTACGACAGAAGGTTGGCAAGTGGGAGCCATTGGGAGACTATAGGACATCCGTTAATGTGCTTTTAAAGGAGCATAAGAAATATAAGGAGAAGTTCACGGCACCAGATGCTAATGTATTGGTAGTGGATGATAATTCGATGAATCTGACAGTATTCAAGAGTCTTCTGAAGCGTACCAAGATAAAAATTGATACAGCAGACAGTGGTGATGAAGCACTCCAGATGACCAAGAGCAAGATGTACGATATGATTTTCCTGGATCACATGATGCCTGGTAAAGATGGTATTGAAACCCTCCATGAGATTAAAGAGCAGGCTGAGGGATTAAATGACTGCACCGTGTCTGTATGTCTTACCGCCAATGCCATATCCGGGGCAAGAGAGCAGTACATAGCAGCTGGCTTTGATAATTATCTTACCAAGCCAATTCATCCTAGCAAGCTGGAGGATATGCTGATGGCTTATCTGCCAGGGGATAAGCTAATAATTTCCGGGGAAGATGATGTTGATACCGATGATGAGGATGAACAGGACAATCTTCCTGCCGAATTGGCACCGCTCAAGGATCAGGACTGGATTGATTTGGCTGTTGGAATAAAAAACAGCGGCAGTTCAGAATATTATATGCCATTGCTGAAGATTTTCTATGAATCCATAGAGGAAGATACAGGCATTGTAGATGGGTTCTATACTGATGGTAATATAAATGACTACACAATCAAAGTTCACGCAATGAAGAGCTCTGCCCGGCTTATTGGAGCAGAGGCCATTGCTGAGGAGGCCCAGCTGCTGGAAAACGCCGGCAAGGCTGGGGATCTTGACTATATCAACCAGCATCATAAAGACTTTATTGCGACCTACAGAAGCTTTAAGGAGCCATTATCCTTAGTTTTCACGGAAGATGATGCGGAAAATAAAGCTGCAAATGATGTGGAAGAGGATGTCAACGATAACACGGAGGATGATATGCCGGAGGCAGATGCAGAGCTGATGGACACTGTATATGAAGAAGTCAAGGCATCCGCTGAAGCCAATGATGCAGAAAGCATAGAGGCTGTATTTGCAGAAATAGAAGGCTATCGTATTCCGGATTCAGACGCTGAGCTTTGCCAAAAGATAAGGTCTGCGGCAGAGAATTCAGATTTTGAAGCCATCTTAACCCTCTTATCCGAAAGATAATTAAACACAATACAAAATACCAGCCACCAAGGTTTACAGCCTCGATGACTGGTATTTTTTACTGAAAATATTTATGAATCAAAAAATCTTGCTTACTGCTTAAATACTTCCTTGTGGGAATTAATAACTTCTGCCATAATCATTTTGCCCATTATATCAGGATGAAGCCCATCATTGGCAAAGGCCGGATCCATAAAGGTGTGGGTATAATCATAGAAATATGGCTCCAGGTCAATGTAATACGGTTTAGTCTTAATATAGGCATTGATTTTTACCATTTTGGAATACCAGTTAGGATCCGTTGGTGTTCTGAATGCCAGCATTATATTAGCCGGATTAATTGGCGGCAGTGTAAGCATAATCGGCCTGATATCGTTGGATACACACTTTTGGTAAATTCCCTCCAGATCTGCAATTACCATTTCAGCGGTGATATAGGAATCCCTAAGACAATTTGAGCCCGTAAGTATTATAAGATTAACTGGTTTAATTGGCAGAACATCGTCGTCAAAGCGGTCAAGTGACATTTTTGATGTATCGCCACTACGACCAATATTAATGGCAGGAAAATCAAGATATGTGGTATAGCTGTATTGCATGCTGCAAGGAGAAAAGGATACAGCACCGCCGCCGTGAGTAATACTGTCGCCAAAGGCTGCTGCAAACGGACGGGTGAGATGATTTTCAACCTCAAAGGTATCTGTATCGGAGAATACACCAATGGTTTCCCCCTTTAAATTTACAGCCCGTACACGCCAGTAATATTTCCCGGCATATCTTCTAGGATATTCATCATAACAACTAAAGGAGTCTGTCACTGTTTTTGCCCAGGCACGATGAGGGGTGGCCACTGTGTTGTTTTCCTCCACAGGAGGCTGTGCCATAAGCTCTACCTCATATCTGTCAGCCCCAAACATTGGTATCCAGTGGAATACAGGATAAATTGGCTGTTTAAAGCCTGGCATTACATCAAAATTATTAAGTAGAGGCTTATTTGGTATTGGCTTGGATGAATCCACCATAATCTGCTCAGCGGTGGAGAATACGCCAATAGGCTCCTTTCGAAGATTCAGGGCTCTGACACGCCAGAAAAGGCGAGGCTGATTCAGATAAGGTCTGAGATCTATTTGAATACCATTGGTAAAAACCTTCTGGGTTGACATCAGATGGTTGGTCTTGGATAAGGTAATAGTATTTTCCTCATCTGGTGGACCAGAAAGAAGCTCCAGCTCATAAAGAACTCCATCGGGAATGCTGTGCCAAACAAGATATGGAATAGGGCTGGCCGGATTATCTGCAGTATATTTATATATTGGAATAGGTCTAATTGGATTATTGTAGTTTGGATTTGCTACAAAAATTTCATCAGAGGACAGCTTGCCAAAAATACCATAGGCGGTAATCTTATAGTAGGTAGGTATCGCAGTAGTAGGAACATCATAGTTATTTTCAAAGGTATATTCCTCTTTTAACCGATGATATTCAGGGCTGTTCGGCACCTTACCAGTGGTTTTTGAATACACATCCACCTTATAAAAGCAAGGATATGGATAACGGGTCCAGTCCATGGTCATTTTGCCGTTTTCTTCAGTGAAGGTGGCCTCTATTTTAAAATTCTTTAAGTTAAATAAATCAGTTTTTTCTGTTAAAAACACACATAATGCTGTGAAGCATAGTGTCAATAAAAGAAAAGTAATAAAACCGACAATTATTTTACGCATTACAAATTCACCTATAATTAAAATAAACTCACAAAGTAGATTATAACCCAATTATTCATATTTTTCCATAAGCGAAATATTCCATATAAAGTAACAGGAATCAACTCTTTTCAAATCGGCAGGAAACGAGTATAATATAGAGGTTAATTAAGTTGTTAAGAACAAATTTACTAATTGGAGAAATGATGTAATGGAAATTAATCAGGAATTTGTTGATGGCATAAAGAAAATTTTACCTGCAGAACAGTTTTATATAAATGAACCAATGAGCAAGCACACCACATTTAATATTGGTGGTCCTGCTGATTATCTAATTTTTCCCGGTAGCATGGATCAGCTTCAGGCGGTAGTAAAGCTCATGAACCAGTGCGATATACCTTTTACTATTCTTGGTAACGGTTCCAATGTGCTGGTTTTGGATAAAGGCATCAGAGGTGCAGTAATTAAATTCCATGCACCAATGTCCTACAAGCGTTGTGAAGGTAATAAGATTATTGCTGGTGCTGGCGCATATCTTAAACATATTTCCCAGTATGCCGCTGAAAACAGCCTTACTGGTATGGAATTTGCTTGCGGTATTCCTGGTTCCCTTGGTGGTGCCGTATTTATGAATGCTGGTGCCTACGATGGGGAAATGAAGAACGTTGTAAAGGAGGTTAAGACCGTAACTGCTACTGGCAAGGTTTTAACTTACGGTCCTGATGAGTTTAACTTTGGTTATCGTCATAGTGTTTTCCAGGCTAATGGCCAAGCCATTGCAGAGATTACCCTTGAGCTGCAGCCAGGCAACAAGGAAGATATTCAAGCCAAGATGGATGATTATACTGCCCGTCGTGAAAGCAAGCAGCCTCTTGAAATGCCAAGTGCCGGCAGTACCTTTAAGCGTCCCGAGGGCTACTACGCTGGAACCTTGATTGACAGCACTGGCTTGAAGGGCCTACAGGTGGGCGGTGCCCAGATTTCCACTAAGCATGCTGGATTCGTGGTTAATTCCGGCCATGCCACAGCCCAGGATGTCCTTGACCTTATAAAGGAAGTACAGGATAGGGTATACAAGGAAAAGGGCGTAAAGCTCTATCCAGAGGTTCGTATTATCGGAGAGCAGTAATGGGTATTGAAATAGAGCGTAAATACCTCATAAATAAAGATAAATGGCAGCCCAAGGATGAAGGTGTAAGCATTCGTCAAGGCTACCTCTGTACTGACAAGGAGCGCACTGTTCGTGTCCGTACCAAAGGAAAAAAAGCCTATCTCACCATTAAAGGTGAAAATAAGGGGATTTCCCGTATGGAAATGGAATACGAAATCCCCTTTGAGGATGCCACGAAGCTACTTGATAATCTATGTCATAAGCCACTTATAGAAAAAACACGTCATATAGAGGAGCATTTGGGCCATACATGGGAAATTGATGTTTTCTTCGGTGATAATGAGGGCCTTATAGTGGCGGAGGTGGAGCTTTCATCTCCTACTGAAGAAGTAAAGCTGCCAGACTGGATTGACAGGGAAGTGTCGGATGATAAGCGGTACTATAATTCCAGTTTATGTTTAAAGCCTTATACAACATGGTAAAGCAGAACCAGTTAATACTGGTTCTTTTTTATTTACTTTTTAAAAAATAATTTTAAGTATTATGATTATTATGTTATTAATAATAAAAGAATTAGGACCTTTGATTTATACACATAGTAAAATTGTGTGGTATAATTTTAACTGTTGTGTAAAATAGGTTATTTACTACGTTGAGGTGATTAATTCTTTATATTATGAGTAAGAAATTAAGTTTTTTAGGTTTGGGACTTTCCCTTTTGATGCTGCCATATAATGAGGCTACAGCAGCTCCATTTGAAATGCCGGATGCTGGTGTTATTTCTTCAAATATAAATAAGGAGAGAAATTGGAAGCCGAAATCTGATACTGATGATGTAGAGGTTAATATTGACCTTGGCCAGCAGAAGCTGGGTGATAATAAAATTAAGGTCAAGGTAAAGGAATTGCGGTTGGAGGGCAATACCATTTTTACCAGCAGTGAGCTGATGGAGCAGGTGGGACACCTTATTACTCCACAAATGACCTTTAATGATATGCTGCAAGTAAGTCAGGCCATTACTGATTATTATCGTAAGCATGGTTATATGACTACCATTGCGTATCTGCCAACTCAAAATATTACAGAGGGAATAGTCACAATAGAGGTTATGGAAGGTGCTTATGATGATATTTCCTTTGAAAACTCCTCTGAACTTTTAACTAGCAGAGCAGAGGGATTAACCCATAGAGCCAAGAAGGACAGAGTTATCAATAAGCATGAGCTGGATCGGATGCTGTTCATTTTAAATGATATACCTGGCGTAAAGGCTCACGCATTTCTGTCACCTGGAAAATCCAACGGTGAGGCATATACTGTTTTCAAACTTACCACCACGGAAAAGCAGGGTGGCTTTATTTATGTGGATAATTTTGGCAACCACTACACAGGCAGAAATCGTATTGGTGCTTTGTACCATTGGAATAATCTGAGTCACGTGGGGGATCAGCTCCAGCTTGGTTATATGCGCAGTACCCAGTATGATGATTTGCAGAATTATTCCATAAAATATGAGTTGCCTGTTTTTAATTATGGTACCTTTGCCTCTCTGGAATATTACAGAACAGACTATGAGCTGGGTGAGAAATATCGTCCGTTGCATGCTTATGGTAAATCAGATACTTTTAGACTGGCTACACGAACACCATTAAAGCGTACTTTGGATAATAATTTATATTTTAGATTCAATGTGGAATATACCAGACTGACAGACCGTATTGGATTCTGGAATACCGATTCCCAAAGACATCTTTATGGCATACGCTTCGGCTTGGACGGAGATTATCGTACCAAATGGTTTGCCTCAAATTATAAGGTGATGCACACCATTGGTCGCGCTGTGATGGATACTCCTTATGCTAAGGACGGAGATGTACTTGGTACAGAGGGAAACTATCAGAAGACCACTTTTGATTTTTATCATATTCAAAAGTTAAATGATAAACTGACAGCCCATCTTACTCTGTCAGGGCAGAAGTCGTGGAATAATCTGGATTCCTCCGAGAAGTTTTATATTGCCGGCTACAATGGTGTAAGGGCATTCCCACAAGGTGAAGCCAGCGGTGATGACGGTTTTTTGGGTTCCTTTGAACTGCGTCAAGCATTAGGTAACTCAAATTTCAAGCTAGCTGCATTTTATGATGTGGGCTGGGTAAATATGGTCCACAATAATCCATTTGGCAATAGTGAATCCCGTTATCTTCAGGGTGCAGGCCTTGGACTTATTTATCAGCAGCCGGGGGACTGGTATGTAAGAATTGATTATGCTATGCCTATAGGTGATCGCTATTCAAACAGCTACGGTCATGATATGGATGGTATATGGTGGTTCCAGGCTGTAAAGAAAATTTAAATACCTTTTCATTATCAATAATTAAATGGAGACGTAATTTTATAATGACAAATCGAAATTTATTAAGTAAAAAAATAATATTAGGGCTGGCCACAGCAACCTTGTGCTATGGACCTTTTGGAGTGGGGTATGCTGAGGATGCTAATGATGCATTGCCAAACATCGATAAAGTTGCTTATGGTGATGTAACTATTTCTACTACAACAGCAACTGAAGAAAATCAAGCTGTTAAGTCTACAATGGATATTTTACAGACCACTGATAAGGCAATTATTGACTGGAATTCCTTTAATGTAGGCATAGATGCCACGGTAAACTTTATCCAGACCCTTAATGGAAAGCCAAATGTGGCAGCCATGACCCTTAATCGGGTAAATGAGGCTGGTGGCATGTCTGAAATTGCGGGCCATATTAATTCCATTGGTTCCTTTATTTTGGTAAATCCTAATGGAACAATGTTTTATGATGGTTCAGAGGTTAATGCGGCTGGTGTAGTTATATCTACAGCTGATATTGATGCTGAGCAATTCAAAAATGGTAAGCTGTATTTCAAGCAAGATGGTACAAAAAATGAGAATATTATTGTAAATGGCACAATCAATGCATCCACTAATGGCGTATATATGGATAAAATGTTATCTGATATCAAAAATAATGATGCATTAATGTCCAAGTTAAAGGAAAATTTAAAAAATTCGCCACTTAATTTAGATGGTATTCAGCTGGCTACAGGTTTTTCTGTTGCCAATAACACCATTAAGCTGGTGGCTGATGGCGATATTACTGTTGGTGAAAAGGGCTCCTTGCAGGCCGTAACCTCTACCACTATTTCCGGTGATAAAACTATAGGTACAGAGGAATTCTCCGTGGAGGGAGATAGCAGTACCAGACTAGGTTCCATTACACTGAGAGCTGACCAGAACGCTGATGATGTTAATGCAAATGGTGTTGCCGCCAAGGTAAATCTGAATAATGCTAAGGATTCTCAGATTGCGTCCCATAGTGTGGGGGTATACTACAACCCTGACCTCGTTGAACATGAAGTAGATGGGGAGAAAAAGACGATTAATGGGGCTAAAGTAACCGATTTGGGCCTTACTGATACAAAGGACTCCACCTATACTCAGAAGGATTATACGAATTACAGTAAAGAGGCCGAAGCCTATAAGAGCAAGGTAGCACAGAGATTTACTGAATTTAGCCGTAGCGATGACAAGAAAGCTGTTACCCAAACTCGTGGTATCCAGAATCAGGGCTATCATATGCTGGTAAATAACCTTTATCAGATGGAAGCAATCCAGTATTCTGACAAAGCCAATATGGGCGGTTCCTACGCTCAGGGTACTAGCTTTCAAGCTGAAAATACCAAATATTGGAATGATGGCAAAGGCTTTAAGTCCATTGGCTCCACCGATAATGTATTCCATGGTGGTTTCACCGGTCATGGCGGTTCCAATACCTATGGCATTTATGATTTAACTATTAATCGCTCTGACGATGATAATATTGGTCTTTTTGGGGTAGCACAAAAGGCTTCTTTCTGGTCTATAAATTTAGTTGACTCCAATATTATTGGTAAAAATAATGTAGGAGGTATTGCCGGACAGGCGACTGATCACTCTAAATTTAGTGGTGTAAGTGTACGTAAACGTGTAAAAAACAGCGATGGTGAAACAAAAACTGCCAAATTAGATAATGTTTCCGGCACCGATAATGTGGGCGGTATCGTTGGTGAACTAACCGACGGTACTATCCGTTTTTCCAGTAATGGTTCTCAGGTGTCTGGCCATGATAATGTAGGCGGATTAGCTGGTAATGTATCCGGTGAAGCAATTGGCGCGAGTGCTGGTGAAGGATATGCCAATAACATTTATAAGAGCAATAATAATGGCTTTTATAGTACCACAGAAAACGTAGAACAGGGCTATGGCGTCATAAAAGCAACTGGTACCGATGCTGGTGGCTTAGTTGGGCACGTGAATTCCACAGCAGATGTGTCCATTAATGAATCCCATTCCAACGGACAGGTGCAGGGTAAAGAAAATGTAGGTGGTATCGTAGGCACCTTGGAAAAGGGTACCATACAGTATACTTATAACACCAATGAAAATGCTACTTTAAGCAGTAGCTCCGTTGTAGGTGAAGCCTCTGTAGGTGCTGGCACCTCTGAATATGGCCGGGTTTATGGTACCACAAATGTGGGTGGTATCGTTGGAAATATGACTGGTGGTGCTATTGATCAATCCTATAACGCCGGCAATGTAGAAGGCTCTACTAATGTAGGTGGCATTGTGGGCTCCATGTCCGATGGCTCAATTACAAAAGCATATAATGCTGATAATAACACTGTATTAAATACAAGCAACAATGATGATGCAAAATACTATGGATTTACTGTTAAAAACGAATCCAATACCATTGATTCCTACACTTATGACAATAATAAACAGACTTGGCTAAAAAATGGTACGGAACAAATTACTGCAGATCAGCTAAAAGCCGTGCCGGAAAATACTCGTATGTACTATAACCGTCTGGCTTATCGTGACGCCACTGTAACTGGTACAAATAATGTGGGCGGTGTTGTGGGCTCCATGTCTAATGGTTTCATGGAACAGGTGTATAATGCCGGTCGGGTTAAGGCCAATGGAGAAGCATCTAATGTTGGTGCTTTTATAGGTAAGTATGAGGCTGGCACCATAAATGACAGCTTCTATGTAACAACTGAAAATGATGGTGTTACAAATATTACAAATCAGTCCAAGGCTGTGGGTAATGATGTGGCCATGGAAGGAATTACTGCCAAGACCCTTTATGAGGCTCAAAACACCAATGATACTAAATGGACTGTCGGTAAAAATACTGCCAACGGCTGGACTATTTACAACAACTCTTCTACTCCGTTACTTAACCATTTTATGAAGTGGATTAACATTAATCGTCAGTATGAATATGATGGAACAGTTCATAACCTTATGACCACCGATGTGGCTAATTATTATGGCGGTGCCTTCTTCGATCATGGCGATGGTAAAGATGTATATTCAACCACTGGAAAATATGGTACCTTAAAGTCTGTTATGGGTGGTTATAAGGCTAGCGACTGGGTTATTAAATCAGGCCAGGTAACTGGAAATGATGACCAAGAACATATTTCCGTATATACCTACGACAATTCCACCATGTGGTCTCCTCAGCACGGTTATTACACTAGTGATGATGCCCGCATGATTATCACACCAAAAACGGTTACTGCCACTATTGTGGGTGAGAAAACCTATGGTGAGGATGCAGTAGTTGGTGTTAAGGCTGCTGATGGAACTGCAACTTACATAAGTGATCCACATAGCAGTAATTACTCGATGGATGTTACTGGCTTTATTGGCGAAGATACTGCTGACAAAGTTTTTCATATTGACCGTACCGTAGCAAAGTATAATAATGATAAAAATCAGCTGGGGGCTGGTGAATACACTAATAAGGCAGCAACTGATTTTACCAACCCAACCTTTACCAATAAGGATAAAAACTACAATTATAAGGTTGAATTTAAGGATACCTTAAAGGTAAATAAGGCTAACCTTATTGTTGATATTGTGGGTACCAAAACCTATGGTGACGATGTATCCAAGGGAAGCTACAGCTACTATGCCCATGGCCAAAATAGCAAGAATGAGGGCAGTGATATTTCTGCTGATGATGTCATTAATAATGGTAGCCTAAAGAGCTGGGAAGACAAGTCAAAATTTACTGGTTCCATTACTGTAAATTCTGCAAATGCTGATAAAAATGTTACCCATAATGACAAAGATACAGGGTCCACTGAGATTACTCAAATAACAGATGTTATAGTATCAGAAAGTGGCGACTCAATAGCCTATAATCTTTCTGAAGCAGATATTACTTCAGATAATAATAAAAAACTGTTAGATAATTATAATCTTGTTTTTGCTACTAATAATACTGATACAAGTAAGAATAGCGTTGGCAAATTAACCATTATCCCTAAGAAACTTACAGTAAATGTGGTGGGTGAAAAGATATATGGTGAGGACAAGCTGGCATCTAATAAATATCATGTTGAATATACTGGTTATGTCGATGGCGATAAGGATGCTTTAAGTGCTACATTAGGCAATAACATTTCTTATACAGATGATAACAATAAGCTGGCTGCTGGCACATACACTGATGATAGCAAATTTGAAGACGCGAACCCAGTTATCAATAATCTGAAATTTGAAAATTCTGATAAGGTAAATAATAATTACAAATCTACAGTATCCCACAAGCTGACAGTTAAAAAGGCTGATTTGTATATTAATGTGGATGGCTCCAAGCAGTATGGTGATGGTATAAAGGGTAAGACAGCATCCTATACCTATTACGCTACAAGCAAGAATGAAGCTAATGCAGACCATACTGCCACAGATAAGGACAAGCTGAATGACGGTAGCCTAAAAAGCTGGGATACCATTTCATCTTCTAATATTGACAAGAGCAAGGTTACTTCTGTAACTGCCAATGCTGATGTTTATCATAATGATGTTCAACAGTCAACCAAGAATATTGGAGATGGCTCCAATGTTATAACTGATTCCACAGGTAAAATAATCAGCTATGGCGTGGAAAAGATGAGCTTTGCTACCGGATCCTTTGATAACCTGAAAAATTATAACGTTATCTTTAAGTCTGGTACTATGACGGTTACACCAGCAAAGCTTAAGGTAACTTCTATTGGTACGAAAAACTTTGGGGATGATTCTGTAATTGGTGGCAAATTGGATACAACCACTGATGGGAAATATAATGTTACAGTAACTGGACTGCAGGCTGGCGATACTGTGGCTGATTCTTTCACCTATAATTTTGATGAAATACAAAAATATAGTGATAATAAAGAATTAGCTTGTGGGACTTACAATAATCCTGATGATTTCAACAAACCAGTTTTTACAGCTATAAATAATAGACGTAATTATGATATTACATTTGAATATCAGCTTACCGTTAAACCATCTACTTCACAGAGCAGCTTACCATTTAGAGGGTCTGGTACAAGTCCGTCAAGTGAACCAACAACAACTCCAGCTAGTGAGCCAACAACAGTTCCAGCTAGTGAGCCAACAACGGTTCCAGCAAGTGAACCAACTACAACTCCTGCCAGTGAGCCAACAACGATTCCAGCAAATGAACCAGCTACAACTCCAGCCATTGAGCCAACAACGGTTCCAGCAAATGAACCAACTACGGCTCCAGCTTCTAAACCAGCTGATAATTCTAATACTGAGACTTTTAAAATTCCTAATGATGTAATTATTGAAATCAATAAAGCTACTGAGGATATTAATACTGAATCCAAGAAGGTAGATGAGGAAAGAAAGAAGATCAGATATGACGGCTACAATCCTAAGGAAGCCCGTGATGGTATCAGATTTATTACCGTAGAGGACACCGGTATTAATGTTGAAGATGCCAAAGTAGAGCATACAACCATCACAATTGAGCCAGACAGTCTGGTAGATGAAAACAGTGAAATTATTATAAATGGTAGCAATGAAGCTGCAGAGTAATTTTAAAAAGATTATTTATTAATGGCAGAGACTACTGCCTATAGCGTCGGTCATGAACCTAAAAGTTTCTTTACGATTCATGCCCTAATTGCTCTAGGCATTAGCCCCTGCCATTTTTACAATATGAACTTATGTGCAATCAAGCGATACATTTTTTCTAAGTTTGCAATAAAATTACAAAATTATACCCAAATGTGTTGACAAAACTGAATAATCGCGTAATAATATACACATGTTTACGAGGTTTGTAACTACAGTAAGCAGATACAACATGATAATTTATTATTTAGCAATGATTGGGACGAAGAGTAGTCGTTTTTTTACAGAGAGTCGGGTTGCTGGAAGCCGATATTAAGCAAAGCTTGGACATCACCCATGAGCTTCAGCGTCGAGTTGCACAAAGGTGTGGGGAGGCGTTGACGTGATTCAGCGTTAATGAAGGTTCGATGATTCAATAGAATCATTTCTCGAGCATTGAGTATAATGCAGGGTGGTACCGCGATACTTCGCCCCTGTTGCTGTATAGCAATGGGGGCTTTTTTATTGGAGGTTTTTATGAAGCATGTTTTATCTGTATTGGTTAAAAACCAGCCAGGCGTACTGGTGAGAGTGGCCAGTATGTTTTCTAGGCGAGAGTTTAACATAGAAAGCCTCACTGTAGGGGAAACAGAAAAAAGTGAGTTTTCTCGCATTACAGTGGTAGTCAGCGGTGACGAAAACATCGTTGATCAGGTGATGAAGCAGTTGGGGAAGCTGCCGGACGTGGAGGTTGTGAAACGACTAAATGAGGGATCTTCCGTATACAGGATTATGACCCTTATTAAGGTTCAGGCAGACGATACCAACCGATTGGATGTGTTAAAAATGGCGGAGCTTTTCGGAGCTCGTGTCATTGATGTGCAGCCTACCACATTGATTTTTGAAATCACGGGTAGTGAGGACAAGGTGAAGGCCTTTAACCGAGTCCTTTCATCCTACAAGGTTTTAGAGGTCATCCAGACTGGTTTTACCGGCTTGGAGCGTGGGGAGCATACTATACTAGAATATTGTGAGGAGAGAGAGTATTATGGCAAAAATCTTTTATGATCAGGATGTTAATTGGGAAGTTATTAAGGATAAGACTGTTGCCATTATTGGTTATGGTTCCCAGGGTCATGCCCATGCATTGAACCTGAAGGAAAGTGGCTTGAATGTGGTTGTTGGTCTTTATGAAGGCTCCCGTTCCAAGGCAGTTGCTGAAAGCAAGGGCCTGAAGGTTCTGCCAGTTGGTGAGGCTACCGCTGCTGCAGATATCGTCATGATCCTGATTCCAGATGAGAAGCAGGCTGAGGTTTACAAAAATGAGATTGCTCCTAATCTGAAGTCTGGTGCAGCTCTCGCCTTCGCTCATGGTTTCAACATTCATTTCCAACAGATTATTCCACCAAAGGATGTGGATGTATTCATGGTTGCCCCTAAGGGGCCTGGCCATCTTGTACGTCGTACCTTCACTGAGGGTGGCGGTGTTCCAGATGTATTTGCTGTAGAGCAGGATGCTACCGGCCATGCATTTGAGCTGGCATTGGCTTATGCCCGTGGTATTGGTGGTACCCGTTCTGGCTGTATCCAGACTACCTTTAGAGAAGAAACTGAAACTGACCTCTTTGGTGAGCAGGCTGTTCTCTGCGGTGGTGTTTGCTCCCTTATCAAGAACGGCTTCGAGACCTTGGTGGCTGCCGGTTATCAGCCAGAGATTGCTTATTTCGAGTGCTTCCATGAAATGAAGCTCATCGTTGATTTGATGTATGAGGGCGGTATGGCCAAGATGCGCAAGTCCATCTCTAATACTGCTGAATACGGTGATTATGTATCCGGTCCTCGCGTTGTAGGTGAGCCAAGCCGTAAGGCTATGGAGCAGGTACTGAAGGAAATTCAGGATGGTACCTTTGCCAACAAGTTCCTTACCGATAATCGTGCTGGTGGCTGGGCTAATTTCTATGCTATGCGCCGTCTCAATGCTGAGCATCAGATTGAGGAAGTTGGTGCCAAGCTCCGTGGCATGATGTCCTGGCTGAAGGATGGAGCTGACCTTTCCAAAGACTAATTTAGAATAAAAGAGGTTTTCTTCCTCAAATATAGAATAGTCTAAATGTAGAACGGCTTACGCCATATTCTGGTGTAAGCCGTTTTTTGAAAATGAGCTGTGCATTTAGGAGGGACAAACTATGGGTATGAATATGACCGAAAAGATTCTGGCCCAGCATGCGGGATTGGAATCTGTTGTACCAGGTCAGCTTATTACATGTAAGCTGGATATGGTATTGGCTAATGATGTTACTGCGCCACCGGCCATTAAGGAATTTGCCAAAATAGGCCGTCCAGTATTTGATAATACAAAAATCGCCTTGGTACCAGACCATTTTACACCAAACAAAGATATTAAGGCTGCCGGTCTGGCGAAAACTGTTCGTGATTTTGCCAAGGAAAACAAGATAAAAAACTATTTTGAAGTTGGACGTGTAGGAATAGAGCATGTTATTTTACCAGAAAAGGGCATTGTGGCTCCTGGTATGTGCATTATTGGAGCGGATTCCCATACTTGTACATACGGAGCGGTAAATGCTTTTTCCACAGGAGTTGGCTCCACAGACCTTGGCGTGGCTATGGCCACTGGTGAAGCCTGGTTTAAGGTTCCTAAAACTATTAAGGTTGAGCTCACTGGTAAGAAGCCTAAGTATATTTGTGGCAAGGATGTTATTTTGACCCTTATCGGCATGATTGGCGTGGATGGGGCTCTTTATAAGTCACTGGAATTTGCTGGTGAAGGCGTTGCTGAGCTTACTATGACAGACCGTCTTACTATTGCCAATATGGCCATTGAGGCCGGTGGCAAGAACGGTATTTTCCCTTATGACAAGATTGCTGAGGAGTATGTAAAGGGTAGAGTGGATTACGACTTTACTCCTGTGGAGGCTGACCCGGATGCCCAGTATGAAAGGGTTATTAATATTAATCTTTCTGAGCTGACTCCAGTGGTGGCATTCCCACATCTTCCAGAAAATACCCATCCTGTATCTGAAATTGATGAAATAAAGATAGACCAGGTTGTTATTGGGTCCTGCACCAATGGACGCTTTGAGGATTTGGAGCAGGCGGCAGAAATTTTTAAAGGACATAAGGTTCACCCAGATGTGCGCTGCATTATAATTCCGGGCTCCCAGAAGGTATATATGGATGCCATTCACGCTGGCTTCGTGGATATATTTGTGGAGGCGGGCTGTGCTGTCAGCACTCCAACCTGTGGTCCTTGTCTTGGTGCCCATATGGGTATTATGACAGCCGGGGAGAAGGCTGTTTCTACCACCAATCGTAATTTCCGTGGCCGTATGGGCCATGTGGATTCCGAGGTATATCTGGCGGGTCCTTATGTTGCTGCTGCCAGCGCTATTCTTGGACGGATTGCAGTTCCAGAGGAGGTTGAATAATATGGCACACGAAGGTAAGGTATGGCGTTATGGTGACAATGTGGATACAGATGTTATCATCCCAGCAAGATATTTAAACTCCTTTGATCCTAAGGACTTGGCGGCCCATTGTATGGAGGACAGCGACGAGCATCAGGATGCTCCCTTCGCTACTAACGTGGTTGATGGAGATATAATGGTGGGGGGCAAGAATTTTGGCTGTGGCTCCTCCCGTGAGCATGCGCCTGTGGCCATTAAGGCAGCAGGGGTTCCCGTTGTAATTGCCGCAGATTTCGCCCGTATTTTCTATAGAAATGGCATCAATATTGGTCTGCCATTATTGGAAATCGGTGATGATGTTAAAAAAATAAGTCATGGTGATAAATTAAAGGTGGACCCATCCACTGGTGTAATCGAAAATCTCACCACTGGGGAAACCTACCACGCTCAGCCACTTCCTGGCTTCGTACAGGAGATTGCAAAGGCGGGGGGCCTTATTAATTACATTAAGGAGAAGAAATAATATGGCTAAAAAGATTGTTGTAATTCCAGGAGATGGAATTGGCAAAGAAATAACCGATTCCGCTGTTGAGGTGTTAAAAAAGGCAGCAGGAAAGTTCGGTTTAAATCTTGAATACGAATATAAGGATGCTGGCGGTACTGCCTATGATAAGTTCGGCGTACCCCTTCCAGATGATACTCTTGAGGCATGCAAGGCTGCTGATGGTGTGCTTTTTGGTGCCGTAGGCGGTGACAAATGGGATAATGTGGAGCCTGGTCTGCGTCCGGAAAAGGCTATTTTGGGACTTAGAAAAGGATTAGGACTCTATGCAAATCTTCGTCCAGTTAAGGTGGCAGATTCCTTGGTGGAGTATTCACCATTAAAGCCAGATCGCATCAAGGGCTGCGATATTGTTATTGTCCGTGAGCTGGTGGGGGGCATTTACTTCGGAGATAAATGTGAGTCTGAGCTTTATAATGGTGCCGAAAGAGCCTGGGATTTGGAGAATTACTCTGTTCCCGAGGTTCAGCGTATCGCCAAGCTGGCCTTTGAGACTGCCAAGCTTCGCCGTGGAAAGGTTACTTCTGTAGACAAGGCCAATGTACTGGCCACCTCCAGACTTTGGAGACGCACTGTTGCAGAGGTTGCCAAGGATTATCATGATGTGGAGCTTAACAACCTCTATGTGGACAATACTGCTATGCAGCTGGCTGTTCGACCAACCCAGTTTGATGTAATATTGACCGGTAATCTCTTTGGGGATATTTTAAGTGATGAAGCAGCAGTTTTAGGAGGTTCCATTGGCATGATGCCATCTGCCTCTATCGGTGAACTCACATCCCTTTACGAGCCAATTCACGGTTCTGCACCAGATATTGCAGGACAGGGCATTGCCAACCCTGTAGGTACAATTCTTTCCGCAGCTATGCTTCTCAGATATTCACTAAAAGAAGAAAAAGCAGCAAGAGCAGTGGAGGAAGCCTGCGATAAGGCATTGGCAGCCGGCTGGCGTACAGCAGATCTTTGGCATGAAGGCTTTAAAAAGGCTGACACAGCTACAATGACTCAGGCAGTTATAGACTGTCTCTAATCTCTAATGGAGGTATACTCACATGAAGGGTGCTCAGATAGTTGTTGAAATATTAAAGGAGCAGGGAATAGATACCCTGTTTGGTTATCCCGGAGGAATGATTCTTCCTCTTTATGATGCCCTGTATGATGAGAAAAATATAAACCAGATATTGGTGACCCATGAGCAAAATGCGGCCCATGCAGCTGACGGCTATGCCCGGGCAACGGGAAAGGTGGGAGTGTGTATTGCCACCTCCGGGCCTGGAGCCACTAATCTGGTGACGGGTATTGCCACTGCATTTATGGATTCAATTCCCCTTGTGGCTATTACTGGCCAGGTGGATACCAGTCTTTTAGGTACTGATTCCTTTCAGGAAACTGATATCATGGGCGTAACCATGCCAATTACCAAACATAATTATAAGGTAAAAAATCCTAAAGTATTGGCTGAAACCCTCAGAGAAGCCTTTAAAATCGCTAAAAGTGGCAGGCCTGGCCCTGTATTGGTGGATATTCCAAAGGATATTCTTCTAAATGAAGCACCATTTCCAAAAGCAGAGGCAGTAGAAAAGAAGCCAGCTGAGCCAGATGCTGACTTTAAGATTTGCGCCGCAGAGGCTGCCCAGGTTATCTGTGATGCAGAAAGACCTGTAATTATAGCTGGAGGTGGTGTGATTTCCGCTGGCGCCACCAAAGAGGTTATTGCCTTTGCGGAACATTACAATTTGCCAATAGTTTTTACCCTTATGGGGATAGGCGGTGTTCCCATGTCCCATCCAAATGTACTGGGCTTTACGGGAATGCACGGGAAAAAAGAAGCTAACAGTGCTATATATAAGGCGGATCTTATTATCTCACTGGGAAGCCGTTTCGCTGACCGCTTAACGGGAAATGTTGACAAATATACTGCCAATACAAAGTTTATTCATGTGGATATTGACCCAGCTGAAATAGACAAAAATATTCCCAGCTCCATTGGCTTGGCTGGTGATATGAAGACTATATTAGCCATGCTTATGCGGCGGGAGCCAACAAAGAAGCTGGACAGCTGGTGGGCAGAAATTCGCTCCTTAAATTCAGAATTTGCATACGACTACGATGTAAATCGTCTAACTCTGCCTTGGGCCCTGCATCATATTGCCAAGGCAACTGCAGGGAAGGAATTTGCCTTCGCCACAGATGTAGGACAGCATCAGATGTGGTGCGCCCTTCATTTACGGGTGGAAGAACCAAGAACATGGTTTACCTCCGGCGGGTTAGGTACCATGGGGTATGGTCTGCCTGCTGCCATGGGTGCTCAAGTGGCTTATGTTACTCAGGGAAGCAAGCGTCGTGTAATTCATGTGGCTGGAGATGGTGGCATTAAGATGACTGGTAATGAGTATTACACAATAGCCAGACTTAATCTGCCAATTATTTCCATTATAGTAAACAACACTAGCCTGGGGATGATTCGTCAGCTCCAAACCGTATTCTATGATAAACGGTATATTGCCTGTGAATTTGACTATAATATGGATTATGCTGCTTATGCCAAGAGCTTTGGCATTGATGCTTACAGCGTTTCCACACCAGATGATTTTGCCGTGGCCTTTAATAAATGCCTTAATGAAGCGGATAAGCCACATGTTATCGTGGTAAATCTCCATAGGAGCTTTGTGGAACCAATGACCAAGGGCGGGGCAAAAATTAATGAATTTGTAGATTTTAAATAAATCTGCATGTATAGATACTTATTGATACTTATTTTATACTTTGATATAATACACTTAAAGAAGGTGCTACCGATAAGCGGTCAGCCCCAATGAGTTAGTTTTTAGAAAAACCGCCTACAATTGGATGCTGGAGGCGGTTTTTCTATTGCTATGATTTAATTGCAATAATACATATCGCAACCAGAAACACCAAACACAAAAAGTCGTATAGTGTCATAGGCAATACCCCCTTTCAGGGGCTAGGATTGACCGCCTACCGTTATGGTAGCACCTCGATTACAGTTTATATAGTTTATGATAAACTGTCAAATAAAATATAATATAGCAATAAGCCTATGTCTGTTACATTTTAGGGGAGTCAAATCAGGTTTTTACTTCCGATAAGTATAAATTATCGGAAGTAAATTATTTACAGAAAAAAGGGATGCAATACGCTGATGTATGCATCCCTATCTTATTGTTATAAAAACCTTGGTTTATTCGAAATAGGTATCCCAAACAATACCAATATGATCTTCAATAAATTTAAGAGCCTTCTTCTCGTATTCTGGCTCAGAATAACAACGATTAATCATAGCAATAATTGGCAGGTAGTACATATTCACCATGTGATCAGTTGTAACCTTTGGTTTGCCCTTACCGTCATGCTTATTCCTGAATAAACCCTCCAACAGATTTCTGATAACAGTTTCTGTTCTGGTATAGGTCTTTTCAATATGCATCAGTCTGATTTGTTCATTGCGGAACTGTTCCAGAATCAACAGCTTACGGACACATTTAATAACATTATCATGAATGATATTTTTTACATGGTCCATATTATACTTGATGAATTCCTCTTTGGTGAGATTCTTTAGCTGTTCATCAGTAAAGTTGATGATAGGAAGACTATGCTTGTTATAGTTCTCCTCAGCCTGCTCAATGATAGTGTCAAGAATTTCACGTTTCCCCTTGAAATGCTTGTACAAAGATGGCGGAGTCACCTTTACAGCAGCAGCAATCATCTCTACGCCAACAGCATTATACCCAAAATTTGAGAATAATTTTAAAGATTCCTCCAAGATACGTTCCTTAGTATTTGTCCTTCTTATGATAACCACTTCCCCTTATAAAACTCATACTTTTTTCCAAAATGATTATAGCATTTTACCGACTGATATACAAGAAAAATCATATAAGTTTATACACCTATGCTTTTTTTACATAAATGTCTATGCAACAGTAAAACATGACTTTAAGAAAGAATTATTTTTGAGTGATATATTTTAATAATCCTTGGCAACCACGCATTACATCATCAAAGGTGGCATCAAAATTTCCAGTATACCAGGGATCCGCAATACTTCTGTGTTCTCCGGCAAAATCCATCAGCATAGATACCTTATGTTCAGAATCAGAGCCTATTATTTTTGCGATATAACGCATATTCTCATCATCCATAGCCAAAATATAGTCGAATTTATCATAATCTTCCTTAGTCATGAGTGTAGCCTTGCGCTTGGTGTAAGGAATCCCCTCTTTATCCAGTTTATCCTTTGTTCCCCAGTAAGTATCTGAGCCTAACTCATCCCTATGGGTAGCTCTAGACTGGATATAAAAATCCTTCTCCATCCCCGCTTTTTTCACAATATCCTTCATAACAAATTCGGCCATTGTAGAACGGCAAATATTGCCGTGGCACACAAAAAGTATGTTCGTCATTTCCTTAAAACCCCTTTAAAACCTTGGTATTACAAGCTTTTCATTAATTTCATTACCCCATAATTTTATCACAAAAAGCCATATTTTGGCATAAAATAGGCATGGTTTTCCCTTCAAAAGTGGTAAAAAAGTGGTAAAACTCAAACTCGTTTCCACTGACCCTTTTTCAGTAATACCAAGGCTTTGGTGTTTTCACCCCGAATAAAAATGTTAAAAAAGTGGGACTGCCGAAGCAGTCCCTTCAACTATTTTCTTAAAAATGGAATACTGCAGAAAGTCCCCCAGTAAGTCCCCGTTTTTTCCCAGCAAAACCGCTAAGATTCAGATCAAGGGTTACAGGGCTATTATCTCCTGGCTGGAAGGTAGCACCAATTTCACCACGGACACTGGTTCCGCTGATGTCAGCACCACGAATGGCTACGCCGTCAGCTGTACCAGCTGCTCTGCCACAGAATTCATGCTCCAGGGCCAGTCCGCCATAGAAATTAACCTTGTCGTTCTTTTTTACGGTATAACGGGTACCAATACGAAGAACGCTGGATTCCACTGCATCCAAATCGTAATGACCCCCTGCATCAAAGGACACACTGCCCCTATGGTTATAGAAATACTTGGCATAAAGGTCAAGAATATCTGTCTTATTCAGCTTTATTTCCCGACCAACGCCAATATGGGCACCCCAATAGGTGGCGTCAGTGTCATAGCTGTATGGATTGCCATTTACATCACGGAGTACATTGGTGGCATCATCGTGAATAGAACCGGCTCTGAGACTCCCCTCTACATAAAAGCCGTTATTCTTCTGCCACTTGCCAAGGATACCGCCACCAGTATAATGGGTGGAGCCGTCGCCCCTTTCAGCCCCATTAAAGGTGGTATAATTACCAGTACCATATTCAAAGAAGGCACCATATTCTGTGGTGGATAGCTTCTTTTCGTTCTTATGGCCAAGGGCCAAAATAGCATTCCAAGTATGGGTCTTAACATGGGAACCGGTTTCCACATTCATGGAGCCGCCACCCATATTGGCATAAGTGGCAAGGCCGTCTGCTCCTGCATTCCCAGCCATAGCAAGGCCTTCAGTAGCAGCACCCACGAAATCATTACCAGCTGACAATGCTGCCATACCAACCTCAGCTCCCATAACAGTGTTATGGGTCTGCTCCTGGACTTGCACATCGCCGGACGCGGTAAAGACGAGGTCGTTTCCGCTTTTTGCCGTCGTTCCGGGAACTTCCAGCGTGGAGCCGGATTTCAGCGGACCGGAGGCAATCGTCCCTGCATACGCCCCCATACCGCCTTCAATCAATTTTGTCGTATGTCCGGCTTTCACGTTGGCGACGCCGGACACATTGACGGCGTTCGCATTGATGGTCGGATAGCCGCCGCCGGTGTTTGCAAGGATGCCGTCACCTGCCAACGTCAGCGCGGGCGTACCCCAAGTCGCGCTTTTGATGTTGATGGTCTCGAAATTCTTCACCATGCCGCTGACCGTGTTCGCGCCGGAAAGGTTCAGCGTGTTGCCCGTGACGATGTCCACCGCGCCGTTGTAATTGTCGTTGTTGCAATAGCCGCCGAAAACTCTTCCCGTGACCGTCGCGCCGTTCAGCGTGACAATATTGCCCGTGACGGCGGCAGAGGCATCGTAATCGGCGGGCATCCGCCAGCCGCCTTTAATATCTGCCTTCACGCTGGCTCCGTTGATTATGACCTGATTGCCCGTGGCTTTGCCTGTGAGATTGTATAGCGGATCTCCGGTAGTCCAGTCAATAGTTTCTCCAAGGCTGCCGCCGATAATACTTCCCACGTTCACCGTGCCGCCGGAAATCGTGACGGTGTTGTTGGTGGCGTCCCCGCCGTAATTGGAGAGCCCGCCGCAAATACGTCTGCTCCCGTTGTTGTTCACGTTACCGCCCGTAATAAGGACATGGTTATTGTTTGCCGTGCCGTTGCTTGTCAACGCGCCGTAAATGTCCACCTTTATGGCCGCCGTGCCGCTGACGGTGACGGTATTATTTTCGACGTTGTTATTTCCTGCTCCTCTATAAACCGCCGCTCCCGCAAGCACGTTGCCTTCGATTGTCCCGCCGCTGACGTTGACTTGGTTGCCTGTCGCCGACTGAACCGATGTTTCGTTTTCAATATACGCGCCAAAAACTCCGCCGTATGTGATGTTGCCGCCCGTCATGGTTACAGTGTTGTTGTTTGGGTCGCCGCTCCAATCGCTCAAATCGTCTCCGACATGATTGCCGTATACATCGCCTTCGTAGTCCTCGTTGATGGTCGTGGACTGTCCCGCCGATACAATCCCGCCGGTCGCCATCCACAGCGATACGGCGAGAGCCAAAGCCATCTGTCCCTTTAAACCTTTCCAGCCCTTGCCCTTATTGGCTTTGCCGGTGACAATGTCCCCCCCTAGTGGACTACTATACTTCTGTGTTTCCATTTTTACATCCTCCATGCTTATCTGTTGTGCCATAAGGCACATTTTTTTCCTTATTTTAGAAAATATCACAAAGATTCCAAACATTCAACGACTTTGCAAAAAGTGGTCGATTTTTGCAAAAAGTGGTCGATTTTTAGACCTTTTGAC
>NZ_JHYA01000007.1 GCF_000621545.1 Anaerovibrio lipolyticus LB2005
TAAGCGTGAAACCCGCCTTGAGATGAGATCTCTCACAGAGTAATCTGGTAAGACTCCTTATAGACGATAAGGTAGATAGGCTGGAAGTGGAAGCGTGGTGACATGTGAAGCGGACCAGTACTAATAAGTCGAGGGCTTAACTTAAAAAGCGCTTACTAAGATGGTTCTTGTTTCTGTATAGTTTTGAGAGTACATATAAAAATGTATTTTCTGATTGTATATCTGGTGATGATGGCTATGTGGTCCCACCTGTTCCCATTCCGAACACAGTAGTTAAGCACATAAACGCCGAAAGTACTTGGCTGGAGACGGCCTGGGAGGATAGGAAGTTGCCAGTTACATTCCTCGATAGTTCAGCCGGTAGAACGACGGACTGTTAATCCGTATGTCGTAGGTTCGAGTCCTACTCGAGGAGCCATTTTACCCCTGGGGTGATTGGGGTATAGCCAAGTTGGTTAAGGCACGGGACTTTGACTCCCGCACTCGTTGGTTCGAGTCCAACTACCCCAGCCAAAACGGTTCACTAGCTCAGTTGGCAGAGCACCTGACTTTTAATCAGGGTGTCCCGGGTTCAAATCCCGGGTGAGCCACCATGAGTTCTGTTTTGGAAAGTTAATATTATGACTCACTAGCTCAACTGGTAGAGCATCTGACTCTTAATCAGCAGGTTCGGGG
This sequence comes from Anaerovibrio lipolyticus LB2005, assembly GCF_000621545.1. GTDB lineage: Bacteria > Bacillota > Negativicutes > Selenomonadales > Selenomonadaceae > Anaerovibrio > Anaerovibrio lipolyticus_A. The sequence continues at coordinate 676 of NZ_JHYA01000007.1, forward strand.
TTCGAGTCCCCGGTGGGTCACCATTTATATGGGCGCTTAGCTCAGCTGGGAGAGCGTCTGCCTTACAAGCAGAATGTCAGCGGTTCGATCCCGTTAGCGCCCACCATTATTATGGCCCGGTAGTTTAGTTGGTTAGAATGCCGCCCTGTCACGGCGGAGGTCAGGGGTTCAAGTCCCCTTCGGGTCGCCATTATGCCTCGGTAGCTCAGTTGGTAGAGCAGGGGACTGAAAATCCCCGTGTCAGTGGTTCGATTCCGCTCTGAGGCACCATTTTTATGCTGGTGTAGCTCAATAGGTAGAGCAGCTGACTTGTAATCAGCAGGTTGGGGGTTCAATTCCTCTCGCCAGCTCCATTGATCCTTCGCGGGTGTAGCTCAATGGTAGAGCCCCAGCCTTCCAAGCTGGTCACGTGGGTTCGATTCCCATCACCCGCTCCATAATAAAGTATTTTTGCCGGGGTGGCGGAACTGGCAGACGCACGGGACTTAAAATCCCGCGGTAGGAGACTACCGTACCGGTTCGATTCCGGTCCTCGGCACCACTAATAAAATGCTTGATTGTGCTAATTTAATATGCTATAATATTTGATGTTATGCGGCCGTGGCGAAACGGCAGACGCGCTAGCTTCAGGCGCTAGTGGGGGTTGACCCCGTGGTGGTTCAAATCCACTCGGCCGCACCATATATATTAAGCAATAACATGCGGTTGTGGCGGAATAGGCAGACGCGCTACTTTGAGGGGGTAGTGATCACAAGTCGTGTGGGTTCAAGTCCCACCAACCGCACCATTAAAAAATAACCGAGTTTATACTCGGTTTTTTTGTGACTTTAAAAGGAATTTAGAGGTTTATGACGAAATATAACCGTACTAAGGGTGATTATGTTAGTTAACGTTTTACATTAATTTGGAGGGATTTTATGGCAGATTTTATGAAAGATTCCAGTGTTAAGACTAAATTGATGCTGGTAGCTGGAGTGACCATCTTTATAGCAATGCTGGTTATGGGTATTGTTCTTAACGGGATAATTACCAGTAATCAGAAAGAATCATTCCAGGAAGAAACAAAACTTCAGGCTGTTCAGGTGGATAACACCATGCACATTTTCCTGGAGGGACTTCGTGATGGTTTAGTTAACATGAGTAATGACCCTGTTTTGCGTGCGGGCGGTAATATTACCGTCTATAGTGATGGTGAGGTTGATTCCAAGGGCATGATTGCTATGGATCCTGCAGCCAAGGGCGGATATGAGCTTGCTGCATACGATGTTTTCCATCGCTTTGCTGAAGCTAATAAGGGTTCAGTGTCTGTTGTAAGTCTTGGTACCACCGATGGCGGTTATCTACAGTATCCTGCTGTTAAGCGTAAGAAGGGCTATGATTCCCGTACCCGTGACTGGTATAAGGAGAGCATGGCAGCAATGGACAAGGTTCGTATTACTGCTCCATTTATGACATCCAAGGGTACTCCTACTATCGGTATTTTTATGGTACTTAAGGACAATGTAAATAATCCTATTGGTGTTCTTGGTATTAACATTGACCTTCCAGTTATTACTGATATGATCAGTGAGATTAAAATCGGTGAAAGTGGTTACATGGTAGTGGTTGATTCCGAGGGTACCATATTTGCTGATCCTGCAAATCCAGATTTGAACTTTAAGAAGTTATCTGAGGTTGAAGGTGAGTTCAGTTCCCTGGCATCTGTAAATGATGGCATGGTAGAGATTGAAATGGATGGTGTAAAAAAGGTTGTTTCTGTTTATACATCCCAGCAGACTGGTTACAAGTATTTGACTGTTGTTGATGAATCTCAGCTTCTAGCACCGGTTCGTCATATGCGTATTACCTTGGTTATTGTTCTTGTTGTAGCTCTTGCTCTTGTTCTTGGTATGATCTACATGATGTGTACTGCTCTCTTTAGACCTCTTAGAGTATTGGCTAATGCGTCTGAAGAGATTGCTGATGGTAATATTCGTCAGTTCCGTATGGATTATGATGCCAACGATGAAATTGGTCGTCTTTGTACTGCCTTTGTCCAGATGACTGAGCATTTAAAGAGCCTTTTAGAGCAGATTCAGTCCAGCTCTCAGCAGGTTTCTGCGGCATCTAATGACCTGTCTGATGGTTCCGATCAGTGTGCAGAGACAATTACCCATGTTGCTGGTAAGGTTTCTGATATTGCCGGTGCTGCTCAGCAGCAGAATGATACCATGATTACTGTTGTTGATCAGATTCGTAACATGACTGATAATGTATCTTCCATTGCATCCAGTGCTGAGCGCATGAGCAGTGCATCTGCAAATGCAGGGGAGGCTGCTAATAAGGGTGAAGCCTCTATTAAGCGTGCAGTTAGTCAGATGAATCAGATTTCTACCACTGTGGAGCAGTCTGCTGGTGCAGTTGCTAACCTTGGTGTTCGTTCCCAGGAAATTGGCGAGATTATTAATACCATTTCCGGTATTGCAGATCAGACCAACCTGCTGGCTCTCAATGCGGCTATCGAGGCGGCAAGAGCTGGTGAGCATGGTCGTGGCTTCGCCGTTGTTGCTGATGAGGTACGTAAGCTGGCAGAGCAGTCCTCCGAAGCTGCTGCTGAGGTTGCTTCCATCATCCAGGCCATCCAGAGTGAAACTCAGAAGGCTGTAAACAGCATGAAGGAAGGTACTGCTGCAGTTAGAACTGGTAGTGAAGTAGTGGCTGAGGCTGGTACTCAGTTCCAGCAGATTGTAGACAACGTAAATGAGGTAGATGCTCTTATCAAGGAGGCTGCCAAGGCTGCAAATGCAACTGCTGATTCCAGTATGGCTGTACTGAATTCCGCTGAGGATGTTGAACAGGTTACCAAGACCGTAACCGCCAGCATAGATGCTATATCTTCTGCTACTGAGGAACAGTCAGCTACCATGGAAGAGATTGCTGCTTCTACCCGCAATCTGTCTGATTTGGCTGATGAGCTTCAGAGAGAGCTTAAGAAATTCAGATTCTAATTTTTCATTAATAAAAACCAGTGTCTTTCGGGGCACTGGTTTTGTTTTGCCATAAAAAGGGTGACGTATAGAATTTTTCCATAAATATATGATACAATACCATTACTTTTAATTTATATATTAGTATAGAGGTTAGGCTATGTTATTATTTTTCTCTATTTTATTTGTTGTGCTGACAGCAATTATAATGATTACTCAAAAAGCATTGGGAGTTATTATATCACCTGAAAAACTGGGTAAGGCACAGCGAAGACTGCTTTATGTTGATCTTATTTTAATAGTTGGCATGATTCTTGGGTTTACCAAGCTGCATGGTACAACAGCAGGTGGCATTATTTTACAGGTGTCCACCCTGATTTTTATGGCTCAAATTGTCTATGATTGGTTGGCTTTGGCCTATGTATTGGTAAAATATTTAAAGAAAAAGCTGTTTGATGTGCCGGAGAATCCGCAGCGCCGTAAATTTTTGAAGGGAGCTGCAGTCTTGCCAGCTGCGGCAGTGGCTGTTTCTGCTTATGGCGGACTTATCGAAAGACATCAGACTGTGGTAAGACACTTTAATGTGCCAGTGGAAAATATACCTGATGATATAAATGGGTTCTCTGTAGCGCAGCTCAGTGATATTCATCTCGGACCTTTTATGGGGCTGGAGGAGTTGGATAATCTGCTGCAGCAAGTTAGCGGTTTGGAATGTGATATGCTGGCCATTACCGGTGACTTATTTGATGATAATAAAATCAATTATAAGGCTGCCAAGCTGGTGGACAGCTATGTTGACAAATTTAAATACGGGATTTATTACTGCTGGGGAAATCATGAGCACATGCGTGGTATTCCCGCCATTGATATCGCAATAGAGGGAACCAGAATAAAGAAGCTGGAAAATTCCTTTGATATGGTTACAGGGGAAGCATTGCCAGTTTATGTTGCAGGAGTGGATTATCCGATTAAACGGGATCAGTTTGATTTTTTGAAGGAAAAATATACGGAGCTTGCTCTAAAGGAGATTCCGGCAAACTCAGTAAAGATATTGCTGGCCCATCATCCTGACTTTATAGACTCAGCGGCTAAGTATAAAACCAATTTGGTACTTACAGGACATACCCATGGAGGACAGCTGGGCTTCTTTGGTATTCCTCTTGTACCGCCAATATTCAAATATTTGCGTGGTGTATATCATGTGGGAAATACTATGGGGTATGTGCATTCAGGAAATGGCAGCTGGTTCCCATTCCGTTTTGGCTGTCCACCGGAGATTGCTGTATTCACGCTTACAGAAAAGTAAGAGAGAAAAGCAGGATTTTCATGACTAGGCGTCGTATTGAGAATATGATAGGTTCGTACTGGAAATATCATAGGAGGGATGCATCATGAACATGAAAAAACTGGGTACTGTTTTGTTTGGCTGCATCATGGCAGGCGCGGTACTCGTTGGCTGCGGAGGACAGCAGGGTAATCAGGTAGGAACACATGATACTCAGATTAAGATTGGTACGTTGACTCATCTGAATGCCAGTGAAGAAAGAATCAACGAAGTAATGAAGAAGATTGATGAAGAGACAGACGTTAACCTTGCCCATGATTATGCTTATTATGATAAGCTAACCTCCATGTTGATGGGGCTCGAATCCGGCAGTGTAAAGGAAGTGAGCCTCTACAATAGTGTGGCACAGTACCTGATGGGACGAAATGACAAGCTGGATATAGTAGAGCATCGTGGTATGAATTTGGAGGATTCCTTTTGTTGCGCTGTCCGCACGGAAGATAAACAGCTGAAGGCTGATCTGGATAAGGCAATTGGCGAGATGAAGGCGGATGGTACCCTTGATAAATTTGTGAAAACCTATATTACTGATTTAAAAAAAGGGGAGGAACCACCTGCAGTTACGATGCCGACTACTAATGGTAAAAAGCTGAAGATTGCAGTAACAGGCGATTTGCCTCCTTTGGATTTGGTTTTGGCAGATGGTACACCGGCAGGCTTCAACACAGCAGTGCTGTCGGAAATTGGTAAGCGCCTAAACATGGACGTGGAACTGGTGCAGATAGACAGTGCGGCACGTGCATCGGCTCTGGCCTCCAAGAAAGTGGATGTGGTATTCTGGGTAGCAGTACCAAAGGGAGACTCAAAGGTTCCGGCTGATATTGATAAACCACAGAATATGGAGATGACTACTCCATATTATCAGGACAAAATAGTTCACGTTGGTCTGAAAAAATAATTTAATATAGCTATATTTGTAACAAATAAAAAACAGGGCACCGATATTAATCGGTGCCCTGATATTTTTTATACATGGCGGAGTGGGAGGGGTTCGAACCCTCGCGGCCTTGCGACCCTAACGATTTAGCAAACCGTCCTCTTCAGCCTCTTGAGTACCACTCCATATATGGCGGAGAGGGTGGGATTCGAACCCACGGTGCCTTGCGACATCACTGGTTTTCAAGACCAGCTCCTTAAACCACTCGGACACCTCTCCATAGCAATAAACATTATAACAAAATCAAATAATTCATGTCAAGGAAAGAACTCCATGAAATGAATATGGTTCGGTTAATCTGAAATTGGACTGGGAGTACGATGTTTTGAAAAAATTATTGATAAATTAAGATTTATATAGTAGTATTTGAAATCGATGTACGATTTTTGATAGATAACTAGAAAGATGGACAGATGTGAAAATTTCTACAGTTTTTATTATTGCTTTAATAGTGATGGGGATTGGTAGTGCCTGTGGATTCTTGGTGGCTTCGGCCAATATTCCAAGCAACCTGCCGGATATTCAGCCAGCTCTTACATCACACATTTACGATATAAAAGGAAATGAAATAGCGGTTGTACATGCTGAGGAGGACAGGGAACCAGTCAAAAGTGAGGAAATACCGGAAAATTTAAAGAAAGCCTTTTTGGCAACGGAGGATGTGCGGTTTTACGAACATATAGGCATTGATTATCGTGGAGTTATGCGTGCTATGTGGGAGAATATTACACACCGTGCAGTTGCCGAGGGTGGCTCCACTATTACTCAGCAGCTGGCACGAAATGCTTACTTAAATCAGGAGCGTACCTTTAGCCGCAAAATTCAGGAGATGTTTTTGGCACTTAAAATTGAACATAGGCATACCAAGGAAGAAATCTTGGAAATGTACCTTAATCAGATTTACTTTGGGCGCGGTGTTTATGGTATCCAAGCAGCATCAAAATATTATTTTAACAAGAACGTGAAAGACTTGGACCTAAATGAATGTGCTATGCTGGCAGGGATACCGAAAAGCCCTAATCATTATTCTCCTTTAAATAATTTGGAGGAAGCTCAGAAAAGGAAGGCTGTGGTTCTACACCAAATGGCCAAATATGGTTTCATAAGTTCCTCAACTGCCCAAAAGACGGCTAAGCAGGAAGTACATTTAGTTCAGTCAGCTCCCAAAGAAGTAGGGGATGCTTATTATTTTATTAATTATGTAAAGCAGACAATCATAGATAAATATGGCGATGACGGATTATATAAGGGTGGGCTGAAGATTTATACCACCCTTGACATGGATATGCAGCGGGCCGCTGAGGAGGCCATGAAAAATCTTCCAGAGATGAATGAGGCTAATGGACTGAAACAACCTCAGGGGGCATTGGTGGCTATTGAGCCTCATAGTGGCTATATCAAGGCTATGGTAGGTGGTCGGGGGACAGATATGTTTAATCGTGCAGCATTGGCGGAAAGACAGCCTGGTTCTGCCTTCAAACCATTTGTTTATGCTGCTGCCCTGGAGTCTGGCTATAGGCCTGATTCAGTTGTTGCTGATACACCATTTACTAAGTATGGCTGGAACCCACAAAATTATGACCGCAGTTTTTATGGAAGTGTTCCACTAAGCTCTGTTTGTGCTCAGTCATTAAATGTGGCAACGGTGCGTGTGGCAGATGATATAGGTATTGATAAGGTTATAAAGTATGCCAAGGATATGGGGATATCCACCTTGGTACTGGAGGGAGAACGTAATGATGTTAATCTTTCCACCGCGCTGGGCGGAATAACAAGGGGCGTAACTCCATTGGAGCTTACCAGTGCCTATTGCACCTTTGCCAACAAGGGAATTTACGCTAAGGGCACTCCTATAGTAAAAGTGCTGGACCGTGATGGCAATGTTCTGGAGGAATATCCTAATCCAAATAATTCCAGACGAGTGCTAAAGGAGGAGACTGCTGCAAATCTTGACAGCATGCTACAGGGAGTTGTCAGCCACGGTACAGGAACCAGAGCCAATATCGGCGGTCATGTGGCAGGAAAAACCGGTACCACCAGTGATTATCACGACGCCTGGTTTGTGGGCTATGTTCCTGATCTGGTGGTGGGGGTATGGATTGGTACAGATGACAACCAGCCTATGGGTTCAATGACTGGTGGTACACTACCTGCGGATATATGGAGAATTTTTATGAAGTCGACGGGACACTAATGTGATAATCTAAATATGGTAACAAAGAGGAGTGAAGGTATTGGCTAAGTTTTGTAAAAAATGTGGCAAAAAAATTGATGATGATGCGGTATTTTGTGATAATTGCGGCACAAAAGTGGCTAGTGGTGGCTCGTTGCCAGCACCATCAGCACTTTTTTATAATAGTAATGGACAATCTCTGGGACCGGACTATGCAACCGAAGATGAGGCGTTAAGCTGGTGGAATTGTAGAGGTAGGTTAAATAGGCAAAGATTTATATTTAGATATCTTATACTTATGGCAATTACTGTTGTGGTTGGAATTATACTTTTTGGGGTGACTAGTTTGTTAGGAACTAATGTAGTGATGAGCGGCCACAACGAGGATACCGTTATTGGAGTAATAGTTATTCTGCTATTATGTGTATTGTTTTTTTTCTTACCACTTACTGTATTAAGTATTTTCATATCCATAAAGAGAGGACATGACTTGAATATTCCTGGTTGGGTTGTTGTAATTATTAGTTTGTTAGGTGCCTCTTTTTTCCTTTCAATATATTTGGCCGTTGCCGAGGGGAATGATGGAACAAACCAGTATGGTGAAAACCCACTTAAATATGCTGGCTCCATATAAAGTGTATTATTTGACTAAGATTTAAGAAGTTTAGGAAAAATATAGACTGAGTAATAGCTGATCGTAGTGATTATGGTAGCTTATACAATAATACGTTATTCGGAACTGTCGCATATATTGCGGCAGTTCTTTTTTATTTCATTTGATTACTCAATAAAATACCATTGTGTTAGGATACCAGTTGCGGTAAAATAATATGACTGAGTATTTGAAGCATTTTATAAGCGAGGTGAAAACACCGTAGTTGGCAGATTAGGCTACGGTGAATAGTTGCAGAATATAGCAGAAGAAATTATTGAATTTGCCGATAGAAGCGAAGCCATGGCTTTGCTGGGAGAAAGAGACGAATATGTTCGTGTACTGATGGAGAATTTTGACGCGCGGTTCATTAGCCGTGGAGAGGTGCTGGAAATCAGCGGTGAGTCCTCACAGGTGGAGCCGGCTGCCAAAATTATGCGGGAGCTGCAGTACCTGTACAGACAGGGCAATGCCATCACCATGCACGAAGTAAGATATAGTATAGGCTTGGTAAAGGGTGGCAAGGGCGAGGCCCTTCACAGCTTATTTGGGGATACCATTTTGGTAACCTCCCGTGGCCGTCATGTACGCCCTAAGACTTTGGGTCAGCGTGTTTATGTGGATGCTATTAAAAGAAATTCCATCACCTTTGGTGTGGGGCCTGCGGGAACGGGAAAAACATATCTGGCGGTGGTTTTGGCCTGTGCAGCCCTTCGCAATCGTGAGGTGGAAAAGCTGATTCTTACCCGCCCGGCGGTGGAGGCTGGAGAAAAGCTGGGCTTTTTGCCAGGAGATTTGCAGGAAAAGGTTGATCCATATCTTCGTCCTCTTTACGATGCCTTGCAGGATATATTGGGGCAGGACACATATCAGAAGCTGATGACCAAAGGGGTTATTGAGATTGCTCCCTTGGCCTATATGCGTGGCCGTACTCTGGAAAATGCCTATGTTATTCTCGATGAGGCACAGAACACCACTGCCAAGCAGATGAAAATGTTTTTGACACGTCTTGGCTTTGGCTCCAAGATGGTGGTAACCGGTGACCCAGGGCAGATTGACTTGCCAAGGGGAGTTACCTCAGGCTTGATAGAAGCAACAAAGGTCCTTGAAAAGGTTAAGGGCATTGAAATAGTACGTATGGAAGCCATGGATGTAATCAGACATGACGTTGTATCAAGAATAGTGGAGGCCTATGACCGTTATGAGGCTTCCCGCAAAGAAGATTAATAGGAGAATTTGCCAATGGATGTTATTATCAGCCGTGAGCCTGAAGATTTAAAGCTGGAGCCGGAAATTGAGGAAATTGTGCGCAATGCTGCCGAGGTTACTGGGCCTCTTTATGGAGTGGAAAATGGGGAGGTAAGCATTACCCTCACCAATAATGAATATATCCATGAGCTTAACAATAAATATCGTGGGCTGGACCGTCCTACTGATGTACTGTCCTTTGCCTTTGCAGATAGTCAGGAGGATGAGCCTGAGATAGAGGGCGGTCTGGAGACTGAGATTTTGGGAGATATTATTATTTCCGTGGAAAAGGCTCAGGAGCAGGCCAAGGAATATGGTCACAGCCTTAAAAGGGAGCTGTCCTTCCTTACAGTTCATGGCATGCTTCATCTTATGGGGTATGACCATATGGATGAGGAAGAACGCCTTGAAATGGAGGAGGAGCAGCGTTATGTAATGGGTAAGCTGGGTATAAGCCGGGATGACGGTGATGACAAGGATATGCAGCTTCCACTGGCTCAGGCCCCTGATGTTGTAAAGGGCAAGGGCGTAGAAATTGATATAAATTCTATTCCTAAAAACGAGCCAAAGAAATTGCCAAAGGATTATAAGTCCGGCTTTGTGGCAGTAATCGGCCGTCCTAATGTGGGCAAGTCCACTTTGATAAACAGCCTTATCGGCCAGAAAATCGCCATTATGTCCGATAAGCCTCAGACTACCCGCAACAGAATTATGTGTGTGCTGACCAAGCCAGATGCCCAGCTGGTATTTTTGGATACTCCTGGTATTCATAAGCCTATTGATAAGCTGGGAGAATACATGGTAAAGGCTGCTGAAGGTACTTTGCAGGAGGTTGACGCCATTATTTTCGTGGTGGATGCCAACGAGAAGTTTGGTCCTGGTGAGCATTATATTCTTGAGCGCCTCAAAGCCACTAAAAAGCCTGTTGTGTTGGCTATTAATAAGGTGGACTTGCTGGAGGACAAGGAAGCGTTGCTGCCGATTATCACCAATTATAACGGTAAGTACGATTTTGCGGCTACCGTTCCTATTTCAGCTCTGGAGGAAAACAATCTGGAGGGTTTATTGGATGAGGTAAAGAAGTACCTTCCAAAGGGACCTCAGTATTATCCGGAGGATATGGTTACTGACCAGCCGGAGCGTTTGATTATTGCGGAAATGGTCCGTGAAAAGGTGCTGCATCTTACCCGTGATGAGGTGCCTCATTCCATTGCTGTTGATGTGGATGAAATGAAGATTCGTGACAACGGGGATAATTATGTCCGGGTGACCATTTATGTGGAGCGTGATTCCCAAAAGGGTATCATTATTGGCAAGAAGGGTGCCATGCTGAAGGAAATCGGTGCCCAGGCCCGTCAGGATGTTCAAATGCTCCTGGGAGGTAAGGTGTTCCTTGACCTTTGGGTTAAGGTAAAGAAGGATTGGCGTAACCGCGACAATATCCTTAAAGGATTCGGTTTTGAATAATGGGACAGTATCAGACTGATGCCCTGGTGCTGGGGGTAAAGAACTGGGGCGAAGCAGATAAAATAATTACCCTGCTTTCCCGTGAGCATGGGAAAATAACGGCAACGGCCTTTGGCTGTCGTCGCCCTAAAAGCCCTTTGGCGGGAGCCTTGCAGATGTTCAATGAGGTGGATATCCAGCTTACCAAGGGCAATCGTCTGGATACCGTTCGCCAGGCTTCCTTAAAGCATGCCAACCGCACAATGAGTACGGATTTTTCAGCCATGGCCTATGGGGCTTTTGTGGCGGAGCTGGCCACAAACTTGGCGGTGGAGGGCTTTCCTCAGAGTGATATGTACGATAAGCTGTTGGAGGTCTTTAACGCCTTTGGCAGCCGCAATCCAAGAATTGCGGCTCTGGCGGCGGCTTTTCAGATTCTGGAATTTTCCGGTATGCAGCTTTCCTATGAAAGATGTGTCAGAAGCGGTCTGGATATTGAGGGCGACGCCTTTTTTTCCATTCAGGAGGGGGGAGCATTGCTTCCGAAAATGGTGCAGCCAGATGATAAGGGGATTATGGAATACCCTGAAGCTATGCGGGTATTTATTGGCCAGCTTTTGAAGCTAAATTGGCTGGAAAAGCCAGCCTTTAAGGTTAGCGGCAGTATTATGGTCCAGGCTGAATCCCTGTTATTGGGGTATTTATACAGCATGTTTGGTAAGCCTATGAAATCCTTGAAATTTATTCAACAGCTGTGATACCTGCTCCGCCATTCGGGCACCCCAGAGGGGAAGGCTATTTTGCAAAAAAAGAGGGATGAACCCAAATATCACATTTGGGACATCCCTTTTTCGTTTAATTATTTACCGAAGTATCTCTTTAACAGACCTTCAAAGCCCTTGCAATGACGTGCCTCGTCCTTGCACATTTCATGAACGGTGTCATGGATAGCGTCAAGATTCAGCTTCTTGGCATGAACTGCCAGTTTCTTCTTGCCCTCGCAGGCACCAAACTCAGCATCAACACGCATCTTTAGATTTTTCTCTGTGCTGTCGGTTAACACCTCACCCAGCAGCTCTGCAAATTTTGCTGCATGCTCAGCTTCTTCCCAAGCATAACGCTTGAAGGCCTCTGCTACTTCAGGATAGCCTTCACGGTCAGCTACACGGGACATTGCCAGATACATACCAACCTCGGTGCATTCGCCGTTGAAGTTCTGCTTCAGCCCTTCAACAATTTCGGAGTCAACACCCTGAGCTACACCCAGCTTGTGCTCATCAGCTAACTGCTGACCGCCTTCTTCCATTTTGTTGAACTTTTCAGAACCAACATGGCAGATAGGGCACTCATCTGGTGGAGCATCTCCCTCGTGAACGTAACCACAAACGCTGCATACATATTTAGCCATACTGTACCTCCTTAATAATAGTACACACACTCAGCTTCTTACATATAATTATATCGAAAATGGTGCAAAAATAAAGAATAATTTGACATTTTTCACGAATCGTATTTGCTATTTTTAGGACTTACTTTTTTGAGCGTTATCTACTCTGCTATTTTGGGCCTTCATCCATTGGGAGTAAGGCTGTGCATATTTATTTCTGTGATTGGCCTGTACATAAGCATAGAAGTTACGAACCTGTTGGGCACGTTTGCGAATTTCCTCGCCCTTCCAATTATTCTTTTTTCCTGGAGCGAACAAATTCGTGCCACCCAAAGCATGCTGCCGTGCCACAATATCATCCAAAGCTACATCCGGATTGCATAGAATGTCATAGAATACCATGAAGGTTGTAGTACGTCCATGTCCTGCATGGCAATGAAAATGCAGCCAGGAATTGGAAGGAAGATTTTTGTAGAAGTTCATAAATTCATCTATATCCTCATCGCTAGGTGCACATTGGTCTGCAATAGGAATGCGTTTATAATGTATTCCCAGCCGTGCAGTGATTGCTTCCTCAGTTTCAATCTGCTCCACCTTTACAGTGGAAGCAGTAAACAGCTTTGTATCTGTTTTGCCCAAAGGAACAAAGGTTATTTCCTGGCCCATTATGGATTGTAATGCTTTTTCCTCAGCCTGTGGTACTGCTGCGGAAGCCAGGTTACGGTTGCCTAAATTTTTTTTGAAGTAATGGCTTACGGCAAATTCACCGTTGACAAAGCCGTGGGATTCTTTCCGTAAATCCACCATATAGATGACCGCATTTTTGCCAGCATGCTCGTAAATTTTATCCCTGATCATGGAGAGTCCAAAACCAGAAAATTCTGCACTGGCAGAACATCTTAGGGTGTCCATTCCCTTACGGGATGGCACAGAATTTAAATCCTGCGGAAATTCATCTGTCATAAATCTTAAGCTGCGGGGGAGTACGGCTCCTGGCTTGGAATCAAGTCGCCAAATAGGTGCCTCCTGTTTTTCAGCGGCCTGGGCTGTTGCCATTAGCATAATAAGCAGAGAACAGACCACAGCAAATATACTGCAAGCGGATTTCTCTATTCGATTTTTTTTCATTAACATAAATTATGCAACCTCCTATCGTCTTGAATCTTCATTCGGTTTTGTACTTAGGTAAATTCCACATGTGCAGAAAAAATCCTGCTGCTACTTCAGTATGCGGGCGTTATAATTTGTAGTTGCATGGCAAATATGATAAAATTGCATGTTAGTATTATTTTGTAATATGCGTACAGAGCATGGAATTTCTAGGAGAAAACAATGTTTGAAATAATTACAAAATCCCCTGAGGAAACGGCGGCCATAGGGGAGAAAATCGGCAGGCTATTTTCTGCCGGGACAGTAATTTGTCTATATGGTGATTTGGGAGCCGGCAAGACACTGTTTGTGCAGAATTTGGCCAAGGGCTTGGAGATAGATGAGGATGTTACCTCTCCTACATTTAATATAATGAATGTTTACGAAGGAAGGCTACCCCTTTATCATTTTGATTTGTATCGTCTGGAGCAGGAATATGAGCTGGAGGATATTGGCTTTTACGACTATGTGGATGATCCTGACGGTATTGTGGTTATTGAATGGGCGGACAAGTTTGCCGACTGCCTGCCTGATGATTTTGTGTTGCTTACTATTGAAAGAACCGAAGCAGACGAAAATGAGCGTCGCCTGATTTTTGATATCAGAGGGGATGTTTATACAGATATTTTCCGGGAGGTGGAAGGGCTGTGCCAATTTTAGCAATGGATACTGCTACCATGGTTTCCAGCGTGGCAGTTGCAGATAATAAAAAATTACTGGCTGAATTAATTGTAGAAAATAAGCTGACCCATTCCGAGACATTGCTTCCACATGTGGAGCAGGTTCTCAATATGGCAGGGGTAAAAAAAGATGCCCTGGAGGCTGTGGCTGTAAGCGTTGGCCCAGGCTCCTTTACTGGCCTTCGTATCGGACTGGCTGCTGCAAAGGCTATAGCCTATGGTCTTAATATTCCTCTCATTGGTATTCCCACCATGGAGGGGCTGGCCTGGCATTACCCTGTTCCCGGAATAAGGGTGGCTGGCTTTATTGATGCCCAAAAGGGTAATGTATACACCGCCCATTACATGTGGAACGGCAGTGATTTTGATGAGGTAAAGTCTATTGAGGTAGTATCTCTGGATAATGCAATTAAAATATGCAGTGATATTGATGGCCCAGTGGTGGCTGTGGGAGATATGGTTTCCAAGAAGATGACCAAGCTGGATAATCTGCCGGAAAATCTCATCATTCCACCTAAGCACACCATGATGCCGCGGGCAGCCAATATCGCCATGTCTGGTTTGAAGAAGCTGGCGGCAGGTCAGGTGGGCTCAGTGATGGATATGGAGCCTATTTATATAAGAAAGTCTGAGGCAGAGGTGCTTTGGGAAAAGCGTCAGGAAAAGCTGCAGCAGGAGGCAAAATGATTAGCTTTCGTAAAATGGTGCCTGAGGATGCTGATGCGGTGGCTGAGGTTGAAAAGCAGTGCTTTGCTACGCCATGGTCCCGCGAATCCTTCTGGCGTGATGCCTCCAGCAGTGATACCTATTATCTTCTTGCTGTTGATGAGGAAGCTGATAACAAAGTAATCGGCTATGTGGGGTGCTGGATTTTGGCCTATGAAGGCAGTATTACCAATGTGGCCATAGCTCCAGACTATCGCCGTCAGGGAATTGGGCGGCAGATGCTCCTTAAGTTAATTGAGGAGGTTAAGGCCCGTGGGGTTACAGCTATGACTTTGGAGGCAAGGGTTTCCAATACTCCTGCTATTAAATTATATGAAGGCCTGGGCTTTAAAAGTGTAGGCCAGAGACCGAAATATTATACCAGTCCTGTGGAGGATGCCGAAATAATGTGGAATACCCATATTTAAGGCTGGTTATTGATATGGAGAAAAATATGGATAAGGTTAATAAGGATAAAGAAAAGATTGTTACTCTGGCCATTGAGTCCAGTTGTGATGAGACCTCGGCGGCTGTGCTGGTTGGTGGCAGAACTGTGCTTTCCAACATTATAGCTACCCAGATTCCAATACATAGAAAATTCGGAGGGGTGGTACCGGAAATTGCCTCCCGTAAGCATATTGTCAATGTGATGCCAGTTATTGATGAGGCTTTGGAAAAGGCCGGCGTTACTCTGCAGGATATCGATCAGGTGGCTGTAACCTACGGCCCGGGGCTTGTGGGAGCCTTGTTGGTAGGTGTATCTGCTGCCAAGGCGTTGGCCTTTACTTTGGGAGTGCCCCTTATCGGAGTAAATCATTTGGAGGGACACATTTTTGCCAATTTCCTCAGTGCTCCCGATTTAAAACCGCCATTTATGGCATTGGTAGTTTCCGGTGGACATACCTCTCTGGTTCATGTAAAGGATTATAATTCCTTCAGCCTTATGGGTCAGACCAGGGATGACGCGGCTGGGGAGGCCTTTGACAAGGTGGCAAGGGTTATGGGACTGCCATATCCTGGTGGCCCGCAGATAGATAAGCTGGCCCAGGAGGGTGACCCTATGGCCATTGACTTTCCTAGGGCATTACAGGAAAAGGGCAACTACGAATTCAGTTTCAGCGGTTTGAAGTCTGCGGTGCTTAACTATCTTAACAGCATGAAGCTGAAGGGTATTGAAGTAAATAAGGCTGATGTGGCAGCTTCTTTCCAGCATACTGTTATTGAGGTGTTGTTGGCCAAGGCTTTGGACGCTGTAAAGGAAACTGGCTGTGACACTCTGGTATTGGCCGGGGGTGTGGCCGCAAACAGCTCTTTGGAAAAGAGACTCCGTGAGGTAACAGCCAAGAATAATATTAAATTCTATTTCCCGGATAAAATCCTTTGCACTGATAATGCTGCCATGATAGGCTGCCGGGGATACTATCAGTCCTTGGCGGGTAATTACTCAGACTTATATTTGAATGCGGTGCCGGGGCTGGCGTTACAGGATTTGTAAAATAACGAGGAGTTCTTTCTTATGAGCCACAATGAAAGTGATACTTCAATATACAGACAAAATACGAATCTTACTGCGGTGCAGATAGAGCTGATACGGCGCATGAGCGGCTGCTTTGGCTTTATCGCTGATTTTGCCCACGCCCATCTTCTTTTGTATGTGAAAACCAAGAATCCTGATGTTTACATGATTATGAAGCATCATAAGCCCCATACCTTTTATAGTCAGGTGGAGCTCCCAAAGGTGGGAAGCACGGTGCAGGCCCAGATGGAGCCATTGGTGGCCTATGTTTTTGAGAAGGAAAAATCCATTCATGGCCGTAGGGAGTGGCGTTTGGGCATGACCCTTGATATGTACGCTTATCCTATAAAGGAAGGCAATGAGGTTATTGGTGTTATTACCCTTGAGACAAGCAAGGAATATGCCTCCGGAAGTAATTATTATCAGACTCTGGATACAGCGGAGCTCCTTATGCAGTATTCCAAACGGAATATTGATTTGGAAATGTTTAGCCCTATTTTTGCCGGAACTGGTGTGGTTATTGCGGATAAGAAGAATCGCATTACCTATGTAAATCTTTCAGCCAAGAGAATATACCGGGCCTTGGGCATAAATCATCTTTTGGGGGCAAGGCTTCCGGATCGTGAGATTAGTGCCATGCTTCATAGGGAAACCTTCGACAGCAGTCGTCCCTTTGAAAAGGAAATTCAGATAGGGGACATGATACTGCTTCAGCGGGATATTAAGCTGGAGGAAGCCGGGGTAATGCAGCGGCGGATTTTGTTGCTTTCTGATGTTACGGAGGTTCGGAAAAAAGAGCGGGAGATTAAGATAAAAACAGCGGTTATTCAGGAGATACATCATCGTGTAAAGAATAACCTTCAGACCATTGCCAGCCTGTTGAGACTTCAGGGGCGGCGGTCCAAGTCGCCAGAGGTTAAGGCGGCCTTGCAGGAAAGTACCAACCGTATATTGAGTATGGCTGTGGCCCATGAATTTTTGTCCCAGCATGATACGGAAGAAATAAATGTCAATGAAGTTACCAAGGGCATAATTGAGCGGGTGGTACCTAATATGGTGGACAAGGATTTTGTTCTTACCAGCAAAATAGAAGGCCCGGAGGTGGTGCTGCCATCCCAGAATGCCAGCAATCTGGCAGTCATAATAAACGAGCTGATATTAAATGCCATAGAGCATGGCTTTGAAGGCCGCAGCCATGGTATGATTGGTCTTAGGACTGCCATTGAGGAAGATGGCTATCTGATAGAGTTGTATGATGATGGCGTAGGTTTGCCTGATGATTTCGATATTAGCAAGTCCAAATCTTTGGGACTGCAAATAATAAAGACTTTGGTGCAGGATGATATAGGTGGCAGCTTTGAAATGAAGAACAATCAAGGAACCCGTTGTATTTTGCGTATACCAGTAAGTAATGTGGGAGGAGAGTAAGTATGAATCCCTTGAAAATCCTTATTGCCGATGATGAAGCCTTAATCCGTATGGATATGAAGGAGCTGCTGGAAGAAGCCGGCCACGAAGTGGTGGGTGAGGCTCCAAATGGCCGCAGAGCTGTGGAGCTGGCCAAGAAGCTAAAGCCAGACCTTTGTATATTTGATGTGAAAATGCCGGAAATGGATGGCATTGAGGCGGCCAAAATAGTGGGTAAGGAAAAAATTGCCCCTGTGGTTTTGCTGACAGCCTTTAGCCAGCCGGAATTTGTAAAACGGGCCAGTGATGCCGGAGTGCAGGCCTATCTGGTAAAGCCGGTGCAGGAAGCAAATCTTTTCCCTGCCATCGAGGTGGCCATGTCCAGATATCAGGATTTGCAGGGCCTGGAGGATGAGCTTTTCAAGGTAAAGGATACTCTGGAAATGCGAAAGCTGCTGGACAGAGCCAAGGGAATTCTTATGGATGCCCATAATATCAGCGAAAGTGAAGCCTTTAATCGTATTCAAAAATACAGTATGGCAAAGCGAAAGACGATAAAGGAGGTTGCCGAGGCCATTATCAGGGCAGCAACCAAATAATTCAATAATATATGCACATATAAACTTCGTTTCCACTTTGGGAACGAAGTTTTGTTTTTTTGACTTTTTACTTGATTTTTTGCTCAAATAGATTTATCATAATACTCGGAGTTAGCACTCAACTATATGGAGTGCTAACAAAATAGTTTACAAACTATCTTTTAGGAGGCAGATAAATATGATTAGACCATTAGGTGACAGAGTCGTTATTGAAGTTGCTGAGGCAGAAACCAAGACTGCCAGCGGTATTATCCTTGCAGACACTGCAAAGGAAAAGCCTATGAAGGGCAAGGTTATTGCAGCAGGCCCAGGTAGCATTGATAAGGACGGCAATCGTATTGCTATGGAGGTTAAGGCTGGGGACAGCGTTCTCTATTCCAAGTATGCAGGCACTGAGGTTAAGATTGATGGCAAGGATTATCTCATTATGCGCCAGAGCGATATTCTCGGCGTAATCGAGTAATCACAATAAGCCTGAAACTATCGTTTATCTTATTTCTAATATATATTATTGGAGGCATTTAAAATGGCAAAGCAGATTTTATTTGATGAAGAAGCTCGTCGTGCTCTGGAAAAGGGCGTTGATGCATTGGCAAATGCAGTAAAGGTTACTCTTGGTCCAAAGGGCCGTAACGTAGTTCTTGATAAGAAGTTTGGTGCACCTACCATTACTAATGATGGTGTTACCATTGCCCGTGACATTGAGCTGGATGATCCATTTGAGAATATGGGTGCACAGCTGGTTCGCCAGGTTGCTACCAAGACCAACGACATTGCCGGTGATGGTACTACCACTGCAACTCTCTTGGCTCAGGCTATGATTCATGAGGGTATGCGTAACGTAGCTGCTGGTGCTAACCCTATGGTTCTGAAGAAGGGTATCGAAAAGGCAGTTAAGACTCTGGTAGCTGAGCTTAAGAAGGTTTCCAAGCCAGTAGAGTCCCAGAAGGCAATTGCACAGGTTGCAACTGTATCCTCTGCTGATGAGGAAATCGGTCAGTATATTGCTGACGCTATGGAGAAGGTTGGTAAGGAAGGTGTTATCACCGTTGAGGAATCCAAGGGTATGGAGACCAGCCTTTCCGTTGTAGAGGGTATGCAGTTCGATCGTGGCTACATCTCCCCTTACATGGTTACTGATACTGATAAGATGGAAGCTGTAATGAACGATCCTTATATCCTCATTACTGATAAGAAGATTTCCACTGTTAACGATATTCTCCCAATTCTTGAGCAGGTTGTTAAGATGGGTAAGGAGCTGGTTATCATCGCTGAGGATTTGGATGGCGAGGCACTGGCTACCATCGTTGTAAACAAGCTCCGTGGTACCTTCAAGGCTCTGGCTGTTAAGGCACCTGGCTTTGGTGATCGACGTAAGGCTATGTTGGAGGATATTGCAATCCTCACCGGTGGCCAGCTGATTTCTGAGGAGCTGGGCCGTAAGCTGGACAGCGTAACTATCGAGGATCTTGGTCGTGCCCGTCAGGTACATTCCTCCAAGGAAAATACTACTATTGTTGATGGTATGGGTGAAAAGAGTGCAATCACTTCTCGTATCGAGCAGATTAAGAAGCAGATTGCTGACACTACCTCCGACTTCGATAAGGAGAAGCTCCAGGAACGTCTGGCTAAGCTCTCCGGCGGTGTAGCTGTTATTGAAATCGGTGCTGCTACCGAGGTAGAGATGAAGGACAAGAAGCTCCGTGTTGAGGATGCTCTCCATGCTACCCGTGCTGCTGTTGAAGAAGGTATAGTTGCTGGTGGTGGTACTACCTTTATCGATATTCTCCCAGCTCTGGATGCTCTGGAGGCTGATGGTGATGTTAAGACTGGTATCAACATTGTACGCCGTGCAGTTGAGGAGCCAGTTCGCCAGATTGCCAATAATGCAGGCCTTGAGGGTTCTGTAGTAGTTGCTGAGGTTAAGAACAGCGCTGTAGGTGTTGGCTTCGATGCTTACAAGGGTGAGTATGTTGATATGATTGCCAATGGTATTGTTGACCCTGCAAAGGTTACCCGTTCTGCTCTGCAGAATGCTGCTTCCATCGCTGCTATGGTTCTCACCACTGAGACCTTGGTTGCTGATAAGCCAGCTCCAGAGGGTGCTGCAAACCCTATGGCTGGTGCAGGCGCAATGGGCGGCATGCCTGGTATGATGTAAAAAAGTCGGATAGTATATAATACTTGACTTAGATATATTAATAGTCTATAATACGTACCGTGATTTTGGCTTTAGGGTCAAAATCACGGTAATATTATTTTTGAAGTCTTTATGTTCATATTAATGAAAGAACTTATTGTTCTAGCGCATGGCCTTGTTTTGGAATAAAGCAAGGTGACGAGGAAGAGGTTGTCGATTTATCAGCGGATGCCTCTCGGCTTGCCGGTCGTTAGAATGCTGTTAAAACTGTTGGGTGACTGACAGGCCAGAGCGGTATTTGGGCAGGACATGGGACTTCCAGTTTTATATTGGAGGTTTTTTATTATGTGTGGTATCGTTGGTTACATTGGTAGCAAGCAGGCTACCCCATTCCTTATTGAGGGTCTTACCAAACTGGAGTATCGTGGCTATGACTCTGCTGGTATTGCTGTTCTCAATGGGGAGAAGATTCGCGTAGAGAAGTCTGTAGGCCGTCTGGCTGCTTTGGAGGAAAAGATTGAAGGCAATGTTCCTGAGGGCAGCATTGGTATCGGTCATACCCGTTGGGCAACCCATGGTCGTCCATCCGACAATAACTCTCATCCTCATACTGACTGTCATGGTGATTTTGCGGTAGTACATAACGGTATTATTGAGAACTACATGACTCTTAAAGAGGATTTGATTGCAAAGGGCCACAAGTTCCTGTCTGACACAGATACTGAGGTTTTGCCTCATCTTTTGGAAGAAGTTTATAACGGCGATTTCGAGGCATCTGTTCGTGAGGTTATTAAGCGTATTGAGGGTTCCTATGCCATCGTATTCATGAGCAAGAATGACCCTGATAAGCTGATTTGCACCAAGCAGGACAACCCTATGGTAATTGGTCTGGGGGATGATGAGAATTTCATCGCTTCTGATATTCCTGCTATTATTTCCCGTACCCGTCGCACCTATATTGTAAATGATGGTGAGGTTGCTGTTGTAAAGAAGGATTCCGTATGGATTACCAATAGCTTGGGCGAGCCTATTACCAAGAAGGTATTTGAGGTTAACTGGAATGCTGAGGCAGCTGAAAAGGGCGGCTATGAGCATTTCATGCTGAAGGAAATTCACGAGCAGCCTAAGGCAGTTCGCGACACCTTGGCTTCCCGTATTGCCAAGGACAATTCTGCTGTAGTTCTTGAGGAGCTCAGCTGGACTGAGGAATATGTAAATTCCTTCTCCAAGATTTTCATTGTTGCCTGTGGTACTGCATACCATGCAGGTCTTGTAGGTAAGTATTATATTGAGCGTTTGGCCCGTATCCCGGTAGAGGTGGATATTGCCTCTGAGTTCCGTTATCGTCAGCCAATTATCGATGATAACACTCTCTGCATCGTGGTAAGTCAGTCCGGTGAGACTAGCGACACTATGGCTGCCATGAAGGAGGCTAAGCGTCTTGGTGCCAAGACCTTGGCTGTAACCAATGTTGTTGGTTCTTCTATTGCCCGTGAGGCAGATCAGGTTATTTACACCATGGCAGGTCCTGAGATTGCTGTAGCATCCACCAAGGCTTATACTACCCAGCTCATCGTTATGTTCCTGCTGGGTGCTTATATGGCAGGCCTCCGTGGCACCGTTGCTCCTCGTCGAATGAAGGAGCTTTTGGGTAAGCTGCGTGAGATACCTTCCCAGATCAGTGAGACTTTGGAGGATGTGGAGCCTATTAAGGTATTTGCCAAGAAGTATGGCTTCAATACCGACGTATTCTTCATTGGCCGTGCTTTGGACTATGAGGTAGCTCTGGAGGGCTCCTTGAAGCTGAAGGAGATTTCCTATATTCACGCTGAGGCCTATGCCGCAGGTGAGCTGAAGCATGGTACTCTGGCTCTTATCACCACAGGCGTTCCTGTAGTGGCTTTGGCTACCCAGAAGAGCGTTTATGAGAAGACCCTCAGCAACATCAAGGAAGTTAAGGCCCGTGATGCTGTTGTTATCGGTATTGCTGCCGAGGGGGATACCGAGCTGAAGAAGTATGCTGACCATGTTATCTCCGTTCCTAACACTGATGAGCTGTTGATTCCACTTTTGGCTGTTCTGCCACTCCAGCTCCTCAGCTACTATACCGCAATTACCCGTGGTGCAGATGTTGATAAGCCAAGAAATTTGGCTAAATCTGTAACAGTAGAATAAGGTTAAATAGAGGACTGTCCTTACTGAAAGGACAGTCCTTTTTTTGTTGACAAGGTGCATGGTTTGTACTAGTATAGTAACAATATCTTTTGACCCGACTGGGTTTAAAGGCTGAAATATATTTAAAAATTTACAGAAAAGAAGGGATTAAGTTGGCATTCTATTTTGAAGAACCATCACACACTTTTGGAGAGTATTTATTAGTTCCTGGTTATTCTTCTGATAAGTGCATTCCTGCGAATGTTTCTCTGAAGACTCCTCTTGTAAAGTTCAAGAAGGGTGAAGAACCAAAGATTTCTATGAATATTCCTATGACCTCTGCTATCATGCAGTCCGTATCCAACGACACTTTGGCTATTGCACTGGCTCGTGAGGGCGGCGTGTCCTTTATCTATGGTTCTCAGACAATAGAAGAAGAAGCAGCTATGGTGGCTAAGGTTAAGAACTTTAAGTCCGGTTTCGTTCGTAGCGATTCCAATATCATGCCTTCCACCACCCTGGGTGAGATTCTCGATTTGAAGGAGAAGACCGGCCATTCTACTATGGCAGTTACCGAGAATGGTGAACCAACAGGCAAGCTGCTGGGTATCGTAACCTCCCGTGATTATCGCATTACCCGCATGACTATGGACACTCCTGCTTCTGAGTTTATGACTCCTTTCGACAAGCTGGTTTATGCTGGTGCAAACACCACCCTGTCCGAAGCCAACGACCTTATTTGGGAGCACAAGCTGAACATGCTGCCATTGGTAGATGCAAATCAGCGCCTTGTATATATGGTATTCCGCAAGGATTATACTGCCAACAAGGAACACGAGCTGGAGCTCATTGATTCCAACAAGCGTTACATCGTTGGTGCCGGTATCAACACTCGTGACTACGCTGAGCGTGTACCTGCTCTGCTGAAGGCTGGTGCTGATGTACTGTGTATTGACTCCTCCGAGGGCTTCTCTGAGTGGCAGCGTATAACCTTGAAGTACATCCATGAGCACTTTGGTGAGGATGTAAAGGTGGGTGCCGGTAATGTTGTTGACCGTGATGGCTTCATGTTCCTGGCAGAGGCTGGAGCAGACTTTATCAAGGTCGGTATCGGTGGCGGTTCCATCTGTATCACCCGTGAGACCAAGGGTATTGGCCGTGGCCAGGCAACTGCTCTCATTGATGTTTGCAAGGCTCGTGATGAGTATTATGAAAAGACAGGTGTATACATTCCTGTATGCTCCGACGGTGGTATCGTACATGACCATCATATGACTTTGGCTTTGGCTATGGGTGCCGACTTCATGATGCTGGGCAGATATTTCTCCCGCTTCGATGAGTCCCCAACTGACAAAATTAAGATTAATGGTACCTACTATAAGGAATACTGGGGCGAGGGTTCCAACCGTGCCCGTAACTGGATGCGCTATGATCTGGGCGGTGCCAAGAAGCTGTCCTTCGAGGAAGGCGTTGACTCCTATGTACCTTATGCCGGTTCCCTCCATGATAATGTAGGTGTAACCCTCAGCAAGATTCGCTCTACCATGTGCAACTGCGGTGCTCTTACCATTCCTGAGCTTCAGGAGAAGGCACGTCTGACTCTGGTATCTTCTACTTCCATTGTAGAGGGCGGTTCCCATGATGTAATTCTGCGTGATCAGTTTACCCGTTCAAATGTTTAAAAAGTAATTATTACGGACTGTAACTGTAGTGGTTGCAGTCCTTTTTTACATGGTGAAAAGTTACTTGTTATTTCATAAAGTTTTCAAAATATGATACTATTATTAGTACAGTGGAGCGGTGGCTCCATGGTGTTTAAATAGATTATTTTGACAGATAACAATGAGGTGATATATATGCGGGTTTTGTTGGCAGAGGATGATATGAAGCTGGGAAAGCTCACCCAGTATATGCTGGAGCAGGATGGTATCAATACTGAGTGGGTTACCACTGGTGATATGATATATGAATGTGCAATGTACGATGATTATGATGTGCTGATTTTGGACTGGATGATGCCCAAGGAAACAGGCGTGGATGCCTGCCGTAGACTTCGTGCTGAGGGGTATCAGAAGGCGATATTGCTTCTTACTGCCCGTGATGCAGTGGAGGACAGGGTTACCGGCCTTGATGCAGGTGCGGATGATTATCTGGTAAAACCATTTGAGTTTTCTGAGCTTATGGCCCGTCTGCGTGCTCTTAGTCGCCGCAGCAGCCAGAAGATTCAGCAGGATGTGGTGGAGTTAGGGGGATTTACCCTGGATCGCACATCCAAGCTGCTTTTAAAGGGAGAGCAGGAGATACAGCTTTCTCCAAGAGAGTTCCAGATTTTTGATTTGTTGGTGCAGAATATTGGCATCGTTGTGCCCCGTGAAATTATTTTGGACCGCATCTGGGGTATTGAGTCTGATGTTAGCTCAAATAACATCGATTCCTATGTAAAACTTATTCGTAAAAAGCTGGATACTGCTGATGGTAAGATTATGATCAGCACGATTAGAGGTGTTGGCTATAAACTGGAAACAAAATAGGTTAAAGTTTGGCGGCTTGTTTTCCCGCAGCCGCATGAGGCTCACCTTTGCCTATTCCCTGTTGATGTTTGGCTTGTTCATCATAATTATTTTTTTGGCTCATCAGACAATGGAATGGGCAGTAACATCAGAGCAGGCCAGGGAGCTTTCTGAAACGGTACACGCAGTATCGGAAACGGAGTCCACAATGATACGCAATGGCGTTTATGTGGGCAACGATGATCTGGGAAAGCGGGAGAGAATGTTTTTTTACACCTATGACAAAAATGGTAATCTGCAGAATTATTCCAGGGCACCGGAGCGTATAGAGGATGATGTGCTGGAGGTAATAAAGCATGGTGATGTGCCAACTGGTGAAGTGGCTATATACGTTCAACAGCAGGATGAGGACAAGCCAAAGGTGCTGATGATGACTGCTTGTGATGTACGCCTGGTTACCGGCGAGAAAATCGGTATGGTTTATTTGGGCAAGGACGTGTCGGCTCTTTATAAGGGTATAAAAAAGGCTACGTATTTTTATGGGGCCATTTCCTTTATTGCACTGCTTACGGCTATTATGCTGGGACATGTGGTTTCTGGCAGGGTTGTGGCCAATATGCAGCAGGCCTATATAAGGCAGCGTCAGTTTGCAGCAGATGCTTCCCATGAGCTTAGGACCCCCCTTAGTGTTATTATGGCGTCGGCGGACCTCCTTTCCAACGACAAATCCATTCAGTCGCCATTCCTGCAACAGGTAATTCAGGACATGAAGGATGAGGTTAAGAAGATGTCCAACCTTGTGGGCTCTCTTTTGCAGATTGCCCGGTCTGATAATAACGCTGAATCTCTGGACATCAAGGAGTTTGACATTATCGCCATGATGGAGCAGCTGGGCCGCAAAATGCAGCCATTGGCGGAAAAGAAGAATATTACCCTTAATGTAAATGCCTCTGGTGAGGTTATGTACAGAGGGGATGAGCAGAAGATTCAGCAGCTAATGCTGATTTTGGTGGATAATGCCGTGAAGTACACTCCTGAAGGTGGAACTGTCACCCTGTCCTATGATGGTAAAGGGCTGGGCAATTTAGGCGGTATTCATTTTTCTGTAAGGGATAATGGTATTGGTATATCCGCTGAGGACCTGGATAAGCTCTTTCAGCGTTTCTTCAGGGTTGATAAGGCCCGCTCCCGCTCCATGGGGGGCAATGGACTGGGACTTGCCATTGCCAAGACTATCGTTGATGCGCATCACGGTAATATAGACGTGGACAGTGAGCTGGGCAAGGGGACGGTTTTCAAGGTTACCCTTAAAAATTTGAAAATCCCTAAGAAAAATTAAATTATGATGCATAATTTAGAGCTGTTCTTTCTCAAAAGCAAGGAGAGGACAGCTTTTTTTTTCATTTATCATAAAAGTCAAAAAGTCTAAAATATTAATTGACTTTTTGACTTATTAAGCTATAATAACCTTAGAAGACTAAATATCACTTTCATGGAGAATGGAGGGAGCGGAATATGGAACAGGAAAAATACACTCAGAGAGTTTTAAATACCTTACAGTCCGCACAACAGAATGCGGCACTTCGTTATCATCAGGAAATCACATCATTGCATGTGCTTATGGCACTGGCTCAGGAGCCTGAGGGACTTCTTGGAACTATTTTCCAGGAGGCTGGCGTGGATAACAGAATGTTGCAGACCAGTGTTGAGGAACATTTAAAGAAGATTCCTAGCGTCAAGGGACAGGACCGTCTGACCATGAGCATTGAGCTGGGACGGGTTATGGCCAAGGCTGAACAGCTGGCTGGCAAGATGGGAGATTCCTATATCAGCACTGAACATCTGCTGCTTGCCATCTGCGAGGATGGTGGGGATGAGGCCAGAGAGATTTGCAAGAGCTTCGGACTTACCAGCGGCAAGGTGAAGGATTCCATCAAGAAAAACAGAAAGCAGAATGTTAACTCCAGCAACCCGGAGGAAAGCTATCAGGCACTGGAAAAATATGGCCGTGATCTGACCCAAGTGGCCCGTCAGGGGAAGCTGGATCCTGTAATTGGCCGTGATGAGGAAATACGTAGAACAATTGAGATTTTGTCCCGTCGTACCAAGAACAATCCTGTGCTTATCGGTGAGCCAGGTGTTGGTAAAACTGCCATTGTGGAGGGCCTGGCCCGTCGTATTGTGGCTGGAGATGTGCCTGAATCATTAAAGAGCAAGACCCTTTACTCACTGGATATGGGTGCCCTTATTGCCGGAGCCAAGTATCGTGGTGAGTTTGAGGAGCGCTTAAAGGCTGTGCTTAATGAGGTAGTAAAATCTGACGGCCAGATACTTCTCTTTATTGATGAGGTTCATACCGTTGTCGGGGCAGGGGCTTCCGAGGGCTCTATGGATGCAGGAAATCTCCTGAAGCCAATGATGGCCCGCGGTGAGCTTAGATGTATTGGTGCCACAACATTAAATGAATACCGCAAATACATTGAAAAGGATACTGCCCTGGAGCGTCGTTTCCAGCCGGTTATGGTTGGTGAGCCAAGTGTGGAGGATACAATTTCCATTCTCCGTGGCTTGAAGGAGCGCTATGAGGTTCATCACGGAGTAAGAATTCGTGATGCGGCTCTGGTTTCAGCGGCAGTTCTTTCAGACAGATATATATCTGACCGTTTCCTGCCAGATAAGGCCATTGATTTGGTGGATGAGGCTGCGGCCAAGCTCCGTACAGAAATTGAGTCTATGCCGGCTCCTCTTGATGAGGTTCGTCGTAAGATTTTACAGCTGGAAATTGAAGAACAGGCCCTGCAGAAGGAAACAGATGAGGCTGGTAAGGAAAAACTGGCAGCTATTCAAAAGGAAAAAGCCCAGCTTCAGCAGGAGCAGGAGGCCTTACAGGAGGAATGGGATTCTGAGCACCAGGCCATTCTCCGTATCCGTGGTATAAAGAAGGAAATGGATGCAGTCCGCAGTCAAATGGAAGCAGCAGAGCGTGACTATGATCTTAACCGCCTCTCTGAGCTTAAATACGGCAAACTGCCGGAGCTGGAAAAACAGCTTAAGGAGCAGGAGGAGGAAATGGCTGCCAAGGCCGGTGATGAACAGCTTTTGAAGGAAGAGGTTGGCGAGGAAGATATTGCCAAGGTTGTCAGCCGTTGGACTGGTATTCCTGTTACCAAGATGATGACCGGCGAGCGTGAAAAATTACTGCATTTGGAAGACAATCTGCATCAGCGGGTTATAGGTCAGGACGAGGCTGTAACGGTGGTAAGTGAGGCTATACTCCGTGCCCGTGCTGGTATCAAGGCTCCAGACAGACCAATTGGTTCCTTTATATTCCTTGGTCCTACTGGAGTGGGCAAGACTGAGCTGGCCAAGACACTGGCAGAGTCGCTCTTTGATTCTGAGCGTAGTATGATTCGTATTGATATGAGTGAGTACATGGAGAAGCATTCTGTGGCTCGTCTTATCGGTGCGCCTCCTGGCTATGTGGGCTATGAGGAAGGTGGACAGCTTACGGAAGCAGTTCGCCGTCAGCCATATAGTGTTATTTTGCTGGATGAAATTGAGAAAGCACATCGTGATGTATTTAATGTCTTGCTGCAGATTTTGGATGATGGCCGTCTTACTGATGGCAAGGGACGTGTGGTAAACTTCAAGAATACCGTAATAATTATGACCTCAAATTTGGGCTCCCATGAGATTCTTAATAAGGATTATGAGGAGGCTGAGGCAGCTGTAAAGGAAATTTTGAAGGATTATTTCCGTCCTGAGTTCCTGAACCGTGTGGATGATATTGTGGTATTCAAGGCTTTGGCAAAGGCACAGGTAAGGGAGATTGCCGATCTGATGCTGAAGAACCTCAACGAGCGTGTAAGCAAGCAGGTTAAGATTACTCTCAGCTGGGATGATGAGGTATTGCAGTATCTTTCCGATGAGGGCTATGAACCAAACTTCGGTGCCCGACCTCTCCGCCGTCTGTTGACCCGTGTAGTGGAAACGGAGCTTTCCAAGGCTATAATCCGAGGAGATGTGGCAGAAGGAGATAATGTAGCTATGACAGTGACAGATGGACATATTTCTTTTAAATAAGGTGGCTTGCAATGTAATAATTGCAAATAGATAAACAAATGGGTATTTGTAGAGGACAAAAACTTTACAGATACCCATATTTTTTATAAAATTTCTTGAAAAACACCTATGGGTGTGATATATTTAACGGGTAAGTAAATATGAGAATGTGTTGATGAGGAATATTAGCATAAGGGAGCCTTTCAGAGAGCTGTCGGGAGGTGTGAGACAGCAGGTGAGCTTTTGTGAACTGGCCTTTGAACAGCCAGCTGAATTCATCTTATAGGTGATAGTAGGTGACGCCGGGTCTGACCGTTATATCAGGGGGATATGAAGTCATGGTGTTTGACCGTATCCGTTGAGTGCGTGCTTTGGCACGAAATTGAGTGGTACCACGAAAGACAGCCTTTCGTCTCTTTGGAGATGAGAGGCTTTTTTATTGCAAGCTGGCCTCATCCGTCACGCTTCGCGTGCCACCTTTCCCATAGGGGAAGGCAATACAACATAGGGGGAGAATATAATGAAGAATTTTACAAAATATTCCAAGGGGTATTATATGCCACCAAAGCCAGATATGAGCTGGATGTACAAGGAACATCCGGAAAAGGCACCTAAATGGTGTTCTGTGGATCTTCGAGATGGCAACCAGGCCCTTATTATTCCTATGAGTTTGGATGAAAAGATAGAGTTCTTTAAGATGCTGGTGGAGGTAGGCTTTAAGGAAATCGAAGTTGGCTTCCCTGCTGCTTCCGAGACGGAGTACACCTTCCTGCGCAAATTGGTAGAGGATAATCTTATTCCTGATGATGTAACGGTTCAGGTGCTGACCCAGGCCCGTGAGCATATTATAAAGAAAACCTTTGAGGCACTGGAAGGTGTAAAGAACGCCATTGTTCATGTGTACAATTCCACCTCTGTGGCCCAGCGTCAGCAGGTTTTCAGAATGTCCAAGGAAGAAATCAAGCAGATTGCCGTGGATGGTGCCAAGCTGTTAAAGAAACTGACGGAAGAGGCTGGGGCAGATTATCGCTTCGAGTATTCCCCAGAGAGCTTTACTGGCACTGAGCCAGAGTACGCTCTGGAGGTTTGTAATGCGGTATTGGATGTATGGCAGCCAACTCCTGATCACAAGGCCATTATTAATATCCCGGTAACTGTGGAAATGTCCATGCCCCATGTATATGCCATGCAGGTGGCATATATTTCCCAGAACCTTAAATATCGTGATGCAGTGGAGCTTTCACTTCATCCGCACAACGACAGAGGCTGTGGCGTAGCAGATACAGAGCTGGGGCTGCTGGCAGGTGCTGACCGCGTTGAGGGTACTCTCTTTGGAAACGGCGAGCGTACAGGTAACGTGGATATTGTCACTCTTGCCATGAATATGTTTGTTTTAGGAGTTGATCCTGAGCTGGATTTCACCGATATGCCAAAGCTGGTTGATCTTTATGAAAAGGTAACCCGTATGCAGGTGCCACCTCGTCAGCCTTATGCCGGGGCTCTGGTATTTGCCGCCTTCTCCGGCTCTCATCAGGATGCTATTGCCAAGGGCATGAAGTGGCGTGATGAAAAGGATCCTGACCACTGGACTACACCATATCTTCCTATTGATCCACACGATGTGGGCCGCGAATATGATGGGGATGTTATCCGTATTAACAGCCAGTCCGGCAAGGGTGGCGTGGCCTTTATTATGGAGCAGAAATATGGCATTACCATGCCTAAGAAGATGCGCGAGGATTTTGGCTATTGCGTAAAGAGTGTATCTGACCACAAGCATAAGGAGCTTATGCCGGATGAAATCTATCAGATTTTCCATGATAATTATGTAAATGTGGAGACTCCATATAAGCTCATTGATTTTACTTTGAGAAAGGATGTGGATGGCAGCCGCTGTGGCGTTGTTGATCTGGAAATCGACGGTAAGATGGTAACCTTCAATGCCCGCGGTAACGGCCGTCTGGATGCAGTGTCTAACGCTATTCAGGAGAATACCGATATAAAATACACAGACCTGACATACAGTGAGCATGCTTTGGAAATCGGTGCCAATTCACGGGCCATGGCCTATATTGGTATTACAGGCACAGATGGCAAGATAACATGGGGTGCTGGTATGGATACAGATATTATCACGGCGTCCATAATGGCTCTCTTTAGTGCCATGAACAGAATGAAGGCTGGAAAATAAAACGAAACTATCAGGGACAAGGACAAGTATCTATCGCACAGTTTCGTTGCTAAAACTATTGTTTTGCTTTTAATTAGTCATTGAGAAAAATCCAAACTCGCTTCGCTCAAACAATGGATGTTTTCTCAATGTGTAAGAATGCAAAAAATAGTTTCTTAACGCACCGAAACTTAACTGCGCTATCTACTTGTCCTCGTCCCATATTATTCACTATAATTGTATTATGTACTTTTAAGAGGAGTATTTTGCTCCTCTTTATTATTGTCAGTAAGCAGGAGGAAAAAATGAGAGCTGTTGTTACCCGTGTTAATTCTGCTTCCGTGGAAATTGATGGTAAAATTCATGGAGCTATAGATAAGGGCTTTTTGGTATTGCTGGGGGTTGGCCCGGATGATACAGAGGAGGATGCGGCTATTATGGCGGAGAAAATCTGCAACTGCCGTATCTTTCCTGATGAAGAGGACAAGATGAATCTTAATTTGGAGGCAGTGGGTGGGAGCTTGCTGGTGGTGTCCCAGTTTACCTTGTTTGCCGATGTGAAAAAGCGCCGTCCCAGCTTTTCAGGAGCAGGCAAGCCTGATATAGCCATACCTCTTTATGAGAAATTCATGTCCATTTGCCGGGAAAAGGGATTTAGGGTGGAGCATGGTGAATTCGGTGCTATGATGAAGGTTTCTTCCGAAAATGATGGCCCTGTAACCTTATTGTTTGATACTGCCGAATGGCGCAAATAATAGGCTAAATTAGTGATGCTTTAGCCCCTGCCTTCCTTGACACTATTTGCATATTTCAGTAAAATAAAATAGTATGGCTGGGTAAACCATTCCAGTCAAAAATAATGATAATTAATGCTTAGAGAGGCTTAAAAATTAGTAGGGAGGTGTGTTATTATCATTGAAATAGTTGGAGCAGCTGTTGTTGCCCTGGTATTGGGCGGCTTTGGCGGATATATGATGCGTAAGCAGGCAGCCGAGCAGCAGATTGGTTCTGCTGAGGAAGAAGCAAAGCGTATCGTTCGTGATGCTGAGGAAAAAGGTGAAGCAGCAAAGAAAATGAAGCTGCTGGAGGCGAAGGAGGATGTCCATCGTCTGCGTCAGGAGCTTGATAAGGATACTCGTGAGCGTCGCTCCGAGATTCAGCGCCATGAGCGCCGTATAGTTCAGAAGGAAGAAAATCTTGACCGCAAGATTGATGCCCTGGAGAAGAAGGAGGAGAACCTTGCTTCTCGGGAGGCCAAGCTGGAAAAGAGCCAGGCTGAGATTACGGAGCTGCATGAAAAGCAGAAGGAAGAGCTGGAGCGTATTTCCGGTCTTTCTCCTGAAGAGGCCAAGAACATGTTGTTGGCAGAGGTAGAGGAAGAGCTGAAGCATGAAAAGGCCATTATGATTAAGGAATATGAGCAGCAGACTAAGGACGAGGCTGAAAAGAAGGCAAGAAATATTATTTCTTTGGCAATTCAGCGTTGTGCTGCTGATCATGTTGCAGAGACTACAGTTTCTGTTGTAGCCCTGCCAAATGACGAAATGAAGGGCCGTATCATCGGTCGCGAGGGCCGTAACATTCGCGCTCTTGAAACCATGACTGGTATTGACCTGATTATTGATGACACCCCAGAGGCTGTTATCCTTTCCGGTTTTGATCCTGTTCGCCGTGAGGTGGCACGTATCGCACTGGAAAAGCTAATTACCGATGGCCGTATTCATCCAGCAAGAATCGAGGAAATGGTTGACAAGGCCCGCCGTGAGGTGGAGCAGCGTATTAAGGAAGCCGGCGAGCAGGCAACCTTTGATACTGGTGTTCATGGCCTGCACCCAGAGATGATTAAGCTGCTGGGTCGTCTGAGATATCGTACAAGCTATGGTCAGAATGTACTGAATCATTCTATTGAGGTTTCTCACTTGGCTGGTATGATGGCTGCAGAGCTGGGCGTAGATGTTATGCTGGCAAAGCGTGCAGGTCTTATCCATGATATTGGTAAGTCTATCGACAATGAGGTTGAGGGTACTCATGTTACTATTGGTGCTGATATTGCCAAGAAGTACAGAGAGTCCAAGAATGTTATTAATGCCATCGCCGCTCATCATGGCGACGAGGAGCCTATGACTGTTGAGGCAGTTCTGGTGGCAGCAGCGGATGCTGTATCTGCAGCCCGTCCTGGTGCCCGTCGTGAAAGCCTTGAAACTTATCTGAAGCGTCTTACCCGTCTCGAGGAAATCGCTGAGTCCTTCAATGGTGTTGAGCGTTGCTTCGCCATTCAGGCTGGCCGCGAAATCCGCGTAATGGTTAAGCCGGATAAGGTTGATGATGTGGAAGCAGTTGCACTTGCTCATGATATCGTTAAGAAGATTGAGGCTGAGCTGGAATATCCAGGCCAGATCAAGGCAACCATCATCCGCGAAACCCGCGTAGTAGATTACGCAAAATAATATTAAATAACAAAATTAAAACCGGTGTGGTTCATCAATAAATGATGCACTACACCGGTTTTTGGTTGCGTTTATAATGCCATGGAAACCACGTCCCATGTTGTTAAAAATAATTAAAGGATTTATAGAAGTAATATCGAATAAAGAACAGAAAAAGAGTTTAATACTTATTATGTTACTTATGTAATTTGGAGGGATAAGCATGGCGCAGTATTGTCATAAATGTGGAAATAAACTCGATGAAGAAGCTGTATTTTGCCCAAAATGTGGAGCTAAAGTAGCTTCAACTGCTGCTGCAGGGTGGACTTGTTCTTCATGTGGTGCCAATAATGACGAAAGCGACAGTTTTTGCAGTAAATGCGGTACTGCTAAAAATAGTGTTCCAGCGGTTCGTAATGTATCTATGGTTTCAACCAAGCCATCTCCGCCAGAAAACTACGATTACAATGATGAAGAACTAACAGGATTCCAGGCATGGCTGGCAGAAGGTAATAATAAACGCTTTCTTATAATAGGTGTAGTATTGACATTGATTGTTGGTATAGCATCATTTTTATTTTTCCGTGGCATGAGTGAAGATGACTATTTAAAAAACTATGGTGCTGTTTCCAGAACTTTATCGGAATCTCATGACATGCTTGTCAATAATGTAACAATGTCAAGTGTAAAAGAAGAACAGGTGGGGCAATTAAAGAAGGATTTGGAACAGGAAAAGCAGGAGATAGATGCCTTGGCAGAGACATTTGCCGGGATGAAACCGTTTAGAAATTACGAAAAACAACATAAAGATGTAATTGAGCTTCTTCAGAAAGAAAGTTCAGTTTTTGACAGTGTTATAACAATATGTTCAAATCCTATAACCCCAGATAATGATGCACTTTTGGAGAAGGTTAAGAATGATACAGATGCTATAAAGACATTGAGTGCTGATATTTCTGTTCCTAATACAAGCTTGACTACAGCTTCTGATATTACAATGCTTTATCAGCATTTGCAGAATATTGTTACAGAACAACGCAAGATTAATAAGGAGAAAATGGAAAAACTTGAGGCAATGAAGAAATTCTTCAATGCCATGGATGATGCAATACAGAAATATGATACATCTAAAACTGATATGCATCAGCTACTTCAGACAGCCCGTAAAGGTGATATGCTTTGGATGGATTATTTCCGCCAGTTAGATAATGTAAAATCTGCAAGGCAAGGGGTAAAAAATAAGGTATCTGGTTTAAGTGCTCCGGCGGGAACCGAAGCATTGCGTTCTGAATTGATAGATATTTTAAGTGAATCAATTCGTTATTGTGAACAGATGCGTATCGCTGCTAATCTCCAATTCCGTGATTACTATGTATCCGCTGGCCGTGTGGAACAAAAGGCAAAGGAAATGGATCCACAGATTCAAGCTTCCTATGATAACTTCATGGCAAAGTATAAGGCTGAGAAAGAGCGACTTACAAATATTAAAAATTTATGAGAAGAGTGACTTTGGGGATGCAATGTATAGAGCCATATAGTCAAATATAAATTTCAAGTTTGGGGGTATATTATGAAAGGACTACACGAGTTGATTGTGGTAAACCTTTTTTGCATTTCGTATGTCAATATAGAATGGTAAGCTAAATTACATTTCGTTGCTTTTATAATCTGGAGGGGTGAACATGGCACATTTTATGCCTATGGAAGAAGATAATGATACTACTAACTCCGAAAGACAGCATGAGATAATCGTTTTAAGGAAAAAAGTTATGACGGCGGAGCAGTACAGAATAGAAGGAAGTGAAACTATTTCCATAGCCGAAGCTAAGGAACGATTATATAGGCGTTATAAGTAAAATAAATAATCAAAATAGAGGAATGTTTACGGCTAATGGCGAAATTAACGGAAGTTAATAACTGTATTGTGGAGGTTGAGTATTATGAGTATAAAGAAAAAGATAGCAGTTACCCTGTTAGCCGGTCTTTTAGCTGGAAGTGTGGTAAATGCCACTCCGTCTCTTGTGGAGCGGGAAAGCATTAATCAGGTAGCTCTCCTGCAATCCTTGGCCCAGGGCTATTTAGGGGGCACAATTAAAGTAAAGGATATAAGAGCCGTCGGGGATACTGGTATCGGAACCTTTGAAGGGGTAAATGGCGAAATGATTGTATTGGATGGAACCGTTTATCAGGCTTTGGGGGATGGCAGAGTCGTTGTGGCTGATGATAAGGTGGTAGTGCCATACGCTACTGTGACGATGTTTGATGATGATGTAGCCTTAGATTTAACCAATGTTGCAGATAAAACTGCCTTTGAAAATGCCTTGAATAAGGCCGTAAAGGAATACGGTGAAAATAGCTTCTACATGGTGAAAATGCATGCTGAATTTTCTTCCATACTGTTTCGTAGTGAGTATGGCAGCCAGCAACCTTATCCAACATTATTGGAAGCCCTAAAGGGAAAGCAGACGGAATTTACGGCAAAGAATATTAAGGGTACTTTGGTTGGTCTGTATTGTCCAAACTATATGGGCGGCCTTAATACACCTGGATGGCATTTCCATTTTATCTCCGATGATAAAAAACAGGGTGGACATATTTTGGAGCTGTCATTGAATAAAGGCACTGTACATTTTGATAAAACCGACAAATTTACCATGATGTTGCCTGATGATAAGCATTTTCATGAATTTAACCTGGCAAAGGATATGAAAGAGGAAATCCGAAGTGCGGAGCAGGATAAACAGGCAGGCATGAAATAAAATGCAAGGTTTTGGTAAAATAGCAATAGTATATGCAAGGATAGGGAGGATTATATGCGTTACTTAAAGGTTTTTATGACGATGTCTCTGGTATTTTTGCTCTGTGTGATGTTGCCTATGCCCGTATATGCGGCCAATAATGATAATGGTACAGAAACGGTAACGACCAACACGTCAAAAGAACAAAAGGAACTTGATAAAAAAGCTGAAAAGGAACGCAAACAGCTTGAAAAGGCTCAAAAAGAGCGGGCTGAAATTGATGAGCTGTCACAAAAAGCCTTGGAACGCCTATATGAAAAGGTTCCATCGGCCCAGCGGGTTATTGGCGAATCTTACGCCTATGCCACTCTTAGTAATACCGGTATGAAGCTGGGACTTTTCGGAAGTGCTCACGGACGAGGGGTGGCCATCAACAATAATACCGGAGAACGGGTATATATGCGGATGAGTGAAGCGGGGGTTGGCATAGGACTCGGCGTAAAGGAATATGATCTGGTATTTGTCATTGCCAATGAGCAAGCCTGGAACTCCTTTACCAAGGATGACTGGAAGGTTGGCGGTTCTGCAGAAGCAGCTGCTAATGACGGCGAAGATGGTGCCTCACTGGAAGGTGCCACTGTTATAGATGATGGATTGTGGGTTTACCAGATAACCAAAAAGGGATTGGCATTGGACGCATCCATTAAGGGGACCAATATTTATCCAGACAAAAAGTTAAATGATGTAAAAAATACATAAAGCTCTGGGGAAATATGGTATAATATAAGAGTATTGTAAGTAGAAATAATTGAGCCGGCATTAGCCGGCTCTTTGGAGTTTTTTTATACTGTTTTGCAAAGGAGGCGGGAAATATGGATTATTCTAACGGCACTGAGAGTGAAGTGAGCATGGATAGCGTACAGCTGGTGGCAGGGCTTCTTATCTGTTTCCCTGAATTTTCCAAGATTCGCCTGGACTCCAAGGAGAAGGCTGTTATTATGGAGATTTCCGTAAGGGAGGCTCCTGAGAAAGAAAAATTTGAAGAGGCTGAACGACTTATTGAAGACAGCCTTATGCTTTATCATAATATTGAGCATACCAGTGGTGGAAAATTGGGATTTACATACGAGAATTTTTCTCTGCAAATATATAGAGATATTGCCAGTCTTTCCAGAGGAGAGGTTGGTCTGATTGTTAGCTTGCTAAAGGAAAAATTTGCTGATATTATCATAACCGATGAGGTGAGAAATCCTGATGAGGATTTGATCTACATGCAGTCGGAAATGATAGATCATCGCATCAGATTCCTAAAGGAAAACAAGATTCCTGAGTCCATGGTGGGAGTCCGTGAAGAGGGCAGGGTCATGGTTTATGACAATGATTTAATATAAATGAGGTATTGTCTGTGAAGATTTTAATTGTTGGTGATGTGGTGGGACGTCCAGGCCGTAAGGCTTTCAAGAAGTACACCAAGGAGCTTCGCGAAAAAAATAATATAGATGTAGTTATTGTAAATGGTGAAAATTCTGCTGCTGGAAAAGGGGTAAGCCGTAAATCCCTTGATGAGCTTTATGCGGGTGGAGCAGATATTGTGACCTCGGGCAATCATATTTGGGATAAGCGTGAGGTATATGAGGTTATAGATACTGATCCTTATCTTGTTCGCCCTGCTAATTATCCTGAGGGGGCTCCTGGCAAGGGCTGGTGCCTGTATCCGTTTAAAGCAAAAAATCTGGCAGTGATTAATATGTCCGGACGCGCTTTTATGCCTGAGATGGACTGCCCGTTCCAGAAAATTGAGGATGTGTTGTCTGAGATTGGGGATCAGGCGGATATAAAGATTTTGGATTTCCATGCGGAGACTACTTCGGAAAAGATGGCCATGGGCTTTTATCTCGATGGCCGTGTGCAGGTGGTGGTGGGGACCCATACCCATATCCAGACTGCTGATGAGCGCATTTTGCCTGAGGGTACAGCCTATATTACCGATCTGGGAATGGTTGGACCGTGGAATTCCGTACTGGGGGTAAAATCCGATATTATCATCAAGAAATTTACCACCTGTATGCCTGCAAGATTTGATTTGGCAGATGGACCAGCTGTGTATTCGGCCATTGTGGTGGAAATTGATGATGCTACCAATAAGCCAGTGGGCGTTGAGCGGATTCTGATTAAAGAATAAGTATTTTAGCAGGATATTTAGTTCTTTTCTACGAATATATTATGCTAAAGTATGTTATGGGGAGAAAAATCATGTCTAGTGATTTACACATGCATACTACCAGTTCTGATGGTCATTTGACTCCTGAGGAGCTGGTTGATGCAGCTAAGGCTGCTGGCCTTAATTATATTGCAGTAACTGATCATGATACTGTTGATGGTATCCGTCAGTTATATGAGGCAGGTCTATATCCTGCCAAGGGTATAAAAATTATTCCGGGAATTGAATTCAGTGCTCATCACGAGCTACATGAAATTCATATTCTTGGTTATAACATTGATATTTATGACAAGGTGCTGGCTGATAGGCTTAATGATGTGGTGGAGGCCAGATGGTTGCGCTTTTCCAGTATAGTGCAGAAATTACAGGAGCTGGATTATGATATTTCCGAGACGGATGTTTTGGAAATCGCCGGCGACAGCACCTCTATAAGTCGCTCCCATATTGCACAGGCGCTGATGAAGAAGGGAGCCTTCGGCTCAGTGAAGGAGTGCTTTGACAAGGTGTTGGGCAAGGGATGTCCTGCTTATGTTTCGCATTTCCTGTTGGAGCCTGAGGAGATTATTGATTTAATAAAACAAAGCGGCGGAATTCCCGTATTGGCTCATCCAAGATTGATTCACGATGATGAGCTGGTGGAGGAGCTGCTTAAGAAAGGCATTGAAGGGGTAGAGGCCATTTATCCAAAGCATAGTCCTGAGGATACTCAGCGTTATATAGATATGGCCAATAAATACAATCTTATGATTACTGGCGGTTCTGATTTTCACGGTATTCCTGGCCGTTTGCCTGAAAATTTAGGCGAGTTTGTTATTGAGGACAGCTATGCAGCTGAGATTTATCGCGAACCAGGGATGTGAACAAGCCGTTAAATAGGGGTGGTTACATGGACGTTATTGCATTTGTTGGTCCCAGCGGGACAGGAAAAAGTCATAGAGCTCTTTTGGTAGCCCACAATAATCAGGCCGATGCCATTATTGATGATGGTCTTTTCATTAAAGATGGCAAGATAATTGCTGGTACTTCTGCCAAGAAGGAGCAGAATAAGGTGCTGGCTGTTAAAAGGGCTATTTTCGTATTGCCAGGCCATGCCAAGGAAGTAAGCAGGGCTATTGAGGAGACCCAGCCAAAGCGGATTCTCATTTTGGGAACATCGGAAAATATGGTTATTAAGATTGCCAAGGCCCTTAAATTGCCTGAGATATCCAAGTTCGTTCACATTGAGGATATTGCTACCCAGGGAGAGATGGATAAGGCCAGAAAGCATCGTTTGGAGCAGGGCAAGCACGTTATTCCGGTGCCTACCATTGAACTGAAGCCTCATTTTTCCGGGTATTTAGTGGATTCTTTGAAGTCCATGGTAAAAAGAGAGGATGAACAGAAGCGTCGTCAGCGCCACCTGCTGGGAGAAAAATCCATTGTCCGCCCGGTATTCAGCTATTATGGCAAGCTGATTATTGATGATTCCTGTATTGAGGCCATCGTGCGTCGTATTCTCACAGATAGCGGAAATGTTACCAAGGTGGCTGATGCAGAGGTGCGTCATGTGTATCGGGGGGATGGTGCAGTGGGATATGAATCTCAAGGTATAGAGCTTGATTGTGCAGTTATCATATCCTTTGGCAAGCACATACCTACTTTGGTTCAGCAGATGCAGATGGAGATTAAGAAAGAAGTAGAGCGACTGACAGGTATGGCAGTGAAAAAGGTTAATATCACCATTAAAGCACTGTTTGTACAGCCGAAAAATATATGAAATGTTCAATTTTTAGAAAGCAAAAAAGGGTTCTGCATTAGCAGAACCCTTAAGTTTTTTATATGGCAGGGGTAGCAGGACTCGAACCTACGAATGCTGGATTCAGAATCCAGTGCCTTACCAACTTGGCGATACCCCTATGCTGTTTTCACAACGATAATTAGTATAAGTGAAAGAAAGGGGATTGTCAAGAATAATTTACTTATTTTTTACGAAGAGTTGGGGAAGCCTTTAGATTTATTTCGAAGGTCCTTGGCCAAGGGAAATATGAGCTTATCTGCATATCAGTTACAGTATACTCAGTGTTTTTTAGCCAAAAAGATTTGGTGAAAGCATCTGAAGTCTTATATTGAACAAGCCGTTGATTCATGGCGGCTTCCATCATATCCACTGCCCATTTATAATTGTGCTCCAAATCCAGATCGTATACGTTGCTGTAACCCTTTTTCTTAAGGTTGATGTTCACCAGATCAATTACATCTTTCAAATAATAATAGTCTTCGCAAATTCGATTGTTGAGATTGTTTATGTTGCTATATACTACGCTATCTTGTTCCAAGCCTTGATTAAGTGCAGTAAGATATATTTCTGCCTGGGATACGGCTGTGCCTATGGAGTTGCTGGCAGTGTTCCATCCAGCGTAGGCTATTAGGGAATTTACGGGATAACCTTCCTTTATGAGGATAGGCAAAAGTGCCTCCTGAGCTATGAAGTTTTTGCTTAAATCCACTAATGCCACTGGCTTTCCTCTTTGCTGATAGTCTAACAGCTTTTCTGCGTTGTAGCGTCGCCTATCCATGGTTTCTTCATCTGTGGCACTTATAAAGAGAATATAATCTGCTTCTTCAGGGGTGCTTACAATAACGTCGTGATGAAAATTCAAGCGTTCGTGGGCTGTATCCTGATTGCAGATAGCCATATAGGGCATCACTTTCGTGGCGGCTTTTTCACTGCTGTAATCCACATATACCTTGAAGCTGTTTGACCTCGATATAATGTTGGTCAGTATGGACAGGGCAACCTCGTCGGCACCGTGCAAAATGGCCAGCTTGTCTTTAGCAATCTGATTTTTGTGGAGATAGTGCATGAATTCCTTTAGCTTCAGATTTGGCAGGCTGTAGACTTCGCCGTCGTCCTGTCCAAAGGTCAGATCCTCAAGTGTTCCGTCAGCTACAAGATTTGCCAGCAGGCAGTTAAGACGTAGATTTCTGTTATATATTTCAGTATATGCTTTTATTTGCTCTGATGGAATTTCTCTCTCCAGTATTTGGATTTTCTCAGCAGTTTCAGACAGGGGATTATCATCGTATTTGTGAACCAGACGAGACCATTCCATTAGCTTTTTGCGGTCCTGATATTTTTCCACAAAATCAGGAGGGTTCATGCGAGGGAGAATGGAAAAGGCATGTATTTTTATGTTAGGGTTATCTCCATGCAGCTTTTTCAGATATTCTGCCAGAGCAGTGATATCCTCATCCTTTATGGTCTTATTTCTGGATGCTATAAGCCCTCCGTAAAGGAGCTGGTCGATGGAAATAATGGCTTCGTCGCAGTTCTTTATTTCGTCGTAAAGCCACTTCCGCATTTTTGAGGTATCTCCCGGCAGGGTGTAAAAGTCCATGGTTTCACTTGGGGGGAGGATAATTTCAACGCCGGCGGTGCGGCCGTTGTCTGCCACCAGCTGTCCACATGGTGGGCGGCTGTCCAGAGGTACCAGTAACACCTTCTTGGTGGTTGCTGGCATCTGATCTATTATTTCTCCCTGTTGCTTTTGTGACATGAGGAATCCTGATCCAAGCAAAATACATATTATTGTTAGATATATAGGAATGTATCTTTTCATATTAGCCTCTGTTATTTAATAAAAATTCTTGCTATATTATACCCTATCTGTGTAAAATATACCCTTTAAAAGCAAAAGAAAAGGAAGCCACGGGCAATGGCTTCCTTTTCGAGGGATGGAATATGAAAAAATGGGTTGTATAGCGATTTGCTATGGTCATATAATACTAAAGAAATATGGAAAAACCATGGAAGACTATGGAAATAACATGAAAATTTTAATATTTTTTTGTGGCAGTATTTTGTGTTAGAATTATGAAGGAAAAAATAATGTAATGAGGTTTCTATATGCGTATAATTACTGGCTCGGCCCGGGGATGCAATTTAAAAACACCCAAAGGAATGAATACCCGCCCAACATCTGACAGGGTAAAGGAGTCACTGTTCAGTATTTTGGGGCGCGAGGTCGTAGGCAAGAGAATACTTGATATATTTGCCGGTACTGGAGGCTTGGGGCTGGAGGCACTTAGCCGTGGGGCGGAGCATGCCTGCCTGGTCGATAAGGCTACAGCAGATATTTTGAAATACAATGCAGAGCATACACATTTGGCGGACAGAACAGAGATTTATAAAGGTGATGTATTTGCCATAATGCAACGTCTTTCCACTCAGGGAAAGGAGTTCGATGTGGTATTTTGTGATCCGCCATATCATTTGGGGCTATGGGAGAGGGCTCTTTTATGGCTGGATTCCAGTGATATTCTGGCAGATGATGCTTTGATTATTGCCGAGATGGGTGGGGATGAGAATAATATTCCGGAGCTTCCCCACATGAGAATTTTGAGAAATCAGAAATATGGCAAAACAACCCAGATTTATATTTTCGAGTACAAGAAGGCAGGTGCGGACAAATGAGTTCAGCAATTTTTCCAGGAAGCTTTGACCCAGTTACCAATGGTCATATCGATATAATAAAAAGAGCTGCCAAAATATTTGACCGGCTGGTGGTAGGGGTATTTAACAATATCAGAAAGCAGTCATTTCTGCCGGTGGAAGCCAGGGTGAAAGCCCTTAAGGAAGCAGTAGCGGATATGGAAAACGTGGAAGTGGTTTCCTTTGATGGGCTTTTGGCGGATTATATGATTGAGAATGATATCCAGGTTATTGTACGTGGCCTTCGTTCCGTTACTGATTTTGAGTATGAGCAGGGACAGGCACAGATTATAAAGAGCATGCACCCTGAGCTGGATACATTTTTCCTGTTGACAAAGCCCAAATTGTCTTATGTAAGTTCTTCAGTGATAAGGGAAATGCACAAATTCGGTGGCGATATTAGCACGTTAGTACCAGAATCGGTCTTAATAGCTATTGAACATTTTAACAATAAATGATATCCTAATAAGGTAGATTATAATTAAGAAAGTGGGTTTGGGCTCATGGAAATGGAAATAGATAAGATCTTAGAAGAAATTGAGAATTTGGTTGCTTCTTCCAATCGAGTTCCTTTTTTGGATAAAGTTATGATAGATGACGTAGAGCTGTTTCGCCTGATGGATGTTTTGAGGAGTGAGCTTCCTCGGCAGATTCAGGAGGCAGGAGATATTGTCAATCGTCGTGATGAGATTATCAGTGCAGCTCAGATGGAAGCAGAGCGTTTGGTAGATGGTGCGAAGCGTGAGGCTGAGCAGAC
Organism: Anaerovibrio lipolyticus LB2005; assembly: GCF_000621545.1. Classification (GTDB taxonomy): domain Bacteria; phylum Bacillota; class Negativicutes; order Selenomonadales; family Selenomonadaceae; genus Anaerovibrio; species Anaerovibrio lipolyticus_A. The sequence goes on from NZ_JHYA01000007.1 coordinate 44,535, forward strand.
CATTGAGCGTGCTAATGCTTATGCCCAGAAGGCAGTTGACGAGAATGAAATCGTTGTGAGAGCCAAGGAACAGGAAAAGGCTATTATGGATCAGACTATGGCTGCCGCTCAGCAGATGAAGGATGAAACTGAGCAGTATGCTACTCAGCTCAGAACCAGTGCTGATGATTATGCCAACCAAATTTTTGACCATGTACTGGAGACTGTGGGCAGTGCCCTGCAGGCTGTTCAGGAGGCCAAGGGTCAGCTTAATAATCAGCAGTAATATAGAATATGTTTTGATTAGGATGTCGCAGATGCGGCATCCTTTTTTGGTTTTGACAGAGGTAATTTTGCTTATGGCAAAATTTGAACAATTGCGTTATGTCGAGTCTAATGCCTCGACGAAACGATGACAGAGGTAATTTTGCTTGTGGCAAAATCTGAACAATTGCGTTATAATAAAGTCAAATAGTCAATTAATCAATTAATTGTATAAGAAGGTGAGCTTATGAGCAATATTGCAGATTTAATTGAAGAATATATCCTGCGTCGGCTGGCTGAACAGCAGAATGGTCAGGTGGAACTGAGGCGTACCGATATAGCAGACGAAATATCCTGTGCGCCTTCCCAGATTAGCTATGTTCTGAATACCCGCTTTACTCATGACAAGGGGTTTGCCGTAGAATCCCGCCGTGGGCTTGGTGGCTTTATCCGTATTGTGCGTGTGCCTTTGCAGAATATTATTTATGAGGACATGATCAGCAAGATTGACGCTGATACAGAATTTATAGAAATAAAGGGCATGGTACGTTATCTTATTCAACATCAGATGATTAATTCCCGTGAGGGAGCTCTGGTTATTCAGGCGGCAAACTGTGCCTATGATGGTATGGAGACTAAGGACAGGGTAAATATGCTAAAGACGTTGTTTATAACCCTGGCGGAATTTTCCCGTTAAATGACTTCGTGATAAGCTTATGGGCAGAAACAAATTGGCTCCCACAGAAGGGGGCATTCTAAAGGGGATTGTTAATTTTTTGCTTAGCTTTGGCATAGCGGTGGTATGGTTATTCAGATCACTTCTTAAGCTGTTGGCTAAGCCGTTTATCGGGAAAGGGAAGCAGCGGTAATGGCAAAATCAAAGACCATGTTTGTTTGTCAGGAGTGTGGCTATGATACTCCTAAATGGCTGGGAAAGTGTCCTGGCTGCGGTCAATGGAATACATTGGTGGAAGAGGTAATAAAGCCTGATAATACAAAACAGAGAGGGCTAAATTTGGGCCTTTCCAATCAGAGCAAGCCTTGTCCCATCAGCGATGTGGTGCTGGAAAAAATGCCCCGCATCACCACTGGTTCTGCTGAGCTGGACAGGGTGCTGGGAGGCGGTTTGATACCGGGCTCCATGGTGCTGATTGTAGGTGATCCTGGAATAGGAAAGTCAAGTCTTACGCTTAGAGTATGTGCCAATGAGGCCAGAGATGGCCGAAAGGTGCTGTATGTCACAGGCGAGGAAAGTGTACAGCAGGTTCGTATGCGTGCCGACCGTATTGATGCGGTTTCGGATACTTTGATGGTGGTAAGCGAGACAAATCTTGAGGTTATAGAAAAGCATATTCTTGATCTTAAACCAGATGTATTGGTTATTGACTCTATTCAGACCGTATTCCGCCCGGATATTCAAAGTGCTCCGGGCAGTGTCAGCCAGGTGCGGGAGTGTGCTGTGGAAATCCTGCGTGTAGCAAAAACAAATGGTATTGCAGCCTTTATCGTGGGACATGTGACCAAGGATGGGACCTTGGCTGGGCCAAGGGTTCTGGAGCACATTGTGGATACGGTGCTTTATTTCGAAGGTGGTAATAATGCCGAATACCGTATGCTGCGGGCCATAAAAAACCGTTTCGGCAGTACCAATGAAATTGGTGTATTTGAAATGCGTGATGTAGGCCTTGTGGATGTTTCCGATGCCTCGAAGCTGTTTTTGTCTGAGCGTCAGGATGATAATGGCAGCGTAATTGTGCCAACGGTGGAGGGAACACGACCTTTGTTGGTGGAGATTCAGGCCCTGGTGGCCAAGACACCCTATGTGCCACCTAAGAGAATTTCCGATTCAGTGGATCTAAAAAGACTGCAGCTTTTGTTGGCGGTCCTTGAAAAGAAGGTTCATCTTGCCATGGGGGCATGTGATGTATTTGTAAAGGCTGCGGGGGGAATCCGCATCGATGAGCCGGCAGCTGATTTAGGGATTTGTGTTGCCATGGCCTCCAGCTTCGCCAGCAGACCCCTTCGCCCCGCTACTGTGGCCTTTGGTGAGGTAGGGCTCTCTGGAGAAATTCGCGCTGTAAGTCAGGCCGAAAACAGAGTTCGGGAGGCAAAACGCCTTGGCTTCAAGAGTATCGTACTGCCTCAGAAAAATTATGAGCAGCTTTTGGCTGATAAAAAGTTTACTGATATGACACTTTATGGAGTATCAAATATAACGGAAGCATTATCAAGTGCTATGCCAAGATAGCAAATATATACGGATAAAAGACACAGGGGCGGTTGCCTGGAGCAATTAGGAACCGTAACGTATAGAAACTTTTATTGCTTTTCTTCTGCTTTAGCGGAAAAAATCATCTGTTTGAGCGAAGCGAGTTATGATTTTTTTCGCTATTGTTAATAGCAATACAAAGTTTTAGTTACGGTGACGTGCGACAGGGAATTGCCCCTGTGTCGTTTCTTGACATATTTTTTTTTATATGATAAAATTCATTCTTTTTTATTGACGAAATTTTTGGTATAATTTTACGTGTAGAGATGTCGATAGGGGGTGAATGTTTGCTGCAGATTGGTGACCGGGTAGTGTACCCGATGCATGGTGCTGGAGAAATCACTGGCATTGAAGAGTACGATGTTATGGGGCAAGGACAGATGAAGTCGTATTATGTCATGGAGATGCCCATCGGCGGAATGAGAATTATGCTTCCTGCTGATAATATTGATAAGGTTGGTTTGCGAGAGGTCAGCCCAACTGACATGGTGGATAAGATCGAAGAAGTGCTTAAGGGCGACCCTGTCAAGGCTGTAGGAAGCTGGAATAAAAGGTTTCATGCAAACCTGAACCGTTTAAAGACTGGTGATATTTTGGAAGTAGCCGCTGTCCTTCGTAATCTTGCGCTTCAGGACAGGATTAAAAAAATATCCAGCGGCGAACGTCGCCTATTAGATACGGCGAAGCAGATTTTTTTGACGGAAATGGTATATGTCCTGGATGGCACCATGGAGACGACTGAAGCATGGCTTCAGAAGATGTTAGAGCGAGAAAATTGATTTTATGGTTGCAATGGAAAGATTTAGGCTGCACTGCCATAGCGTTGGGTAATGGTATCGCAGCCACTTTTCATTTTATATTAAATTATGTGGTAAAGGAGGTGAGAAAGATGTTGGAAAAAGTTTTAAGAGTATTTGTGGTTGCATTGCTGGCGATTATTGGCGGTATTGCAATGCATATTGCCAGCCCGTTTTTGACGGAGTTTATCAGTACAGAGGTATTAAAGAGTGAGCTCGGCCTCTTCAAGATGACAGCGGCTCATCTGATATTTCTAGTGTTGGGTATTGCAGCTGGTGCAGCAATAGGTTACACCACATCACCTTATTTCGCTTCAAAGCTTCAGAGATTTTCAGTCTGGGTTGAGGGGCAGCTAAACAAAATGCCATTGCATGATGTTATAGCTGGACTTATTGGCCTGGCAATAGGACTTATAATTGCTAATTTGTTAGGTATAGCATTTTCCAAGATACCAGTTGTGGGAGATTATATTCCTGGTATCTTCAGTATCGTTTTTGGTTATTTAGGGATTCATATAGTTATTCGTAAGCAGAAGGAATTAGGTGACCTTATTGGCAAGCTCCCTAGATTTTTCAAGGAAACCAGCCAGCATATGGAACAATCTCGCAACAATAAAAAGATTAAAGGGGCAGGCCTTGATGCCATTAAGGAATTTGCTTCATCTCAGATTCCTTGCAAGCTGCTGGATACCAGCGTAATCATCGATGGACGCATTGCAGATATTTGCCGTACTGGGTTTATAGATGGCAAGCTGCTGATTCCGGTTTTTGTGCTGGAGGAATTACAGCATATAGCTGATATGTCAGATTCCCTTAAGCGAGTTCGTGGAAGACGTGGACTGGATATTTTACAGCAGCTTCAAAATGAATTCGGTTCTCAGGTTGAGATTGTAAATCACGATTTTGATGATATTACTGAAGTGGATTCCAAGCTGGTGGAGCTGGGGCAGCTTACTGGGGGAAAAATCATAACCAATGATTATAACCTTAATAAGGTGGCAGAGCTTAGAGGTGTTTCCGTTCTTAATATCAACGAGCTGTCAAATGCCATTAAGCCAGTGGCTATTCCAGGTGAGAGCATGAAGGTTCAGATTGTTCGTGAAGGAAAGGAACAAGGCCAGGGCGTGGCTTACTTGGAGGATGGTACCATGATCGTGGTGGAAAATGGTCGTCGGTACATTAACGAAAACATTACGGTGGAGGTTACTTCTGCTCTGCAGACTGCTGCTGGCAGAATGATTTTTGCCAAACCGGTGGTTTGATTATTGTTTGATTCAAAAACTAAAGGTTTAGGGCTCCTTTGGAGCCCTTTTCTGATATTTCGGTAATTCTGGAGGTACTATGGTTACAGTTATTTTTCCTGCCGCCGGCAAGGGGAGCAGAATGCAGGCCGGCATGAATAAAGTGTTTATGCCATTAGGTGGTGTACCAATACTCATCAGAACACTGTTGCGGTATTCCAGCTGTTCTGAAATTGATCAGATGGTGGTCGTTGTGGCTGCTGCAGAGGTGGATTTTGTTAAATCCGTACTGAGTAAGGTGCAGGGGTTGAAGCCTTATAATGTTGTGGCGGGAGGCAGTGAAAGGCAATACTCTGTACTGAATGGTATAAAAAGCGTCAATGGAAGTGATGATGATATTATTCTGGTCCATGATGCAGCCCGTCCTCTTATCAGCCATGAAACCATAACTGCAGTAATTGATGGTGCCAAAAAGTATGGCGGTGTAATTGCGGCGGTGGCTGCCAAGAATACCATTAAGGTCTGTGATAATGAAGGGGTGGTCAAGGAAACACCGGACCGTTCAACTTTGTGGGAAATACAGACACCTCAGGGCTTTACGAGGAAAATACTTCTTGAGGCCAATGACAGGGCCCAAGCTGATGGCTTTTTGGGAACAGATGATGCCAGTCTGGTGGAGCGTATTGGTCATTCGGTTCATATAGTAAAAAGCGATTACAGGAATATAAAGATTACCACACCGGAGGATATAATTGTCGGTGAGGCTTTTATTAAGAGCCAGGGGCAAAGCCCGCTCATTGAAGAAAATAAACAGATTATGGCTGAAATAAATGATTTAATTAAGGATTGCTGGCAATAGGAGGCGGTTTTATGACAAGATTTGGTATGGGATATGATGTTCATCAGCTTACTGAAAATAGAAAACTTATTATAGGTGGCGTGGAAATTCCCTTTGAGAAGGGGCTTTTGGGACATTCTGATGCCGATGTGCTGCTTCATGCCATTGCAGATGCCCTGTTGGGGGCGGCGGCCCTGGGAGATATTGGCAAGCATTTCCCGGATACAGATGATCGCTACAAGGGAATATCAAGTATTATTCTTTTGGAACATGTGGGCAAGCTCCTGAATGAAAAGGGCTATTCCGTTGGCAATGTGGATGCCACCATTGTGGCTCAGCGTCCAAAGATGTTGCCGCATATTCCACAGATGCGGGAAAACATTGCCAAAGCCCTGAATGTGGATGTGGACAGAATCAATGTAAAGGCCACTACGGAGGAGCATCTTGGCTTCACTGGCAATGGACAGGGGATTTCCTCTTACGCAGTTGCAGGAATAGAGGGCTAATGATAAAATGAGATTTATTCAGTTGAATTTACCCATCAAAGGAGTATATATAGGTTATGTTGAAAGTTTATAATACCTTAACACGCAAAAAAGAGGAGTTTATTCCACAGGAGCCTGGAAAAGTAGGCATGTATGTCTGTGGTGTAACTCCTTATAACTATCCTCATATTGGTAATGCCCGTCCCTTTGTGACTTGGGATGTTATCAAGCGTTATTTGAGAAATCGTGGCTTTGAGGTAAAGCACATTCAGAACTTTACTGACATGGATGACAAGATTATCAAGGCTGCCAATACCGAGGGCGTTTCCTGGGAGACCATTACCGAGCGCTATATTGACGGCTATTTCAAGTCTATTGATGCCCTTAATGTTCAGCGTGCAGATATCTATCCTAAGGTTACGGAGCATATTCCTGATATTATCAATATGGTTCAGCGAATTATTGACAACGGCTTTGGCTATGTCATTGACGGGGATGTATACTTCAGTGTTGAGAAATTCCCTGAGTATGGTAAGCTCTCCGGCCGCAAGCTGGAGGACATGCAGGCGGGAGCCAGAGTAGAGGTGGACAGCCGCAAGCATAATCCAATGGATTTTGCCCTTTGGAAGTCTGCAAAGCCAGGGGAACCATTCTGGGAAAGCCCATGGGGCAAGGGACGTCCAGGCTGGCACATCGAATGCTCCACCATGTCCCTTAAGTATTTGGGAGAAACCTTTGATTTTCATGGTGGTGGCAGTGACCTTATCTTCCCTCACCATGAGAATGAGATTGCCCAGTCCCAGTGCTGCTGTGGTAATTATAAGAGTTTTGCCCAGTATTGGCTTCACAATGGCTTTATTACCATTGATAACGAGAAAATGAGCAAGTCTTTGAATAACTTTATTACTGTACCAGATATTTTGAAGCAGTATCCTGGTGAGGTTGTTCGCTTCTTCATTTTGCGTACCCATTACAGAAGTCCGTTGGATTTCAGTGAGGAGCGTATCAAGGAGGCCCAGGCTGGTCTTTTGCGCCTGAAAAACGCCTTTGACCTTGGTAATGAGGTGCTAAAGAAGGCAGGCACTACGGAACAGGATACTCAGCTGGAAGAAATTGCTGAAAAGGCAATGGCTGATTTTTATGAGGCCATGGATGATGACTTCAATACCGCTCTGGCTATTGGCTATATGTTTACACTGTCCAAGGAAATTAATACCTATGCCAACAATGTAATTAATAAGGGAACTGAGTTTGATGCAGTTCACTTTGGTAAGCTGATGCAGGTTTATAAGGATATGGCGGCTGTAATCGGTATTTTTGAAAGCTCCCTTGAAATGCCTGAGTCTGATGACGGGGCTGGAATTTCTTCAGAGGAAATCGAGGCGCTTATTGCTGAAAGAGCTGAGGCCAAGAAAAACAAGAATTGGGGACGTGCTGATGAAATTCGTGACAGTTTAAAGGCACAGGGAATTATTCTTGAGGATTCTGCAGCCGGAACCAAATGGAAGAAAGCGTAAAATATGACATTTGAGCATTTAAAGAAGCTAGTTGATATGATGTTCGTGGATGATGGCAATGGTGGTGTTCAGCAGAGATATGATTCTGTTGACCCCAAAAGCCTTAATCCCTTGGTGTTGGCCTATATAGGTGATGCCTATTTTCACCTGTTTGTAAGGGGACGAATTCTTTCCTATGAGCAGAGCAAGGTTCAGGTGCTGCATCAGTTCAGCGCCCAGATTGTATCTGCTGTGTGGCAGGATAAGGCATATCGTGGTATCGAATCCATGCTGACAGAGGAAGAAAAGACTGTCTACAAGCGTGGTCGCAATGCAAAAAGTCATGCCCCAAGAAGTGCCAGTGTAGCCCAGTATCATTCCAGTACAGGCTTTGAAGCCTTATTGGGATATCTGTATCTCATGGAAAGAAGCGAACGCCTTTATGAGCTGGCGGAAGAGTCATTTAAGATTATTTCCAAGGCCATGATGGATGAAATATCAAATAAGAAATAAATTTTGTGTATATATTATTGGAGAAAAACTATGATAAAGGTTAAATTATTGGAGCATACTCCTGAGCCAGAGCGTGTTGTGGCTATGTCTGCAAGGCTTTGCTATTCTGCCTCTGGTGCTGAGGAGCTGTCAGAGCGAATGACTGATGAGCAGGTTCAGAAGCTGCTGGCCAAGATTATTAAAATGGGTCATGCCTCCACCATGGAGCATGTTTCTTTTACATTTGGCATTGAAGGTGTATCCCGTGTGCTGACTCATCAGCTGGTACGCCATCGTCTGGCATCCTATAGCCAGCAGTCACAGCGTTATGTGGCAGAGCATGATTTCGAGTATATCCTGCCACCAAGTATTGAGGAAAAGCCTGAGGCCAAGGAGCGCTTCCAGAGTTTAATGGATGATATTCAGAAGGCTTATAATGAATTGGCTGATATGGGAATTCCTAAGGAGGATGCCAGATATGTGCTGGCAAATGCCACTGAAACCAAGATTGTGGTAACCATGAATGCCCGTTCTTTGATGCACTTTTTTAATCTTCGTTGCTGCAACCGTGCTCAGTGGGAAATTCGTGAGCTTGCTTATAAGATGCTGGAACAGGCGAAGAAGGTTGCACCGCTTCTGTTTAAAAATGCAGGAGCCTCCTGTGTGGCCACTGGCCATTGCCCTGAGGGTGCCATGACCTGTGGTAAATTTGCTGAAATGATAAAGATGAGAGAAGACTGATATGGATAATAAAAAAAGTCCTGAACGAGAAATGCCCGAGGATATGGTGGCTGGACGCAATGCGGTTATGGAAGCATTAAAGGGCAGTCGCAGCGTCAATAAAATTATGGTGGCCAAGGGCAGCAATGAAGGTTCCATTAAGGAAATAATTGCTGTGGCCAAGGAGAAGGGCGTTAATATTATGTACATGGAGCGCAGTAAAATTGACTCCATGGCCCGGGGAATCCGTCATCAGGGTGTACTGGCCCAGGTGGCACCAGTTCAGTATGTGGAGCTGGAGGATATCTTACAGATTGCCCGGGATAAGAATGAGCCTCCATTTATCCTGTTATTGGATGAACTGGAGGACCCGCATAATTTGGGAGCTCTCCTTCGTACTGCCGATGCAGCCGGTGTTCATGGGGTGCTGATTCCTAAAAGGCGTAGTGTGCCTTTGTCTGCAACTGTGGCCAAAACCTCTGCCGGTGCAGTGGAATATGTGCCAGTGGCCCGTATCGGAAATATGGTACAGACTATTCGTCGTTTAAAGGATGAGGGACTGTGGGTAGCTGCTGCGGATATGGATGGCACTGACTATTATGAGGCTGATATGACAGGGCCGTTGTTACTAATCGTGGGCAGCGAGGGCCATGGTGTTGGACGTCTTGTAAAGGAACAATGCGATTTTGTTGTGCGTATACCAATGATGGGAAAAATCAATTCCCTGAATGCATCTGTGGCAGGCTCAATTCTCATGTATGAGGCCATGAAGCAGAGAATTCAAAGGGGCTAGCTATAATGAAGAAAAAGCCAAGAGAATATTATATTATTGATGGCTATAATGTAATCAATTCCTGGCCGGAGCTCATGAAGCTAAGAAATAATCTGGCTGAGGCCAGGGATACCCTTGTCCATCTTTTGTCAGAATATGGTGCTTATGAGCGTTACGAAATGATAGTGGTTTTTGATGCCCTGTTTACCGATTCCGAGGAACATGTGGAAAAGGTGAATGAACACTTTACGGTGGTATATACAGGCAAGGGGGAAACTGCTGACAGCTACATTGAGCGCAATGCCTATGAGTATGTTCGTTTGGGTAAGGAGGTCCATGTGGTCACCTCTGACGGGGCGGAGCAGTCTGTTATTTTGGGTGCCGGAGCCTATCGTCACCCTTCCAAGGAATTTCATCGTATATTGAAGCGGGCCAAGAAAGAATTACGGCGTGAGTATCTGAATAAGCCGGTATTCCCTATTTCCCGCAATGAAATCAGCAGCCATCTTGATGCTGATACTTTGGCAAAATTAGATGCACTTCGTAAAATGAAATAGGCAAAATAAATATCAATTATAGTTAATTTGGGGAAATAGTTGTAACTCTTGATTATTTTTTTGCTGGGCTGTATAATCAATTTGTGGGCTGTATATAAAGATATTAAACAGTCTGACAGTTTATAGGGGGCAGGGGCTTAATGGAAAACAGCTTGTTGACCTGGGATGAATCCTTTGATGATTACATTGATCTTCCCGATGAAGATGTGATAGTAAAAATTCAGGATAATCAAGATGGCGTGGCCATGGATTATCTTATAAATAAGTACAGAAATTTTGTCAGAGCCAAGGCACGTTCTTACTTTCTTATTGGTGCTGACAGGGAGGATATTATTCAGGAGGGCATGATTGGTCTTTATAAAGCCATCAGGGACTTCCGTAATGATAAGCTGTCTTCGTTCAGAGCTTTTGCTGAGCTGTGTGTTACCCGGCAGATTATTACTGCTATTAAGACCGCTACCAGACAGAAGCATATTCCGCTTAACTCCTATATTTCGTTGAATAAGCCAATTTATGATGAGGACTCTGACCGCACCTTATTGGATGTTTTGTCCGGTGCCAAGGTAACCGATCCTGAGGAACTGGTTATCAGCCGTGAGGAGTTTATTGATATTGAGGCCAAGATGGAAGACATCCTCTCTGATCTGGAGTGGTGTGTTCTTATGGCATATCTCGATGGAAAGTCTTATCAGGAAATAGCGTTGGACCTGGACCGTCATGTTAAATCCATAGATAATGCTTTGCAGCGTGTTAAACGCAAGCTGGAGCGCTATATGGAAATGAACGGAAATGAAGTAGATATTGGAACTATATATAAGGGACTTACGACAATTAAGCGTAGGGGCCGTATTTTCTCTGAGATTAAAAAAGGAGAAGGGGTGCAGTGATGCGCCTCTTTTTTTATATATAAATATTTTTTATAACGTCATTGTTAAAATTTTTCCTTTCTATATAGAAATAACATACTGGGGTACTTTTTTTTAAGAGAAGTACAATTTGAAAGTATAACGGGCTTTACAGTGGGCCTTTTTGTTGACAAGTTTACAATCAGTATATTATACTCTTTATTAATGGCGTTTATTGTAACATAAATGTAATCTTTACAAGATACAATTATGTTAAAACGCATAAAGGGGTTAAGGAGGGGTTTATATGGATGGTTATGCAACACTGGGAATTTTTTTCATCATGGCTTTGGGCTTTCCTATTGCGCCAATTATTATTGCCAATATTATTCAGCCTAAACAACCAACCAATGAAAAAGATATCCCCTATGAATGTGGTGTAAATACCATTGGAAAGAACAATGTGCAGTTTCATATAGGCTATTTTATGTACGCACTTGTCTTTCTGCTGTTTGATGTTGAGACAGTATTCCTTTATCCATGGGCTGTAAAATACAGCCAGCTGGGCCTTTTTGCACTGGTGGAAATGCTGGTGTTTGTGGGGATATTAACAATAGGTCTCTGGTATGCGTGGAAGAAGGGGGCGCTCTCATGGAAATAGTAGATATCGTGCCACCTGAGCTGAAAAATAATGTTATTGTTACCAGCGTGGATGCACTTTTTAAATGGGGTAAATCCAACTCCATTTGGCCGTTGTCATCTGGCCTGGCCTGCTGCTCCATTGAAATGATGTGTGCTGCTGCTTCCAGATTTGACTTGGCCCGTTTTGGTTACGAGGTATTTCGTTCCTGTCCTCGCCAGTCTGACCTTCTTATCGTTGCAGGAACCTTAACATGGAAGATGACACCACCGCTTATTCGTCTCTACGAGGAGATGCCTGAGCCAAAGTATGTTATTGCCATGGGCAACTGTAATATAGGTGGCGGACCTTTCGCAGATTCCTATTCGGTGGTGACGGGGCTGGATAAAATTATGCCGGTGGATGTATATCTGCCTGGTTGTCCTCCAAGACCAGAGGCTCTTATTGATGCTATGCTTAAGCTGAAAAAGCTGATTCGTCATCCTGAGCTGGGCCGCGATGCCGCGGATGCCAAGGCTCTCAGCAGAGCTAATCTGGAGCTGATGACCCGTCCTGTATGCAATGTGGAAGAAAGGGCGGAATAGTATGGGAACTTATTTTGAATTAGATAAGCTGGACCTTTTGAAGGCCCAGTTTGATACAGCTGAATATGATGCAGAGCAGGCTGAGCCAGCTCTATATATTGGTAAGGAACAGCTCTTGGACTTGATGCGTGTGTTAAGGGAGACTCCTACCTACTCCTTCGACCGTATGGGTATGCTGACGGCAGTGGATTATAAGGATTATATTGAAATGGTATATAGCCTTTATTCCCGTCGGTATGACAAGTGGGTTACGGTAAAGGTAAAGCTTGACAGGGATAACCCAGAGGTGGAATCCATGACTCAGATTTGGGAAGGCACCAATTTTGAGGAAAGGGAGACCTATGATCTCATGGGGGTTAAATTCTTGCATCATCCGGATCTTCGTCGTATTTTGATGCCGGATAACTACGAGGCACATCCTTTAAGAAAGGATTTTGTACCTCTGGAGCCTAGAATCGAAGGAGGAGTGCTGACATGGCACAAACAGAGAAGTATGTCTTAAACATGGGACCTCAGCATCCAAGTACCCATGGTGTACTTCAGGTTCAGGTGGAGCTTGACGGTGAAAATATCGTTGGCGCAAAGCCTGTAATGGGTTACCTCCATCGTGGTATTGAAAAGCTGATGGAATCCCGCACTTATGTTCAGTGTGTCCCATTTACCGACAGACTGGATTATGTGTCCGCCATGAATAATAATCTTGGTTTCTGCATGGCTGTGGAAAAGCTGGCGGGGATTGAGGTGCCTGAGCGGGCAGAGTATATAAGGGTAATTTGTGCTGAGCTTAACAGAATTGCCAGCCACCATGTATTTATCGGTTCTTTGACCAATGACCTTGGTTCTGCCACCGGTATGATTTACGCCTTCCGTGACAGAGAAAAGATTCTGGATTTATTTAATATTATCTGTGGCGCACGCATGACAGCCCACTACATTCGTATTGGTGGTGTGGCAGCTGATGCCCAGGACGAATTTTTAAGGGATACCCAAAAGTTTATTGATTATGTGCCGGAAATGCTGGATGAGTACAATAAATTGTTCAGTGGCAATGAAATTTTCCAGGCCCGTATGAAAAAGACTTCTATTATAACTAAGGAAATGGCCCTGAAGTTTGGCATGTCTGGTCCAAATATCAGAGCCAGCGGTGTGGATTATGATATCCGCAAGATAGATAAGTATGGTGCCTATGGCAAATTTGATTTTGATGTACCTTTGGGTAAGCGTGGCGATAACTGGGATCGTTATATGATCCGCATGAAGGAAATTGCTGAAAGTGCAAAGATTATTCAGCAGGCACTGGATAATATGCCAGAGGGACCTTATATGGCCAAGGTGCCAAAGGTTCTGCGTCCACCTAAGGGCGATGCATATCACCGCGTGGAGAATACCCGTGGTGAGCTTGGCTTCTATATTGTAAGTGATGGCTCCACCAAGCCGTACCGTGTTCACATCCGTCGTCCATCCTTTGTAAATCTTCAGGCACTGGACACCATGTGTAAGGGAATGCTGCTGGCTGATGCCGTTACAGCATTTGCTACCATTGACCCTCTCATGGGCGAGGTAGATTGTTAATACAGATAGGCAGGTGGAAATATGCATAGCGGAATTCTTTACTCTTTGGGGCAGTCCCTTAGAGAAATTCTGACGTCATTGATAGGCGTTCCTATTTTAGTAGATCTTCTTATGACGATAATATGCGCAACGATTCTCCTTTTAATTATGGCTACCTCAGCCTTGGTATTTACCCTTGGAGAAAGAAAAATCTGCGCATTTATCCAGGTCCGTATCGGACCAAACCGGGTAGGCCCCGGTGGTTTGCTTCAGTCTGTGGCAGATATGCTTAAGCTGATGGACAAGGAGGACATAGTTCCTCGTGGTATTGATACTTGGCTTTGGGTGTTATCCCCAATCCTTTTGTTGGTACCATCTGCATTGATTTATGCCTTCTTCCCGTTTGATGATGGTGTTATATTGGCAGATGTTAATGTGGGCTTGTTCCTGCTTATTGCCATTACGTCCCAGACCGTTTTGCCATTTCTCATGGGCGGCTATTCCTCAAACAGTAAGTACGCCCTGATAGGTGGTATGCGTACTGTAGCTCAGATGCTGGGCTATGAGGTACCTATGGTATTCGCCCTTATGGGTATTGTAATGATTACTGGTTCTTTGAAAATGAGTGCCATTGTGGAGGCACAAAGCGACGTTTGGTTTATCGTGCTGCAGCCATTGGCATTCCTCATTTATATTATTACTGCTCTTGTAGAGAGCAACCGTCCTCCATTCAACATTGTAGAGGGTGAATCTGAGATTATTGCCGGTCCATTTACGGAGTATACTGGTATGCGCTGGGCACTGTTTTTCCTGGCTGAGTTTTCAAATCTCATGTGCATCGGTATTTTAACCACCACCCTGTTCCTGGGAGGCTGGCATGGCCCTGATTTCCTGCCGGGATTCTGCTGGTTCTGGATAAAGACCTTTTTATGTGTACTGTTTTATCAGTGGGTTGGTTGGACCTTCCCTCGTGCCAGAGTGGACAGCATGCTGTCCTTCGGCTGGAAGGTGCTGCTGCCAATCGCTCTTATTAACGTACTGCTGACTGGTGTTGGTATCTATGTTTACAATGTAATGTGATAGGAGGCTTCATTATGTGGGGCAAAGGACTTATTACAGGAATGAAGGTTACCTGGGGCCACTGGTTTGGCAAGAAGGAAACCGTTTATTATCCTGAAGAAAAGCTGCCAATGACTGAACGCTTCCGTGGTGGTCATCTGGCATTTGATGAAGAAAAATGTATCGGCTGCAAGCTGTGTGCCATAGGCTGTCCAAATGCGGCACTGGATCTTACAGTGTCTGTGGACGAAAATAAAAAGCGTCACATGGAATCCTATGTTCATCAGATCGGCCGTTGTATGTATTGTGATTTGTGTATTGAGGCATGTCCGACCAAGGCAATTTCCTGGGATAAGAACTATGAATTCGCTTCTTATTTCAAGGAGGACATGACCTATGATGCATTGGTAGAGGCTCGGAACAGGAGGGGTAATAATGAATGAAATGATTAGTACCCTGGTGTTCTATGTACTGGCCATGGTGATTTTGGGCACAGCCTTAGGTGTTGTGATGAGCCGTAATCTGGTTCACAGCGCACTTTTGATGACTGCCTGCTTTATCGGTGTTGGTATTTTGTTCTTCTATCTTGACGCTGATTTTCTGGGCGCCATGGAGTTTATGCTGTACTCAGGCGGTGTAGCAATTCTGGTGGTAATGGGTGTAATGCTTACCAAGCGTCATGACGGACCTCCGGGGAACCCGTTTAACAACAATACAATTCTGGCATTAGGCGGTGCCGGACTGTTTGTTCTGGTTATGATTGGTGTGGTAATTTCTACACCAGCTCCTGCCGGTGGCTACGTTTCTCCTGATACTGTCAACGAGCTGGCGGATATGATGCTGAACAAGTATATCCTGCCATTTGAAATTGCAGCAACGCTGCTGTTGGCTGCCCTTGTGGGAGCTATTATCTTGGCGAAGGGGGATGGAGAAGCATGAGTATCGGATTAGGTCATTGCCTGCTCCTGGCTGCAATGCTGTTTTCCATTGGCCTTTACGGAGCGCTGGCAAAGCGTAATATTATTGCAATTCTCATGGGTATTGAGCTTATGCTTAATGCTGTAAATATCAATTTTGTTGCCTTCAACCGCTTCACTGTTGTTTCAGACCTGACAGGTCAGCTGATGACAGTTTTTGCCATTACCGTGGGCGTAGCTGAGGTGGCAATTGGTGTGGCACTGGCTTATCGCATCTACAATGACAGATTAACTATCAATGTGGATGAGCTGGATAATATGAAGGGATAAGGGGGAGTTTAAGATGTTTTATGATTTTGCACTTGAACATGCCTGGTTGATTCCTCTGTTACCGGCAATGGCCTTTGTCATTATTGGCATGATAACCCGCTCCTACGGAAAGCTGTCAGCGGCTATTGCTGTTTGCATGAGCTTTATCAGCTTTTTGCTTTCCTCTGGTGTTACCTATGCTTTGGTAAATTATGGAATCAGTGTTGAGCAGCCTTTTGTGCAGCAGTTGAACTGGATGCATATTGGTAGCGTCAGCATTTCCATGGGTGTTCTTATTGATCCGCTGACGGCCATGATGCTGATGGTGGTTTCCACAGTATCATTGCTGGTTCAGATATATTCTGTGGGATATATGAAAGGAGATAAGGGCTACGGACGGTTCTTTGCATTCCTTTCGTTGTTTGCTGCTTCCATGCTGGGGCTGGTATTGGCAGTAAACTTCCTTCAGATGTATGTATTCTGGGAGCTGGTTGGTCTTTGCTCCTATCTGTTAATCGGTTTCTATTATTACAAGGTTTCTGCAAGGGAAGCTGCCAAGAAGGCCTTTATGACTACCCGTGTGGGTGATTTTGGCCTGCTCCTTGGTATTCTCCTGTTACAGATTAACTTTGGAACTCTTGATTTCATGGAGCTTAGGGAGATAATTCCAGCCTACATTTCTATGGCTGGCACTGGCTTGATGACAGTCATTGCCCTGCTGGTATTTGTTGGTCCTATTGGCAAATCTGGTCAGTTCCCACTTCATGTGTGGTTGCCTGATGCCATGGAGGGTCCTACTCCCGTATCTGCACTGATTCATGCAGCAACCATGGTTGTTGCCGGTGTATATTTGGTAGGACGTGCCTTCTTCATGTTCACCGAGCTGCCTTGTGTTATGAATGTTATAGCCTGGGTGGGCGGCTTTACAGCCTTCTTTGCTGCCAGCATAGCCTTTACCCAGACTGCCATAAAGCGTATTTTGGCATATTCCACTATAAGTCAGCTGGGCTACATGATGTTGGCTCTGGGAGTTGGTTCCCTTACTGCCTCCTTCTTCCACTTGATGACCCATGCTTTCTTTAAAGCACTGTTATTCCTCTGTGCTGGTGCAGTAATGCACGCCATGGCGGATGAGGCAAATATCTTTAAAATGGGCGGACTCAGAAAGAAGATGCCGATAACCTTTGCCACCATGACCATTGGTGTGTTGGCTATTGCCGGTATCCCGCCTTTTGCAGGCTTCTTCTCCAAGGATGAAATCCTGCTGGCTGCAGCTCAGGTGAGCACACCTCTTTATGTGCTGGCTACGTTAACAGCTTTTATGACGGCCTTCTATATGGCCCGTCTGCTGTTTGTGACCTTCTGTGCTGAACCTGCCAACGAGGAATCTTATGAGCATGCCCATGAACCATCAAAGTTTATGCTGTTCCCATTGATTGTTTTGGCTGCCTTGGCAGTTGTCAGCGGTCTTTGGGGTCATCTGGAGGGCTTTGGGGAGTGGGTACGCTTCGGCCATCCTCATGAAGCCGGTATTGATATGACTATTGCGGTTTCATCCACTATTCTTTCCTTCATTGCTTTTGGTATCGCATGGAACATTTATGTGGCTAAGCGTTGGAGCTCTGATACAATAGCGGAGAAAACGGGTATTCTTTACAAATTAAGCTATAACAAATTCTATATTGACGAAATCTATGAAGCCCTTATCAAGGTATTTGTAGATGGCGTTGCCAAGGTATTCTACTGGATTGATATCTACATCGTTGATGGCATTGTCAACGGTCTGGCTCATCTGGTAGGGGGCATCAGCTGGATTTTAAGCAAGGCACAAAATGGACAGGCTCAGCATTATTCCGGAGTCTTCATCTGTGGTGTGGTAATCCTTGTGGCTTATAGCCTCTACTATTTGGCAGTTCTGGGAGGTGCATTGTAATGACTAGCTTTCCTTTGTTATCAGCAGTCCTGCTGGCACCTATCTGCGCTGCTGTAATTCTGTGCTTTGTCTCTCCAAAGGCAGCACAGTCCGTAAGGGTTATTGCTGCTTCAGCCATGACTGTGGCATTGGCTCTTACCTTGTATGCTTTCTTTAGCTATGATATGACAGCAGGGGGCATGCAGTTTACCGAAAGTATTCCCTGGATTAAGGATTTAGGTGTTCACTACGCATTAGGTGTAGATGGAATTTCCCTTCCTATGCTGTTGCTCACAGATCTCATTGGTTTGGCGGCAGTGTACAGCTCCTGGAATATTACCAATCGCCCAAAGGAATTTTACATTCTGCTGATGATTCTCATTGCGGGTGTAACGGGTACCTTTATTGCAACTGATCTGTTTATATTCCTTCTTTGCTATGAGGTAGTGGTTATTCCTATTTACATCATGGTAATTATTTGGGGCTCCACCAAGAGGGTTTCCAAGGAATATGCGGGTATGAAGCTCACCATATATCTTTTGATGGGATCTGCTTTTATGCTGGTGGGTGTAGTTGCCCTTTATCTTACTGTTGGTGATGTGGTTGGCTTCAGAACCTTTGATATGCAGGCATTGGCTGTGGCAGGGCAGAATGGTCTTCTCAGTGAGGAATTCCAGATTTTTGCGTTCCTGTTGTTGCTCCTGGGATTTGGTTCACTGCTTTCCATGTTCCCTTTCCACAGCTGGTCTCCAGATGGTTATGCTGGTGCACCAACTGCGGTTTCAATGATTCATGCTGGCGTACTTAAGAAAATCGGTGGCTATGGTCTTATCCGTCTTGGCCTTCTGGTGCTTCCATTGGGTGCCAGATTCTGGGCTCCGGTTATTGCGGCTCTGGCCATCATAAATGTAATGTATGCCGCATATATAGCACTTGCCCAAAAGGATTTGAAGTATGTAATCGGTTATTCCTCTGTATCACACATGGGTTACGTTCTTCTTGGTTTTGCCTGCCTTAATGTGGTATCTGTAAGCGGTGCTGTTGCCAATATGGTGGCTCATGGTGTAATGAGTGCCCTGTTCTTCTCCATGATTGGTTTTGTATATGAAAAGACTCATCTGAGAAGCGTTACTGAGCTCCGCGGTCTGGCTCATCAGATGCCTCGTGTAGCCACCGGCTTTATGCTGGCTGGTATGGCATCTTTGGGGCTGCCAGGACTCATCGGCTTCATTCCGGAGTTTACGATTTTCGTCGGTTCCTTCAGTGTATATCCTGTTTTTGCTATTCTGGCAATTTCCGGTATCATCTTCACCGCCCTTTACACCCTGCGTGTATTGGCGAAGGTGCTGTTTGGACCTAGGGATTCTAAATTTGACAGATATAAGGATGCCAGAGGCGTGGAGATGATGCCACTGGTAATTCTGGGTATTGCACTGGTTGGCTTTGGTATATTCCCACAGTTGCTCATGGGAATGGTTGGCTCCGGCACGGAGCAGCTCATGCCATTGCTTGATCGTATTGCAGAAGTACCTGGGTTCATAGGAGGGATCAGATAATGAATTTTGAAGCTATTAGTACAGAAATTTTCATTTTGGTCCTTGGCCTTTTTGCTATTGTTATGGACCTGGTATTACCTAAGAATGAGTCCCGCAAGAGCATTGGTGGGGTTCTGGTATTTGCCCTCACCGGATGGGTTCTGTATATGTTTTCCATGTATGTGCCAGAGACTGCCGTGGCCGATGGTTCAGCAACAACAAGATATTTCATGGATATGATGTATATCGTGGACAACTATTCTTTGTTCTTTAAACAGTTATTTATGGTTGCCACTGTGTTTACGCTACTGTTTTCCATGGATTATATGCAGACCGTGCTTCGTTACAAGGGTGAGTTTTACGCTCTCCTGATGACAGCACTTCTCGGTATGTGCGTTCTTGCTTCTGCTAATGATTTCCTGACTGCCTTCATTGGTCTGGAGCTCATGACAATTTCTTTCTATATTTTGGTTGGTGCAAGGATTTCTTCCGTGAATTCCTCTGAGGCTGCGGTAAAGTATCTGGTTGTTGGATCTGTATCTACGGCTATCATGCTTTATGGTATCAGCCTGGTATATGGTTCTACTGGTACAGTGCAGTTTTATGAGATGTTCCACAACCAGCATTTGTTTTCAGCTGCGGGGCTTGCTGGAGCCACTATGATAATGATTGGCTTCTTCTTCAAGCTGTCAGTTATTCCGTTCCACATGTGGGCTCCTGATGTATATCAGGGGGCACCAACACCGATTACGGCCATGCTGGCCATGGGTTCCAAGGCTGCTGGTATTGCGGTGTTCATGCGTGTGATTTATGTTGCCTTCCCGTTGATTGGCTTCTATTGGTTGCCAATCTTGGCAGTTTTGTCTGCAGTATGTATGATTGGCGGTAATATTATGGCCATTCGTCAGAATGATGTAAAGCGTATGCTGGCCTATTCATCTATTGCACAGGCAGGCTACATGATGGTGGGTATGGTATCTGCTGATTATCCTGGAATGAAGGCTGTAATGTTCTACGGCATGCTGTACGTATTTGCCAATGTAGGTGCCTTTACGGCTCTTACAGTGGTGGAACAGCAGCGCGGGGGATCTGATTACAAGTCATTGGCTGGGCTTGCCAAGTCGGCCCCTGTTCTGGCGGCTGTCATGACCATTTCCTTGCTGTCCATGGCGGGTATTCCGCCTACAGCTGGCTTTGCCGGAAAACTGTATCTCTTTACAGCTGTAGTAAATCAGGGTTATTTATGGCTGGCCTTTGTGGGCTTTATAATGTCCATGATTTCCGTTTACTACTATTTACAGGTAGCCAAGGCTATGTATCTGGCCGAGGGTGATGGCAAGGAGCTTCATATTAGCGGTGCAGTTAGGGCTGCCGCTGTATTGAGTGTCATCGCTACTATTCTCTTTGGTGTATGGCCTGAGAAGCTGGCAGAGCTTACGAATTTGGCTGCATATACTTTCCTGCAGTAAGGATATTAATTGATAATAAAAAATAGGGTCTGTGACGAGATAAATGCCTTGTCATGGACCCTATTTTTACTATGAAATCTTAGTGAATCAAATCTGAAAGATGAAGATGAATTTTAGATTTCGTGTAAGGGCTGATGAAAGCCCATATGCTTTCATCTTGCTTATTATGCTTTAAATCCAATTTTAGATAAACTTTTTTGGCCTAAATATGTATACAGTATATTTTTCAATAAATATTAATAATACATTGCCTGGAAATTGGTATGATGTTAGAATTATAGTCAGTGGATAATTTCTAATAGCTATACTTATTAGTCTTAGCCAAGGGATGGCTAATTTAATCAGGGAGGATTAATGGGATGGTATTGAAGAACTACATGGAGGAATGTGTTCTGAATAAGCTGGAGGAGCTTATTCCAAAATATCCTGGATGTTGTTTTTGCGAAAATTGTAGGATGGATATAGTAAATTTGGCACTTAATCACTTGCCACCTAAATATGTATCTACGGATAAGGGACATGTTTTTGCCCGTGTGGAATGCTTTAACAGTCAAAGTGAAGTGGAAATCGTCAAACAAATTGCTGCGGCCATCGAACAGGTGGAGGCACACCCAAGACATTGATGTTTAAAAATAATATTTTGCATAAAAAATAGGCACTCTATCTCATGGAGAGGATAGAGTGCCTTTTGTATTTAAAAATAATTATAAATGATTTACAAAATGCTCGATACGGGCCAGGGCCTCGGAGATTTGTTCTATGGAGGTGGCGTAGGAGCATCTTACGAAGCCTTCGCCACATTCACCAAAGGCGTTTCCTGGTACCAGTGCCACATGCTCCTGCATGAGGATTTTCTCGGCAAATTCCTCTGACGAAAGACCAGTGGAGGTGATGTCAGGGAAAATATAGAAGGCACCCTTTGGCTCAAAGCACTTTAAACCAGCCTTTTGAAGTCCGTCGTAAATGAGACGACGGCGCTTATCATATTCTGAAACCATTTTTCTCATGTATTTCTCACCGTGGCGCAGGGCCTCCACAGCAGCAATTTGGGCGGTGATTGGAGCACAGAGCATGGTATACTGATGAATCTTGGTCATGGCGGCAATGATGTCAGGATTGGACAGAGCATAGCCAATTCGCCAGCCAGTCATGGCATAAGCCTTGGAAAAACCATTTAGAAGGATGGTTCTGTCCTTCATTTCAGGGAGTCCGGCAAAGCATACATGCTTGGTGTCCCCATAAGTAAGGTCACCGTATATTTCATCGGAAATAACGATAAGGTCATGCTTTACGGCAAAGCGGGCAATAGCCTCCAAATCTTCCTTGGAAAGAATGGCTCCCGTTGGATTGTTTGGATACCCAATAAGAAGAGCCTTGGTCTTTGGAGATACATGAGGCTCCAAATCAGCAGGCGTGATGCGGAAATCATTTTCAGCCTTGGCTGGTACAGGCACCGGTATACCACCTGCCAGAGTAGCACAGGCTTTGTAGGAAACATAGCATGGCTCCGGAATGAGAATTTCATCTCCAGGGGAGAGAATGGTACGCATGGCAATATCCAGAGCTTCACTTACACCTACAGTAACGAGTACATCGGTCTTTGGATCGTAATCAAGATCAAAACGTCTTTTATGCATGAAGCAAATTTCTTCACGAAGCTCCATAAGACCACGATTGGCAGTATATGATGTGTAGCCCTGCTCCAGCCCGTATACGCAGCTTTCGCGAATGGACCATGGAGTGACGAAGTCAGGCTCACCAACACCAAGGGAAATAACATCCTCCATTTCGGAAGCAATATCAAAGAATCTTCTTATACCAGAAGGCGGCACACTTTTTACGATAGGTGAAATTCTGTCATTCCAGTTTGTCATATACTCATCACCAACCTACGATCTTTTTCTTTATCATCAATGATAATGCCATCTTTCTTGTATGGCTTCAACAGGAAATGGCTGCGGGTCTGGGTTACACCCTCAATGGTTGCCAGACGGGTGGCTACGAAATTGGCCACATCCTGCATGGATTTTCCTTCAATAATTACCAGCAAATCAAAGCTACCGGACATGAGATATACGGTGCGCACCTCGTCGAAGCGGTAAATGCGCTCGGCAATGGCGTCGAAGCCCACCTCTCTCTGTGGAGTGAGGTTTACCTCGATAATGGAGGTAACGGTATTTTCACCGGTTTTGTCCCAGTTGATGAGGGTATTGTAGCTGAGAATGATTTTATCCTTTTCCAGCTTGGCCATTTTTTCCTCAACCTCATATTCGCTGATATTCAGCATTGATGCCAGCTCCTTGGCCGGGCGGCGTGCATCGTGTTTTAAAAGCTCCAAAAGTTCACGCATTGTAAATACTCCTTTGTCGTCATTGTTAATAATAAAAAAAGCCCCGTCCAACAAAAGGACGAGGCATATTCCCGTGGTACCACCTTATTCGGCTCTACTGATGAGAGCCACTTAAGCTGCCATTATCGCTGGCTGACGGCAGAATTTTTACCCCTTGCAGGATATAATAATCTGCGGCTCATGAATAGCTTTCCGCTTATTAATAATAGCAATTTTCACCAGACATTGCCTCTCTGAATTATTTCGTAAGCGTACTTTTTCAATCATCGCCTTAGCAATTTAAAATTCTTTTGCATACTATAGCACATTGAATTTCATTTTGCAAGAGGTCTTGTTTGATATTGTTTCCAATGGTGCAGAATTGTTTACTTCCTTTCGTTGCATTGAAGCGAATATTTGAGTACAATGAAAAAAGGAGTAAATTCGCTGCTTGTTAAAGGAGTCGATTATTTTGGTACTTGGAAAAATCAAAGAAGTAAGTTCAGGTTTCACAAAGTTCCCGGATGCCATACGGAAAGCCCTGTTTTTCCTGGCTGAACACAATTTTAATGAAATGAAAGACGGTACTTACCCCATTGATGGTAAAAACAGCTATGCAATTTTGCAGCGTTATAGTACCAGACTGCCGGAAAGCGGCAAACCAGAGGCCCATAGGCAATATGTGGATATCCAGTATATTGTCAGGGGGAGGGAGGAGCTGGGCTGGTGTCCATTGAATCCTGAGCTTATAGAGGCTTCCCCATACGATATTGAAAAAGACATAGTATTTTATGAAAAGCTTGTACCTGGAAGCAGTGTAGTGCTTGATGAGGGTACATTTGCTGTTCTTTATCCTGCTGACGTACATCGTCCTTGCGGTTCCGTGGATGGAAAACTCGCACCAGTTACCAAGGTAGTCGTAAAGATTGCCGTGGATTACATAAAGTGATGCTGTTTTTTTATTAAGTTTTTGGAGGCATGATTGATGACTGTAAGAAGAATTTACGTGGAGAAGCGTCAGGGTTTCTATGATATCCCGGCTCAGCAGCTTTGCGATGACCTTATTGAGAGTTTTCGCCTGACTGATCTTAGAGCTGTACGGTTGTTTAACCGCTACGATATCGAGGGCCTTAGTGATGAGGAATATGCTACAGTAAAGTCTGTGGTTTTTTCCGAGCCACCTGTTGATGTAGTATACGAGGAGAAGCTTCCTGAATTTGCAAATTCCAGGATGTTTGCTGCCGAATATCTGCCAGGACAGTATGACCAGACCGCGGACTCTGCCGCTCAGTGCGTACAGCTTGTTACCCAGAAGGAACGCCCTATTATTGCGACTGCAAGGGTTGTGGTTCTGGTGGGCAGCATCGATGATGTCACTTTTGCCAAAATAAAGGATTATTATATTAATGCAGTGGAAAGCCGTGAGGCTAAGCTGGAAAAGCCGGAATCCTTGGAGATGAAGCTGAAGGCGCCTGCGGATGTTGAGGTCCTTACAGGTTTTACATCTCTTTCGGATAGTGAACTTAAGACCTTCATGAATAATCGTGGCTTTGCCATGAGCTTTGAGGACCTGAAATTCTGTCAGAATTACTTCCGGGATATAGAGCATCGTGATCCAACCATTACTGAAATTAGGGTTATTGATACTTACTGGTCTGATCATTGCCGTCATACCACCTTTACCACTGCAATTGATTCAGTGGGGATTGAACAAGGACCATATACACCAGTTATAGCCCAGGCATATCGACAGTATCAGGAGGACAGAAATCTGGTATACAGTGATGAAGATCGTGACGTTACTCTCATGGATCTGGCTGTTATCGGTATGAAGGTCCTTCGCCAGCAGGGAAAACTGGAGGATTTGGATAAGTCCGAGGAAATAAATGCTTGCAGTATCGTTGTCAATGCGGATATTGGCGGCGAAAACGAAGAATGGCTGGTTATGTTTAAAAACGAGACCCATAACCATCCTACAGAGATTGAGCCATTTGGTGGTGCTGCAACCTGTCTTGGCGGTGCTATACGTGATCCTCTTTCAGGACGCTCTTATGTATATCAGGCTATGCGCGTAACCGGTGCTGCTGATCCTCGTCGTCCTGTTTCTGAGACAATAAAGGGTAAGCTGCCACAGAAAAAGATCACTCAGGGGGCCGCAGCAGGCTATAGTTCTTATGGCAATCAGATTGGTTTGGCCACTGGCCAGGTGACTGAGGTTTACCATGAGGGCTTTATGGCCAAGCGCATGGAGATAGGTGCCGTTATTGCTGCTGCTCCAAAGGTAAACGTAGTTCGTCAGGTTCCAAAGAAGGGCGATGTAGTTGTCCTGGTAGGCGGACGTACCGGCCGTGATGGCTGTGGCGGTGCAACTGGCTCTTCCAAGGAGCATACCACTGAGTCTTTGACCACTGCCGGGGCAGAGGTTCAGAAGGGTAATCCTCCAACAGAGAGAAAGATTCAGCGACTTTTCCGTATACCTGTTGTGAGCAAGATGATTAAGCGGTGCAATGACTTTGGCGCCGGCGGTGTTTCCGTAGCTATCGGTGAGCTGACGGATGGCCTTGTGATTAATCTTGACTCCGTAAAGAAAAAATATGAAGGCCTTGACGGTACAGAATTGGCTATCTCCGAATCCCAGGAGCGTATGGCAGTGGTTCTTGATGCCGGCAATGTGGACGATTTTATTAAATATGCCGATGAGGAAAATTTAGAAGCAACAGTTGTTGCCCTGGTTACTGACGACAGACGTCTGGTGATGAAATGGCGTGGCAATAATATTGTTAATCTCAGCCGTGACTTCCTGGACACCAATGGCGTTAAGCAGCATATTGATGTGGAGGTGGCAGCTCCAGCCAAGGAAGATTGCTACTTTAGAAGGCTGCCTAAGAAAATTGAGGCCTTGGGCTCTGATATAGAAAAGGCTTGGCTGGAAAACTTAAAGGATCTTAATGTATGCAGTCAGAAGGGGCTGGCTGAGCGCTTTGATTCCACCATTGGCGGTAATACCGTTCTTATGCCATTTGGAGGAACCCAGCAGATAACCCCTACTGAAGGTATGGTGGCCAAGCTGCCTGTTCTTGGTGCTGAAACTACAACAGCGACTGCTATGACCTATGGTTACAATCCATATCTTATGGAGTGGAGTCCGTTCCATGGTGCTTTGTATGCTGTAGTGGAGGCTGTGGCCAAGATGGTGGCTCTGGGCGGTCGTGCTGATACTATTCGTATGACCTTCCAGGAGTATTTTGAAAGTCTGGGCAGAGATGCTGCCAAGTGGGGCAAGCCGTTCAGTGCCCTTTTAGGTGCTCTTTGGGCACAGCATCAGTTTGAGATTCCTGCCATTGGCGGTAAGGATTCCATGTCTGGTACCTTTATGGATATGACAGTGCCTCCTACACTTACGGCTTTTGCTGTGGATGTTATGAAGGCTGATAATGCCATTTCACCTGAATTTAAGTATGTTGGCAACAAGGTTTATTATGTTGAATCTCTTCGTAATGAGTTTGAGATGCCTGACTTTACATATCTGAAAAAGGCATACAGCAAGATTAGCCAGATGATTGCCGAAAAGAAGGTATTTGCTGCTTCCAGTGTTCGCATGGGCGGTGTGGCAGCTGCCATTACAAAGATGTGTCTTGGTAACAATATTGGCTTTAAGTTTAGTGCCAATATGAAAAAGATGGATTTGTTCCGTGCAGACTATGGCGGAATTATTCTGGAATTGGCAGATAATGTTGATGTGAAGGAAGCTCTCAAGGGTGTTCGTTATATTGAACTTGGTGAAACTACAGCAGTTACCAGTATTGTTTGTGGCAATGCGGTTATTACCTTGGCTGATGCCCTTAAAGCATATACCAATCCATTGGAGAAGATTTTCCCAACAAAGATAAAAATAGACAAGAAGCCGGTTAACGAGTTTCTGTATAAGAGCGGCAACCGCATAAAGAAGCAGATTACCATTGCCAAGCCAAAGATTTTTATTCCTGTATTCCCTGGCACTAACTGTGAGTATGACTCTGCACGGGCCTTCGAGAGGGCCGGTGGCGATCCACAGACCCTGGTTATTCGCAATTTGACTCCTTCTGCAGTTGAGGAATCTGTAGAGGCCATTGTAAAGGGGATTAAGGATTCCCAGATTGTGATGCTGCCTGGTGGGTTCAGTGGCGGTGATGAGCCGGATGGCTCTGGTAAGTTCATTGCAGCTATGTTCCGCAATCCTCGCATAAAGGATGCAGTCCATGAGCTTCTTCAGAAGCGTGATGGTCTGATGCTGGGTATCTGTAATGGCTTCCAGGCATTGATAAAATTAGGATTGGTTCCTTATGGCGAAATTCGCGATCTGAATGATAGTTCCCCAACCCTTACTCATAACCAGATCGGCCGCCATGTATCATGTATGGTGCGCACCAAGGTTGTGTCAAACCTTTCTCCGTGGTTTAACAATGTAAAGGTGGGAGATATATTCACCATTCCTGTTTCCCATGGCGAGGGTCGCTTTGTAGCTGACAAAGCTGTTGTGGGCAAGCTCCGTATTAACGGTCAGATAGCCACCCAGTATGTGGGTTCTACTGGTGCTCCTTCAGCAGATATTCCATTTAATCCAAATGGCTCTGTTAATGCCATCGAAGGTATTACAAGCCCTGATGGACGTGTGCTGGGCAAAATGGGGCATTCTGAGCGTATTGGTGGCTGTGTTGCCAAGAATGTTCCAGGCAAGCAGGATCAGCAGATCTTCGAGGCTGGAGTAGCCTATTACAAATAAAATACAGTTGAAAGCTTGTATGTAAAAAGTTTCAAATGTGCTTTCTGGTATCTCGTTGAGATTTCAGAAAGCACATTTTTTCTGCCCTGAAAATTATTTTTTCAGTGTAAAATCAGTGATTACAAGTGCTCAGAATAATTGTTCAAAAAATTTTTTAAAAATTTTCAGAAGAAAGAAGGAATTTAGTTTATTATGGCGAAATATACACGCGAGGAAAAAGTTAATAGGCTTGGATGCGTTCCAAATGCCAATATGGCAGAGGAAACCATCTATCAACTGCTCCTGGTAATATGAGTTTAGCCGCCGTACCTTAAGAGAGGATTCTTGTATGTGCTGCCAGACCAAGGAGAAAAGGTCGTGAATGGTATAGCACCTGTGATGGTTGGCACCATATTGCTGGAGCAACATTTTTGATTCGGGTATCATGTAGTTGCTTGCAGAGAGATAGGCCAGGCTAAAAAATTAACTTCACCTTTTATGAGCCGATAAATCGGGGGATTATATCGGCTGCCGTATTTTAATTTTAGAGGGGGATTTTTTAAAATGGCAAAGAAGTATGTAATGGCGTTAGACGCAGGTACCACTAGTAACAGAGCTATCATCTTTGATGAGAACTCCAAGATCGTAGGTGTTTCTCAGAAAGAGTTCACTCAGATATTCCCACAGCCAGGTTGGGTTGAGCATGATGCAGATGAGATTTGGAGCACCATGACTACTGTTATGAAAGAAGCTCTGGAGCAGAGTGGCCTCGCAGCTAGCGACATCGCAGCTATCGGTATCACCAACCAGCGCGAGACTTCAGTTGTATGGGATAAGAACACTGGTCGTCCAGTATACAATGCAATTGTATGGCAGTCCCGTCAGACCGCTGATATCGCAGATGGCTTGAAGAAGAAGGGGCTCACTGAGGAGTTCAAGTCCAAGACTGGTTTGACTATCGATGCATATTTCTCTGGTACCAAGATTACTTGGATTTTCGAGAATGTACCAGGTACTCGTGAGCGCGCAGAGAAGGGTGAGTTGCTCTTCGGTACTATCGATACTTGGCTGATTTGGAAGCTGACCGGTGGTAAGGCTCATGTAACTGATTATTCCAACGCTTCCCGTACTTTGATGTACAACATCAAGGAACTGAAGTGGGATGATGCACTTCTCGGATATCTCGGTGTTCCTAAGTGCATGCTTCCAGAGGTTCGTCCATCCTCTGGCGTGTATGGTGAGGCTGTTCCTTCCATTTTGGGTGCTGCTATTCCTGTTGCAGGTGCTGCAGGTGACCAGCAGGCTGCTCTCTTTGGTCAGAACTGCTTCGAGCCAGGTATGGCTAAGAACACCTATGGTACTGGCTGCTTCATGCTGATGAACACTGGTACTGATATCTATGATTCCAAGAATGGTCTGGTAACCACTATCGCTTGGGGTCTCGATGGCAAGGTTGAGTATGCTCTCGAGGGTTCCATCTTCGTAGCAGGTTCCGCTATTCAGTGGCTGCGTGACGGCGTTCGCATGGTTGATTCCGCTCCAGATTCTGAGTGGGTTGCCAAGAAGGTTCGTGACACTGCTGGTGTATACCTCGTTCCTGCATTTGTAGGTCTTGGTGCTCCATACTGGGATCAGAACGCTCGTGGTATGATCATCGGTATTACCCGTGGTACCACCAAGGCACATATCGTTCGTGCAACTCTGGAGTCTCTTGCATATCAGACCAGAGATGTTCTGGGTGCAATGGAAGCAGATTCCAACATTAAGCTGGCTTCCCTGAAGGTTGATGGTGGTGCTGTTGCCAACAATCTGATGATGCAGTTCCAGGCTGATATCCTCGGCGTTCCAGTAGATCGTCCTCAGATTATTGAGACTACTGCTCTTGGTGCAGCTTACCTGGCAGGTCTTGCTGTAGGCGTTTGGAGCAACAAGGAAGAACTGAAGACTGCTTGGAAGTTGGATGTTCGCTTCGAGCCAGTAATGGATAAGTCCGAAGCTGATAAGCTCTACAAGGGCTGGCAGAAGGCTGTTAAGCACTCCATGCATTGGCTGGATGAGGACTAATCAAAAAAGATTAGTTTCTTAAATTAAGTTGTTCATTTTTTAAGAATTCAATTTCTGGTACCGGCCCCATCCGGGGCTGGTACTGGATATGAATTGCAGCAATTATTTTTATTATTTTTTTGAAAGAAGAGGGATAAGAAAATGGATAATTTGTTAGGCGAGTTCGTCGGCACTATGGTACTGATGGTATTTGGTTGCGGTGTTAATGCAAACATGACTTTGGCTAAGTGTTATGGTCGCGGTGGCGGCTGGATCTGCACAACCACTGGATGGTGTTTTGCAGTAGTAATGGGTGTTTACACCTCTGTAGCTCTGGGCGCTCCTCAGGCTGATATCAATCCTTCCGTTACTATTGCCAAGACTTTGGCAGGCGTTTACACTTGGGATCAGTTTGCTGCTACTTCCATCGTTCAGATTCTCGGTGGTATCCTCGGTGCAATCATTGTTTACCTGGCATATCTCCCACATTGGGCAGAGACTGAAGGCAGCAAGCTTGGTGTATTCTCCACTGCAAATGCTTGCGGTAACCAGATGACTGGTTTCCTCGGCGAGTTTATCGCTACCTTCTTCCTGATGTTCGGTATCTGGTGCATCTTCTCCAAGGGTGTTCAGGGCTCCATCGGCCTTGCTCCTGGCTTTGGCCCTTATCTCGTAGGTTGCTTGATCTGGGCTCTTGGTCTTTCCCTTGGCGGCTGCACTGGTTATGCAATGAACGCTGCTCGTGACCTTGGTCCAAGAATTGCTCATGCAATCCTGCCAATTCCTGACAAGGGCGACGGCAACTGGGGTTATGCTTGGGTTCCAGTAGTAGCTCCTCTTTGCGGTGGTGTTGCAGCTTATGTTGTATCCAGCGCTCTCGGTATTATCTGATAGCATTTGCTAGTATGAGTTAATTAAACATCCCCACTTGTGGCTTCATAGGTGGGGATGCTTTTATTAAACAGGGGTATTAGTTTTTATTAACTTTTCAGGAGGGATTTTTGTGAAGAAGCTTATTAACGAAGTTGTAAATGTTGAAGAGGAAATGATTCTTGGTTTGGTAAAATCTGCACCAGACAAGCTCCGTAAATTGGATTGCGGTACTGTTGTAGTAAGAGCCAACAAGAAAGAAGGCAAGGTTGCATTGGTTTCCGGTGGCGGTAGTGGTCATGAGCCTGCACATGGCGGTTATGTTGGGGAAGGCATGCTGGATGGTGCAGTAGCAGGTGCTGTATTTACATCTCCTACTCCAGACCAGATTTATGAGGCCATTAAAGCTGTAGCAACTGATAAAGGTGTTCTCTGTATCGTAAAGAACTACACTGGTGATATCATGAACTTTGAGATGGCTATTGATATGGCCAAGGATGAGGGTATCAAGGCTGATTATGTAGTAGTAAACGATGACGTTGCTGTTAAGGATTCTCTTTATACAACTGGCCGTCGTGGCGTAGCTGGTACTGTTCTGGTACACAAGATTGCCGGTGCATTGGCAGAGAAGGGTGCTAGCCTGGAAGAGGTTAAGGCTGTAGCTGAAAAGGTTATTGCTAATGTTCGTACTATGGGTATGGCTATTACTGCTTGCACCATGCCAGCAGCTGGCAAGCCTGGTTTCGAGCTTGCTGACAACGAGATGGAAATCGGTATCGGTATCCATGGTGAGCCAGGTACTTCCCGTGAGGCTTTAAAGCCTGCTAATGCAATTGCTGAGGAGCTCCTCAACAAGATTACTGATGATATTGACTTTGTTGGCAAGGAAGTAGCTGTTATTGTCAATGGCATGGGTGGTACTCCTCTCATGGAATTGTACATTGTTAACAATTTCGTTCATGATTATCTGGACAAGAAGGGTATTAAGATTTATGATACTATGGTAGGAAACTATATGACATCTATCGAGATGGCTGGTTTCTCCATTACTCTGCTTCGTCTGGATGATGAACTTAAGTCCTTGTACAATGCAAAGGCAGATACACCAGCTCTGAAGCGCTAATAAACTGAGGGGAGCTGTTTAAAACGATTACTAATGCACAGATGATTGACATCTTGAAGGCTATTGCTGCCAAGATCGATGAAGAAAAGGATTATCTCACTGAACTTGACAACGAGATTGCTGATGGTGATCACGGTGTAAACATGGCTAAGGGTTTTGATGCAGTTGTAGCAAAATTGGACGCTATGGCTGGAAAGGATATTGGAAGTATCCTTAAAACAACTGGTATGACACTGGTATCTACCGTTGGCGGTTCTGCCGGTCCTCTTTATGGTACTGCTTTTATGAAGGCTGGTGCCAAGCTGGCTGGCAAGAATGAAATGGATGGCAAGGACCTTGTTGATGCATTGGAGGCTGCAATTGGCGGTATCCAGATGCGTGGCAAGGCTACCACCGGCGAAAAGACCATGCTGGACGCTCTCTGCCCTGCTTTTGATGCATTGAAGGAAGGCATAGAGGCTGGTGAGGATCTTAAGGATGCTTTGGCTAAGGCTGTTAAGGCGGCTGAAGATGGTGTGGAGTACACCAAGACCATCAAGGCTACCAAGGGACGCGCAAGCTACATTGGTGACCGTAGTATTGGTCATCAGGACCCTGGCGCAACCTCCGCATTCTATATGCTGGAGACCCTGTTGGCAAACATCTGATAATTAAGTTTTCTAGAGCCAGGCTTAGGGGAAGCTCCTGGGCCTGGCTTTTCTTTTAAGGAGAATTGAAATATGGTTGGTGTAGTTATTGTTTCCCATAGCCAGACTTTGGCCGAGGGCGTAGTTGAATTGGCAAAACTGATGGCTTCTGATGCAAAGATTGTTGCAGCGGGCGGTCTTGACGATGGTACTCCTGGTACCAGCTTTGAGAAGATTTACAATGCAGTTGAGGAAGTTTATTCTGATGACGGTGTTGCAGTTCTCATGGATATGGGCAGTGCTGTAATGACCACTGAAATGGTTATTGAGGCAATGGAAGGCCGTAAGATTGTTATGCTGGATGGTCCTGTTGTGGAAGGCGGCGTTGTAGTAGCCCTGGAAGCATCACTGGGTACTCCGTTGGAGGAGCTTCAGGAAAAGGTTGATGAAGCAAGAGATACTAAAAAATTAGATAACTGATTGGTTTTACCAATATAACAATACATAATATGAGGCTGCGGATATGTCTGTTTGATGTCATACATCCGCAGTTTTTTCTTTATACATAATATGAAATAGTACCATAGTCTTTATAATAAAAAGAAAATTTACATGGCATATATAAATTAGACAACAAATTGGCTAAAAAAATTAGCAAAAGGATGATTTGAAATTGTTAAAATATTCCTTTTTCTTTACAAAATATGCTATAATAAAGTAGTCGGGAGGGGTAGCGATTGAAGTTAAGAGGAAGCTTATGTCTGTTGCTGGCAGCTTTTATTTGGGGTGTCACTTTTGTGGCCCAGCTGGTAGGAATGGACAATATTGGCCCCTTTACCTACGGCTTTGCCCGCTATGTGGTAGGCGTTATGGCCATATTTGTTATTTGGTATGGCTTTAGAGGAAAACGCCGTGATGCCAAGGAGCATGGTGAGTATTATTCAGGCTGGAAGGCTGGCATGGGTGCCGGCGTAATTATGTTTGTGGCTTCCGCCTTTCAGCAGTGTGCGCTGCAGTATACGACTGCCGGCAAAACAGCATTTATAACCTGCTTATATATTATTTTTGTCCCGATTATTTCGGTGGTCATAGGAAAAATATTGAAGCTGGAAAATTGGATAGGCGCCTTGGCAGCTCTTATTGGGCTATATTGCTTGTCCATAAAAGGAGATTTTGATTTAAATTACGGTGATGTTCTTGCTTTTATCTGCTCTATATTTTGGTCATTGCATATTATGTATATTGACCGTTTTGCAGATAAAAAGGATAACATAGATATATCGGCATCACAGCTGGTGGTTTGTGCTGTGCTTAACGGTATAGCCGCCTTTGCCATGGAGAGTGTAGTTTGGCAACACATTGTAGATGCTTGGTTTCCAATAGCTTTTGCCGGGGTAATGTCCTCCGGGATAGCCTTTACCTTGCAGATTGTGGGGCAGAGATATGCGGAACCAGCTCATGCAGCTATTATAATGAGTCTTGAGTCAGTGTTTGGTGCTGTGGGAGGTTGGTTCGTGCTTAATGAGCAAATGTCCCATATAGAAGTGTTTGGCTGTATGATGATGCTAATGGGGATGCTGATTACTCAGGGTAGCGTTATTATAAGAAATCATTCGTTTAAAATATAGTATAGTATAGAAGAAATAAAGGATTCTTTTACACTATGGGGAGGATTGTAAGGATGACTGAATCTAATTCTTCAATAAGAGGAGCAGTTGTTACTATAAAAATCGTTGGTGTCGGTGGTGGCGGCAATAATGTTTTGGCCCGTCTTGCTGAGGATGGCATGGACAAGAGCCAGCTTGTAGCTGTTAATACGGACGTGCGTCAGCTCAGAATCCTTGATGCTGCAGGTATTCCTGCAGTTTTGATAGGTGCAAATTTAACTAGAGGCCGTGGTACTGGTGGCGATCCTGAAAAAGGACAGTCAGCAGCTATTTCTGATGCGGATCAGATTGCAGAGGCAATTCAGGGAGCTGATTTAGTATTCATTACTGCTGGCATGGGTAAAGGCGTTGGTACCGGTGCGGCACCTGTAGTGGCCAAGATTGCCCATGATATGGGCATCCTCACAGTAGGTATGGTAACATTACCATTTTCCCATGAGGGCAGCCGTAAAATGGAAGTCGCACGGGATGGTGTAAAGCTCCTGCGTGAACACATGGATGCACTGGTTGAGGTTAAAAATGATAATATTCAGCGTCTGCCTGAGTTTAAACAGAAGTCTGTCGGTGAGTCCTTCAGCATGGTGGATGATGTATTGCGTCAGTCCATCAGCAGCATAGTGGAAATGATTCAGACCACAGGCGTTATTAATGTGGATTTTGCAGATGTTACAACCATTTTTAAGAGTGGTGAGAACTGTGATGCTGTCATGGGTATGGGTGAGGGAGCCAATGCCTTGGAGGCTGTTCAGACTGCAATTAGTTCTCCGCTTATTGAGACATCCATTAAGGGTGCTCGTGGACTTATAGTAAATCTGACAGGCAGCAAGGATTTGCCTCTCCATGATGTTAGGGAAGCCAATGAATTCCTTTATGATAACACCCATCCGGATGTAGAGAATATTATTGGTTTGGTTGTTGATGATAATATGGGGGACAGAGTAAGAGCTACAGTTATAGCCACTAACTTTGACCCTGCTGTTCTTGCTGATAAAAACAGCATTGTAAAGCCAATTCAGTTTGGCAAGGTGGAAGCACCTAATCCTGTTCCACCGCTTTACGTGGATAAGAAGCCAGAGCCTCAGCCAGATGCAGAGGGAAATGTTCAGACCAATGATGGTCCTGAGCTTATTGGCTTTATGAAGCGTCCTGCCCATATGGGAGGCAGCAGTGTAAATGCAGTTAAAATAGAAGAGAAGAAAGATTAATAAATAGATTTATGGAAACTCGTTTTGAAAGGACAGAGCTGCTTCTGGGAGAAGCGGCTCTGACGAAGATGTCCGGTAGCCGTG
This sequence comes from Anaerovibrio lipolyticus LB2005, assembly GCF_000621545.1. GTDB lineage: Bacteria > Bacillota > Negativicutes > Selenomonadales > Selenomonadaceae > Anaerovibrio > Anaerovibrio lipolyticus_A. The sequence continues at coordinate 79,954 of NZ_JHYA01000007.1, forward strand.
TAGTTGTTTTTGGTGTTGGTGGTGTTGGTTCATATACCGTTGAAGCCTTGGCCAGATGCGGTATCGGGCATTTTTTGCTTATAGACAATGATGTAGTCAGTGTAAGCAATATCAACCGGCAGTTACATGCACTCACAAGTACAGTGGGGCAGTACAAGACCAGGCTTATGGCTGAACGCATAAAGGAGATTAATCCAAAGGCGGTGGTAGAAACAATTGAGGATTTTTATCTGCCAGATAACCGGGATAAATTCCTCAAGGGGAAGATTGATTATATTGTGGATGCCATAGACACAGTGACAGCCAAAATAGACTTGGCTGTGCAGGCTGATAAAATGGGAATACCGATTATCAGCAGCATGGGAGCTGGCAATAAGCTGAATCCGGCAGAATTTGAGGTTTCGGATATATATAAAACCAGCGTGTGTCCCTTGGCAAGAGTGATGCGTCAGAAGCTGAAAAAGCTGGGAGTGAAGAAGCTTAAGGTGGTCTATTCCAAAGAAGAACCTATTAAGCCAAAGAAAAAATCTGGGGAGACAGATGATATTTCCAATGGTGCATCAAAAAAGGCTGTTCCAGGCAGCGTGTCGTTCGTTCCTTCAGTTGCCGGCCTTATCGTAGCCAGTGAGGTAGTGAAGGATCTGTGTAATGGGTTAATTGAACGATAAAATTAGCCTTGGTTTGGTTATTTCCGTGTATACATTATAATTTAACAATTTTGTTATATCTACTATGACAATAAAATAATATTATGATATAATATTATTTGTTGTATGCCAAAACTTTATAAGGGGTTTTGAGGTGTAAATGTATAAGGAGGAATAAGAAATGAAACTGTTTGGCAAACTTTCTCTGTTAAGCGTCATGCTGGTGACAATTATTGCACTGGTTGCAGGTTGCGGCGGCGATGGCGGTAAGAAATTCCTGAACATTGCTACTGGTGGTACTGCTGGTACCTACTATCCAATCGGTGGCGCAATGTCTGAGATCCTGAACAATGAGATTAAGGGCATGAACGCAAGCGCTCAGAGTACTGGTGCAACTGTAGCAAACATCAATATGTTGAAAGAAGGTCAGGTGGATCTGGCTATCGTTCAGAACGATATTACCTACTATGCTGCTAACGGCACAGAGATGTTCGAAGGCAAGAAGGTAGAAAACATTAAGGGTATTGCTACTCTGTATCCAGAGACCTGTCAGATTGTAACTCTTGATGGTAAGGGCATCAAGACAATTGCAGATTTGAAGGGCAAGCGCGTTGCTGTAGGTGCTATGGGTAGTGGTGCTGAGGCCAATGCACGTCAGATTCTCGCCGCTTATGGCATTACTTATGATGATATTGATGAGCAGTTCCTTTCCTTCAGTGAGGCTGCAAGCGCATTAAAGGACGGTAACGTTGATGCAGCATTCCTCACCGCTGGTTATCCTACTGCTGCAGTACAGGATATCGCTTCCCAGAACAAGGTTCGTCTGCTTCCTGTAGAGGCTGCAAAGGCTGATGCTTTGATTGCCAAGTATCCATTCTACACCAAGGTTACTATTCCAGCAGGTACTTATGGCATGACTGAGCCAGTAGAGGCTATTTCTGTTATGGCTATGCTCGTATGCTCTGACAAGGTTGACGATGCTCTTGGTTATGAAATCACCAAGGCTCTCTTCACTCACCTTGATCGCATTCAGGCAGCACATGCAGCAGCAAAGGCTATTAGCAAGGAAGGCGCAGTTAAGGGTATGCCAATTCCTATGAATGCCGGTGCTGAGAAGTTCTTTAAAGAGTAAGAGAATATGAAAGCTATGGGAGCTGTTATAGAAGCTATTCTTTCAGCTCCCCTTTTTAAAATGATAAAAAGAATACTTGTATCATGTATACTGGTATTGGTCTTGTGCTGTACCGGTTGGTGGCTGACAAGGCCAATGCTCAGTATATATGGAAATGAAACTCAAAAAGTTGTAACTATGAATGTTACACCAGAAACCAAACTGGAAATAAGCTTTATACATTCAGTACAAAAGACTTTAGTGGAGGAGTTTCTCGTCCCCGATGAGAAGCTAAAAGGTTTTGTGCTGAATTCCACCAAATATCATTCCTTTGGTGTTGGATTGCCTTTTATGGAGTCAGATGGTGCCTTTCGACAGGAAGGAAATGCCTTTATTATGGATGATATGAACCGTCACTTCAATGAATTGAACCTGCGTACTGGAGTGGGTACTAAGCTGACGGTTACGGTTGATGATCAGAAATTTGAGCTTTATGAAATGTTTGAGCCTGGTCAAAAAATAGATATTGTTATTATACCTAGATATAAGACCTTTTTAAGGTAACGGTAAGAAGGAGGGATTATACAGCTATGGCAGAAGAAAAAGATGAAAAAGAACTGGCCGCCGAAGTGCTGAAAAAGTACGATAAAGAGTCAGATACTATGCTGTATACAGGGGTTATGGCCAAGATCGTTTCGGCCATTGCAATTACGTTTTCAGTATTCCAGTTATATACCGCTATCTTTGGTGTACTGGATGCCCAGCTCCAGAGAGCTGTGCATTTAGGGTTCGCCTTGGCGCTGTCATATTTACTTTATCCTACCAGAAAATCCTGGTCCAGAACCAAAGTCCACCCATTTGATGTACTTCTGTCAATATTGGGTGCTGCAGCACCTGCTTACATCTGTATTATGTACCGTGAGCTGGCCATGCGTGCTGGTATGGTAACACCTACAGATATGATAATTGGTGTTCTCGGTCTGCTGCTGGTGGTGGAGGCCACTCGCCGTGTAGTTGGTATCCCAATGGTTGTTGTGGTGTTGGTATTTTTAACTTACGCATTTGCAGGACCTTATATGCCTGGTGTTCTTGCTCACAGAGGATTGTCCATAGAACAGCTGGTAGGTCACTTGTATTTTACTACTGAGGGTATTTTTGGTATTCCGTTGGGTGTATCGTCGACCTTCATATTCCTGTTTATTTTGTTTGGTGCTTATCTGGAATCAACTGGATTGGGCAAATTCTTTATTGATATTGCTAATGCAATTGCTGGTTGGGCCAGTGGCGGCCCGGCAAAGGTAGCTGTACTTTCCAGTGCTCTTATGGGTACTGTATCCGGAAGCTCCGTTGCCAATGTTGCCGGCACTGGAAGCTTTACTATCCCAATGATGAAAAAGCTGGGCTATCGCAAGGAATTTGCGGGAGCAGTTGAGGCCGCATCCTCCACTGGTGGTCAGCTGATGCCACCAGTAATGGGCGCTGCTGCATTTCTCATGGCGGAGTTTGTAGGTGTGCCTTATATTGATATCGTCGCAGCTGCTGTAATTCCAGCAATTTTGTACTTTACAGGCTTGTGGCTGGGGGTTCATCTGGAAGCCAAGCGCAATAATTTGAAGGGTGTACCTCGTGATCAGCTGCCAAAGGCATGGGTTATCTTCAAGGAACGCGGTCATTTGGCTATTCCGCTGGTAGTTATTGTTTATCTGTTGGTAACCGGTTATACTCCAATGCGTGCTGCACTGGTAGCAATTGTGCTTTCTATTGTGGCATCTGCTTTAAGAAAGTCCACCCGCATGAAGCCAATCGAGATTATCAAGGGCTTGGAGGCTGGTGCCCGTAATGTATTGGGCGTTGTTATTGCATGTGCTTCCGCAGGTATCATTATTGGTGTTGTAACCAAGACTGGTATTGGCTTGAAGCTGGCATCTGGTCTCTTGGCATTGTCCGGAGGCAATTTGCTCCTTACAATGTTCTTTACCATGATTACTTCAATCATTTTGGGCATGGGCGTTCCTACCACCGCAAACTACGTAATTACATCAACTATTGCGGCTCCGGCTCTTGTGCAGATGGGTGTACCAGTATTGGCTGCCCACATGTTCGTGTTCTACTTCGGAATAATTGCGGATGTAACACCACCTGTAGCCTTGGCGGCCTATGCGGCCTCGGGTATCAGTGGTGGTAAACCGCTGATGACAGGTGTAAATGCGTCGAAGCTGGCTATAGGAGCCTTCATCATACCATATATATTTGTAATGTCGCCAATGATATTGATGATAAATGCCACGGCCTTTGGATTAATATTCTCCACGGTCACGGCAATATTGGGAATGGTGGGTGTAAGCTCTGCAATGATTGGCTATCTGGCAGATCACAGCAAGCCTATTGAAAGAGTTATCCTCTTTGTAGGTGGTATTTTGATGATCATTCCTGGTGTTGAAACCGATATTCCAGGTATGATTATTCTCATGGCAATTTTGCTGTTGCAGAGAAAACGTCACAAGGATTCTGAACCTGTTGGTGCATAACATTTAATTTCATGAAAAATAGTACCCTGAATTACTTTTAAAATGTAATTCAGGGTGCTTCTTTTTTAGCTAAAAATATTGAATTAACAGGGGAATTTGTATATCATTGTATATAAGAGTGCTAGTATCTGCGATTGGGGGATGAGTGATATCAATGAATAAGCGTACGAATATCCCACAAGGCTCTATTCTCAGACGAATATCCTTATTTTTCAAAATGATTCAGCGAACCACGGATGATTACTATTTTGCTACGGACATTGATGAGAATCTGATTACTGTGTCGGCGAATATGGTCAATGATTTTGAGGTTCCCAGTGAGTGCTTCTACGATATGGATCGTTATTGGACCCCGTTGATTCATCCGGATGATTTGGACGGTTTTTATGAATCCATGAAGATACCGGAATCCAGAAAGGCTAATATTGGTCACGATTATGAATATCGTGTGAAGAACAGAAAAGGAGATTACGTATGGGTGCGTTGTCGGGGGCAGTATGCCTTTGATACCCGTACGGATAAGCCTTTCTTGTTTCTTGGCTGTATCAAAAAGCTGGCCCAGAGGAATCATGCCGATGAGCTTACGGGATTGCTGAACAAGTATCAATTTGAACATGCTGTCAAGGTAGCCTTGAACCGGTATCGCGTGGATGGAACCGGCGGGGCTCTGATGGTGCTCGGAATCGATAATTTTAAAATTGTTAATGAAACCTATAACCGTCACTACGGTGATGAGGTGCTGAAGCTGGCTGCAAAGATGATATCAGATGTATTACCAGCTGGGGTAATGCTGTATAAGATGGACGGTGACGAATTCGCCCTGGTTATACAGGATGTGGACACAGAAAAGGTTGAAGATATTTACGGAAGTATTCAGAAAAGCTTTGCCCGTCCTCATAATATTGACGGCAAGCAATTTTTCTGTACTGTTTCCTGTGGTACTGTGTTGTTCCCTCAGGCTGGCAAGGACTATCTGGTTCTTCATAAGCATGCAGAGGCTGCCTTGGATTTGGCCAAAAAGGATGGTAAAAACAAGAATTGTATTTTCTCAAAGGAGAACTACAATCGCTGGATACGTTCACTGAGTATGCGTGATGATCTCAGGGTAAGTATTGAGCGGGGCTGTGAAGGATTTTCTCTGTTTTATCAGCCCCAGGTCAGCGCCAAGGAAAATAGAATTATTGGTGCGGAGGCTTTGCTTCGTTGGCGCAATCCTAAGGGACGCATGGTTTCACCAATGGAATTTATCCGTATTCTTGAGGAAACTAAGATGATTATTCCGGTGGGACACTGGATTTTTGAAACTGCTGTTAAGCAATGCAAGGAGTGGCAGAAGATTAATCCGGACATGAGCATCAGCATCAATTTGTCCTATGAGCAGATTAAGGATGCTTCCTTCAAGGATTTTGTGGTGGATTGTCTAAAGCGGTATGAGATTGCCCCGGAGCAAATCGTGCTGGAGCTGACGGAATCAACCATCGTGTCTGACTGGAGCAATATTAACCGCCAGTTTGATGATTTCCGCAAGCTGGGTATAAGGATTGCCATGGATGATTTTGGTACAGGCTATTCTTCTTTGGCTTATTTGAAAAATTTGTCCTGTGATATCGTAAAGATTGACCGGGCCTTTGTTACTCACATTACAGAGAAGGATAATGCCTTTGACCGTCGACTTGTAGGGGTTACTGTGGATTTGTGCCATAGTGTTAATATCAAGTGTTGTATAGAAGGCGTGGAAACCGAGGAGGAATATGCCCTCCTTAGGGATATATGCCATGCTGACTGTATTCAGGGATATTTGTTTGGTCGTCCTGAGTCGCCGGAAAACTTCGAATTGAAATATTTTAAAGGTGAATCCACCCGCGCGGAATAGAGTGTTTTTGTAAAGTTGTAGTTTGTTTTAGGAGATTTTATGCCAAGAGATAAGGAAGAAATGCCGGAGATTACCCTATTGGGCAATCAGAATACTAAATATGGTTTCGAATATGATTCGGGGGTGCTGGAGACCTTTGATAACAAGCATCCAGACAATGACTATTGGGTAAAGTTCAACTGTCCTGAATTTACTTCCCTGTGCCCTATTACAGGGCAGCCGGATTTTGCTACCATCTATATTTCCTATGTACCTGATATTAAGATGGTGGAAAGCAAGTCACTGAAGCTGTATTTGTTCAGTTTCCGCAATCATGGTGATTTCCATGAGGATGTGGTGAATATTATCAAGAAGGATCTTATTAAGCTTATGAACCCAAAGTATATTGAGGTGTGGGGCAAGTTCCTTCCAAGGGGGGGTATTTCCATTGATCCTTATACCAACTATGGTCGCCCTGGAACCAAGTTTGAGGAGCTGGCCTGGCACAGATTTCAGCAGCATGATTTGGCCTTTATGGACAAAGTGGATAACCGATAAAATAATTATTAATGAGTGTTTAGAATACTCCTGTATATTTTATGCAGGGGTATTTTTTTACATTAAAATAGAAAAATAAATAGAGTATCATATTGAAAATATTTAATAATGATATATAATTTAATTAAAAAAGAAGGTGAGAACATGGATATTGTTAAAAAATCACTACTAATGTTAGCGGGGATATTATTACTTGCAGTTGGTATAATCTATTGGCAACTGGGCAGTGATGAAAACCTTGAAAACGGGGCAACCAGCGGACAGACACTGGATAATACCACAGAGGAGCGTGGTGGAGCAGCTAATATTGCAGTATATGTTTGTGGGGCGGTGAAGAATCCTGGAGTAGTGCTGCTAAGTCCCAACAGTCGTGTGGGAGATGCCATAAACAGTTGTGGAGGCCTGCTTCCCAATGCCAATGCAGAAAACATTAATTTGGCGGAGGGGATTAAGGATGGGATGCAGATAAAGGTACAGTCAAGGAATATGAATCCCGGTAGTGAGGGAATGGGGCAGGGGACTGCCTTACCAGGAAAAGGGGAATCGGCTGATGGCAAAATCAATATCAACACAGCCGGCATTGAGGAATTGACAAGGATTCCAGGTGTAGGCAAGGCAACAGCCCAGAGAATAATTGATTACAGAGCTCAGAACGGTACTTTTGAGGATATAGAAGATTTAAAGAAAATCAAGGGGATTGGCAAGGCGAAGTTTGAAAAAATGGCGCCTAAAATAACCATTTAACTTGCTGATATTTAAATGGGATTTATTCGATGCGGAAGAATGATGGAGAACAATATGTTTAATGGACGGCTGTCACCTAAGGTATTGGTAAACGGGTTGCTGGCTTTGCTTATTGTGGCAATACTACTTGGAAGGAAGTTTGCCTGTTTACCCGGCATGAATATGGATCAGGGAGATATTGGCCAATGGGCGGAGCGGGAGATTACAGTGGTGGGAGAGCTGGTGAATGCACCTGCGATGCGTATTGATGATGCTGGTAAGCGTCATATAAAATATGTAATAGCCAGTAATCAGGTTCTTGTAGGAGGGAAATGGACCGATACCCACGGAAAAATTATTTTGTATGCCAATGATACTTCTTTCGATACTCATAAGGGGCTGTTGAGGGAAGGGGAATACGGCGAAGAAAAATATGGTCGTTCAGGGGATCAAATCAAAGTCAGCGGTAAATTGATGAAGCTCCATGACTATCAAAATCCCGGGCGTATAGATATGATAACGGTCAATTTTGCCCAGGGAATTCATGGTCAGATGTCTGCAGGGAAATACAGCATTGAGCTTACGGGGCAAGAAAAAAATATAATGTCACGGGTGGCTGAGAAAATACGTCATTTATATAAAAGTCAGCTGGAGGCTGTTATGCCCAGAGAGGACAGTGCTGCCATATTTGCCATGTTATTTGGAGGTTATGGAGGTATTAAGCCGGAGCTGCTAGAGGCCTTTACGATTACAGGCTTGATTCATATTCTCTCAGTATCCGGTTCCCATATCACTTTGATGGCTGGCACCGCCAATGTTATAGGGCGATTACTGGGATTGAGTGGTGGCCTGACTTCCCTTTTGGCAACAGTGATTATTGTAGTATACAGTTTGTTGGCAGGCTTTACCACCCCGGTTATTCGCTCGGCAATTATGGGAATATTAACTGTTATGGCCCTGTCTTTGGGACGGGAAAAGGATGCCCGGCATATTTTGAGCGTTACGGCCTTGGGATTATTGTTGATATGGCCACTTTCCCTTTTTGATATATCCTTTCAGCTATCCTTTGGGGCTACGGCTGGATTGCTTTATATATCACCGCTAATTGGCAGATATTTGAGAAAGTATTTACCTCATTATATGGCTGATTCTTTGGGAGTAACCTTGGGTGCACAGCTGGCTGTTTTGCCCCTCATGGCCTGGTACTTCAATGTAATATCCATAAGTTCCTTGCTGGCAAATCTTGTGGTGGCTCCCGTGGTGGAACTGATTATTGTGATAAGCCTGCTGGCAGGTGTCTTGGTTGGGTTTCTTCCGGTGCTGGGGCAGTTCATTTTTATTGTATCCTCTATGCTTTTGGGCTTGGCATACGAGCTAACCCGCCTTATAGCCAGGCTGCCGGGGAGTCAGGTCTATTTGCCAACCCTTTGCATAACATTTTGGGGGATGTACTATGTATTATTGTTAATTTTTATTATGCCTGAGGATAAAAGAGCTTATTTTCGCAATAAGCTCAGCAATTTGTGTTGTATTGTAAAAAACGAAAGGAAAGACAGAAAAATAATTGGTGGTGGAGTGGCGTTGCTGTTGGCTGTAGCTGTAATTAGCTATGCAATTAGGCCAAATGAAATGCAGGTTCACTTTATTGATGTGGGGCAGGGTGATGCGGCTCTTGTAATAACTCCAAATGGGCATGCCTTTATGATTGATACGGGAGGTACCCGTCAGGGGGCTTATGATATAGGTGCCAGGGTGGATGTGCCATATTTGCTTCACTATGGGGTAAGAAAGCTGGATTTTATAATGCTTACCCATGCCCATGATGATCATGCCAAGGGAGTAAGTGGCATATTGGGAAAAATACCAGTGGGGGCTGTTATGATAGGCCATGAAGGCCAGGAGGCCTATTTAAAAACCTTTGGTGGCTTAAATCCGGCCGTGAAAACAGAGCCCATGGTGGTTCTTAAGGAAGGTACTGAGATGAACCTTGACGGTGTACGGATTCAGGTATTATATGCTCCGGAGGAAAATAAAACCGGTGGAAGTACGGGAAATGAGTTTTCTAATTTGATAAGGGTATCCTATGGTAAGCATAGCTTTCTTTTTACCGGGGATTTGTCCAGTGAACATGAAAGCATATTGTGCAGCAGGGGGACACCTCTGGAAAGTACAGTTTTGAAGGTGGGCCATCATGGAAGCAATACCTCAAGCTCCCAGGAGTTCCTGAGGGCAGTAAAGCCTAAATGGAGCGTTATCAGTGTGGGATATGGCAATAGCTTTGGTCATCCTAAAAAAGAAATTTTGCAAAGACTGGAAAGCTGTACTGACAGTAAGGTTTTGAGAACAGATGAAAATGGGGCGGTTGTATTTTATAGTGATGGAGAAAAATTGCGTGTTGATGCTCAAATAGTGTATGATAAATAAGCACTGTATGATATACGAAGGTGATTATATGAATTTTGGGGAATTGAAAACACGCTTAAAAAAAGGTGATGTCAGCCGGCTTTATTTATTGTCCGGTGAGGAATCCTATTATATACAGAAGGCTGAAGAAGCAATTTTAAATACCTTGTTTCCTAAGGGATATAATGTTGAGGATGTACAGCTTGTAGACGGCACCAGTCTGTCTATTGTGGATTTTGTTGGTATGGTGGAAACAGTGCCGTTTTTTTCGCCTAAAAATGTAATTATTGTAAGAGATGCCATCATGTTTAAGGCAAAAAAGAGTGCAGAAAATGAAGCTGTTGGCAAGGACTCTGCCAAGCAGGCATCTGCAATGGAGGATCGTCTATATAAGCTGTTTGCCAATATGCCTGATTTCAGCATTGTTATTTTTGAGCTTCGGGGAAAGGCGGATGGCAGGAAGAAGCTCTATAAGGAATTTTCCAAGCACGCTCAGATTATGGAGGCTGCGTCAGTAAAGGCCTATAATATTGATGAATGGCTTCAGGGGAAGCTCCAGGAGATTCATAAAACCATGGACAGGGAGGCCCATGCCTATTTTGTCCGGGCTGTGAGTATGATGGAGAATATTCCTTTGGGCTTTTTAGATAAGGAAATGGAAAAGCTCTCCCTATTTATGGGGCCGGAGCAGAAGCTGATAGATCGTGATACTCTGGTACAGGTCTTTTCTGATATGCCGGAGATTTACGGCTTTGCCATGAATGATGCCATAAGCAATCACGACATAAAAAAAGCCCTGTACCTGTTTAATAAGCAGCAGGAGCAGGGAGTATATATAGTACCTATAATAGGTCAGCTGGTACATTTCGTTCGTCAGATGTGGCAGGCGAAAACCATGCTGAACAAGGGGCTTAGGGATAAGGCCTTGGGACAGGCCATTGGGGTATCTCACCCCTTTATAATAAAAAAAATAATTAGAGAATGTCAGGGCTTTTCAGAGGAAACCCTTAAAAATGCCTTCCTCCAGTTGGCAGAGTGTGATTTGGGAGCCAAAACAGGCCGTCTGGATAATGCTGAGGTGGAAGGGGTAATCATTAGTCTTTGTGCCAATAATAAATAAAGTGCAATGTAATAAAGCCTGCCTCCATGGGAGACAGGCTTTTATTTCATGCGAATCATTATGCCATTGCGTTAACCTTGCGAGCTAAACGGGACTTCTTACGGCTTGCACAATTCTTGTGATATACATGATTTGCAGCAGCCTGGTCGATAGTCTTGCATGCAAGTGCAAGGAGGGCCTTTGCTTCTTCAACGTTACCAGCTTCAACAGCGTCCATAACCTTGCGGGAAGCAGTTCTTACGCGAGACTTCTCAGCCAGGTTCTTAGCATGGCGCTTCGCGTCAGTCTTTACACTCAGAATAGAAGATTTAATGTTTGGCAATTAGTTCACCCCCTTGAAATTTCAGTACCTATGTATTCTAGCATGGTAAAATGAAAAATGCAACATTTTATTTATGATTATTTTTCTGTCAATGGGAGTTTTTTCTATATAAATATGGAAAAATATTAATAACTGGGTTATAATAATTTGACTATTTGTGTTTACTTTTAACTCGAAGGGAAGAGATTATGGATACAAAGAAAATTCGTAATTTTTCAATTATAGCTCATATTGACCATGGCAAGTCCACTATTGCCGATCGTCTTATCGAATATACAGGTACCCTTTCCAAGCGTGAAATGGAAAATCAAGTGCTGGACAATATGGATTTGGAGCGGGAGCGTGGTATTACTATCAAGGCTCAGACGGTGCGCATTGATTATAAGGGCAAGGACGGGGAAATGTATTGCCTGAATCTTATCGATACACCGGGCCATGTGGATTTTACCTATGAGGTTTCCCGTAGCTTGGCTGCCTGTGAGGGTGCCCTGCTGATTGTAGATGCTGCCCAGGGCGTCGAGGCTCAGACTCTGGCCAATGTTTATATGGCTTTGGAGCATGATCTGGAAATTATTCCTGTTATTAACAAGATTGATTTGCCAAGCGCGGATCCCGACAGAGTTAAGCAGGAGATTGAGGATGTTATTGGCCTGGATGCCTCTGAGGCAATTTTGGCTTCTGCCAAAACCGGGCAGGGTATCGAGGAAATCCTTGATGCCATTGTGGAGCGTATTCCTGCACCATCAGGAGAGGCGGACAAACCTTTAAGTGCGCTGATTTTTGACTCCTATTTTGATTCCTATAAGGGTGCCATTGCCCATATCCGTATTATGGACGGCGTTCTTAAAAAGGGCATGGGGCTTAAAATGATGGCTACAGGCAAGGTGTTTGATGCTACAGAAATTGGCTGCTTCCGTCCTCAGACCACGGAGCTTCAGGAAATGGGGCCCGGCTCTGTAGGATATTTGGCTGGTTCCCTTAAGCAGGTTCGTGATGTGCGGGTTGGTGATACTGTAACTCTTGCTGAGGGCGGCGTTACTGAGCCTTTGCCTGGTTATCGGGGCGTTACTCCGATGGTGTACTGCGGCCTTTATCCTGTGGACAGTGCAGATTATGATAATTTAAAGGATGCCTTGGAAAAGCTGCAGCTTAACGATGCTGCCCTGGTTTTTGAGCCAGAGACCTCCATTGCCCTTGGCTTTGGTTATCGTTGTGGCTTCTTGGGCCTGCTTCACATGGACGTTATTCAGGAGCGTCTGGAGCGTGAGTATAATCTGAAGCTTATAACAACCGCTCCAAGTGTTATTTATCACGTATTTAAGACTGACGGGGAAATGGTAACGGTGGATAATCCATCCGACCTGCCTGACCCAACCACTATTGACCATATCGAGGAACCATTCGTTAAAGCCACTGTAATCGTTCCAAAGGATTTCGTGGGCGCTGTTATGGAGATTTCCCAGAATAAGCGCGGTGAGTTCAAGAGTATGGACTATCTGGATGTAAACCGGGTTATGGTAATTTATCATATTCCTCTTAGTGAAATAATCTATGATTATTTTGATAAGCTGAAATCCTCCACCAGAGGCTATGCTTCTCTCGATTATGAGTTGGCGGATTATCAGCCGGCAAAGCTGGTTAAGCTGGATATCCTTATGAATGGTGAAGCGGTGGATGCTCTGTCTACCATTGTTCATGTGGATAATGCGGCTTCCCGTGGTCGTTCTCTGGCTGCTAAGCTGAAGACCATTATTCCTCAGCAGATGTTTGAGATTCCAATTCAGGCAGCTATTGGCAATAAGATTATTGCCCGTGAAAATGTCCGTGCATTGCGTAAGGACGTTTTGGCCAAGTGCTATGGCGGTGATATTTCCCGTAAGCGCAAGCTGCTGGAAAAACAGAAGGAAGGTAAAAAGCGCATGAAGGCTGTGGGCAGGGTAGAGGTGCCACAGGAAGCATTCATGGCGATACTCAATATAGATTAAATACGTCAAAAGAGTGTTGTCCTTCGCTCGGCTTCGTCACTAAAACTATTTTTTTCTTTCAATTAGTCAGTGAGAAAAATCCAAACTCGCTCGCCTTTATACGATTGGTGTTGCTTCGCTCAAACAGTGGATGTTTTCTCACTGTGTAAGTATGAAAAAAACAGTTTATTAACGTTCCTCAGCCTAATGTCTCAGGACAATCACCCTTTCGACGACTATATAATAGAGGTGTGTGCGTATTGCCATGTAATCACATACCTCTTTTTTTATGACTATAATAGAGCTGGTGTAGGTTATGACAACTGATTTTGGCGTATATATCCATATCCCCTTTTGTAAGCAGAAATGCTTTTATTGTGATTTCCCATCCTTTGCGGGGCGGGAGAAGTACATAGATGAGTACCTTAACAGTCTGCACCATGAAATGGAGCTGGGGGCAGAAAGAATCGCTGAAAAGGGGAAATTGACTCCCCATACTATTTATATTGGTGGCGGAACCCCCAGTCATTTGAATTTATCTCAAATGCAAATGCTGTTTGAAGCTATTCGTGCTAATATGCAGGTGAAAGATGTGGCAGAATTTACCATGGAAGTAAATCCCTGCACCATAGATGAAGAAAAACTTCATTTAATGAAGGCTAATGGCATAACGCGTGTAAGTATAGGCGTGCAGAGCTTTGATGATGGCTGCTTGCAGCGCATTGGCAGGATTCACAAAAGCAGCATGGCAATTGAAAAGGTTAGGCTGGCCCAAAAGGCTGGTTTTGATAATATCAGTATCGACCTTATGTATGGCCTGCCGGGGCAGACATTGGATATGCTTAAGAAATCACTGGACAAGGCCATGGAGTTAGGCATTCAACATATTTCTGTTTACGGGCTTCAGCTGGAGGAAGGTACAGTGCTGGCAAAGCAACAGGAAATGGGCAGATTGGAGCTGCCGGATGACGAAGCAGTGGAGAAAATGTACGATTATCTAGTGGAGTATTTGCCGGCCCATGGCTTTAGCCGCTATGAGATATCCAATTATGCTATGGATGGATATTATAGTCGCCATAATACCCTTTATTGGCAGGATGTACCATATCTTGGATTTGGCTCTGGTGCCCATTCCTACTGGCGGGGAAACCGCTATGAAAATCCAGTGGACATTTGTGAATATATTAAGGCCACAGCAGAGGGCAAATTCCTTCATATTGTGGAGGAGGCTGTCAGCGAAAAGGCCCACATGGAAGAATTTTGTTTTCTGGGTTTGCGCATGACTAAGGGCATTAACAAGGAAAAATTCATGGAAAAATTCAATCGGGACATCTATGAAGTCTTTGGCAATGCCATAAAAGAAATGACGGCCAAAGGCCTTTTGCAGGAAAATGATGGGGTATTATCTTTAACTCCAATGGGTATGAAATACGGCAATATGGTATTTGGAGCATTCATAATTGAATAGATTACCAAGTTTTGGACGTATAAAACCTTTTGTATTGTAAAAAGTCAAATATTTTGTCTTGACTTATTGACTTTTATGTTCTTTAGGTTTATAGTCTTTATAGAAGTTAGCACTCAGCAACATGGAGTGCTAACAACAGGAGAGATTGTTATGATTGATGAGAGAAAGCAGCATATACTGCAGGCCGTCATTCAGGATTATATATCATCAGCGGAGCCAGTGGGATCAAGAACCTTGGCCCGTAAGTATGATTTGGGCGTAAGTCCTGCAACTATAAGAAATGAAATGGCAGACCTTGAGATGCTGGGATATCTTGAACATATTCACACATCATCAGGCCGTATCCCTTCTTCCAAGGGTTATCGTCTTTATGTAGACTCTCTTCTGCCAGTTAAGCCTATGACTGATGCTGAAAAGGCTATCATTGATAAGTGGTACAAGACCAAGGTTCAGCGCATAGACCAGGTTTTCCAGGAAACGGCCAAGCTGATTTCCAAGATGACCAAGAATGTGTCTCTGGTGTTGGCACCACAGATTTCAAAGGCAGCTTTTAAATGTATGCAGTTCCTTCCGTTGGATGATCACCGGGTCATTGCAGTGCTGATGACTGATGCGGGCTTTGTGGAAAACCGCATTATGGAAATGCCGGATGGCGCGTCCTTTGAAGATTTTCAGCGTATGGCTCAGGTGGCCAATGGCCATTTATCTGGTCACACACTGGAGACCATTCATACCAAGAGCTTGAAGCAGATAGAATCCGCTATAGGCGATAAGGGCCTTTATGATTCAGCCTTTGACCTCATTAGCAAGGCATTGGATTCAGACCGCAAGGAGCGCCTCTATTTGGGGGGCACCACGGAGCTGATGACACAGCCGGAATTTCACAATGTGGATAAGGTTAAGGAGATTCTGCTCATGCTGGAGGAGGATCAGCTCATGAAGGATATTCTTCGTTCCCATTTGGGAGATGGTCTTACCGTATCCATAGGACAGGAAAATGAATACAGCGGCATTAAGGATTGTAGTATTATTACTGCAACATACCATCTGGATGGAGAATTGCTTGGCTCATTGGCAGTTCTTGGGCCAACCAGAATGGAATATGGACGTACAATGTCCCTTTTAAATTATATGAACCAAAATCTCAATGAAGTCGTAAAAAGGCTGAATTGGTAGAATACTAAAGAGGTGAAAAAACAGAATGCCTTTCGATAAAGACAAGCTTAAGAAAAAGGATGAAGAAAAGTTAGAGGAAATGCAGAGGGAGATTGATGAACATGATGAATCTTCTGAGGAGCTTGCCGATGCTGAAGCTGCAACTGAGGTTGTAGAGGATGTTCCGGAGGAAAAGGATGAGCTGGAGGAATTAAAGGAAAAGCTGGCTGAGGATGAGGAAAGATATAAGCGACTTCAGGCAGATTTTGAAAATTTCCGTCGTCGTACCCGCCAGGAAAAGGAAGAGTTGTCAGCTCTGGTAGTTCAGAATTTTATTACTGAGCTTTTGCCAATGGTTGACAATTTTGAACGCGCTATGGCTGCTGAGGCTACTGATGCCGCAGCTTTCCAGCAGGGCGTGGATATGATATTTAATCAGCTCATGGAAATTTTGAAGAACCGGGGGCTGAAAAAGATTGAAACCAAGGATGCAAAGTTTGATCCAAACTTCCATCAGGCAGTAATGCGTGTGGAGAATCCTGAGCTGGAGGACGATACCATTGTCATGGAGCTTCAAAAGGGCTACATGGTAAAGGATAAGGTTATCAGACCTTCCATGGTTCAGGTTGTATCTAATTAAGGCTTGTTTTAATAAAATAGTTTGTTACTTTTAAGGAGGAAATATAAAATGTCTAAGATTATTGGTATTGACTTAGGAACAACTAACTCTGTTGTATCTGTTATGGAAGGCGGCGAGCCTACAGTTATCACTAACCCTGAGGGCAGCCGTATTACCCCATCTGTTGTTGGCTTCACCAAGACTGGTGAGCGTCTGGTAGGTCAGCTGGCAAAGCGTCAGGCTGTATCCAACCCTGACCGTACCATCGCTTCCATCAAGCGTCACATGGGTGAGAAGAACTACACCGTTACTGTAGATGACAAGAGCTATACTCCACCAGAGATTTCTGCTATGATTCTTCAGAAGCTGAAGGCTGACGCAGAGGCTTATCTTGGTGAGACCGTTTCCCAGGCAGTAATCACTGTTCCAGCATACTTCAACGACAGCCAGCGTCAGGCTACCAAGGATGCCGGTCAGATTGCAGGCTTGGAGGTTCTCCGTATTATCAATGAGCCTACTGCTGCTGCACTGGCCTATGGTATTGATAAGGAAGATGCTCACACCGTTTTGGTATTCGACCTTGGTGGTGGTACCTTCGATGTATCTATCCTCGATATTGATGGCGGTATGTTTGAGGTTCGTGCTACCAATGGTGATACCCATCTGGGCGGCGATGACTTCGATCAGGCTGTTATGAACTGGATCGTTGAGGAATTCAAGAAGGAAAACGGCATTGATTTGTCCGCAGATAAGATGAGCGCACAGCGTGTTATTGAGGCTGCTGAGAAGGCTAAGATTGAGTTGTCCAGCATGATGTCCACCAACATCAACCTGCCATTCATCACTGCTGATGCTTCCGGTCCTAAGCATCTTGACCTCACCCTTACCCGTGCTAAGTTTGATGAGCTCACTGCTGATCTGGTTGAGCGCACCATGGTTCCTACCCGTAAGGCTATGGAAGATGCTGGCCTCACTGGCAACGATATTGACAAGATTCTGTTGGTTGGTGGTTCTTCCCGTATTCCAGCAGTTCAGGAAGCTATCAGAAAGTATCTTGGCAAGGAGCCACATCGTGGTATTAACCCTGATGAGTGCGTATCTGTTGGTGCTGCTATCCAGGGCGGCGTTCTCTCCGGCGATTATGACGAGAAGGGCGTAGTTCTTTTGGATGTAACTCCACTTTCCCTTGGTATTGAGACCTTGGGCGGCGTTTGCACCAAGATTATTGAGCGTAACACCACCATTCCTACCTCCAAGAGCCAGGTATTCTCCACCGCAGCTGATAACCAGCCAGCAGTAGAGATTCACGTACTCCAGGGTGAGCGTGAGATGGCAGCAGGCAACAAGACTCTGGGCCGTTTCAATCTTACTGATATCCCACCAGCTCCTCGTGGAATCCCTCAGATTGAGGTTAAATTCGATATTGACTCCAATGGTATCGTACATGTATCCGCTAAGGATCTTGGTACCGGCAAGTCCCAGAATATTACCATTCAGTCTGACAGTGGCATGAGCAAGGAAGACATTGACCGCATGGTTAAGGAAGCTGAGGCTCACGCAGCAGAGGACAAGAAGCAGAAGGAAAACATTGAAATCCGCAACAATGCTGACTCCATGGTTTACCAGGCTGAGAAGGTTATTAAGGAGATGGGCGACAAGGCTGATGCGGCTCAGATCGAAAAGGTTAAGGCTGGCGTAGAGAAGGTTAAGGAAGCACTGAAGGGTACTGATAACGAAGCTATCAAGAAGGCTACTGAAGAGCTCCAGCAGCCACTTTACGAAATCAGCGCTGCAGCATATCAGGCTGCACAGCAGGCTCAGCAAGCACAGGGCGGTCAGTCCGGTGCAGGTGCCCAGCAGGCGCCAAAGGATGATAATGTAGTAGATGCAGACTTCACTGAGGTTAAGGAAGATAAGTAATCCCGATTTTATTGAAGGCATAGATGCAGCTATTGCATAATGCATAAAAGTATTGTAGTATATATGGGCTGCTGCCTTATGGTGGCAGCCCATACTTGATAGGATAAGGTGGATTATATGAGCGAAAAGCGAGATTATTATGAGGTCCTGGGACTCCAGAAGGGTGCTTCCGAGGCTGAAATAAAAAAAGCATATCGCAAGATGGCTATAAAATATCATCCTGACCGTAACCGTGATAACAAGGAAGAAGCAGAAGCCAAGATGAAGGAAATCAACGAGGCTTATGACGTTCTCAAGGATCCTCAGAAGAAGGCACAGTATGACCAGTTTGGCCATGCAGCCTTTGACGGTCCCGGCGGTGGAGCTGGTGGTTTCGGTGGCGGCTTCGGCGGCTTTGGCGGCGGAGATTTTGGAGATATATTTGAAACCTTCTTTGGCGGTGGTGGCGGCTTCGGTGGCTTTGGCGGCCGTTCCCGTCGTCCTGGTCCTGAGCAGGGGGCAGACCTTCGCTATGACTTGGAGATTACCTTTGAGGAAGCTGCATTTGGCAAGGAAGTGGAGCTTAACATTCCTCGTACTGAGAACTGTGAGAAGTGTCATGGTACTGGTGCTGCAGAGGGAACATCCCCTGAGGAATGTCCGCAGTGTCATGGAACTGGCCAGGTTCAGACTGTACGCAATACCCCATTGGGCCGTATGATGAGTACCTCCACCTGTGGTCGTTGCAGTGGTACTGGAAAGATTGTAAAAACTCCATGTAAGGAGTGCGGTGGCAAGGGGCAGAAGAAGGTTCAGCGGAAGATCAAGGTTAATATCCCGGCTGGTATCGACGAGGGGCAGCGCATCAGAGTTGCTGGCGGTGGCCAGGCTGGTAAGCGCGGCGGTGCCAACGGTGATCTCTATGTATATATCTACATTAAGCGTCATGAGCTGTTTAGCCGCGAGGGCGCTGATGTAATGTGCGAGGTACCTATTTCCTTTGTTCAGGCTGCTTTGGGTGACACCATAGAGGTGCCTACTATCCACGGGAAGGTTGAGATGAAGGTGGCAGCTGGTACTCAGTCCGGCACCATTATGCGTCTCCGTGGCAAGGGAATTCCTATTTTGAGGCGTTCTGGTTCCTTTGGAGACCAGCACGTTCGTATCAAGGTTCTGACTCCACAGAAGCTGTCTGATAAGCAGAAGGAACTCCTGAAGGAGTTTGGCGAAATCAGCGGGAAAAAAGTAAATCCTGAACAGGACAGCTTTTTTAATAAGATGAAGAAGTTGTTTAAGAATTAATTGATGTATTTACCCTGGGCGCATTATGCGTCTAGGGTATTCGTCATGTATAGGAGAATTTTTAAGGAGCGAGAAATATGAAGTGGTGTGAAATAAGCATTCAGACAACCCATGAGGCTACGGAGCTTATTGCAGAGATTTTCAATGACTTGGGTGCCACCGGGGTGGTTATTGAGGATCCAGAGCTGGTAAACGACTATATTACCTCCGGCAAATGGGATTATACAGATATTCCTATTGCCACTGAAACTGAGGTGGTTACAGAAAAGGCATATTTGGCAGTGGATGGAGAACTGGAGGGCAAGCTCCAGACCTTCAAACAGGAGGTCAAGGCCCTTGAAGGCCGTGGCGTAAGCATTGCACCTGGTATTATTACCACCAGCGAGCTGGCAGATGAGGACTGGTCAGATACATGGAAGCAGTATTTTCATACAGAAAAGCCGGGAGATCGCATTGTTATCAAGCCTAGCTGGGAGCAATATGAGCCAAAGGATGATGAAATCGTTGTGGAGCTGGACCCAGGAGCTGCCTTTGGAACGGGCACTCATGCCACCACATCCATGTGCATTTGCGAACTGGAAAAGCTGGTGCAGCCAGGCATGAAGGTTTTTGATGTGGGCACAGGCTCCGGTATTTTGTCAATTATTGCTGCCAAGCTGGGAGCAAAGGATATTCAGGCAGTGGATTACGATGATTCCGTATTGAAAATCGTCCAGGAAAATCTGGAGGAAAATCACGTGGAAAATGTGATTTCAGTTGCCCAGAGCGATTTGATGCAGAATGTTCACGGCAAGGCCAATCTGGTAATTGCTAATATTGTGGCTGACATTATAATTCGTCTTTTTGATCAGCTGGACGACCATCTTGAGGAGGATGGCACTCTCCTTACCAGCGGTATTATTGAGGATCGTATTGACGATGTGATAAATGCTGCTACGGCCCATGGCTACGGTGTGGTTAAGCGCATGGAAAACAAGGGCTGGGCGTGCATAACGTTTAAGAAGCAGGCTTAATAATGAGAAGAATCTTTATATCTGATTTATTAAAAGAAAATATAACCATAACCGGCCCTGATGCCCATCACCTTTCTCGGGTGATGCGTTCCAAAGAGGGAGACCATATTGTGGTGGCTGATGATGAAGGCAGGGTTGGGGAATATGTCATGACTGGCTTTACAGAGGATAAGGTGGAGTTGAAGCTGGTGGCATATATTGATGAAAATACCGAATCCAATGTGGAGATTACTTTGGCTCAGTGTCTGCCCAAGGGAGATAAGCTGGAGCTTATTACCCAGAAGGCTACGGAGCTGGGCATTAACTCCATTGTGCCCCTGACCAGCGATAACTGTGTCGTGCGCTATGATGCCAAGAAAGCCAAGACTAAGCGTGATAAATGGCAGAAGATTGCCAATGAGGCTGGAAAGCAGTGTGGCAGAAGCCGTCTCCCTGAAGTGGAGGAAATTCAACCTTTGAAGCAATGGCTGAAGGAAATGGCGGCTCATCAGGATGATGTGGCCCTTTGTATGTGCTACGAAAATGAGGAGCAGACCGGAATAAAGGAGTTTTTGGCAAAGTGCAGCCAGAAACGGTTTGCTGTGGTTATTGGCCCGGAGGGGGGCTTTTCCCTTGATGAGGCGGAGTATGCCAAAAAGCTGGGGATACCTTCCGTAAGTCTGGGCAGCAGAATTTTGAGGGCAGAAACGGCGGCTATTTCCGCCATGTCCATTATCCAGTATGAAAAAGGTGATTTAGGAGGTAGAAATTAATGTCGACAGTGGCGTTTATAACGCTGGGCTGCAAGGTAAACCAGTTTGAAACGGAATCCATGGAAGGACTTTTTAAGCAGTCCGGCTATGATATTGTTCCCAATACCAATGTGGCTGATGTTTATGTTATTAATACCTGCTCTGTTACCAGCTTTGGTGACAAGAAGTCCCGTCAGCTTATTCGCCGGGTACAGCGCCTTAATCCTAAAGCAATTATTGCCGTCACTGGCTGTTATTCCCAGGCGGCTCCAGATGAAGTAAAGGCCATTGAGGGGGTGCGTGTTGTTCTTGGTACCAGTGACCGTGCCAATATTGTAAACTATGTTGAGCAGGCCATGGCAGAGGATGGTATTATTGACAGGGTCGATGATATTATGAAGGCACGGGATTTTGAGGACATTCCTCTTTATGAAATGCCTGCAAGAACCAGAGCCTTCCTTAAAATTCAGGAGGGATGCACCAATTTTTGCAGCTATTGTATTATCCCTTATACCAGAGGGCCCCTTCGTTCCCGCAAGCTGGAAAGCATTCGCAGTGAAGCCAAAAAGCTGCTGGACCACGGCTTTAAGGAAATCGTGCTGACTGGTATTCACCTTGGTGCCTATGGCAAGGATTTCAAGGATGGCACATCCCTTTATGATGCGGCTAAGGCGGTATTGGAATTGCCTGGCCTTCGTCGGCTTCGACTAAGCTCCTTGGAATCCATTGAACTGTCTAAGGAGCTACTGGATCTGATTAAGAATCATCCTAAGTTCAGTCATCATCTTCATTTGCCGTTACAGGCGGGCTCAGATGAGGTGCTGAAAAAGATGAATCGCCACTATAATCGGGATGAGTTCACCAGTCTAATAAAAAATGTGAAGGAAAGTGTTCCAGGTGTGGCTATATCCACCGATGTTATTGTGGGGTTCCCAGGAGAGACAGAGGAAATGTTTGCTGAAAGCCTTGAGTATATAAAGACCCTTGGCTTTGCCAGAATGCATGTATTCCCATATTCTCCAAGAACGGGTACTCCGGCTGCCAAGATGCCGGATCAGGTGCCTGAGCCGGTGAAAAAGGATAGGGTACACAGACTTCAAGCCCTGGCCCAGCAGATGGCCGAGGATTTCCATAGCCAGTATTTGGGCACAGTTCAGGAGGTCCTCTTTGAAACCAATAATGATGGTATTACGGATGGACTTACTGATACTTATATTCGGGTTTATACCGATGATGAAGTTGAGACCGGGGAACTATATAAAGTGCGCCTCGAAAAATTGTATAAAGACGGCTTATATGGTAAAATACAGAGGTGTGAGTAACATTTAAGCATAATGTAAAGGGAGGTGTACCAAAATGGCAGATTGTATTTTTTGTAAAATTGCAAATAAGGAAATTCCTTCCACTGTTGTATATGAGGATGACCAAGTCATTGCTTTTAAGGATTTGGAGCCTCAGGCACCAGTACATGTGCTTGTTATCCCTAAAAAGCATGTTGCTAGTATTGCAGCCTTAAAGTCTGAGGACAAGGATCTGGCAGGCCATATTCTCTGTGAGGTTATTCCTAAGATTGCAAAGGAACAGGGCGTTGCCGATAGTGGCTTCCGCGTAGTTGCCAATACTGGCGCAGAAGGCGGCCAGACCGTCAACCACTTGCATTTCCACCTGTTAGGTGGTCGTTCAATGCAGTGGCCTCCAGGTTAACATACACCATTGGGGCATGGGGGATTAATTCCCATGAAATATTGACATGGCTAAAATCTTTGTGTATAATAATCGGGTGTAGTTATGAAATACACTCCCAAGTCAATTGGAGGGGGGGAAAAATAGATGGCAAACGAAATTAAAGTTGGTAAGAACGAGAGCATTGACAGCGCACTCCGCCGCTTTAAGCGCATGAGCCAGAAAGCTGGTACCATCGCTGAGGTTAGAAAGCGTGAGCATTATGAGAAGCCAAGTGTTCGCCGTAAGAAGAAGTCTGAGGCAGCTCGTAAGCGCAAGTTTAGAGCTTAATTATTAAAGCTTAATATGAAATTAAAGGCTATAGTCGTCCCGTTTCCATGGGATGGTTATAGCCTTTTCTAATGATTAAAATTTAATTATAAATGTTTAAAAAATAAATTATAAAAGCTCATTACTCATTAAACTTGCGTTAAATAAGGGCTTGACGTATTGCGGTTACTTTTTTTGCGTGTTATTCTTTGGGTAAGAATAATGGAAAAATGGAAAAAGGGTGATGGATATGAAAAAGAAATTGGCAGTTGCTATTGCCCTGGCGGTAGGCCTGAATATGGGCCTGGGGCAGATAGTGCAAAATGATTTTACCGCTAAAATGGGTTTAAACAGCCGGGCGGAGGCCTTTAATATTTTCAGCCTCTTTGCTCCGTCCAAGAAGGAAATTCAGAATTCCTACAAAAAGATGATTTCTTATTACATGGCAGGCTTTGAACTGAGCAGCCGGGCGGCTGCAGTTTCCCACGAGCTGCTCAATGATTATGGAGTAGAGGCGGAGCTGGTAAATGTAAACGGCATAAACGCTTCCACCGCTGGATATGATTCCTCGGTGGATATGGTAATGCAGAAGGGCAATTCCGGCAAGACAGTGAAGATGCCTGAAATAGATGCCAACAGGTTCTTTAATATGATACCTGCTGAGGATGCCCGTCTGGCAGAGGCCAAGAAGCTGGTTATGCTAAAGGATGAATGCTTTGCCCGTGGAAGGGACGAAGGAACTTTCCTTGCAGCACAGGCCTTACTTTGTGGTGGTGACCAGACCAGAAATATAGCTATGCTTATAGGCAGTGCTATGCTCCTGAACGAGTGGAAGGACAGTGTGGACAGCTCCACAGGAGTAAATTATCAGAACTTTGAGAATTCCCTTCGGGCCATGAATAAAGTGGAAGTGGATCAGAGGAAAATAAAAGAAGCCGCTGATCGCCTGCGGAAGGGATAAATACTGGGAGAAATATATGCAGTATGGAAAAGTAATATGGGCTAAGTTTATTGAACGGCCTAATCGTTTTGTAGCCAAGGTTGAAATAAATGGTACGTTGGAAACGGTGCATGTAAAAAATACGGGCAGGTGCAAGGAACTTCTCCTGCCCGGAGTGGATGTGGTGCTTTCAGAGGCAGACAACCCTAATCGCAAAACCCGTTATGATTTAATAGCTGTGGAGAAAGCAGGATTGGGCCTTATAAACATAGATAGTCAGGCTCCTAATAAGGTTATGGCAGAATGGCTGGCCGCTCAGGGCTTTGACTATATAAAGCCGGAGTACACCTATGGTGCTTCCAGAATAGACTTTTACATGGAGTGCCAAGGGCAAAAGTATTTACTTGAGGTAAAGGGATGTACTCTTGAAAGAGATGGCATAGGATTTTTCCCCGATGCCCCTACAGAGCGTGGGGTGAAGCACATACATGAGCTTATTAAGGCAAAAAAGGAAGGGTATTGGGCTGGAATTGCCTTTGTGGTGCAAATGCCTAAGGTCAGTGAGGTTCGTCCAAATATTGAAACCCATCCCGCCTTTGGGGAAGCCATGGAGCAGGCAAGGGCTGCAGAAGTACAGATTTTAACACTGGGCTGCACGATAAAGCCTGATTCTTTGACAGTGGATAAAAAACGAATAAGTGGAAGTTTTTAATTTTTTTCTAATTAGCCTCTAATTGCCCTGTAGGGCAAAGGGGCTATATTTATTGTAAGGAAGTTGATGATGCTAACTAATGGGGGATGAAATATGAGGCGGGCACTGGGTATATTTTTCATATTGGTAGTTATGGTGGTACTTCCAATGAGGATTGTATTTGCTGAAAAACCGGTTGTTTATATTCAGCCAGCCCTGACATACGAAAATTCCATCAATAAGATAAATATTGATGAGGATACCCGCCGGCAGGTGGAGCGGATAATTGGAGAAAGGCTAAAGCAAATCGCTGATGCAGGGGATTTGCCCTATGAGGTCAGAGTGGCTACGGCGGATTCCTATCATAGCACCAATGAGCATATTACAGACAGTGATAAGATATTTCTTTACCCCACTATAATGGTCAGCACTTCTATAGATACAGTTAATAATAATTCACTGGAAACGGCATACACTTCAACTGTAATTGCAGGGATTTCGCTAATGTTCTGTATGCCAGAGGAAAATTTGGATATAACTAGGGTAACTGAAGACGGAAATCCGGTGAGCTTGAGGCTTTTGGGGCTAGTGCCTATGGTGGAGGCTGAAACTATAGGCCTTTCCAGATATGATCCCAGCAATGACAGATGGCAGAATATTCACAATGCTCCCATAAGCGAATGGGAAAAGACGGGAAAGTTTATTTCCCTGGTGCGACAGATGATGAAGGATCATATCAGCTTTTCCAATATAATTGGTAATCTTAGAGATGACAAGGCAAAGCTGGGTATGGATACATATCAGGTGACAGATGTTGATATGTCCTCGGAGATGGCCAAGGAGCTATTTACAGGAAAAGAAGCTGAGGATTTAAAATTTCTGGTGGGCTACTGTTTCACATCGGCTTATCAGAAAAAGACCAAACGGGTAATGTATCCACCGGCAGTTGGCGGACAGGAGCTGGTTAACAGTATGATAAACGGAGCCTACAAGCTAAGCCTTGACAGTGCCAATGGTAAGGTGGATGTGCATATGAGTAATCCTGGACATTCTATACGGTTGGATATATCCGGGCTGGCCAGTGAAGTAGTGGATTCAGGGAATAACGTATACACGACTTTGCATAAGGTGTGGCTGACAAAGAGTCCAGTGGATGGCAAGGAAAAGCGGGAGCTGAGTAGATTGCATGAGAGAACAGTTAAGCTGCCACCGGGCACCAGCACCGATTCCGATGATAATCAGATTTATGCCGCGTTGCTTTTGGGACTGGCTCAGGAGCTGGGCGGGCAGGATAAATAGTATGTATTGAAATAACGAGGGAAATGATAGTGGGCAGGAAAAGGATGATGGGAATATGATTAAATGCATAAAGAAAAAATGGATTATTCCTATAATGGCCTTTGGAGCATTCCTGCTTGGCGGCGGATTCCTTAATCAGCAAATTTGCTCTGCAGAAATTGTAGAGGGAGTAGCTATATATAACGGGGACGCCCAGAAGGCCAGGGAAATGGCCCTGAGAGATGCAATGAGAACCCTTTTGGAATCAAAGGTGGGCATGTATATCCGCAGCAATAGTGAGGTGGATATGGGAGTATTGGTTGTAGACAAAATAATGGCCCGTTCCACTGGATATGTTCGTATTAATAAGGTGGTATCAGAAAGCATCGAGGGTGACGTTTATGTGGTAAGGGCAGATTTGGATGCAGATGATACCAACATTGAAACAAAATATAAGGATGATGTGGCCAAGGCCATGGCGGCAGCATTGGAGCCCAGGGTGGCAAATGTGGCTGTGGTGGATTACGGTATAGATGGAAGTATAAGGCGGGATGAACGGGCTGTGAACATTGTAGGTCAGTACCTCAGTGACATGGGAATCCAGATGGTGGAAAATGAAGGGGTGTCACAGCTGTTATCCCACAGCCTTAACCCTTATCCTTCGGATCTTAGACGAATTGCCAGAAATGATGGTGATAATGAAGCAAACTCCGTTTTGGCGGGTTCCTTGAGAGATGTAAATGTTAGTCGTGACAGTAGTGGCTATTACAAGGGCGTTGTGGAAGCAAGCTTCTCTCTTGTGGGGATTCAAAACGGATATGCCAATAGTTATATGGAACAGTTTGTGGGGCTTGGTAAGACTGCAGATGAGGCCCTGTTTGCAGCCAGAAGGGAAGCTGCAGCCACAGCTACGGAGCATTTGGCAAGAGCAGCTCTGAAGACGATGCAGTTTGAAAATCGTGGTGGTGTAAATAACCTTAATACCACAGTGGAAATCCACGGATTGTGGGATAGGGCAAACCAAAGCGCATTTTTTAACAGTCTGTTGGAGGGAGCCAGGTGCCGAATTACCAGAGCCGGCTTTTCTGCAAATGGTGCTTACAAGGTGAAGGTTATTGCTCAGGGCTGGGAAAATCTTTATGAGCTGTCACAGGAAATAGTAAGTGCAGCAGCCAGTAATGGATTATCTCTTGTGCCTTTGGAAAGCACCACAAAAATTATTCTTCAGGTTCAGTAAGTTTTTATGATGTATCATGATTGCCGTGGAAGGAGGATGGGCACCATGAACAGACGCTACGTAAAAATGAAATGGCAAATATTATTTATTTTCTTATTGATATCCTTGCTTTGCGGTATAGTTACCCATGGGGACGTCGAGGCATCACCTTTGGATGTGGTGAAGATAAGTGGTAGCGCTCCGGCAGGTATGGTTAATAAAGCCGTGGAGGATGCCAAAAAAAGAGCCGTTTTCAAGGTGCTATCCCATGAAACTAGGGCGGAAGGGGATCCCACCAGTATATTTTCACAGATGATAGACCGATATGGCGATTACGTCAGCGACTGCAAGGTACTGAGCAGGGACACCAGTAACTCCAAAATGATGGTTATTGCTGAGGTTACTGTAAATCATTCCAAGCTAAACAAGGATTTTCAGGAATATGTTGGAAATAAACAGGTAACAAATGATGCTATGACAGCCAGTATATTAATGAGGGCCGTGAATACTTCAGATAATCAGGGCTTTAGTGATAGCCTTCATGAGGCATTTTATCACAGATTTAGCAATTCGGGATTTCAGACAGAGGTAGAAGATGACGATATAAGAATTGTGAGGTCTTTATCTGATGCAGAATCCTATGGCAAATATCTTGGTTCTGTAAAAAGTCTGATAGATAATAACTCGATTATGGCAAACTTTGCTATTATCGGTGAGGCCAGTATTGATAAGCTGGTAGCCGCTCCTGCAGGAACAGGCTATATTGCAAAATCATCAGTGAAGGTGCAGGCCTACGATTGCATGAGAAAAACAGTTTTGAATGGATTTTATGAAACCTATGAAATTCTCGCCAATACCCCTCAGGAAGCGGAAAGACTGGCCATGGAAAAGGCAGGGCTGGATGCGGCAGAGGATATTGCCAATGGCACATTGAAATATTGGCGTACACATAAATAAAAGGTTTAAATAAGTGGTCATAAAAATAGTACATATAAATAAAAAATTGGGAGGAATTTTTATGAAAAAGGTATTTTCGGTAATTGTTGCTTTGGCAATGATGCTCATGGGTTGTACAGCTTTTGCGGCAACTGACATCACAGATGGGGCTATCAAGGTTGAGGGCGTGGGTGCCCTGCAAAATCCTAATCCAGCGGCAGGCTACAGAGCCGCCAAAATGGATGCTATGCGCAATGCACTGGAGGAGGCTCAGGGAGTATATATCGATTCTGAGACTACTGTCCGGGACAGCGTTATGGCCAGTGATGTAATCAAAACCCGTATCAATGGTATGATTAAGGGAGCCAAGGTAGTCCAGAGGTATAAGGATGCTGATGGCTATCATGTAGTTATTGAGTTCCCTGTTCATGGTGCCCAGTCCCTGGCAGCAGCTGTAATGCCAGCAACTGCCACTACTCCGGCTCCACTTCCAGCAGCCACTACATTTGTACCAGAGATTCCAGCAAGCACTGGTCCATACACAGGTCTTATCGTTGACTGCACTGGCCTTGGTCTTGAAACTGCCATGGCACCTGGTGTATTCACTGCAGATAATCAGCTGGTATACGGCAAGGCAAACTTCAGCTATGACCAGGTTGTAAACAAGGGCTATGTGGGCTATGCCAGAAGCATCAACAGCGGTGTATCCCGTGCCGGCTCTAACCCGCTTATCGTAAGAGCGCTGTCAGTTCAGGGCTTCGTAAATCCAGTGGTATCCTCTACTGATGCAGCCAGAATTTTAAGCGAAAACCAGATAACCGGCTTCCTTGGCCAGGGCAACGTGGTATTTGTGAAATAAAGGAATATCATCTGCAACAAACGAAAATGGAGGCTCTCGTGTTGTGAGCCTCCATTTTTATTTTTTACTCTATGATTGGCAGCAGGTCAATTACCAAGAATTATACCGCCATGAATAAAAATAGGTGTTCCGTTGGCAGCAGTCCAAGTGGGAACCTTTGTTGACAGCTTATAAGAGGTATCTAACATGTAGGCAGTGACAAGGATGGCACTGTCCTTGATTTTGTGAAAGATTTTGCTGTCCAGTTCTACTTTATAAACCGCAAAGCTATGGGCGTCAATGGAAGAAGATGTCAGTGCCTGGGTGAAGACCATGTTATCGGACCACTGCCAGAGCTTTTCACCGTTTTTATCAGTAATAACAAAATCATAAAGCTGTCCGTCCCGATGGCTCACACTGTAAGGCAAATCACCACTGTTGGTAACCTTGAGCTCCATAAAAAGTGTTCCGTTACGTTTTTCAACGGTAAGCTCCTGAATAATATTATCAAATTGGATGGCGGCGTAGTTACAATTAGTGCTTGGGACACTGGATCCGGAGCCGGACACAGGGAAGGTGATACCGATTCCCGTACCAAAGCCAGCATTAGCAATGCTGGGGATACAAATGTTAATTGCCACTACAAGGGTCAATAAAAATTTATACATAATGCATCACCTCGTGGAATATATTTTTACAACATTTTACAAAATTTTACGGTTTTAGTGAAGGAGGTTGCAGATTAAAAAATGTGATGAAATATGATGTGATGTGAGATTTTAAAAAACTTCATATTATGATATACTTCTATAAGTAACCTATTAAAGGGGCTGTGGATACAGCTCCTTTGTTTTTACTTGTAAAATTATAGAAGAATCGAATATGAATAATTAAGCGGTGATACAGATGAAAGAAATTGTTAAAAGAGCCCATGTTTGGATGGATAAATACGTTAAAACCTTCTATGAGGATGATGAGGAGGTTATGCTGGGCATAAAAACCAAGGAGCTGCATACCGGGTATGTGACCTCCTATGCCAGAGAGCTGGCACAGCATTTGCAGCTTGATGAGCATGACGTACTGTTGGCAGAGCTGGTGGGACTGTTTCATGATGTGGGACGGTTCCGTCAGTGGAAGCTGTATCGCACCTTTTCTGATGCCTTGTCAGAGGACCATGCTAATCTTGGCTTGAAGGTCATACAGGAGCTGCCATTTTTCCAGGAGTTAGGAGAGGAGGACAGGGACATTCTTCTTTTTGCCATTGGCAATCACAACAAGAAGGATATAGCTGCCCCACCAACCAAACGACATCTTCTTTTTGCCAGAATTATCCGTGATGCGGACAAGCTGGATATATTCAGGGTGCTGGAGCCGTATCTTACGGGCAAGAAAATCCAGACATTTTCCAAGATTCCTTTTGAGGATGAGAAAATGCTCTTTGCACCAGGATTTATAGATAAATTCGTCCGTGGGGAGCAGGTGGACTACAATGAAATCCGTACCAACAATGATCGCATATTGGTACGGCTTATGTGGGCCTATGATATAAATTTTGCCTGGACCATGATTCGCATTCGGGAAAAGGGCTATCTCCCACGGGTTATGGAGCATTTGCCTCAGATTGAAAAGGTGAAGGAGGGTTACGCCAAGCTAAACAGATATGTGGAGGCAAAGTGTAATTCCTCAGATTTGGATATGCTGGACTAAGGCGGTTTACTTAAATACAGAAGGCGTGTAAAAACTCCTACTGAATAATCTCATTTTATGGTATACTTAAAGTTACTGATGGCCAAAGGGTCATCCCAGCCCCGTTAGTGGGGTAAAAGAAAGAAGGAGCGATTGATTATATGGCTGAGAACACTTCTGTTGGTTCCAACTTTATACAGAATGAAATAAATGATGATTTAAAGAATGGGTACTATCCTGAGGGAGTACATACCCGTTTCCCGCCTGAGCCAAATGGCTATCTTCACATTGGTCATGCCAAGTCTATTTGCCTGAACTTTGGCCTTGCCAAAAATAACGGCGGTATTTGTAATCTGCGTTTTGATGACACCAATCCTGTAAAAGAGGATGTGGAATATGTAGATTCCATTCAGGAGGATATTAAATGGCTGGGCTTCAGCTGGGATGACAGAATGTTTTTTGCTTCTGATTATTTCGGCAAGCTTTACGATTATGCTGTGGAGCTGATTAAGAAGGGTTTGGCTTATGTTGATGATCTTACCGCTGAGGAGATCCGTTCCTATCGTGGAACCCTCACTGAGCCAGGCAAGGAAAGTCCTTACCGCAATCGCAGTGTGGAGGAAAATCTGGAGCTTTTCCAGAAAATGAAGGCCGGTGAGTTTGGCGATGGTGAGAAGGTGCTTCGTGCCAAGATTGATATGTCAGCGCCTAATATTGTAATGCGTGACCCGGTTATTTATCGTATTGCCCATGTTTCCCATCATCGTACCGGGGATGAGTGGTGCATTTATCCAATGTATGACTTTGCGCATCCTCTTTCCGATGCTATTGAGGAAATAACCCATTCCGTATGTACATTGGAATTTGAGGATCACAGACCATTCTACGACTGGCTTTTGGAGGCATTGGGCTTCAAGGTCGGTGCCCGTCCTCGTCAGATTGAGTTTGCCCGTTTAAATCTTACTAATACTGTAACCTCCAAGCGCAAGCTGCGTCAGCTGGTGGAGGAGGGCTATGTGTCCGGTTGGGATGACCCTCGTATGCCTACTATTTCTGGGCTGCGTCGTCGTGGCTACACTCCTAATTCTCTCCGCACCTTCTGTGAGGAAATTGGTGTGGCCAAGGCCAACAGCCTGGTGGATGTAGCTATGCTGGAGCACTGTGTCCGTGATGATTTAAATAAGAACGCTGACCGTATTATGGCTGTTCTTCACCCATTGAAGGTGGTTATTACCAATTACCCAGAGGGACAGAAGGAATTTATGGTGGCTGATAATAATCCTAATACCTCTGCCCATCGCTATGTACCATTCTCACGGGAGCTGTACATTGAGCAGGAGGATTTCATGGAGGATGCACCCAAGAAGTTCTTCCGCTTAAAGCCAGAGGGTGAGGTTCGCTTAAAGCATGGTTATATAATTAAGTGTGAGGAAGTTATTAAGGATGAGGCAGGCAATGTGGTGGAGCTTCACTGCACCTATGACCCTGAGTCCAAGACTGGCGGCGCTACTGCTAACCGCAAGGTGAAGGGTACCATTCATTGGGTATCTGCAGAGGATGCCATTGAGGCTGAGGTTCGCCTTTATGACTACCTTATTGAAACTGACGAAAATGGCGAAGTACCAGCAGATTTCCTGGCAGCTGTAAACAAGCAGTCCTTGGAGGTTGTAGAGCACGCTCTTATTGAGCCAAGTGCCAGCTTTACCGCTGTGGGAACCCATTACCAGTTCCTGCGTACCGGTTATTTTGTAGTTGATAAGGATACCACCCCTGAAAAGCTGGTATTTAACCGTGTAGTTGGTCTGAAGGACAGCTGGGCCAAGGCCAAGAAGGGCTAAGTAAAACTAGGAAGGGATAAGACTATGGGAAAGATACCAAAGGGATTATCTGATAAGGATATGCTGGATGGTTACGTTGAAGAGGTAACCATGGAGGCACAGTTTATGGCGGCGGAGGCTGCCGAGGACAAAAAGCGCCGGGAAAAGATTTTCGGCACCGGAAAGAACAGTCTTTCCATGTCCGGTCTTGATGACGAAACCCTGGAAAAGCTGGGACGAAAGCTCCTTGAATTAAAAATGGAGCTTTTCCGCGAGGGCATCAAGAATTATACCCTTAAAGTAAAACGCGAGGATTGGGACATCGTTATCACTCCAGTGGTAAAGGGCCAGTCCATGAAGAAAAAATAAATTTTTGTAAAAATAAAGAATTAAACGTATGGGGGGCTTCACTGTGGAGAAATACATGCCACAAAAGATTGAAAAGAAATGGCAGAAAAAATGGCTTGAGTCCAATGTTTATAAGACGGAAATGGACCCTAAAAAACCAAAATACTATACTCTGGAGATGTTCCCATATCCATCCGGAAATCTTCACATGGGCCATGTGCGTAACTATTCCATTGGTGATGTACTCGCCCGTTACAAGACCATGGAGGGATTTAATGTAATTCATCCAATGGGCTTTGATGCCTTTGGTATGCCTGCGGAAAATGCTGCTATCAAGCATGGTGTAAAGCCAGCAGATTGGACCTATTCCAACATGGACAACATGAAGCGTCAGCAGCGTGAAATGGGCCTGTCTTATGATTGGGACCGTGAGGTGGCTACCTGTCGTCCAGATTATTACAAGTGGACCCAGTGGCTCTTTGAGTTGTTCTACAAGCGTGGTCTGGCATACAAGAAAAAGGCCTATGTAAACTGGTGCGATACCTGCGGCACTGTATTGGCCAATGAGCAGGTTATTGATGGTCTGTGCTGGCGCTGTGATAACGAAGTAGTAAAGAAGGATTTGTCCCAGTGGTTCTTTAAGATTACTGACTATGCAGATGTGCTGCTGAAGGATTTGGACCTTTTAAAGGGCTGGCCAGAGCGTGTTAAAATCATGCAGGATAACTGGATTGGCCGTAGTGAAGGCTTGGAGCTGAACTTTGAGGTTCCGGAGCTCAATGAAACCCTTTCCGTATACACCACCCGTCCTGATACGGCCTATGGTATTACCTTTGTGGCATTGGCTGTTGAGCATCCAATGGTGGAGACTATCTGCAAGGCAAAGCCAGAAAAGGCAGATGAAATCCGCGCCTTCGTGAAGAAGGTTCAGAGCCAGTCTGATATTGAACGTACCTCCTCCGAGTCCGAGAAGGAAGGCGTTGGCACTGGTGTATATATGATTAACCCATTTAATGGCAACAAGGCTGAGATTTGGGTAACCAACTATGTATTGGCAGATTATGGTACTGGTGCAGTTATGGGTGTTCCTTCAGAGGATCAGCGTGACTGGATGTTTGCCCAAAAGTACAATTTAGATGTAATTGTTACCCTGCAGCCAAAGGGTGTTGAGCTGAAGGTTGAGGAAATGACTGAGGCTTACACCGACAAGGATGGTATCCTCTGTAATTCCGGCGAATTCGATGGCCAGGATATTAAGACTGCCAGCAAGGGAATTATGGATAAGGCGGAGAGAGAGGGCTTTGGTAAGCGTCGCGTAAATTATCGCCTCCGTGACTGGCTGATTTCCCGTCAGCGCTATTGGGGTGCCCCAATTCCAGTTATTTACTGTGATGATTGCGGTGAGCAGCTAGTTCCGGAGGATCAGCTTCCTGTAATGCTGCCAGAAAATGTAAACTTTGAGGCAGGCTCCGTATCTCCATTGGCACAGTGCGAGGAATTTGTGAATTGCACTTGTCCAAAGTGCGGCAAGCCAGCTAAGCGTGAAACTGATACCATGGATACCTTCATTTGTTCCTCCTGGTATTATCTCCGCTACACCGATCCTAAGAATGACAAGAAGCCATTTGATAGCGACAAGGTTAATTACTGGGCTCCTGTTGACCAGTATATTGGTGGCATTGAGCATGCTATTCTCCATTTGCTCTATTCCCGTTTTGTAACCAAGGTTCTTCGTGATGAGGGACTGGTGGATTTTGCGGAGCCATTCAGCAATCTCCTTACTCAGGGTATGGTTCTTAAGGACGGCAGCAAAATGTCAAAATCCAAGGGCAACGTTGTTTCTCCTGAGGAAATCATTGGCGAATATGGTGCAGATACTGCTCGTCTCTTTATTATGTTTGCGGCTCCAGTGGAGCGTGATCTTGACTGGAGTGACGAGGGAGTTGCCGGTTCCTTCCGCTTCCTGAACCGCGTATGGCGTATTATCAGCCAGTTTGAGGACAAGATTAAGTCTGCTGGTGATGAGTATGACAAGAAGGCTCTTACTGATGATGAGAAGGAGCTGCGTCGCGTTCTTCATGTTACTATCAAGAAGGTTACAGAGGACATTCGTGACCGTTTCATGTTCAATACAGCCATCAGCTCTATTATGGAGCTGGTTAATGAGTTCTATAAGTTCCAGAATGATGAAAATGTGAATGCTGGTCTTGTTCGTGAGGTTTCCTTGAATCTCCTCAAGATGCTGGCTCCATTTGCTCCACACATGACAGAGGAGCTGTGGTCTGAGCTTATTGGTGAGGACAGCAGTGTTCATGCCCAGAAGTGGCCTGTATGTGACGAGGCTGCCACTGTTAAGTCTGAGGTGGAGATCGTTCTCCAGATTAACGGCAAGGTTCGTGACCGCATTATGATTGCCACTGGCATCAGCCGTGAGGAAATGGAGGAGGCTGCCAAAAACAACAGCCGTGTTCAGGAGCTTACCGAGGGCAAAAATATTGTAAAGATGATTTGCGTTCCTGATAAACTTGTAAACGTAGTTGTAAAGTAATGAGTGCTACCTGAAAACATTGATAGATGGGCCCTGCCAAGAATGTGTATCTTTGGCAGGGCCACTTGTTTTTGTGGAGGATATCCACATAGAAAAGATTTTTAGTATATGTGTCCATATAGAGTGGATTTTGCTTGACATAGATGTCTCGTACCACTAGAATATGTTTCTAGGTGGTGTACCACCTAGGTTTTATATTCTAAATATAAGGAGTTTATTTTTTATGGTAACAGCATTCAGAAAATGGCAGAGCATTAGCTTGATTCTGCGTATTGTATGTGGTCTGGCTGTGGGCGTTATCTTGGCTCTTTCCTTGCCGGACAATGGTGTGGTTCCAATTTTTGGTAACCTGTTTGTAGGACTGTTGAAGGGTATTGCCCCTATATTGGTATTCGTTTTGGTAATCAGTGCTTTGGCCAATGCCTCTGGTGACATTGGTGGCCGCTTCAAAACAGTAGTATTCCTTTACGTAGTAGGAACACTTTTGGCAGCTGCGGCTGCAGTTTGCTTCAGCTTTGCTATGCCTGTGGGGATGGTACTTACTGATGCAGCAACCAACACCCCTCCAGGTGGTATTGGGGAGGTTATCAAGACCATCCTTGCCAATATGGTTGCGAATCCTGTTGCAGCATTGATGAATGCAAACTATGTAGGTATTCTCTGTTGGGCTATAATTTTCGGTATGGGCTTCAAGAAATTGGCCTCTGATGGCACCAGAGAAATGGTGGCAGAGCTTGCTGCTGTAGTATCCCGTGCCGTAACCTGGATTATTCAGCTGGCTCCATTCGGTATCATGGGCCTGGTTTATTCTGCTGTATCAGAGAACGGTATGTCTATATTCGTGGATTATGGTATGCTGCTGGTAGTTTTGGTGGGTACCATGTTTATTATGACCTTTATAGTGAATCCGCTGATTGTGTTTATGTTTCTGCGTAAGAACCCATATTCTCTGAACTGGAAATGTCTCCGTACCTCCGGTGTGACTGCTTTCTTCACCAGAAGCTCTGCAGCCAACATTCCGGTTAATATGGAGCTGTGCAAGGAACTTGGATTGGATGAGGATTTTTATTCTGTATCCGTTCCTCTTGGAGCTACCATCAATATGGAGGGGGCTGCTATCACCATTACTGTTATGACTCTGGCTGTGGCTCATACTCTTGGTATTCAGGTAGATATTCCTACTGCCATTATTCTTTCTGTTTTGGCTACTGTGGGTGCCTGCGGTGCCTCAGGTGTTGCCGGTGGTTCACTGCTCCTGATTCCTATGGCATGCTCTCTCTTTGGTATCTCCAATGATATTGCCATGCAGGCTGTAGGTGTAGGCTTCATCATTGGCGTAATTCAGGATTCCTGTGAGACGGCCCTTAATTCTTCCACGGATGCTCTCTTTGCAGCAACTGCGGAATTTAAGGAACGCCTTAATCGTGGTGAGGAAGTAAACATGAATTTTTAATGTATAAATTCATTTGAAATTTAATAAGAAAAAAGAAGGATTTTCTATCTTGGCGGTAGAAAATCCTTTTTGATTGGAAAAATATTTTCGAAAGTAAAATGTTATTAAGAATGAAATGAATTATTAAATATATTCGGGTAGGACAGGAGAGGTCATCATGAGTGTTTCAAGTGCAAGTTCTGTGTGGCTGAGCAGACCAGAAGCCTTTATTAATCCTCAGGAATTCAAGATTTTTTCCGGTGAGGATGATACGGTTAGTTATCTGCTGAACCAGTATATGGATGCAGTGATTTACTTCACCTATGACAATGATATTATGCGGTTGGAAATGACAAATGACAAATATGAAGAAAATATTCTTCCCCAGGCTTCTCTTGACAGGGTAGGGGTTGATGGGCAGTGGCAGTTTTCTGATGATGAGGAAAAGCAGAAATTTAAAAGGCTGTTAAAGCGTGCTGAGAGGAGTAAAAGCTACGAAACAGAGGAAATATGGTTCCGCTCATTTTCTCAGTGTTGTGGTTATCAGGAATGCTGTTTGAACTTCCAGCTTCGTATGGTTGCCAAGCAGGGCAATGAGGTGTTGTACTGTGCTTTATTGTACAATGACACGGAAATGCAGCACTCCTTTAAGAGCATATCCGACAATGAAGCAAAATTCCGTATGGCAGCAGAGCAGGCCAATATATATGCATGGGAATATGATATTGCCACCCATGAAATGCGTCCTTGTACCAGATGTATGAGGGATTTGGGATTGCCGCCAGTGGTGGAAAATTATCCTGATCCTGTTTTTGAAAATGGTATTTTCCCACGGGATTACGAGGATATGTACCGCAACTGGCACGAGAGGCTGGCACAGGGAGAGGCACAAATTCAAGGAGTTATCCCATTGACACCTGACAGGATCCCCTTTCATGTTCGCTATATCACGGAATTTGACAAGGATGGAAAGCCTATAAAGGCCTACGGTTCAGCTACCCTTGCTGTTGACAACGAAAAGGAGTCACAGCTACGGGAGATAATTTCATCCCTTACCATGAAGTACGCTACTGTATTAAAGGTTGATTTGGATTCAGGTGAAACTGAGGTGCTTAATGTTGGGCATGATTCCTCAGTTCAGGTTCAGAATCTGTATTATGAAAACAAAACCTTCAGCTTCGAGGATATAAGAGAGGATTATTTGGAGAATTATGTGTTTGATGCCGATGTTCCTAAAATGAAGGAATTGTTTTCTCTTGATTCCATAAAGAATATTTTGGCAAACGAGCATGATTTCACCCATAGCTATCGTATTGTCCGGAAACAAAAGACAGTATATATGCAGTGCCGTCTTTTTAACATGGCTGATCAAAAGAGTGCCATTATCGCTATCCGCAATGTGGATGATGTGATGAAGCTGAAGATGGAAACTGAGGATAAGCTGAGGCTGGATATTCAGAACTTTAGTGATGATATGGATGTGAATAATGCGGTTATCAATAATATGGGGGACAATATGTCCGATGTTGTGTACATTCTGGAGCATATTATTGACGGTAAGGAATCATTTAACGCGGAAGATATAAGTAATCTTCGTATGAATTTTGCACTTATGGAGGAGCTGGCTCAGGATATTAAGAAGGCCAGCGAGCTAAAGAGTGTAAAGGATAAATCTAAACCTGAAACCTTTGATCTTTATGACATATACAAATATGTGAAGACCTTTGCTGAGCCTATAGCTGAAAAGAAAAATATTGGGCTGTATGCTGATGAGAATATCAGCTCCCTTAAGTATTCAGAAGTGGTGGGAAATATGCTCTATGTGAAGCGTATTCTGTATAACGTAGTGCATAATGCGTTAAAATATAGTCCGGAGGGAACGGAAATTCATTGCTCGGCTGAGGCTAAGGCTCATGGTGGCAGGATTAACTGCAAGGTAAAAATATCTGATGAAGGAATCGGAATATCACAGGAATTCCAGAATAATATGTTCGATGCCTATACCCAGGAGAATCGCCAGGTGGACCCTTGGGCCAACGGACAAGGCTTGGGGCTTTATGTGGCAAAGCAGTTGCTGGAAAAAATCGGCGGTACCATAGCAGTATACAGTGCCGTAGATTTGGGAACCATCGTAACCGTAACCATGTCCTTTGATATTGCGTGAATAATGGGGCAGGAGACAGTAATTCGGTAAGTGGCTGTTTCCTGTCTTTTTAGTTATTAATAATGATTTTCTTAAAAAAATAGATTTCTTCAGGGTGGCAAAATTTTAATGGATGGAGTATAATAACGAGAGTATGTTCTGTTATTAGTTAGGGAGGTAAGGAAATGGCAGAGGTCCCTAAATTAAATAATATGGATTTTGGTGAGGGAATTCCCTTTAAGGTGGTAGCTCCATTTGAGCCTATGGGTGACCAAAATCAGGCTATTGAGGATTTGGCCGGAGGTATCGAAAATGGTCAGGAGGCCCAGGTGCTGTTGGGCGCTACTGGTACCGGAAAAACCTTTACTATCGCCAAGCTCATTGAAAAGGTGCAGAAGCCTACGCTGGTTATTGCCCATAATAAGACACTGGCGGCCCAGCTGGCCAGCGAGTTTAAGACATTCTTTCCCGACAATTATGTGGGATACTTTGTCTCCTACTACGACTATTATCAGCCTGAAGCATATATTGCTTCCACTGATACTTACATAGAGAAGGATGCGTCCATAAATGATGAAATCGATGAGCTGCGCCATTCTGCCACCTGCTCTCTCTTTGAACGGCGTGATGTTATTATTGTGGCCAGTGTGTCATGTATCTATGGCCTTGGCTCCCCTGAGAGCTATCACGAAATGGTGCTGTCCCTTCATAAGGGGCAGGAGATAGACAGAAACGATATTCTGCGAAGGCTGGTAAATATGCAGTATGACCGCAATGATGTGGTACTGGAGCGTGGCCATTTTCGGGTTCGTGGTGATGTGGTGGAGATTTTCCCGGCTGGCTACAATAACCGCGGGGTACGCATTGAGATGTTCGGTGACGAGATTGACCGTATTGTGGAATTTGATGTGCTGACGGGAGAAATATTTGGCGAGCGCATTCACTCCATGGTTTTCCCTGCATCCCATTATGTAACCCCCAAGGAAGATCTGGAGATTGCCATGGGCACCATCAGGGCAGAGATGGAGGAGCAGGTCAAGTTTTTCAAGGAGCACGACAAGCTCATTGAGGCCCAGCGCATTGAACAACGCACTAACTATGATTTGGAAATGATACAGGAAATGGGCTATTGCTCGGGTATCGAGAATTATTCCCGTCATCTGACTCAGCGAGCTCCCGGGGAGGCACCATATACGCTGTTGGATTATTTTCCGGAAGATTTTATGATGGTTATTGATGAGTCCCACGTTACCTTGCCACAGCTCAGGGCTATGTACGCCGGGGACCGCTCCCGAAAGGAATCCTTGGTGGATAATGGCTTTCGCCTGCCATCTGCCTTTGATAATCGTCCATTAAGATTTGAGGAGTTTGAGCAGCGAATAAATCAGATTGTTTATGTATCTGCTACTCCTGCCAAGTATGAGCTGTCAGGGGCCCAGCAGGTGGTACAGCAGATTATCCGTCCAACGGGGCTCCTTGACCCGGAGGTGGAGGTTCGTCCTTTGGAGGGACAGATTGATGATCTTTTGGGAGAGATAAAGCTCCGTGTAAAGAAGGACCAGCGGGTGCTGGTAACCACCCTTACCAAAAAGATGGCAGAAAATCTTACGGAGTATTTAAAGGAAACCGGTATCAGAGTAAGATATCTTCACTCGGATATTGCCACCTTTGAGAGGGCGGAAATTATCCATGATTTGCGTGCCGGCGAATTTGACGTGCTGGTGGGCATTAACCTTCTCCGTGAAGGACTGGATATGCCGGAGGTGTCCTTGGTGGCTATTTTGGATGCGGACAAGGAAGGCTTTCTCCGTTCAGATACTTCCCTGATTCAGACCATTGGTCGTGCTGCCCGCAATGCCGAAGGCAAGGTTATTATGTATGCTGATAGAATCACTGATTCCATGAAGCGGGCCATGGATGAAACAGAACGCCGTCGGGAAATTCAGCAGGCCTATAATAAGGAGCATGGCATTGTACCAAAAACTATTATCAAGCCTGTAAAAGCACTGATTGAAACCACTCTGGTGGCGGAGACAGCTGCTGCCTATAAAACTGATGATGGTAAGAAGAAAAAGAAGCTCACTGCCAAGAACAAGGAAGCTCTTATCAAAACCCTTACCAGAGAAATGCAGCAGGCCTCCAGGGCTCTGGAGTTTGAAAAAGCGGCAGAGCTCCGCGATATGATATGGGAGCTGGAAGGAAAAAATAAGTAAATAATAGGATATAGAAGAGGTTTTTAAATGGAAAAATATATCAGAATCAAGGGGGCAAGAGTCCACAATCTGAAAAATATAAACGTAGATATTCCCCGTGATAAAATGGTAGTAGTTACGGGACTTTCAGGGTCAGGGAAGTCTTCCCTGGCCTTTGATACGGTGTATGCCGAGGGACAGCGCCGCTATGTGGAGTCACTGTCTTCCTATGCC
The DNA here is from genome assembly GCF_000621545.1 of Anaerovibrio lipolyticus LB2005. GTDB lineage: Bacteria > Bacillota > Negativicutes > Selenomonadales > Selenomonadaceae > Anaerovibrio > Anaerovibrio lipolyticus_A. Next base: position 121,660 of record NZ_JHYA01000007.1, read on the forward strand.
CGTATGTTTTTGGGACAGATGGACAAGCCGGATGTGGACTATATTGAGGGGCTTTCACCGGCTATTTCCATTGACCAGAAGACCACCAGCCGCAATCCCCGTTCTACAGTGGGAACCGTAACGGAAATTTATGATTATATGCGTCTTCTCTTTGCCAGGGCTGGGCGGCCTCATTGTCCAAAGTGTGGCAAGCCAGTTAATCAGCAGTCCATTGATCAGATGCTGGCCCAGCTGTTGGAGCTGCCTGAGCGTACTAAGCTGCTGATAATTGCCCAGGTGGTTCGGGGAAAGAAGGGGGAGCATAAAAAGCTGCTGGAGCATATCCGCAAGGAGGGCTATATCCGTGTCCGTATTGACGGGGAAATCATGGATGCCAGTGAGGAAATAAATCTGGAGAAAAACAAGAAGCATACTATTGAAGTGGTAGTGGACCGTCTTGTTATCCGTGATGAAATTCGTCAGCGTTTGGCGGAGTCCATGGAGGCTGCATTAAAGCTGGGCGAGGGCGTGGCCTATGTTCAGATAGTGGACGGGGAAATGCTTATGTTCAGCCAGAATTTTGCCTGCATTGACTGTGGTATCAGCTTGCCAGAAATTGCTCCCCGCATGTTCTCCTTCAATAATCCTTTTGGTGCCTGTCCCGCTTGCAGTGGTCTTGGAAGTCATAGTGAGTTTGATATAGACCTGGTGATGCCGGATACTTCCCTTAGCTTGGCGGAGGGCCTTATTGCACCTCTTACCAATAATCCAAAATCCTATACCATGTGTCAGATGGGTTCTGTTTGTGAGGCCTATGGGGCTACCCTTGATACACCTTGGGAGGATATGAAGCCTGAGCTTCAGGAGGAGCTTCTTTATGGAACAGGGGAAAAGAAATATAGCTTCGGCTATGAGAATATGTTTGGTGTGTACAAGATCCATACTGGGCCTTTTGAGGGCGTAATGCCTCTGCTGGATCGCCGTTATCGGGAGTCGGATTCAGATGCCATGCGGGAGGATTTGGAAAATTACATGACCATTCATAAGTGTCCTGTATGTAATGGGGCCCGCTTAAAGCCTGAGTCCCTGTCCGTAACTGTGGGGGAAAGGAATATTCAGCAGGTAACGGAAATGACTGTACGGGATTGCGCCACATTCTTTGATAATTTGGAGCTGACTCAGCGGGAGCAGAAAATTGCAGCCCAGATTTTAAAGGAAATCCATGCCCGCTTGGGATTTTTGGTAACAGTTGGTCTTGATTATCTTACCCTTTCCAGAGCAGCGGGAACCTTATCTGGAGGAGAGGCTCAGCGTATCCGTCTGGCCACTCAGATAGGCTCCGGTCTTGTTGGGGTGCTGTATATTCTTGATGAGCCAAGTATCGGTCTTCATCAAAGGGACAATGAACGGCTCCTTTCCGCGTTGAAAAACCTACGGGATTTGGGCAATACCCTTCTTATTGTGGAGCATGACGAGGATACTATGTTTGCAGCGGACCACATTATAGATATTGGTCCTGGAGCCGGGACAAATGGTGGTACAGTGGTGGCCCAGGGTACTGCCAAGGAAATAATGGCGGTGGATGAATCCGTAACAGGCCAGTATTTAAGCCGTAAAAAGTATATTCCGGTACCACAGGAACGTCGTGAAGGCAATGGCCTTTTTGTGGAAGTCATTGGGGCCAAGGAAAATAATCTGAAAAATCTTTCGGTTAAGTTTCCGTTGGGTACCTTTATAGTGGTTACTGGAGTTTCTGGCTCTGGCAAGAGTACCCTTATAAACGAGATACTGTACAAGGGTATTGCGTCAAAGTTGTACCGCACCAAGGGTAAGCCAGGCCAGTTCAAGGAAATCAAAGGGCTTAAGAATATTGATAAGATTATCAATATAGACCAGTCCCCTATTGGCAGAACACCACGCTCCAATCCAGCCACCTATACTGGGGTCTTTGACATGATACGGACCTTGTTCAGCCAGACCACAGAGGCAAAGCTGCGGGGCTACAAGCCAGGGCGCTTCAGTTTCAATGTAAAGGGAGGACGCTGTGAGTCCTGCCGTGGTGACGGTATTATAAAGATAGAAATGCACTTTTTACCGGATGTATACGTTCCTTGTGAGGTGTGCAAGGGGGCCCGTTATAATACGGAAACCTTGGAGGTTAAATATAAGGGCAAATCCATCTCCGATGTATTGGATATGATAGTGGATGAGGCAGTGGAGTTCTTCAAGAATGTGCCTCGTATTGCCAATAAGCTTCAGATAATGCAGGATGTGGGATTAGGTTATGTGAAGCTGGGACAGGCTGCTACTACCCTTTCTGGTGGTGAGGCCCAGCGCGTAAAGCTGGCCACGGAGCTGTCCAAGCGTTCCACCGGCAAAACTATGTATATATTGGATGAGCCGACCACGGGACTTCATGCAGCGGATATACATAAGCTGCTGGCTATTCTCCAGCGTCTGGTGGATGGTGGAGACACTGTAGTTGTCATTGAGCATAATCTTGATGTAATAAAATCCGCTGACCATATTATTGATCTTGGACCTGAGGGTGGCGACAAGGGGGGCACCATTGTAGTTGAGGGCACCCCGGAAAAGGTGGCAAAAACCAAGAAATCCTATACGGGTAAGTTCTTGAAGCCACTGCTGGAGGAAAAGCATTAAATCAGGTCAGGGGCAGATTGGCTGAAGCCAACTGCCTCTGACCTAATATATAATATTACTTTGGAGGTGACAGAATGAACAACACAATAGAGGAAAAGCTGGTGCTTCTGCCACATTCTCCTGGGGTCTACATCATGAAGGACGCCAAGGGCAAAATAATCTACGTGGGCAAGGCCATCAGCCTTAAAAACCGCGTTACCCAGTATTTCCGCCAAAACAGCAGTCATTCTGTCAAGGTGAAATCCATGGTGGCCCGTATTGAGGATTTCGAAACCATCCTCACCGGCTCTGAGGTGGAGGCCCTGATTTTGGAGTGCAATCTTATAAAGAAGCACCGTCCAAAATACAACATTAGTCTAAAGGATGATAAGAATTATCCATATTTAAAGGTTACCACCAACGAGGTATTCCCCCGTGTTCATATAACCAGACGGGTGGCACGGGATGGCGCCAAGTATTTTGGCCCGTATACCAATGTTACGGCTCTTCATGAGAGCCTGCGGCTCTTAAAAAAGCTGTTCCCTTTGCGGAGCTGTCGCCGTATGGATTCAGACCGCCCGTGTCTGGAGCACCACATCAAAAGGTGCTTGGCCCCTTGTGCTGGGAAAATATCCCCAGAGGAATACAAGCTCATGATAGATGAGGTGTTGCTGTTTCTTGAGGGACGCACGGAGCAGGTGGAATATAACCTTAAGCAACGAATGACAGCAGCAGCAGACAATCTGGAATTTGAACGTGCTGCCCGTCTGCGGGACCAGCTTTTGGCAGTGCAGAAGATTTCCGAAAAGCAGCGCATTATTACCGGCGTGGGGGATCAGGATGCCATTGGCATGGCCCGTTCAGGTTTGGGCGTTTGTATGCAGATTTTTTACGTCCGTAGTGGTAAAATGGTAGGCAGAGATTATTTCCTTCTTGATGGCAGTGAGGAAGAAACAGATGAAGCATTGCTCATAGCCTTTTTGAAGCAGTATTATAATCAGGCCACCTTTATTCCAAGGGAAATATTGCTTCCTATGGAAGTGGAGGAGCAGGAGCTACTGGAGCAGTGGCTGGGAGAACAGGCCAAATACAAGGTATCTCTCAATGTGCCCAAGCGGGGTACAAAAAGGGATATTGTGGAAATGGCCATTGGCAATGCGGAAAAGGCTCTGGCAGATGAGAGTGCCCGCCTGAAGCAGGCCAATGCCCAGACAGTGGGAGCTGTTCAGGAGCTGGGAAAATATCTTGGGCTGGTAAATCCTCCAACCCGTATGGAATGCTTCGATATTTCCCACACCCAGGGCTCGGAAACCGTGGCCTCCATGGTGGTATTCGAGGATGGGGTGCCGAAAAAATCTGACTATCGTCGCTTTAAGATACGGAGTGCGGAAGGGAAGCCGGATGATTTCAAGTCTATGCGGGAGGTCACCATGCGCCGTTATGGCAAGGCAGATGCGGAAATGCCGGATCTGATTATCATCGATGGCGGTAAGGGACAACTCAGCTCCGCCTGTGAAATAATCCGGGGAGCGGGTCATCTTACGGTTCCCGTGGTAGGCTTGGCCAAGCGTTTTGAGGAGGTTTATCGTGAAGGGGAATCCGACCCGGTGATACTTCCACGCAGCAGTCAGGCCCTGTATCTTATTCAGCGTATCCGTGATGAGGCCCATCGTTTTGCTATTACTTATCATAGAAAGCTACGAAACAAGCGGAATCTTGTTTCCGTACTGGACAATGTGGAGGGAATTGGTCCGAAACGGAGAAAAATACTTATGGACCATTTTGGCACCATAGAAAAGATAAAACAGGCTTCTGTGGAGGAAATGGCCGGCCTTGACGGTATGAATATCCCATCAGCAGAAGCAGTACATAATTATTTTAAGTTTCGTTAACACTAATTTCATCGCACTTGCCTTCCCCCTTGGGGAAGGGGGACCGCCTGCGACGCGAAGCTAGTCCTGTAAGGGCGGTGGATGAGGTCAACAACAAAAGGATTGATTTTTATGATAGATTTACATGTTCATTCCACCGTTTCAGACGGTACATACACCCCAAGGGATATAGTGGATTTGGCCAAGGAGAAGGGCCTGGAGGCAGTGACTCTCACCGACCACGAATCCATTGCGGGAAATGGGGAAGCGGCAGATGAAGCCAAAAAGCTGGGGGTTAATTTCATAAACGGTATGGAAATGACTGTGGCCTATGAGGACCATAAGCTCCATATTGTGTGTCTGGGCTTTGATGAGGCAAATCCTGACTTTAAACAGCTTTATGCCAAGATTCGCCATAACAAGGAAAAGAATATGGACCAGGTGGTAGAATATATCCAGAATAAGGGCTTGGATATCACCATGGATAAGGTAAAGAAGCATGCTGCCGTTCATTTGGACCGTTATGCCATTATGCGTACTCTGGTAGCTATGAATCTGCCATGTAAGATTCAGACTCTGTGGGATGAATATCTAAATCCAGGCCTTAAGGAAGCAGGCGTTTATGGTGATATTTCCGCTGAGGAAGCCCTGCCGGTAATCAGAAAAGCAGGTGGCGTAACTTCTTTGGCCCATTACCATAAGGATATTGGTATGAAGGGCTGGTCCTGGGAGAAGAAGGAGGAATCGCTAAAAGAGCTTATGTCCTTCGGACTTGATGGCATGGAGCGGTATTATCCAAATTATTCCCCGGAGGACGGGGAATTTGCAGCCCTCATGATAGAGAAGTACAATATGCTGGCCACCGGCGGCACCGATTTCCACGGCGCCAATCGCAGGGGCATAGAGCTGGGCACTGGCCACGAGGGCAATATGAATGTGCCATTTGAATTTTATGAAAAGATAATGGCTCATATAGGGCGTAAATAAAATACTAAGTTAATAAAAAGTGCAAAGAGTACAAAAACTGCGGTTGAGATGAGAAATCATTTTAACTGCAGTTTTTATTGTAATAAATTAAAATAGGCCTATTGTCTTATTAAATTAATAAGTATCGTGCATAATAATTAGAATAAAATGAGAAAACAATTATACTCCTATTAGAATCCTCCGTTTATATTGTATGCGGTAGTTGATAGTGCTATAATCGTAAACGGCTTGTGGGGTTGCAAGCTAAAATAACATCATGGAGGAATGGTTATGAAATTACGAAGAGTATTGGCAATTTTTTGGATGATATTGCTGATGCTGACGGCAACATCCTATGCGGAAAATACGGAAAATCCAATTATAGCCGACACACAAAACGGTTATTTACGCATGGATGTTCCTTATGTCAAAAAGGTTACTTATTACGGGCGCAGTTATGTTCGATGTGCCTATACCACCCACGAGGAGCAGTATTTGCCTTATGGAATACCTGTGGTAAACGAAGTCGGTAAGGATTATGTGTTGTTTGATACAGCTGACGATATGGTAACGTATTATAGTGTTCCTATTGACATTGATAATTGGACAATGTATAAATTCAAGTTTGTAAATATTTCCGGTAATGCACTTACGGTATACGACACAGTAAAAAGCATGTTCCCAGCTCTGTGCAACGAGGTGGCGGCGGACAATCGGGCCTTCGATGCTGCCCATAAAAATGATTTTAACCAAGCAGAAAAGGCTGTTTCTGAAAAGGATTGGGAAACGGCATACAAACATTTGAAAAACATCTATGATGGTGGTTGTCATGATCAGGCCATTGCCCGGGATTTAGGCAAGGCATGCTGGGAATTGGGTAATTACGATGAAGCCCTGGAGTGGGAAACCAGACGTATTGAGGCTGCACCTATAGCTTCTGCGTATAACCAGAGGGCATGGCATAATTACTTATTGGGAAATTATGAACAGGCCCTTGACGATGCCCAATGGGCAGTAATGAAGGATAAGGAAGATGCCAATATTCTTGATACAAGAGGCTCTATTTATTACGCATTGGGCCAATATGATAAGGCCATGGCGGATTTTAATAAGAGCTTGGAAATAAATGATGAATCGGCTCATACATATTATTATCGGTCTCTGTGCAATCAGGCATTGGGCAGGAATAGTGAGGCGGACTCTGACTACGGGAAGGCCGAGAAATACGATCCTAATATCATAGACGATATCGGCAAATTCCAACATACCCGTTTGAACCACGCCAACGCCAAGCAACAGCGTCATAAGGCCAAGCTGAATAAGTACAAGGATGACTTAAAGAAGCTGAATGATGCTATATACGTTACCAATAATTCTTCCCAGTTCCCAGCTCAGACTGTATGGGAGAATGATGGGGTTATTATATCTGTTGTTGGTGGCATTAAGCAGAACGAAACTGATGATTTCTATAAGGAAGTAGTACCACAGGATGTACGATCCAAGTATGAAAGTGGCGTATATCAGCAGCAGTATGAACAGCTGGGCTCAGAGGTTAATGTACCTACTGCTATGCCAGGTACCGGCAACGGTCCGCAGCTGGCTTCTGACGGTGCTATTGCCACTGCACCATCCACGTTACCAACTAATAGTTCTGAGGAAATTTATAACTTGAATAATACTGTCCTTAAGTATTACTCAGAGGGACAGCGGTATATCCTTTCCTATGAAGACCCAATGAAGACCTACAATTACCTGAAGGCTAATTATGGCCCAACTACTGTGGATTTCGTTGACCGTCCACATGGTAGATATCTGTTTAAACAGGATTATGGTTATATTTGGGGTGACTTCTCCTTCGATTACGACTATGATACCCATGAATATCTCATTTATGATGGTGCCGGCTTAAAGCAGGCAGTTCGTTATGACGATGCGAATGAGGCTGTTATAGTAAGAGATTTTGTTAATAGTCAGGAAAGTGGCGTATATGAGTACAGTCAGCCATTGGCTGCTTATGTTCTGTATCCACAGAATTACACCATTAAGCCACACATTTTAACCTTGGTACGTAACACTATTTTCAATGGTGACAGTGAAATCGGTGCCGAGTACGAGGTGCAAGATGGTCGAGGGGTAAAATATGAGGTAGCTCTGTATCCTGAAAAGGAAGTGGAAGCGCGTCCAAACCTGCCTGCTATGTGGTATAAGATGACCAATGAAAATGATCCAAGCGAGTGGACTGCATTTACCTACGATAAGGCCACAAATGTGTTTGCCATGTATGCTAATGACGGAGCAACAATAATGAATTATGCCAAACGGTGGTTTACTGATGCAAATCATATCGAAAACCATTTGACTGATACTCCGTTGAATGGCGCAATGGATGGCGTATATGAGCGTACCAGCTCCGGCGAGTACTACAGTGGTTATAGCAGTATTTTCACCTATGTAACTGATGGTTTGTTTAACTTCATGCATTATGTAAAGAAATTCTAAATGATTAATAGGGTGTGGCATTTTTGTCACACTCTATTTTTTATTTCAAAGTGACTAATCGCCTTATTTAATTGATTATTTCATAAGTATTTGTTATAATATCATTAGTTCAATGTTCAGATTGTGACCATACGCAGTCTGTCGTAAATAAAAGGAGGAATTGTAAAATTATGAAAGTTACAGTTGTAGGTGCAGGTAACGTAGGCGCTACCGCAGCAAATGTTATTGCAAGTGCTGGTTATGCTAGTGAAGTAGTACTTCTCGATATTAAAGAGGGTGTTTCCGAAGGTAAGGCTATGGATATGATGCAGACCTCTCAGATCCTTAACTTCAACACTACCATCACTGGTGTTACTAACGATTACGCTGCTACTGCAGGTTCCAAGGTTGTTGTTATCACTTCCGGTATTCCTCGTAAGCCAGGCATGAGCCGTGAAGACCTCATCGGCGTTAACGCTGGCATCGTAGGCAGTGTTATTGAGCAGGCTGTTAAGTATTCTCCAGATGCAATCTTCATTGTTATCTCCAACCCAATGGATGCAATGACTTACCTCGCACTGAAGAACTCCGGCCTTCCTAAGAACAAGGTTATCGGTATGGGCGGCATGCTGGACAGCTCCCGTTTCCGTTATTTCCTGTCTTGCGCACTGAAGAAGAAGGGCTATCCTGCAACTCCTACCGACATTGAGGGTATGGTTATCGGTGGTCATAGCGACAAGACCATGGTTCCACTCGGATCTATCGCAACTTACAAGGGTATTCCTGTATCTCACTTCCTCAGCGAGGCTGAGCTTGAGGATGCTATTGCACAGACCAAGGTTGGCGGTGCTACCCTGACCGGTCTCCTGGGCACTTCTGCTTGGTATGCTCCAGGTGCTGCAGCTGGCGAGCTGGTTAAGTCTATCATCACTGATGGCAAGAAGCTCATTCCTTGCTGCGTATACCTCGAGGGTGAGTATGGCGAGAATGACCTCTGCATCGGCGTTCCAGTAATTCTGGGCGAGAACGGCATTGAGAAGATTGTTGAGCTGAAGCTCGAGGGCAAGGAGAAAGAGCGTTTCGCTGAGTCCGTACAGGCAGCTCGCAACACTCAGAACAACCTGGGCGATGCACTGAAGAAGTAATTTTACTTCTAAACATCACATTTAATATGTACATGAAAGGTCTGCAGATTTCTGTGGGCCTTTTTTGTATACCGGAAAAGTATACATGGAATTTTCAGAAAATAATGTTAATTTATAGGTAAATAGTAACGATATATGTGGCAAGAAGATATAGTTAGTTAAATTTGGGGGCTTATGGTTGATGGATTAGTAAATTAATAAAGTGAGGTGATCATCATGTTAGAGAAAATTGAAAGAGTAGCAAGAGTAAAGGGTGTTGACTGTGATGTGAACAGCCCATTCCTGCGGAAAAATAGTCGTGATGATCAGAATAATGGTAAATCCCCGTTCCACAAGATGCTTAGCGAAAAGATGAGACAGCAGCGGGAAGATGCTCCGATTTCAGAGGCTTATGTGCTGGATTGTCAGCAGGTAACCCAGTCCCTGTTCTACGAGGGTGGCGTGGATTTGCGATTCTTTCGAGGAGGAGCTGAGGCGTAAATGATATTAGATGACGAAAAGTATATGAATCTTGCCCTGGCTGAAGCTCAGAAGGCTTACGAGCTCGGGGAAGTTCCTATAGGTGCCGTCCTTGTGGCCAAGGACGGCACTACTGTTTCTGTGGGACATAATTTGCGTGAAACAGCAAAGGATGCCACAGCCCATGCGGAGATAGAGGCTATACGGGCGGCAAACAAAAAGTTGGACAGATGGCGCCTTTCCGGGACTACCCTTTATGTGACCATAGAACCTTGCCCTATGTGTGCCGGGGCCATTGTAAACAGTCGTATTGATCGGGTTGTATACGGCGGGGCAGACATTAAGGCTGGGGCAGTGCATTCCATTTTTAATGTGCTGACAAACAGCAATCTTAACCATCAGACGGAGGTTACTGCCGGGGTGCTGGAGGACAGATGCTGTGGTATAATGAGGGACTTTTTTAAGATGCGAAGGGAGCAGAATAAAAAGAAAAGACAAAATACTCCCCAGAGTTGTGAAAAAATAGAAAAAGACACTTGTACACTTGAAAAAGAATGATAAAATAATAATTGACAATTATATATTTTTTGAGTATGATACTACTCATATTATAATTATTACCAACTAAATGGGTCGGTAATAATTCGGAGAAAGAGGGGGAAGGATATGTCTAGTGAAAATGATGTTCAGAAGAAGGCACAGGAGGCCATAAAACAGACTGACCAAAAGGCTCAGGTAAAGCAGATGGTTTTATGGTTTTCAGCACTGATTGTGGGTGGAGCCCTGGGGTGGCTCAATATTCCAGTGCTTAACGATCTGTTCAACTTCGTTGCCACCGTATTTACCCGGCTGTTCCAGTTTGTGGCAGTTCCAACCATTGCTCTGGCAGTTATAACCACCTTGGCGACCTTGGGAACCAAGAAGGAAACAGGCCGTATTTTTGGTCACGCTGTGGTATATACCATGCTTACAACCATTGCGGCAGCGGCTGTGGGATTGGCCTTATACATCTTTATTGCACCGGAAAATTTACCGGCAGATGTTATTGGTGCAGGAGTTGCTGAGGTTCCGGATAAATTGGGGAAGCTGTCCTATTATGACCATTTCTTGTCGGTAATACCTAACAATTTGCTTCAGCCATTTTTAGCTGGCAATGTATTATCTATTCTCTTAATTGCCTTTGCAGTAGGTCTTGGTCTGGCCAATATGCCGAAAACGGAAAATGTACAGATGCTTATAAAGGTGATAAATGGCCTTCAGGAATTGCTCTTTACTCTGATAAGGGGCATTGTGTATGTGTTGCCAATCGGTATTGTGGCTTTTGCTGGTCAGCTGGCTGCCCAGATTGAGGCCGGTGTTATCGTAGGCTCCCTTGGTAAATATGTGGCTGTAGTTATGGGTGGAAACGTAATTCAGTTCTTCATTGTTTTGCCAATCTTCCTGCTCCTGAGAGGGCTCAATCCATTCACTGTATTTAAGAAGATGTCCCCAGCCTTGGCAGTGGCCCTGTTTACCAAGAGCTCTGCAGCAACATTGCCTGTTACCATGGCATCTGCTGAGGACAACTTAAAGGTAAACAAGAAGGTTTCCCGTTTTGTTTTGCCAATTTGTACTACCATCAATATGAATGGTTGCGCAGCATTTATTTTGGTAACTTCATTGTTCGTAATGCAGAATGCGGGCTTTGAGCTTTCAATGGGAACTATGATCACCTGGCTTTTTGTGGCAGTGTTCGCCGCAGTGGGGAATGCAGGCGTACCAATGGGATGTTATTTTCTGACCCTGTCCCTTATGTCCTCCATGGGTGCACCACTGGGAATTATGGGTGTTATTCTTCCTATCTACACGATTATTGATATGATAGAAACTGCAGAAAATGTTTGGTCTGACTCCTGTGTATGTGCTATGACCAACAATGATCTGAAGGATTCTCTTGACTGACAATTTAATCTGTGTTTTTAGTTAAGTCGGCTACTGAAAGGTGGCCGACTTTTTCTTCACCTATTGACTTTTATGGTACCTGCTACCATAATTATTTGGTAGGAGTTGGTAATAATGTTTGATATGTTTCTTGAAAATAGAATTGTATTTTATGGCATGATTGCCGGTATTTTTATAGTGGTAAACGGCTTGGCATATTTATTATTGAAGTATATCCTTCCTTGGCAGGCCATGAGAACCTTGAAGAAATTCAAGATTCGTGCCAAAAGCCGCAAGCTGCTTCCGTTGTTAAATCTCACAGGGCAGCTGGTTATGGGCCTTTCTGGTGCTGTTACTAAGGGCGTGCCAATGGTATATGATATTATTCCCGCCGGTATAGCCCCATCTAAAATGATGACCTTTGCAGCATCTGCTGAGGCGGGTGTCCAGCATCCTTTGGCTGATGCAATAGCCGAGTGGGCTGACGAAAAGCACCTTGAGTTATCTGAGGCATCTGCCAGCAATGTGGTTCCGGGTAAGGGGGTTGAGGCTCTCATTAACCATCAGGAGGTCAGAGTTGGCACAGCGTCTTTTCTGCAGGACCATGATGTAAAAATCCCTGCGGAAATACTCACCAGGGCTGATCAGCTGGCAGGAAAGGGAAATGTGGTTTCCTTTGTAAGCATTGGTGGTTTTTGCCGTGGCTTTATTGTGTTCAGTGATGCCCTGCGGCCAACTGTCCCAGGTGCGGTTCAAACCCTTAGGGATTATGGGATTTCCACTGCTATTATGACCAGTGCTGCCGGCAGCACTGCCCGCAATATTGCCCGACAGGCCGGTATTAATAATGTTAATGCTGAAATGGATACCATGGAAAAGGCCAAGAAGATTACCATTATGAAGACTTCTGATTCCCTTATCGGAGCTGTGGCCACCACCAGCAATACCCAGGTTTTGGCCCAGTCAGCTGATATCAGCTTTGCTCTCAGTATTACTGATGAGTCAATTAAGGACCAGTGTGATGTTTATGTGGACAGTGTTGATTTCGGTAATATAATGAGTGCAGTGGATATTGCCAGATATACATACAGCAAGCGAAAAACCGGTATTATTGTTACAGTGTTGTTTAATCTTGTTTTAGGTGCTATTACCAGCTACATTGTGGCTGAGTCAGCCCTACCATTTTTTGCACCAGTGCTGCCGATTATGGCAGGAGTGCTTTTCCTTATTGGTATTATTGCCAATCAGTTTACTTATAGCTATTAATGTAAAAATGGAGTCAGATATATAAGGAGTTATATTTTATGGATAAAGAAGAATTTTCAGAATTAGTAAATATTGTTCTTGATAATACAGCCCGTCCACCACAGGAGCTTTTTGCCAATGGCTACGATGACTGGCATTGTCGTGCCCGTTTAGGTCATTTTCTGGCCATGCCGGAATTTAATCGTCTGGATGCTGCCAAGGAGCTGTTTATGTCTGTGCTAGACGTGGAGCCCGATGAGGAAAATAGTCAGGATGTGGAGGAGAAGGCCTATGCCCTTCAGCACCTCAGCCAGGTGGAGAAGGATCAGAAGATTTATAACAAGGCCCTTGAGCACATCAATATGGCTATTGAAACTGCAGAATCCTATGATTATCTATACAAATATATACTTAGAGGTGAGCTTTGGGCTCAGCGCTGGAATATCATGCACCTCATGAAACAGACCGAGGATGCTGAGGCTGAGGTGGATGAGCGTATTGAGGTGTTTAAGGATATTCCAATAGAACATAACAGCTATCTGTATTATGGCTACCGTTTCAAGGCCCAGCTGGCGGCTGAGCGAGGTGTTCCTCTTGTGGCCAAGGATTATATGCACATGGCGCTTCATAATATGGAAATTACTGAACACTACAAAAAGAGATTGGATAAGGCCTTTGCGGCCACCCATGAAAATATTTCCTGGATTTTGTCAGAAATTGACAAGGCAACACCTAACCCTGATAATCTGCATTGGGATATTTAAAGATAAATTAAAGGAGTGGGAACAGTGAGTTCCGAAAAAATCGAAATCAAGGCTAATGCCAAAATAAATCTGACACTGGATATTTTGGGTACCAGAGATGACGGCTACCATGAGGTGGCTATGGTTATGCAGGAGGTAAGCCTTCACGATAACCTATATATGGAAAAGACAGATGGTGGTATTGAGCTTGAAATTCCGGGCTCTGACCTGCCTGCGGATAATACCAATCTGTGCTATAGGGCAGCTGCACTTATTATGGAGGAGTGCGGTCTTAATGCTGGGGTGAAAATAACCTTGGATAAGCATATACCCATTGCTGCAGGTCTGGCAGGAGGGTCATCTGATGCGGCGGCTGTTCTGAAGGGAATGAGCCAGCTTTATGAGCTAAATCTTTCAGAGGAAAAGCTATGTGAGTTGGGGGCACGTCTTGGTTCCGATATTCCTTTCTGCATAATGGGGGGCACCATGCTGTCCACTGGCCGTGGGGAGATTTTGGAGCGTCTGCCAGATTTTCCGGAGGTTGACATAGTGTTGGCCAAGCCAAAGGTGGGAGTATCCACGGCTTGGGCCTACAAGACCTACGATGCTGGCTATACCGGTCCTCACCCTGATAATAAGGCCATGATAAAGGCTATAGAGCAGGGGGATATTTTATCTGCAAGTAAATTGTTGTGTAATGTGTTGGAAAGTGTTACTATAGAAAAGCATGACATTATCGACAGATATAAGAAGGAAATGTTGGACAAGGGAGCACTGGCCAGTATGATGTCAGGCAGCGGCCCTACAGTATTCGGCATTGCTCCTGATGTGTCTGTGGCAGAGAAAATGGCAGCAGCGATAAAAAATATAGATAATGAGGCGGCTGTGTTTACAGCGAAAACTGTTGGCAGAAATAGAGGTTAATTATGGACACAAAATTATCACCTATTAAATTGGATAGCTATCAGCCTCTACGTGAGGTAGTTTGTGAAACCCTCAGGGATGCTATTCGCAAGGGGAAATTGAAGCCCGGCGAACGACTTATGGAAAGCCAGTTAGCAGAGGATTTAGGTGTCAGCCGTACCCCTGTAAGGGAAGCAATCCGCAAGCTGGAGCTGGAGGGCTATGTTATTATGATGCCCCGCCGTGGAACCTATGTGGCTAATCTGTCAATCAGGGATGTAAATGAGGTTTTTGAAATCCGTACTTCCCTCGATTCCTTGGCCAGCGGTTTGGCTGCAGAGCGCATTACTGATGAGGAGCTGGAAAGATTACAGCGCCTGTTGGTTGCCATTGGAGGATACATTGAAGAAAATGATATGGACAAAATCGTTGAGTGCGATACTGAGTTCCATGACCTTTTGTATCAGGCAAGCCGCAATTCCCGTTTGGTAGGTATAATTTTCAATCTTCGTGAACAGCTCACTAGATTCCGTTCCACCTCCATGGCCTTTCCAGGCCGCCTGAAGGCAACGCTGGAGGAGCATCGCCGCATCGTGGAGGCCATAGCCCAGGGGGATGTGGCAGAAGCCCGGGCGGCTGCTGAATATCACATGGAAAAGTCGGAGCAGACTCTTTTGGAGAGCATGGAAGCCATGAAGAATCGTGGAAAATAATCTTATATATAAAAATATTGGAGTATAAAAATATTGGAGGCAATTTTTAATGCTGGATTTAGTAACAGTAATTTTAGCGGCAGGCAAGGGCACAAGAATGAAGTCCAAGCTGCCAAAGGTTTTACATAAAGTAGCGGGCAAGTCTATGCTGCAGCACGTTCTTGATGCTGCAACCAAGGCTGGTTCAAAGCGCAATGTTGTAGTCGTGGGCTTTGGTGGCGACACCGTTAAGGAAGCTATTGGGGACCAGGCTGAGTTTGTGGTACAGGCTGAGCAGCTGGGCACTGGTCATGCGGTAAAGCAGGCAGCACCATTGCTTTCAAAGGAGAATGGTACCGTTATGGTGCTTTGCGGTGATACTCCATTGGTTACTGCTGATCTTATCAGCAAGCTCTACGAGGGACATAAGGCTGCTGGCGCCAAGGCAACTGTGCTCACTGCCATTATGCCAGATGCCACTGGTTATGGCCGTATTATCCGTACTGCTGAGGGTGATGTTGCCCGTATCGTTGAGCAGAAGGATGCCACTGAGGAGGAGCGCCAGGTTAAGGAGGTAAACTCCGGTATTTATTGCTTTGAGTGCAAGGATTTGTTTGAGGCTCTGGAGAAGGTGGGCTGTGATAACGCCCAGGGTGAGTATTATCTGCCAGACGTATTGGGTATTCTCCGTGAGCAGGGGGAGAAAATCTGGGCTGTGGCCGCAGATGATTATGAGTCCACTTTGGGCATAAATTCCCGCGTTCAGCTTTCCGGGGCAGAGAAGATTCTCCGTCGTCGCAAGAATATTGAGCTGATGGATAACGGCGTAACCATTATGGATCCAGACAGCACCTTTGTGGATGCTGATGTTGAGGTAGGCCCTGATACAGTTATTTATCCTTTCACCTGGTTGGAAGGTAATACTAAGATTGGTGCAAATTGCGAAATCGGTCCTAACTGCCGCTTTAGCAATGTTACCATTGGGGATGGTGTAAAAGGCCATTTCGCTTATGGTCATGACTGCATCGTTGATGATGGTGTTGACTTTGGTCCGTATGTTCATCTTCGTCCTAATACCCATATTGGCAAGGACGTTCATATCGGAAACTTTGTTGAGGTTAAGAATTCCAACATTGGTGAGGGTACCAAGCTGCCTCATCTCCAGTATATCGGTGATGCTGATGTGGGAAGCCATGTAAACTGTGGCTGTGGTACTGTTACCGTTAACTACGATGGCAAGAACAAGCATCGTACTGTTATTGGTGATAATGCCTTTGTGGGGTGCCAGACAGCTCTGGTGGCTCCTGTAACAGTTGGTGAGGGCGCATATATTGGTGCCGGTTCCACTATTACCAAGGATATTCCAGCCTCTGATTTGGCTATTGCCAGAGCTCATCAAAAAAATATAAGTGGATGGGCAGATAAACGAAAAAATTAAAGTGGATATTTCAGTGGTTTACTGATAATATATATACGGAAATTTTTTGCTGGGAAATCCTAGTGGGAAAATTTACCTAAAAAGAAATTTGTTTTATTAAAGTTTGGAGGCTTTATAAAAAATGTCACAATCTGCAAAGAGTAACATGCGTCTTTTAGCTGGTAATGCGAATCCAGAGCTGGCTCAGGAAATCGCCGAGCACCTTGGTATCAGCCTTATTGAGGCTCAGGTGGGCCATTTCAACAACGGTGAAATCCAGGTTATGATCAGTGAAAGTATTCGCGGTAAGGATATCTTCATTATCCAGCCTACCAGCCAGCCAGTTAATGAGAATCTGATGGAGCTTCTCATTATGACTGATGCTTGTAAGCGTGCATCTGCTCATAGCGTAACTGCCGTAGTTCCTTATTATGCTTATGCCCGCCAGGACCGTAAGACCCGTGGTCGTGAGCCTATTTCCGCAAAGCTGGTTGCGAATTTGATGCAGTCTGCTGGTTTGGACCGTGTAGTTACTGTTGACCTTCATGCTGGTCAGATTCAGGGCTTCTTTGATATTCCAGTAGACCATTTGGCTGCTGCTCCTGCAATGGCTGAGTATTTCAGGGAGCTTAATCTTGAGGATGCTATTGTGGTATCCCCTGACCTTGGCGGTGTTACCCGTGCCCGTAAAATGGCTGATTTGCTTGATGTTGGCATTGCCATTGTGGAGAAGCGTCGTCCACGTCCTGGTTGTGCAGAGGTTATGAACCTCATTGGTGATGTTAAGGGCAAGACCTGTATCATGATTGATGATATGGTTGATACTGCTGGTTCCCTCTGTGAGGGTGCCAAGGCTCTGAAGAAGCTGGGCGCCAAGGAAGTTTATGCTTGCTGCTCCCATGGTATTTTAACTGATCCTGCTGTACAGCGTATTAATGACTCTGTTATTAAGCAGCTTATTATTACCAATACTATTCCATTGGCTCCAGAGAAGCGTTCCAACAAGATTGTAACCATTTCTCTGGCTCCTATGTTGGCTGAGTTCATTGATTGTATTTACAACAATGGTTCTGTAAGTAAGCTCTTCAAATAATAATCAAATAATGCAAGGGGCGAATCTCGGTTCGCCCTTTTCGTTTAGCAAGAATTTTGGGGTGATAATAATGGAATTTGCAAAAAGAATGGAACAGTTTGGAGAAGGGGTATTCTCCAGATTAGCAGAAATGCGCAAGGAGTGTGTGGCTGCCGGCAAAAATGTCATTGACCTGAGTATCGGTGCGCCTAATATTCCACCTGCAAAGCGGATTATGGAAGCAATGGCCAAGGCTGTAATGGATCCAGCTAACTATGTGTATGCCATTTCTGACAGAAAGGCTATGCTGGATGCTGTGGCCCAGTGGTATCAGCGTCGCTACAATGTAACCTTGGATCCTGATACGGAAATTTGCTCTCTTTTGGGTTCTCAGGATGGATTGGCCCATATTGCCCTTTCAATTTTGGATCCAGGGGATATTATGATGGTTCCCGATCCATGCTATCCAATTTTTGCAGATGGTCCTCGAATTGCCGGGGCTGAGCTTTATTATATGCCTCAGAAAAAAGAGCACGATTATGTGATTCAGCTTGATGATATTCCGGAGGAAGTGGCCCGTAAGGCCAAATTCATGTTGGTTTCCTATCCTAATAATCCAACCGCAGCTATGGCACCAATAGAGTTCTACAAGGAGCTTATTGCCTTTGCGAAAAAATATGACATCATTGTTTTGCATGACAATGCTTACAGCGAGCTGGTATTTGATGGTCGTGAATGGGGTAGCTTTCTGGAGCTTCCTGGAGCCAAGGAGGTTGGAGTGGAATTCAACTCCCTGTCCAAGACCTACGGCCTGGCAGGTGCCCGCATAGGCTATTGCCTTGGTAATTCCAAAGTTGTTGGTATGCTAAAGACTTTGAAATCCAATATGGATTACGGAATGTTTTTGCCAATTCAGGCGGCGGCTATTGAGGCAATTTCCGGGGATCAGTCCATTGTGGCGGAAACCAGAGCAGCTTACGAGCGTCGTCGTGATGTCCTCTGTGATGGCCTTATTGAAGCTGGCTGGCAGATGGACAAGCCACCTGGAACTATGTTTGTATGGGCACCGATTCCAGCCTCGTATGAAAATTCCGAAGCCTTTGTTAAGGATTTACTGGATAAGACTGGGGTGCTGGTAACTCCTGGTAGTGCCTTTGGACCTTCTGGAGAGGGCTATGTCCGTATGGCACTGGTACAGTCTGAGGAGGATATGCAGCGGGCTGTGGATGAGGTAAGGAAATCTGGTATTTTTGCCTGATGTAGTCTGTCAATGGACTTTTGTTATGCTTAATTGTTATATTAAGTGTCCGAAATATATATTTTTAGTTGAGAAAAAATGTATTTTGTATTAAAATAAATGAGTATTTATTCTCAATAAAAGAAAGTAGGAAAAACACATGGTAGAATCTGTATGGTCAATATTGCCACCTATAATCACGATTGTGCTGGCATTGGCGACAAAGGAAGTGTATATGTCACTGCTTATCGGTATTTTCTCCGGTGCTTTGCTATATACAAATTTCAATGTTATCGAAGCTGTTATGACTATGTTTGATGTGCTGGCTGATAAGGTAGGCGGCAATGTCAACATTTTGGTCTTTCTGGTAATTCTGGGTATTATTGTGGCGGCTATTACCCGCTCCGGTGCTACCCGGGCCTATGGTGAGTGGGCAGCAGAAAACATCAAGGGACGTCGCAGTGCAATGCTTTTGACTGCTATCCTTGGTATTGTTATTTTCATCGACGACTATTTTAACTGTCTCACCGTTGGTACTGTAATGCGTCCAATCACGGATAAGTTTAAGATTTCCCGTGCTAAGCTGGCTTACATTATTGATGCCACAGCAGCACCTATCTGCATTCTGGCACCAGTATCCAGCTGGGCTGCAGCAGTAGGCTCTTCCCTGCCTGAGGGCAGTGAAATTGATGGCTTTGCCCTGTTTCTTCAGACCATTCCGTTTAACCTTTATGCTTTGTTGACTATGGCCTTTATGGTGTTCATAATCATTTCTCAGCGTGATGTCTTCTCCATGGCAGCTTATGTAAAGAAGAATCAGGAAAATTTCATTGTGCCTAAGGAATACCGCGACAGTGAGCAGGAGGGACCGACTGGTAATGGCCGTATTATCGACCTCATTTTGCCACTGATTGTTCTTATCGCAGCCTGCGTATATGGTATGCTTTACACTGGTGGTATCAATGAGGGCAAGACCATTGCTGATGCTTTTGCGGATTGTGATTCCTCCAAGGGCTTGGTATTTGGTTCCTTTACTGCATTTGTGTTTACTGCTCTGCTGTATCTGCCACGTAGGGTTATTACCTTTAAGTCTTTCTGTGAAACCTTTGTACAGGGCTTCAAGGCCATGACACCTGCAAATTTGATTCTCTGCTTTGCATGGACTCTCTCCGGTATCTGCAGTGACAAGTATCTTAACCTTGGCGGTTATGTGGGAATGCTGGTAAGTGCCAATACTGATGTGGTAATGTTCCTGCCGGTAATCTTCTTCGTGGTAGCGATTATTTTGGCTTTTGCCACCGGTACCTCATGGGGTACCTTCGGTATTCTTATTCCAATTGCCGTAGCTGTAATTGGACCAAACGATGTAAATATGCTGTCTATTACAGTGGCAGCTATTCTTTCCGGTGCAGTTGGCGGTGATCACGCTTCACCAATTTCCGATACGACAATTTTGGCTTCTGCCGGTGCCCAGTGCAGTCACCTTGATCACGTAAGCACTCAGATTCCTTATGTGCTGATTGTGGCCAGTGCCAGCTTTGTAGGCTATATGGTTGATGGTTATACCATGAACGGCTGGTATGGTCTGGCTGCGGCAGCGGCTATTTTGGCAGTGGTTATGGCTATAATCTGTGCCAAGGTTAAGCCTGTTGACGTTGATCATTAATTTTTAAATTTTATATAATTACAACACCTGTGCTTTTTGCGCAGGTGTTTTATTTTCGCCTTGACATTCAGTTGGTATAGTTTTATTCTAAATAAGTTGTAGAAGATTAAAAAATGAGGAGATGATGTTGTGGTTACAACAGTACGCCACAAGGTTAACTTTTATGACACAGATGCCATGGCTGTGGTGCATCATTCCAACTACATCAGATGGTTTGAAATCGGTCGTGTGGAGTTTCTTCGTGAGGCTGGCATTACTCTGAATCAGCTTATGGATGACGGTTATGTTTTTCCAATTACGGAGGTTAGTGCCAAATATGTCAATTCTGCCAAATTTGATGATGAATTGATTATTGAAACTACCCCTGAAGCCCTTACCAAGGCGAAGATGGCATTTACATACCGTATTTTGCGGGCATCCGATGATACCCTGCTGGTAACTGGCAGGACACAGAATGTTTTTACTTCAATGGAAACTGGCAAGATTACCCGCTTGCCGGAAACCTACTACAATAAATTAAAAGCAATGCTGGACTGATTAATCATAAGGCATTCAAACATTTGGAGGTATAATTTATGGGAACCGTGTTATTGTGTATAGTCGCTGTTGCAATTCTGATTGTACTTTTTACGAAATTGTATTTTATGCATTTAGGAGTGGAGAATGTAATTGCAAAGAAGGATAGCCGTAGCGCCTTTGTAGTGGATGAACAGACTGAGGATAGCTTGACCTTCAGCACCAATGTTGAATTTGTAAATGAGGGCAAGCAGTGTACTGTAGTGATGGACTGCTTTGTTCGCCCACAGCTCCCTTATGAGCAGTATGATGGTGTTGAAACAAGAGGTCATGCGGAGCTCCTGTCCGCTCCCCGTGAGGATGATTATTTTGAGGCTTATATCATTCAGCGGAAGGGGTATGGAAAGGATCTTGACCGCGCTACCATTAAGGCCCAGATTAAGCTCATTGCCCGTCATGGCATGACCATTAAGGAAGCCATTTCCAAGATGCCTGACTTCAATTTCCTGATTATTTGGATGGAAGCTGGCCGCATGGAGGCTCATTACCGTCAGGTTCGTATTGAGGTACCGGCAGCGGAAATCGCCAAACTTGTCGGCACTGAACTGGTTGAAGCATAAGGAGGGCATTTGACATGAGTAATGATGCAAAAATTGAACTGATTCCAATCCCTACCAGAATTCTTACTGATAAGGATGATATTATTGATACAGTAGAGCGTTATACCAAGGACAAGATTGGTCCTGATGATGTTATTTCTGTAGCGGAAAGTGTTGTGGCTATTACCCAGGGGCGGGCCGTGCGTCCTGAGGATTTGAAAATTACCAAGGTGGCAAAGTTTTGTTGCCGGTTTATCCCTGATTATGGCTCCTTGGCCACCCCACACGGCATGCAGTCCTTGATGGATGTGGAGGGCAAGTGGCGTGTGGCCGGTGCACTTTTTGCTGGCTTTTTGGGAAAAATTGTGGGTTTAAAAGGCCTCTTTTACAAGTGGGGCGGTGAGCAGACTGCTCTTATCGATGACGTTACCGGTACTATGCCACCATTTGATAAGCACATTGTTTATGGTCCGAAGGATCCTGACAAGGTTGTTGAACAGCTCAAGGCACGTTTGGGCTGCTTTGGCGGTCTGATTGCTGACGTAAATGATTTGAAGCGTTCCCGGGTGGTTGGTCAGTCCAAGGGCCTCAATGGTCTTATGGCGGCTAATCTTCTGATTGATAATCCTTTTGGTAATGCTTCCCAGAAGACCCCAATTGTTATTATCAAGAACTTTAGACAGTATCAGGAACAGAACAGTTAAGATTTTTGTGCCCCGTCGCCCATATAGGTGGCGGGGATTTTTGCTAAGAAATCTTAGTGAATCAAATCCAAAGGATGCAGATGAACTTTAGATTTCGTGTAAGGGCTGATGAAAGCCTGTATGCTTTCATCTTGCTTTCTAAGGAGGAAAAATATGGAAAGAAAAGATGGCCGTAAGAATGACCAGCTTCGTAAATACAAGATAAACCGTCATTTTCAGATTCACCCGGCAGGCTCCGTGCTTATTGAGATGGGGAATACCAAGGTAATTTGTGCTGCCACTATTGAGGACCGTGTGCCCAGCTTTTTAAAGGGGACTGGTGAGGGCTGGCTTACAGCTGAATATTCCCTGTTGCCAAGTGCTACAAATACCCGAACCTCCAGAGAGGCTGCCAGGGGTAAGCAAACTGGCCGTACCCAGGAGATTCAGCGTCTTATTGGTCGTAGTCTGCGTTCTGTAATGGATTTGAAGGCTTTGGGAGAAAGAACCGTTACTGTTGATTGTGACGTTATTCAGGCTGATGGCGGTACCCGTACAGCTTCTATTACAGGTGCCTTTATTGCGGTGGTGGAGGCCTGTGCAACAATTTATGACGGCACTAAGCCTTTCCCTGTAAAGGATTTCTTGTCAGCCATCAGTGTGGGAATTTCTGCATCGGGTGAGCCTGTACTTGATTTAAATTATGAGGAAGATTCCAGCTGCATTGTGGATATGAATGTGGTGCGTACTGGTATGGGACAGTTCGTGGAGGTTCAGGGGACCGGCGAGGGCAGACCATTTAGCCGTGAAGAAATGGACAATTTACTGGCATTGGCAGAAAAGGGCACCGATGAACTGATTTCCTATGAAAAGGATATTTTGGGTAATGATTTAGTTTGGAAAGTCGGTCGGGAATAAAAAAGTTTTAAAATTTTTTTTCGTCGGTAAAATATGCTAATGATAAGGCGAATATTCTATAAACACCGATTATCACTGAATTGTCAGACGACCAAAGAAAAATTACGAATACCATTCATCTTTTTAGTGGCAAACCCTTGTGGTTATTGGCTTGAAAGCACATTAAAAGTATGATAATATGAGATATGTATGCGAGTGTAATTTTTTTATTATATTAGGGAGGGTTTAATTTGCGTACGATCAATGTTGAACAGATCACAGCAGAAGTAGCGCAGATGTGTAAGGAAGCTGCCTACTATTTACCTCAGGACGTGTATGAAGCTCTTAAGAAGGGCCGTGAGACAGAGGAGTCTCCAGTTGGTCAGGTTGTTCTTGATCAGATCATTCGCAACTCTGAGATTGCTAGAGCTGAGGATCGTCCTATCTGCCAGGATACTGGTATGACCATTATTTTCCTTGAGGTAGGTCAGGATCTTCATATCGAGGGTGGCGATCTGACAGAAGCTATCAACGCTGGCGTTGCTAAGGGCTACACTGAGGGTTATCTTCGCAAGTCCGTTGTTGCTGAGCCTTTATTTGACCGTAAGAATACTCAGAACAACACACCAGCTATTATTTATACCAAGATTGTACCAGGCGATCAGCTTAAGATTGAGCTGACATGCAAGGGCTTTGGCTCCGAGAACAAGGGCGGTATCAAGATGCTGGTTCCTGCTGATGGCGTTGAGGGTGTTAAGAAAGCTGTTCTGGATATTATCCAGCATGCAAGCTGCAACCCATGCCCACCAATGGTTGTTGGTGTAGGTATCGGCGGCACTATGGATCAGGCTGCTTATCTTTCCAAGCG
Organism: Anaerovibrio lipolyticus LB2005; assembly: GCF_000621545.1. Taxonomy (GTDB): domain Bacteria; phylum Bacillota; class Negativicutes; order Selenomonadales; family Selenomonadaceae; genus Anaerovibrio; species Anaerovibrio lipolyticus_A. The sequence goes on from NZ_JHYA01000007.1 coordinate 145,656, forward strand.
CGCTCTCATGCGTAAGATTACTGAGCGTAATGCTCATCCTGATTACGCTGCACTGGAGAACGAGCTCCTCGGCCTTATTAACAAGACCGGTATCGGTCCTCAGCTTGGCGGTACTACTTCCGCATTGGCTGTAAACATCGAGTGGGGTCCTACTCATATTGCCGGCCTGCCAGTAGCAGTTACCATCTGCTGCCATGCTTGCCGTCATTCCCATCGTGTTCTTTAATATAGGAGGTTTATATAATGGCTGAGACAATTCGTATAACTACTCCTCTTAAAGAAGAGGATTCCCGCAAGCTCCGTGCTGGCGATAGCGTGCTTATTACCGGTACTATCTACAGTGCCCGTGATGCTGCACACAAGGTTATGACTGAGGCTCTGGCTCGTGGCGAGAAATTGCCAATCGACTGGAATAATCAGATAGTTTACTATCTTGGTCCTACACCTGCAAAGCCAGGCGATCCAATCGGTTCCTGCGGTCCTACTACTGCTGGTCGTATGGATGCTTATACCCCTACCATGCTTGAGCAGGGTATCAAGGGTATGATCGGTAAGGGCTCCCGTGCTCCAGAGGTAGTTGAGTCCATGAAGAAGAACGGCGTTACTTACTTCGCTGCTGTTGGTGGTGCTGCTGCCCTCATCGCAAAGTCCGTTAAGAAGTACACCGTTATTGCTTACCCTGAGCTGGGCCCAGAGGCTCTCGCTGCTCTTGAGGTTGAGGATTTCCCTGCAATCGTAGTTATCGATTCTGAGGGTAATGACTATTACGAGATTGGTCAGAAACCATATCGTAAGTTATGATATTAAATACTTTCCTGTGTGAAAGAAAATTTTAGGAGGTCAAGAATGATTAACGTATCTTTTTATCTTCGTCGACTGCATTCCCTGTGCGGACTTGTATTGCTCGGCGGTGTGCTGATTGAGCATTTGCTCACAAATGCATCAGCAATGGGCGGCCCAGAGGTGTTCAATAACGGCTTAGCAATGATGGAGCAGATTCCTCAGCCAATTTTCCTTGGCATTGAGATCTGCCTCTACGCTGTACCTATCCTGTTCCATGGTATCTACGGTGTATATATTGCTATGCAGGCTAAGAACAACCCTAGTGAGTACGGTTATTCCCGTAACTGGAAGTTCGCTCTTCAGAGATGGACTGCTTGGTATCTCGTAGCATTCCTCATCTGGCATGTTGGTTACCTTCGTATTTACACTAAGGGCATCATGGGTGAGCATATCAGCTATGCTTTGGTTCAGTCCACTTTGGCTAACCCAGTTGTATTTGCTTTGTATGCTATTGGTATGTTTGCTGCAATCTTCCATTTCTGCAATGGTATCACTACCTTCTGCATGACTTGGGGTATCACCAAGGGACCTCGTTCCCAGTGTGTTGTTGACAAGGGTGCTATGGGTCTTTGCGTACTCATGTGCCTGTTCACTTTGGCATTCATGTCTTCTTACTTCATGTAATAGAGTAAGAGTGTCGTAGTAGTAAAGATTTATTTATAAGGAGAGAACCTACGTGGCTAAAAATAAGATTATTGTAGTAGGTGGCGGCTTATCAGGTCTGATGGCTACCCTTAAAATTTGTGAAGCTGGCGGCGAAGTAGATTTATTCTCTTACTGCCCAGTAAAGCGTTCTCACTCCCTCTGTGCACAGGGTGGTATTAATGCCTGCATGGATACCAAGGGTGAGCACGATTCCATCTATGAGCATTTCGATGACACCGTATACGGTGGTGACTTCCTGGCTGACCAGCTGGCTGTTAAGGGCATGGTTGAGGCAGCTCCAAAGCTCATTAAGATGTTTGATCGTATGGGTGTACCTTTCACCCGTACTCCAGAAGGCGTTCTTGACCTCCGTAACTTCGGTGGCCAGAAGAACAAGCGTACTTGCTTTGCTGGTTCCACCACTGGTCAGCAGCTCCTCTATGCTCTTGACGAGCAGGTTCGTCGCTGGGAAGTTAAGGGCGGCGTAACCAAGTACGAGTTCTGGGAATTCGTAAAGATCTTCAAGGATAAGAACGGTGTTTGCCGTGGTATCATTGCTCAGAGCATGAACTCCATGGAAATCAAGGCTTTCAAGGCTGATGTTGTTATTCTTGCAACCGGTGGCCCTGGTCAGGTATTTGGCCGTTGCACCGCTTCCACTATTTGTAATGGTTCTGCAGTTTCTGCAGTTTATCAGCAGGGCGCAAAGATTGCTAACCCTGAGTTCATTCAGATTCATCCAACCGCAATCCCAGGCTCTGATAAGAACCGTCTGATGTCTGAGGCTTGCCGCGGTGAGGGTGGTCGTGTATGGGTTTACAGAGATGGTAAGCCTTGGTACTTCCTTGAGGATATGTACCCAGCTTATGGTAACCTCGTTCCTCGTGACGTAGCATCCCGTGCTATTTTCAAGGTTTGCGTTCACATGGATCTTGGTATCAACCATGACCGTCGTGTATACCTCGATCTGTCCCACATTCCTGCAGATTATCTGGAGCGCAAGCTGGGCGGTATCATCGAGATCTACACTGAGTTCGTTGGTAAGGACCCTCGTAAGGTTCCAATGGAGATTTTCCCTTCCGTTCATTACTCCATGGGCGGTATCTATGTAGATAGAAAGCATTTCACCAACATTCCTGGCCTCATGGCTTCCGGTGAGTGCGACCATCAGTATCACGGTGCAAACCGTCTTGGCGCTAACTCTCTGCTGTCCGCTGCTTACTCCGGTACCGTTTCTGGTCCAGAGGCTATGAAGTGGGCTAAGGAGAACGTATCCAAGCTGTGCGAAATCACCGATGCTGAGATCGAGGCTGCACGCAAGGAAGTTCAGGATGAGTATGACAAGATTCGTCAGATGAACGGTCCTGAGAATGCTCATAAGCTCCATCAGGAGATGGGCGAGATCATGTACGAGTATGTATCCATCGAGCGTGATAACAACGGTTTGGATATCTGCCTCGGCAAGCTGAAGGAAATCCTGAAGCGTTGGGAGAACATCGGCGTAACTGACCATGGTAACTGGGCTAACCAGGAGGCTATGTTCGTTCGTCAGCTCCGTAACATGATTATCTATGCTATGGCTATCACCAAGTCTGCTCGTTCCCGTGATGAGTCCCGTGGTGCACATGCAAAGATTATGCTGGATGAAAATGGCAAGCGCATTGAGAAGGATGGCGAGTTACAGTTCTATCCTCGTAACGATGAGAAGTTCATGTTTACATCCGTTGTAAGCTTTGATGCAGCAACTGAGGAGCCAGTTGTAACTTATGAGGAGTTTGAGCACTCCCTCATTAAGGCACGTCCTCGTAACTACGCTGTTGCAAAGAAAGAGTAATAGGGGGATAAAATAGAATGGCAGAACAGAAGAAAACAGTTAAGTTTATTATTGAGCGTCAGGATAGCCCTACCAGCAAGCCTTACACTCAGGAGTTCGAGATTCCATATCGTCCTGCTCTGAATGTAGTAGCTTCCCTGATGGAAATCCAGAAGAACCCTGTAACTACTGATGGCAAGAAGGTTGCTCCAGTAGTTTGGGAGTGCAACTGTCTGGAGAAGGTTTGCGGCGCTTGTATGATGGTTATTAACGGTCGTGCTCGTCAGGCTTGCTGCGCACTGATCGATGAGCTGGAGCAGCCAATTCGTCTGCAGCCAGCCAGAACATTCCCTGTAATCCGTGACCTCCTTATTGACCGTTCCGTAATGTTCGAGTCCCTCAAGCGCGTACAGGCTTGGGTTGAGGTTGATGGTTCTTGGGAAGTTAAGGATGCTCCTATTCAGAATCCTTACACTGCAACCACTGCTTATGAGATTTCTCACTGCATGACTTGCGGTTGCTGCTTGGAGGCTTGCCCTAACGTTGGTCCTCAGTCCGACTTCATTGGTGCATCTCCATCTGTACAGGCTTACTTGTTCAACCTCCATCCACTTGGAAAGTTCGACAAGGAAAAGCGTCTTGAAGCTCTTATGGGCAAGGGCGGTATTACCAGCTGCGGTAACTCCCAGAACTGCGTAGAGGTTTGCCCTAAGAACATTAAGCTGACTACTTATCTTGCACAGCTGAACCGCGATGTAAATAAGCAGGCTCTTAAGAACATTTTCAATAAGTAATTGAATATTTGTTGAATAGAAATGACTGTCGTGTTGATTTCAACGCGGCAGTCTTTTTTTTATAGAAATAAAGGTATTAATAATGTGTCTGTCGTAATAATGATAAAAGAATAAATTTGGAGGTGTTTGTATGTCCTTTCTTGGAGCTTGTGTGGTACCTCATCCGCCGCTTATTTTGCCGGAGATTGGCAGGGGTGAGGAAAATAAGATATCTGATACTATAGAAGCATATAAGAGTGTAGCAGCATGGATTGTGGAAAATAATCCTAATCTGGTGATTATTACCAGTCCTCATGCAACTATGTATGCTGATTATATGCAAATTTCCTCAGGTGACTCAGCAGAGGGGGGCTTCGCTAATTTTGGACATCCTGAACTGGCCTTCCATGTTGATTACGATGAGGAATTTGTTCAGAAGGTGACAGATACCGCTGAAGAAATAAAACTGGCTGCGGGGACTCTGGGGCGTCAGGAGAGAAACTTGGATCATGGAACAATGATTCCCCTGTATTTTCTCCAAAAGGCTGGATATAAAGGCAAGATCGTGCGGATAGGTCTTTCCGGACTTTCCAATATTCATCATTACACCTTAGGGGTTCTTCTAAGGGAAACGGCGGATATTATGAATCGCCGCATGATGATAGTGGCAAGCGGTGATTTATCCCATAAGCTAAAGGCAGATGGCCCTTATGGCTTTGCCAAGGAAGGACCAGTATTTGACCAGCGTATGGCAGATTGCTTTTCCTCAGGAGATTTTCTGGAATTGCTCACCATTCCACCCAAGCTGGCAGAAGGTGCCGCAGAATGTGGCCTGCGTTCATTTTGGATAATGGCGGGAGCCTTTGATTGCCTGGATGTGGATGCAGAGCTGCTATCATGTGAGGGCCCTTTTGGCGTTGGCTACGGCGTGGCACGATTTATTCCTAAGGGAGAAAATCTTAAACGTAACATAGGCGAACAGGCTGTGGATAGTCATAAAAAGAAAATGGAAGAGTTAAGAAGAAAGGAAGACGATTATTTAAGGCTGGCTCGAAAAAGTCTTGAAAGCTATGTACGTTATCATAAACATATAGAAGTGCCTCAGGGCTTGCCGGAGGAAATGATTAATACCCGGGCAGGTGCTTTTGTGTCCATAAAAAAAGCAGGTCAGCTCCGGGGATGTATAGGCACAATATTGCCTGTGAGGGATAGTCTGGCATCAGAAATTATTGCTAATGCTATATCAGCCGGAACTGGTGACCCCCGTTTCCCGGCGGTAACAGAGGATGAATTGGAAGATTTGGTATATGATGTGGATGTACTGTCAGAGCCTGAGGAAATAGACAGCCCTGCTCAGCTTGATGTGAAGCGGTATGGGGTGATTGTATCAAGTGAGGATGGCTACAGGCGGGGGCTTTTATTGCCAGACCTGGACGGCGTAGATACTGTGGAGGAACAAATATCCATTGCCCGACGCAAAGGCGGGATTTCACCAGAGGAAAAGATTAAATTACAGCGGTTTGAAGTGACGAGACACGAATAAGACTATAGCATGATAATCAAAGTTTTTCCGATGCCAACGGCTGCTACAACTCCCACTTTAAATGTGGCAGTTAAGCATCCGTGAGGCCCTGGGTAAAATTCGACTAAATTCAGCGGACACGTATACTGCTGAATAAGTCTCATTTTATTTGAAAAACACTGCAATATATAGTAGAATTATTAAGGCTTAGTTTATTTGTGTGAGGGATAGAATTGGCTAACAAGTTATTTGAAATAATAAAGTCAGATTTGGCTGAGCTGGAAACAGCTTTGCATGAATCTGTTGTATCTCCGGTTGCCACCATTACCGAGATTGGCAATCATTTGATAAAGGCCGGGGGCAAGAGATTGCGCCCAGCAATGTTTTTTCTGGCTGCCCGTTGCAGCGAGAATTTCGATTTAAAAAGAGTAATGCCACTGGCTGTGGCATTGGAGCTTATACACATGGCTTCACTGGTTCATGATGATGTTTTGGACAGTGCCGCTACCCGTCGTGGTGAGGCTACTGCCAATGCCAAGTGGGGTAACCAGCTGGCTATTTTGGCAGGAGATTATCTCTTTGCGAAAGCCTTTGTGCTGGTAACGGAAAATGGCTATGGTGAGAGGGTCAACAACCAGCTTTCCCGATTGCTGGCGGACCTTTCTGCTGGTGAGCTTATTCAGAACAAGGAAATCTACAAGGCGTCCTGTGATACTGAGGAATACTATGAGCGTATTGCCATGAAGACTGCCAATTTCCTGGCTATCAGCTGTCAGCTTGGAGGCCACGTTATGGGATTGCCGGAAAAGGATGTTCAGGCCTTGTACGATTATGGATACTGTGTAGGTATGGCTTTCCAGCTTACTGATGATTTACTGGATCTCACTGGTGATTCCAAGACCATTGGTAAGCCAGCAGGCAATGATATTCTTCAGGGCATTATTACCTTGCCGGCTATCAGAGCTTTGGAAACCTCTCCAGATAAGGATGAGCTTCTTTCCATAGTCACTAATCGCGAGATGACCAAGGATGACTTGGATAGAGCCCTGGAGATTGTAAGGGCAACTGATGGTATTGATTTTACCAAGAATAAGGTTGAGGAATATCTGGACCGAGCAAGAAATGTCCTGCCAGAGAGCATTCCTGAGGATGTGAGAGCTGCCTATGTGATGGCTGCTGATTTCATTGCAGGCAGGGAATTCTAAGAGAGATGTTTATTTCACGGAGGTAACGTGATGTTTGGCATAGGTGTCCCAGAACTTATTATTATTCTTATCATTGGTCTTATTGTGTTTGGTCCCGGCAAGCTGCCTGAATTAGGCAGATCTCTGGGTAAAACCATAAGGGAATTCCGCAAGGTGTCAAATGGCATCATGGAGGATGAGCCAACACCGAAGGCAACAAAAAAAATGAAAAAAATAGATAGTGAGCAGGAAAAATAAAATATGAGTTAAAAAATAGGTATGATGTGTTGGCACCATACCTTTTTTTGTTGCTGAGGAAATATTACTAAGCTTATTAACACAGGCAGGACTGTTATACGTTGATAGAAATAGCGAAAAGTGATACAATATCCAAGGTTATATGTATAATGAAAGAATTGTGCGCTGATTTAAAAGTGCAGGCTGGGATGTGGTAGTATTTGCAATACAATGTAAAAGGAAGAAGCTCATCAAGGCAGCATTATGCTACCATGTTGATCTTCATCATAGTAGACTATATTGCCTTGGTACTGGCTCAGGAAAGTGCTTATCAGATTAGGGCGTTGTTTCAGGGATTTTTGCCTACTGTTTTTGCATTGCCGATAAACTACCAGTTTATATATATCCCTTTGGTATTTATCTTATGCATTGCTGTACAAAGTGGTTATGAGTTCAATCGGCCTTCCCTGGATGTGAGCCAGGGAGTGTTCAAAGGACTCCTCTTTGGTATGGTTATGAGCTTAATTATACTGTTTGTAATCAACGTCAGTGGCAGGGTATCCAGACTATTTTGCTTTATATTCGTTTTCACTTCATTGGGATGGGTAGCAACTCTGAGATATGCTGTATCCAAGTATATCAAGGGCTTGAGCTGGCTGAAGGAAGAAATAATAGTAATCGGGGCCGGCAAAACTGCTGAACGGATCAAGGCCTATTTTGACAAGGATTTGGCCTACCGTTATGAAATAGTGGGTCTTATCGATGATAACCCTATTTCTGATGAATTGCCATCTGAGTATCCACTGCTGGGAAAGATGGATGAGACAGCCAAAATAGTGCAGGATATGGATATCTACACTGTGTTGGTATCAGCCCCTGGTATGGATAAAGACAAAATGGACCAGCTGCTGACGGATATTCGTCCTTATGTCAGGAATATCCTGTTTGCCCCAAATTTGGTGGGAACCCCCATGGGCAGTGTTCAGATACAGACCTTGTTCAGTGAACAGGTTACTTTGCTTAAGAGCTATAATAATTTGGCCAGGTTACGTAGCAAGGTACTGAAAAGGCTCTTTGACTTTTTCTTTACCCTGATATTTATGCCCTTGATAATTCCTATACTCATTGTACTTGGAATTATTATAAAATTAGATTCCAAGGGCAGCGTTTTCTATAATGCCCAGCGATTGGGCGAGGGCGGTAAGAACTTTACCTGCTATAAGTTCCGGTCCATGTACACTGATGGAGATGAGCGGCTGAAGAAATATTTGGCCGAAAATCCAGAGGCGGCGGCAGAATGGAAGGAATTTGCCAAGCTAAGAGGCTATGACCCCCGGGTAACCAGGGCCGGTCGTTGGATGCGTAAGACCAGCCTGGACGAATTGCCACAGTTATTGAATGTGCTGGAGGGTACCATGAGTCTGGTGGGACCAAGGCCATATCTGCCAAGGGAAAAGGCAGATATGGGTGATGACGTGGAAATTATCACCATGGCGAAGCCAGGTATTACTGGCTTTTGGCAGGTAAATGGCCGCAACGATGTGTCCTTTGCTGATCGGGTGGCCATGGATGTCTGGTATGTTAAAAACTGGTCCTTGGCAAGGGATATAATGTTCCTTGCCAAGACATTTAAAATCGTTTTAGGAAAGAGCGGAGCGTATTGATTATGAATAAATTATCAAAAATGATAATAACATGTATGCTGGGAGCAGCTGTGGCTGTTGGATTCCAGAGTGGCACGGCTGATGCCACACCAGTATCTGAGAATAAAGTGGTATTATCTACTGACAATAGTGTATTTAAAGTAGCTACGTTGAGACCGGAAAGAACCTTGGAGGAATACAGACTTTTTAAATATGATGTTATTAATCTTATGGCTTTAGGTCACAGTGATGGTATAGGAGTTAATGATGTTACTGTTGGTGTAGATGGTATGGCCTGTATTCCATACGTTGGCAATGTGAAGCTGGTAGGACTTACCCTCGATGAAGCCAGGGATTTGATTCATTCAAAGTTGAGTAAATACTTTAAGATTCCTGAATTTAACGTGTACCTAAAAAGTTATGGTGTCCGGAAAGTATATGTGATGGGTAATGTTAATGTCCCGGGGATTAAGGAAATGTCGGTAGACAATATGAATGTGTATGCAGCTATTTCCAGTGCCGGTGGGGTGGATAATAGAGGCCGCTCCAAGCATGTGCAGATTATGCGCCAGATTGATGATACCTTGTATTTCAGAGAAGTAAACATTGATGCCTTCGTGAAAAAACAGGATTTGAGCCAGAATATTGCCATTGAAGATGGAGATATTATTTATGTTCCGGATTCCGGCAAAGTAATTTGGAGCGAGGACATTGCACCTTATATTAATGTCTATGCTGTATATAGGAGCATTGTAAAATAATTAGAGGAGTTATACATTATGAACGACAAACGCAGAGATGATGATGAAATAGAGATTGATTTAGGAAAGCTATTCGGCATCCTGTGGGACAGAAGAAAAATTGAAGGAGGCATAATAGCCACCTGCACCATTATTGCCATGATAATTTCCCTTATTATTCCACCTACCTTTGAATCAAATACTCTGGTGCAGACAAATAAGTCCAGCAAGTTGGATATATCTGGGGCATCAGCTGCTTTGGCAATGTTGGGGGGCGGCAGTGGTGTATCTTCAGCAACTATGAACTACATAGAAATAATGAAGTCCCGTGCTGTGTTGGAGCCTATTATGGACCAGCTGGAGGATATTACTCCGGAAGAACGGGAGAAAATGACGGCTGAAGGCTTTGCAAAGGGGCATTTGAATATCGAAAATGTCAAAGGAACTAACCTTATAAAGGTCACTGGTAAGGGACGTAGTCCTGAAGAAGCTCAGATGATTGCTGATAGTGTAGTGGAAAATTTTCTGAAGCTGATGACGGAAATGAACCAGAACAGCCAGTCCTACATGGTGAAGTTCCTTAATGAGCGTATAGATACCGCTAAAAAGGAATCTGATGAAGCCTCCGGCAAACTGGAGCAGTTTGGTAGAGAGCACAAGGTCTATTTACCAGAAGAACAATCCAAAGCCATGGTTGAGCGGGAAGCCGTTTACAGTAAGGCTTTAAGTGAGTTTGTAGTAAAGCAGCAGGCTTCTGCTGCCCAGCTTGAAGCTGCGGGCAGTGAGCTGGGAAAACAGAATGCAAATTTATCTGCGTTTAATATTTCAGACAGCTCTGTAGTAGTAAAATTACGAGAGCAGATTGCTGATAAAGAGGTTGAAATAGTAAAGCTGGAGCAGAAATACACAGAAGAACATCCTGACCTTATAAGTGCCAGAGAGCAGCTTGTTTCATTAAAAGACAGTCTGGCCCAAGAGGTGGCTGATGCTGTGGCCGGTGGCACAGCATCTATGAATCCTACCCAGGCTGCACTGGTACAGGCCCAGGCTCAGGCCCAGGTGGATATGGCAGTGGCCAAAGCCAGCGAAGCTGCTGTAAGAGCCCAGATGAAAGAAGCCGATGCCGACATGGCTCAGCTTTCCGAGGATGCTCTGGAATATTTGAAGCTTAAAAGAGATTCAGGAATAAAGAATGAGGTATATATCGCTCTGGTTAAGCAAAGTGAGCAGTCCAAGATTGAGGCCACCATGGAAAGCATGGATATTCAAGTTATTGATAAGGCTAACCTGCCAGTCCAGAAGAGTGCCCCTAGAAGGTCATTGATTACTCTTGGTGGTATGGCAGTAGGCATTGTCATTTGCCTGATATATGGATTTTGGATGTATAGAAAAGAAGAATTGTAAACAATGTCCTATAAGCATAAAATTGAAAAAAATCAAATTCCAATTTGTAACATATTGGGGGTTCATGTTGCAGCCATCAATATGGAGTGGTTACTTAGATTTACGCACGAAAATATAAAAAAACTTTCTGGAGATTATATGTGCGTAAGTAATGTTCACACTACTGTTACAGCTTATGAGGACCCAGCATACTGTTCTGTCCAAAATGGTGGCATTATGGCTATTCCTGATGGCGGTCCGCTATCTTCTGTAGGAAGAAAACGTGGATGTAAAGAAATGTCACGTACTACCGGGCCAGATTTTCTAAATACTATTTTAGCTAGCAGCCAAGAAAAGGGATATACGCACTTCTTTTACGGATCTACTGATGAGACTTTAGATAAATTGTGTGCAAAAATAAATGAAAAATATCCTGGAGCAAAAATTGTTGGAATGTACAGTCCCCCATTCCGTCCTATGACAGATGAGGAGGACTTACAGATAATTGAGATCATTAATAAAGTCAGGCCCCACTTTATATGGGTAGGGCTAGGAGCTCCAAAGCAGGAACAATGGATGGCACAACATCAGGGAAAGGTACATGGTTTTATGGTTGGTGTAGGAGCTGCTTTTGATTATTTGGCTGGCAATATAAACAGGGCTCCACTATGGATGCAAAAGAATAATTTGGAATGGTTATATAGACTAATGCAAGATCCAGTGAGGCTTTTTTGCAGATATGTGGTGACTAACAGCAAATTTGTTTTGAATGCGGTGATAAGGGGAAAATAACTATGAATATTGCAGTAGCTGGGACAGGCTATGTAGGTCTTTCGTTAGCGGTATTACTGGCTCAGCATCATCATGTAACGGCTGTAGATATACTACCAGAAAAGGTAGAAAAAATTAATAAAAAAATCAGTCCAATTCAAGACGAATATATTGAGAAATTTTTAGCAGAAAAAAAATTGGACTTAATAGCTACCACGGACGGTGTAGAGGCATATAGTAAGGCTGATTATGTCATTATAGCGGCTCCAACTAACTATGATTCGCAGAAGGATTTTTTTGATTGTAGTGCGGTGGAGTCAGTAATCGATTTGGTACTTAAAAGTAGTAATACAGCCACAATGATCATTAAGTCAACAATACCGGTTGGTTACACTGAAAGTGTAAGGAAAAAGTTCAATTCAGACAGAATTCTGTTTAGCCCAGAGTTCCTTAGAGAATCCAAAGCACTATATGATAACCTCTATCCCAGCCGTATAATCGTGGGATGTGATGAGTCCAGCAGGGAGACGGCAAGGGTTTTCGCTAAACTTCTACAAGAAGGGGCTGAAAAAGAGCATATTGATACTTTGTTCATGGGATTTACAGAAGCGGAAGCAGTAAAACTCTTTGCCAACACTTACCTTGCTCTGCGGGTAAGTTATTTTAATGAACTTGATACTTATGCTGAGCAAAAGAATCTGTCTACTACTGACATAATTAAGGGCGTTTGTTTGGATCCAAGAGTTGGTGATTTCTATAACAATCCAAGCTTTGGTTACGGCGGGTATTGTTTACCTAAGGACACCAAACAGCTATTGGCCAACTATGCCCACGTTCCACAAAACATGATAACTGCTATAGTGGAAAGCAATAGAACACGCAAGGATTTCATTGCTGATCAGGTGTTGAAAAAAGCTGGTTACTATGATTATTACAGTCGTGGAGATTATAGCCAAGATAAGGAAAAGGATTGTGTTATTGGTGTTTATCGACTGACCATGAAAAGTAACTCAGATAATTTCCGACATTCTGCTATACAAGGTGTGATGAAACGGATTAAAGCCAAGGGCGCAACTGTAATCGTGTATGAGCCTACATTAGAAGCTGGTAGTACCTTCTTTGGAAGTAAAGTTGTTAGTGATTTGGAGAAATTCAAGGATATGAGCCAATGCATTATTGCAAATAGATGTGACAAATGCCTGCAAGATGTGGCAGAAAAGGTCTATACTAGGGATATTTTTTATCGGGATTAAATACTAAGAAAAGATGTTTTACTATTGCGAGGGATAAAAGTGGTACCCAAAAAAAAAGTTTTAATTGTTCATAATCTCTATCAGCTTGCAGGTGGTGAGGATACCGTTGCTGAAAATGAAGGAAATCTTTTAAAAGAGCATGGACACGAGGTGTTTTATTATACACGCAATAATAAAGAAATACAGCATATGAATTTTTTCAAGAAAGTATTATCTGTGCTATGGACAATTTTTTCGTTAAAAACATATAAAGAAATAAAAAAGATAATTAAAGATAACCAAATTGATGTTGTTCATGTACATAATACTGTTCCTCTAATTAGTTGTTCTGCATATTATGCTGCAAAGTCTCAGAAATGTGTTTTAATTCAGTCAATACACAATATGCGAATGTTGTGTCCATCAGGCATGATGATTAAAGAGAATAAAGTGTGCGATGACTGTGTAAAACAAGGATTACAGTGTGCAGTAAAGAATCGATGTTATAAGGATTCTACACTTTATAGTTTGGTGTTGGCTGCCTCAATAGGTATTCATAGAAAAATAGGTTCATATGATAAAGTTGATGGGTATTTTGTTACCACAGAGTTTAATCGCGAGTTGCTAGAGAAAGTCGTGAATCCTAAAAAAATTTTTTTAAAACCATATTATTCAGATAGTAAAACAAGGACACCTATAAACAAAAAAAGAGATTATTTTATTTACATTTCTCGTCTCGAGTATTTAAAGGGTATCCAAGTTGCTCTCAAAGCGTTCCAATCTATGCCAGAAAAGAAATTACTTGTGCTGGGCGTTGGACCGGATGAGGAAAAATCTCATAACTTTGTAAAAAAGCATAATATAAAAAATATAGAATTTCTTGGTTTTAAAAATAAAGAAGAAATGCTAGAACTATTGTATAATGCCAAGGCACTTATCTTTCCCACCCAGTGGTATGAAGGTTTTCCAATGACAATAGTTGAGAGTCTTGCAGTTGGCACTCCAATTATAGGAAGCAATATTGGTAATGTGGGAACGATTATTAAGGATGGTGAAAACGGGCTGCGGTTCCAATATGATGATCCAATTGATTTGATAAAAAAAATCCAATATTTGGATGACCATCCTGATTTTGCAAGAGAATTAGAGTTAGGTGCTCAGAAGTATTTCATTGCCAACCATACACCAGAGTCTTTATATAAACTTACAATGCAGATTTATAATCAATTATAAGATTTAGAAGGATAGATAATAATGATACATTTTAATGTTCCTCCCTATGTGGGAAAAGAGTTTGACTATATGCAAGAAGCGGTGAGGAATCACAAGATTTGTGGAGATGGTCCATTTACAAAAAAATGTAATGAGTGGTTAGAAAAACGTTTTGGCGCAAAAAAGGTAATGCTTACAACTAGTGGATCTTCAGCACTTGATATGGCAGCGTTACTTTGCGGTATTGAGCCAGGTGATGAAGTTATATTGCCTTCCTTTACTTTTTCATCGACAGCAAATTCATTTGTGTTGGCAGGTGCTAAGCTAGTTTTTGTTGATATTCGTCCAGATACAATGAATATTGATGAAAATAAGATGGAAGAGGCAATTACATCAAAAACTAAAGTTGTTTGTCCCGTTCATTATGCTGGTGTAGCCTGTGAGATGGATAAAATTATGGACATTGCTAGACGACATAATCTTATGGTTGTTGAAGATGCGGCTCAGGGAGTAATGAGTACCTATAAGGGGAGGGCTTTAGGCACTATTGGAGATTTTGGTTGTTATTCTTTCCATGAGACAAAGAACTATTCCATGGGAGAGGGCGGAGCAATTGTAGTTAATAATGAAAAATACATTGAAAAGGCTGAAATATTACGAGAAAAGGGAACTAACAGAAGTCAATTTTTCCGAGGTCAAGTGGCAAAATATAATTGGGTTGATTTTGGGGACAGTTATCTTCAAAGTGATTTAAATGCAGCTTATTTATGGGCACAACTTCAGATGGCAGATGAAATAAATGACAACCGCCTTGCTACATGGGCGACATATTACAATGCCTTTAAATCACTTGCTGACGCTAATATTATTGATGTTCCTTCTGTTCCTGAGGGATGTGTTCATAATGCCCACATGTTTTATATAAAATGTAAAGATATAGAGACAAGGCAGGCATATATCAAATTTATGAGAGACCATGATATTATGTGCGTATTCCACTATGTTCCACTTCATAGTGCACCAGCAGGTAAAAAATTTGGTCGTTTTAGTGGCAATGATAGATATACGACTTCGGAAAGCGATAAACTTGTAAGACTTCCTCTTTATTACAATATTGATCCGGCTGATCAAAATAAAGTAATTGAGAGTACATTGACCTTTTTTAGTTAAGAAACCACAAGATTCTTTTTTGTAAAAAGTTGTTTTTTATAAGGGTTGTAATAATGTTAAGAATAGGTATAGTAGCATTGTATTCTGGTTCTTCTGGGAAAAAAAGTTATTATAATCAGCAAGAAGTGGGGATGGCCAAAGGATTTGCCCAATATGGATATGAATGTTTTGTATTCTATCCAGATGGTATCAACGCAAGTGAAGAATTGGAAAAAGTTAATGACAAGGTAACGGTCGTCCACTGTCCAGGAAAGCAAATTGGTGTTCATGGAGAATTTGATTGGAATTTGCTGAAGAAATATAGTGTGGATATAGTTCAAAGTAATACAGATACCCAACTTTTTGCACATGATTGTATAGAATTTTGCGAAAAAAATGGCATTTCAGTCTATCATTATATCGGTACTACTAAGAGCGATTCCGATAACTGTTTTAAGCGCTGGATTATGAATATTCTTTGTAGGCGTAATATCAGCGTATTAAAAGAGCATAAATGTTTTGCTAAAACGAATGCTGTTGCTGATGAATTAAAACAGCTAGGAGTAGATAGTGAGGTGGTTCCCGTTGGGTTGGATTTGGACTGCATTCCAGATATAGCAGAAAACAAGGAACAAGCCAGAGAATTCCTAAAGTTACCACAAGATAAAAAGATACTTTTATTTGTTGGCCGAATTGATGAATACAAGCGCCCACTAGAATTTTTGAAAATAGTAAAAAGCCTTAATGATAATTATTACGCGGTTATGATTGGTAGCGGTAAATTAAATGATAAACTGCAGCAATCAATCGATAATGATAATTTAAGTTCAAAGCTGTGTTGGATAAAATCTGTTCCTAATCAGGATATTCATATGTACTATAAAGCCAGTGATTATTTTATAAACCTTAATGATCATGAAATTTTTGGTATGAGTATTCTAGAAGCTATGTATCAAGGTATAACGGTTATAGCTGTAGAAGCTCCAGGACCAAACACAATTATAGAGCATGGAAAAAATGGTTATTTGGTAGAAGATTTAGATGAGATAAAGTTACTGGTAAATAGATGTGTCACATGTGAGGCAAAAGCAACACAAAGTCGAGTATTGGAGTATTTTTGTTGGGCAACAACAGTTAAGAAGATAATTAACTGGATACAAAGCTGAAGGCAGAAATAATCAATCTATAGAGTAAAATTTGAGGTATTTATTATATGAGTACAAAAAATAAACAAGACGGTATTCGTAGTAGAATAAAAAATATTTTGTCTACATTGTCTCCAGGATTTACAACATATTTAATGTATTTATACAATTTCAAGCGGTTACCAGATTTTGATAATCCTAAAGATATTAATGATTGGTTGCAAAGATTAAAACTTAGGGAATATTATCACAATCCAGTTATTACTAAATGCGTGGATAAGTACAGGGTACGTGAGTATATAAAAAGTAAAGGGTTAGAACATATTTTGCCCAATTTATATATTGGTGGAGTAGATAATCCTTATGATTTGCGGAATTATTGGGATAAATTTCCTGATAAGTTGGTATTAAAATGTAATCATGGCTGTGGTTATAATATACTAATTAATGATAAAAGTAGTATACGGGTAGATGATGTTATTGATCAGTTAAAAGAGTGGTTAAATGAAGACTGGTGGAAAAATTATTGTGAGCCTCAGTATATGGATATAAAGAAATGCATTTTGGCTGAGGAATATCTAGGGGATGCAATAAAAACGTATAAATTTTATTGTTTTAGGGGAGAGCCAAAGGTGATGTATGTTTCAGCTAATGGCGAAAAAGGTGAGAAGGATTTATATCTTGATTATTTTGATATGAACTGGAATTGGCTGGATATATCATTGGCAGGACATCAACATAAACCTAATTGTTATGAAAAACCGGCAAGTTTTGATGAGATGGTCAAAATTTCAAGAATACTTGCAAAGGATTTCCCTTTTGTTAGAGTGGATTTATATGATGTAGCAGGAAATGTTTATTTTTCGGAATTGACATTCATTCCCACTGGTGGAAATATGAAACTTACTCCAAGTACTCATTTGAAAGAATGGGGTGAATGGATGAAATTATAATGTAATTATGAAGTTTATGAATGATTTGAAGAATAGTTTCTCGCACAATATTGTGATTGATATATGTTTGGCGGTTAACTATGTGTTGTAAATATTTTTGGGAGCTGTTGAAGCAACTGGGCCAAGCACACTTATAGAGCATGAAAAGAATGGTTGTTTGCTTAAGGATACGGAAGAAGTAAAGTGACTGGTTGCTAAAAATGCCACATGCAATGAACTTGTTATAAGAAGTAGGGTGACAGAAGGCTTTTGCTGGTCCACGAGTGTAAAAAGAATTATACATTTGCTCCCCGAAATATAGTCTATAGGTTCACAGGGGAACGATAATACATGAATGCAGATATTGAATGAGATATGAAGATTTTTAGTTGTTGGTGGTTACTATGGTTATAGACAATTCTTTGAGTGTGAAATTGCGATGGACACAATTTATATGTGCGATAGTGGTTGTATCTGATCATGCATTTGATTATATACATTATGTACATCAAGAGAAATATATCGTTGATAATATATTCTTTTACCTAATCTATATGTTTACTAGCGGATTAACACGTATTGCAATGCCAATGTTTTTTTGTATATCGGCATTTCTTCTGTACAAGGATTGGAATGACTCTACATCAATAATTCAGCGTTATTTATACAAATTAAAGAGCAGAAGCGTCTCTATTCTTTCCCCATATCTTGTTTGGAATACTATTTGTGGCGATAAAGATAAAGCCAGAATGGCTCCTTAAAGTATCTTTTCTCCTTTATGCACTGCATAAACCAATAATGCAGTTATGGAACAAGCTTATTGCAAAGATATGTGGTGGAGTTGGAAATATTTATATTTATTCGATAAATGTTTTAGGTGGCGTACTATTTACAGTATTAGTCATTATTACAGTTATATACACCATGAGAAAATTCACTCCTAAATTATTGAAAGTGCTCAATGGTGGTAGGAAAATATAGATATGGATTTAAGCCTTATCATTTGGAGTGTTTTTTTTGAAAAAAGAGATTTGCTATACAGTACCATCTATAAGTTCGCGTAGCGGGGTCACCAAGGTAGTGGCCAATATCACAAATGCGCTATGCAGGACAGGTAAATATAACATTACAGTGTTGGCTGTAGATGGCACTGAAGATAATGCTATTGCCCTTAATGACGAAATAAAAGTTATCAATATTGGTGCAAATGCCAATGGAAATAAGCTTAACTACTTGATGCAGATTATTTTAGGTGTAAGAAGGGTTCTTAGTAGTTATACACCAGATATTATAGTTGTGTCAGGTGCGGAATTTGTACTTCCGTTTAGTTTTGCTGTTTGGAGCAGTGGAAAATCAATTTCGATGTTCCAATGGGAACATCTAAATTTTGATGTAGGTCCAAAATTTAGATTGGAATGGCTTGGTAAACGATGGGCCTTAGCTTTTTGGCAGAGAATAGTGTGTATTACAAAAAAAGATGCTATGCAATATATTACACACACTGATACGAAGGGTAAAATAAACCAAATATATAATTTAAATGGGTTTAAAGCCATAAGAAAACCATATAATATAGCTTCAAAAAAAATAATTAGCTGTGGATATTTAGCTCCAATAAAAGGATTTGATATGCTTGTTGATGTTGCAAAAAAAGTATTTGAACGGCATCCAGATTGGCAGTGGGATATATACGGTGAAGGTCAGGAAAGAGTTAGATTAGAGCAACTAATTAATGAAAGAAGTCTGAGGGGAAAGGTTGTTTTAAAGGGCTATGAACCCAATATTAATGAGAAATATGGCAATTATTCTTTTTTTGTTATGACATCGCGAATGGAAGGTATGGGCATGGTCCTTATTGAGGCACAAAAGGCTGGCCTGCCCGTGGTTAGCTTTGATTGTAAATGCGGACCGTCAGATGTGATTGCCAATGGTGAAAATGGTTATTTAATATCATGCTTTGATATTGATAATATGGCAAATAAAATATGTGACTTAATAGAACACGAAGAGCTTCGCAGTGTCTTTTCACAAAATTCAGAAATGTGTCTTGCTGAATTTGAAAAAAAAGTAATTATAGATGAATGGTGTAATTTATTGGATACTTAGTTAATAGGATTGGTGAATTAGATGTTATTTAGCATTATAACTCCTTGCTATAACAGTGAAAAAACAATAGCACGAACTTTGAATTCAGTGCTTAATCAAACGTTTAAGGATTTTGAATATATCATCATAGATGGCGGGTCCACTGATAAGACTTTAGATATTATTAATGGTTATAGAAATAAATTTAAAAATAATTTAACGGTGATATCTGAACCCGATGAAGGTATATACGATGCCATGAACAAAGGTATCAGAATGGCTAAGGGGAACATTGTTGGAATAGTAAATAGTGATGACTATTATGAACCAAAGTGTTTGAAGGTTATTGCGGATCATTATGATGCACAAAAGCCATTGCAAATTATATATGGAATGATGCGGGTTGTTAATGAACGGCAAGAGGAATTGGCTATTAGATTTAACCATCATAGAAATATGGAAAAGGAAATAATTAATCATCCAGCGTCCTTTGTTACAAAAAAGTTATATGAAAAATGCGGCTGTTATGATATACGGTATAAGTCTGCGGCTGATTTTGATTTCATGCTGAAAATGATAAAAAAAGATGTATATTTTACTCCTGTTTATGAAATTGTTACTAATTTTACCAGAGGCGGGATGTCTGGCACTTATATAGGAGTTCAAGAAGATAATGAAGTAAGATATAACAATGGTTTAGTTGGTAGGAAAAAGTATCTTTTGACGAAGTGGAAAAATACTCTCAAATATGTGTTAGGGGTATGATGATGTATGTCGTTTAATCTCAGAATAGGGATATTCTCCCTTATAGTGATAAGTTTGTATTTAGCTGGTTCGAATTTTTTCGGACTATTTGAGGCATCACTTTTATTTCCAGGGGTGTTATCGGATTATATTGTAGCAGGTGTGATTATATTTGCGCTATACACTAACAAAGGTAAAATCAAGATACATAGAAGTGATATATGTTTTTGGCCTTATGGTTTGCTACTGGCGATAGCCTGCGTTCATATGATATTGCTATATAGGACAGGACAGCAAAGCATATTTTTATCATTGGCAACAATTAAAGATATAGTATATATATTTACTACATATTTATTTATTCAGTTTCAGTTTAATACTGAAAAGATTATTAAATGTATTATTATTTTGGATGTTATCGGAGTATGTGTGTATGCTATGGAGATGGCTAATGGGGGGCCTATCATTAGTAGTGAGTTTCACGCCCCAAATCGTTATGAAACATTAATGGGAATATCACTTTGGCGTTGTTGGACACCAGGCGCTCTTTTTAAATACTTTACATTGCCCTATTTATTTATTAGAATATTAAAACATGATACATTATTTGGTAGTTTATTAAGAGATAAAATTTTCTTTGGGATTATATTTTTAGGTGTAATTTTAAAACTAGGACGAACGGAGTTGTTTTCTACTCTTATTATTTTAATTTTAGTATATTGGGGGACAAATAGAAAATCACTATATGGGAGTTTTAGAAAAATATTTAAAGTTATTGGAGGTTTAATTGCTATTTCGGTATGTTTATTTTTATTTGCAAATGGTATCTTCATGCGTTTGTTAGAGGGTGTGGTTGCTATTTTTAATATAACTGATTTGGATAGTGATACTACCTTGATGGTGCGGGTAAGTACATTGCTAGTGAGATATAGCTACCTATTAGATCAAGGGTCTTTATTGTTTGGAATTGGTCCATATCATTGGCAATCTACGCTTGTTGTTGACACAATTGACACATATGGGACGAATAGAGGCGTTTTTTCTCCTGATAGTGGATATGGGACTTTGATTATTAGATATGGGATTGTGGGTATTGCCTTATATATTTTTGGTTATATTAAAAACTTAATAAAGTTAAAAGAGAAAAATGAAGCACTTTATATATCTACGGCGATGTATATTGTAGGTGTTCTTGTGGGTACTTTTAGCGGATATAACAACCTAGAATACTTATATATAGGTTTGTTATTCTCACTGTGTATTAAGCGCGAAAAAAAAGAAATTATATAAAGATTTGAGTGAATATTGTAAATGTGCAAACGAATATGGCATGGTATGGTATGGAATGAATACACAGGCTAAGTTTATTATTAAGGAGATTGGCGGTCGATGATAGCAAAGAATATTAAAGATGCTTTTTTTAGAAATGGTTACAAAGGAGTTATTCGTTATTTCGCACAAAGACTAGTAGGAGTAGAATATCTAGAAGATCAGATAAATACTACAAATTACATTTTGAGTCATTATTGTGATATACAACAGTTCCCAAAAGCTACTGGTGGATTAGGGGATTTACAAAAAGCAGATACTATTTTGCTTATGATAATTGATGTTGTATGTAGACATTTCGGATTTGAGTATTGGATTGATGGAGGTACACACTTAGGGGCAGTTAGGCACAATGGTTTTATTCCTTGGGATGATGATGTGGATATTTGTATGTTACGGGAGACATATGAAAAAGCAAGGCCAGTTCTTCAGGAAATTTTGGCAAGATATGGTATTGATGCTATTGAAAAGGAAACAATTGGAAGGATTGGCATAGGTTATAAACATCAAGATACAGGGGTATGGATTGACATTTTGCCAGCAGAATATACGACCATAAATGTGTGTGATGAGACCGAAAAAAATAATTTCCTAAATAGGTGCTACAAATATCAAAGAGTATGGCGAAAGAAAGAAATGAAGCTTACACGAGAAGAAGCTTTTAGAATGAGGAAAAAGTATTTATCGGAAATATGTGAAGTGAGAGTGGCTAAATCAATTGTATATTGTCCTGAGGAAGCAGGAAATCAACGCATATGGAAAATAGAGGATATTTTACCAACTACAACAATTAGTTTTGAGGAGGCAAAGTTATGTGCTCCCAGAAATGGACGAGAATATTTACTACAATACTATGGTGAAAACTATATGAATTTCCCTAAATCAGGAATTGAACATCATGGGGATTGCAGGGGAAAACTGTCATCTTGGGCTATCAAAAGTGGAACGGATATGAAATTAGTAATAAAAGAACTAAAAAATCTTTTGCAGGTTATTAGTGATGATCTACAAAAGATTTAGGTTAATCTTTAAGGAATAGTTGAGGTTATGTATTTCTTTTTGCGATTTGAAATGCACGAATTGATTAAAGGGGAAACTCTTGAATTAATACTTGTAGAAGACATGATGTTAGTATGATTTAGTGGACACAAAAAGTGCGACACATTAAAATCTTGATTAGGAAAGGATGTGTTTCACATGGCCCACAACGGCAACCGATACTCTGAAGAATTCAAGCGTCAGATTATCGATTTGTACCTATCTGGCAAACCGGTTAAAGAGCTCGCAGATGAATATGGCTTAGTCGAGCAAACCATCTACAAATGGAAGAAGCTATATGCAGCAACCATCAAGGTTGATGAAAATAAAACCATTTCCTTAAAAGAGTATAATGCTCTTCAGAAGAAGATGCGTGAACTTGAGATGGAAAATGAAATCTTAAAAAAAGCTACAGCCAT
>NZ_KK211304.1:0-130686 GCF_000621545.1 Anaerovibrio lipolyticus LB2005
CGGGCGTAAGAGATTTGAAGGGAGCTGCTCCTAGTACGAGAGGACCGGAGTGGACGAACCAACGGTGTACCAGTTATGATGCCAGTTGTACAGCTGGGTAGCTGCGTTCGGAAGGGATAAACGCTGAAAGCATCTAAGCGTGAAACCCGCCTTGAGATGAGATCTCTCACAGAGTAATCTGGTAAGACTCCTTATAGACGATGAGGTAGATAGGCTGGAAGTGGAAGCGTGGTGACATGTGAAGCGGACCAGTACTAATAAGTCGAGGGCTTAACTTAAGCGCTAATTACTAAGATGGTTCTTGTTTCTGTATAGTTTTGAAGGTACAGACCTTCAATAGAATATCCGGTGATGATGGCTATGTGGTCCCACCTGTTCCCATTCCGAACACAGTAGTTAAGCACATAAACGCCGAAAGTACTTGGCTGGAGACGGCCTGGGAGGATAGGAAGTTGCCGGTTTGAAAAGAGTTATCTCTAATGAGATAGCTCTTTTTTTATTGCTTCTTCAGGACGTCTCGGCGTTTATGTGCGACTATAGATTTTTAGCCGAAGTACTTGGCTGGGGGTGAACATGCCGGTGGCATGTTCACCGGAAATAGTTCGACTGTATATCGAACTATTTCCGCGGTCGGCCTAGTACGGTTGGAAGTTGCCGGCAAAAAATGCGGGGCCTGCCATGGGATGTTACATTCATACGTTTCGCTAGTGTCACATCAAGTAGTGTACGGTATTTAATGGATATTGACGGGCTTCGCAGCCGTCAGCCACTTCAATTATACTTCAATTATGTTAGTGTAGATGCGACATTTGTAGCTCCACATATTCACGTAATCATCCCATGCCACCCGTCTTCCGCTGCTGGAGATTGCTGGGAGATACATAACAAAATAATCTAATGTTTTTCGAAAAGATAATTAAATTTAGCAGGAAAATTAAACTAAAACATAGAATAATAAATTTCACATGGTGTTTCGGATGTCCATTCTTTTATTTAGGTGATGCAAGGGAGTGGTTATATGAATGTTAAACAAAAGTTTTTTGCATTGGCTGGTATAGCTGGTCTTATTATGGCTATCGTATCCGGAATCGGCTATTTTACAGCTTCCAGTGCTGTTTATGAAACGACTGAGGAAAAGATTGTTTCTATTATCCATGCAGAAAATAACGCTGCGGAGGCCTGGCTGCTACAAAAGGGGCAGTTGGGTGAAGGCGTTGCTTCTATCCTTACCCAATTGTCGGCTGATCAGGAGGATATGGCTAGAAGTCATGAACTTACTCAGGCCGTAACCAACGATAAAGAAGTAACTAACCTTATTAATGCCATGGAAGATGGCTATTGCATGGCCCGTACCGGTGGTAATCAGACTGGCCAGTCCGAATGGACAAAGCGCGCTTGGTATACTAAGGCCAAGGAAGCTGGAAAGATCATTTTTACAGATCCATATAAATCCAAGACTACTGGTGATATCGTATGTGCTGCTGGTATTCCTTATACCAGAAAAGGTGCCCCAAGTGGTGTAGTTAGTGTTACTTTCAAAACTGATACCTTGTCAGAATTGGCAAAGAATATTAAATATGATGGACAGGGCAAGGGCATGATTATCAATCCTGAGTCTGCACTTATTTTGGCATCTGCTGATGAGAGCGAGAATTTGCAGTCTGCCAATGACAGCCCAATCTTAAAGGCACATCTTGGGGATATGGCATCCAACAAGTCCGGTTATTTCATAGATGATATTGACGGTGAGGAAATGGTTATTGCCTATGAGTCTATGCCGGCCACTGGTTGGGTAACAGCCGTAGCAGTACCTGCAGATTTCGTATTTGCTGATATAGCAAGATTAAAGATGATATACGGCCTCCTTACCATTATTGGTATTGTGCTGATTATGGCTTCCCTGCTGTTCTTCTCCAATACTGTAGTTAACAGCATTATGGGATTGGTAGGGCATATGAAGGAAATGTCAGAGGGCAATCTTCACCTTGCACCTCTGGAGATTAAGTCCAGTGACGAATTTGGTCAGATGGCAGGTCAGTTTAACGCAATGCGGGATAATATTCACGGATTGATTACTCAGATGTCCCGTTCCGCAGAACAGGTTGCCTCCAGCTCTGAAGAGCTTACTGCCAGCTCCCAGCAGGCAGCTGAGGCAGCAACCCATGTTGCTCAAACTGTTGTGGGGGTTGCTAATGGCATGGAGAGACAGCTTACAAGTGTTTCCGAAGCCAAGGACAATATAGACAAGGCCTTTGTGGATATTAATGCTATGACGGAAAAAGCCGGTGTAGTTACAGAAAATACCGAGAATATGGCTGCTTCTGCAGAGCATGGTGCCCAGCTTATGCGCAATGCCATGGATAAGATGAGCGGTATAGAGGAAAGCGTTTCCCATTCTGCAGAGGTTGTAAAGAAATTAGGGGAGAATTCCCAGCAGATTGGTGCTATTGTGGAAAGTATTTCCGCCATTGCTGACCAGACTAACCTGTTGGCCCTGAATGCAGCTATTGAGGCTGCCCGTGCTGGTGAAGCCGGCCGGGGATTTGCTGTAGTTGCTGAAGAAGTCAGAAAACTGGCTGAACAATCACGGGAGTCTACTGAGGAAATTAAGAGCCGTATTTCTACTATTCAGTCCGATACTGAAAAGGCTGTAGCCGCCATGGAAACAGGTACCGAAGAGGTTGCTCTGGGTACCCAGGCTATTCGTGAGGTGGGTGAGCAGTTCAAGGATATTACGGATAGAGTAGCTTCCATAAAGAATGAGATGAATGAAATAAACTCTGCAGTTCAGACGGTTTCCAAGGGAATGCAGGAAGTTGTAACGGCAGTGGATGAAATCGACACAATTAGCCGAAATACTTCCAAGGAAACCCAGACTATTTCTGCTGCAGCTGAGGAGCAGTCAGCTTCCAGTGAAGAAATTGCCTCTGCATCCCATTCCTTGTCAAGTCTGGCTGGCAAGCTGCAGGAAGAAACCAGAAGATTCAAATTATAAAAGTAAATGGGCTAATAACGGGCTGTGTCTGCGTGCATGGTCCGTTTTAGCTATCTTTTAGGAAGGGGAGATGACAATGTTCCAATGCAGATGGATAAAGAAAGCGATGGCGGCCGGCGTGGTGCTGGCACTTAGTGCTTCTCTATGCGAGGCTGAAATACCTGTGGATAGGTCTATTCAGCCTGTTCAGCTTTCGGTAAATACCAAATATTACTGGGATGGAGACAAGGATGGGGACTTGCTTTGGTCCTCAAAAACACTTGTTAGTGTGGTAGGCTCTGAAAAGGGAAAGGGAATATCAGGCCTTCAGGATAGCCTTTGGCAATATTGCAAAGATGTAAATAAGAAGCACAAGGATATAAGGGAAGGTATACTTGATGCAGCAAAGCAGGAAAAGGCTTTGCGTAAGGAATATCAGCCTTATGTATTTTATCCCTTTGAGCATTGCACAGATGTATATATTCGCCGGGCTGATACTGTTGCTACTAGTCTATTGGAGTTTTCTCATACCTATGAAGGTGGGGTACATGGTATGTACGGTGTTCGGGGAAGGAATTTTGATTCCAGGTCCGGCAAAGAATTGAGCCTAAAAGATGTATTCACCGATACCAATATGCTTATAGGCGCTATTGAAACTCAGCTTCGTCGGGATTATCCAAACGCTACCTTTATGGAGGAGGGCAGCACTCTGATGGAGGACACGGTTTCCAGAATGGTATTGGATGAAGTTATCTCTTGGAGCCTTGATCCTTGTGGTGCTACATTCTACTTTAACCCTTATGTTATTGGTTGTTATGCTGAAGGTATATTTAATGCCACAATTCTCTATGATGATTATCCAGGGCTGTTTAAAGAAAAATACGCTTCTATGCCAGCCAACTACTGTATGGAGCTGTATCCTTATTTACCGGTACGTACTGGCTTTGCCGATGGTAGCAGCACAGTTGTTGAGGTGGGAGGTACAGACAGTGGCGTTCGTGTAGTGGCCGGGGGACAGACCTTGGTGGATAGTGGTTTCAAGGGAGAAGCCCGCCCGGTGTTGGTAAGTCTGGCAGATGGCAGGCGGTATTTATATGTGGATGCGGTGGAAGAAGGAGAACAGTTCGAGCGTACAAGGGTATATGATATTTCCAGCGGAGCCCCAGTTGCTGTACCTTTTAAGAATTGGCTCAGCCGCCGGGAAAACGTGCCTGCCAACTATAAAAAGGCAAATTTGGATAAAAATAAGAAAATGGAGAAAAACTTTTATATTATGTCAGACCCAGATGATTTCTTTATGACAGCCTTCAATGAAGAAACTGGCGAAACATATAAGGAAGTATTTAAGATTGGAGCCGATGGCATCCCGGAACAATTAATTAGATAAAAATAACTGGACTGGATTTGAATAATGGATTATAATAATGATAACAATTATTATTTCCACAAAGCCACCAGGTAATAAAATATCTTTAACGTTGAATGTACACTAACAAAAGAGTTACAATTGTGATGAAGTTATTCTTCATTGTTATATGTTGAAGGAGGAAAATTTAATGTTTCAGAAGACAGATTTTTGGATTGGTTTAGCAGTTGGTGCAGTTGCAGGCATTTTTGGTTATCGTTTCATGCAGGAGCGTGAGCAGCAGATGGCTGCTATGCAGCAGTCCATGCTTCCAGCAGGTCAGGTTCCTTTGGCAGAGCTTCAGCGTCAGAAGGAAGAGCTTGAGGACATGATTGCAGCTCAGGAAGCAGCTCAGGCTGAGTAATTGCGCGATTTGATTGAGGTTGCTTTGGAATATCTGGAGCAACCTCTTTCTTGTTATTGAAGATATTTTATTAGGAAACTCGTTGTGCTGTAGGAGTGAAGCAGTATGGATAAAAAGAGTTTTAAAAATACAATTAAGGATATGCCGTTGTCTTTGCCAATGGGGGTAGCAGCCCTTGGAACTGCAGCCTCCGCATGGCTTGCCAATAAAAGGGTGCATGCTCTGTGTGGTATGGTATGGCTGGGAGTGTCAGCAGTACATACATGGCAGCATTACAAAAAGGTAAGACAGGATGCGGCAAAGGTGGTAAATAAAATGGGATTAATGGATGTTTTGAATCTTCCAAAGAGTAAATTGGATTTGTTTGTACGCTCCGTGGAAGTGTCTTCGTATATACCGGGACGTGTGCGCTTATACAGCAAGGCCCTTATCGGCAATAAAGAAAAGTGCCAGCAGGTCCTGGAATATCTGCATGGGGTTGGGGAATTGGATGAAGTGAAGGTAAACGAAGTTACCGGTTCTATTTTGATTTTATATACCCCTCAGATATTGCGAGCCAATAAGGAATTAATTAGGGTGGAGGAATATATCAAAACCCATGTGAGGAGGTAACATAATGTCATTTATGTCTGGAATTATGATGGGGGCAGCCATCGGGCGTAATATCCATGAAATAATTGGCGGTAAAAAACGCTGGAGGAGCAAGGCAAATGGCATGGCAATGGGCAAAAAAAGCAAAGGCAGTTGCTGTGGCAAAGGTCATGCTAAAGTAGAGGAGTTTGCCTTAGTAAGTAAATTGCCAGGGCGTCGTCGTTATCGGATCCAGGCCTTGGTGAATAATGCTGCTTTAGGTGCTCTTATTGAAAAGAAGCTTAAAGAGGACAGAAAGGTTTCCAAGGTGGAAATCAATTTTCTCACAGGCAGTCTTTTAATCATCTATAAAAAGGATGACAAGGCAATGGATTCTCTTATGATGCAGATAAAATCCATGATTCCTGTAAAAAAGGGAAAGGCACCTGTTATTTATGCCACTAATTGGTATAACACCACTGATTCCCTTAATAATCGTGTAAGATGCCTGACCAGTGGCTGGTTCGATTTATCAACTCTGTTGTCAGTTATCTTTTTGATTCGTGGTATTCGTAAGATGTTGCTATTAGGTCAGCGACCATCTGGTCCTACCATGGTATGGTGGGCTCTTCACATGATGAAGGGGTGGAAGTTTTAATGGCTTTTAAATGTTACAGTATAAAATTGGGAGCCCGGTTATCCCAGCCTGACAGCAGAATGCTCTGTGTTCGCCTCAGATCTTTTTCGGGAATAGTTTCTGCCGTTGTGTTTGGGACAGAGCTAAAAATATGGTACTACGGCATGTTTCCAGCTTCTAAGGTGAATTTGCTGGTGGCCAGTATTATGAAATCCTACAAAAAGCAGGGGGAAGAGCCGGAAATGGCGGATTATCGCCGTGAAGCACTTTTATCTTTGGGCAGCTTTATTGCCATGCAGCTTCTCAAAAAGGCTTCACCTGGGGCTTTTGCCAGCGTAAAGCTATTGCGAAGTGCCCTGATTTTGTATATTGCCCGTAATTTCATAAAAAATGGTGTTACGGGACTGGTAAGGGATAACAGGCCAAATGCGGATACCTTAACAGCGACAGCAGTGGTGGCCTCAGTATTAGCAGGTAAGCCAGAATCCAGCCTTAGTCTGCTGGCTCTTTCCAATGGTGCGGAAATGCTTACAAGCTATGCGGCTGAAAAGGCCCGTGGTCATATTTCCGGATTGCTGAATTTGAACCAGCCTTATGTATGGCTGGTGGATAATGGTATTGAGCGAAAGGTTCCAGTAAAGGAAATTAAGGCTGGGGATATTATTGCAGCCCATACTGGAGAAAAAATCTGTATCGATGGACAGGTGTTGTCGGGTACAGCGGCTATTAACCAGGCCTCCATTACCGGAGAATCAGCTCCTGCCATGAAGAAAAAGGGATTGCCAGTGTACGCAGGCAGTGTGGTGGAAGCTGGTGAGGTCGTTATCAAGGTAGAAAAGGTGGGGGATGATACTTCCCTTGCTCATGTAGTACACTTGGTGGAGGAAGCCCAGACCAGAAGGGCCCCAGTACAGAATTTCGCTGATACTATGGCAAACCTTTTGGTGCCAATTTCCTTCCTGGGAGCGGCTATTGTTTATGGTGCCACCAGAGATTGGCAAAGGGTGTTGAACCTTCTCTTTATTGATTTCTCCTGTGGTCTGAAGCTGTCTACAGCTACAGCGATTTCTGCGGCTATTGGTGCTGCGGCCAAAAAGGGTATATTAGTAAAGGGCGGCAACTATATTGAGGCTTTGGCAGATACTGATACAGTGGTTCTGGATAAAACAGGTACCATTACCATAGGTGTGCCTCAGGTATCTTCCATTCTTACAGTGGAGAATGTGGATGAAAAGGAGCTGTTGCTTCTGGCGGCATCTGCAGAGCATCATTCAGTGCATCCTTTGGCGGTGGCAATTCAAAAGTATGTCAAGGACAAGGAATGGACTGTTCCGCAGCATAAATCCTCCAAGACTATTGTGGCCAGGGGGATGACTGCGGTTGTACCAGATTTTGAGGAATATAAAGGCGGTGAGGTACTGGTAGGAAGTGCCAAGCTCATGCAGGAGCGGAAGGTTTCCGGTATGGAGCAGATTACCGTGGAAGACATTACCATGGGCTATATTTATGTTTCCAGAGATGGTAAGCTGTTAGGTGCTATTGGCATCAAGGATCCTATTCGCCCGTTAATGAAGAAGACCTTAAATCAGATGCGTCGCCATGGTGTGGATGAGGTAGTAATGCTCACCGGTGATTCTAAAGCCGTTGCCAGCGAAGTGGCAAGGGATATGGATATCGATGCTTATCATGCTGAGGTGCTGCCGGAGGATAAGGCAAACCATGTAATGAAGCTGAAAAAACGTGGAACCGTTATGATGGTAGGAGATGGCATAAACGATGCACCAGCTCTGGCCTTTGCCCATGTGGGGGTAACCCTGGGAGGCAGACAGACGGATTTGGCGGCTGAATCTTCAGCAGTGACTATTCGCTCCGAGGATCCTACACGCCTGATTGAGGCTTTGCAGCTGGGACGTCGTACTATGAACCTTATTCACCAGAATTTTACGGCAACTATTATGGTAAATTCTGCGGCTATGCTTCTTGGGGCCTTGGGGGTTATAAACCCTCTTTGGTCGGCAGTGATTCATAACACAGCAACTTTAGCTGTGGTACTGAACAGTGCCCGTATATTGGCACCAGATAAGAGACGTATTGCCGGATAATTGAATATCAACCCAAAAGGGCTTTTCAACGGTTTATCAGTTGGAGAGCCCTATTAATTTGTTAATTCTTTACTATCCATAAAATATGGTGTATGCTATACTTAACTTGAATTGACGTATATCAATAGTCTATAAATATTATTTTATTATATAAGGAGTGACGATTATGTCAGTTTTAACAGATACCTTAAAATCCATGGGATGCGGAATTGACGAGGCAATGGCCAGATTTTTGAATAATGAGGCTTTTTACGAGAAGTGCTTTAAGAAATTTTTGGATGATACTGTTTTTGAGGGCTTAGGGGCAGCTTTGTCCACAAACAGTGTGGAGGATGGCTTTAGCATGGCCCATAATCTGAAGGGCGTTAGTGCAAATCTTGGTATTACTCCTATGTACGAAATCGTTGCTGCTCTGACTGAGGAGCTGCGTGCCGGTAATATGCCAGCTGATGCCATGGACAGATACAATGAGATTATTAAGATGCGTGATGATTTAAAGCGTCTGGTGTAATTTTATTTTCTTGTTTTAAAATATATATAAATTACTTGACAGTGTCTGTAATTTAGTATATTATGTGTTGTGTTGACGCGTTAAGCGAAGACACGATCGGGGCATGGCTCAGTTTGGTAGAGCACCTGGCTTGGGACCAGGGGGTCGCAGGTTCGAATCCTGCTGCTCCGACCATTTTTATTTGCGACAGTAGCTCAGTTGGATAGAGCAACGGCCTTCTAAGCCGTGGGTCGGGGGTTCGAATCCCTCCTGTCGCACCATTTGAAACTAACCTCAAAGTCTTGTGTATCAAGGCTTTGGGGATTTTTTATTTTCAGGTTAAATCTGAGAATTTGTTCACATTTGCATTTTTTTAGATTGTATTGCTAAGGAAGTGAAACGAATATGCTAAATAGTATGCTATAATAAGGAAAATATAGGATTCGATAATGATATTTGTGAGTTTGGATGTTTGATGTAGGCAATAAAAGGTATACAGAAAATGGGAAAGATTATTTTATATCACGGAACATCGGATAAGGAAACAAAGCCAACTTATGGTTTAGGAAATGATAAGCATGATTACGGGCGTGGTTTTTACTTGACGGAGGACTATGAACTAGCCAAGGAATGGGCGGTATGTCGGCCGAATGAGAAAAATGGCTGGGTTCATAAATATGAACTGGATACTGATGGACTAAATATACTCGATTTTCAGACAAAAGATATTTTGGCCTGGCTGGCAGAGCTGATGAAGCATCGGGACGCTTCTGATACTAAACGTTATCGTATGTTATCAGCCAAGTTCATTGAGAAGTATGGCGTGGACGCATCTGGTTATGATGTTATCAAAGGGTGGCGTGCGAATGCGTCGTACTTCTATATTGCGAAGGAGTTTGTCAGAGATAATGTTGATGTAGATATACTGGAAGAACTCTTATCTTTAGGAGGCTTGGGTATTCAATATTGTATTAAGACCGAGAAGGCTTACTCCAAGTTGCGGGAATTTGATTCAGAAATGAGTGCTGTGGATTATGCTGAGTTTAACAAGAGATACAATTTGAGAGATGCCACTGCCAGAAGAAAAATGCGGGAGCTTGTTGACTCTGACGCCAATACGGTTACAAAGGTTTTCAGTACATTGCTTGAGAGGTGATGGGAATGCACGCATATGCGAAGGATTACTTAAATGACGTTGTAGAAAATCAGGGAAAGCTGTTTGATTTAGTAGCGCAGAATTATCCAGACAAGGATACAAAGGATTTTATAAGAGCCTATATGCTGAGCAAGACTAGAAAAAGTATTGATGAAGCACAGGCTTATGTGAATACCATGAATGCCGAGAGCCTTTGGGAGTATTTTCAGGAAAATGATAAGTATGAGCTTAAAGACGGCAAAGCCATGGAAGGGTTCATGCCCGACTGGCTGGGTGAGTTTTATGCTTATTATCAGTGGTATTACAATATGTCCAGTACCGAGGTGCTGGATAAAGTCCCTATTGAATTCCTGATGAAAGCCTATAGTGGGCTGCATGACTTAGAGCTTGAGCTGGCGGTTCAAAAGGTTGGATGAGCTACTATGTGCCAAATAGTGATAAATATACCAGATGAAGTGTTATATGACACTTGCATGAATCGCAGAGACGCCGAGCAAATGGTAAAACGGGCCACAGCTTTGTATTGCTATGTGAACCATCACGTTTCTATCGGGTATTGTGCTGAAATAGCCGGTATGTCGATAGAGGATTTTATGATTTTTCTGGGGGAACACAAGGTATCTGTATTTAATTATGCTGAAGATGAAATACAAGAAGATTTTGATAATGCTTGAAAAAGGAAAAGTGACAGCCAAATATTGTAATATTGCCTCAAGGACTTGCATACAAGGCTTTGGGGTGTTTTGTTTTCTGAGGGTAGGTATTAATAAATATTATACAAAAATTGACGCATATATGTAAAAAATGTATAATAACCTAAAAGGTGGTGATAAACTATGTTACTGGCGGAGTTACGGGAAAAATATGAAGATAACGAACCTATTTATCTTGAGGATGCGATGAAGGTATTAGGAGTTACGTCTTCTTATTGCAGAATATTGATGTCAAAGTGGGTAAAAAATAACCAGCTCAAACGCTTTGAAAGAGGGGTATATTATTTCCCTAAGGCATCAAAGCTGTTTGGAGAAGCTGCATTTGATACTCAGAAGGTTATAAAGGATAAGTACCTTGGCACTAAGGAAAAGCCTTTGGGTTATTACGCAGATTTCACGTTAGCCAACATGGTTGGGATCACCACACAGGTTCCAGCCAAAACAATAATTGTTACAAATAATGAGAGAGGTGAACGGCGTCGGGAAGTAAAGATAGGAAACCAAAAATTGCTTATCAGCCGTCCCAAAAAGCTTATAAACAAAGATAATGTTATGGCTCTGATGTTGCTGGATTTAGTATCTGTCGCCAATAAATACTCGGAACTTAGCAGAAAAGAAACGATAGAAATAGTTAAGAGATTCGCTGTCAATGCCAAGGTTACATGGCGGCAGATCAAGGACAATATTGATGCCTATCCGACCAGAGTGAGTCAGGAACTGATAAAAATGGAGATTTATGATGTACTTGCATGAAGATAAAGATATATTTATAGATGCTGTTCAAAAGACGCGTGAAGAGACCGGCATAGAGCCGGCTATTATCGAGAAGGATTACTATGTGTCTATGATGTTGAGATTGCTTGCAGCATCCAATATTGGCTTCGTATTTAAGGGCGGAACCTCTTTATCCAAGGCATATAAAGTTATTGAGCGATTCTCAGAAGATATTGACCTAACAGTTACAACGAAGCCAACCCAGGGACAGCGCATAAAGATGGTTGATACTGTACTGGAGTGTGCAAAACAACTTCGCTTGAGGATAGTCAATCCGGCTCAGCTTCGTCACAGGGGTCAGTTTAATAAGTTTATTTTTGAATATGATTCTGTATTTAGAAAATCAGTCATCAGTCCACAGATTATAGTGGAGATATTTGTGACTTTGTTGGCTTTTCCAACGGAAGAGAAGATGATTAGCTCTTTTGTAGGGGAAACTGTAGAGAAATACAATAATGGGGCGGCTTTGGAATATAATCTATTGGCATTTACTATGCCAGTACAGGATATACGAAGGACCTTTATTGATAAAGTTTTTGCATTGTGCGATTACTATCTTGAAGGTAAATCAGAAAGGTATTCCCGCCATATTTATGATATTAATCAGATTCTGACAAAGATACCATTGGCTGATATAAGTCGACAGTTAGTTGATGAAGTTTGTCAGGAACGTCTGAAGGATAGTCGTTGCTTGTCTGTTAAAGAAGGTATGAATCCAAGTGCTTTGCTTACTGAGATTGTCGAAAAGGACTTCTTTAAAGACGATTATAATGATAAGACGGAAAAGCTACTATATAAATTTATACCTTATGACCAAGTCATAGAGTCTATAAAGGAAATTATAAAAAGTGGTGTTTTTACGTCGTAGAGATGTATTCCAATACGAGTAACATATACAGAACCTTCCCATAAATATACATAGCTTTTTTAGAGTGAGCCTCGAAGCTTTGTACCCCAATTTGTCCCCCAACAGCAAAATAAAGAATAGAAATGAAACTAACCTCAAAGTCTTGAATGTCAAGGCTTTGAGGACTTTTTTTATTTCCCGTAGAAAAATAAAGGATATATTTGTTGTACTAATATTTGTGAAGAGACATTAATTATTTGTTAAAAATAATGAATATAAATAAAGGATTTTAGCCATACATGTAGAACTATCCATTATACACATTCTAAAGGAGGTTATTGTATGGGCATTAAAAAGAAGTTTCAAATTTTAGCCATGGGTGTCGGTATCTTGCTTGCCGTAGTATCCATGATTGGTTTTATTATTTCTGATTCCAATCTGCAATCAAGTGTAGAAGCAGAGCTTACTGCAGTGGTAAGCCATGAATCTGCTGAGCTTGATGGCTGGTTTAAGGAAAAGGCAACCTCCGCTACCTATGCGGCAAACCTTATGTCATCATTTAAAGGAGATAAAGCGCGTATCGAGTCGATCGATTCCTTGTCACTTATTTCTTCCGACAAGGATATTCTTGATTTAAATATTGGTACAGAAGATGATTATTTTGCATCTTTTTATGGCGGCAATATGACTGGCAAATTAATACCAAAGCAGCGTCCTTGGTATAATGATGCCAAGAATGCCGGCAAGACGGTATTTACCGAGCCTTATGTGGACAAAAATACTGGCAAGCTGGTAGTTTCCGTTGTTTCTCCATTTAATGGTACCAGTGGCTTCTATGGCGCTCTCTGTACTGATATTGCACTGGATATTGTTAGTGAACGCGCCAAGGCAGCAAAGTATCGTGGTGAGACAGGACAGGGTATCGTTATCGATACTGCTGGCAATATTCTTGGTACTGCCGGCAACGAAGAGATTATGTCTGATATCCGCAAGGTAAAGGGCATAGGAGAGCATTTTGATGAAATGCTGAAGAATGATACTGGCTTCTTCCTCTACGAAAATGATGAAGGAAAGCAGGTATTTGGTTACAAGAAAATGCCATGCAATGGCTGGGTATTTGGCTTGTCCGTTCCTTATGATTATGTCTATGCACCAATTACTAACTTGAAGATTGCCTTTGGTATTCTTACTGTTGTTGGCTTCTTGATCGTTGTTGCAATGTGCCTGAAGTTTGCTGATACTATCACAACTCCAATCGTTGCATTGAAGGATCATGCTGATCAGTTGGCCCATGGTAACCTTAGACTTAAAGATATTGTGAAAACTTCCAACGATGAAATTGGATCCTTGGTAACGGCCTTTAACACTATGAGGGCGCATCTTGCCAAGCTCATCAGTTCAATGGCTACTACCGCTGAGCAGGTTGCAGCATCTTCTGAGGAGCTTACCGCCAACGCCCAGCAGAGTGCAGAGTCCTCTGTACACACTGCTGAAACCGTTTCTCAGGTAAGTGTTAATATGGATCAGCAGATTTCTGATGTTAATACGGCTAAGGTCAGCGTAGACAGCGTATATGACGATATTAAGCTCATGACAAACAAGACCAACGAAGCATCAGATGCCTCCAGGGATGCAGCTCAGGCTGCTGAAGAGGGCGCAGCACTTATGAGAGCAGCTATGGAGAAGATTGGCTCCTTGGAGGGCAGTGTTCTTCAGTCTGCTGAGGTTGTAAAGGAACTGGGTGAGAACTCCAAGCAAATTGGCCAGATTGTAGAAGCTATTTCTTCCATTGCAGAACAGACCAATCTGTTGTCTCTCAATGCAGCTATCGAGGCAGCCCGTGCCGGTGAACAGGGCCGTGGCTTTGCAGTAGTAGCTGAAGAGGTTAGAAAGCTGGCTACCGAATCCAAGGAATCTGCTGAACAGATTAAGGCCAGGATTGCTTCAATTCAGGAAAATACCGATAGAGCAGTGGCTTCGATGGAACAGGGTACCAGAGAGGTTGAACAGGGCACTAAGGCCATCCGTGAGGTTGGTACCCAGTTCACTGAAATCATGAACAAGGTTAATGGCATTGGTGATTCCATGAAGGAAATCAACAATTCCGTACAGACAGTTTCTACTGGTGCTACTCAGATCGTTCAGGCCGTAGATGCTATTGATTCTGTCAGCAAGCAGACTGCTGAGCACATGAACATGATTGCTGGAACTACCGAGCAACAATCTGCGTCCAATGAAGAAATTGCCGCAGCATCTCATGCTCTTGCCAAGATGGCAACAGATATGAGCTCTATGGTTGGCGAATTCCAGGTGTAAATACCTTTGTAAAGCAAATTTAAGATAAAAGCCTAAACTTAAAATCCCCTTGATCACAACGGTCAGGGGGATTTGATTTTAGAAGTTTGAAAAATTTTTAGTATTTGGAATACGAGTTTATAATTTTTAGATAAAAATAAATAAATATAAAGGACTTTAGTTATAAATATAGAATTACTCAGTAGGTGAATGTGGAAAGAAAGAGGGGATGTATATGAACTTTTTTTACAATTTAAAGATGGTGTACAAAATATTGACCCTTGTGGTTATTGCCGCCATTGGTATGGCTCTTATCGGCTATCGTGGCTATTCCACCATATCTGAATCCCGTGATTCCCTGGAGATTATTTATCAGAAAAATATGCAGCAGCTTTACTGTATAGGCGAGATAAAGTATATGCTCCGTGATATGCAATCCAGAGGTGCACTTTCCTTGTCTGCCAAGGATCAGAAACGTATTGATGATCTGAAGAATGACCAAAAGGAAATTCGTGCAAGTTTTGAGGAAAACTGGAAACTGTATCAGCAGGCTACAGCGGGAACTGAGGCTGAAAAAGGCAATGCGGCTATTCAAGATAAGTGGAATGTTTTTTGTGGCACAATTGATCAGGTAGTAGCTCTGGCCCAGGATAACAAGAAGGACGAAGGTGCTA
This sequence comes from Anaerovibrio lipolyticus LB2005, assembly GCF_000621545.1. Classification (GTDB taxonomy): domain Bacteria; phylum Bacillota; class Negativicutes; order Selenomonadales; family Selenomonadaceae; genus Anaerovibrio; species Anaerovibrio lipolyticus_A. The sequence continues at coordinate 15,002 of NZ_KK211304.1, forward strand.
CTTATCTTAGCAAGAATGCCGGCGATGCAACCAAGCAGCTGCGTTTATTGTTGGAGGCTCAGCAAAAGCAGGCCCAGGAAAATTCCCAGGCCCTTTTTGAGAAGATGGAAAGTGATGCGACTTCAGCCAGCAGGATGATGGTGTTATTCAGTGTTGCTGCTTTGATTGCCCTGTTTGCTTTCTCAATGCTGATCATTAAAGCAATTACTGGCCCGTTGAACAGAATGGTGGAAACCTGCCGTCGTATGGGTGATGGCGATTTCCGCATTACTCCTCGTACCATAACCACTACTGATGAAATCGGTGAGTTGGCAGATACCGTATGTATTATGCGTGAAAACCTTAATAAGCTTATGCGTCAGGCAAGCTCCAGTGCTGAACAGATTGCCGCTGCTGGTGAAGAATTAACCGCCAGTGCCCAGCAGTCAGCCCAGGCCTCTACTCAGGTGGCTCAGTCCGTTACTGATGCTGCCGGTGCAGTGCAGATACAGCAGGGAGCTATTGAGTCCAGTACACGGGCAGTTAGCAACATTAATGATTCCGTGTCTGCCATTGATAATCAGTCAAATAATGTGGCCTCCAGAGCAGATTCTGCAGCAAAGTCTGCGGCTCAGGGCTTAAAATCCATTGAAGAGACCATTCAGCAGATTCATAATGGCGCTGTTGGTGTCCAGGATTCTTCAGAAATCGTGGATAGGCTGGGAGAAAGCTCTCAGGAGATTGGTACTATCGTAGAAACTATTTCCGGCATAGCTGAGCAGACCAATTTGCTGGCTCTTAATGCGGCTATTGAGGCTGCTCGTGCTGGGGAACATGGTCGTGGCTTTGCGGTAGTAGCTGAGGAGGTCCGCAAGCTGGCCGAGCAGTCCGGCGAAGCAGCTCAGAAGATTACCCAGCTCATTACGGGGATTCAGCAGGAAACCCAGCAGGCGGTTACTTCTATGCAGAAGGGCAGAGCTACAGTGGATGCCGGTGCTGAGTCTGTGGCTAATCTGCGACAGAATTTTATAGAAATAGAGTCACTGGTAAATGAAGTTACCCAGGAAGTTAAGCAAATGAGTCAGGCTGTTCATTCAGCTACTTCCGATACAGAGAATATCACTACGCAGGTGGACAATATCGATAAGCAGGGACGTGCGGTTTCCGACGAAATGCAGACTGTTTCGGCTGCTACAGAGGAGCAGTCAGCATCTGCCAGCGAAATTGCCACTGCCAGTGAATCCTTGTCAAGATTGGCTGAAGACCTGCAGCATTCGTTGCACCAGTTTAAATTTTAATTGAGTGCAGCATGGAGCATGACTTAAATAAATAAACTATCATAACCCCAGAGTCAAATCATATTGGCTTTGGGGTTATTATTTTGCTAAAAAGGTATTTGAAGATGAAGGTCGAATATATCAAAGTGATAAGATTATTATGGAGGTGCTATGATGTTTACAATTTTAAGACATATTATAAGGACGACAGTGACTGCAATGATGTTGGCAGTTGTGCTGGTGGCATTGTCATCAGGAGAAGCATTGGCAAAGGACAGTACCTTCTATACCAGTAATGGGTATCGGCTTGAGGTTCCCAACAAGTATAAGGATGATTTATTGACGACTACAATTTTTGATAAGTACGAGGGGACGCTGTTCTCTGTATCAGAAAAGAAATCTGTGGAGGAGAGCAGGGCAGCTGGTATGCGCTATGATGGTATGGGCTGGCTGTTCAGTATCGGCAAGATTAATGAAAAACAATTAAATGAAATGCTTTGTTATGATATGTCCGGCGTGGAAATTTTTGCCAAGGATATATCTGGTATGTACTATGTATTCAGACACCCAACGGATGTGCGTTATCATAGGTCTACTATAGAGGAAATGAAAGAGGACCAGGCTAAGTGGACTGAATTGGTACAGTGGGGCTATAAATATGTAAGGGATGAATTCGTTAAGAATAATCCTGGGTTAGTGTCAGTAGCTTTTAATAATGATGAGGTTATGGATAGTTGGCGCAATGCCATGGCAAATTATAAGGGATACACTGAAGGTATTTACGAGCCATCTCCAGCTTGGGTACAGCAGCTTACTGAGGCACAAAAGGCAAAGCAGCTTTTTGTGGTGGCTGGCATAGGGGATACCACTGCCTGGGTTTCTATGCACGAAAGGGATTGGGATGGTAACTGGAAAGAGATAATGACAACTCCTGGCATTATTGGGAAAAATGGTTTGGGTAAAAATAAGGAAGGGGATGGCAGGACTCCTGTAGGAACCTTCCGCTTCAATGCTGCCTTTGGCATTGCACCTGATCCTGGTTGCGCTATCCCTTATCGTCAAGTGGATGAAAATATATATTGGTCCGGAGATGTTCGTCCGGGCATGAAATATAATGAAATGGTGGATATCCGAAGCCTGCCAGACTTGGATAAGGAGAGCAGTGAACGTATAGTGGATTATAATCCTCAATATCTTTACTGTATGAATATCAGCTATAATGCTGAGGGCCTTCCGGGGGCAGGGTCGGCTATATTCCTCCATTCCTTTGGACCACAAAAGCCATATACTGGTGGGTGTGTAGCTATTCCATTGGACAAAATGGAATTTGTAATGAAGCATGTTCAGCCAGATTGTGTGGTAGTAATTAATTCCTTGGAAAAGCTGGGTGGTAGCCTTTAAGGCTCATGTTGTGTGTAAGTAGGAGTGAGTATGGTGTTTTTGCAGCCTAATATAAAAAGGCGGGACATGATAAATTGTGCCTTGTGTGATAATGCACCCTGCGATGAGGCGTGTCCGTCCGGTATTAACCCAGGTGAAAAGCTGAGAGAAATATGGTTGGGAGGCGAGCATCATGCGGTGTCCTTTTTGCCGGAAACGGATGCTTGTGCAGCTTGTGATGCTCCATGTGAAAAGGCCTGTGTTCGCCCGGGTCTGGTGCCTATAAAAGGGCTGATTACCCGTCTCAGAAATGAAGTAAAGCCAGTGATAACAAAGGAGCAGCTGGCTGATGAAAGCATTTTGCAGACGGATATTTGTGGTATACCTTTGGAAAATCCATTTTTGCTATCTTCCTCCGTTGTGGGCAGCAATTATGATATGTGTGCCAGAGCTTTTGAGGCAGGATGGGCTGGGGTTTCCTTTAAAACGATATGCAATTCACTTGTGCTTGCTGGTATGCCCAGCCGGAGCAATAGAATCCTCCGGGAAAAGGGTAAAGAAATGAAATAATTTAGATTAGCCATCCCTCTTGGAGTTATCATGGGCCAAGGAGGATGGCTTATCAGTTGAATAAAGGACAATATTGTACCCAAGGGGGGATTATTATGAAGCGAAACAAGAAAAAAGAGCTGGTGGAGCTATCCAAGAATACCAAGACCCTTTACCAGACGTTATGTGCCAATATTAAGGGGCAGGATGCAGCCATACATTATTTCGTTCAGGGAATTTTTAAGGGCCAGTTTATTCCTGAATCATCGGGGCAGACACTTCATAATATTTTCCTGCTATCGGGGCCTCCTGGCATTGGCAAGTCCCGTTTGGCCCATATTACGGCAGATGTACTGAAGCGCAGTATTTTGGAAATTAATCTGGATATGAACGCGGCGGAAACCTTTGCCAAGGATTTGGTTAATACCGTAAGCGGTAGCAAAAAGGCTGGCAGGATTACAAAATTCGTGGAGGAAAATCCCAGCGGCATTTTGCTGCTGAAAAATATAGAAAAGGCCAGTCCAAAGGTGGTTTCTGCTATAAGCCAGATCATTGAAACGGGCCGTGTGGTGGATGCCTCTACGGGAAAGTCGATATCCTTTGGGGAGAGTATTATTATTTTTACTACCCATGTAGGGGCGGAGCTGTATCTAAATGACAATCTTGGCTCCATGCTGCCTAAATCCGTGATTTTGGGCTCCTTTGCCAAGGAGCTGGAAGAATCTGATTTTCCGATTATTTTCTTCTACGAATATTTTAATAATGAAAATATTATTTTCTTCAAGGACATGGCGGTTAACCATTTGCTTGAGCTCATGGAGCAGAGCTTTTTTGACTTTGCCAATGAAATTAAAAATGAGTATGGCTATGATATGGATTTGGACCCGGATATGCTGAATCTGTGCCTGTTTAATCAGTGTGATATGATTGATGCCAATTCTGTATTGCCTCTAAGCAGGGCATTTCTTAAAAATGAATTTTATGAATTAAGCCGTCATCTGGCACCAGATGCTCTTACAAAAATCCAGAAAATTATTTTCACGGTGGAGTGTCCTGAGGTGGAGAGCCCTATGGCCACTTTGTTTAATTATAAGGAAAAGCCTCAGGTGATGCTGGTGGCAGACAGGGAAAAATATAAATGTCTGCTGGAAAATGAATTTATAGATTACATTTTTGTCACCAGTATCGATGAAGCGGTGAAAACCCTTTCTAATACTATTCTTTCCTTTGTGGTGGTGGACCTTATGGAAGGAGTGGAGGACAGGGGATTTAATGTGCTGAGCCTGGATGATGAGGTATCGGTAGGTCTTGGCGTTTTTGAAATTGTTCGTGAGAATCTTCCCACCCTGCCAGTTTATCTCATTAAGCACGACAACATTACTTTGGCGGATTACTTTACTTTTATGCAGAAGGGGGCCAGAGGGACGGTGGATCTTTCCGTGGACCGTGAACACGCCCAGGCTGAGATGCTGCTGGTTGCACGGGATACCCTTATTCAGAAGAACTATGATGCCCTTCAACGGGAGGATTTAATAGTAAAATATAACACGGCTCAGCAGCTTTCTGATGATGGTAAGACAGCTGAAGTAATTTTCTATGATTTTGATTTTGAAACCCTGAAGGGACCAGATCCAGTGGATGAGTATCTTGAGGAAGAGAAGGAGCCACGGTATTTTGATGATATAGTGGGAGGTACCAGTGCTAAAGAGGATTTAAAATATCTGAAGGAGTATTTGGTTAATCCTGAGGCCTTTGTGATGAAATATCACAGTGTGCCAGGGGGAGTTCTGCTCTTTGGTTCCGCTGATGCAGGGAAGGTTTCTCTGGCCAGGGCGTTGGCTACTGAGGCGGAAGCAAGTCTGTTGATGATAACCCCATCAAGATTGGCTGACCTTACCCCTGAGGGGGCCTGCCAGTTATTAAAGGACCTTTTTGAAAAGGCCATTCGTGAGGCACCAGCGGTTATTCTGATAGAGAAGTTTGACCTGTTGATAAAGGCCTGCGGACTGGGGGCTGTAAGAACATTTATCAATGGTATCAAGGACATAAAAAATTGTGGTTCGCCAGTGCTGTTTGTGGGAACGATGAACTGGTCCCATTCAACTGTTTCTGATGAAAATTCTGAGTTGGATCCGGAGCTGCTGCACCTTTTGGAGCACAAGATATATGTTCGTTTGCCTGACCGTGATGAACGTATTGCTGGTATCAAGAAAGCCCTAAACAATAAAGGAATAACAACAATTCCTGATACCATTATCAATAATATTGCAGATCGTGTTTTTGGACATAGTATAGCGGATATTAATGATTTTATTTCCTTGGCTACCCGTATGGCCTTAAAGCAGCAAAAAGAGGTGGACAGTGATATTCTTTCAGACGCCCTTGACGAGCTGACATTTGGTCAAAAGCATGATTGGGAGGAGATTAACTATTTTGCCACTGCAGTGCACGAGGCGGGACATGCTTATCTCCTGTGGCTTACCGGTGAACAGTCATCCTTTGTAACTATTGTGGGCCGGGAGGAATACGGTGGCTACACCAAGCCAAAGGTAAATGAAAAAATCTCCAAGAACTACAATCGTCAGTGGTATGTTGACAAGATACGTGTTAGCTTGGCGGGACGTGCAGCTGAGGTGGTTTTCTTCGGGGAAAAGGAAGGGGTCAATGCCGGTATCAGCGGCGATTTGGAAAATGCTACTGTTCATGCTGTTCTGATGGTTAATAATCTAGGTATGGGTAAACAGCTTCGGGCCTATATACCATTGGAAACCCTTTCTGTAAGTCCAGCGGCGGTGAAGGTTTATGAAGAAGCAAATGAAATAATACAGCAGGAATACGAAAACACCTTGAAAATTGTAAAAAAAGGCAAGAAAGCTATTAAGGCACTGGCAGACAAGCTGGTGGAGAAATATCAGCTTACAGGTCCTGAAATAGACGAAATTTTTGCCAAGTTTAAGAAGGCATAGTATAATTACAGGTGTTGAGGACACTGGTTGGACAAGCTTTGTTTAATTTTATGGCCAGGTTCTACAGAAAGGTGCTTTGTATGTCAGAAAAAGAAAAATACCTTCAGATTCGCAGGGAAGCCATGTGGACCGGCATAACCCTATTGATTTTGATTGTCTTTTGGGTGTTGGCCGGATTCGGTCTGGCTGGTGTGGATATTAAGGTTTTTGGACTGCCGCTTTGGGCTGTTGCCGGAACCTTCGGCGTGTGGATTTTTGCCATGGTTTTGGTAAAGCTGCTTACTACCTTTGTTTTCAAGGACATTGATTTGGAAACAGATGGTAATCCTTCCCGAAAGGGGGGACAGCCATGAATGGCGATATAAGTCAGCTTTTACCTCTTTTAGGTTATATGGCCTTTATGATTGGTATCAGCTTCTATGTACGTCATCAGCAGCAGTCAGGGTTGATGAATAATTTTGTCAAGACCTACTTCATTGGCAATCGGGACTTGGGTGGATTTGTTCTTGCCATGACTACTGTTGCCACCTATAGCTCCGTAAGCTCCTTTGTCGGCGGGCCTGGCGTGGCTTGGAATGTGGGCTTTGGCTGGGTTTATATGGCTGTGGTTCAGGTAACTGCGGTATTTTTGGTGCTGGGCATATTCGGCAAGCGGGTGGCATTGCTGGCCAGCAAGTTTAATGCAGTAACGGTGGTTGATATTATTCGCCATCGGTATAAGTCGGATTTATTGGCAGAGATTTCTGCATTTATTATAGTTTTGTTCTTTTGTGCTACTATGGTTGCCCAGTTTGTGGGTGGTGCCAAGCTATTTGAAGCGGTGACCGGGTATAGCTATGTGACGGGATTGATTCTTTTTGGTGCCATGGTAGTGGTATATACCACCATTGGTGGCTTTAGGGCAGTGGCCATTACGGATACCTGCTGTGCTGTAATGATGATGATTGGCATTATGATGCTGGTATATTTTGTCCTTCAGGCCGGTGGCGGCTATGACAGTATTGTGGCCCATTTGGAAACAAATCGTCCCGATATGTTGGAGCCTCTTTCCGGAGGCAAGATGCCTTATGGCTTGTATCTTACCCAGTGGATTTTGGTGGGTATCTGTACTATTGCACTGCCACAGTCTGTGGTAAGGGGATTGGCTTTCAAGAACAATAAAAGTCTGGTTAGAGCCATGCTTATTGGCACTTTCGTGGTAGGCTTTATGAATATTGGTGTAAATCTCACTGGTATTCTGGGACAGGGAGTGATGACGGGGGCTCCTGCTGATTATGGCGGAACTGACAGCATTATTCCGCGCATCGTGGTAACGGCAATGCCAGCCACTTTGGCAAGTATTGCGATAATTGGTCCCCTTTCTGCCAGCATTTCCACCATCAGCAGTTTGCTGTTGGTAGGCTCGTCAGCAATTATTAAGGATATTTATCTCCATCGTCAGGAGCGAAAGGGCAATAAGCCCGGCGATGGCAAGCTGCGTATCTTGTCCATGTTGGCAACGGCAGTCATTGGCGCTATAGTATTTTTTATTGCTATGACACCGCCAAGCCTTATTTGGCTTATTAATATGTTTGCTTTTGGAGGTCTGGAAACTGCTTTCTTCTGGACACTTTTGCTGGGGCTTTATTGGCCAAGGGCAAATAAGACCGGAGCCATGCTTTCTATGGTTGGCGGTACGGTGCTTTATTGTCTCGCCCAGGGCATGGGCTTTAAGATTATGGGGCTTCACCAGATTACCATCGGTATTACCGTTTCATTGATTTTGTTCTTGATAGGTTCTTACGTGGGTAAGCCTGAGGATAAAGAAACTTTAGGGGATTTTTTCCCTGAATAGGGGAATTTAAATTTATTTTTAAAAGGAAAAGGGGTAGATAAGAAAATGTTGGATGCGTTAATTGGAGAAATCTCTAACTTCATGTATGGCAAGCTGTTGATTGTCATGATTCTGGGCGTAGGCTTTTATTACACACTACGGACCAGATTTGTCCAGATTCGTCTTTTCGGGGAGACGTTGAAGGTTATCATGGAGAAGAAAGAGGGACAGAAGGTATCATCCTTCCAGGCTTTGATGGTTTCCACTGCTTCCAGAGTTGGTACTGGTAACATCATTGGTGTTTCCACAGCACTGTGTCTGGGCGGCTTTGGTTCCATGTTTTGGATGTGGCTGGCTGCATTTTTGGGTGGCGGAGCTGCATTCGTGGAGAGCACATTGGCTCAGGTGTATAAGAAGCGCGGTGAACATGCCAGCTATGGCGGCCCGGCCTATTATATTGAGAGTGCCCTTCATAACAGATTTGTGGCAATTATCTTTGCATTGGCACTGATTTGTACTTATGGTATTGGTTTTAATATGCTGTGTGCATATAACCTCCAGTCTACATTCTCTGGATTCACATTCTACAACCCGGACACCACACCATGGGTTATTGGTGGCATTCTGGCAGTTCTTGTAGGATGGTGCATCTTTGGTGGTGGTCGCAGAATTATCAAGGCTACTTCCGCATTGGTTCCTCTCATGGGCCTTATTTATGTTGTGGTAGCATTAATCGTGGTGGTTATGAACATTGGCCTTTTGCCAAGTGTTTTTGATACCATCTTCACTCAGGCTTTTGATTTTGAAGCAATTTTTGGTGGCTTCACTGGTTCCTGCGTAATGTTTGGTATTAAGCGCGGTTTGTTCTCCAATGAGGCAGGTGTAGGTTCTGCACCAAATGCCGCAGCTGCCGCAGATGTTTCTCATCCTGTAAAGCAGGGCCTTGTTCAGATGTTCTCCGTATTTATTGATACTATGATTCTCTGTACTGCTACTGCTTTCCTTTGCATGAGTTCCGGTGTGGCTCCTACCAAGGAATTGGCTGGTGCCCCATTCGTTCAGGCATCTCTTGATGCAACTCTGGGTTCCGGGGCTGGTGTGTTCTTAACTATTTCCATGCTGCTCTTTGCGTTTACTACCTTGCTGGGTAATCTTTATTATGTAGATAATTGTCTGGCTTATGTAAACGGCAAGGTGCCTGGTAAGCTGTTTATGACCGTTTATCGTACATTTGCTGCACTGGTTATTTTTGTAGGTGCTGGTCTCAGTATGGATCTTCTGTGGAATCTGGCCGACGTGCTTATGGGCTGCATGGCCATCATCAACCTGCCTGTAATCGTTATCCTGGGCAGTAAGGCAATGGCATGTCTCAGAGATTATGAAAGCCAGAGAAATGCAGGGAAGGATCCTGTATTCTATGCCAGGGATATTGGAATTACAGATAGCCTTGATTATTGGCAAAAGTAATAAAATAAAAAGTTATAAAATTTGTTGACAAGCGATGGAGATTGTAGTATTATTATCAATGTTGACGCGACAACGGTCAGCAACGGGGCATGGCTCAGTTTGGTAGAGCACCTGGCTTGGGACCAGGGGGTCGCAGGTTCGAATCCTGCTGCTCCGACCATTGCATTTAAAGCTGGATTTTCGAATCCAGCTTTTTTATTTTTCCTTTTTAATCACATAATTAAATTTATCTATATCAGTATAAATAAGAAATATTTGTCTGATGATTATTGACGATAAAATGAAATTTTGTTCAAAATAATTTTATTTTCTTTTCATTTGTGCGAAAATAAAAAGAAAAAGGCGTTTTGTTTTACAAAAGAATATGTTAGATGTATAATGAATTTGTAAAACATTTATAAGGAAATTGTTATAGATGTTATTGTTACTTGATTGGTATTCGGGTAAATTTCGTGTTATGAGAGGAGAGTTAATCAAGTATGGGCAAGAAAATGAAGACTATGGATGGTAATACAGCTGCGGCTTATGTGTCTTACGCATTTACCGATGTGGCTGCTATCTATCCTATCACCCCATCTTCACCAATGGCAGAGCATGTTGATGAGATGGCTGCAAAGGGGCAGAAGAACCTTTTTGGTCAGAAGGTACGCATTGTTGAGTTGCAATCCGAGGCTGGTGCTGCAGGTGCAGTTCACGGTTCCTTGCAGGCTGGTGCTTTGACCACCACATACACTGCTTCTCAGGGTATGCTGCTGATGATTCCAAATATGTATAAGATTTCCGGCGAGATGCTCCCAGGTGTATTCCATGTATCTGCTCGTGCACTGGCTACTTCTTCACTGAATATTTTCGGTGATCATCAGGATGTTATGGCTGCACGTCAGACTGGTGTGGCTATGCTGGCAGAATCCTCTGTACAGGAAGTAATGGATTTGGCTGCTGTAGCACATTTGGTTGCTATCAAGGGCAAGATTCCTTTCCTGAACTTCTTTGATGGTTTCCGCACTTCCCATGAGATTCAGAAGATTGAACTGGTTGATTATGATGATCTGGCCAAGATTCTTGACTGGGATGCAGTAAATGCTTTCCGTCGTAACGCTCTGAATCCTGACCATCCTGTAATTCGTGGTACTGCTCAGAATGATGATATTTATTTCCAGGGCCGTGAGGCTGTAAACAAAGCCTATGATGCTTTGCCAGAGCTCGTGGAAGAGGCTATGGGCCAGATGGCCAAGATTACCGGCCGTGAGCATCATATTTTTGATTACTATGGTGCCAAGGATGCTGAGCGCGTAGTAATCGCTATTGGTTCCATTAACCAGACACTTCAGGAGTGTGTTGATTTCCTCAACGCTAAGGGTGAGAAGGTTGGTGCGGTTGCAGTTCATCTCTTCCGTCCATTCTCCGTAGACCATTTCCTGAAGGCTATTCCATCTACTGTAGAAAAGATTGCAGTTCTCGACCGTACCAAGGAGCCTGGTGCTCTTGGTGAGCCACTGTATCAGGATGTTCGTACTGCATTCTATGCAAGCCATCGTCATCCACTGATCGTTGGCGGCCGTTATGGCTTAGGTGGTAAGGATGTAACTCCTACCCAGGTTCTCGGCGTATTTGAGGAACTGAAGAAGGATGCACCTAAGAATGGCTTTACCATTGGTATTGTTGATGATCTTTCCAATACATCTCTTGCTCCATATCCAGAGCATGTTAACCTCACTCCAGAAGGAACCACTGCTTGTAAGTTCTGGGGTCTCGGTTCCGATGGTACTGTAGGTGCCAACAAGTCTGCTATTAAGATTATCGGTGATAAGACTGATTTGTATGCTCAGGCATACTTCGCTTATGACTCCAAGAAGTCCGGTGGTATTACCATGTCCCACCTGCGTTTTGGTAAGTCCCCAATCGCTTCTCCATATCTTATTGATAATGCAAACTTTATTTCCTGCTCCCAGCAGTCTTATGTAAATAAGTATGACCTTTTGGCAGGCTTACAGCCAGGCGGTACTTTCCTGCTTAATACACTTTGGTCTGACGATGAGCTGTCTGAGAAGCTGCCTGCTTCCATGAAGCGCTACATTGCCAAGAACAATATTAAGTTCTACACTGTAAATGCTGTTAAGATTGCTCAGGATCTGGGCCTTGGCGGACGTTTCAATATGGTAATGCAGTCTGCATTCTTCAAACTGGCTGATATTATTCCACTTCAGAAGGCTGTTGGCTATCTGAAGGATGCTATTGTAACTTCTTACGGCAAGAAGGGCCAGAATATCGTAGATATGAACAATGGCGCTGTTGATGCCGGTATTGATGCACTTCATCTTGTAAATGTTCCTGCTGACTGGGCTGATGCAAAGGATGCCAAGGAAGAATGCAAGTCTGATGTTCCAGCTTACGTTAAGGAGATTCTGGAGCCAGTTAACCGTCAGGAGGGTAACAAGATTACTGTTAAGCAGATGGCTGCCCATGCAGATGGTACCTTCCCATCCGGCACTGCTGCTTATGAGAAGCGCGGTATTGCAATTAACGTTCCTGAATGGGATGTTACCAAGTGTATTGAGTGTAATCAGTGCGCATTTGTTTGCCCACATGCTGCAATTCGTCCAGTTCTCACAACTGATGAGGAAAAGGATGCTGCACCAGAGGGCTTTACTTCCAAGCCAGCTCTTGGCACCAAGGGCCTGAACTTCACTATGGCTATTTCTGCTCTTGACTGCTCTGGCTGTGGCAACTGTGCTATTGTATGCCCTGCCAAGGAGAAGGCTCTTGTTATGAAGCCTATCGCTACTCAGATTGACAAGCAGGCTGTATTCGATTATGGTGTGAAGGTTAGCCCTAAGACTAACCCTATGAAGAAGACCACTGTTAAGGGTTCTCAGTTTGAGACTCCTTGCCTTGAATTCTCCGGCGCTTGCGCAGGTTGCGGCGAGACTCCATACGCTAAGCTCATTACTCAGCTCTTCGGCGGCCGCATGATGGTAGCTAACGCTACAGGCTGTTCCTCCATTTGGGGTGCATCTGCTCCTGCAATGCCATACACCAAGAATGCTTGGGGCCATGGTCCTGCTTGGGCTAACTCCCTCTTTGAGGACAACGCAGAGTATGGTCTTGGTATGTTCCTCGGTGTTAAGGCTGTTCGCGAGGCCTTGGCAGCAGACGTTACTGCAGCTATTGAGTCCGGCAAGCTGTCCGTTGCATTAAAGGATGCAATGATTGACTGGAAGGACAACATGAACTGTGGTGAGGGTACCCGTGAGCGTTCACTGAATCTGATTGGTGCTCTTGAAGCTGAGAAGGGTGACGATCCACTTCTCAACAAGATTTATGATAACCGTGACTTCATGGTTAAGCGTTCCCAGTGGATCTTCGGCGGCGACGGCTGGGCTTACGATATTGGCTACGGCGGTCTGGACCACGTATTGGCTTCCGGCGAGGATGTAAATGTATTCGTATTCGATACTGAGGTATACTCCAATACTGGCGGTCAGGCTTCCAAGGCTACTCCTACCGCTGCCATTGCACAGTTTGCTGCAACTGGTAAGAAGACCAAGAAAAAGGATCTGGGCATGATGGCTATGTCCTATGGCTATGTATATGTAGCACAGGTTAACATGGGTGCCGACAAGAATCAGGTTCTGAAGGCTATTACAGAGGCTGAGGCTTATCCAGGACCATCCCTTATCATTGGTTATGCTCCTTGTATCAACCATGGTATCAAGATTGGTATGGGCAAGTCCCAGATGGAAGCAGCCCGTGCTGTTGAATGTGGTTATTGGGCTAACTATCGTTATAACCCAGAGCTGGTTGGCACTGACAAGAACCCATTCACCCTTGATTCCAAGGAGCCAGACTTTGGCAAGTTCCAGGATTACCTCATGGGCGAGGTTCGCTACAACAGCTTGAAGCGTGCATTCCCAGAGGCTGCTGAGGCTCTCTTCGAGAAGACTCAGAAGGATGCTGAAACCAGACTCGCTAACTACAAGAGACTGGCTGGTAAAGAGTAATAAATCACTATTTTGCTAATTTGCTAATTTGCTATACTAACCCCTAGAAATATTTTGGAGCACTGATCAGATACGTTGACAGTGCTCCCTTTTTTGCATTTGTTTGCTGAGATGGTATAGTTTGGACTTTCCTTCCATAATATGATAAAATTAGACGGATATAGAGAAATAGGAGGGTGTTATAGTTGGCACTGTTAGATATAGTAAAAGCTGGTGATCCTGTTTTAAAACAGGTTGCCGCTCCAATAGAGAAGGTTGACAGCAAAATTAGAAAGCTGATGGAAAATATGGCTGAGACCATGTATAAGGCTGATGGAGTCGGTTTGGCCGCGCCACAGGTGGGTCAGTCCATACGTTTGGTGGTAATTGATGTTGGTGACGACAATGGCCTGGTGGAAATGGTGAATCCTGTGATTACACGTCGTGAGGGCACCGAGATCGGCCAGGAGGGATGCCTAAGTGTGCCAAATGTATTTGGCGATGTGGAACGTGCGGAGAAGGTTAGCGTTGATTACCTTAACCGTTGGGGCAAGAAAAAGCATCTTACAGCAAAGGGCCTTATGGCACGCTGCATTCAGCATGAGCTGGATCATTTGGAGGGTACATTGTTTATTGATGTGGCCAAGACCATTAAGCAGGGAGAAAACAAATGAGCAAATTAAAAACTGTTTTTATGGGAACTCCGGACTTTGCCGTTGGTTGTCTGGAGGTAATGCAGGAAAAGACGGAAGTGCTTACCGTTATTACACAGCCTGACCGTCCAAAGGGGAGAGGTCAGAAAATGACACCTTCTCCAGTAAAGGTTAAGGCACTGGAATATGGTTTGCCTGTTTGGCAGCCAGAGAAAATAAAGACAGCTGATTGTGTGGCAAGGTTAAAGGAGTTAAATCCTGATCTTATTGTGGTGGTAGCCTTTGGTCAAATCCTTTCCCAGGAGGTTTTGGACATTCCCCGCCTGGGCTGCGTAAATGTTCATGCTTCTTTGTTGCCTAGATATCGTGGTGCGGCACCTATTCATTGGTCCATTATTAACGGGGAAACTGAAACTGGCGTAACCACCATGATGATGGATGCGGGCCTTGATACCGGAGATATGCTTCTTAAGAGTAAAATAGAGATTACACCGGATATGACTACAGAGGAGCTTCACGATAAGCTGGCGGTTATGGGCAGCAAATTGTTGGCAGATACTGTTGATGGGCTTATGGCTGGGACTATCACTCCGGAAAAACAGGATGACAGCCTTACTAACTACGCTTCCATGCTTACCAAGGAAACCGGTCATATCGACTGGACCAAGTCTGCCCAGGAGGTTCACAATCTCGTGCGTGGCCTTAACTCCTGGCCAGTGGCCTGGACCTTGTTGGACGGCAAAAACTACAAGGTGTGGAGCACCAAGGTGAGAAATGATAAGTCCGGTAATCCGGGTGAGGTGCTGGAGCTTACCAAAAAGAGCTTTATTGTTGCTGCAGGCAAGGGGGCTGTGGAAATCACAGAGATTCAGCCACCTAGTAAAAAACGCATGTCAGCAGGTGATTTTGTTCGGGGAAATGGCGTAAAAGCTGGATTGATTTTTAATTAATGTTGTTTTCCCAGAGGATAAGTTATGAAATACACGGTAAAAAAGGCTAAGAAGCGACTTTTCATCAGTCTTTTGTGCATAACCTATATTATTATGCTGATAATATGTGCAGGAGTCTGGTTTATAACCCTTCCTGGTCTTAATAATATAAATCCTCATCTGGCCCCTGCCTTTGCGGCGGCTATGATAGGAATCCTGTTCCTTATTGGTTTTGGCATTTTGGGAATGGTGTTTGGCATAAAAGGTTGGCCATTGCCAACTATTTTTAAAAAGCAGACCTATACCCTTTTGAATGTCCTTTATTATATTGTTATTTCGGCAGGAAAAATCGTTGGGATTGATCGTCGGCGCATAGAGGCATCCTATGTGGCAGTGAGTAATACCATTGTAGGTAATCGTCATTTAAAGGTGCCGGCTGACAGACTGTTAGTGGTGACACCCCACTGCTTGCAGCTGAGCACTTGTCCCCATAAGATAACTACGGATCCCAATAATTGCAAGCGTTGTGGTGGTTGTAATATTGGAGATTTGGTAACCTTGGCTGAAGAAATCGGCTTTCATTTTTTCGTGGTAACGGGGGGAACCCTGGCCCGTCAAAAGGTTATGGAAATAAGACCACAGGCGGTTGTGGCTGTGGCCTGCGAGCGAGATTTGGCCAGCGGTATCCAGGATGTATACCCTATTCCTTCAGTAGGTGTTATGAATATTCGCCCTAATGGTCCATGCTTCAATACTAAGGTAGATGTTGAGGAGTTCAAAAGGGTCATTATGGATATTATAGATTTGCCTGCGTCTGATGCTGTCAGCCAGGAAAAGGAGAATTAAATGGATAAAGCACGTGAAACGGCTTTGAAAATTATAAATGCGGTCCATGAACAGGAGGCTTATGCCAATGTAGCTCTGGCCAAGGAGCTACGCAAGGGCGGTCTTAGTGATATGGACCGTCGTTTTGTTACTGAGCTTGTTTATGGTACCGTAAAGGCAGGGGAAACTCTGGACTGGATTATCAGAAAGTATATTAATCGTCCCATAAGCAAGGTTAGCCCGATTATAAGGGATATTTTGCGCATGGGCGTTTATCAGCTTAAATACATGGATAAGGTGCCTGACTCCGCTGCTTGCAATGAGTCTGTGGAGCTGGCTAAGCGTTTTGGACATGCGGGGGTTGCCAAATTTGTCAATGGTGTAATGCGTACCATGGTAAGAGAGCCGGAAAAGGGGGCATTTCCAGAGGGAAAGGGCAATGCCACTGTTCAGTTGGCCCTTACGGAGCAGCATCCGGAGTGGCTGGTTCGCCGTTGGATTAAGGAATTTGGCTATGATGAGGCGGCAAAGCTGTGTGCATTTAATAATCAGCAGGCACCGCTTTCTGTACGGGCCAATACACTGAAGACAAACCGTTCAGAGCTTATGCTTCAGCTTATTTCAGTGGGGGTGGATTGTCAGCAGTCTGTCTTCACTCCAGAGGGAGTTATTATTAATTCCCATGGCTCCCTTGATGATTTGCAGGTGCTTCAGGATGGTTATTGCCAGGTCCAGGATGAAAGCTCCATGCTGGTGGCCCATGTGGTGGATCCGCAGCCGGGGGAGCTGGTATTGGATGTGTGCAGTGCTCCGGGAGGAAAAACTACCCACATGGCAGCCATGATGGAAAATCGTGGACGCATTGTGGCCTGTGATATTTATGATCATAAGCTGGAAAGAGTCAGAAGCAATGCAGAGCGCCTTGGTATCACCATTATTGATCCAATGCTTATTGATGCAAGGGAAATCTGGCAGGAATTTCCACAAGAGGCAGACAGGGTTTTGGTGGATGCACCGTGCTCTGGCTTGGGAGTTCTCAGAAGAAAGCCTGATTCCAGATGGCGTAAATCTCCTGAGCTTATAAAGGAGCTGCCTAAGCTGCAGCTGGAAATTCTCAGAAGTGCTGCTGCAGCAGTAAAGCCGGGGGGACTTTTGGTGTATAGTACCTGTACTATAGCTCACGAGGAAAATCAGGATGTGGTTAAGGCATTTTTGGAAAAGGCCAAGGAATTTACTCTGGAAAATGCCGGGGAGAGACTACCTGTACCAAGAGATGATGAAATGGTTCAGCTGTATCCTCAGCGTGATGGTACAGACGGATTCTTTATTTCATGTATGAGGAGAAAATAAATCATCATGGTTAATATTTTCGGCAAAACATTGGAGGAGCTTACAGAGCTTCTTACGGAATGGGGATTGCCAAAGTTCCGCGGCAAGCAGCTGGCGGATTGGATGTACAAGAAAAGCGTTACTGATTTTAATGAAATGCAAAATCTTCCTAAGAGTATGAGGGAAAAGCTGGCGACGGAGTGCGTGATTGACCGTGCTGCCAGGGTGGATCAGCTGGATTCTGCCGACGGCAGAACATCCAAGTTTCTCCTTAATTTCTCTGATGGGGTAGGGGTGGAAACGGTGCTTATGCGCCAGCCCTACGGAAACAGTATTTGTGTTTCCTCTCAGGCGGGGTGCAATATGGGCTGTGCCTTTTGTGCTTCAACTCTTCACGGCATGGTCCGTGACCTTACTGCGGGAGAGATGCTGGCCCAGACCTATTACATAAATGATATGCTGTCAAAGACCGGGGAAAAGGTAGATACCATAGTTATTATGGGTTCTGGTGAGCCACTGACTAATTATGATAATGTTCTAAAATATATAAGATTGCTCCATGAGGATTATTGTCTTGGAATGAGCTACCGCAGTGTAACCTTATCCACCTCTGGTATTGTTCCCAACATTTATCGTTTGGCCCAGGAGGAGATACCAGTTAATCTCTCAATTTCCCTACACGCACCAGAGAACAGCCTTCGCTCGGAGCTTATGCCCATTAATCGCAAGTATCCTATGGCTGATGTGGTAAAGGCCGGAGGGGATTATGGTGAAAAGACCCATCGCCGGGTTACCTATGAGTACATTCTTATAGATGGAGTAAATGATAATGCCAAGCAGGCCAAGGAATTGGTGGAGCTGCTGAAGGGACAGCTGGCCTCGGTAAATTTGATACCTATAAATCCCGTTGTGGAACGGAATTGGAATCGTCCCTCCCCGGAGAGAATAGATTTCTTTGAGAAGTATTTGGCCAAGCACCATATTACGGTAACAGTTCGTCGGGAAATGGGGAATGATATTCAGGCTGCCTGCGGACAGTTGAGAAACAGACATCTGGATAATGGCTGAGATAGCTGATTTTATGCGGATTATCTTATTTACTTGTATAGATTTAAGATGTAAAATTAAGACTAGTAAGGCTTAGGAGGGACTATTATGTCTATAGGAAATCTGGAGTCTTTTCTGGAAAAAAAGATAGAGGGATTTTTTAATCGCAAGCTGAGCTCTGTCCTGGAACCAACTGAGGTCATAAAGCAGCTGGAGCGAGAAATAATCAGAAAAAGGCGCAAGAGTCAGACGGGTCTGATTGTGCCTAATTTTTATTATGTGGAAATGGCCCCTGATGATTATCAGCGTCTCTGTGCCCGTCGCTTTCTTGATGAGCTTTATGTCATGGTGGAAAAGATGATTATTTCCAATGACTGTTTTATGGATGGGCAGCTGGAAATTACTCTGAATGCCAATGAGGAGTTCAAGAAGGGCACCTGCGAGGTGAAGGGAACCTTTGTGGATGACAGCTACGGAGAAATGGAACAGCCAATTGAGGTGCCTGAGTGCCATACCATTGTGCTGAACAAATCAGAATTCAAGCCGCCTCTTAACCTGCCGGTGGAGCACAAGACAGTAAGTCTGCTGGCAATAGAGGGGCCTGATATAGATTCATATTTGGAGTTTGGAGAAAAGCAGATATATATCGGCAGAAGGGTTAATAACGATTTTATTCTTACTGATACCAATGCTTCCAGAGTCCATGCTTTTATAACCTATGAAAGGCATCGTCATATATTGTATGACGCCGAAAGTCTTAATGGCACCTTTGTAAATGGACAAATGGTAGTGTCACCACAGCTCCTTCATACCGGGGATGAAATTCGGATTGGTGAGACGGTGCTGGTGTATGAGGTGATTTGATATGCAGGGAACTGCAATAGTAATTAAGACGTTGGGCATTGCCCTTCAATATGGGTTGCTTCTATTATTACTGTATTTTGTCTACAAGCTGATGAAGTTTATGAAAAAGGATAGTCAGCATGTGGTGGAAGATATATACGCAGTTACGGAAATTTCCAATGTGGAAGCGGTGCTGACAGTGCTGGAGGCTGCTGATCAGAGTATGGTGGGACAGCGGTTTGCCTTTTCCAATCATATCAGTATTGGACGGGGGAACGATAACGACATCGTATTAAATGATAGCTTTGCTTCACATCATCATGCGGAAATAGCCCTTTTGAATAACCTGTATGTAATAGAGGATATGGGCAGCGTAAATAAAACCTATGTGAATAACGAGCCTATCACCGGGCGTCAGTATCTGCAGTCCGGGGATTTGATTTCTGTAGGCTCTGCTACATTTGAGTTCGGGAGGTGATAGATTTGTTAAAGGTTAGTCAGGCTACTGATATCGGCTTAGTGAGAGAGCTAAATGAAGACAGCATTTTAGTCGGGCCTAAGGATGTATTTGTGGTAGCCGATGGTATGGGTGGTCATGTGGCCGGTGAAATAGCCAGCCATATTTTTACGGCAACTGTGGAAAACAAACTGTCATCTGAGGACACTATCCTTGATCAGGACGGCCTTCGTTATTTGGTTATTGATGGCAATGATGCCATCTTTGAATGTACCCAAGAAAATCCTGAAAGAAGTGGTATGGGTACTACCGCTACCCTACTTCACATTGAGGAGAAATCAGCATTTTGGGCCCATGTGGGGGATAGCAGATTATATCGTCTCAGAAATGGTGAGCTTAAGCAGATAACCAGCGACCATACCTATGTGGCTGAGCTTTTGGCCAATGGCAGCATTTCTGCCGATGAGGCCAAGGACCATCCCAACAAGAATATGCTTTTAAGAGCAGTGGGTGTAGACCCTGTGGTAAAGGTGGATACCGGTGAATTGGCACTGCAGAACGGCGATGTATTTCTTTTATGTTCCGATGGTCTTACCAATATGGTGACATTGCCTGATATTCAGGCGACTCTTGATAACGGGGATTGCCAGGACAAGGCGGCAGCATTGGTGGAGCAGGCCAAGGCTGGCGGTGGTTTGGACAATATCTCAGCAATAGTGGTGGAATATAATGAAAACTAAAAGCCTGCTTTTGGTGGCAGTTGATTTTTTGATTATGTTTGCTGGTTTGGGAATTATAATGCTGAACCAGTATCCAAATATAGATTATTCACCTGTTCCCTGGGCGTTGGGGGCGGCTGTTATGGGGATTGTCATTCAGCTGTTCCTTGTTAAGGGAAGGTATAGCAGCGATATATGGATATTTCCCATGGTGCTGTTTTTTTCAAGCTTGGGCATAATTATGCTGGCAAGGCTGAAGCCTATACTGTGTGTGCCTCAGCTAAGATGGCTGATGATTGGCATGGTTGTAATGCTGGGAGTTTTGTATTTCTCCCGTCAGCTTAAAAATATGATGCAGTATCAGTATATTTTGGGAATATGTACTTTGGTGGTATTGTGTCTTTCCCTGCTTTTCGGTGTGGAAATCGGCGGCAGCAAGAACTGGTTGGTACTGGGACCTATTTCTGTCCAGCCTTCAGAGTTTGGCAAAATACTGCTGGTACTGTTTCTGGCGGCCTTTCTTTCTGACCATGGGGAAATGCTGAATGCGGCAAAACGTAAATTTCTCTTTCTTGATTTGCCGCCAATAAGATTTATTGCTCCTCTTTTGGTTATTTGGGGCATCGCTATCCTTATGTTTGTAGTTCAGCGTGATTTGGGCTCAGCCCTGTTGTTCTTCTGTATGGCAGTGTTTATGACCTATATGGGGACCGGCAGTAAATCCTATGTGTTTATAGCTATGCTGTTTTTCGGTCTGGGAGCTGCAGTCAGCTATGCTTTTTTCTCCCATGTGCAGGTCCGCTTTAACATTTGGCTTGATCCTTGGGCAGATCCAGCAGGGCAGGCATATCAGGTGGTTCAGTCCCTGTTTGCTTTTGCTGCTGGTGGTGTTTGGGGCACGGGCTTTACACATGGTCATCCAGGCCTTATACCAGAGGTTCATACGGATTTTATTTTCTCGGCTGTGGCTGAGGAGTTGGGGCTTTTAGGCTGTACCGTGATTATGATGGTATATGTGATGCTTTTTTATCGTGGTATTATGATTGCCATGAACTGCAAAAAGGAGCTTCACACACTGGTAGCCGCGGGCTTTTCCATAGCTCTCTTCACCCAGGCCTTTATCATTATCGCTGGTGTCACAAAATTTCTGCCTCTTACGGGCATTACTCTGCCATTTATTAGCTATGGCGGCAGTTCCATGGTATCAGGCTTTATTATGATAGGTCTTTTATTGTCATTATCAAAGAAGGAAAAGGTTCATGGGGCATAAAGATATAAAAAAATATATTCTGCATTGCAGTCTTTTTATGATGGCATGCTTCCTGTGTCTTTTTGGATATATTGTTTACTTGCAGGTTATCGCGGCACCATCCTTGGCGGCAAATCCTATGAACCGTCGTGGCAATGCGGCATTAGATATAACAAGGGGAGCAATCCTCGACATAAATGGACGGGAGCTGGCAAAAAGCTCTCAGCCGGGAGAAAGAAGCTACCCTTATGGTGAAATAATGGCACCAGTAACAGGGTATCTTGGAGAGGCCATAGGCAGTGATGGTATTGAGTCTGTGGCAGGCAATGATCTTACAGGTCAGTCACAGCAGCTACAGATGTTGGGGCCAATAGGCCAGGCCATGCAGTCAACCCAGGGCAATAATGTGAAGCTGACGGTGGATGCAGACATTCAGCAATTGGCCTATGAGGCATTGGGCAGCCATAGGGGGGCTGTGTTGGTTATGAATGCAGAGACTGGAGCCATAATTGCCATGGTGAGCAAGCCTACTGTAGATCCTACAGATGTGGAGAGCAACTGGAAAAGTCTCACAGCAAGGGAAGACAGTCCACTCCTAAACAGAGCTACCCAAGGTCTTTATCCTCCGGGCTCCACCATTAAGGTGCTGATAGCTGATGCAGCCCTTGATGAAAAAGTTACTGACTTAAATGAGAAGTTCAACTGCAACGGCAAATTGCAGATTGGCAATGAATATATAGGCGAAAGTCACGGGGCAGTTCATGGTAACAATCTTACCTTGAAGGATGCTCTTACAGAATCCTGTAATGTTACCTTTGGTACCCTGGCTATGCGAATGCATGGAAAAGGGTTGGAGAGTGCCTTTGAAAGATTTGGTTTTACCACTCCGATTAACAGCGAGTTTAATGAAAGCAAATGCCATTTGCCAAAGTTTTCATCCCTTGGTGATGGGGATACGGCCCAGGTTGGTATCGGTCAGGGGGAGACATTGGTAACACCTCTGCGGATGGCAATGCTGGCCAGTGCTTATGTTAATCATGGCAAGATTATGGTTCCATATCTTGTGGAGGAAGTGATTTCTCCTGTAGGGCTGGTAATAAGAAAAGCCTCTCCGTCGAAATGGATGGATGTTACCTCTGAAAAGCGTGCCAACATAATTGGCGGCTTTATGGAGAATGTTGTAACCAATGGTACTGGTGGGGCAGCGGCAGTGCCCGGTGTCCGGGTTATTGGCAAAACCGGTACTGCAGAAAATTCCCAAGGGGCAGACCACGGC
Source organism: Anaerovibrio lipolyticus LB2005 (assembly GCF_000621545.1). GTDB lineage: Bacteria > Bacillota > Negativicutes > Selenomonadales > Selenomonadaceae > Anaerovibrio > Anaerovibrio lipolyticus_A. The sequence goes on from NZ_KK211304.1 coordinate 37,740, forward strand.
TGGTTTATTGGCGCAGCTGAGCTTCCAAAGGGGAAAATAGCCTTTTGCATAATTGTTGAAAATAGTGGTGGCGGTGGAACCGTAGCGGCTCCTATCGCCCGTCAGATAATTACAGCTTTGAAAGACAGGTAGGAGGATATGGCATGATAGAGCGCGTTTTAGCAAGACGTTATGAAATTCAGGAACATATCGGTGGCGGCGGCATGGCTGATGTATACAGAGCCCATGATAAGCTGTTGGACCGTGCTGTTGCTGTAAAAATCCTTCATGCGCAGTTTGCCAATGATGCTGAATTCATAGAGAAATTCCATCGTGAGGCCAAGGGTGCAGCCAAGCTCACCCATCAGAATATCGTTAATATATATGATGTAGGGGAAGATGAAGGCAGTCATTTTATTGTTATGGAATATGTGGCTGGCAAAACCCTCAAGGAATATATTCAGGAAAAGGGCTATCTGGAGCCGGAGGAGGCTGCCCGCATAGCCAAGGAATTGGCCTGTGCCCTGGAGGCTGCCCACAAGAATGATTTGGTGCATTGTGACATTAAGCCCCATAACATTTTGATTATGGATGATGGTCACATTAAGGTTACTGATTTCGGTATTGCCAGAGCAGTTTCTTCTTCCACAATGACCTATGGGGGAAATGTAATGGGGTCTGTCCATTATTTCTCTCCTGAACAGGCTAAGGGCACTGCTATTACCACTAAGTCAGATGTATATTCTCTTGGCGTGGTGCTGTATGAGATGCTTACCGGCACATTGCCATACAACGGCGAAACCTCTGTCAGCATTGCACTGAAGCATTTGCAGGAGGAGCCGGTACCTATTCGTCAGATTAAACCATCTGTTCCAGCGGTTTTGGAGGCCATTGTACAGAAGGCAATGAACAAGGATCCTATGTTGCGGCCTACCAGCACAGATATGTACATGGATCTGGAGCAGGCTCTGTCCATGATTCAGGGCAAATCCACTGGGTCAATCGTGAATGCACCGCAGCCACAAAATGATCCTTTCGCAACCCAGGTTATTCCACGGGTTACTCCTGATATGATTCAGCAGAATCAGCCTCAGCAGTACAGCTCTCAGGATTATGATTACGATTATGATGGTGATTACGATGATTCCGGAGAGGAAGATGAGGGGTCCTTCAAGAAAATGATTAAGTCCAAAAAGTTTGTATTTGGCTTGGTCTTGATTTTGATATTGGGATTCTTTGCAGGGTCCTTCCTTTCCTTTGGAAATTTCTGGAGCTCCGTAGAGGTGGAGGTTCCGGATGTGGTAGGGCGTCAGGTGGAGATTGCCCGTGAAATGCTGGAGGAAAAGAATCTGCGTGTTAAGATAGCAGAAACCTATGATGCTAATGTTCCGGCTGGACAGGTTGTATCCCAGTACCCTGAGGCGGGAATTATGGTTAAGGAGCAGCGCCAGGTAACCATTTATATCAGCAAGGGCGGCGAAGAGCTGACTATGCCGGACTTAAAGGGGATGTCACGTTCAAATGCTGAAGCCAAGCTGAATAAAATGGGGCTTAAAATAGGCGCAGTTTACGAGGAAGAAGCCGATGAACCGGCAGGAACGGTTTTGAAGCAGGATCCAGCTAATGGCTCCAAGGTTACCAAGGGGCAGACCGTAGACTTTACTGTCAGCAAGGGACCTAAGAAGACTGGAGTGACCATTCCGGATTATACTGGTATGTCTGTGGATAGTGTTAAATCCAATTTGGCAGCAAATAAGCTGAAGCTCGGCACTGTTACGGAAAAGACGAGTTCCCAGTCAAGGGGCACCGTTATTGGGCAGTCACCGGCAGCAGGGTCTGAGGTAAAGGAAGGCGGTGCTGTAAATATTATTGTTTCCAGCGGACAGGCTACCTCAACTACTACCAAGCCAACAGATCCAGGGAAGAAAACCCAGAAAACATCTCCGGAAGAGGTTGTAAAACCATAGTTATTTTGAAAATGTAAAGGATATATAAATGCCAACAGGTCAGGTTATAAAAACATATAACGGATTTTATTATGTGCTTGAAGATGGCAGGGAGCTTACTCAGAATCCGGAGCTATTGTCCTGCCGCCTTCGTGGCAGAATAAAAAGAATAAAGGGCTCCGTGGTGACCGGGGATATGGTGGAATATGAGCTTTTGGGTGATGGTACTGGCGTTATTGAAAAACGGCTGCCCAGAAAAACACTTCTCCATAGACCTTCTGTTGCCAATATTGATCAGGTGATCATAACCTTTGCAGTTAAGGAGCCGGATATTAACTCGCTGTTGCTAAACCGTTTTTTGGTACTGGCAGAGTGGTCAGATATCCCAGAGATTGTAATTTGTCTTAATAAAACTGATTTATTGCCTGCTTCTGCTGAGGAGTTTGTTAAGCCTTATGTGGATGCAGGTTATAGAGTTATTTTTGCCTCAGCTCATGAAAAGCAGGGAATCGAGGAAATCAGGGAATTGCTGAAGGGAAAGGTTACTGCCTTTGCGGGACCTTCTGGCGTGGGAAAATCATCTCTCCTTAATGCCATTGACAGTAATTTATCTCTTACCACGGGGGTTATATCTGAAAAGATAAAGCGGGGGAAGCACACCACAAGAGCGGCCTGCTTGCTGCCAGTAGCCAGCGGCGGCATCGTAGTGGATACTCCGGGCTTTAGTGCGGCAGAGCTGGAGCACCTTGACAAAAATCTTTTGGCTGGTTATTTCCCTGAGTTCAGACCATTAATAGAAAAGTGCTATTATAATACATGTACCCATAGCCATGAACCCGACTGCGGTATAAAAAATGCCCTGGCAGAGGGAATTGTCAGTCAGGAGCGCTATGATGCGTATTTGAATATATTGCAAAGTATTTTAGAAAGAAAGAAGGCATATTGATGACTAAGGTTGCGCCATCAATTTTATCTGCTGATTTTGCCAATTTGGCTCAGGAGGTTGAAAAGGTTATTACAGCAGGCGCTGATTATGTACATATAGATGTTATGGATGGCACCTTTGTGCCTGAAATTACTTTAGGTGCCTTGATTGTAAAGGCTATTCGTCCTGTTACGGATGCTGTATTTGACGTACATCTCATGGTAGAGCATCCGGATACTCAAATTGAGTCCTTTGCCAAAGCAGGTGCGGATATTATTACCTTCCATGTGGAGGCTGCAAAACATCCTCATAGAGTATTGCAGGCCATTAAGTCTGCTGGCTGTAAGGCTGGTATATGCCTTAATCCAGGGACTCCTCTTTCAATGGTTGAGGAGCTGTTGGATGATCTGGATTTGATTGTTATTATGTCCGTAAATCCAGGCTATGGTGGACAGAAGTTTATTCCTAATTCATTGGATAAAATTGCCCGTTTAAAGGCGATGCTTACCAAGGTCGGAAGCAAGGCCGAGATTGAGGTGGACGGCGGTGTTACCGTGGACAACTGCAAGGCACTGGCAGAGGCCGGGGCCGATGTATTGGTGGCTGGTTCAGCGGTATATAAGGCACAGGATATAACTGAGGCTATACGTAAACTGCATTGCGTCGGGTAAGGAGGGCGTTTACATAATGGAAAAAGCAGTTGTTTTACTTTCTGGTGGTCTTGATTCTACCGTATGTATGGCTGTGGCCAAATCAAAGGGGATGGAGGTTTATCCCATCAGCTTCAACTACCATCAGAGACATAATATTGAGTTGGAGAGTGCTAAAAAGGTTGCCAAATTCTATGGCGTGAAAAAGCACCTTATTATAGAAACTAATATGGAGGAAATTGGAGGCTCTGCCCTTACAGACAGTCAGATAGAGGTTCCGGACGGAGATTTTCAGCATGGGGCAGAGGATATTCCAGTTACCTATGTTCCTGCCCGTAACATGATTTTTCTCAGCTATGCCATGGCTTATGCTGAGGTTATTGGGGCAGACCATGTATATATTGGTGTGAATGCAGTGGATTATTCCGGCTATCCGGACTGCCGTCCAGAATTTATCGGTAGCTTCCAGAAAACTGCAAATCTGGCTACTAAGGCGGGGACTGCCGATGGACGTAATATTAAGATAGAAACCCCTTTGCAGGACCTTTCTAAGAAGGAAATAGTTCAGCTGGGAAGTAAACTGGGTGCCCCATTGCAGTTTACCCATAGCTGTTACAAGGGCGGAGAGAAGGCCTGTGGTGTCTGCGACAGCTGTAAGCTGAGACTTCGTGGATTTGCAGAGGCTGGTGTAGTTGACCCGGTTGAGTATGAAAATATGTAATAGGTGTATTTATGAAGGACGTACAAAATAGTGCAGATACCCGCGGTATTGCCATTCAGAAGGTGGGTATCAGGGATGCGCATCTTCCTCTTTTGATAAAAACAAAGGAGGGGGACTACCAGCAGGTTTTGGCAAATATTAGCTTTACAGTTTCACTGCCAATGGAATACAAGGGGACTCACATGAGTCGGTTTCAGGAGATTCTGAACAAATGGACTCGTTTGCCAATTGCAGAGGAGGAAATGGCTGATATTTTGCAAGAGGCTATGGATAAATTACAGGCGGAGACAGCGGCTATCCATATTGAATTTAAATATTTTGTGGATCGATTTGCCCCAGTTAGTAAGAGAAAATCAGTTTTGGACGTGGACTGCTTCTTTGATGGTGTTATGGAAAGAGAACAGCCATTGCAGTTTACTTTGGGTGTGAAGGTTCCATATACTTCCCTTTGTCCTTGCAGCAAGGAAATTTCTGAATACGGAGCCCATAATCAGCGTGGTGTTATGGACGTAAGGGTTTCCTTCGATGATGAACATGAATGTATTCTCATTGAGGATTTGGTAGCTCTTATGGAGCAGCAGGGCTCATGTCAGGTTTATCCGCTGCTAAAGCGTGAGGACGAGAAATTCGTCACGGAAAAGGCTTATGACAATCCAAAATTCGTTGAGGATATTTTAAGAGATGGCGTGATTGCCCTTCGTCAGCTTGAAGGCATCAAATGGTTCGCTCTGGACTGCGATAATTTTGAAAGCATTCACAACCACAGCGCTTATGCCAGTCATGAGGAGTTTGTGGAATAGAGGTAGAATTTGGCACGAAAGAAAGCAAATGGTATAATAGTGCTGATTTCTTTTTAAGGAGTTGCTGAATGAATAAGGTTTATGGGCGTATACTAGGCTTATTCCTATTGGTTTTGGTAATATCCAGTGCCGTAATTTATTTTACGGTGGACATTAATACCATTACCAATTTATATATGTTCCAGCCCTGGTCCGTTGGTTTGGCAATATTGGCCATGGCCATAGGTCTTGTATTGGATGGAACCAGATTAATGCACATGGTAAAAATATCTGGGGAAAATATTACCTTGAAGCAGGCTGTACAAGTGGTTTTTGGTAACTATTTTTTGGCCATGCTGGGTCCTGGCGCCGCTGCTGGTGCCATAGCACAGGTGATGTTTCTGCGCAGGGCCGGAGTTCCTGGAGGAAAGGCCGCTGTGTTGGCGTTGGTCCGTACGGTGGTTTCCATATTTTTCCTGGCCTGCTGTCTGCCTTTTATATTCCTTCATGACGAGGGGATATTGCCAGGTGTTTCCAATGCGGTAATGGTTTATGTTGCTGGTACTGTAACTGTTTTAATGCTGGTGGCAGCCTATGGTATTCGCAGAAATGCATTTGATTATTTAGCGGTGAAAATTGCCAGAAAGCTATCCAAAAAGTGGAGCAGAAAATTTGTGGACATGTACAGAGATAGCAAGTCTGCCATAATTTTGCTGGCGTCATCACCCAAATCTATGATTCGGGTTTTCTTTGAATCTGGTTTAAGTCTGATTTTTATTTACATGGTGGTCCCTTTCCTTATGCTTGGATTGGGTGCTACTGTGGACTGGCTTACGGTAATGGGACGCATGATGTTTTTGAATATCCTGCTTTATTTTTCTCCTACCCCGGGAGGTTCTGGTATTGCAGAGGGTGGTTTCGTATATCTCTTTAGTGAAAGTGTACCATCTGGTACAGTAGGTATTCTTGCTGTATCATGGCGTTTTATTGCAGAGTATTTGCCATTTTTTGTGGGCCTGTATTATACCATTACAGTATTTGGCAAACATGTGCTGGACAAGGATTTGGATGAGGATGATCCAAATTCCATTAAAGTTATTGATAAGTAATGTATATCAGTCTATAGCCGTGTTTGTTATAGGCTGATTTATTTATATGATATTAATGGGTGCTATGCGATGTGAAGTGTATGGAGAAATATGTATCTAAAGAAATAATTGCAGGCATCATAAATTTTGCCCTGATTCTTGTAAATATTATGGTGGTTACCATCATGTGGCAGAAAGCCGGTGTACCCTTTAATGGAGCATATACGGCAGTTGTGCTGAGCTCTGTTCTTGGAACAATGGTGGCTGTATATTATAAGACGGCAGTGGCAGTGGCTCCCGGAATAGTGGTTAACAGCGTTTTATGCTATGATTTGGTTATTTGTCAGGGCTATACCTGGCAGGAGGCCATGACAGTGCCTTTTTTGGCTGGGCTGCTAATATTATTTTTGGTTTATGCCAATCTTCATCATAAGCTGATATCCATTTTGCCCAAGTATCTGGAAACAGTAATTCCTGCGTCTTTGGGAATCCTGCTTATTTATAGAGGACTTGTAATGGGACGGCTGGTTATTGGAGATCCGTTTCAAGTATCAGCCATGGGAAGTCTGAATGATCCTTTGGTTATAATTACTATTGTAAGCTTTGTGGCTGTAATGATTTTTCTGAGTAGCAAAAAAACACAGGGATTGGCTGTAGGTTTGTTGGTGGCTCTGGTAATGGCATTTATTAATGGCTATGTTGAAATCCCTGCATATATCTTTTCAGTGCCGGAGGGCTTTACAGATACGGCAGCTCAGATTAATTTTGACAGATTTTTCGAGCTGTTGGCTTCAGTAGCAGTTGTTTTCCTTGTATTGCTCTTTGATGGGCTGGCTGTAGCCAAGACCATGGGGGAAAATGAGGCGAAGCTGCTGAGAATTAATGGCCTTGGAGCTCTGCTGGGAGGGCTGTTTTCAGGAGGAGCCATGAGTGTGGCCGAGGTTTCTGCTGTCGGTGGTTATGGCAGTGATAACCCCGCAAAAATCTCTAAGGTTACAGTAATATTGCTGATATTATTACTGTTTTGTGGTCCTATGATGATGGGGCTTAAGGATTATCCGGTAATTTTTGCCGCATCTGTAATTGGAGCAGGCTGCTATTTGCTGTCAGATTTGAAATTTTTACCAATTAATGATAATATATCAGTCTTGGCAGGAGTTTTTACTCTGATGCTGGTTCCCCTTTGGGGGAGTCTTACGTCAGGAATAGGCTTTGGGCTTGTTCTGTACTATACTTTAAAGATGGTAAATGGCATCAGAAAAAGATAAAATAAGAATGTTAAAATGGAAATTGGGAGGTCTTTGGGGTGTTTTTAAAAGGTAATTGTGCCCGTTTTTTATTTGCCATGGGTGTGCTGGCAGTGTTAAGCTGTGGCAGTGCAACAGAGGCAAAGTCTATTGCTGATAGTAATGCAGAGCCTGTTAAGAAAACCACAGTTTCTACAGAGAGAACATATAATAATGGTAAAACAAAGGTGGTTACCGACAAGAGCAGTTCAACTGAGAAGAAAAAGAGCTTTGCTGAAAGAATAGAGGAGATACTTCATCCTACACCTGTGGAGCAGCCAGAGGTCGTATTGCCAACCTCATCCGATGAAATGAATATTATGGGCAGTCCTGTGGCAACTCGGGAGCAGTGTGTAAGATACCTTTTGAAGAACAATCCAAATCCGCTCCTTAATACCACTCCGGAGGAATTGGTAAACTTTTATTATGAAGAGGCTTCCTTGGAGGGCATACGTCCTGATATCGCCTTTGCACAAGCTCTGAAGGAAACAGGCTTTTTCAGCTATGGAGGTACCGTTATTCCGGCTCAAAATAATTATTGCGGTCTGGGAACCACTAGTGCCACAGTAAAGGGAGCCTTTTTCGAGTCCCCACGGGTGGGGGTAAGGGCCCATATTCAGCATCTGTTGGCCTATGTTTCCACCAAGAATCCGGCTACTCCGGTGGTGGATCCACGTTATTCCCTGGTAAGGGGCGTTTATGGTAGCAATACCCTTAACCAGTGGCAGGACCTTAATGGTCGCTGGGCTGTACCAGGAGTTGGTTACGGCCAAAGTATTTTAGATTATTATCATGCAATTTTAAATTCATGATTAATATATAGTAATTTTTAAAACAGTATAGAGAGGATTTTTTTACAATGATTTCAACAAGTGGTGTTACACTCCAGTTCGGTAAGCGCGTGCTCTTTAAGGATGTTTCCATTAAGTTTACTCCGGGAAACTGCTATGGCGTTATTGGTGCCAACGGTGCTGGTAAATCCACCTTTCTGAAGCTGCTTTCCGGCGATATTGAGCCTACCAAGGGTTCCATAGATATTACTCCTGGTGAGCGCATGTCCGTACTGAAGCAGGACCATTTTGCCTTTGACCAGTATGATGTTATCCGTACAGTTATTATGGGTAACCAGCATCTGGTAGATATTATGGAAGAAAAGGACGCAATTTATGCTAAGCCTGATTTCTCCGATGAAGATGGTATTCGTGCCGGCGAACTGGAAGCAGAATTCGCCGAGCTTAACGGCTGGGATGCAGAGGCTGATGCGGCAAAGCTGTTAAATGGACTTGGCATCCATGAGGAGCATCACAACAAGATGATGTCCGAAATGGATCCAGATCTGAAGGTGCGTGTCCTCTTGGCCCAGGCTCTGTTCGGAAATCCGGATATTCTTCTTCTTGACGAGCCTACCAACCATTTGGATTTGGAATCCATTAAGTGGTTGGAGGACTTCCTGGCAGACTTTGAAAATACTGTTATTGTAGTATCCCATGACCGTCACTTCCTAAATCAGGTATGTACACATATTGCAGATGTGGACTTTGGCAAGATTCAGCTTTACGTTGGTAACTATGATTTCTGGTATCATTCCAGCCAGTTGGCTTTGCAGATGGCCAAGGATGCCAACAAGAAGAAGGAAGAAAAAATCAAGGAATTACAGACCTTTATTGCCCGCTTTGCGGCTAACGCGTCCAAGTCCAAGCAGGCTACTTCCCGTAAGAAGCTGCTGGAGAAGATTACCCTTGACGACATTAAGCCATCTTCCCGCCGTTATCCATATATTGCCTTCACCCCTGACCGCGAGGCTGGTGATCAGCTGTTGATAGTTGAGGGTATTTCCAAGACTATTGAGGGTGAGAAGGTTCTTGATAATGTAAGCTTTACCCTGAAGAAGGGAGATAAGGTGGCGTTTACTGGCCCTAATAGTGCTGGTAAGACTGCATTGTTCCAGATTCTCATGGGGGAAATGGAACCAGATGAGGGTACCTTTAAGTGGGGCGTTACCACTACTCAGGCATATTTGCCAAATGACAACACCAAGTATTTCGAGGGCTGCGAACTGAGCTTGACCGATTGGCTTCGTCAGTATTCCAAGGATCCGGATGAATCCTTTGTTCGTGGTTTCCTGGGACGCATGCTGTTCAGTGGCGAGGAGAGCTTGAAGAAGGCCTCTGTTATCTCCGGTGGTGAGAAGGTTCGTTGTATGCTGTCCAAAATGATGCTCAGTGGTGCCAACGTTCTTTTGATGGATGAGCCTACCAACCATCTTGATCTGGAATCCATTACCGCCCTTAATGATGGCCTTATTGCCTTTAAGGGTACCTTGCTCTTTACATCCCATGACCATGAGTTTGTACAGACTATAGCTGATCGTATTATAGAGCTTACTCCAGGTGGTGTATTTGATAAGTTTACTACTTATGATGACTTCCTTGCTGATGAGGAGCTCCAGAAGCGTCTGGCTGCACAGTACGAAAATAAATAAGCGTTGTATTGGCTCCCCCAATTTGGGGGAGCTATCTGTATATATGTATATGAGGGATTATTATGAAATTATTTGAAGAATTAAGCGTTTCACAGCCCCTCTGTGATGCTTTAAAGAAAATCGGTATAAGAGAGGCCACTCCAGTCCAGGAGCAGGCTATTCCGGCTCTCAGAAACGGCCGTGACACTATTGTTCAGGCCCAGACCGGTACAGGAAAGACCCTGGCCTTTTTGCTGCCTTTATATGACAAGATTAAGACACAGGCGGATAATGTTCAGACTTTGATTATCACTCCTACCCGTGAGCTTACTATTCAGATTTCCAAGGTAGCGGCAATATTGGATAAGGCCACTGGTGTACGTTCCTTGGCAATTTACGGCGGTCAGGATATTGAGCGCCAGAAGCATAAGCTGGGTCGTGATCCCCACGTTATTATTGGTACTCCGGGGAGAATTCTGGATCATCTTCGCCGTCGCACATTAAATTTTTCCACCACCAACAAAATAGTTCTCGACGAGGCGGATGAAATGCTTCGCCGTGGCTTCATTGAGGATGTGGAAACCATACTTTCCACCATGGCCAAGGACAGGCAGATTATGTTGTTTTCCGCCACTATGCCCGATCGTATCAAATCCCTGGCCCATCGCTATATGGTCCAGGTTCAGCACGTTGAGATAAAGGCGGAGCATATCACCTTGGACACCATTAAACAGCGCGTGGTGGATACCATGGAAACATCCAAATTGGACAAGCTCTGTGAGCTTATTAATGAGGAGCAGCCATATTTGGCCATGGTCTTCTGCTCTACCCGTACACGGGTGTCCCAGGTGGCTATGACATTGGCCAAGCGGGGCTATCTGGCAGACGAGCTGCATGGTGAGCTTAGCCAGCTTCAACGTACCAACGTGTTAAAAAAATTCCGTCAGGCTAAGCTCCAGATTTTGGTTACCACTGATATAGCAGCCCGCGGACTGGATATTGAGGGAGTAACTCATGTATTTAACTATGATATTCCTCAGGATACCGAAAGCTATATACACCGCATTGGTCGTACGGGACGTGCAGGCCAGCAGGGTGTAGCCATTACCTTTGTAAATGCCCGCCAATATAATATGCTGAGAAAAATCGAGGCTGGCATAAAAAATCACATTACCAAGGATATTTCTGGCAGAAGCTTGGCATCCCGTATAAAAAGAGAAAAACGGGAAAAGGAGCTTGCACTGAAAAAGCAGCAGGCTGAAAAACAACAGGCAAAAAAAGCAAAAAGCAAGTATGCAAATAGAAAGGGAAGTACCCACAAAGGCCGTAATGACAGGTCTCGCAGGCTTCGTGACAGGGCAAAAAGAAAAAAATAATAAAAAAATAAAAAAAGTGCTTTACAAACTCAAAATAAGATGATAGTATATATACCTGTCAGCGGGAAACACAAAAGACGCACTGATAGAGGTGCATCGGAGTGATAACCGCCACCAAGTGAAGATACTGGGTAGGTGCCCGAGTGGTTAAAGGGAACGGACTGTAAATCCGTCGCCGTAGGCTACGATGGTTCGAATCCATCCCTGCCCACCATTTTATATCTTCAGAATATCGCGGGATGGAGCAGTCGGTAGCTCGTCGGGCTCATAACCCGAAGGTCAGAGGTTCAAGTCCTCTTCCCGCAACCAAAAGCTTGGTATGCTGATATAGCTCAGTCGGTAGAGCGCATCCTTGGTAAGGATGAGGTCACCAGTTCAAATCTGGTTATCAGCTCCATATATATGGCTGCGTAGCTCAGTTGGCTAGAGCATTCGGTTCATACCCGGAGTGTCAGGAGTTCAAATCTCTTCGCAGCCACCAACTACTAAATTTAGCCCCTTAATAAAGGGGTTTTATTTATGCCATAAATGAAATGTCCTTCATTTTTATTTTAATGAGCTTGTCTGTTGACACTCAGAATATATTATGATAAATTATGTTAGTGACATTTTGTTAAGTGTACATAATTTTCAATAGTAAGGAGTGCATACGATGCGCAATGCGGTTACGTTGGCCTGCACTGAGTGCAAGAGTCGCAACTATCAGACCAACAAAAACAAGAAGAACGATCCAGATAGAATCGAATTCAACAAGTATTGCAAGTTCTGCAAGAAGCACACACTGCACAAGGAAACCAAATAATTAGCAGTAGAGTGTAAGGGTTGCAATATTAGACAGGATGTGAATGCATTGACGAACGAGAAAGCGTCAGCAGTTCAGACGAAGTCTTCAGGTTTTAACCCTATGCAGTTTTTGCGTGAAGTTTCGGCTGAAATGAAAAAGGTATCCTGGTCCACTAAGGAGGAGCTGGGCAGATATACTGTTGTGGTATCCATAACGGTTTTCATTGTATGCTCTCTGATTTGGATATGCGATACGTTCTTTACAAGGTTGTTTAATCTAATTTTACGTTAAGACTGGAGGGTAGGGATGCTGGGCATCCAAGTGTATGGAATCTGAAAAGAAGCTTGAAAGACATTGGTATGCTGTACATACCTATTCTGGATACGAAAATAAGGTTAAGTCCAATCTTGAGAGAAAAGTTAGTTCCTTGGGATTGGAAGACAAAATCTTCAATGTGCTTGTTCCTGTAAAGGATGAGATCGAAAAGAAGAACGGCGTCGAAAAAGTAATCAAGAGAAAGCTTTTCCCTGGTTATGTATTTGTCGAGATGATTGTCAACGAAAAGACATGGTTCGACGTTAGAAATACTGACGGCGTTACTGGATTTGTTGGTTCCGGTACAGATCCTACACCTATCGGTGAAGCAGAGATGGAAAACATCCTCAGCAAGATGGGAATGGGCGAAGCCAAGGTTATTGTCAACATTGATGTTGAGGTTGGCGAAGTCATTAAAATCAAATCCGGTTCATTTGAAAATTACGCAGCAAAGGTTGTTTCCGTGGACAACGAGAAGGGCAAGGTTAAGGCTCTTATCGACATGTTCGGTCGTGAAACTCCTGTTGAACTTGATTTTGATCAGGTAGAGAAAAGCTGATTTCCTTTTAAGGAGGTGTATATAAGATGGCAAAGAAAGTTGCAAAGATGGTAAAGTTGCAGGTTGAGGCTGCTAAGGCTACTCCAGCTCCTCCAGTAGGTCCTGCTCTTGGTCAGGCTGGTGTTAACATCATGGCTTTCGTTAAGGAATTTAACGAGAGAACTGCTAAGCAGGCTGGTCTCATCATTCCAGTAGAGATTACTGTATTTGAGGATAGATCCTTTACCTTTATCACTAAGACTCCTCCAGCTGCTGTACTTCTGAAGAAGGCTGCAGGTCTGGCAAAGGCTTCTGGTGAACCAAACAAGAACAAGGTTGCAAAGCTGCCTCGCGCAAAGGCTCAGGAGATTGCTGAGTCCAAGATGGCAGATTTGAACGCTGCAAGCATTGAGGCTGCTACTCGTATGATCGAGGGTACTGCTCGCAGCATGGGTATCGAAATCGTTGACTAATAATTGATTTCGTGCTCGTGGGAGGAAAATCCGTTATTACCACGAAGGGAGAAATTTTAAAATGGCAAAAGCAGGTAAGAAGTATCAGGACGCTGTAAAGCTTCTTGAGACTGGTAAAGTTTACACTGTTGAGGAAGCTGTTGATCTCGTAAAGAAGACTGCAACTGCAAAGTTCGACGAGACTATTGAGCTTCATGTACGCTTAGGCGTTGATCCTAAGTATGCAGATCAGCAGGTTCGTGGCGCAATCGTGCTGCCACATGGTACTGGTAAGTCCAAGCGCGTATTAGTATTTGCTAAGGGCGCAAAGGTTGAAGAGGCAGAGGCTGCAGGTGCAGACTTTGTTGGCTCCGACGAAATCGTAACTAAGATCCAGGGTGGCTGGACTGACTTTGATGTCGCTGTAGCTACTCCAGATATGATGGGTACTGTTGGTCGTCTTGGTAAAATCCTCGGTCCTAGAGGCTTGATGCCAAACCCTAAACTCGGTACTGTAACTATGGATCTTGGCAAGGCAATCAGCGAAATCAAGGCTGGTAAGGTTGAATACCGTACTGATAAGGCTGGTAATGTTCATTGCCCTATCGGCAAGGCTTCCTTCGATGCTAACAAGCTCGTAGAGAACCTCAATGCTTTGATGGATACATTAATTAGAGTAAAACCGGCTGCTGCAAAGGGTCAGTATATCCGCTCTGTCACCATTAGCTCCACTATGGGCCCTGGTGTTCCAGTAGTACATGCTTGATTTTTTGTGGGCTGTATAATAAAATAGTCTATGGCTGTAGACAGCAGGTATGGAGCTTCGGCTTCATTTAAAGGAGACGCCTGCCGAGGCCGGATGCTTACGCATGAATATGCGGCTTCCGGTAAATCAGCCGGAGGCCGTTTTTGCTCTTTATATTATAAAAAAGGAGGTGTATTCATGGCTGTTACAGAACAGAAGAAGGCAATTGTTGCTAACTTAAAAGAAATTCTCACTAGCTCCAAGGGTGCTGTCATCACTTCTTACAAGGGACTGACTGTTGCTCAGGATACTGCACTGCGTGTAGAACTCCGTAAGGCTGGTGTTACCTACCATGTAATCAAAAACACAATGACTCGTATTGCTGCCAAGGAGGCAGGTCTCGATGATATGATTCCATTCCTCGAGGGTACTACTGCTATGGCATATTCTGCTGACGATGCAGTTGCTCCTGCAAAGGTTATCAGCGAGTTCATTAAGAAGAACAACCTGGCTGAAGAGGAAAAGCTCGTAGTCAAGGGTGGTATCGTTGAGGGTAAGGTAGTAAGTGCTGACGAAGTTAAGGCTATCGCTTCTCTGCCTTCCAGAGAGATCCTCATCGGCAAGCTGCTGGGCAGCATGCAGGCTCCAGTTTCCAACACTGTTGGTATCATGGGCAACATGGTTCGCAGCATCGTCAATGTGCTTGACGCTATTCGCAAGCAGAAGGAAGAGCAGGCATCCGCTTAATCTGACCGCTGCTTAAAATATTTAAAAAAGAAATTAATGTTAAAAATTGGAGGAAATAAAAATGACTAACGAAGAAATTTTAGAGGCAATTGGTAACTTGACTGTTCTTGAGCTTTCCGAGCTCGTAAAGGCTGCTGAGGAGAAGTTCGGCGTATCCGCTGCTGCTCCTGTAGCTGTAGCTGCTGCTGCTCCTGCTGAGGGTGGCGCTGCTGGTGAGAAGTCCGAGTTCGACGTAATCCTGAAGGATGCTGGCGCTGGCAAGATCAACGTAATCAAGGCTGTTCGTGAGGCTACTGGTCTCGGCCTGAAGGAAGCAAAGGCTCTGGTTGACGGTGCTCCTGCTGCTGTTAAGGAAGGTCTGTCCAAGGCTGACGCTGAGGCTCTTAAGGGTTCCCTCGAGGCCGCTGGTGCAACTGTAGAGCTGAAGTAATTTCTGCTTTATTGATAGCTTCTAAGTAAAACATAAGGCTGTGGAAAATGAGCAATCATTTTTCACAGCTTTTTTGTTTTTGTATAGGTATTTTCCTTGACATGTATAATATATATTGGTAAAATAAATTGCTACAGGTTAAAAGACTGTAGTAGTGACTTCGGTCACCAAGAAAATAGTAAATAAGTTCGTGCAAGGGGTATTAAATGGATTCATCAGGTGTTTTCGGACATTTGGCAATGCGTCGTGTGGTTTTAGCCCATGAAGAGGTGTTGTGAATCTGTTTATTTTTCGTGTGCGGATTTTTTGTCATTTTTGTTATTTTTAGCTAAGGAGTGAAGTTCTTAATGTTTCATCCTGTGCCGGTAGGCAAACGAACCAGGTATAGCTATGCCAAGATCAAAGAAGTTATGGAGATGCCACACCTTCTTGACATTCAGAGAAAGTCCTATGAATGGTTTATTGGCGATGTAGAAAAGGGTACCAAGGGCGCTGGCCTTATGGAAATCTTCGAGGATATTTCCCCTATTACCGATTTCCAGAACAAGATTGAATTAAGACTGTTGGATTACTCTCTGGGCGAGCCAAAATACGGCTTGGAGGAGAGCAAGGAAAGAGATGCAACCTATTCTGCACCTCTTCGTGTAAAAGTTCGTCGTATTAACAAGGAAAATGGTGAGTTCCATGACAGCGAAATCTTCATGGGTGACTTCCCTCTGATGACTGACTCCGGTACATTTGTTATCAACGGTGCAGAGCGTGTTATCGTAAGCCAGCTGGTACGTTCCCCAGGTGCTTACTATGGTGTCACCGTGGATTCCTCTGGTAAGTCCCTGTTCAATGCTACAGTTATCCCTAACCGTGGCGCTTGGATTGAGCTTGAAACTGATACCAACGATGTTATTTCTGTTCGTATTGATAGAACCCGTAAGCTGCCTGTAACTGTTTTCCTGCGAGCTCTTGATTTCATTAACAAGGCTGAAATCGCAAGAAACCAGCAGATTGCCGATGGCACTGCAAGTGCCGCTGAAACAGGCCGTAACGAGGATCACATCGAGGTGCTGACCTCTGATTTGTCCTTCGGAACCAAGGATGAAATTTTGGCACTCTTCAACAATGACCCTGCAATCGTTGCAACCCTTGAGCGTGATGCTACTGAGGGCATGGATGGCAGAACCATTGAAGAAGTAGCTTTAGATGAGATTTATAAGAGACTTCGTCAGGGCGAGCCATTTAACGTAGATAATGCCCGCTCTATGCTCCGCAGCTTGTTCTTTGATAAGAAGCGTTATGATTTGGCTACTGTTGGCCGTCATAAGATTACCAAGAAATTGGGCTGGAAGCATCGTCTGGTAGGCCAGGTTCTGGCTGAGCCATTGGTAAATCAGGAGACTGGTGAGGTCGTAGTACCAGCTAATGAGCTGATTACCCAGGATTTGATTGATGAGATTTCCGATGATCAGGAGAAGGGTATTTTTGGCGAAGGCAAGGCTATTATCGTTCAGGTTAAGCTGAATGATGAGGGTGACCTGCTGGATATGATTTGCTCCCCAACTCTCATTGATAAAAAGCGCACCATTGCTGTAAACGATATTATTGCATCCATCAGCTATCTGCTGAATCTGATGCATGGCGTTGGCCGTACTGATGATATCGACCATTTGGGTAACCGCCGTGTTCGTTCTGTAGGTGAATTGCTGCAGAATCAGTTCCGTATCGGTCTTACCCGTATGGAGCGCGTAGTTCGTGAGCGTATGTCTACTCAGGAGGACATTTCTGCAGTACAGAACCTCATTAATATTCGCCCAGTTGTGGCAGCAATTAAGGAATTCTTCGGTTCCTCCCAGCTGTCTCAGTTCATGGATCAGCATAACCCATTGGCAGAGCTTACTCACAAGCGTCGTCTGTCTGCCCTTGGCCCTGGTGGTTTGTCCAGAGAGCGTGCCGGTTTCGAGGTTCGAGACGTACATAACTCCCATTACGGTCGTATGTGTCCTATTGAGACCCCAGAAGGTCCAAACATCGGTCTGATTGGTTCTCTGTCCAATTACGCCCGTATCAACAAGTATGGTTTTATGGAGACCCCATATCGCCGTATTGACAAGGAAAACAAGCGCGTTACCAATGATGTTAAGTACATCACTGCTGACGCTGAGGATACTTTGGTTATTGCTCAGGCCAACGAACCATTGGATGAAAATGACTGGTTCGTAAATGAGCGTGTAGTAGCCCGTGTTCACGAGGAGACCACTGAGGTTCGCCGTGAAAAGGTTGACTACATGGACGTATCACCTAAGCAGGTGGTTTCCATTGCAACTGCCATGATTCCATTCCTGGAAAACGATGATGCTAACCGCGCACTGATGGGTGCCAACATGCAGCGTCAGGCAGTTCCGCTTCTCCGTACCCAGGCTCCACTGGTTGGTACTGGTATGGAGTACAAGGCTGCGTGCGACTCCGGTGTTATGATTTTGGCTAAGCATGCCGGTGTGGTTGATTCCGTAAGTGCAGACAAGATTGTTATCCGCACTGAGGACGGCGATTTCGATGAGTACAAGCTCCAGAAGTTTATGCGTTCCAACCAGGGCACCTGCATTAACCAGCTCCCTATCGTATTTAAGGGTGATGTGGTAGAGGCGAAGCAGCCTATAGCTGATGGTCCTGCTACTGACCATGGTGAGCTGGCATTGGGCTACAACATTATCGTTGCATATATGCCATGGGAAGGTTACAACTACGAGGATGCTATTCTTCTTAGTGAAAACCTCGTTAAGAGAGATATTTATACCTCCATTCATATTGAGGAATATGACTGCGAGGCTCGTGATACCAAGCTGGGACCTGAGGAAATTACCCGTGATATTCCAAATGTTTCCGAGGAAAATCTGAAGGATTTGGACGAAAACGGTATTATCCGCATTGGTGCAGAGGTTAGAACCGGCGATATTCTGGTAGGTAAGGTAACTCCAAAGGGAGAAACTGAGCTGTCTGCCGAGGAGCGCCTCCTTCGTGCTATCTTTGGTGAGAAGGCCCGTGAGGTTCGCGATACTTCCTTGAGAGTTCCTCATGGTGAGGCTGGTAAGATTGTTGACGTAAAGGTGTACAGCCGTGAGAACAATGATGAGCTGAACCCTGGCGTAAACAATATGGTTCGCGTATACATTGCCCAGAAGCGTAAGATTTCTGTAGGTGATAAGATGTCCGGTCGTCATGGTAACAAGGGTGTCGTTTCCCGTATCATGCGTGAGGAGGATATGCCATTCCTTCCAGATGGTACTCCAGTAGATGTAGTTCTGAACCCATTGGGCGTACCTTCCCGTATGAACATTGGTCAGATTCTGGAAACTCATTTGGGTATGGCTGTTAGAAATATCGGTACTCAGATTAAGAACGGTGACCCTACAGTTGAGAAGCGTCTCCGTGCTATTGGTTATGATTTTGACAAGTATGGCATGCCTAAGTCTGACAAGGCTGGCGTTCATATTGCAACTCCAGTATTCGATGGTGCCCGTGAGAAGGATGTATTCGATACTATTCGTGCTTCCGGCATGGATGAGGATGCCAAGACTGTTCTTTACGATGGCCGTACTGGTGAGCCTTTCAAAAATAAGGTTACTGTTGGTTGCGTATACATGCTGAAGCTGCATCATCTGGTTGATGATAAGATTCATGCCCGTTCCGTTGGTCCTTACTCCTTAGTTACCCAGCAGCCTCTGGGTGGTAAGGCACAGTTCGGTGGTCAGCGTTTCGGTGAGATGGAGGTTTGGGCACTGGAGGCTTATGGTGCTGCTTACACCCTGCAGGAGATTCTGACTGTTAAGTCCGATGATGTTGTGGGTCGTGTTAAGACCTATGAGTCCATTGTTAAGGGTGAGAATATCCCTGAGCCAGGCGTACCAGAGTCCTTCAAGGTTCTCATCAAGGAGCTCCAGAGTATCGGTCTGGATATTAAGGTTCAGGATGAGAATGCCAACGAGATTATGGTTCAGGACGATGAGGAAGACATCAGAGATGCAGCCAACGAGCTGGATGTTGATGTAAATGGTGTAGATGATTCCGGCAATGTGGCAGCACCTTCCGATGAGTATACGGAGGATGATGCTGAAGCAGCGGATGACTATTCTGATACTGACTTAATCGTTGACGTTAATGCCGATAATTTTGACAATGAATAATGGAAGGGAGTGACACGCCCTTGTTGGATGTAAATAACTTTGATTCAATGCGTATAGGTCTGGCGTCTCCTGATAAGATCAGAGAGTGGTCTTACGGTGAGGTTACCAAGCCAGAAACTATTAACTATCGTACTTTAAAGCCAGAGACCTCCGGCCTGTTCTGTGAGCGTATCTTTGGACCAACCCGCGATTGGGAATGTCATTGCGGTAAGTATAAGAGAATTCGCCATAAGGGTACTATCTGCGAGCGTTGCGGTGTTGAAGTAACCCGTGCCAAGGTTCGTCGTGAGAGAATGGGTCACATTGAATTGGCTGCCCCTGTATCTCACATCTGGTACTTTAAGGGTATTCCAAGCCGTCTGGGCCTTGTTTTGGATATTGCTCCAAGAGCCCTGGAAAAGGTTTTATATTTTGCCTCTTATATTGTAATTGACCCAGGTACTACTGAGCTCAGCAAGAAGCAGCTTCTCAGCGAGAAGGAGTACAGCGAGTATCGCAGCAAGTATTCCTCTGCCGCTTTCAAGGTAGGTATGGGTGCTGAGGCCATCAAGGAGCTGCTGGTTGAAATGGAAGCAGATCTCCCTGAGGATCAGCAGAAGCCAGAGGAGGGCATTATCAGCCGTCTTGATCTTTTGCATCAGGAGCTGACCAATGAGCTGAAGACTGTAACCAGCCAGCAGCGCCGCCTCAAGGCAATTCGTCGTCTGGAGGTTGTTGAGGCATTCCGTAAGTCCGGCAACAAGCCTTCTTGGATGATTATGGATGTGGTTCCAGTTATTCCACCAGAGCTGCGTCCAATGGTACAGCTGGATGGCGGTCGTTTTGCAACCTCCGATCTCAATGACCTGTATCGTCGTGTAATTAACAGAAATAACCGCTTGAAGCGCCTTTTGGAGCTTCATGCACCAGATATTATTGTCCGTAACGAGAAGCGTATGCTTCAGGAGGCTGTTGACGCCCTTATTGATAATGGTCGTCGTGGCCGTCCAGTTACCGGTCCTGGTAACCGCCCTCTGAAGTCCTTGTCCGATATGCTTAAGGGTAAGCAGGGTCGTTTCCGTCAGAACCTCCTCGGTAAGCGCGTAGACTACTCTGGTCGTTCCGTTATTGTAGTAGGTCCTGAGCTGAAGCTCCATCAGTGCGGTCTTCCTAAGGAGATGGCTCTGGAGCTCTTTAAGCCATTCGTTATGAAGCGTCTGGTTTCCGATGGTATTGCCCATAACATCAAGTCCGCAAAGCGCATGGTAGAGCGTGCCAAGGATGAGGTTTGGGATGTACTGGAAGGCGTAATCAAGGAGCATCCAGTTCTTCTGAACCGTGCACCTACACTGCATCGTCTTGGTATTCAGGCCTTCGAGCCAGTCCTTACTGAGGGTCGTGCACTGAAGCTGCATCCATTGGCATGTACTGCATACAACGCCGACTTCGATGGTGACCAGATGGCTATCCATCTTCCACTGTCCGCTGAGGCGCAGGCCGAGGCCCGTGTGCTGATGCTGGCAGCTAACCACATCCTTGCTCCTAAGGATGGTGGCCCTATCATCGTTCCTTCCCAGGATATGGTTCTTGGTTCCTACTATCTGACTGCTGTAAGAAATTCCAGCCAGGGCAGACCTATCGTAGGTGAGGGCAAAATCTTCACTGGTATCAACGAGGCACTGCTTGCTTATCAGCATCAGGAGCTGGATATTCAGGCTGAGATTAAGGTCCGCATGAAGGATGTTGATGAGGATGGCAATGTAGTTAAGGATTATGGTCTGGTTCGGACTTCTCTGGGCCGTATGATTTTTAATGAGACACTGCCAAAGGCTGTTCGTCAGTTCAGCCAGGACAAGAAGACCGGTGAATGGTCTCTTGGTATGCTCATGAACAAGAAACAGCTGGGCAAGCTGGTTGACATCTGCTTCAAGACTCTTGGTGCCAGCGAAACAGCAGTTGTTATTGATAATGTTAAGAATTTGGGTTACCACTATGCTTGTATCGCTGGTATGACCGTTGCTATCTCTGATATCAAGGTTCCAGAGAAGAAGCAGGCTCTGTTGGATGAGGCAGAGGCTAAGGTTAAGAAGACCCAGCGCCAGTTTGAGCGTGGTCTCATCAGTGATGAGGAGCGTTACAAGAAGGTCTGCAAGGTTTGGGACGATGCCACTAACCTGGTTGCCGATGCAATGTATGACAACTATGCAGATAACGAGCCATTTAACCCAATTTACATGATGGCTGACTCCGGTGCCCGCGGTAACAAGTCCCAGATGCGTCAGCTGGCTGGTATGCGTGGTCTGATGGCTGATCCATCCGGTAAGACCATCGAAATTCCAATTACCGCTAACTTCCGTGAGGGCCTGTCCGTATCCGATTACTTCATTTCTTCCCATGGTGCCAGAAAGGGTTTGGCGGATACTGCACTTAGAACCGCTGACTCCGGTTATCTTACCCGTCGTCTGGTTGATGTTGCTCAGGACGTTATCGTTCGTGAGGAAGACTGCGACGTTGTAGGTATTAACCTGATTCGCGAGCGTGCTAAGCTGGCAGAGTCTGCTGCTGCAGCAGTTGAGCAGCTGAAGGAAACTCTGGTGGGTCGTATTCTGGCTTCTGATGTTATCAGCCCAGAGACTGCCGAGGTTATTGTTGAAAAGGGTGTAACTCTTGATGAGGAAATCCTTAAGACCATTGGTGAGGCCGGTGTGGCAGAGATTACCCTCCGCGGTTCTTCTTCCAACAGCGATGCTGCTATTACCAATGCCGCAGCTACTGACACTGTTAAGCTCGGTGCTCCTGATGAAAATATCAGAAAGTCCATCAAGTCCGCAATGGTAGCAGAGATGATGGGCAAGGATACAACAGCAGCTGTTGTTGATAGCCAGGGCGTTGAAATCGTTCCTGCTGGTGTACCTCTCACTGAGGAGTACATTGAGGCTGTTCTTTCTAGCGATGCCAAGGAAGTTAAGGTCCGCAACAATAACATCCGTGGTATTGAGGTTGAAGCTATTGTTGAGGGCAGCGGCGTTATTGAGCCACTCAAGGATCGTATCGTTGGCCGTGTACTGGCTGAGGATATTATTAATCCTGAGACTGGCGAAAAGGTTGCTTCCATTAATGACGATATTGATGAGAAGCTGGCTGATGAAATCGTTAAGGTTCGTAACAAGGTATCCATCCGCAGCGTACTGACCTGTAAGTCTCAGTATGGTGTCTGCATCAAGTGCTATGGCCGTGATCTGGCTAATGCAACCAAGGTTAATGTGGGTGAGGCTGTTGGTATTATCGCAGCTCAGTCCATCGGTGAGCCTGGTACACAGCTGACAATGCGTACATTCCACTCCGGTGGTGTCGCAGGCGGCGACGATATTACCCAGGGTCTGCCACGTGTCGAGGAATTGTTCGAGGCACGTAAGCCTAAGCATAATGCCATCATCGCTGAAATCGAGGGTGACGTTACCGTTACCGAGAAGGATAAAATCTTCACCGTTACCATCACTCCTAAGGAAGGCAAGGAGAAGGCCAAGGAATACGTTCTGCCATTTAACTCCCGTCTTGCTACCAGAGATGGTGACCATATCATGCCTGGTGACAAGCTCACTGAGGGTTCCATTAACCCACATGATATTCTCCGTGTCTGTGGGCTGAAGGAAACCCAGAACTACCTCGTATATGAGGTACAGAAGGTTTACAAGCAGCAGGGTGTTGGTATCAACGATAAGCATATTGAGGTTATGGTTCGTCAGATGCTCCACAAGGTTCGTATCGAGGCTTATGGTGGCACCGACTTCCTGCCAGGTGAATATGTTGACATCAACAGCTTTGAGGCTGCCAATACCAAGGCTATTGCTGAGGGTAAGGAGCCAGCTGTTGCTAAGCCAATTCTCCTTGGTATCACCAAGGCTGCACTGGCAACTGATTCATTCTTGTCTGCCGCATCCTTCCAGGAGACTACTCGTGTCCTGACTGATGCTGCTATCAAGGGTAAGGTTGATCCACTTCTTGGTCTGAAGGAAAATGTTATCATTGGTAAGCTGATTCCGGCTGGTACTGGTATGGGCTGCTATCGTAACATCAAGGTGGTTTATGAAAATGAACCGGAGCAGGCTGTAGAGGCAGAGGCTGAAGCAGAAGCAGCTGCTGAATAAGTAAAAGAAAGCAATAAAATAAGGAGTTGTGAGTTGGAACCCTGCGGGGTCCACTCACAACTCTTTTTTTGTTAAATGTTCACTTTACATAGCGGTATTCTCTGGTGACAGTGCTAAGCACCGCATCACGGCCCCTGTCGTCCAGCTCACGGAATTTTTGTAAAAGGGCTATTTCATCACTGGATAGCTCCAGCGCAGCTGTATGCTCCTGATGAGGGATAGACAGCAGCGTATCTGCCGAAATGTCAAAATAAATGGCGATGTCCCGTATCTCTTCATCTCTGGCCGACCGCAATCCTCTTTCTATACGGTTCAGAACGCTTTGATGCATGTCAATGGCCTTTGCCAGCTCTCCTTGCTGTATTTTGTATGTTTGTCTTAGCTCAACTATTTGGTCGCCTATGGATATGTGATTATTTTTCATACTCAAAACCTCCTTACAAAGATGAAAAATAATTTTTTGCTAAAATGTAAAAAAACTCTTGACTTTGCTAAAATAGCAATCTATAATGACAATAGAGGTTGCTAGAACAGCAATTTATAATAAACATATCCCGAAGGAAAAACAGTACAGCTAATATAAAAACACTGGGGAAGCAATATAAATAGGCACTTCCGTTTATCAAATGTTGATACAGCACGCTGCTTTATATTTGGGATAGGTCTGTTATAAAATTTGCTAAAATAGCAAAATATAAACATTCGGCAGGGAAGCCGGATAAATGTAAATTTCAAGGAGGAATATATTATGTCTATGGTAGTAAAAAACAATGTAAATGCTCTGAACACCCTGAATGTACTGAACAAGAACCAGTCGGCTTTAGCCAAGAGCCTTCAGAAGGTTTCTTCCGGCATGAAAATCAACAGCGCTGCTGATGATGCTTCTGGTTATGCAATTTCCGAGCGCATGAGAGTTCAGATTCGTTCTCTGGATCAGGCAAATGCCAATACCCAGAACGGCAGCTCCATGATGAGGACTGCTGAGGGTGCTGTAAGCTCCACTGTGGAAATCCTCAAGACCTTAAAGGAAAAAGCGATCAGCGCAGCAAATGATTCAAACACTGACAATGACCGCCTTACCATTCAGAAGGAATTGGATCAGTCAATTGACCAGATTAATGATAATGCCAATGTAACCTTTAACGGCAAGTACCTGTTGGATGGTTCCAAGAATAACAAGGGCGAGGCCACCTTTACTGCATTGACCAATCAGAATTTGGACAAGAGCACCACTGCCGATACAAAGCTAACCGCATTGAAGGCCCGCAATGGAGACTCTCTGGAACTTACTGAAACTGACCAGATTACGGTATCTTATGTTCAGGCGGGTAAGACCTACTCTGCTACCTTCCAGGTGGGTGACAAGACCTTGCAGGACATCTTCAACGAAGCAGAAAATATTGACAAGGATAGTCAGATTTTTGCTACTTCTTCCAACGAAGCTGTTCAGAAGGCCAGTGGTGTAACTAATGCTTCCACCTCGGCCGCCGAGAACAAGGCTATTGATTACTTGAAGAATCAATTAGCTACAGGCGGCGTGGATATTAAGGACGCAGCGGGTGCGTCGATTACTACAGTAACTGCCGATGGTGGAACTGTTACCCTTGCTGATGCTAATGACTATGGCGACGAAGAAGGTGCTCTCCACAAGGCAGTAAGAGAAGCTCAGAAGGCTGTCGATAAGGCAACTGCAGCCGTGGGTACGTATACTTCTGGAGCAACCACCAACAGTGGCACTGCAGGTACTCTCGGTGCTGCGTTAGAAAAAGCTGGCATTTCCTGGGATGGTTCAGCAGCTTCCTTGAATACTGCTAACATGGAAGAAAAATTGCAGGCCGCTTATGCGGACCCAACAAATGATGGATTAAAGGAAGCAGTAGCTGCTTATAGAGAATCTGTCAAGGATTTGGATGTTGCTCAGGAGCAGCAGGTAAATGCCAATGCAGATTACGTCAAAGCAAGTGATCAGCTGGAAGCATTGACTAAAAATCAGGCTGTAAGCAGTGCTCAGGATTCTGTAAAGGCATTGCATGGTGCATTAGAGACTGTCATGTCTGCTAAGATTGATGATGCCACTACTAATGCAAAATTGGCTTATAAAGATGTTGTTCTCAAGGATGATGGTACTGTTGACGCCACTAAGTCAACTGATCATGCAGCGGCCAGCACCACCGCCGATCTGAGAGAGGCTATGAAAAAGGCTTTCTCTGCAGCATTGGACAGTGTTGAAGCTTTGGGTAAAGACGCTGGAGCAACGAATGCAATAGCAGTATTTAAGGGTGGAGCCGACGGTGATGCAGCTTTGCTGTCTAACACGGATATAGCTTCTTACAAGAGTGCTATTGGTGCTGTAGCCACTGCAAAAACAGCCTTGGCAAATGATACAGCCTCAGGCTCCAAGAATGCTGATGGTACTAATCGGACCATTAAAGATGCCCTAAAATCAGCTCAGGAGGAAGTTGTTTCTAAGTTCAACGGTCCTCAGCTGATGACTGGTGCTAATGTTGGTATCAATGGTGCTGGTCATGTCGTTACCACCGCTAGTGGTGAAAACGCTATAACTGTTACTGCCAACGCATCTGGTATAGCTGGACAGATTTCCGGCCTTAATATCCGCATTGCTGATGCGCAGGGCAATTTGAAGAAATCCGCTGAAGCATCACTGGACGCTTTTGAGGAAACCGTTCGTGCCCAGAACAAGTCTGATGACAATGCCATCAATCTGCAGGTTGGTGCCAAAGCAAATCAGGCTATCACTGTTGGTCTTACCGATATGCGGGCTGAGGCTCTCGGACTTCAGGGAGCAGATGGCACTAAGCTGAACATTTCTACCCGTGAAAAGGCTAATGCAGCTATCAATGTACTTGATAATGCTATTCAGAAGGCTCTTGATCAGCAGACGACCATCGGTGCTGTTGAGTCCCGTCTGGAGTACACTTCCAACAACCTGACCACTGCTTCTGAAAATGTGACTACTTC
This sequence comes from Anaerovibrio lipolyticus LB2005, assembly GCF_000621545.1. GTDB lineage: Bacteria > Bacillota > Negativicutes > Selenomonadales > Selenomonadaceae > Anaerovibrio > Anaerovibrio lipolyticus_A. The sequence goes on from NZ_KK211304.1 coordinate 64,243, forward strand.
CGAGTCTACCATCAGAGACGCAAACATGGCCAAGGAAATGACTGAGTTTACCAAGAACAATGTTTTGTCTCAGGCAGCCCAGGCTATGCTGTCTCAGGCTAACCAGAGCAGCTCCAATATTCTGAGTCTGTTACAGTAATTGAATAGGTAATTAAAGCATGATTTTACTAATACCATGGCCTCAACTTCATTTATCTATCTACTGAGGACATGATGTTAGATACAACCATAGCCGACAGCCTTCGTCATGGGTCTGGACAACTTATGATGAAGGCTGTCATTTTATTATATATCAATTTTAGTATAGTAACCATATTAATAGGGGGTTAATTTGTTTTATCGATTATCAATCTTATATTTGGACGTAAAAATGCTCCCTCCCAAGTAGTTCAAGATTTTTATTATATCTCTTGTCTACTTAGAAGGGAGCATATTATTATTCACCAGAGACAGTCCTTTTGAGCGTATTATGTAGCTTTATCAGATTTTAAGGGTTGCTATTTTACTTTTGTCCATTTACCAGATTGACAACATTTTTCTGCAAGCTCTTTAAGAAAGCTAGGGTAGAAGTATATCCATATAAAAACATTAATAGATTGACAATGTTATATTAAAATAATAATATAAATATATATAATAAATTAATAATATTTATATAAGTTATCAGTAACAAGGTGGAAGTACAGAATATTGACGCGTTATAACTTATAAGTTATAATTTTATAAGAAGGGAGTATACACATTGTATAACATACGTTTTTATGAGGATGAGAACGGTATATCAGAAACAAGAGAGTATATTCGCTCTATTATTTCTAAGCAGGATAAACATAATCGTATAAAAGCAAATAAGATAAATGATTATATGAAAGTATTGCGTGCTAATGGAACTAGAGCAGGAAAACCCTTTGTGAAGCATGTTGACGGAGATATATGGGAGTTGCGCCCACTAGATGACAGATTCATGTTTGCCTTGTGGACAGGGCAAACTTTTCTGATACTGAATCATTTTGTTAAGAAGTCGCAAAAGACACCAAAACGAGAAATAGAGAGAGCAAGAAATATGTTGAAAAACTACGTCGGGAGGATTGGTCGTAATGAATAAGCAATATAAAGACGCGGTGAATGATGCGAAAACTAAGCTGGTTGATTATGGGAAACGGCATGGTACTGATGAGAAATATGTTGATGAATGGGAAGCTTTGGAGAAACAATATTTCACTTCTGAAGAAATTTCTGAAAGTGATTTGAGGGTTGCACTTATCTCCGAAATTATAGCAGCTCGTAATGAGAAAGGAATTACTCAGAAGCACCTGGAGAAATTGAGCGGTGTGAAGCAACCGGTTATTGCCCGAATGGAACGGGGGAGTGCAAATTCTACACTATCTACAGTGTTAAAAGTATTGGCACCTTTGGGAAAAACCTTGCGAGTGGTACCAATAGAAAGATAAGATGTAAACTATTATTTCACAAACCTTTGCAGTAAGCATACAAAACACCTCCCTTGTATACACCTATTATGTATACAGGGGAGGTGTTTTGGTTAATATTATAATCGAGTTTCTTATTTTTCTTTTTCCACCAAATTAACTACATTTTCCTGCAGGCCCTTTAAGAAGGCTGGATTAGGAGTGTTTTGAATCTTCTGCTGGTCAAGGACAATCTCAACCTTGCAGTCCTTCAGAGCTTCTTCTACCTGTGGTATGCTCTGGCCACCCCAGCCGTAGGAGCCGAAGGCGAAGCCCTTAAGGCCCTTTGGTGCCAGGCCCTTCATGTAGCAGAAGAAGGCGGCTACGGATGGCATCATCTGGTTGTTGATGGTAGGGGAGCCTACAGCGATGTATTTAGCATCCAAAAGCTCCGTCATAACATCAGAAATATGATCACAGCGGAGGTCAAAGAGCTTTGGCTCGATACCGGCCTTGTTAAAGGCATCAGCCACATTCTTGGCCATGATTTCTGTGGTGTGCCACATAGTATCAAAGACTACAACGGCCTTGTCAGTTTTCTTAAAGGTGCTCCAGTCCTTGTAGGCCTGAATGATTTCAGGGATATGCTTTCTCCAGGATACACCGTGACCAGTGGCAATCATGCTGATTTTAAGGCCTTCAAGTGCTGCAATGGCCTTGGTGGCCTGCATACCAAATGGCATGAGAATGTTGGCATAATATTTCTTGGCCTGATGCATAACCTCATGTAAGTCGGTTTCATCCTCAAAACGGGCAGTAGTGGCCAAATGCTGACCAAAGGCGTCATTGGCGAATAAAAGCTCCTCCTCAGGGCAGTAGGTAACCATACTATCTGGCCAGTGGAGCATTGGTGTTGGTACGAAGGTGAGGGTACGCTTGCCCAAGGACAGGGTATCACCGGCCTTTACAGCAATATAATCACGCTCACCATAGCGGCCAGTCAGTCCCTTCAGACCGTTAGGGTCGCTGGTGACAATCTTGGCATTAGGGCAATGCTGCATCATAAACGGAATACCACCGGAATGGTCCGGCTCCACGTGATTAGACACGATATAATCAATCTTGGCCGGGTCAATAATAGTTCTGAGGCGGCCAAACATTTCCATGCAGAATGGTGCCTTTACGGTATCAATAAGGGTAATTTTGTCATCAATAATGAGATAGGCGTTATAGGTAGAACCACGGTCAGTGCTGTAGCCGTGGAAGCTGCGCATGGAATAGTCCATGGAGCCAACCCAATAAATGCCTGGCTTAAATTCAACTGAAAACATTAATAAAAACCACCTTTCAAAAATAAAATAATAGTCAAAAAAACATTTGTAGACTAAAATGTAATATGTAAGTATATTATATCGCAGATATACTAAAATTTCTCTGAAAAATTAAAATTTTAAATATATTGTTGGTGTGGAGGTAAGTAATGCGCCACGATTGGTCAAAATTAAAGAAGGATAAAAAGTTTCGGGTGGCAGGGGCTGTGTGTTTGCTGCTGGTTTTTATATTGGGATATTTTTTGTTTGTGAAAGGCAGAAATAACAATAAAAAGCCTGAGCTGGCCCTGCCTAAAATTGCCACTTATCAGGTAAAGCGGGCTGATATGAAGCGTCATATTGTGCTGTCTGGTCATACCACCGCTGACGCCACCATTGTGTTGGCTCCAAAATACAATGGTCATGTAAAGTCTGTGAATGTTCAGCTAGGGGATCAAGTGACAGAAGGGGATATTCTTTTGGCCCAGGACACCGGGGATCTGGATATTGCCATTATGCAGGGGGAGGCAGCTACAGAGGCTGCCTTGGCTGATACCGAAACGGAGGAGGCCTCCTATAATGCCAATTTGGCCAGAGCCGGTGCGGCCTACGAAATAGAAAAAAGTCGTTATGAACGGCAGCAATACCTTTATACTATTGGTGCCATATCTCTGGAACGACTGGAAACTGCTAAAAATACCTATGTAACCTCCAAGGCGGAATACGATGCCCTTATGGATCAGAATAACGGCAGCTCACCAGCCAGTGTTCGCTCAAAGCTGTATAATGCCCGTAAGAACGCTTACAACGTGGATGCCCTGAGAAAGCAGCGGGAGGATATGTTCATAAGAGCTCCCAGAAGCGGTGTTATTGGGTATCGAAATGTAGAGGTGGGCAGCTACCTTACTGCTGGAAGCAAGGTGCTTACATTGGTAGATAACAGTCATCTTTATGTGGACTGTAACCTGTCGGAAAATGATGCGGCTCTCCTTACAACGGGAATGCCTGTGAACGTCACTATTGATGCTATGGGTGCCACATATAATGGCAAGGTTGTATATGTAAGTCCTGCCATGAGCGATGAGTCAAAGTCCTATTCAGTTCGTATTTCCCTTGATGTGGCTAAGGTAAATATTAAGGCGGGCTTATTTGCCAGAACCTCTCTGGATATTTTGCAGCGTCGGGATACCCTATTTGCCCCAAAGGATGCTCTCTTATCCAAGAACGGCAAAACCACGGTATTTGTGTATAATCCGGATACGGAGACAGTGGAGGAGCGGGAAATCACCATTGGCCTTATAAACGATGATGAGGTGGAAATCCTTACTGGAATTAATGAAGGGGAGATAGTGGCTGTTTCCTCTATTGATCGTCTCAAGAACGGGGGCAGGGTGACCTTGGAATCACCGGATGAAGCAGGTGATGGAAATTGATGAATATTACAAGATTTTCCATTAAGCGTCCTGTGGGCATATCAATGATTGTATGCCTCTTTGTTGTGCTGGGCTTGTTTAGCTTTATCCGTATCGGGGTGGAGCTTCTGCCGGCGGTAAATACACCTTATATCACTGTAATGGTGAAATATCCCGGGGCCAGTGCTGAGTCCGTGGAGCAGCAGGTGGTTAAGCCAGTGGAGGAGGCTCTGTCTTCCCTTTCAAATGTAAAAAATATCCAGTCCACTGCCCAGTATGAACGGGCAAGGGTAACTGTGGAGCTGGAATTTGATGCGGATGCGGACAGCGCGGCCATTGATGCTACCAAGAAGGTGGAGGCCATAAGGTACAATCTGCCGGATGAAGCAGATGAGCCAGTGGTTATAAAGCGTGACGACAACGATGAGCCTATTGTGGAGGTGGCAGTTACCTCTGAGCATTCCATGTCGGACATGTATTCCAAGGTGGACAAGGTATTTGCCGATGAACTGCAGCAGGCAGGTGGCGTATCTGAAATAGAGGTTTTCGGTGGCCTGGACAAGGAAGTGGCCGTCGAGGTGGATAAGGACAAGATGGCGGCCTACAAGCTGAACCTCAATGATATTGTGACGGCCATCAAGAAGGAAAACAAGCTGCTGCCATCAGGTACCATTTACACGGATAAGTATAAGTCCGACGTAAGAGCTGTGGCTCAATATGAGAAGGTCTCGGATATTGAAAAGATATTTGTGCAGAATTCCAGCAAGGCCCAGATTCCTCTTACTGCAGTGGCCTCAGTGCGCCATCAGAATGCCAGGGTGAACCGCTATGGAGAATTTAACGGCGAATCCTCGGTAATGATGCTTATCTACAAAAATAGCGATGCCAATGTGGTGGAAACAGCAGATAACATCGAAAGAAAGCTGGAAAATATCCGTCGGGAAAATCCTGATTATCAGTTTACTGTTACCAGCAATGATGCGGATTATGTGCGAAATTCCCTAAACAATACCTTGGGCACTCTTATTGAGGGCCTTATTACCACTGGCTTGGTTCTGTTTCTGTTTTTGCGGGGCTGGCGCTCCATGGCGGCAGTTATGGTGGCTATTCCAACCTCCTTGATAGCTACATTTTTCGTAATGTATTCTGCGGGATTTACCTTTAACATGATGTCCCTTATGGGCATGACGTTGTGTATTGGTATTTTGGTGGATGATTCCGTGGTGGTACTGGAAAATATTATTCGCCATCTGAAAATGGGGGAGGCTCCGGATGAGGCAGCAGAAAATGGCCGAATGGAAATCGGTATGGCAGCAGTGGCTATCACCCTATGCGATGCGGTGACCTTTTTGCCTATCGCCTTTATGTCAGGAATGACGGGGCAATTCTTCCGCCAGTTTGGTCTTACCATCGTATTTGCAGGCATGTTTTCTCTATTTGTGTCCTTTACCCTTACACCAATGCTGGCTTCAAAATTCTATCGTAAGGGCTATCATCCTTCCAGGAAAAAGCTGTGGGATTTTATGGACAGACTGGAGGAAAGGGCTGTTACCAAATATGAGGAGCTTTTGAAAAAGAGCTTTGCCAATCAGAAAAAGCTGCTTTTAGGGGCTTTGGCACTGTTCATTGGTTCAGTAGCTCTTATACCATTGGGGGCTGTGGGGGCAGAATATATGCCCCGAACAGATGAGGGCAGCTTCCAGATGTTTGTGGAAATGCCGGTAAGCTACACAGCAGATGAAACCCACAAGGTTATTACCCGTATAGAGGAAAAGCTGGATACCATTCCCGAAGTGAAGCATTATCTGGGCAATGCCGGAGGCAGCAGCTCCAATGAAGGACGTATAAGGGTGGAGCTGAAGGACCGGGGAGATCGCAGCCGCAGTGTTTGGGAGGTTGCAGATGAAATGCGTGCCTTCAGCATGGGCATTGATGATGCAACTATTCGTGTGGCCGAGACCCAGACCTCCGTGGCCGGAGTATCCGGCGGCGGACTTAGGGGCGGCGGTGCAGTGCGTATTGAGCTTCGCAGTATGGACAATGAAAAGCTGGTGGCAGCTGCAAACAAGGTAAAGGATGTGCTGAATACCAAGGTACAGGGCATTACAGACGTGGCCTCCTCTTATGTGGAGGGATCTCCGGAGCTGCGGCTTACCATGGACCGTGATAAAATTCGGGCTATGGGAGTTTCCGTGGGGGATGTGGATGAAGCCATTTCCTCAGCTATTTCCGGCAGGAAGGCAGGAAATATCAGCAATGATCCCCTTAACAATAATCAGGATACGGATATTAACGTGCGCTTTAAGGGAGCCGATGGCTTCAAGGCCTCGGACGTGGCATCCATTCCCATTGATGTGAACGGGCAAACCATGTTTATTGGTGATGTATCTGATATGAAGTATGCCACAGGCCCGGTGAGGATACGCCGTGTAAATAAGCAGCGTTCCATTACCATTTTTGCAAATGCAGGAGCACGCCCGTTAAATGATGTGCTTCAGGACGTGAGAAAGGTACTGAAGGATGTGGACCTAGGCGAGGGAGTATCCTATAGATTTACTGGCCAGTCGGATAAAATGGATGATTCCTTCCAGCAGCTTTTTATGGCTCTTATTATGGCCATGGTTCTTATTTATATGCTGCTGGCTGTGCTTTATGAATCACTTATTACGCCTTTTATCAGAATGTTTTCCCTGCCCTTAGGAATAATTGGTGCCATCCTCTTTTTGCTGGTGACCAACAACACCCTGAATCTTTATTCCATGATAGGTATATTGGTTATGGACGGCGTGGTGGCAAAAAATGGTACCCTTTTATTGGATTACACCATGACATTGCAAAGTCGTGGCTACAGTGCCTATGATGCCATTGTGGAGGCGGGGAAGGTCCGCTTAAAGCCTATTATGATGACCACAATTACCATGGTGGTGGGCATGATGCCTACAGCTCTTGCTATGTCCGAAGGGGCGGAGACCAGAGTAAGTATGGCCTGGGTTATCATTGGGGGACTGCTGTCTTCCACCATTTTCACCCTGCTGATTATTCCTATAATTTTCATGTTCTTTGAAAATCATCCGGCCAGTACCTGGCTTGAGGGGCTTCGCAGAAGATTTTCATGGGGTGGAAAAGAGGAGCACAATAGCTGATTTTTATAGCGAAAATATGGATTTTTTGGTATGATAGAGCCTGAGTTTTTGTAAAAGATGGATTTGCAATAATGCAATTATTAAGGAGACAAGAATTTGAGTATTGTTAATGTGGAAAGAATGTCCCATGGCTTTGGGGCAAGAACTATATTTGAGGATGTGAGCTTTCGCCTGCTGAAGGGGGAGCACGTTGCTTTGGTTGGTGCCAATGGCGAAGGCAAGTCAACCTTTCTGTCAATTATTACGGGGCAGATGACTCCTGATGAGGGTAAGGTGGAATGGGCCAAGAGGGTGACCTCTGGTTATCTTGATCAGCATGCGGTATTGAAGGCGGGCATGACCATTCGTGATGTTTTAAAAACGGCCTTTGATGAAATGTACAAGCTGGAGGCAGAGATGCAGTCCTGCTATGACAAAATGGGAGAGGCCTCCCCGGAGGAAATGGAGAAACTCTTAAATGATGCAGGGGAGATTCAGGAAATCCTTGATGCCCATAGCTTCTATACCCTTGACAGCAAGATTGAGGAGGTGGCTGGGGGACTGGGCCTTCGTGATATTGGCCTTGACCGTATGGTGGATGAGCTTTCCGGTGGTCAGCGCACCAAGGTGCTTCTTACCAAGCTGCTGCTCCAGAGTCCGGATATTCTTATTTTGGACGAGCCTACCAACTATCTGGATGTGGAGCATATCGAATGGCTGAAAACCTATCTGCAGGGCTATGAAAATGCCTTTATTTTGGTATCTCATGATGTGCCGTTCCTGAACGCGGTTACAAATGTAATCTATCATGTGGAAAATGCTACCCTTACCCGCTACACCGGCAGCTATGAGAAGTTCCAGGAGATGTATGCCATTAAGCGTCGTCAGGAGGATGCGGCCTACGAGCGTCAGCAGGCTGAAATTGCCCGTGAAAAGGATTTTATTCAAAGAAACAAGGCCAGAGTTGCAACCCGTGGCATGGCCAATTCCCGTCAGAAGAAGCTGGACAAGATGGAGGTGCTGGAAAAGCGTACGGAAAAGCCAAAGCCTCACTTTAAGTTTCAGATGGACAGAACCCCAAGCCGTTTTGTTATTGAGGCAAAGCGCTTGATTTTGGGCTATGACACACCTCTTACAAATCCAGTGGATTTACAGCTGGAGCGTGGAAAAAAGGTGGCCCTTCGTGGTGTAAACGGTCTTGGTAAAACAACGCTCTTAAAGACCCTTCTTGGTATGATTAAGCCAATATCGGGCAGTATTGAGCTGGGGGAATTCGTTACACCTGGTTATTTCGAGCAGGAATCCACCAAGGGCAATGATAATACCGCCATTGAGGAAATCTGGCAGGAATATCCTGGCATGACAGAGTTTGAGGTAAGGGCGGCCCTGGCAGCCTGTGGCCTTACCAATGAGCATATTACCTCCAAAATGATGGTGCTTTCCGGCGGCGAGGCAGCCAAGGTGCGGCTGTGCAAGATAATGCAGAAGCCTGTAAATTTGCTGGTGCTGGACGAGCCTACTAATCATCTTGATGTGGATGCCAAGGCAGAGCTGAAGCGGGCCCTTAAGGAATACAAGGGCACTATTTTGCTGGTTTCCCATGAGCCGGATTTTTATGAGGATTGGGTGGATTCTGTCTGGAATATTGAGGGCTGGACCACAAAAATCATTTAATAAATAATAAAGTTCAGGGGCAATCTGCTATAGAAAAGTATAAAGAAGAGCAGGGGCAGTCTGCTAGAGCAATAGGATTTGCATCGTTAAGAAACTATTTTTTGCCTACCTGCATTAGTGATAAAAATTATTTGTTTGAGCGAAGCGAGTTATAATTTTTATCGCTATTTACTATTTGGTAAAAAATAGTTTTAGGTGTAAACTCCGTGCTATAGAAGACTTGTCCCTGCTATTTTTGAGTCATTTTTTTTAATTAAATTTTAAGTAGCAAAATCCCTTTGTTTCGTATATTATGTAGGCAAAGATGGCTACCTTGCAGGTGGTCAACGGGCATTATATTTTATCGAAATGGAGGGATTTTTATGTGGAAAAAGGTGCTGGCGGCAGGCAGTGCAGTGCTGGCTCTGGGGTTGGTGGCACCAATCACCAGCGATTACAGCTATACTGGTATGGCTATGGCTTGTGAGGAATCGGGGAATTTGACCACACCGGGAGGCATACCCTTCAGCCATCCTTTAGCTTACAGCTCAAGTATACAGCGGTCCCAGATTAATCACGATGGCAGGGTTTTGATGGAGGCCTCTACTTATGAGGTTAAGCTGGATCAGTCCATTGTGTATGATTATCTTAAATTGCAGGACTCTCTGGACAAGCTGTCGGCAGATAACTGGGGCTATATGCGTCGCGTAATGAATCAGTGGGAGCCTGATCTCATTGAACAGTATGAGCAGAGCAAGAATCATGAATGGTATAAGGAAAACAGTGGTCCTCTCTATAGCTACGAGCTTACCTACAAAGGGCTGCGGGCAGATTCTGCCGTGTTTAGCTGTGTAGGAGGAGAGTTTGTGTATTTGGGCGGTGCCCATCCTGTATACTATTACAAGGCCCATGTATTTGATTCCCAAACCGGCAAGGAATTGAAGCTCAATGATATTTTCAAGACAACTGACGGGCTGGCTGAAATTATCGTGGAGGAGACAGAACGCCAGATTGAGCACAAGTCCAGTTTGCCGGATAAAAAAGAGGTATTAAAGGATGTTAAGATGATGATGGAGGATGACTCCCTCCAGTTCGGTATGACAGAGGACGATTTTGTTGTTTATTTCGGCAATTACGCCATTGGTCCTTATGCCATGGGAACCTTGGAAGTGAAGCTGCCTTACAAGAAATATTTCAAGCTGTTTAACAGCAAGTACATTTTCTATGGCACCAGAGCCAAGGGATAAAAATTCATAGAATAAAGGCAATAAAAAGCCACTGTCACTGCATGATGACTTATCAATGTAATGACAGTGGTTTTATTTTTGGAAATATAATTATTACAGATCCACATCAGCCAGCTTCAATTTTGGCATGCGAGGGATAAGGCCCATTTCGTAGGCGTATTTGTAGAATATCATAAGGTTGTCAAGGTATTCTTCCGTAAGATTCCACTTTATGACCTCCAGATACTCGTCCAGCTGCTGGAAGGTAAAGGGCTTGGAGTCCAAAATGGAATTTATGGCGTCAGCCTTGTGGGCGTAGCCATGACGAAGACCCTTGTAGAGCCTTTCGTGGAGGAGCTGAAGTGCCTCCGGGTTATTTTGGGCAAAGTCCTTATGAACGGCCCATACTGCGTAAACCATGCACCGGCCGGTGAGCTTTTTCCATTCTACACCCATATCGTAATAGTAGAACTTGTCCTTGTTTTTATGATGATATACATTAAGGGCATCGTCACCAATAAGTAGGGCTGCCGTGCAGTCATCGGGAACCGGATTGTCCGGGGTAAGGTGGCGCACACAGTATTCCGGGGTGGCATCATAGGACTTGTTCAGGATAATCTTCAGCAGGACATGGGAAGTGGCGGACTGGGCAGTGAGCACAATCCTGTCCTGATTGATTTCCGTAATAGGCTTTTTGGATACCAAAATAATACTCCGTACAGGTCCGTCAGCCCGTACACATAAATCCGGCAAAATAAGCAGCTTATCAAAATTTCTGGCATAAACAATGGAGGATACTTCGCTGGCATCCAGCCGATTGTTTATCAGGTCGTTATTCATAACAGATGGGACACCGCCCTTTATATCAATGCCTTCTCCATAGCCACATTGTGTCAGACTGTAGGTGATAGGCAATACATTTAAAAAATGAATATGTCCCAGACGTGGTTTCTCCATAAAAACCTCCTGTAATAAAAAGTACAGTCACTATTATACCTTCAAAAGGCAATTTTGTTTAGTGATTTGTCTTATGTTTTAATGTATACATAAAACAGGGCACAAAAAAACTCCTGGGGTATCAGGAGCTTTTTGTAAATATGTGAACTTGCAAATTAATTCTTTTTGTTGTCGTCCTTGCTTTTCAGCATATTGATAACCTTGCTGCCGGTATTGTGAATGCGGCGCAATGGAGCCACCTTGGTTTTTGTTTTTGGCTTCATGTCGGTGTTGGTGCCAAAATCTCCGCGCTTTAAGATGGTGGTTTTTGTTTTTTCCGGCTTAAAGAGCTTGCGGATGGAGCTGAAAACCTCCTCCGGTGCGGCGTTTTCCTCGCAAATAAAGGCATCTGCGGAAACATACTGAAGCTCCGGGAAGGCGTGGACTGTAATGTGCCCTTCGTCAAAAAGCAAAATAATTGCAATATGGTCATCTGACATAATCTGGCCGGTGGAAGAAAGAATATCAAGGTTGCTTTCCATCAGCAGAGTCTTTAATGTTGACTGTAAGGCCTGCACATCTTCAAAGCAGGAAGTCTTGCATTTGTACATATCAACTGTAAGGTGACGGGCGATTATACTCAAGTAAGATACCCCTTTCATAACATATTTTATCTACATAATTATACAATAAATGGTTTTTATAGTAAAGAAATTGTAAATAAGTGTTATACCTTTGATTCAGTTTTTGGGGTACTGTCAGTCTTTTTGTCCTTATGTCCCTTGATTTGCAGGGCTATGAAGCAGATGAGGGCAAGTGTAAAGCCAGTAATGCTGGTCATTTGGGCAGAGGTAAAGAGCCACAATACGGGGTCGGCATAATCTCCTCGTAGAAATTCCAGGAAAAATCTTGCTGCACAGTATAGCATTACATAAAGGGAAAAGGCCTGGCCCTTTATATGGGGATAGGCGCGAAACAGCAGGAGAATGGCAAAAATAACGAAATCCAGCTGTCCCTCCCAGATTTCAGCAGGCCACAGGGGCTGATTGCCGTAGGTGTGATGGGCAAGGGTGGTGGAGGGGTAAATTATACCGAAGTTTCCCCTTGTAGGGGCACCAAAGGCATCGCCGTTTAAAAGATTGGCACAGCGTCCCAGACCTTGACCAAAGATAATGGCTGGGGCACTTATGTCCATCATGGCCAATATATCGATGTTGTGGCGACGGCAGTACAGAATCCCCACGGATACACCCAGAATAACACCACCCTGAATGGCCATACCTCCCTGCCAAACGTTCAGTATTTCCGTAAGGTGGTGGCTGTAATAGTCCCAGTCAAAAAAGAACACGTCCCAGAGCCTGGCACCCAAGAGTCCGCTTAAACCGCAGTAAATGCCCAGATCCACCACATGATTGTAGTAGCGGCCGTCCTGCTTGGCGAGGAAATAGCCAACGCCTGTTGCTAAAATAATACTGAGGCTAAGGACAAGACCGTAGGCTCTTACGGGGAAATCCCCTATATAAAATAGGTATTGATGCATGTTATCCTCCAGAATAGTAAAAGTTAAATGATTATCTGTCGCCACGCCACTTCGCTAAAACTGTGTGTCTAACGCTCCATATAATCATTTACTTTACAGTTTATATAGCACTAGTAATTGTAACCATTACATTAATAATTATACGCTATTAGTCAAGGATATTAGCCAAAAGGGCGGTAATAATGTATAATCTACATGTATTTGCGTTAAATTGATTGTCATATAAGGAGATTTTGTTTCATGAAGATAATCGCTGGATTAGGTAATCCAGGAGTGGAATATGCCAAAAACCGCCATAATGTGGGCTGGATGATGGTGGATGCCCTGGCTGAGGCCCTGGGGGCAGAGCCTTGGAAGGAAAAGGAAAAGGGATTGGTGGCAGAGGCCAGAATAGGCACGGAAAAGGTGCTTTTGGTAAAGCCCCAGACATATATGAATAACAGCGGTGAGTGTATCGGACCATTGATGCGCTGGTACAAGCTGGAGCCCCAGGACCTTATTGTGTGTCACGATGATATGGATATTCCAGCTGGTACTATCCGCATCCGTAAAAAGGGCAGTGCCGGTGGTCACAATGGTATTAAATCCACCATTGCCCATGTGGGTGATGAAAATTTTGGCAGGGTGCGAATCGGCGTGGGGCGTCCTTTGCCAGGGTGGACTGTGGTAAATCACGTGTTGGCAAATTTCCCGGAGGAGGATGTGCCAAAAATTCAGGAGGCCATCAAATATCTTGTTCCAGCCATAGAGTGCATGGTAACTGAGGGCATTGATAATGCCATGAATAAATACAATCCGAAAAAGCAGAAGAAAGAGAAGAAGAACTGGAAGGAAAAGCCGGTGGATGCAGATAAGGAGGCGGCAGAGGATGGCAAGGAATAAAAGGGAGCCCATTATCGCTCTTTATGCAGCTGAAAACGGAGAAATCTTTGATGCTCCCGGCATTTTGGCCATGGGCCGTGAGGGCGACGAGCTGCGTCTTCTTACTCCTGAGGATTTGATTCCCCTGCCTGAAAGTGCGGACCTGATGTTTCTGCCGGACCGTCAGGCGGTGGGCATGAGTCAGGAGGGCGAGGTGCTGACATTGACAGGCAATGCAGTGTCGGCCATTTTGCCAGCAGGGTATACCCGTACCATGATGCCGGCCTTTCAGCTGGATGAGGATGCCAGCAGGCTGCCTTTATATGGCTATACGGCGGTATGTGTATATAAGGACCAGCTCTACGGGGCGGCTATTTATACTGATGAAAATCACAAATGGGACCCTGAGCATTACAATACCAAGAACTTGAAGCGTCTGGTAAAGCAAGTGAAAAAAGATTTGCCAGATAATCCCCTTATTGACCATCTGGCTAACTGTTCATTGGAATGGCATTGCTGTACGGCAGAAAATATTTTCTACCGCCGTTGGGAGTGCGGTATTCCCACATCCCCTGTATGTAATGCCAACTGCTTTGGCTGTATATCCTTGCAGCCAGCAGAGTGCTGTCCGTCCCCCCAGAGCCGTATAAAGTTCCGCCCAACAGCTGAACAGATTGCTGAGCTGGGAATTTATCATCTGGAAAATGCTCCTGAGGGTATTATCAGCTTTGGACAGGGCTGTGAGGGTGAGCCATCACTGGCGGCAGTTAATATTTCTGCGGGTATTAAGCTGATTCGTGAAAGGACCAGCAAGGGACAGATAAATATTAATACCAATGCGGGGTACACCGAGGGGATAAAGCAGATTGTGGATGCGGGGCTGGATACCATGCGCGTCAGCATTATCAGTGCCATCCCTGAAAGCTATGATGCCTATTACCGCAGTAACTACAAGCTGGATAATGTAAAGGAATCTATACGCTATGCGCTGGATCATGGCATTTATGTTTCATTAAATATGTTGTACTTCCCGGGCTTTAATGATCGGGAGGATGAGCTGGCAGCCTGGAAGGAATTCTTTAGGGAGCTGCCTGTGCAGATGATACAGGTGCGTAATCTTAACATTGATCCTGACGCTTTTCTTGATATAATGCCGGAGCAGAAAACACCATTTGTGGGCACCAGAAAATTCTTATCAGAGCTGAAACGAGAATTTCCACAGCTGGTAATTGGCAGCTTTAGTCATTATGTGGAGGGATAAAATACTTTATTATGAAAAATAAAGGATTTTTGATTTTCAGGTGGAATATATAAATAATGAATACGAAGAATCATTTGGAGGGATAAATATGACACCAGAACAGGATTGGACTGAATTTAAAGCAAAATTAAAGGCAAAAACTGAGATAGACCTGGATTTATACAAGGCACCACAGATGCAGCGCCGTATTATGAATCTGGCCAAGAGAAATGGTTATGACACCTATTCCGGATATTTTGACAAGGTGGTTCAGGACAAGGATGACTTTGCAGCATTTATTGAGTATCTGACCATCAACGTATCCGAATTTTTCCGTACACCAGATAAGTTTGCCAAGCTGGAGACAGATGTTATTCCTGATCTTTTAAAGCGCAGTAGCAAGCTGAATATTTGGAGTGCCGGCTGCTCCATTGGTGCAGAGCCATATTCTTTGGCTATGATAATGAAGACCTTGACCCCAAATATGCGTCACCGCATTTTGGCCACTGACTTGGATATTGAAATTTTGGCCAAGGCCAAAAAGGGCGAGTATACCGACAATGAGTTGAAGGCTATGGATCCTGAGCGCAAGAGAAAGTATTTCACCCAGAATGGTGACAAGTATCTGGTTTCCCAGGAGATTAAGGATTGCATTGAATTCAAACGCCATAACCTCTTAAAGGATAACTTTGAAAGTGGCTTTGATCTTATTCTTTGCCGCAATGTAGTTATTTATTTCACCGAGGAAGCAAAGGATCAGCTTTATGCTAACTTCTTCAAGGCATTGAAGCCAGGGGGAATTTTGTTTGTTGGTGCTACTGAGGCTATTCTGAACTTCCGCAAGCTGGGCTATACCAGCTTCCAGCCATTCTTCTATCAGAAGCCACTTACCTGATGTTTGCGTTTTTGGCACAGGGAAAGAGAGATTATAATGATTGCAAATCCAAGAATAGAGACCATGGAACGGGGCCAGCTGGAGAAGTTTCAGTTGGAGGCGCTGAAGAAGCGGGTGAAATGGGCTCACGAAAAAAGTGCCTTCTATCAGCAGCAGTTTGAAAAGGCTGGGGTGTGCCCTGACGATATACAGTCTTTAAGGGACATTCAAAAATTGCCATTTACGGAGCGAAATGTACTGAAGGAAGTATCCGTTTTTGATTTGCTTACCATGCCATTGAGTGGTGTTCTGCGTATTTCCAGACAGGGAGATGCGGAGACCTTCATTAAGATGTACACCAGTGGAGATGTGGCACGTCAGATGGAAATGATGACCAGGGTACTGGTGACCTACGGTATTAACGATACCACCGTGGTGGGAATCTTGGGCGAGGCCTCTGACAGTCGGCTGATGGATGTCCAGTATGCTCTGGAGGGTATAGGGGCATCGGTTATGCTTATGGGCAGCAATATGGACAATATTGTGGAGCTTATGACCAGATGTCATGTGGATGTACTTATCAGCGATTTCCGTATGGTTACCCAGTTTATTGTAAAGCTACAGGCAGATGGGGAAAATGCCCAGGATCTTTATCTTCCTTCCATTGTGTGCTTGGAGGAAACGCTGCATAATCCGATGCGTGCCTATTTGGAACGCCGCATGAATGTTAAGACCAATACGGTTTACAATTCACCGGGATTTGGTTGTGCCGGGATTATGTATCATTGTCCGGATGATAGGGGCTTCCATATTCAGGAGGATTATTTCTATCCTGAGATTGTGGAATTTGGCAGTGACAAGGTCATTGATGAACCCCATCGTGTAGGGGAGCTGGTACTAACCTCCCTTGCCAACGAAGCTATGCCGATTTTCCGTTTGCGTACCGGCCATGCGGTGCTTCGTATTGATGACGAATGCAAGTGCGGACGTACCATGATGAGAGTGGCAGAGCCAACTGAATACGAAGGAACGGTTTCCAACTAAAATTACAAATTAGGACCAGTATCGCTGGTCCTTTTTTTGTACTTGGAAATTTTACAGGCCTTACTTTGATATGTATTATATATATTAAAGATAATCCCTTGGGGATAAAGGGGGAGAGAAAATGCTGGAGATTATTACAGGCAGGGCCGGCAGTGGCAAGACATTGTATGTATTGGAGCAGATAAAGAAGGAACTGGTGGAAAGACCACTGGGGCCTGCTATTATTTTGCTGCTGCCGGAGCACATGACATATAAAGTGGAGCGTCAGCTGTCGGCAATGATGGAAAAGCAGGGCCGTGGCTATATGCGCTGTCAGGTGTATGGCTTTAAGCGCTTTGCTTATCAGGTGCTGCAGGAAACTGGCGGCGGTTTGGAGCAGGGTATCACGGATATGGGACGCCAGCTGCTTCTGAAGTGTATTTTGGATAAGCACTATAATGAACTAAAGGTGTTTGGCCGGGCATCACGGCAGCGGGGATTCGCTAATGTGCTTAGTGGAATTATCAATGAATTTAAGGGATACGGCATAACACCTGAGCAGCTTGCTGAAGCTGGCGATAGCATGGAGGACAGCAGACTTGGCCATAAGCTGGCAGATCTGTCGCTGCTCTATGGTGAGTATAACAGGGCCATGGAAGGCAGCTATACTGATGGTAAGGATATCATGAGCATCTTGGTGGAACGACTGCCCATGTCAAAAATGGTGGCTGGGGCAGATATTTGGCTGGATGGCTTCCTGTTTTTTAATCCTCTGGAGCTTCAGGTGCTGGAGGGATTGTTCCAGTATGGTGCCAATATTCATGTTACCTTCAATATGGATGATATGAATACAGTCCAGGGGCAGTGGGCCAATAGGGAGGCTTCCGGGCTGTTTAACCGCGCCTATATCAGCTGTAATCGCCTGCAAAAGCTGGCAGCAAAATATGATATTCCCGTTAATTATCAGCATTTTTCAGAGACGAAGCGCTATACCAATCCTGCACTCAAGGCCTTGGAGGCGTGCTTTGACAAGCGTATTATTCAGCCAGTGGATGGTGACGGGGAAATTTCGTTAGTGGAGGCAGCAACCTGTAGGCTGGAGGTTGAGGCGGCAGCTGCGGATATTATTGGCCTTGTTAGGGACAGGGGATATAAGTGGCGCGACATTGGCGTTCTCATACGGGATGAGGAATCCTATGGAGAGCTTATAAGCTTTGTGTTTAAGGACTATGACATACCATTCTTTCGGGATAAGAAGCGTCAATGTGCCAATCATCCGGTGGCAGAGCTTATCCGTTCTGCCATTGGAGCTACAGAGGGATGGGGCTATGATGATTTATTCTGCTGCATAAAAGCTGGCTTCTTCCGCCTTACAGCCCAGCAGATAGACCTTTTGGAGAATTACTGTCTGGAGTTTAATTTAAAGGGCAGCAAGGTTTGGCGACGGGAGGAGCCATGGGATTTTTATCCACGCTATTCTATTGATGAAGAGGATGAAAGAGTTGACGACAAGGAAAAGCTGAGGGCAGCCACAGCGGATCAGCTGCGACGCCAGGTGGCAGAGCCCTTGGACATACTTCAGGATGATTTGAAGCAGGCTGATACCACCCGGGATATGATACAGGCTATCTATCATTTCTTGGTGGCTATTGAGGTGCCCAAAATTTTGCAGGAGAAATCGGACCAGGCAGAAAAAAGCGGTAATCTTGACGTGGCTAGGGAGCATCAGCAGGTGTGGAATGACATTATGGAATTGCTGGACCAGCTGGTGGAAGTTACTGGCAATTCCAAAATGAGTATAGGCGAGCTGCGTCAGCTTTTGGAGGAGGGCTTTTCTTCTCTGGAAATGGCCCTTATTCCTCCGGGACTGGATTATGTAAATATTGCATCCTTTGACCAGAATGCACTGGATAATATAAAGGCCGTGTATATTCTGGGAGCAAATGCGGGAAGCATGCCAAGGCGTTCTGTGGAAAATACGGTTCTGTCCGATGCAGACCGCGTGCATATAAACCAAAAAAATATTATTGAATTGTCGGTACTGGGGGAGGAAGCCAGCTTCAATGAGAATTATTTAATTTACAAGGCCTTCACTCAGGGCAGGGAGTATATGTGGGTATCCTATGCCCTGTCCTCCCCGTCTGATGAAGCTCTGATGGGAGCGGAGATTGTGGGCAAGATTAAGTCCCTGTTGCCAGATAAGGGGGTAAGAACCATACCATTGGACTGGATCAACAGCTTTACGGAGGAGCAGCAGCTGAAAATGCTGACCCATAAGCGCCAGTCCCTGTCATACTTGGCTGTTGCCCTTAGAAGGCTCAGGGATGAGGGCGAACTGCCGGAGCTGTGGCAGAAGGTATATAATTGCCTTTTACAGGGAGAGGATACAGAAAAGCTGGTGGAATTAGTACGTCGGGGACTTTTTATGAATCCACGTCTGGAAAAATTACCACGGGATATCGCCAGGGAGCTTTATACGGTTAAGGGAATTTTGCGGGGCTCTGTAACCAAGTTTGAGCTATATAATAGATGCCCGTTCCAGTTTTTTGCCCAGTATGGACTGAACTTAAAGGAGCGTAAAATTAATCGCTTCAGCAGTCCGGAGCTGGGAACTCTGCTCCATGCAGTTTTGAAGGAGTACGGTGAAGCCTTGAAAAAAGAGGGCCGACGCTGGTGTGATATTCAGGGGGAGGAACGTGACAGGATTTGTCATGAGATAATTCATAAGCTGGCACCACGGCTTAATAACGGTATGCTTTATTCCACAAAGCAGCTGGAGAACCAGCTTTCCCGCTTGGAGACCACTGCCCGTTTTACCCTGAAGAGATTGGGGGAATTTGACCAGGTGAGCAAGTTCCACCCGGAATCTTTTGAAAGGTCCTTCGGAGGGCATAAGGGTCCGGCGGATTCTTTGGATTTGGTATATCAGCTTCATCACAATAATCGCCTGGAGCTGAAGGGGCAGATTGACCGTATTGATGTGAACGAACAGGCCAGCCATTTTATGATTATCGATTATAAGACTGGTAATGCTGCCATTAATTTGGTGGATGTATATTATGGTCTGAAATTGCAGCTTTTAACCTATTTGCTGGTGGTGAACCAGCTGATGAATAAATGCAGTGAAGGAGATAAATCTATGCTGCCGGCGGGAATGTTGTATTATTTCCTCAAACGTCCTGTATTTTCCATGGATAATCACAGCCATGATCCGGAAAAATTAAAGGAAGCCCTGGACAAGCAATTAAAAATGCCTGGCTGGGTGCTTTTGGATAAGGACATTGCAGAGCAGATAGATAATACCTTGTACACGGATAATAAGAGCCGCTTTTTGAAAATAGCCTATAAGGGCAAGGAGGGAAGTCAGTCCTTTAATGCTTCAAGTATGAGTATGCTGAAAAGCAGTGAGGATTTTAATCTGCTTATGGCATATATTGAGCTTATTTTCAAGGATACTGGCGAGAGCATAATGGATGGCAGTATTGATATCAAGCCATACAAGAAGGACAAAATTACCCCTTGCACCTATTGTAAGTATCATCCCCTTTGTGGCTTTGACCCAAGGCTGGAGGGATATGATTATCGCCGTATTGACGGCAGTGAGGCGGAAATTATGGAAGCGATAACTGAAAGGGTCAAGGGTGAAATTATTGGAACTCATGACCAAAATTTTAAAGGGAAGGAGGAATAGCCATGGAGTGGTCGCAGGAGCAAAAATTAGCCATAAATAATGATGAAAAAAATATTCTGGTTTCTGCAGCGGCGGGCTCTGGCAAGACAGCAGTGCTGGTGGAAAGGGTGGTGTCCCATCTGCTCAGAGACCCTGAAAAGGATAATAACGCCTGGGATGTGGACAGACTGCTGGTGGTTACTTTTACCAGAGCTGCGGCGGAGGAAATGAAGCAGCGTATAAAGAAAAGGCTGCAAGCTGCCATTTCCAAGGAATTGGAACAAAAAAACGCGGACAAAAATATGGTGAGAAGGCTGGAACGCCAGCTGATTCTGTTATCTGGAGCTTCTATTTCCACCATTGATTCCTTCTGCCAGACAGTGGTTAAAAATAATTTTAATGCCATAGATATTGACCCGAAGTTTCGCATTGCCAATGAAAATGAACTGGTTATCCTTCAACAGGATGTACTGGAGGATATGTTTGAGTCAAAATATGCTGAGGGAGATGAAGCCCTGCAACGCTTTGCAGATAAATACGGCACTGTAAGGGGAGATTCTGCCCTTTATGATATTGTGTTGAAGCTCTATGAGAAATCCCAAAATCAGCCCTTTCCCGATTTGTGGTTAAGTGGCCTGGAGGAGGACTATCCGTCAAAGGATGGTGACTTTGTTTCCTTGAAGGACACAAAGTGGTGGCCTGTTATAGAGGACGAAATTTCCTGTCGCATGGTGCCTGCAAGGGAATATCTTGATGAGCTGAAAAGCATTGTAGTTAATTTTCAGGAGCCAAAGGTTCAGGGAAAATTCGAAGAAGATGTGAGCTTTTTCGATGAAGTGATAACATCGGTAGATGGAGCCCTGCAGCAGGGATGGCATGAGCTTTATATGGCTTTTTTCAGAATGAATGATGTTCCCAGAATACCTACTATTTCCAAGGGTGTAGAGCCGGAGGTTAAAGCGTCCTTTAAAAATGTAAGGGATGCCCTAAAGGACCTGCTGAAGGAAATGCATGAACTGGTGCAGGATGATGAGGAGGTCCTTTTAGAGGAATTGCGGGCTGCCGGTGAAGATGTTTCTTCTATTGTAAAATTGGTAAAGGATTTTTCCCAGGCCTATGGCAGTGCGAAAAAACAAAAAAATATCGTGGATTTCAGTGATGTGGAGCATTTTGCTCTGGCGATTTTAAATTCCCCGGAGGCGGCCCCAGGAGAGCTGAAGCCTTCAGAGATAGCTTTGGAGCTCCGTCAGCGGTATCAGGAAATTATGGTGGATGAGTATCAGGATACCAATGAGGTGCAGGAGTTCATTGTGCGCCTTATTTCCGGCGATGGAAATGCCAATACCTTTACAGTAGGGGATGTTAAGCAGAGCATTTATGGGTTCCGCTCATCAGAGCCAGCCTTGTTTTTGAAGAAATATAAGGAATATGAAAAGGCCGATAATGAAAATGGAGAGCTTATAACTCTGGGGCGGAATTTCCGCAGCCGCAGGGAAATTCTCTCTGCCATAAATTATGTATTTGCCCAGGTGATGACCCCAAATCCAACTGAAATTGAATATGATGAGCGGGCCATGCTTAATGAGGGGGATCCCTATGGCTATGATTCCCCTGATATTGGGGAGATAATGGAAAACAATACGGAACTGGCTTTGATAGATATGACAGCCAATTCTGATGATGAAGCTGGGAATACGAGTGACCAGGCTGGTACAGAAAATCAGGATGATGTTGAGGATTTGGTGGGCTTTGAGCTGGAGGCTCAGTATATCGCCAATCGCATAAGGGAAATCAAGGCCAGCGGTAGGATGGTCTTTGATAAGGATTATAAAGAAAATAATGGGTACCGTCCTGTTACATGGCGGGATATTGTAATTCTTCTCAGAGCTACTAAGGATAAGGCAGATGTTTTGCAGGAGATTCTTCAGCAAAATGATATTCCAGTGTATGCCAACACCAGTGAGGGCTTCTTCCAGACAATGGAGATTCAGATTATGCATTCCCTGTTGTCGGTTATAGATAACGCCCAGCAGGATATTCATTTGGCAGCAGTGCTGTTCTCACCTATAGTGGGGTTAAGTGCTTCGGATTTGGCCAAGCTGAAGGCCTCAGCCAAGGATGGGGACATGTATACCGCCATGTTGGCGGCCAATACTCCGGAATCAAGGCTGGACACTGATATTAAAGAAAAAATAAATGATTTTTTGAACAAGCTAAGCATTTGGCGCCAGCTGGCAAGACAAGTAGGGGTGCCGGAGCTGATTTGGCAGATTTTCCGCGATACGGGCTATTATGATTATGTGGGTAGTCTGCGGGGTGGAATCCTTCGCCAGGCCAATTTGCGTATGCTGGTAACCCGGGCCCAGGAGTTCCAGAATACTGATTACCAGGGGCTGTTCCGTTTTCTGCGGTTTATCAAGCGTATGACGGACATGGAAACAGATCTGTCCATGGCCAGAACTCTGGGAGAAGGAGAGGATGTTGTTCGTGTAATGACAATCCATAAAAGTAAGGGACTGGAATTCCCGGTGGTGTTTATTGCAGATATGTGCAAGGGCTTTAATAAAATGGACCTGTCTGATGATGTTTTGGTCCATAAAGAATTGGGCATGGGCATTAAATATGTGGATCTGGAATATATGGCCAAATATGAAACCTTCTCCCGGCAGGCAGTAAAGGCAAAATGGAAGAGGGAGCTTCAGGCGGAAGAGCTGCGTGTTTTATATGTTGCCATGACCAGAGCCAGGGAAAAGCTGATTATGGTGGGGCGATGCCGCAATTTGGAAAAGCAAGCTGCCAAGTGGTGTCAGCATATTGATACCACTGACAAGGTGCTGCCGGTTCATACACTTTTGTCAGTAAATTCTTACGCTGACTGGGTGGCCCGTGCAGTGGCCCATCACCCAGATGGTAAGCCGTTGGTGGAATACGCTGGCATTACAAAAAATAGGGCTGCCATTCCCGATGCCATGGGTAGGGAGTCGCGCTGGACGGTTTCTGTTATAGGTGCTGAAGGTATAGCCGGAGTAAATCAGCTTAATGAAGTGGATAACCCGTTGATTCAGACGGTGAAGGCAGGCAAGCCAATAGAGCTGGAAACAGATATTGGTGAGTTAGCCCATAATTTGTCCCTTGATTATGATTATCGTGGCACCCGTGAGGTTCCGGCCAAGCTGACTGTATCTGAATTAAAGCGCCGCTTTTCAGAGATTTCATTTGATGATATGCAGCCAGGGGATACTCAGCAGCTGACGGCCCAGCATGGGGAATATATCTTCAATCGACCAAGATTTATTCAGGAGGCTGAGGGCAAGGCAGGGCTGAAGGGCAACGAGTATGGTACTCTTATGCACTCTGTCATGCAGCATCTTGATTTGTCCGGTAAACTGGATGCAAAGGATGTGAAGAACCAGCTGGCAGGCATGGTGGCCAACGAGGTTATGACTGAGGAGCAGGCGGGCTATGTAAATGTGAAGGGGGTAGTGTCCTTCTTTAAAACGGACATTGGCCAGCGGGTGAAAAATGCCTCGGAGCTTTGGCGTGAGCTGCCATTTAGCCGCATGCTTAATGCTGGTGACTATTACGATGATGTGGAGGGAGAATTTATATTCAGCCAGGGCGTCATAGATGTGCTGTTTAAGGAAGCCGATGGCAGATATGTATTGCTGGATTACAAGACTGACAGTGATACCAATCCTGAGGCGGTGAAAAAGCGTTATGGACTCCAGCTCCAGCTGTATACAGCGGCGGCAGAATCTATTTTAGGTATAAAGGTGGCTGAAAGGTATCTTTATATGCTCCATGACAGCAGTGTGATTGCTATGTGAGCACATCATAAATAATATTGTATAGGCTGTAGTAGGACGTAATATTTCTGCTACAGCTTTTTCTTATGCAAAAATATATTTTGAGTTTCGATAAAAAGTGTTGAAAAATTTTTGTATAATGATAAAATAATTAATAAAGAAAAGTGAAGATGTAAAACCACAAAGGAATATTAGTATGAAAACTAAAAACAGGAAAAGTTTTAAAGAATTATTTGATGCTGCCAAGCGAAGCACTACCACTTATCCTGCACCTATATCTGTTCCAGTTAAAATCGTCAACGACCATTCTCCGGTGGTGGAGCTGGTTAATCGCATCGTGGAGGAGGCTTTGGTACAAAATGCCTCAGATATACACGTGGAACCGGGCACCATAGCAGGGAGATTACGCTACAGAATCGATGGAAAGCTGGAAACTGTATATGATGAGATTCCCATGGAGCTATATAGCAACGTCATTTCCCGTATTAAGATAATGTGCCAGCTAAATATTGCGGAGAACCGTTTGCCCCAGGATGGTCGCTTTTCCTATGAAAATATGGACAAGGAGATTGATGTTCGGGTTTCAATTGTTCCCCTTATCAATGGAGAAAAGGCTGTACTTAGGCTTTTGAACAGGGCTGGCGTTTTTATGGATATTGACAGTCTGGACTTTTCCGTGGAAAACAAAGCTAAATTTTTGGGATTATGCCAAGAAAATAGTGGGGCAGTGATTATAGCGGGGCCGGTAAATTCTGGGAAAACAACCACCTTGTATGGGGCACTGCATTATCTGAATAATCCTGCCAAGAATATTGTTACCATTGAGGATCCCGTGGAATATCAGCTGCAGGGAATTAATCAGGTGCAGGTCAATACAAAAATAAAGCTGGATTTTGAAGATATCTTAAAGGCAGTGCTGCGACAGGATTATGATGTTCTGGCAATTGGGGAGGTGCGCAGTGATGAGGTATCCAGGATGCTGGTTAAGAGCTCCCTTACAGGTCATTTGGTGTTTGCTACAATCCACACATCAAGTGCAGCCAAGGTTATTTATCGCTTGTTGGATATGGGGATAAAGCCTTTTTTGTTGGCCATTGCCCTAAAGGGCATCGTGGCTCAGCGGCTGGTTCCCAGACTGTGCCCCCATTGCTGTGAGGCCTATGATGTGTTGCCGGAAAGCCAGCTTGCCAGGAGGATGGGAGCAAATTACGAGCCAGGATTATGGCTGTATCGCCGTCGGGGCTGTGAAAAATGCAAGGGCCGTGGCATTAAGGGCAGGGTGGCCATTCAGGAGGTGCTGATGATTGACAGCGAGTTGCAGCAATGTATCAGTTCACGGCCCACAATAGGTGAGCTGGAGGAAGCTATAAAAAATGCTGCAATGAAAACCATGTGGGAGGATGGGATTGAAAAGGCAAAGGAGGGGCTGGTGGAAATCCAGGAGGTCGCACGGGTATGTAGTGAGTAATTTGAGATAGGGAGCAATATACAGGGGAGTAGGAAGAAATATGGGACTATGTGAGAGTGATTTTGAGGAAATATTGATGGGGGCATCTCAAGGGGGAGCGTCAGATGTATTTATTTCGGAGGCAGTTCCAGTTTTCTGCAGGAAGTGGGGAACGCTTTCCGTCATGAAGAAGGGGGTGGCCAGTAAGGAGGATATATGGAAGATATTTTCCAGAATCACCCACCGTGACCAGCAGGAGGAATTTCTAAAGAGAAAAGAGGTGGATTTTACTTGGGAGCTTTCGGGGTGGCGTTATCGGGTGCATATTTATCGTCAGCGGGGGAAGATAGCCTTCGCATTCAGAATAATGCCCCATACAATCCCCACTCTTAATGAGCTGGGACAGGCTGGGGCCATCCGCCAATTCATGGATTGCAGGGACGGACTATTATTGGTAACGGGCTCCACGGGAGCCGGGAAAACCACTACAGTAGCAGCTCTTTTGGCGGAGATGAATCAAAATAAGGACTATCATATTCTTACTTTGGAGGATCCGGTGGAGTTTATATATCCCCAGGGCAGATGCCTGTTCAGCCAGCAGGAACTGGGGGGAGATTTTCTCGGGTACCCCAGTGGAATTATCAGTGCCATGAGGGAGAATCCTGATGTGATTATGATTGCAGAGCTGCGTGATGGTAAAAGCTGTGAAGCGGCATTAAGTGCAGCAGCTTCAGGACATTATGTCATTGCCACCATGCATACGGGGGGAGTGGTGGAAACAGTGGAGAGATTTATAAGCATGGTTTCCCCGGAGAAACAGAATCTTGCCAGAAGTATGCTGGCATCAGCCTTAAGGGGAATATGTGCCCAAAAGCTATATAAGGGGCTGGATGGCCGCTTGCATTGTGGGGCAGAAATATTGCAGGGGAATAATGCGGTGTCCAATATCATCAGAAAAGGGAAATATGAGCTGCTTAAGTCCGTAATGCAGTCGGGGACTGTTCAGGGAATGCAAACCATGGAAATGGCCATGGAAAAGCTGCGAAGCCAAAAGCTTTTAGAACTGGATAGGGCACTATGAAAATTTTTGATTACATTGTGCTGGATGATGGGGGCAGGCGAAGTCAGGGGAATATTGAAGGAATGAGCAGAGCGGCTGTTTATGAGGAATTAAGGTCCCAGGGAATGATAATTATCAGCCTCAAGGAAAAGACAAAATTCAAATTCCTTGAGCTTGGCCATAACTCTGACAGCTGGAAGAAAATAAAGAAAAGTCAGTTTTACCGTCAAGGGGCAATTATGATGAAGGCAGGTGTTCCCATAGGTGAGGTGGTGAGGATAATGGAGGGGGAAAGTGGAAATGCTGGAGGCCTTAAGGAGAAGCTGTCCTCGGGTATGTCCTTGGCCAGCGCAATGACAGCTTGCGGGAAAAAATTCAGCTCCCAGGAGATAGCAATGGTGGAGGCCGGGGAATATGGAGGCAATCTGGAATGGGTTTTCAGTGCCTTGGCCGACAATTTTCAGCGAAGGGAAGCATTGGAGAAGGGCTTCAGAATGGCTATGCTGTATCCTGGCTTTCTGGTCCTTTTGAGCCTGTGTTCCCTGACATTTGTCATTCTTGGGGTGTTGCCGGTAATTCTTGATGTATTTGGGGATTTATCCCTTGAGCTGCCCTGGACTACCAGATTATTGATTAGTGCCTCACAGGTGTCCGGGAAGGTTGTTTTTATGGTAGCGGCTGCACTTATTCTGATTGGGCTTGTAATCAGAGCAGTCCGTAGCCATCAAGGTCTTGGAAGCTATGGGGACGGATTGATGCTAAGGATGCCATTTTTTGGCAGGCTATGGCTTATGAAGGATATGAGCGTATTGCTGGGAACACTGTCCATGCTGCTGGAGAGCGGAATAGTTATTGATAAGGCTGTGAATAGCTGCGTGGCTCTTTGCAGTAATTTATGCTTGCGTGAAGCTGTGCAGGAAATGGGCCACAGGCTGGCCAGGGGAAATGGGCTTACAGCCTGCATGAGAGGGGATTTATATCCTGAGGTTATACGGGAAATGGTATCTGTAGGGGAGGCCTCTGGGGAGCTTGTTGTTATGCTTCGTCATGGCAGTGAGTTGTGTTTGGCGGAATCAGAGAATAAAATCCGGTTAATTGAAACCATGGCAGAGCCGGTGATAGTGACGGTTTTGGGGCTTATTATAGGATTTATAGTAATAAGCGTTGTTTGGCCAATGTTAGAGCTGATGACGGCCTATTTTTAAGGAGAGGGATATGGTGAAAAAGTTTAGAGATGAAGCGGGATTTTCCATGCTGGAGCTGATAATCTACATTTCTATAGTGGGAATTATTCTTGCAGTGGCAGTACCAAAATACAATAATGCCATTGTAATGGCCAATACGGCCAGAATACAGGCAGATCTTCAGACCTTGGATGGGGCTGTTATGATGTATTACACGGAAACAGGACAATATCCCGGGACAATTGGCGATTTGGATGATTATGTAAAGAACGTTACGGAGCTTCATCCTCCAAAGGGAAAGTATATGCTTAAGGATGGTACTGTGGGTGAAATTTCAGATTCAGAATACACCATAGACGTGGAGGAAAATGAGGCCCTGTGTGATGGTCACAGATTGGCTGATTTTGGAAGGCAGGAGAAAACGGGACGTGGTACGGAATGAGGGGTTGCTTTGAGTTATTAAAAAGGCATGGTCAGGAGATTTTTGCCTTTTATGCAGTAATAACCGGGGCAGAGCTTTTGGTATGTTCACCACTTAAGGATTGGTGGCTACTTCCCATGTTTAATATCACCATGATTCCTTTGGGAATATTGGATTATCACTATAAACGGCTGTTGAATCCCTTGGTGCTTATTTTGGCGGTAACGGGAATAATGTGCTGTGTTGTGCTGTTGGAGAAAAATATAGGAGATGCCCTATTGGGGGCGGCTGTATTCGGTGTGCTGCTCTACCTTATACGTTATATATCAAAGGAAGGACTTGGAATGGGAGACGTAAAGCTGGGGGCAGCAGCCGGGATATGGCTGGGCCCCCAAGCCTCAGTAACGGCGCTGTATACTTCCTTTATTTTGGGAGGGTTATATGTAATTTGTTATTTGTTGATGATGGTAACGAGGGATGGAAGGAACAGCCTATGGAAGATAAGGAAAAAAGCTATTCCCTTTGGCCCGTTTTTGGTATTGGGAAGCACAATAGGACTTATCTATGGAGAGGAACTTATAGATTTTTATTTAAGCCTTTTTTAGAGGATACAGGTGCTAGCCTTATTGAGGTGGTGCTGGTGGTTGCGGTCCTTTCTGTGGCCGTTGGGACAGCAGCTCATACCTTAAGGTTCACGGACCAGCTTCGGCTGGACAATGAAACAGCTTTTTTGGCAAAGCGGTTACAGTATGTCAGGGAAATATCACGGAATGCAGATGATTTTTCAGCCTCAGGATATAGGGAGCTTTCCTTGGGACCATGTTTTTCGCTAAAGACGGGGGGACAGGGATATTATTATCGTGTGGGCAGTAAAAGGGTGGAATCCTGGAACCTTCCCCAGGACATTCATATTTCCTGCAATAGACAGGAACTGGTTTTTTACAAGGATGGGGAGGCTACGAACTGTACTTTTAATCTTTCCTTGGGGGATAAAAAACGGCTGGTGATAGTGGACAGAGTGGGGCGAATACGAATTGAGTAAAGATGATGCTGGGTTTGTAATTATGGATGTAATACTATTGACGGTGCTGTTACTGTCTTTGCTGGCCATGATAAAATACAGCTTTCTTGCCTATGATGATGCAGTTAATATGGAGCATCACTTCATGGAAGAGCTGGCTTTACGGGAATATAAGGACAGGCTGGAAATGGAGGCGGACAGATAGGCTATGTTCCAAATCCGAAATGATAAGGGCATCTCCTTGCCGGAGGTAATGGTATGTATGCCAATTTGCATGATATTAATAACGGCGTTGGTGACGGCCTATGGAGTATTATCAAAAAACTATATAAAAACCGTCAGCCAATGGGCCTACCTTGAGGAGCTTAGAATTATTACTGATACGGTTCAGCAGAAGGTGAGATATGCGGACAGCATCAGCGTTGCGGACCATCACAAATTACTCCTTTCCTCCCAGGACTATAAAAGGTCTGAAAGGGATACATTTCAGTTTTATTTGTCATCAAATAATAAAGGGATATTTTTGCTGAACGGGCAGCCGGTTTCCAATGATGACAGTACAAGGTATGTGAATATAAAAGATATTTCTTTCCAAAAGGTTCTGCCGCATAAGGTGATAATGATGGTGACTTTGGAAAATAATATTACTGGCAGAGTGGTTACAGTTGAAAATAGTATTTATAGCCGCTGTGTATGGGCTAAAGAAAGGGCAGGCGAGTCTGGTGCTGATGACGCATGATAGGGGAAGTATTTCCATTACAGCAATAATTATGATATTTTCGGCATCCCTTTTAATGGTAGCCTTGGGGCAGCTAAATTATCTGGAGCATAAGGTTTTGGATAACAGCATTGCTCAAAAGCAGCTGCGGCAAATGGCAGAATTTGCAGTCCAGAGAGAGTATGACAGGCTTGAACAGGACCAAGCTTTCCTAAAAGGTGTTCTAATGGAGTCCCGTCCCATGGAGCCCACAGGTGACGTATTGGAAAATGAACAGGGGCAGTGTTATGTGTTTGTGGGTGAAAAGAATGGACAGGTAATAATATGGGCTGTGGCCGAAAGAGAAAACAGCAAGGCACAGGTAAGCTATAGTCTGGTATTGGATGAAGAAGGGGACAAATTTGTTCTGAAGGGAATGTTTTAATTGAATTTCAGGAACATTTTTCAGAGGGATGCGAGGGATATAGTGGCAGTTTGCCATAAGGAAGATGTCATATATATGGTCGGGCTACGAAGCTACAGGGACGGCAGCATTGCTTTAATATGGATTGATTCATTGAAGGATGCTGGAGAGGATTTTCATGACAGATTAATTGGGCGGCTGATGCTTCAGCAGCAAAAAGACAGTGAAGTAATTTTCTGCATTGACGATGACAGAGTGATTACCACAGAGCGGGAAATGCCAGGGGTTACATTAAAGGAAATTGGGCAGGCCATAGGGCTGGAAATGGAATACTCCGGCGAGAATTGTAAATGGGCTTATAGATATCAGGATGATGTGGTTACCTTAAAAAAGATTTCTCTGGATGATTACAAGCTGTTGGTTGATGATTACCGTGATGAGCTTTTTATTGCCGGGGTTATGGCTATGGACTACCATGAAAAAATTGCAGGTTCATTTAGCGAGGAGCTTTTTGATATGGACTGGGGCTCTATTTCCCAAGGGCAGATTACTGATGTGGTGAGGGAGCTTATATTTACAGCTTGTGATTATATTAGGGAAAGGGGATATTGCTTTGAGCGGATTCCCAATAGCTTTTTTAATTGGCATTGGCTAAGGGTAGGTATCCTGTTTTTCCTTGTAAATTTTTGTGTATCCTTGATTATTGGTGGCACAGCATTTTGGGAGGGCCAAGAGCTGAAGGAAAAAATACATGGCTATAAGCAACAAATGGCGTTATTGGAAAATGTAAATGATATTAAAAGGGAAACAGAGAGTAGGGCAGAGGCAATCAGGGGGAAAGCCAATATACTGAATTCTCTGAGGAACAAGGGAATGGATTTATCAGGGTACGCTATAATGGTTTATTTGTCCAATGGGAGTGGGGAAGGGGTAATTCTCAGTGAGGTCAAAGTTGATAAGGATAAGCAGCTTATATTAAAGGGACGGGCCGATAATATGGGGGTACTGGTTAAGTATATCAATAAGCTGGGGAAAAGCTTATCCATTGAAAAAACTCAGCAGGGTGAACAGGGCGATGTGGAATTTATTTGCAAGGGGCAGCTATAAATTGTTGCCGATGAAAATATATATTGGTGGGTTTGCTTTTGCTTGTGGCCTGTTTATTATGATTTTAAATATTTGTGTTTTGCTGCCCCGGGTAGGACAGACCAGGGCGGAAAACAGGGAGCAGCTTTGTGCCTTACAAAATCAGGTGGCGTCAATTACCGCTTTTCAGAGAAAGCGTGAGGATTTTGAGGCCTATATTGGGGAGATAAACAAGGAATATCAGCTGATGGAAAGGCTGCTGCCCTCTGATGAATCAGCCGTTGCCTTTATTGAACAGCTGGAAGACCATGCTGAAGCTAACGGGTTGGAATTAATATCCTTAAGGCCGGGCAAGGTGATTAAGAGAGATAAGTACATGGAACAGTCCTATGAAGTGGGGGTACGGGGTGAATATGCTTCCATCATGGAATTTCTGAAAAATCTGCCACAGGTTCCACCATATAATAAAACCCAAGCAATTAGCATAAAATACTCACCACAAGGACTGGAGTGCCATATTAATGTTTCAATATTTTACTGTATGGGCGAAAAATAGGGATAAATTCTTGCTTTATGTAAACACTTATCATAGAATTAAAAGGTACATGTTTCCAAGAAATTACGGTTATGAGGTGTTGTATGAGTAATTTTAGATTTTTGACCTCCGGAGAATCCCATGGTCAGTGCCTTACAGCTATTGTGGAGGGAATTCCTGCCGGACTGAGGATAGATATTGAGGCGATAAATAGGGATTTGGCCCGCCGCCAACAGGGTTATGGCCGTGGCGGACGCATGAAGATAGAAACGGACAGGGCAGATGTGGTTTCAGGTGTTCGTTTTGGGGAAACCATGGGGGATCCCGTTACTTTGCGGGTAGTGAACCGTGATTGGCAGAACTGGACTGATCGTATGTCTGTTTTTGGTCCTGAGTTTGGTGACAAGGTTACGGCGGTACGTCCGGGACATGCGGATTTGACCGGCGTGCTGAAATATAACCGTAATGACGCCCGGGATATTTTGGAGCGTGCCAGTGCCAGGGAAACGGCAGCCAGAGTGGCTGTGGGCGGACTCTGCAAGGAATTTTTGAAGGCCTGCGGTATTGAAGTGGTATCCCATGTAACTAAAATTGGTGGTATTGCCGTGGATGAAGCCAATATTGATAGAAGCAAAATTGGCAGCGGGGATTCCGAGCTTAACTGCTACGACCCAGAGGCAGAGGAAAAAATGAAGGGGAAAATACAAGAGGCCATGAAAGCCGGGGATACCTTGGGCGGCGTTTTCGAGGTGATTGTCCGTGGTGCACCTCTTGGCCTTGGCAGTCATATCCAGTGGGATAAGCGGCTTGACGGCAAGCTGGCATGGGCAATGATGGCAATTCAGGCCATAAAGGGCGTGGAAATCGGCGCCGGCTTCCAGTGCGGTGAGCTTCCTGGCAGCCAGATTCACGATGAAATGTTCTTGGATAAGGATAATAAG
Source organism: Anaerovibrio lipolyticus LB2005 (assembly GCF_000621545.1). Lineage (GTDB taxonomy): Bacteria > Bacillota > Negativicutes > Selenomonadales > Selenomonadaceae > Anaerovibrio > Anaerovibrio lipolyticus_A. The sequence goes on from NZ_KK211304.1 coordinate 97,141, forward strand.
GTTTACAGAAAAACCAATCGGGCAGGTGGCCTGGAAGGCGGTATGACCAACGGGGAGGAAATATGCATCAAGGCTTGCATGAAGCCTATTCCAACCCTTATGCAGCCACTAAATTCTGTGGATATTGGTTCCAAAACAGAGGTCAGTGCCTGCAAGGAGCGCAGTGATTGCTGTGCGGTATCTGCTGCATCTGTAGTAGGGGAAGCTATGGTGGCTATCGTTATTGCTGAGGCTGTGCTGGATAAATTTGGCGGTGATGCCATGGTGGATTTGCTTAGTTCAATGAATAATTATAAAAACAGGGTTCAGGGTGGCTTATGATAAAAAATGTTGTTTTAATTGGTTTTATGGGTGTTGGCAAATCCAGTACCGGCCGTATGCTGGCCAATATGCTGGGGTTTAAGTTTATCGATATGGATAAGGCCATTGAAAAAAAATACTCTATGACTATCCCTGAAATGTTTGAAAAATATGGTGAAGCCTATTTCCGGGAAAAGGAAAAGGAAATGTGTCGGGAGGTGGCCTCAAAGAAAAGCGTGGTTATATCCACTGGAGGGGGCACTGTGAAGGACCCTGAAAATGTGGAAATATTAAAACGTACTGGTAAAATTGTATGCTTGGCGGCCAGTGTGGATTCCATCATGGAGCGAACCTCTGCCAGGGGCACAAGGCCTATTCTCGATGCCATGGAAGACAGGCGCCAGGGAATAATTGACCTGCTGGCAGAGCGCCAGCCTATGTATGATCAGGCAGATTATACCTTGGATACTACGGATTTATCACCATTGCAGGTATCCCAGGATATTATTTCTTATATGAAGCGTAGATAATAAATGTGAAATGGAGGTCATGATATGGTATCTGTTGACCTTGAAAATATGTTGGTGTGCCGTAGTATATTAAAGGATAAGCTGGTGCAGGAGCTTATAGCATCCGGCAGCGAACCAGATAATTTGGCACTGAGCCATGCCTTCGCAGGACACCTGGTGGAAAAGGCAGAAAATGAAGGATGGAGCGGCAATCTTATAAGAGCCCTTTTTCTCCATCTTCTCAGCCAGGAGGGGTGTCTGGCAGCAAAAATGGCTGAAGCCTCCAAGGGGGCTATAGGCGATAGTCTTAAAAAGGCCTTTGTGCATGATATTAAAAAGCTGATGCCTCTGCTGTTTAACAGGGCTTCGAGCATTGTTAATATAAGTATTTTGGATGATTATATTCCTTCTATACCATATACGCTTGAGGCAACTGCTTTTCTGGAAAAACAGCTGGAGGGCTGCAACACTCCTGAGACAGTAGCAGATGCGTTTTTGGTTTTCTATCGAAAATACGGCTATGGGGAGATTGCTTCCCATCAGGCCTTTTCCTGGGATTCCAAGCATCAGAAGCTGAAGGGAATACGGCATTTTGAGGCCATGGATTTTGCTGATATAATTGCATACAAGCGCCAAAAGGAGCAGCTTATTAACAATACACTGGCATTTATTAATAAGAAGCCTGCCAATAACGTACTGTTGGTAGGGGCAAGAGGCACAGGCAAATCCTCAGGGGTTAAGGCACTGGCCAAGGCATATTACAGCCAGGGGCTGAGACTGCTCCAGATGCAGAAAACCCAGCTTAATGAGCTGCCAAAGATTATGGCTACCTTGCGACAGTACGCCAGCAAGCGTTTCATTATATTTTTTGATGATCTTTCCTTTGAGGAATCAGACAGTGATTATAAGTATTTAAAGTCTGCCATCGAGGGCGGAGTTGAGTCCTGTCCGGAAAATGTGCTGATTTACGCCACCTCCAACAGGCGTCATTTAATTCGTGAAACCTGGAGAGACCGTGTTGATGGTCAGGATGAGCTTTTCAGAAATGACAGTATCAATGAAACCATATCCCTGTCTGATCGTTTTGGCCTTATTATCACTTATTTGGAGCCAACCCAGGATGAATATCTTGATATTATTGATCACTTCCTTAGTCAGGAGGGTATTCACCTTGAACGGGAAGAGCTGCGCATTTTGGGACATCAGTGGAATTTGGAGCATTCGGGCAGAAGTGGCAGAAGTGCCCGACAGTTTGTAATCCATTATTTGGGCCAGATGAAATAAAAATATTGGCAAAGAAAAAAGACTTTGGAAACGTGATATCACATCTTCAAAGTCTTTTATTTTTGTTCTTTATTTCGTATCACCTAAGTCAGTGATGCTCATTAAGAGTATTCTTACAGAAATCAATAAATGATTGTGCAGCCTTGGAAATGTAGCGCTCCTTTTTCCAGGCCAGGCCTAAATCAACATAAATCGGATCCTCGAAAGGCAAAATCTTGATGCCCGGAGTTCCCTTTACGATGAAATCAAGCAGGAAGGAAATGCCGACATTTGTGCTGACTAAGCCCTTAATAGTTTCAATCTGATTGGATTCCAGTACAATATTTGGAGAAATATTGGCCATTTTCAGCTTATTCAATACCATATAACGGAGGAAGGAGCCTTCCTTTAACATAATGAGATCCGCCTCGCTTATGTCGTTAATGTTAATAGAATTTTTTCTGGCCAGCGGATGCTCCTCAGGGACACAGGCCACAATCTGGTTGCGGGCCATAGGGAGAAGCTGCAGACTGGAGGAGGCATCAGAAAGAATTACAATACCAAAATCCAGTTCATCCCTTTCCAGCTGCTCACGGATAGTCATGGAGCCTTCCTCGTAAAGGTAAATGTCCAGATGAGGATAAAGGTGCTGGAAGCTGGAGAATATTCTTGGGAATAAGTAGGCACCGATCATGGATGGAATACCAATTTTTATAGTGCCCTTCTGCAGTTGCTTGTAGTCGTTGACTTCAAGAACCGCATCCTGAATATTCCTAAGAGCCAGTTCAATGCGGTTGAGGAAGATTGTGCCCTCAGGGGTGAGGGAGAGCTGCTTTTGACTGCGGTCAAACAGCTGAATGCCCAGCTCAGCTTCTAATTTTTTTATAGCCACGGTAATGTTAGGCTGGGAAACATTTAATCTTTCTGCCGCTCTTGTGATATTTTTTAACCGGCTTGCCATCTGAAAATATTCTAGCTGTCTTAATTCCATTGGTAATCACTCCGATATAATGTATAGGGAAATTTTGTCCGATAAATCAAAATTATCCGTTGATTATTATATCATATATTATGCAAATATTAAATAGTTCTTATAATAGTATAACGAAAATTTATTCTTCTGTAATATTTAAGAATTTTTAGGTATTTAGTATTTTGGAATTTTGAGAATTTTGTTGTATAATGATTATATATTTATCAGTGGAAGTAGGATTTTTTATACTTTTATTGAATATACATAGTGTAAAAAACAATCTATAATATGTTATTCATTTTAAACGACATGTAATGGGTTGAACGGGGGGAATTATTTTGGAATTAGCTACAATCGTTGGCTTGGTAATGGGTCTCATATCAGTATTCGTTGGTATGGTAATTAAGGGAGCTCCAATTTCAGCGTTGAACAATCCTGCGGCCTTCCTTATTATTATAGGTGGTACAGCGTCCTGTATATTCATCGGTTTCCGTATGGATCAGGTAGTGAGATTTCCTAAGCTTATAGGAATGACCTTTAAAAAGAACAATCTACAGTCCTCTGGTGAGCTTTTGCAGTTGTTTATTGAGCTTTCTCAGCTGGCCCGTCGTGAAGGTATTCTGGCTCTGGAAAGTAAGGTTCAGGAAATCGAGGATCCATTCTTCCGTACTGGTCTTGGTATGGTTATCGATGGTATGGAGCCGGAATTCGTTAGTGATGTACTTGATGCGGAGCTGGCTATCATGCAGGCCCGTCATACAGAAAATCGATCCATGTTCTCCCAGGCTGGTACTTATGCACCGACACTGGGCGTACTTGGCGCCGTAGTAGGTCTGATTGCAGCACTTGGTAACTTGAATGATATCGATAAGCTGGGTCATTCCATCGCGGCGGCATTCGTTGCTACAATACTTGGTATATTCACCGGTTATGTATTGTGGCTCCCATTCTGTAACAAGTTAAAGATTTTGTCTGAGCAGGAAATAAATCAAAAGCGTATGATCATCGAGGGCATTTTGTCCTTGCAGGCTGGTGACTCTCCTACAGCAATAGAAGCTAAACTGATGGTATTTATTCCTCAGACAGCACGTGAAGGCTTGAAGAAGGAGGAATAGTTCATGGCGAAGAAAAAAAGACCAAAGCCTCATGAAGAAGAAGCATCAGAGGCGTGGCTTCTGCCTTATTCTGACCTGATGACACTGCTCCTGGCCTTGTTTATTTGCTTATTCGCAATTTCCCAGACTGATGAAACCAAGCTGACTCAGATGGCTCAGGCCTTCAGTTCGGCGTTTAATTTGGGCGGTCCGTCCTTCTTTGTTGGTGCAGGACCTGCCTCTACCAGTTCCCGAGATTATCTATCCGATGAGGATGGCGGTGCTGAGGCATATCTGGCGGAGAATAATCAGCTTGAGGCTGTTAAACGAAGCCTGGACCAATATATTGAACAGAATGAATTGAATGACGATTTAAGCACCACTCTTACGGAAGATGGTCTTATGATCAGAATCAAGGAGAAGGCACTGTTCCCATCCGGATCTGCTGATCTGGTTCCTGGGGTACAGCGCATCGGTCCAGCCATTGCAGCACTGATTGCACCTATTCCACAGCGTATTCTGATTTCCGGACACACGGATGATGTTCCTATCAGCAATGCTCAGTTCCCTTCAAACTGGGAGCTTAGCTCTGCCCGTGCCCTGAATTTTATGAAGTATATCCTGGCTCAGGATTCCCGCATGAATCCGGCCCGGTTCAGTGCATTGGGCTGTAGTCAGTACAGACCTATCGCTGACAATGTCACTGAGGAGGGGCGCACCCAGAACCGTAGGGTCGAAGTGCTCATTGAACGTGCAGTTCACCTTGATAAATCAGCAATGCAATCTATTCGTTAATAATTAAAGGGCTCCTTTGGGGCCCTTTTTTGCTATGGAAACTTAAAATTACAGATGGGGAGAAAATTATGATTATTGGCATTGGTGTGGATATTATAGAGTTGGACAGAGTGAAAAAAGCAATTTCCAGTGAGGCTTTCATAAAAAGAGTTTATTCAGCCGGGGAAATCGAATACTGTAAAGCCAGAGGAAAAAGCAGCGTACAGTCCTTTGCTGGTCGTTTTGCGGCCAAGGAGGCTATTTTAAAGGCCTTTGGGACCGGACTGCGGGGGGGTGAGCTGGTGGATATAGACGTATATAATGATGAGCTTGGCTGTCCCAGGGTAAGGCTCTCCGGCTGGTTTGGGGAATTTGCCGAGAAAAAGGGCGTGAAAAATATATGGATAAGCATCAGCCACTCAAAAAATAGTGCTGTAGCCCAATGTGTGTTGGAAGGATAAGGGGATTTTTATGAAGTTGGATTTGATTCCCATAGATGGGGAGCTTGTAAAGGGAATGATGCTGCCAAGGCCTAAGGATTGTCATAAAGGAACCTGTGGGCGGGTGTTGGTTATTGCCGGCTCTACAGGGCTGACAGGGGCTGCTGTTATGGCTTCACAGGCGGCTTTGAGGGCAGGAGCCGGAATCGTTAGCCTGGCCTGCGCTGAAAGCCTGAATACCATTTTTGAAATTAAGCTCACTGAGGTTATGACTATTCCGGTGGTTGAGGCTGAAAAGGGTTGTATTGGCATTGATGCCTTGGATTTTCTGCTGGAAAAGGCCACTCAGTACGATGTGGTTGTAATTGGACCTGGATTGGGACGACATGAAAGTACCATGGAACTGGTGCGGGAGTTTGTACGCCAGACGGAGACACCGTTAATAATTGATGCTGATGGGTTGTATGCCTTTCGTGGGCAGTGCCATCTTCTTAAAGACTGCCGTCATGTACCAGTGTTGACTCCCCACTTGGGAGAATTGGCAGCATTGCTTAATATTTCTGTCAAGGAATTATTGCAGGATCGTTGTAACATAATTGAAAAGACAGCAGAAGAAAATAATGTAATTTTGGTGGCCAAAAGTGAGGAAACAATGGTTGCTTACCCGGATGGGCGCCTGTATATAACCACTGTAGGGAACCCTGGTATGGCTACAGCGGGCAGCGGCGACGTACTGGCAGGAACCATAGCAGGTGTATATTGCCAAACAAGAGGGAAGTGTGCTCCTCTGGCGGGAGTATATATTCACGGCAGGGCTGGTGATATGGCCTATGAAAAAAATGGTAATGGGCTGATTGCAACGGATATGATTGGGAACATTGGCAGGGTACTTTTGGAACTTTTATTGCCAAATTAGTGTACAAGGTTTACAAAAAGTTGCCAAAAATAACAAAAAACTCTTGATTTATTACACTGAAGCGACTATAATTTGGTATTATATGTTTACACAAGTACATGATTTATGTACAAAAAGTTAGGAGATGTATATTTATGGCAGATGTTCGTTTTGTTAAGGCGGATACTTTAAAGGCTAAACCGGATGTTACCAAAATCGGATTTGGCACTCACTTTACTGATTACATGTTTGTAATGGATTATGAGGAAGGCAAGGGATGGTTTGACCCTCGTATCGTGCCTTACGAGGATATTAAGGTTAGCCCTGCCAACACTACCCTTCATTATGGGCAGGCAATCTTTGAGGGCTGCAAGGCTTATCGCTACAAGGGCAATAAGGCCGTTGTTTTCCGTGCCAAGGATCATATTGCAAGACTGAATAAATCTGCCAAGATTTTAGATATTCCACAGGTTGATGAGAAGCTGGTTTATGATGCTCTCATGCAGCTCATTGACATTGAAAAGGAATGGATTCCTGATGGCCCTGGTCAGAGCCTTTATATCCGTCCATTTATTTTTGCCAATGACCCATACCTGGGCGTTAGCGTCAGCAAGTGCTACAAGCTGATGATTATTCTGTCTCCTGTGGCAGCATACTATGCTCATGGCTTTGCTCCGGTAAAGATTATGGTGGAGGACACCTATGTAAGAGCTGTACGTGGTGGCTTGGGTGCTGCCAAGACACCAGCAAACTACGCAGCATCCCTTCATGCAGGCCTGGTGGCTCACGAAAAAGGTTACGACCAGACCTTGTGGCTGGATGGCGTTGAGCGTAAATACATCGGTGAGGTTGGCTCCATGAACATCCTGTTCAAGATTGACAACAAAATTGTCACCCCTGAACTGGATGGTACTATTTTGGATGGTATCACCAGACGTACAGTATTGCAGGTGGCAAAGTCCTGGGGCTACGAAGTGGAGGAGCGCAAGATTTCCACTGATGAGCTTCTTGAAGCATACAAGAACGGCAAGCTGGAGGAGGTATTTGGCTCCGGTACTGCTGCGGTTATTTCCCCTGTAGGAGAGCTGGGCTATAGTAGTGCTGATACCAAGATGGTATTTAATGATGGCAAGATTGGTCCATTTGCCCAGAAAATGTATGATTACATTGATGGTCTCCATACCGGTGAGGTGGAGGATACCTTCGGTTTTATTGATGTAGCTGGACAGTATTGATAAAATGAACCTGTGGCGTTCCTCTAAAAGGAGGGACGCCTTTTCTTTTTGCGGCTAATCACCTTGTTTTCATAAAATATTGCTACTATAATATAGTAATATTAATCTAACCAAAATTTAGGATTAATGATACAATTTTTAGTTAAGTTTTATTGAAAATAAAAGCAGGATTTTAATTAATGATGATAGAATAAAAAATATATATGGTAGTGTGTTATAGTTACAAGGAGTCGTTTGTATGTCGTTTGATGTTTTTATTCACATTTTGGATTTGCCCATTCCTTCTCAGATACATGGGCTGATAAGGACTGTGGGCTTCTGGGATGTAGTTGATATATTGATTGTAGCCGTAATTCTTTACAAGGTTTACGAAATGCTGCAGGATACCCGGGCCATCACCTTGGTGAAGGGCCTTATTGTGCTGATGATTGTTACTCTGGTGGCCGGCCTTTTGGAGCTTCATGTAATTTCTTGGCTGCTGCAGAAAACTGTAACCTTGTTGTTTGTGGCCTTGCCTATCGTATTTCAGCCAGAGCTTCGCAGAGCTTTGGAACGTCTGGGACAGGGACGCTTTTTGGGGTTGGACCAGTACCTCGATGTGGAGGAAGCCAATACTCTGACAAATGAAATAGATAAGGCCGTATTTAATATGGCAGACAAGAAAATCGGTGCCTTGCTGGTAATAGAGAAAAATGTTGGTATAAATGAAATCATAGATACAGGCATTAAAATTGAGGGACTTATAACCACGGAGTTCTTGATGAATGTGTTTATTCCCAATACACCGTTGCATGATGGTGCTGCTGTGGTACGCGGCAAGCGTTTGGTGGCGGCAGGATGCTATTTGCCTCTTACGGAAAACCGTTCCCTCAGCAGTGAGCTGGGGACCCGTCACAGAGCGGCCATTGGTCTTTCTGAGCAGTGTGATGCTGTAATTATTATCGTCAGTGAGGAAACCGGTGTGGTTTCTGTGGCAGAAAATGGCCGTATTGAGCGCTATATGACCCATGACAGTTTGCGTCAGCGTATACGTCCTCTCTTTGTAAAAGAGAAGTCAAGTATTAAGTTTAAGGATATTATTGCAAATTGGAGGAAGAAAGATGATGAATAGAATCCAAAGTATATTCAGACACAATCTTCCTGCCAAGATACTGGCTCTTTTGGGGGCGGTAGTTCTTTGGTTTTTTGTTATGAATGACCAGAATCCGTCTGTAAATTCCACATTTACGGTGCCGGTTTATACCATTAATGGGCCGGATGGCTATACCGTTAAGCTGAACCCACGTGATGTAACAGTGAAGGTTAAAGCTCCACGGGCTTCCTTTACTGCCACAAAGCCTGATGATTTCAAGGCTTATGTGGATTTGGAGGATGCTGTTGAGGGCACCAACAAGCTGAAGGTGCGTACCGTAGTTCCTCAGGGCTTTGAGGTTGTAGATATTTCAGATGAAATTATTGAAGTAACTATGGAGGCACTTGTTGAAAAGCAGCTGGCAGTGAACGTTCAGGTTACTGGTAATACTGGCGCACACAGTGCCCTGGATAAGATTATTCCGGAAAAAGACAGTGTCAAGGTTACAGGACCACGAACCAATGTGGAAAGAGTCAATCGGGTGGTAGGATATCTTAATCTAGCCAATAATACATCTGATTTTACTATAAAGGTTAAATTGACACCTGTTGATGTTGATGGAAATATAGTCGACAGTGTTTCTCTGTCCACCCAGGAAATTGATGTTACGGCCAAGATATTGAGTGGCGTTGATAAGAAGGTTGTTTCGATTAAGCCGGCATACAGTGGCGTTCCTGCACAAAACTTTGAGGTATCAGTAGTTTCTGCCCAGCCGGATAAGGTGGAGATTACAGGCAAGACCGAGGTGCTGGAGAAGCTCAGTGAGATATTCACGGACACTGTTGTGGTGGATGGGGCAAATGCTGATATTATAAAAGACGTGAATCTTGTGCTGCCTGATGGTATAATATCTCCTAGCCAAAAGGTTAAAGTGAAGATACAGATTAAAAAGAGAAATAGTGATTGAGCAATAAGAGAGGTAAGCTAAGTGATTAGGATACAGAACGTTAATGTTTCCTTTGATGATACGACACCCCTTAATGTCTTGGTTGAAAAACGAATGGAATTACCACCTCACTCTGTCAGTGAGGTGGTAATTGTGCGTAAAGCCATAGATGCCAGACGTTATAAGGGGGCTGGGATTAAGTTCGTCTATATACTGGATGTAGCAATAGATGGTAATGAAAAGAAAATCCTTAACCGCTTTAAGAAAAATAAAAATATAGATTGGGCCCCTAAAAAGGAGATGCCGAGAAAATATCCATCACCAGTAGCTGATGATCAGCCACCGGTAATTGTGGGCTTTGGCCCTGCAGGTATGTTTGCGGCTCTTACCTTGGCCAGGGCTGGTTATAAGCCTATTGTTTTGGAACGGGGCCGGGATGTGGACAGCCGTCATGCTGATATTCAGAAGTTTTGGGCTGGAGGAGCGTTATCCCCTCAGTCCAATGTCCAGTTTGGCGAGGGAGGAGCCGGGACCTTTTCCGATGGCAAGCTCACCACAAGGGTAAATGATCCCCTCATTAGTTCGGTGCTTGATGATTTCGTTAAGGCTGGTGCCCCGGAGGATATAAAATATCTCCATAAGCCACATATTGGCACGGATATGCTGCGTACAGTTGTCAAAAATATCCGGCTGGAGATTATCCGCCTTGGGGGACAGGTGCGCTTTGAAAGCCAGGTTACGGGTATAGAGAAGAATAGTGACGGCTCTATTAAGGCCGTTATTATTAATGATAGTGAGCGGATGAATGTTTCAGCGGCTTTCTTTGGCATTGGTCATTCTGCCCGGGATACCTATAAGATGCTTTACGATTTCGGCCTTAGTATGGAGGCGAAGCCTTTTGCGGTAGGTGTCCGTATAGAGCATCCTCAGGAAATGATTGACAGAAATCAGTATGGTGATGATACTGGCCATGAGCTTCTTCCGGTGGCTGATTATGCTGTTACTTATAATGATAAGGAAAAGGGGCGTGGTGCCTACTCCTTTTGCATGTGTCCGGGAGGTCAGGTGGTGGCCGCAACTTCGGAGCTGGAGGGTGTGGTTACCAATGGTATGAGTGATTACAGACGTGATTCAGGAGTGGCTAATTCAGCGCTTTTGGTTACGGTCAATACCAAGGATTTTGCGGATCATGTGCTGGGAGGAATTGAGTTCCAGCGTAAATGGGAAAGGGCGGCCTTTAAGGCTGGAGGTGGAGATTATTACGCGCCAGTTCAGACGGTGGGTGATTTTCTTTCCGGAAAATTTGGCTCCACAGATTTTCTTACAAAACCTTCCTATCAGCCAGGAGTACGGGCTGTGGATCTCCATCAGTGCCTGCCGGATTTCGTCAGTGGTATGCTGACAGATGCCCTGCCATATTTTGGAAGAAGAATAGCGGGATTTGATAATGTGGGTGCAGTAATGACTGGCATTGAGTCCCGGTCATCGGCGCCGTGCAGAATTATTAGGGATAAGGGCACCTTCGAGTCTGAGAGCCTGTCGGGCTTTTATCCCATTGGTGAAGGGGCAGGCTACGCGGGTGGCATAATGAGTGCAGCCCTTGATGGCATGAATGCGGCACTTGCATTTTTAGATAAAAAGGCTCATACTAAAGGAATGTGAATTTGATATTACTAACTTGGAGGTTATTTTATTATGGCTAGATTATTTGGTACTGATGGTGTGCGTGGAGAGGCAAATGTTGAGCTGACTCCGGAATTGGCATATCGTTTGGGCAGGGCGGCAACTTTGTATTTTGGTGAAAATTCTGAAACGATGCCAAAGATTCTCATCGGCCGTGATACCAGAATTTCCGGTCAGATGTTTGAGGCTGCTTTGTGTGCGGGTATTTGTTCTGCCGGCGGACGTGCAATTATTGTCGGTGTTATCCCAACTCCTGCTATTGCATATCTTACAAAGAAAAAGAACGCTAACTGCGGTATTGTTATTTCTGCATCTCATAACCCATTCCACGACAATGGTATTAAGTTCTTCGGCGGCAATGGCTATAAATTGCCTGATTCTGTGGAGGACGAGCTGGAGGAAATCGTAAGAAAGATTGAAGCTGGTGATGATTTCCCACGTTCCACCGGTGCAAAGATGGGTTATATTGATTATCGTCATAACTACATTAATGAGTACAAGGATTTCATTCTGTCCACCTGCAAAGAGCGTTTTGATGGCATGAAGATTGTACTGGATTGTTCCAACGGTGCAGCCTATGAGGTAATGCCAATGGTTCTTAACAGTCTTGGCGCCGATGTTATTGTTCTTAATAATGCGCCAAATGGCAGAAACATTAATGATAACTGCGGTTCCACCCATATGGACCGCATTCAGAAGGCTGTAGTGGGCCTTGGGGCAGATTTTGGTATAGCCCATGATGGTGATGCTGACCGTTGTCTTTGCGTGGATGAAAAGGGAAATATCATTGATGGTGACCATATTCTGGTAATGTGTGCCAAGGAAATGATTGCTGATGGTACCCTTACCCATAATACTGTTGTAACCACTGTTATGGCCAATATCGGTTTCCATAAGGCCATTAAGGAATTGGGCGGCAGAGCTGAAATCACCAAGGTAGGCGACCGCTATGTGCTGGAGAACATGCTGGCTAATGGTTATAAGCTGGGTGGCGAGCAGTCCGGTCATATTATTTTCACTGATTACAATACCACTGGTGATGGCCCTGTTACTGCCATTCAGGTTCTGTCTGCTGTTAAGCGTAGCGGCAAGAAGGCTTCCGAGCTTAACGAGATGATGGTAAGCTATCCTCAGCTTTTGGTTAATGTTGCTGTTAAGACCAAGGAAGGCTGGGAAGAAAACGAGAATATTAAGGCTGCCATTAAGGCTGGAGAGGAAAAGCTGGGCTCCGATGGCCGCATTTTGGTCCGTCCTTCTGGTACAGAGCCACTTATCCGCGTAATGGCTGAGGGACCTGATCAGTCCCAGCTGGATGTAATTTGTCACGAAATCGCTGATGTTGTTTTAAAAGAGCAGGGTGCAAGATAAGGTGTACGAATATGAAACAGGCAATTATTGTAACTACCTTCGGTGTAGGTGATAAGGACGTAAAGAAAAAGTGCATAGATTCCCTTATCGGGGATATCCGCAATGCATTCCCGGATTATGATATCTTTGAGGCCTGGACCTCCCGCTTTCTCATAAAAAAGCTGGCTGCCCAGGGGGAGACCTATGAGACTTTGGAAGAGGTTCTGGGAGATCTGGAGGATGCTGGTTACCAAAAAGTGGTTGTGGCACCTACCCATCTGACTCCAGGTCTGGAGTTTGACAACAAGGTTGTCAAAGTGGTGGAGGAAGCCAAGGAAAAATTCACTGAAATCCATGTGGCTGAGCCTGCATTGGCCGGAAAGGGCCCTGAAGACTATGAAGGCATTGCAGACATACTTTTTTATCTTGATTCACTGGAGCCGGGAGAAGAGCTGCTGCTTATGGGACATGGCTCACCGAAGCGTCATAACCCGGTTTATGAGTGGGTACAGCAGTATGCCGATAAAAAAGATTTGCCTGTTCATGTTGGGGTTCTGGAGGCTGATGATTATCCGACCCTTGATGATGTCCTGAAACGTCTTAAGAAAAAGGGCGTGAAAAAGGTTTTCATGAGACCTATGCTTTTAACTGGTGGTGATCATGCTACAGTGGATATGGCAGGAGATCAGCCGGATAGCTGGAAAAACATTGTTTCAGGTGCCGGTATAGAGGTGCGTTTTTCTACAAAGGGCTTGGGAGAAAATAATCTTTATCGCTCCATTTACATAAAAAGAATAGAAAAGGCCTTGCGATAAAAAAGTTAAACAGTAACTAATAATTCAGTAACAATAAATAGAATTTATTGTTTTGAAACGCTAAATTGAATATTTTTCTATTTTGAAATGGAAAAATCTCAGCAAGTGCGTTATAATATGTAAGTGTACTAAAAGTGTTAAAGGGGGGCACTGCTTCACCCTGAATATTATTATTCAAATTGAAGCAGTGGCAGTTTTAAATTTTTTTTATAAGGCGGTGTATTTATGGAAACTCAGAATCCTATTGTCATTATGCTTATTAACATGACAATCGTATTCGCGGTGCTGTTTGTTTTAAGCCTTTACATCAGATTAATCCACAAGATTGATCCGACTGCAAAAGCAGCAGCAGCTCCAAAGGCAGCTCCGAAGGCAGCTCCAGCACCTAAGACAGCAGCACCAGCTCCAGTAGTGGAGAAGGGTATTGCAGACGAGACCGTAGCAGCTATTGCAGCAGCTTTGGCAACCATGGGTGTGGGCTTTTCTCGCGTTAAGGCTATCAGAGTAGCCGATCGTCCTGCATGGGGCGGCGTAGCTCGTCATGAAGGCCTTACCACCTTGAAGATGAGATGATAAGGAGAAGTCACTAGAGTATGGATATATTAAGCGCATTTTTAACATCTATTCAGTCAGTATGGCTGGACAGCGGTTTTGCTTCCTTTACCTTGGGTAATTTCATTATGATTCTGGTAGGCCTGTTACTGTTGTACATGGCTATCGGTAAAGAATTCGAGCCACTTTTGCTGACTCCAATTGCCTTTGGTTGTATCATGGCTAACTTCCCATGCACCGGTTTCCTCGAAGAACCAGGTGTTATGCAGGTTATCCACTATGGTATTCAGTACGAGATTTTCCCTCCACTGATTTTCCTTGGTGTAGGTGCCATGACGGATTTTGGACCGTTGATTGCAAACCCTAACACCCTGTTTTTGGGTGCAGCTGCACAGTTTGGTGTATTTATTTCCCTGGCTGGTGCAATGGCTCTTGGCTTCACTGCCCAGGAGGCTTCTGCTATCGGTATCATCGGTGGTGCTGATGGCCCTACTGCTATTTACATGGCTTCCAAGATGGCTCCAAACCTTCTCGGTGCTATTGCTGTAGCAGCTTATTCCTACATGTCTTTGGTACCTCTTATTCAGCCTCCTATTATGAAGCTGATGACTTCCAAGGAAGAAAGATCTATCAAGATGGAACAGCTCCGCAATGTAACTAAGTTTGAGAGATTGGTATTCCCAATTTCCTCTGCTATTATCATTTCTCTGCTGCTTCCACCTGTAGCTGCTCTTATCAGCATGCTGATGCTGGGTAACCTGTTCCGTGAGTCTGGCGTAACTGACCGTCTGTCCGATACTTCCCAGAATGCACTGTGCAACATCGTTACTATCTTCCTGGCTACTGGTACTGGTATGACCATGAGTGCAGAGCACTTCCTGACTGTACAGACTATTGAGATTATCCTCCTTGGTCTCCTGGCATTTGCTGGTGGTACTGCTGCTGGTGTATTGCTTGGTAAGGTTATGTGCCGTCTTTCCGGTGGCAAGATTAATCCGCTCATCGGTTCTGCAGGTGTATCTGCCGTTCCTATGGCAGCCCGTGTATCTCAGATGGTTGGTCAGAAGGCAAATCCTTCCAACTTCCTCCTGATGCATGCAATGGGTCCTAACGTAGCTGGCGTTATCGGTACAGCAGTAGCTGCTGGTACCATGATGGCTATGCTGGGTGCCAAATAAGATTATTTGATAATGTCCGAAGGGCTGAAAAGATGCTTTTGTCTTTTCAGCCTTTTTGTTTTGTAATGAAATGGCCCATAAGAATATGAAAATGGCTTATTTTATGCTAAAATAAAGTGTTATTAAATTTCAAACAGGCTGGTGTTTTAGTTGCAGTTAAAACGACTGGAGGCTTATGGTTTTAAGACCTTCGCCGATAAGATAGAAGTAGATTTTGACAAGGGAATAACAGCTATTGTGGGGCCAAACGGCAGTGGCAAGAGTAATATTTCTGATGCCATCAAATGGGTACTGGGTGAACAGAATATCCGTAATATCCGCGGTACCAAGGCTGAGGATGTTATTTTCAATGGTAGTGCTGCCCGTCGTGCCATGGGGGTGGCTGAGGTGTCTCTCGTTTTTGATAACGATGGAACCCTGCCGGTGGACTTTCAGGAAGTCACTATTACCAGAAGACTTTTTAGAAATGGTGACAGCGAGTTCTACATCAACAGGGCCCGTTGCCGTCTGAAGGATATAACCAATCTTTTTGCAGATACCGGTATTGGTCATGACAGTATGGGTATCATAAGTCAGAATAAAATAGATGATGTCCTGAATGCCCGTCCTGAGGAAAGAAGACTCTTTTTTGAGGAAGCAGCGGGAATAACCAAATACAGAAACCGTAAGCGGGAATCCATGCGGAAGCTGGAGGACACAGAGTCTAATCTCCTTCGCGTTCAGGATATTATTGGCGAGATAGAGAATCAGCTGGAACCTTTGAAGCTCAGTGCGGAAAAGACAGAAAAATACAATGCCCTTCAGGAGGAATTGAAGAAATTCAATCTGGCTGGCATTTACCTTAACTATCTTGACCTTAACAAGAAAAAGGCTAAGCACACGGCAGCCATCACAGCTAAGAAGGATCAGGAGATAGCAGCCAGAACAGCTCTGCAGCTTTCAGAAAATCGTAAGGAGCAGTTCGATAAGGCGGTACTGGAGCTGGAAAAGGAGCAGGAGGCTATTTCTCAGAAGCGCAATGAGCTCCAGAGCCAGCTAGAGGCAGCTGAAAGTGATATTAAAGTTTTGGAGGAGCGACGTCGTCAAGGCAAGGCATCACGTCAGCTTTTGAGTCAGCAGCTTCGGGAATTAAAGGCTGCAGTAGAAGAGGCTCAGCAGGATATAAATGATTCCAACAAGAGTGGGGAGGAATCCCAAGGAACTCTTGAGGAAACCACAGCCAAAATACAGAAATGTCGTGAACAGGCCAAGGACCTCCGAGAAGCACTGCAGAAAAAAAGGGCAGAGCGTATTGAGCTTGAGAAGCAAGTTCAGGAAGGCACCCGGAGATATAATGAAAAAAACAGTCAGCTTCTCATAATGGAGCGTGATTTGGAAAACGACAGCCAAAATCGCGGTGACCAGCTGCAGCAGCTAGAGGAACTGCAAAAGGAAATTGCCCTGATGGAAAGGGATCAGGGGGAACTGACTATGGCGGTTGAGGAAACCGTCAAAGAGAAGAATTTAAAGGCCCGTGAAATCCAAGCTAAGGAAAATCAGCTTAAAGAGGATAGCCAGACCTTCGATGGCCTAACTAAGGAAAAAAATCAGCTGGACAGCAGTATTCAGAAGATGACCAGCCGACTGCAGATAATGGAGAATCTGCAAAACTCCTATGAGGGCTTTGGCAAAGCTGTTAAGGCCGTACTGAAAAGTCAGACCCCATGGCGCCAGCAGGTCTGTGGTACGGTGGCTGAATTAATGGAAGTTCCGGGGAAATATGTGACTGCCATTGAAACAGCGTTGGGCGGCAGTCTGCAAAATATCGTCACCAAGGATACTGATACTGCCAAGGCAGCCATTGAGTTTCTGAAACGTGACCGTTTGGGACGGGTTACCTTCTTGCCACTTTCTTCTATTACTCCAAGAAATAATCGGGAGAATTTGCCAAATGGTACAGCAGGGGTTATTGGCTGGGCTAATGAAATTGTCACTACTGATGATGCCTATAAAAAGGTTATGGAGTTCCTTTTGGGAAGAACCCTGGTGGTTGACACCATGGATAACGCCGTTAGCTTAAATCGGCAGATGGGGCAGCGCCTTCGTATTGTAACCCTTGAGGGTGAGCTTCTTAGCCCCGGCGGTGCCATGACTGGTGGAAGCCATCAGCATCGTGAAAGTAGCTTCCTTAATCGTCAGGATGAAATAAAACAGCTTAGAGATAAGCTGGCAAAGGATAAAAAATCCTTTGATGATTTGCAGGAAAAGCGCGGTGACCTTAAAAGGAGAATAGAAGCAACCACATCTGAGCTGGACAAGTTCAGAAATGATCTTCATGCTTTGGAAATGCGGGAGCAGGAGCATCAGCTGAATGTTTCCTCCATTGAGGAAAAACTGACAAAGGCCAATGCAGATTATGAGGTGCTGGAGCATACTCTGGAAAATGCCCAGGCCAATTTCCTTTCCATTCAAGGCAAGGTGGCTGAGCTGAGAAAAGAAACTGAAAATCTGGATGCGAATAATAAAGCCTTAAATAATGAGCTTCAGGATATCAATGATGATTATGCTGATATGGATCAGGAGGCCGAGGACCTGTCGGTATTTACCAATCAGCTGGAGCATGATAAAACGGTGCTGGAGCAGAGTATTCTCCGCATGAAGGAAAAAACATTGCTTCGTCAGCGTGAGCTTTCCCGAAATGCAGAATCCATCAGCCAAAACGAACAGGAAATTCGCAGACTGGACAATGAGCTGGAGGAAAGTCAAAATAAGATTGGCGGGCTTATAACCAAAACCCAGCATTTGCAGGATGACTATGCAAAGGCAAAAAGTGAATATAAGGAAGTTCACGAGCGGCGCATGGAAAAGCTGGTGGAAAGCCAGAAAAATGAAAAGGAAACCAAGTCCGCTCAGCAGCGGCTTAATGGCATTCAGGATGAACTGCATCAGCTGGAGCTGAATGCCTCCCATACGGAATACGATTTGGAGCAGCTGGAAAATGAGATGCTGTCAGAATATGGTATAGTGCCGGAGCGTGCAGCTGAGATGGTGCCGGAAATGGAGCCAACAGCTCTGAAGCGGGAGCTGAAGCGCCTGGAAAGGGAGATTGGAGCCATTGGCACAGTAAATCCAAATGCGCCCACAGAATACAAGGAGCTTCTGGAGCGTCACGGCTTTTTGTCCGGGAATGCTGAGGATCTTAACAACGCCAAGGCGGATTTGTTGAAGATTATCGGCGAAATGGATGCCACCATGACCAAGCAGTTTAAGGAGGCCTTTAACAGTATAAATCTGTTCTTTAAGGACATTTTTGTTAGACTCTTTGGCGGTGGCGAAGCCAAGATTATTCTCATTGATAAGGATAATGTGCTGGAATCCGGCGTGGATATAGTAGTACAGATTCCTGATAAGAAGCAGCAAAATTTGGCGGTATTGTCTGGTGGCGAGCGTGCTCTTACAGTTGTGGCATTACTGTTTTCGTTCTTACGTTACAGACCGGCACCATTCTCCCTTCTCGATGAGGTGGATGCACCACTGGATGAAGCCAACATTGGCCGTTTTGGCAGCTTCCTTGAGGAATATTCCAGTAATACCCAGTTTATTGTGGTTACTCACCGTAAGGGTACTATGGAGTCAGCGGATTCCATGTATGGTGTTACTGTGGAGGATGCGGGCGTATCCAAGATTCTTTCCGTAAAGCTGAAGGAAGCTGAATCCATGATAGAAAATTAAATTCTTTGGAGGTTTATGATGGGATTTTTTGATAAATTAAAAAAGGGCCTTACCAAGACCCGTGAAACTATTACTGAAAAAATTGAGAAGCTGGTTATTGGCTACGCTGATATTGATGATGATCTGCTGGATGAGCTGGAGGAAATCCTTATCATGGCAGATGTGGGGGTAAACACCACGGATAATCTGATGGAGGCAGTGCGCAAGGGCATCAAGAAGAAGGAAATTAACTCCCCTGAGGATTTGAAGCCATTTTTGGCAAAAAAGATTTCTGAGCTCCTTACCAAGGACTCAGATACCACTAAAATTGCCCAGGAAGGTCCTACCGTTATTTTGGTAATCGGTGTAAATGGCGTGGGCAAAACTACCACTATTGGCAAGCTGAGTAATTACTACAGGGAACAGGGCAAGACCGTTATGCTGGCTGCTGCTGATACCTTCCGCGCCGCTGCTATTGATCAGCTGGAAATCTGGGGTGAGCGCACCAATGCCAAGGTTATTCGTCATGAGGAAAATTCCGACCCGGCAGCTGTGGCCTTTGATGCAGTAAAGGCAGCTGTGGCCCGTAATGTGGATATCCTTCTCATTGATACCGCCGGACGTCTTCAGACCAAGTCCAATCTCATGGAGGAGCTGAAGAAAATCAATCGTGTAATTCAGCGTGAAATCCCTGATGCGCCCCATGAGACATTGCTGGTACTGGATGCCACCACCGGCCAGAACGCCATCAGCCAGGCCAAGCTCTTTACTGAGGCAGCACCTATTTCCGGCGTTGTTCTTACAAAGCTGGATGGCACTGCCAAGGGCGGCGTGGTAATCGGCATCAAGGCCGAGCTCTCCATGCCAGTTAAATGGATTGGCGTAGGCGAAGGCGTAGACGACTTACGCCCATTCGTAGCCGAGGACTTCGCCAAGGCTTTGTTTGAGAAATAAGTTTTTAATGAGGACTGCGGAAGCGGTCCTTTTTTTGTCACAGGAATATTTTCCTTCAAAGAAGGAAAAATTTGAACAATTGCGTTATAATAGTATATAACTTAGAGTTATCGTAAAATTAGGAGAAGGAAATGCCTAAAGAACTTAGGGGCGGATATACCACCGGGGCCTGTGTGGCGGCCGGGGTTAAGGCAGCGGCACTGTTTATGCAGGGCAGCTCTGCTGATTTCGTGGAAATAAATGCCCTTGACGGAACAAAACTGCATATACCCGTAAAAACCATTGAACCCGTGGGCGATGGCATAAGGGTGGAAATCGTGAAGGATTCAGGGGATGATCCGGATATTACCAACGGAGCCTCCATATTGACCACCTTGACTATGGATAAGTCCTTGGATGGCATAAAACTTATTGCGGGGAAAGGTGTTGGCACCATTACCAAGCCTGGGCTGGCAATACCTCCCGGGGAGCCTTCAATAAATCCAGGCCCCAGAGCTCTTATAAGGCAATCACTGGAGGAGGTCTTTGGCTTTATTCCCGGTTGCTCTGTGCGGGTGGATGTGCCAGCAGGTGAGGAGCTTGCCAAGAAAACCCTTAACTCAGTGTTGGGTGTAGTGGGGGGCATCTCTATCATTGGTACTACCGGGGTAATTCGCCCTATGTCCGAGGAGGCCTTTAAGGATTCTTTGGTGCCACAGATTAGTGTAGCTTTGGCATCTGGCTTTAAAACTCAAATCTTTGTGCCGGGAAAAATTGGTGATCGCATAGCAACCTCCTGGGGACTTCCTTCAGAGGCCATGGTGCAGACCTCCAATTTTATCGGTCACATGCTGGAGGCAGCGGCAGATATGGGCTTGGAGCGAGTCCTTTTATTCGGCCATATCGGAAAAATGGCAAAGGTGGCGGCGGGGGTTTTTCATACTCATAACCGCATGGGAGACGGTCGTATGGAAACCATGGCTGCTTACAGTGCAGCGGCAGGAATGCCAGCGGAGGGGGTACAGGAGATACTTTCTGATGTTACTACTGAGGAGGCACTGCCAGTTATTGAGAGGTATAATCTGGAGTCTGTCTATAACACCATTGCGGCCCGTGCAAGTCTAAGGGCCCAGCGGTATGTATTTGAAAAAATGCAGGTGGGCACCGTTATGGTTACTTTGAAGGGACGACTTTTGGGGATGGACGATACAGCAAGACAGATTGGCGAGGAGTTTGGATGGAACATAAAATAATAATTGTGGGCATTGGGCCAGGAAGTTCTGAATACATGATCCCAGCAGCACTGAAGACCATTGATGAGGCCAAGGTGCTGGTGGGGGGCAGCCGTGCCATGGGGCAGTACGGCAAGGATAAGGGCCAGAAGCAGTTTATAATTCGTGCAGATATGAATGCTGTTATGGACTTTATAGGCAGAGAGCTTCGGACTCAGGACGTGGTGGTAATGGTTTCGGGAGATCCGGGGTATTACTCTATGCTGGATGCAGTGCGACGCAACTTTGAGGATAAGCCAATAAAGGTTATTCCGGGGCTCAGCTCCATGCAGGTGGCCTTTGCCAAGCTGGGCATGCCATGGCAGGAGGCGGAGCTTGTTAGCATGCACGGACGCAGTGCTTCCAAGGAGAAGCTGGTGTATTGTCCCGGCAAGATTATAGGTTTTTTGACAGATAAAAATAATAATTCCAGAACTATCCCTGCCATGCTGAAGAAAATGGGGTGGCCTGCGGGGGCCATGGTGGCAATATGTAACCGCCTGTCATATCCTGATGAAAAAATTATTATTACCACTATCGGTGAGGCAGCAAAGCTGGAGACGGTATATTTAAATTGTGTATTGGTGGTGAAGGCAAAATGATACCATTGGGAATCCCGGATGAGGAATTTATTCGTGGTAAGGTGCCCATGACAAAACAGGAGGTCAGGATTTTGACCATTGCCAAGGCACGCATAAAGCCAGATAGTGTGGTTTGTGATGTGGGAGCTGGTACTGGTTCTATTTCCATAGAAGCGGCTTTTCAGGCCAAGGACGGTGTGGTATATGCCATTGAGCGCAATCCGGATGGTATTGAGCTTATAAAGGAAAATGCCCTAAAATTTGGGGTATATAACATAAAGGTTATTGAGGCACTAGCCCCTGAGGGCATGGAAGCCTTGCCACAGCTGGATGCAGTTATCATTGGAGGAAGCGGCAGCAATCTACCAATGATTCTTGATGCAGTAGACAAAAAGCTAAATACAGGCGGGCGCATAGTAATGAACTGTATCACTATACAGACCATAGCTCAATGCCTGGAATATATGAGAAAGCGTGAGGATTACACCTATGAGGCCATTCAGGTCCAGGTAAGCCAGCTGGAGCAGGTGGGGCGTTATGATATGGCCAAGGCCAATAATCCGATTTATATAGTCACATGTGAAAAAAAGAGAGGAGCTAAATAATGGCAATGGTAAACATTGTGGGCGCAGGTCCC
Organism: Anaerovibrio lipolyticus LB2005; assembly: GCF_000621545.1. Taxonomy (GTDB): domain Bacteria; phylum Bacillota; class Negativicutes; order Selenomonadales; family Selenomonadaceae; genus Anaerovibrio; species Anaerovibrio lipolyticus_A. The sequence goes on from NZ_KK211304.1 coordinate 119,329, forward strand.
GGAGATCCTGAGCTTATTACAGTAAAGGGCAAAAGACTTTTGGAGGAAGCTGATGTAATAATCTATGCTGGCTCTTTGGTGCCAAAGGCCCTGTTAGGCTATGCCAAGGAGGGTTGTGAAATTCATAATTCTGCATCCATGTCCCTTCCAGAGGTGCTGGAGGTTATCGAAAAATCTGTGGCAGCTGACAAAAAGGTGGTAAGACTTCATACTGGAGACCCTGCTATTTATGGGGCTATTCAGGAGCAGATGGATGCCCTTAACAAGAAAGGCATTGAATATCAGGTGGTTCCAGGAGTCAGCAGTTTTTTGGCCACTGCAGCGGCTCTTAAGCAGGAATACACCTTGCCAGGGGTAACCCAGACCGTTATTATTACCAGAAATGAAGGGCGCACCCCAGTTCCAGAGCGGGAAAAGCTCCGTTCTTTGGCTGCACACAAGGCTACTATGTGCATTTTCCTCAGTATTTCCATGCTGGGGGATGTGGTTAAGGAGCTTATTGAGGGAGGCTATGAGCCAACCACGCCTATTGCCATTGTTCAGCGGGCAAGCTGGCCGGAGCAGCGGATTTTCCGCGGTACTCTGGAGACCATTTGCCAGGAAATTGAGGGCAAGGGAGTAGACCGCACCTCTATGATAGTTGTAAGCCATGTATTGGGCAGTGACTATGAGCTTTCAAGGCTTTATGCTCCGGAGTTCAGTCACGGATTTAGGGAAGCCAGCGTATGAGATATGCCATCTTTACTTCATCAGAAAATGGATTGAAGGTAGCCCGGCGCATTAGAGAAAATGTTAAGGCTACTGTGGATATTTACGCCCATGAGGGCCTTAAGGACCAGCAGGAGGTTATTTATTACAGCCGACTTGCGAATATTGTAAAAGAAGAATTTTCCAGATATGGTGCCTTGATTTTCATCATGGCCACCGGCATTGTGGTGCGTACCATTGCACCACTTTTGGAGAGCAAGCTGACTGACCCCGCAGTTGTTGTAATGGATGAACAGGCCAGAAATGTCATTAGTCTGCTGTCCGGACATATTGGGGGAGGCAATGAGCTTACTTTGGAGCTGGCGGAAATTCTGGAAAGCAATCCTGTTATTACCACAGCTACGGATGTGAATAACAAGCTGGCACCAGATCTGCTGGCATCCCGTATGGGACTGGTTCCTTATCCTAAGAAGAACATTCTCCATTTAAATAATGCGGTTTTGGGTGATGCACAGCTGGAATATATTTTAGATGAGAATATTCCATGCTTTGATGAATACCGCAAAAAGATGAAAAGCAATGGCATTTTGGTAAAGGTTTGTACTAAAGATGAAATTTCCAGGCTGGTAATGGAACAGGGAGTTTATCGGGTGGTGGTTTCTGCCCAGCAATTTCCTGTTAATGAGTGGGTACTGTACCTTAGACCAAGGCGGCTGGTGGCCGGTATTGGTTGTCGTCGGGGAGTAGGGGCTGACCTTATTCGTGGAGCCCTTGAGGAAGCCTGTAAGCGGATAGGCTGGAGCGTTGAACGTATTGATGAAATGGCCAGCACCACCTTTAAAGCTGATGAACAGGGACTTTTGGAGATTGCAAGGACCCTAAATAAGAAGATTACCTTCTGGGATAACAGCAAGCTGAAGGAACAGATAGATTATTATAATTTGGCAGAGTCGGAATTTGTGAGAAAAACTATTGGCGTGGGAAATGTGGCAGAGGCTGCGGCCTATTGCTGCGTTAATCACGGTGTTGAGGCTCTCCTAAAGACGAAATATGAGAAAGTGACGGTGGCGTTAATATGGGAAAAATAACAGTAATCGGAATTGGCCCGGGCAGTATGGAGGATATGACCCCAAAGGCAAAGAAAGCAATCGAGGCAGCAGAAGTAGTTGCCGGATATACCACATATATTGATTTAATAAAGCCCATGCTGGAGGGAAAAGAGGTTATTGGCACAGGCATGATGCAGGAGGTTGATCGCTGCAAGATGGCTGTGGAGTCCGCAGCCTCTGGCAAGAATACTGTGGTTGTATCCAGTGGTGATGCCGGAGTATATGGCATGGCCGGACTTGTGTTGGAGCTGGTGCTTCAGTATCCTGAGTGCGACCGCCCAGAGTATGGTGGCACAGTAGCTGGTGTATCTGCAGTAAATGCAGCGGCCTCTATTTTGGGTGCACCACTGATGCACGATTTTGCAGTAATATCCCTTAGTGACTGGATGACTCCATGGGAGCTTATTCAGAAGCGTGCAAAATTAGCCGGGGAGGGTGATTTTGTCCTTGCCCTTTATAATCCAAAGAGCAAGGCCCGCCCGGACTACATCGATACAATACAGGAGATTCTCTTGAAGTGTCGTGATCCAAAGACTCCTGTTGGTATTGTTACCAGTGCCAGCCGTGAGCAGGAGAATTGTGTTATTTCCGATCTTGAGCATTTTACCGAAGAAGAAATTGGTATGTTCTCCATAGTAATCATTGGCAACAGCCACACCTATGTCAAGGATGGCTACATGATAACTCCAAGAGGTTACAAGGTATGATTTTCATAGCTGCGGGTACCCAGGACGGGCGGGAGCTGGCTGGCTTTATTTTGGAGCATGGCTATGAGGTTACAGCTTCTGTTGTCAGCGAGTACGGTGAGGAGCTTTTGAACCGCTATAAGGGAATAAAGGTTAATAACAAGGCTATGGATGAGGCTGGATTTGTGGAATATTTCCGCAAGAATCAAGTGGAGTGCTTTGTGGACGCCAGCCATCCCTATGCTGCCAATATTTCCACTAATGCCATGAGGGCCTGCGAAAAGTGTGGTGTACCTTATATCAGATATGAGCGGGCATCAAGTCAGCTGGATTATGACAAGGCATATTATGTGGAAAGCGTTGAGGCGGCAGCAGAGAAGGCGGGGGAACTGGGAAAGCATGTATTCCTAACCACTGGCAGTAGAAGTCTTCCTGTTTTTGCAAGGGCGGCTAAGTTAAAGGACTGCGATGTGATATGTCGTATATTGCCGGAGTCTGAGGTGGTGCGGGAGGCCCGTGAACTGGGATTTTCACCGAATCATATAATTGCTATGCAGGGGCCATTTTCCAAGGAGCTTAATAAGGAGCTGTTCATCAAGTACAATGCTGATGTGGTTGTCACCAAAAACAGTGGCACTCTTGGTGGTGCAGACACAAAGTTCGCAGCAGTAAAAGAGCTGAATCTGCCTCTGGTAATAATCGACCGTCCTAAGGTGGAATACACTAATGTCTCCGATAGCTTCGAGGGCGTGCTGGAGTTTATTAAGGCGTATACGGAGAAATAAAGTTTTACGGGTCAGTGGGAATGGAGATGAAGAAGTCTGTGTCAAATGTTTTGGAAAATAAACTTGGTATAAAAGATTCCATAGAGCTGGCCCATACAGAAGAACGCCTGACTAAAAAGAGGGCCCTTGAGCTTTATGATAACGAGCTGCTGGACTCCTTTTCAGTAGGTACATTTGAGGGCTTGCAGGCCATACATAAATATCTTTTTCAGGATGTGTATGATTTTGCTGGTATAATGCGAACTGTTAATATAGCAAAGGGAAATTTTCGTTTTGCACCGGTTCTGTATTTGAGCGAAGCCCTGAGTAATATTGATAAAATGCCCCAAGATTCCTTCGATAACATAATTGAAAAGTATGTGGAAATGAATGTGGCCCATCCGTTTCGTGAGGGTAACGGCCGCAGTACGAGAATATGGCTGGACTGTATATTGAAGAAGGAATTGGGCAAGGTAGTCGACTGGAGTCAAGTTGACAAGGAAGATTACTTTTTCGCCATGGAAAGAAGTCCTGTGCGAAGCAAGGAAATAAAGTCCCTTCTACAAGAGGCCTTAACGGACAAGATAAACGACCGACAGGTATATATGAAGGGCATAGACGCTTCCTATGGATATGAGGGTTACAGCGCCTGCCCTATTGAGAAATTATAACTATATATTTCATATTTTTGCTGGAATTGGGTGATACTGGTTCCAGCATTTTTATTGTAAACTCCCACCATCCACCGAAAATGCAGAACGTATGGTTTTTATGGTGGTCATATTTTTGTTCAGGTGAATATTCCCAAGTTTAATCTGTAATGATAGTATACAGATAATAAATATTCACTAGTTTTTAAACTCACTAAGGAATTTGAGCATGTCGTTTGGGAAGCGACCTAAAGCGGATTATTTGTTGCTAAAATTAGATCAGATAAACATAGTTTTAAAGTACGAGGGGGTGTTGGTATGTTGGATGTTGCTTTTACATACAATTATGAAGAAGGTAAATGGATAAGATGTACTGACACTGAATTGGCTAAAAAAGAGATTGAAGATATACCATGTGTACCATTAATTAATTATATTAGTAACCCATATAGGCCGAATACAAACTCAAAGTTCGTTTTTTGCCCTAAGCATGGTGTAATGGAGAGAATAGAGTCTATATCCAATAATCGTGCCGTTTCTGAGAATGGGTGTTGTTTTGAAGGGTTATTGGGCTTTGCAGAAATCACTATTGGTTATGATGGATATTATGCCATTAGTCCAGGTTTTGCACCATTTAGATGGCGGATTTATCAGAGTGCTCCATTAAAATATATAAATATCGCCTGTGATGTTTTAAAGGTTAATGCTGACATAAATCATGTGGTCACCAAATTAATGAGTTTTTCATTAGCAGTAGATATTGTAAAAGACAAAATTTTTATTTCTAAATGTAAACTTCCAAAATCTAATATAAATAATTGGACTGAAACAGATATAGAGATCCCTGATGTTGTGGTTGAAACCGCAATGGAGGCTATGCGTGAGTGTACGCTTTACAAAACTGGCATTAAACCTAGTGTATTATGCCAGATAAAAAATAAAACTACATTAATGGCTTATCTGGAAAGACCATTTGATGTAAATATTGTTTTTTTAAAGCAGTTCTTCCGGGAGTTTACTACCCGTGATGGAGAAGATATTTTCGATGAAGTGTTTACCCGTGAGGAGAAAAACAACTACAGGATTATTTGTGATTTGCTGAAAATAAAGCCACCAAAGAGTCTGCGCAAAGCGTATGCCTTTAATCCGTATGCCATTGTTTGGTACATGATTTTCAAGCAGTGGGGGATTAAGGACATAAATTATATGCACAAATTCTTTTATCTGGATGACAGTATTGCCTCCATGTATCTCAAAAGGTTTTACTTTGACAAAGAGGCAAACCAAGTTACCAGAGATTATTCTTTAAAAAACTGGGAGGCACTGGAATATTATTGTCACTGGGTCCTTGAACAAAAGGGCGAAAAAAGAATGTTAAAGTGGTTGTATCGCGTTTCATTGGAAACTGGTTTAAACAGATTACAGTGGGATGCTTTGTTAGCATTTCATGACTATCATAATCAATTGTCCGAGGAAGTAAAGACACGATTATTAAAAGATGGTCCAACTGTTTATGTGCACGATGCTATTAGCACGGAAGTAACAGCATTTATGGAAAATTGGAGATCCACGAAAATAAACTACAATGAAACAGAGCAATCCTATTCCTGCAGGATAAAAGAATATGAATTCAGATTGCTGCCAAATACGGGTATGCTTCCAAAGTTAGGGGCAGCATTTAATAACTGTGTGGCTACATATCGAGACAGGATAATACGGCATCAGTCTGTTATAGTTTATGTAATGAACAGTGATGACTATATGGCGTGTATAGAAATCAAAAAAGGCTGTCATATAACCCAGGCATTGGGCAAATATAACAGTCGCTTGAATAGAGAAGTAAACAATGTTTGTTATTATTGGGCGAAGCATAGTAATTTGGTGATAGATGTGGATGATATACTCCCTATATCGCCTGAAGAATTAAAAGAATTTGATGATGTTAGAGTTGAACCGATTTATGTAAAATCAGTACATGAAATGAGCTTAGAGGAATTGAAAAATATTCCAGAAAATAAAATATGTGAAGGATATTACCTGAGATTAGAATACCTTTTGAGTAGTTCTACTATATGTCCGGCACCAGTTCCATCCGAGATGGAATTTAGCGATGAAATAAGCAGACTGACATTTCTTCTGCCAGAAGGAGAACCAATTTTTAAAGCAGCAGATAACGGCAATTCAGAGGCTATGATGGTATTGGGGCTCATGTATTTTAAAGGTCATGTTATAGAACGGGATTTCGACCAAGCATTAAAATGGCTGAATATGTCGGCAGATGTAGGTAATAAGGAAGCTGCAAAGAAGGCAGAACAATTACAGAATTATATAGAAACGGGGATAACAAATAGGGAACTTGAGATTTTGGATGCGTTATCGAACTTAAGGCGTCTGCTGGCCGCTGGTGCCTACTGATGATAGATCTTAGAAAGAGACTTGCAATGCAAAAATATGGGACAACGGACAAGCGGGACTCAGACTAATGTGTCTTATCCAAAGTTATAGAGTTATTTTAAAAATGGTGGGAAAAAGGATAGCCTATGAAAAAACAAGACTTTACTGTAAGTACAGTGGTATGCGAGGTCTGTGGAAATGAATTTTTTATACCACGAAAATCAGCCCAACGCAGACCTAACGGACATAATAAAACAGTTTATTGTATCAAGTGTAAGCGGAAGACAATACATATAGAAAAGGTACATAAGTATTTTTAGGAGATGATAAAAGCTGGCATACAGCATACTTTCATAAATAAAGGGATGTCAGCTTAAGAAGATTTTGTGTGGACATGGTTATAAAAATATATTCACATAAAGGGGGAATTTTAATAATTAGCTAGAATTATATAATTCGGGATTGTAATTGAGAAAAATTTACATAATTAATTGCAAAATAAAAAGCTGTTATATAACATAACAGCCAAATTACTAAAGTAGCGGAATTGTTCGGGATACCGCTATACCCTACGGCACATAAGGCCTTATCTTAGAACTATTGTTGGATATTGATAAACTGACAATAATCAATAAAAGGTTATATGTTGGATATTGATAAACCGACACAACAGTAACTCTAAGTGTGTTTTTATATTATCACCAATAATGAATATATGTCAATATAGAACAGGGGGATACTAATGAAAAAAATTGGAATTGGGTTGGATGTTGGTATTGGTTCTGTAGGTTTTGCAGTGTTGTCCTATGAAAATGTATATGATGCTCGTATTGAGCAGATAGGAGTTCGACTTTTTGATTCGGGTGAAGAACCTAAATCGAAAACAAGCAAGAATCAAGGACGTAGAGAATACAGAGCTGGTAGAAGGCTGATTCGACGTAGGCACCATCGTAAAGAACGGGCAAAGAGATTTATTGAGCGGATAGGTTTATTGAGTGTAACAAAATTAAAAGAATGGCAGGAAGTAAATGGTAATCAGAATATTTATTCAGTCAGATATAGAGGCCTGTCGGAAAGACTCACTCCAGAAGAAATAGCCGACTGTGTTATCCATTTTTGCAATCATAGGGGTTATCGGGAATTTTACGAGGATGATGTTGAAGACAAAAAAGAAGCTGGTAAGATAAAGACTGCATTATCCCGATTTGAGGAAAAAATGGCGGAAGGCAAGTACTTATCTGTTGCAGATATGATTTTGCATGATAAGGAATTCGCTACAGATACTCAGTTCCCGGATTTCCATAACCATAAAGGCGATGATGAAGACAAGTATTTTCTGATTAAACGAGCAGCACTCATTGATGAACTTAAGGCTATACTTCTAAAACAACAAGAATATTATAAACAGTTGACGGATCATAACATAAATTTTTTGTGTGATGATATAGTTTTTGCTCAGCGAGATTTTGAGGATGGGCCTGGTGACAAAAATGATAAAAAGCGCAAGTTTATGGGTTTTTTGGACACTATAGGCTGTTGTATGTTTTATAAGGAAGAACTTAGAGGCTTCAGATCCACAGTAATATCAGATATATATTCATTGATAAATGGGCTGTCCCAAATGATGTATGTTGATAGTACCACCGGAGAAATAACTTTTTTGCCGGAGGCTGCTGATGAAATTATTGATTTTGCACTTAAAAATGCCTCCATTACTGAAAAAGATATCAAGGAGATTCTGAAAAAATATAATTTGACGCTTATAAAAGCAGAAAAGCTGGAGGAAAATATTCCTCAGACCATAAAAACACTGAAGGTACTTAAAAAAGTATTGGATTCTAGCGGATATAGCTATGATGAATTGATTAGTGAAGAACAGTTTGATTTTGATAAGCCATCCAAGCTACATAAATTGTGTAATTTGCTATCTAGCAATATTACTCCAAAACGTAGAAGAAAAGCACTGGAGAAAGCTGGCTGGAACAAGGAATTACAGGTTCAGACCAAGAGAATACACTTCGGTGGGACATCAAATGTAAGCTATCGTTATATGCTTGAGGCTATTGATGCTTTTAGACATGGTGAATTATATGGTAACTTTCAGGCTAGACGAAAGCAGGAACAGTTTACTGTTGAGTTAGAAAATACGGAAAAGGTTAGATTATTGCCACCATTTACTAAAGAAATGGATGATGATGTAGTTAAAAATGTGGTGGTTTTCAAAGCTATTAATGAAACCCGCAAGATAATAAATGCCCTCATCGGGAAATATGGCTCACCAGCATATATAAACATTGAGGTAGCTGATGAACTTGGGCATAGTATCGAAACTAGGCGGAAAATGACCAAAGCCAATAATGATAATATGAAGGCCAAGGAGGCTATTGGTGCCAAACTGGTGGAATTGGGACTTCGTAAGGAGGGTGAGGTATCTGGTAAGGATATAGCTCGCTATCGTTTATGGAAGCAACAGGATGGGGTAGATTTATACACTGGTAATACTATCCCAGAATCTGATGTATTGAGCGGGCAATATGATGTAGACCATATTATTCCATTTTCTCTGATATTAGATGATACACTAAACAACAAGGTGCTGACTGGTATGGGAAGCAATCGTCAGGCAAAATCCAATACTGCACCACGAGAATATTTATCTGAACAGGCTGAAAAGGAGTTTATAAAGCGAGTTAATGTATTATTAAAGAAAAAAATAATTTCAAAGAAAAAGTATAAGTATTTGATGGTAAAGAATCTTCGTGATAGTAAATTGCTGGATGAATGGAAGTCAAGGAACATCAACGATACCCGATATATCAGTCGTTTCTTGGTGAACTATCTTAATAGCACATTGGCTTTTAATAGTGATAAAAAGAAAAATGTGTATGCAATAAATGGTGCTATTACATCCAGAATGCGTAAAATATGGCTTAATAAGAAAACATGGGGAAATCCAGAAAAGAATAGAGAGAATAACTTGCATCATGCTGCTGATGCTATAGTCATTGCAAACCTTACTCCAGCAGCTGTTGAACTGGCCAGTGATAACCTTAAGCTCCAGAATATTTTCCGTCAGAATGGTAAGCGTGTGACGGAGGAATATGAGAATTATCTTGATAGGGCAGTCCGTAAAATGGATAAATATTATCACTTCAATACGGAATTGGCTAAGAAGCTACTGGTGAGCAAAGACCGTATACCATCTATGGTGCGGTTACTACGTGAGGAAACGGATAAGAGATTGGTAGACCCAAGTTTGGAAGAATTTAAGATGGTTACTCCAGAATCCTTCCGTCAAAATTTGGAACAGTATTATAATGATCCAGATTTTGTGGCTTCCATACAAATGCCATTGGTATCATATAAGCAGTCAAAGCGTTTTTCTGGTAGCATTACCAAGGATAACCCTATAAGGAAAAATGAACGGGAAGATTCGTCTACAATAAAAGTTGACTCCTTGGGTAATGAAAATGTCCTGGATGCAAAATCCTACTATTGTCTTGAGGTATACTGTACCAAGGATAACAAGACAGCTTTGCGCGGTCTTAGGTATGTAGATTTTAAATTGAAAAACAAAAAGATGTTTATCACTGTACCTAATCCAGAAAACTATGGCAGGCATGTCATGTATCTGTTTAAAAATGACTATATTTATGTAATAAACAAAAAAGGCGAGATTAAAGTTAAAGGATACTATACTGGGATAAAAAGTATTAACAAAAATATATTTTATTTAATAACTAATAATGATGCGATACGAAAAAATATTATATTATCAAAAGATGATATGGTAAAAAAATATCATGTTGATATTTTGGGGCAAATTGGTGGTGAGATAAAATGTTCCGCTCCATTCTTGTCAATAACGGAGAAAGAATAACAGTCAAGGATGAATGGCTTATTATTCAACAGAAAGATGAAGTCAAAAAAATACCTTTAGGAGATATTCAGTCTTTAGTGGTGGATAATATGTCTATAAACTTGTCTGTATATGGTTTGTGTAAATTGGCAGAATATGATGTTAATGTTATATTGTGTGATTCTAAACATTTACCATGTTGTAATGTACTATCATCAGATTCATACTATGCCAGTTATGCGGCATTAAAGCGTCAGATAGAATTATCAAAAGAGATGCAGGATAATCTATGGGAAAAAATAGTGAAAGCAAAAATTAAAAATCAGGCTTATGTACTGGAAAATTTAACTGGTAAAAGTGAAATTCCTGGCAGACTTCATCAGCTGGCTGATGAGGTTCTGCCGGGTGACCCTGGAAATCGAGAAGCCATAGCGGCAAAAATGTTTTTTAGAAATCTATTTGGTGTTGATTTTACGAGGTTTGAAGATGATGTAGTAAATGTAGCCATGAATTATGGATATGCTATTATTCGCTCATTGGTGGCCAGGTCGTTGTGTGCCCATGGATATAATTGCAATCTAGGGATTCACCATATTGGTGCAGGAAATCCATTTAATTTGGCGGATGATTTTATTGAACCTTTTAGGCCGATAGTAGATTATTGGATATTTGAACATAATGATGAGCTGGTGGATGAATTAACATCAAGTAATAAGTTATCATTGATAGGTCTATGTAATACAGAGGTGTTTATCAATAAAAAGCTGCTGCGACTTTATAATGCTGTCGAAAAATGTATATCCAGCTTTACCAGTGCCATCAATGGCAATTCTGTCGAGCTGCTGATGTTACCGGATTTAAAAAGATATGGAAAATAGATATATGCGACTGATAGTAATGTTTGATTTGCCTACAAATACATCAGAGGATAGAAAGAATTACACTCGTTTTAGAAAGAGCTTGATAAAACTTGGTTTTGATATGCTTCAATATTCTGTTTATGCACGGATAACCAAGAATAATGATGACTCTAAAAAGTATTGTCGGGAAGTAAAGAGAATTATTCCACCTTATGGTTCAGTTCGTTTGCTGCAAATAACGGAGAAGCAGTATACGAAGATGCAGATTATGTTAGGTGAGAAAACACCAACGGAAAACTTGTTGGATGATAAGGATATAATGCTTATT
>NZ_KK211304.1:132277-143112 GCF_000621545.1 Anaerovibrio lipolyticus LB2005
GTTTTAGTTCTATGTTGGATATTGATAAACTGATGCGTGGAATCAAGTCGTTCGCGGTATTGAATTTGGCAAATACCAAAAGCTGCAAATACAAGAAGTATTTATGTCGGCTTCGGTAGATGATGGTGTATTAGTCTGGCTGGATGGAGACATTGATATTGGAACCACAACTCTTTATAATATGACCTTACCTTATGAATCAGAACAGCTAGCATAAAAAGCTATTGAGGTGCATATATGAACATTCAAGAAAAGCTGTTTGCTTTACAGGACTTGAAATATCGGGATTTTCATGCCAAGCTGGTGCCGGGGATTGATAAGGATCGAATCATTGGGGTGCGGGTGCCGGATCTTAGAAAGCTGGCTAAGGAAATCCCTTTTGAGGAAGCCCAGGCTTTTATGGGTGATTTACCTCATAAATATATTGAAGAAAATAATCTGCATGGGTTTCTCATTTCCAATATGAAGGATTTCGATGCAGTGATTCGGGAGCTGGAAGCATTTTTGCCCTATGTGGACAATTGGGCCACCTGTGACCTTATATCTCCAAAGATTTTTAAAAAGAACTTGAATGAACTGCTTACTTATATTGATAAGTGGCTCAATAGTCAGGAAACCTATACTATTCGCTTTGGCATTGAAATGCTTATGAGCTTCTATCTGGATGACGCATTTAAACCGGATTATCTGGCCAAAGTGTCGAAAATTCATTCCGAGGAATACTATGTGCGCATGATGGCGGCATGGTATTTTGCTACAGCATTGGCCAAGCAGTATAAAGCCACCATTGGCTACATTGAGGAGCACAGGCTGGAGGACTGGACCCACCGTAAAACCATTCAAAAGGCAGTGGAAAGCCGACGCCTGACTGCAGAGCAGAAGGAGTATCTAAGGTCCTTTTCAAAATTGAAAAAATGAACCACTAAAAAAGCCTCCCACATTGGTAGTGAGAGGCTTTTCAATTAGCTGTGATAATTAGTCTTTGATTTCCCAAGCCTTGGAGTAGAGGTCCTCAGCAAATTTTTCCATATCGGTAGGCATCCAGACCTTCTTTTCCTTGTTGTACTTGCATTTTACAGTGATATCTGCAGTGCCGGACTTTGGCGCACGCTGTAAGCGGTTTACAAAAATATCTGTCAAAGCCTCCTGGAGAGCAGCCTTGGAGCCAACAGCCCCCTGGAGCTTCTTGCTTTCCTCAGCAGTTGGATCAGCCACCAGTACATTGCTGTCATACTTTTCGAAGGTAATCTTTACATCAGCCTCGTCGTCCTTTTCAGAAACGATGGTGGAGGACTTCACTTCAAGCTGAGCCAGCTTGGCTACCATTTCCTTGCCGATTTTTCTGGCCTGATCCTTGGTGAGCAAATCACCGGAGCTGCGCTGGAAGGAAGGTACAAAGGCATTCATAAAGTCTTCTTCCACATTAATGGAATCGTCATACTTGTTCAAAGCCTTTGCATCAAGCTGCAGCATGGCAGTGGCCAGATTCTTGATACCAACATCGGCCTTTTCACGGGTCAGGGAGCATGCAGTGCAAATCATGCATACTACTACGAATAATGATACCAGTAATAAGTTCTTTTTCATAAAAATCTCCTTATATAAAAAATATTATTATTGTAAGGCTGTAACCTTTACAACACAATATATTATAGCACAAGAAATATGAATAACATCTGGATGTAAGTCCCAATGTGGAATCTTTTACAATAGTTGGCAGACTTGGGCTGTCGGCATTTGTAATATGTAGCTTATATGTTATAATTTAGACAGTTGCAATAATAACCGAAAAGAATGTTTATATGTTTCGATGGAGGTTTTGGAATGGATTTTATCAAGAAACCTATGGAAATAGAAAATAAGAGTATGGAAATAATCGCACCTCACTTGGAGGGACTTAATCTTAACGAGGAAGAAACCAAGGTTTATTCCCGTATGATTCACGCAGCAGGAGATGTGGAGTATGCTCCTATCATCAGATTGCATCCAGAGGCCATTGCAGCCGGTAAGGAAGCAATAAAGAAGGGATGCAATATTTACACTGATGTGGAAATGGTGCGTACTGGTATTAATAAGCGCAAGCTGGCTACCTTTGGCGGCGAGGTGTTCTGTCGCGTGGCTGATCCTGAGATTGCCAATGAGGCCAAGGAGAAGGGGATTACCCGTTCTATGGCGGCAATGCAGAGCTTTGGCAAGGATTTGGACGGGGCAATTATTGCTGTGGGCAATGCTCCTACGGCTCTTTTTGAGGTACTGCGCATGGTGGAGGAAGAACATCTGCGTCCGGCCCTGATTGTTGGTATTCCTGTTGGCTTCGTGGGTGCAGCGGATTCCAAAGAGGCTCTTGCCAAGAATACTATGGTGCCTTATGTGACTGTGGAGGGTACCAAGGGGGGTAGCCCGATAGCAGCATCTGTTATTAATGCCATTATGTATATTATTGATAATGAGCGTGTGTAATAAAGTTTAAGGGGCGTTATAAATGGAATGCCTTATTCCAAGAGTTGTAATAGCAGCTACCAAGAGCGGTTCCGGCAAGACCACCATTGTCACCGGGCTTTTGGCGGCTTTAAGACAAAAGGGCGTGAAGGTTCAGCCCTACAAGGTTGGACCAGACTATATAGACCCGGGATATCACAAGCTGGCCAGCGGTCAGCCTTCTCACAACCTTGATTCCTGGCTGATGTCCATGGATACAATGGTAGAGGTTTTCGCCAATTCTGCCTCCAAGGCTGAGCTGGCAGTAATAGAGGGTGTTATGGGCCTTTACGATGGGGGCAGGAAGGGTATCAGCTCCACGGCAGAAATTGCTAAAAGCCTTGATGCACCAGTTGTTTTGGTGCTTGATTGTAAATCCATGGGAGCTTCGGCGGCAGCTTTGGCCTTGGGCTTTAAGATGTACGACAAGGATGTTAAGCTGGCTGGGGTTATTCTTAATCGGCTTGGTTCTGATAACCATGAAAAAATAATACGTGAGGCCTTGAATGAGCTTGATATTCCTGTGCTTGGCGCAGTTCGCCGTAATGATAGCCTCGTTATGCCGGAGCGTCATTTGGGGCTCCTGCCTGTGGAGGAAAATCAGGAGCAGGAGATTATTAATCGCATGGGTGAGGCCATGGCCTCCCAGATTGATGTGGATGAGATTATCCGTATTGGCAAAAGTGCCGGTGTCATGAAGGTTCAGGACAAAGAGCTCAATGATAATGGCAAGCATAAGGTGCGTATAGGTATTGCCAGAGATGAAGCGTTTTCCTTTTATTATCCTGAAAGCATCCGCGTTTTGGAGGCCAAGGGAGCGGAAATCATCGAATTCAGTCCACTTAGTGATAATGAGCTACCCCAGGTGGATGGCTTGATTTTTGGCGGTGGTTTTCCGGAAATGTTTGCGGATAAACTCAGTGCCAACAGGACTTTGATAGAAGGTATAAAAAATGCAGCCCATGATGGTATGCCGATATACGCTGAGTGTGGCGGGTTTATGTTTTTGAGCAGGGCCATGGAGGATTTTGAAGGCAGAGTATTCCCTATGTGCGATATTCTCCCATGTCGTGTAAAGATGAACAGCCGACTCCAGATGGTGGGCTATGTTTCCGCAGAGCTGCAGACAGATGGACTTTTGGGTAAAAAGGGCGATGTGATAAAGGGACACGAATTTCATTTTTCCACTGAGGATGCAGAGGATGGAAATACAGAGGTTAAGCGTGCCTTTAAGTTTACCCGCTCCAGAAATGGCTCCCAATATTTTGGCGGCTACAGCAACGGAAATGTGCTGGGCTCTTATCTGCATTTGCATTTTGCAGGCTATCCTCAGGCAGCGGACAGCTTTATTGAAAAATGCGTTGAGTATCGAAGGAAGAAATAAGGTATAAAGATGGGCAAGATTATTTTAGTTACCGGCGGTGCCAGAAGTGGCAAAAGCTCCTTTGCAGAGCGCTATGTGGCAAAGTATGGTAAGAAGGTTGGCTATATCGCCACCTCAAAAATATGCGATGAAGAAATGGAATATCGGGTTAAGCTGCATCGTGAACGCCGTCCTGCGGAGTGGGAAACCTTTGAGTCACCATATAGTGCCCATGAGGTTATCCGTGAACAGGGCAAGTCATATGATATGTTTTTGTTTGATTGCATGACCATATATGTAAGCAATATTTTAAGCACCGTTAAGGATATAGATGATTTTGATGGCAATTATAAAATTGTTACTGAAAGGCTGAAGAAATTAATAACAGCTATTTTGGAATCTGATGCCACCGTGGTTATTGTTACCAATGAGGTGGGCTCGGGAATTGTTCCAAATAATCGTCTGGCCAGAGAGTACAGGGATTTGGCTGGCCTTGCCAATCAGATGCTGGCAGAGGTGGCAGAAAAGGTTTTCTTGGTGGTGTCCGGAATTCCGGTGGATATAAAGAAGATTGCTGAAAGCATATAGTTTGTTTTTTATATAAGGGGATAGTAATGGCAAAGAAGATTATGTGCATGGGAACCTCATCCCATGTGGGAAAAAGTATATTGACCACGGCACTTTGCCGTATTTTTTATAGACAGGGCAAGCGGGTGGTGCCTTTCAAGGCCCAGAATATGGCCCTGAATTCTTATGTTACCAGAGATGGTGATGAAATGGGCCGTGCTCAGGTGGCACAAGCTGAGGCTGCGGGTATGGAGCCTATGGTTGATATGAATCCTGTACTCTTAAAGCCAACGGGTAACTCCTGTTCTCAGGTGGTTATTATGGGAAAGCCAGTGGGCAATATGTCTGCCAAGGAATATCATCAGGGCTATTCCTTGAAGGCCTTTGAGGCAGTAAAGGAGGCCTTGGGGCGCCTTGACAGGGATTATGATACCATTGTTATTGAAGGTGCAGGCAGTCCCGCTGAGGTCAATCTGAAGGCCAATGATATTGTGAATATGCGGGTAGCAAAGTATTTGAATGCCCCTGTTCTTTTAATTGCAGACATTGACAGAGGCGGTGCGTTAGCTTCTCTGGTGGGAACCTTGGAGCTATTAGATGAGGATGAACGGGATTTGGTGAAGGGGCTTGTTATTAATAAGTTCCGTGGTGATGTAAGTCTTCTTACTCCTGCCCTGGAGTTTTTGGAGAAAAGGACTGGCAAGCCGGTTCTGGGTGTAGTGCCTCATATTGAAAAGATGGGAATTGATGACGAGGATTCAGTTTCCCTCCAGGATAAGCAGGCTGTGCCTACTGATGGAGATATTAAGATTGCCGTAATTCAGACACCAAAAATTTCCAATTTTACAGATTTTGATGCTCTGTCCAATGAAGGTGATGTTTCATTATATTATGTGCAGGATGCCACAGATTTTGGTACCCCGGATATTGTAATGCTTCCGGGAAGTAAGAATACTACTGAGGATATGCTGTATTTGGAAAAATCCGGTATTGGCCAGCTGATAAAAAAGCATGCTGAGACGGGGAAGGCTGTTATTGGTATTTGCGGTGGCTATCAGATGCTGGGTGAAAGGATTATGGACCCTCATCATACTGAGTCGGATAATGACGAAGTAGATGGTCTGGGCCTTCTGGGGATGACCACCCTGTTTGCCGAAAAGAAGCTCACCTCCCAGGTGAAGGCAGATTGCAATAATCTTGGCTTTATGGGACAAAGTATCAGTGCCGGCAATCTGGCAGGCTATGAAATTCACATGGGGCAGACGGATTTTACAAGGGAATCCGACAGTCATCCATTTGTGATAAAAGAACGGAGCCGCACGGAATGCAACAGCATTGAGGGTACTGCATGTGCCAAGGGCAATGTTTTTGGCACCTACATTCATGGTGTTTTTGATAATGACGAATTTAGACGAAGCGTTTTGAATGCTGTGCGTGTTACCAAGGGCTTGGAGCCACTGGAAAACACCAGAAATGTTATGGCAGAAAAGCAGCAAAGCTATGAACGCCTGGCAGATATTGTAGAGCAGCATTTGGACATGGATAAACTGATGGAAATAATGGGTGAGAATAATTAATGATAACGGCTATATTGGCATTCTTTATTGATGCGGTTATGGGGGATCCTAGAAGCAAGCTACATCCTGTGGCGCTTATTGGCAACCTCATAGCGGGAATTGAGGGGATGCTCTACGGTAAAGAGGATAGTGACAAGAAAAAGCTGGTGCTTGGAGGAATCCTGGTTGTTTTGGTTTTGCTATTCACCTTTGCTGTAGTAAATGGTATAATGAATTTAGTAAAAATGTTAGATAATATATACGTTGTAACCCTTATAGAGGCTTTTTTTCTTAGCTTTACAATTTCACCGAAAAGCTTGGCGGCAGCCGGCAAGGAGCTTTATGGCTATCTGGTTGCAGATGACTTGGATAACGCCAGATACAAGGTGGGCTGGATTGTAGGAAGGGATACGGAAGAGCTGACACCAGGGGAGGTTTCCAGGGCTACCATTGAAACTATAGCGGAAAACACGGTAGACGGCATTATTGCACCACTATTTTATTTTGCTATAGGAGGTGTGCCGTTGGCCTTCCTTTATAGGGCGGTTAATACCATGGATTCTATGGTGGGCTACAAGAACGACAGATATATCTATTTTGGTCGGGTGGCAGCCAGAGCGGATGATGTTTTAGGCTATATTCCCGCAAGAATAACAGGCCTGTTGTTTGTGGTATCGGCATTTATATTGGGCTATGACGGCAAAAAAGCCTGGAAAATTCTCAGAAGGGATGCTTCCAAGCACCCTAGCCCTAATGGGGGATGGGCTGAAGCCACTGTGGCTGGCGCCCTTCATATACGTTTGGGGGGCTTCAATTCCTACTTTGGCAAGGTACATTTTCGGGAATATATGGGTGACCCCATTGAAGAGATAGGATTTGACCATATTATGAAGACAATTCGTCTGATGTATACGGATGCGATTTTGTTTTTGATAATATGTCATATAATTTTTGTGATTTGTAGTATGGGAGTGCTGTAAATGCAGGCATTTCTTATCGGGTTGCAATTTTTGACCCGTATATGTGTTGTTAAGCAGACGGTTTGGACGGAAGAAGATTTTGGTAAAAGTGTTCGTTACTTTCCGCTGGTGGGGGCGGTATTGGGGTGTATATATGCCCTGGTGGCCTGGTTGTCTACTGTTTTGCTTCCGCAGCTTGGTGTAATTTTGCCACATCATCTTTTAAATGTATTGTTTGTGGCAATGCCGGTTATTCTGACGGGCGGTATTCACTGTGATGGCTTTATGGATACGGTGGATGGTATATTTTCCGGCAGGGATAGGGAACGAATGCTGGAGATTATGAAGGACAGCTGTACTGGTGCTTTTGGAGTAGTGGCTTTCGTGCTGTTAATGATGTTTCAGTATGGAGCCGTTTCCGATGTGCCGGTGGAAGCCTTGCCGGCAGCACTTTTCGTGATGCCGATTATATCCAGAATGATGATGGTTTTTACCATAACTATTTATCCTTATGCGAGAAAAGAAGGAATGGGAAAGGCATTTAGCGAATATACTAATAAGAGAACCTTGGGGGTGGTTTTCTTATACGGGCTGGCATTGGTTCTCCCGTGGGGAATCAACGCACTAATAGCAGTTCTTGTATCACTTTTGTTTACAACGTGTTTTTGCAATTTTGTGACTAAAAAAATAGGGGGAGTCACCGGCGACGTTTATGGTGCAGTGTGCACCCTGTGCGAGTTGCTTGTTATGATTGCATTTACATGTAAAATACCTTTTTAAGAGGGGGAGATATATATGTTATTAGAAGTATTAGTACCTGGATCCTGTGGTGAAATTGCCCAGGGTTGGAGAGACGGGCAGCCATTTTTGGTTACATGTCCAATAGGTCTATATTCTAGAGCATTAGTAACAGAAAGAACCTCTGCGAAGACTGGTTTGGGCAAGAAAGCTCGTGCAGCGCTGAAAAACACGGTGGGGTATATGGGATTTACGGAGTTTCCACTTGGTTTGGCTTTGGAGTCACAGCTTCCTACCGGCAAGGGGATGGCAGCCAGCACAGCGGATATTGTAGCTGTTATACAGGCTGTGGCAACTGCAATTGATGATGAGCTGGAGCCAGAGGAAGTGGCAGAGCTGGCAGCTGGTATTGAGCCAACTGACGGTGTGTTCTATCCTGGTGTGGTTCAGATGGACTACATGACAGGCAAGCTAATTGAGAGCTATAAACCGGTGCCAAAGATGATAATCGCAATGTTTGATACCGGTGGTACAGTAAACACAATTGAGCTTCATTCCGATTATTCAGAAAATCATGGTAATGAAAATAGTCCGGCAGAATTATTGGAGGCCGTGGATTCTCTGAAAAAGGATTTTTCTCCGGAAAATATAGCTAGAGTGGCTACCATGAGTGCTCGTGCAAACCAGAAAGTCGTGGAGAAACCACAGCTGGAGGAAATCATTGAATTCGCTCAGAGTCAGGGTGCTCTTGGAGTAAATGTGGCCCACAGCGGCACAATGCTGGGAATACTATTTAAGCCTGATGAGTCAATGCGCAAGGTGCTGGACATTGCCAAGGCTGTGGAGGCGAAGTTCCCACACATGGAATATTTTGAAACAGAGCGTTTGATACCAGGTGGCTGGATTATCAGACAGAGATAATTTGTAAGGATGTTTTTTCAAGCATGAAGCCTTTTGAACATGGTGGTAATGTGTATAGCGCTGGGGTCCGCAATTTTGAGGTTGTGGATTTCAGCGCTAATATTAACCCACTGGGACTATCAGAGAGTATAAAAAAATCAATAATAGACAATATGGAGAGCCTGGTTCACTACCCTGATCCTGCAGGGACATTGCTGAAGCAGGCTATTTCTGTGCATTATGGTATTGATGCGGATAGGGTAATTTTGGGGAACGGTGCTGTGGAATTAATGTATATTTATTTCCATTGTCGCAGTCCTAAAAATGTTTTGATTCCCGTGCCTTCCTTCAGTGAATATGAAAGGGCGGCCATGGCGGCAAATTGCCATATTGAAAGACTCTATATGGCTAAGGAGCAGGATTTCACCTTGGACAGGTCAGCTTTGATGGAGCTTTTGCCCAAGGTAGATGCTGTGGTAATGGGCAATCCCAACAATCCAACTGGCGAGCTGATAACCAGAAATGATCTGGAAATGATAATTGCAAAGGCAGCAAAGTTCGGGACAGATGTTTTGGTGGATGAGTCCTTTTTGGACTTTTTATCCAGTGATAATGACTATACTGTTATGGACCTGGTAGGAAAATACCCAAATCTTTTGGTACTCCGTTCCATGACAAAGTTTTTTGCTATTCCGGGATTGCGTCTGGGATTTGGCGTGGCCAACAGTGAACTTATGGGCAAAATGGAGCCGGGCAGGGACCCATGGAATGTAAATCTTCTGGCCCAGATGGCAGGGGTGGCAGCCTTAAAAGATAAAACCTACCAGATTGATTCCAGACAGATTATATCGGGATGTATTGATTATTTGTATAGGACCCTATCATCCATAGAGGGGCTGAGGGTATATAAGCCTTCGGTAAACTTTATATTAGTGAGTGTTGAGGGAACTGGTATGACCAGCACCGAATTTGTAAAGGCTATGGGTGACAAGGGGATTCTAGTAAGGGATTGCTGTAATTATCCGGGTATGGATGATTATCATGTCCGATTTGCTGTCAGACTGATGGATGAAAATGAAAAGCTGGTAACGGCAATCAGGCAGGTATTGGCGGAAAAAACTAGGAAGGTGACTACATGACAAAACTTATATTGGTAAGACATGGTCAGACAGTGTGGAATAAATTGGGAAAATATCAGGGGCAGGCGGATATTGAACTTAGTGAAGTGGGCAGAAAACAGGCGGCTATGCTGGCGGATAATTTTCCTATAGAAAAGGTTGATGCAATATACTCAAGCCCTTTGGTTCGCGCCAAAGAAACGGCTGAGGCTATTGGTGCAGCATTTTCTCTACCAGTGGAAACTTGTCCTGAATTCTGTGAAATCAGCTTTGGAAAATGGGAGGGGCTTACTTATGATGAGATTCATGCCCAGTGGCCAAAGGAGCATGATTTGTTATTTAACAGGCCTGATCTACTGACCTGCCCGGATGGGGAAGGCTTTTCACAGGTTCAGAAACGGGCAGCTGGCAAAATGGAAGCTCTGATTAAGGAAAATCCGGATAAGACATTAGTTATTGCTGCCCATGGCGGCGTAATAAGGACATTGCTTTGCCATGCTTTGGGGATGCCATTAAAAAATATGTGGCGTATACGCCAGGATAATACTGCAGTGAACCTTGTAACAGCCTACAATGAGGGCTTAACTGTGGAGCTGATGAACTCCACAGTACACCTTTCAGACAGCAATTTGAATATGAATTTAAATACTTGGGTAAAAAAGAGTTGACAAGGTCGGTAAAAGATAGTAATATTATCGATGTTGTCGCCGTTAAGCACTTTGGAAAAGTGAAGCGGGCAACAAAAAATAAAATATCAAAAAGTGCTTGACATTAAAGTATCTTCGCGATATTATATAGAAGCTGACTCACGAAGCAAATGCTTCTGAGAAAGCAGAGTGTTCTTTGAAAACTAAACAATGCAACAAGAATCATGCACACATGATTCAAGCCAGATGATGGTACTGTTTTTATAAACAGTAAACATACATAATAGTTTGTGCAAAACTATAAAATTCCTTTATTAAAAGGTAATTCTAGAAACTTTAAGAGCCATTCAGGTTCTTCAAAATAATTTTTTGGAGAGTTTGATCCTGGCTCAGGACGAACGCTGGCGGCGTGCTTAACACATGCAAGTCGAACGGGGCGAAGAGGAGCTTGCTCTTCCTAGCCTAGTGGCAAACGGGTGAGTAACGCGTAGGCAACCTGCCCTTCAGAT
>NZ_JHYA01000010.1 GCF_000621545.1 Anaerovibrio lipolyticus LB2005
GGGATTGTTCTTCAGAGTGATTTGGGAACACAATACACCAGCGACATCTTTGAAAGATTTCTGGCCAGTAGAAAAATATGTCATTCGTACAGTCGTAAAGGATGCCCATATGATAATGCCTGTATAGAGTCATTTCATGCTTTAATTAAAAAAGAGGAAATCTACAGGCATGTTTACAAAGATTCAAAAGAAGCTTATGATAGCATCTTTGAATATATTGAGTCCTGGTACAATCGCAAGCGGACTCATAGTAGCTTAGGCTACAAGACACCAGCTGCAGTTCATGCAGAATGTGCGGCGTAAAGTCGCACTTTCGGTGTCCACTTTATTGACATAAGACCAATGATTCCATTATGTTCTCGTTGAGCCAAAATTATACCGCCATTTTGTTTCATATATTCTTTCAGGAGAACACTATCGCTCAAAAACATTTCAAGGTCAAATTGAGGATTATAGTAATATTTTTCCTTTATTTTTTTGCATAACACATTTAAGTCTTCATTTTCTATTGAACGATTATAAAAGAATTCTCTCCGAGCAAATACCCATTCAGCCAAGTTGTTATACCTAAATCTTATGGAAAAAGATAGGATTAATAAACATAGCGTAATGAAATAAACAACTATCGAAGTAAAATTTAATGCAGTAAATATTTCCATATCATCATCCTCCATGTACAAGATATTTTGCAATATCACATTGCCTAACTATTCGTCAATTATTGGCCTTTATCCTGCTTTATATAAAATGCTATGCCACTAAAGTTACAATTGACATTTCATTCTCCATGTAATACACTTGTAATACAAGGAGGCGATTTATATGGCAACCATTAGTTTACGGGTACCAGATCGGGAATTAAATATCTTCAAAGACTATGCAAAAATCAATAACAGCAGTTTGTCTGAAATTATACGCCGTACCATGATTGAACGAATCGAAGATGAATATGATATGAGCGTTTTTGATGAATACGAAAAAGACAAGGCTGCCGGAACTGTAAAGATCTACTCACATGAAGACGCCTGGAAAGAACTGGATTTATGAAATATACAGTAGAATATACAGATAAAGCTATAAAATCCCTCAAAAAACTGGATAAATCCGTTCTTAAAATGATAAAATCATGGATAGAAAAGAATCTAGTGGGTACCGAAAATCCCAGACAGCACGGTAAAGGCCTAACATTCAACAAGAGTGGCCAATGGCGTTACCGTGTTGGCGATTATAGAATCTTAGCTGACATACAGGACGAAAAGCTTGTCATAATCCTTATTGGGATTGGCCACAGAAGCCAAATTTATCAATAGAATATATAGGCACTGAATGCAGAAAAACCGTGGACTTTATTGCACCTTACTTGCAGTAAAAATCCACGGTTTCCTTTTTTATTCAACTATAAACATTCAGCATTTAATCCATAAATCCAGCCACTTTGCCGTTTTGGAGGTAAATGATGATATTACGGCCTGGGGCGTAGTATACAAACTGCTTTGTTTCAGTGTCTCCCACCACGGCGCGGCCTACATGGTCAGGGGTACCGAAAAGTCTCCGTACCTTTTCTTCAGAGTCGCCTATATATACATTATTGGCCCGTTCTGCTTCCTCTGCCGCTTTTTTTGCAGCCTTGGCAGCCTCCTCCTGACGTTTGGCCTCAGCTTGGCGGGCCTTCATTTTCTCATAATCAGCATTGACCCGTTCACGGTCACGACGGATATCATCAGCCAACTCACCGGAATAGTCAGTGCTGATCTGTTCAAACCAATCATGGGCACTTTCAATACCAGCATTATCAGCCTGACCATTTTTGTATTTGATCATAGCATAGGCATATAGCAAAAATGTATCACAATCTACACAACGATACTCATCCAGGGGTTCTAAGGTGTAGCTGGCATAATCCCATTTTCCTGCCTTAAGATACTCCACAGCAGTACTATGCCCGGATTGATGAACCTCAGCGTGACGCTTTTCTTCCATTTTAGCCTTGTAGCCTTGATAGCCGAAAAAGGCCACTATCACAGCTACAACTACCCCTATTGAAATCAGAAATATTTTCTTTCCATGATCCTGCATTATCTACACTCCTTGTATTTTTTTGCACATAGCTTAGTGTAGCACCTACAAAGTCATCATGCAACTTTTGTACTATAAAAATATATTGTATACATTTTATTATATTTAATCTTACCTCACTGATTTTACGATATACGGTTAGATAGGATTAGGTGTTCTGTCTTTGTATTTAATTTTTCTTTTAAGGATGAAGGAGGAAGATGAACATGGATGTTAAAATGATTTCTTCTTTGTCGCAACAGACAGCATCGGTGAAGGCCAGTATGACAAAAACTACCACCACCAATGAAGCGACAAATGAAACCACCACCACTGAGGCTTTTTCCCTGGATATTTCCACGGAAGTGCAAAAGGCCTCCACTGCAATTGGTAAGCTCACACCTGAACAGGTTGACGCCTTACAGGAGGGTATTGACAGAAGCTATATGTTAATGATTCAGACCCTGACTGAGCAAAACGCCACCTTGCAGGGCTACCTTGACCAGGGTCTTTTCAAATTTGACTTTGACGGTGTAGAAATCGGTCTGGACAAGTTTGTACTGCCGGAAGTGGCAACTACCCCTGAGGAAGCAGCAGAAGCTGTTGCTGAGGGCGGCGAGTATTCCGTTGATGCGGTGGCAACCCGCATCATGGATATGGCAACCTCCATTGCAGGCGATGACCCAGAAAAATTAAAGATGATGCAGGAAGCTGTGGAAGAAGGATTCCGCCAGGCTGGAATCACCTGGAAGGAAGCCATCGGACAGGATGAAATGCCACAGATTACCCAGGATACCCATGATGAAATCACAAAGCGCTTTAACGAGCTATTTGAGAAATTGGGCATCAATGTACAACAGCCTGCCGATACAGAGGAGTAACACAACTAATCAAAAAAGGAGCTTTGATAAACCATCTTCATGGTCTGTCAAAGCTCCTTATCTTTTTGCGTTTATTTATGAGAATTATTTAACTTCCAAAGCTGCGGTTACGAAATCGCGGAACAATGGATGTGGGTTGTTTGGTCTGGACTTAAGCTCTGGATGGAACTGGGAAGCCACGAACCAAGGATGATCCTTAACCTCAACGATTTCAACAAGGCTGTCATCAGGGAGAGTACCAGCAATAACGAGGCCAGCATCCTGAAGCTCCTGACGATATTTATTGTTGAACTCATAACGATGACGATGACGCTCACTGATTTCCAGAGTGCCATAAGCAGCCTCAGTCTTGGTACCAGGCTGAACCTTGCAAGGATATGCACCAAGACGCATAGTGCCGCCCTTGTCCTCCACATCCACCTGGGATTCCATAAGGTCGATTACAGGATGGGTGGTCTCCTGACAGAACTCAGAGCTATGAGCATCATTCATGCCGCAAACGTGACGGGCAAACTCAATAACTGCACACTGCATACCAAGGCACAAGCCCAGGAATGGCAGCTTGTTCTCACGGGCATACTGAATGGCCATAATCTTGCCTTCTACGCCACGATCACCGAAGCCGCCTGGTACAAGGATACCCTTACAGCCAGCAAATACTTCATCCAGATCAGGATCCTTGGTGTTCTCCAAGGTCTCTGCATTTACCCAGTGAATCTTAACATCAGCTTCATTGTAGATGCCTGCATGATGGAGAGCCTCAGTAACGGAAATATATGCATCCGGAAGCTCAACATACTTACCAACAACGGCAATCTTAACACGCTTCTTAGGGTTGTTGATTCTGTGAACCATCTGCTCCCAGCTGTCCATGTTTACAGGAACATAATCCATGTTCAGCTTTTCCATGGCAATGCGGTCAAGACCCTCAGACTGCATCATAAGAGGCACTTCATAAATGGTGGAGGCAGTTCTGTTTTCAATAACAGCTTCCTTGTCCACGTCGCAGAACATGGCCAGCTTTGCCTTCATATCATCAGTGAGAGGCTTCTCAGTGCGGCATACCAGAATGTCTGGCTGGATACCAATGCTGCGGAGCTCCTTAACACTGTGCTGGGTAGGCTTGGTCTTAAGCTCGCCGGCGGCGGAGATATAAGGAACCAAGGTTACATGGATGTAAAGCACATCGTTCTTGCCCACTTCCTTCTTCACCTGGCGGATGGCCTCCATAAATGGAAGGGACTCTATATCGCCCACAGTACCGCCGATTTCAGTGATAACAACGTCAGCATTGCTCTCAGCAGCCACATCATAAACGCGCTGCTTAATTTCGTTAGTGATATGAGGAATAACCTGAACGGTCTTGCCAAGGTAATCACCACGACGCTCCTTGTTAAGAACGTTCCAATAAACCTTACCAGCGGTAATGTTAGAGCCCTTGGTCAGATTAATATCAATAAAACGCTCATAATGACCAAGATCCAGGTCAGTTTCAGCACCATCGTCAGTTACGAATACCTCACCATGCTGATAAGGGCTCATGGTGCCAGGGTCAATATTAATATATGGGTCAAACTTCTGAATGGTAATGTTATAACCGCGGTTCTTCAACAGACGGCCCAGTGAAGCTGCAGTGATACCTTTACCAAGGGAAGAAACAACGCCGCCGGTGACAAAAATGTACTTTGCCATGTCTTAATCCTCCTATACACTAAATAATTACATATTTTCCTGAATGCTTTCGAACTTATGGGTATCGTTGGCCTTTTTCTTTTCAGAAGCAGCAGTTTCCTTGGATACGGTACGAACGCTGCGGGAAGTCTTTTTCTTCTCTACAGGGTACCACTCAGTAAGGCCCCACATACCATCATTTCTATAGGTGAAGCGGCTGTCCATGTTAATCTGGGTGTAAATCTCAGAAATAGCCTCTGGCAGGGACTGAACAGGCTTCTTCTTTCTCTTGATAACCTCAAGAATCAGATCCTTGAAATACATTGGCTCATAAGCGGAGGAATCCACTACATTGCCAAGATCAGCATTGTGCTCTGCAAGAATATAAGCGGCAACTTCTACATCGGTACTCTTTAAATAATCCACGCTAAAGTCTCCTTAATTAGTATTATAGTATAAAAAATTGTTTCATTACATCTTTTCTGGAGCAGAAACTCCTAAAATTCCCAGAGCATGACGAATGGTATGAGCCGTAACGGTTACCAGCGCCAAACGGGCCTCTGCCAGCTTATCATCAACACCCAAGATACGGCACTGATTATAGAAGCTGTGGAACTTGCCTGCTAGCTCATAAGCATAACGGGCAATACGCTGTGGTGCATACTCTGCCGCTGCGCGCTCGATTTCTTCCTCGTACTCCTGGAGCTTGTTAATAATATCAATCTCAGTCTCATCCTTAAGGAGAGAAAGATCAACCCCATCGGTAACCTTAAGGCCGGTCTCCTCCGCCTGACGGAAAATACTGCAAATACGGGCATGGGCATACTGAATATAATAAACAGGATTCTCATTGCTCTTGGATTTTGCCAAATCCAAGTCAAAGTCCAGCTGGCTGTCCATGGAGCGCATAATGAAGAAATAGCGGGCAGCATCGGTGCCAACCTCCTCAATAAGCTCTGCCAGGGTTACAGTCTGGCCAGTACGCTTGCTGAGCTTAACCAGCTCGCCACCACGGAGAAGGCGAACCATCTGGAGAAGCAATACATCCAAATCATCAGCATTATATCCCAGAGCACTCATGGCTGCCTTGACACGGCAAATATAACCATGGTGGTCTGCACCCCAAATATTAATCAGCTTACCGAAGCCACGCTCAAACTTATCCTTGTGATAAGCGATGTCTGCGGCTAAATAAGTAGGAACACCATTATCGCGAATTACGACACGGTCCTTGTCATCGCCATAATCGGTAGACTTCAGCCAGAGAGCACCGCCCTCCTCGTAAATCTTGCCGTTCTTCTGCAATACCTCAACAGCTGCCTTAACCTTGTCCGGATGAAGGGTACGCTCGCTGTACCATACATCAAATTCACAATTGAAGGCCGCCAAATCTTCCTTCAGGGCTGCCAGCTTTTCCTTCAGGGCCAGCTCCTTGAAAATATTAAGGCGCTCCTCCTCGGACATATTAAGATACTTGTCACCATCCTTCTTGATGATGCGCTGAGCAGTATCAATAATATCAGCACCATGGTAGCCATTTTCAGGGAAGGTATCCTCAGTGGCCTTGCCCAAAAGCTCAAGATAGCGGTGATCAACGGAAAGGGCCAGATTGTTAATCTGATTACCCGCATCATTAATGTAATACTCGGAGGTAACAGGATACCCCGCAGCTCTCATTACATTAACCAGAGCACTGCCTGCTGCTGCACCACGACCATGACCAACATGAAGGGGGCCAGTAGGATTGGCACTTACATACTCCACCTGAACTGGCTTCATATCCTTCTTTGGCAGCTGACCGAAGCTCTCGCCACGGTCCATAATAGCCTTGAGGCCATCATAGAGGACATTAGCCTTCAGAAAGAAATTAATAAAGCCTGGGCCGGCTATCTCAACACGCTCCAGCCAATCGCCATTGATACGGCCAGTGACCTCTTCGGCAATCTTTCTTGGATTCATGCGAAATGCCTTGGCAGACTGCATTGCGAAGTTAGTGGCGAAATCGCCCATTTCCTTCTTTGGCGGAACCTCGAGAATAATATTTGGCAGCTGCGCCTCAGGAAAAACTCCATCGGCAATGGCAGCCTTGGCAGCCTCCTCAATAGCGGCCAATAACGTATCCTTAATATCCAAATTCATAGCCTCCCAAACTTTTTAATGTATATACATTTATAACAATATCTATTTCCCAGCATTGCTGATTTTTATATGAAGCTCATACTCCCCCACAGGGGACCCATTAACGGCCAAATCGTAAAAAAGATCAATTTCACCCTGGCCCCTGGCTTCATCCATATTTATTTCCAGCTGGCTGGTATTTATTTCCAGCTCCATAGGCCCATAAGGAGTATGATAGCTGGTACGGGTCATTTCCCCATGCAAAAAAATCATTTCCGTATCAACGGCTCCACGACGGAAAATTGTCAGCTTCCCTCCGTCGGTTTTGATGGTGGTAGCAATAACATTTTCCTTGTCCAGGTCACTGTCATCATATTTTACATAATGCTTGTTATTACGGAAATAATACTGGCCCTCAGCCAAATGGGCAACCTTTTCACGCTTGCCCTTCAGGTCCTTCTGAAAGCCGGAAGTAACCACTTTAACCTTGTACATAATGGTCCTTTTCTTCCCTATTTTTATCGAACATTTATTTGGTTCTGTGTTTAAACAAAACTGTGTATAGTATAACCCAAAAATGGATTATTGCCAACAAAATAATTAATAAAAATTGAAAAGGGACTGCCGAGGCAATCCCTTAAATCACTTTATTTGATGAAGTTACTGCTGAACTGCAATATCAATCTCCACCTGATGACCGCTGACGTCCATAACAACGCAGAGATATTGCTCGTTGCTGATCTTGATCTGGAAGTCGGAGCCCACAGTCAGCGACGGAGTGGAAATATCCACCTCCAGCCCAAGAGCTGTGAGATTGGTGGCGGCATTAGCAGTCAGCATATTGGACATCTCAGAAATAGCACTCTGGGCCATCTCATCAAAGGACTCCACTGGCATCCCCATCATCATGGTGGATGCAATGAACTTTGCGGTGTCTTCACTCATATTATAAACGACGTTTCCCCTTATCTCCTTGGTAAAACCAACGATAACAGCTACGCCCTGACTTACTGCATTTTGATTATTTACAGTCATACCTGTACGCTGTGGTGTTGGAAAGCCCATCTGGGGAAGTACAGTCGTAAATGCATCGATAAACGGATTAACCAGTTTTACATCCATAAGTTATACTCCCCTCGCAAACCCTACATTCATGAATACATTCCCGTAAGAGGTCTTGGCTACAACATTAAAAGAAATTAGCTCAGGATTGGACAGAATTATATCTGAACCAATAACTGTTCCAGGAGGCGTAATACGCATTTCCTTGTCCTTGAACACATCATTGATACGGGAAACAGCACGACCAGTAATAATATTACCTGCCTCCTCTATGGCAGCCTCCGCCTCATCAGCAGACAAATCATCCTGTGGATCCATTCCCAGCATGGCCTTACTGAGACTATACATGGTTTCAGAATCCATATAAAGCGCAACGCGCCCCTTAGGCTCACCAACGATACCAATCACAGCTGCCACGCCGTCAACATGAAGAACAGACTCCTCATTTTGAGAAATCTCAACTTCACTCTGGATACCAAAAATGGACACCAGACTCTGCTGGAGTACCTTGGCAAAGGTAGTCACATAGGACTCCCTATAAACAGCTACTGCACCAACATTTTCATTGCACATAATCATCAGCGTATCAATAAGCTCATTGGTGCTGACAGGCTTCTGCAAGAAGGAGCCAATACCGGCCATACGGCCCTGCATAATCAGCTTGGCATCCTTCATGGCACTAATCATAACAATCTTTGCCTTTGGATCTATCGCATGAATACGACGGGTGCACTCAATACCATCTGCATCCGGCAAATTCATGTCCATGGTTACAACATCCGGTTTAGTCTTAGCATAAAGAGCCACTGCCTCAGCAGAATTCTCAGCCATTGCGCAAACTTCAAAATTAGTCTTGGCCAGCATGGAGCTAACCATCATACGGCTAATTCTCGAATCATCAACCACCATAACCTTGACTTTTTCCACAAACAATCACCTGCGCTTTTCGTGTATTTTTCTCTCACTATAAATATTCGCCAAAAAAGTGAAAATCCTTCTAAAATACGAAAAAACTATATGTGTTTCTTCTAGTATACAAAAATTGGTAGAGCAATTCAAGGAAAAACGTCCCAGGCGCCCTATCCTTCGAAGGGTTACTAACTAATAGAATTCTTTAAAAATGACAAAAATCCTTCTTAAATTTTATTTTTATTTTACGAGATTCAATTTCCCATTTGCCAAAATTCCATCCTTCTTTGTATAATGTTTAAGTATTATGCTTTGATATAGGAGGAATAACATTTGGATAATATATTGATTATTTTGGCCTTTGTTATTTATTTGGGCCTGATGATGTTTATCGGACTGTATTATTATAGGAAGACAAACAACATGGACGATTACATCATTGGCAACAGAAAGCTGGGGGCCTGGGTTACCTCCCTCAGTGCTGAGGCCTCTGATATGAGTGGCTGGATGCTGATGGGACTTCCAGGGGCTGCTTATCTGGCGGGGCTGAACGCTGGCTGGATTGCAGTGGGGCTTGCCTTGGGTACCTATGCCAACTGGAAATTTATTGCGGCAAGACTGAGAAAATTTACGGAAATTGCCAACAATTCCCTTACCCTGCCGGATTTTTTACAGAACCGTTACAATGACAGCAGCAACATTTTGCGAGTTGCTCCGGCAATTTTCATCATTATTTTCTTCGTAATTTATACCTCCTCCGGCTTTGTCAGCGGTGGCAAGCTGTTCAGTACCCTCTTTGGGCTGGACTATACCACAGCTGTTCTTTTGGGAGCCTTCGTGGTAGTATTCTATACCCTTACCGGTGGTTTTATGGCTGTATGCTGGACTGATTTTATTCAGGGTGTCATGATGTTCTTTGCCATTATTATGGTGCCTGCTGTAGCTGTTTATGCCCTTGGCGGTGTTTCCAACACTGTCACTGCTGTGGATATTGTGAATCCTACCTTCTTTAATCCATTCTTA
This sequence comes from Anaerovibrio lipolyticus LB2005, assembly GCF_000621545.1. GTDB lineage: Bacteria > Bacillota > Negativicutes > Selenomonadales > Selenomonadaceae > Anaerovibrio > Anaerovibrio lipolyticus_A. Next base: position 9,720 of record NZ_JHYA01000010.1, read on the forward strand.
GGGCCTGATGGCTCCACCATTTCCGCCATTGAGTTCATTTCCCTTATGGGCTGGGGCCTAGGCTACTTTGGGCAGCCTCACATTCTGATTCGCTTCATGGCCATCAAATCCTCCAAGGAGCTGAGCCATGCCATGCACATTGCCATGGTATGGGTCGCCATTTCCCTGGCTGCTGCAGTTGCTGTTGGTATTGTGGGCAGCGTTTATCTCACCGAAACTCTTATGGGGCCAAAAGTGGAAACCGTATTTTTGGTGATGACAGGAGAGCTGTTCACTCCATTTGTGAGTGGTCTTATAATGTCAGCTGTATTGGCTGCAATAATGAGTACCGCATCAGCCCAGCTGCTGGTGGCTGCTTCTGCTTTCTCCCAGGATTTTTACCACTCTGTTTTCCGCAAAGAGGCAGGACAGAATGAGCTTATATGGGTAAGCCGCACTGCGGTGCTGGTTATTTCCGCCATGGCCATCGGCTTGGCTATGAATCCTAACAGCTTTATTCTTGATATGGTTTCCTACGCCTGGGCCGGCTTTGGTGCTGCCTTTGGTCCTGCCCTTATTATGTCCTTATTCTGGAGAAGGGCCACCAGAAACGGTGCGCTGGCAGGTATTGTGGTGGGAGGTCTTACAGTTCTTATCTGGAAGCAGTTCGCCTTCTTTGGTCTTTATGAAATCATTCCGGGCTTCCTGTTCTCCCTGCTGGCAATTTATGTTGTGAGCCTTTTGGACAAGGAACCAGATAAGGAAATTACAGATATGTTTGATTCAGTAAAGCATTCGGAAATCTAATATGATATGATGGCTGACACTGGGTACTTACCTTCTCGGTCAGCCATTTTTTTACTTCTAAAAAAAATTGAAAATTTTTCTCATTTAGGTATTGAAAATCATTTTCAGTTATGCTATATTATATTCAAGCTTTGAAAAAAGCGTAACTCTCCTAAATATAATACACACACACTAGAAAAGGGATTCCCAGAGGACAGGGAATCCCTTTTCTAGTGCAAATAACAATGTTAAAGCAAAAACTGGGCAGAAACTGTTGCCTTTCGCTCAGTTCTGCACTTTAAGTATAGTTACTGCCTGCTGACCACAAAGTGCCGGGACAACCGTCTGTCACACGTCACACGTCGCTAAAGTTTTTCTTGTCCTAAACAATAGCGAAAAAAATCATAACTCGCGTCGCCTTTACAAGACCATCTTTGCGTCGCTCAAACAAATGATTTTTTCCACTAAAGCAGAAGAACGACAAGAAAAGACTTCTTAACGCTCCGTGGACTATTGTTCCATACAATTATCCCGGCACTTTTTAAATGTAGTATATATCCAATATCAATATAAAGGCAGATACTGATTGGCTTGAGCATTAAGTTATGGGGCGTAAAAAAGCATTTTTTGCTAACCTGCACAGTAAGAAAACATCGTTGTTTGAGCGAAGCGAGTTCGATTTTTCTTGCTGCTAATTACGTAGTAAAAAATGCTTTTAGCACCATAACTGGGCGAAAGCCAACAGTTACTGCCTTTTTATGTGAATTAATCCTGTTCGTCCTTAGGGCGGCCGCGGCCTATGAGATATAGCGGCCTATTTTTAACTTCCTCATAAATGCGGGATATATATTCTCCCATGATACCCAGCACTGTGAGCTGCACACCACCAAAGAACAGTATGCAGGCGGTTATGGTAGCCCAGCCGGCCACTGCATCATTGAACACATATTTAGATACCAGCACATGGAGGAATAACAGGAAGCTCAGGAAGCCACAGCATACACCGATGTATAATCCCATGCGGAGAGGCAAGGTTGAGAAGGCCATTACCCCATCTACTGCCAGGTGAAGCATCTTCCGCGGAGAGAATTTTGAAACTCCTGCGAACCGCTTTGGCGCCACAAACTCAATGTAGGTCTGCTTAAAGCCCATGGAACCTATCATACCGCGAATAAACCGGGCATGTTCACGATACCGACGGAAGGCCTTTACCACCTTCTGATCCATCAGACGGAAATCAGCTCCACCCTCCTGAATATGAACGGTGGACAATGTATTTAAAACCTTATAATAATAGGCTGAAGTGAGCTTCTTAAAGGCCGAAACGCCTTCAGTGTTCTTGCGGATGGTATGAACCACCTCATAGCCTTCCTCCCATTTGGAAATGAGGGTAGGAATCAGCTCCGGTGGATGCTGCATATCCCCGTCCATCATTATTACCGCATCTCCATCTGCATGGTCAAGACCACAGGTGAGAGCCAGCTGATGGCCAGAATTTTTTGCAAGAAAAATAGACTGAACCCGGGAATCCTTTTCCTCCAGTTCCCGCAGTATTTCACGGCTGCGGTCCTTGGAGCCGTCATCCACAAAATCCAGCTCAAACTCATAGTCCAGCTTATCAAAAACTTCAACAATGGACTTATAAAAATGCTCTATATTTTCTTCTTCATTGTATACAGGAACAACAACTGATATAATCTTCATGGTTATCTCTTTTCTCAAAATTTTATCCAATGTAAAATACTATAATATTATACGCGTTGGGGAATTTTTTCTCAATACTAAATTCCAAAGGGGAGCATAATGAATTTAATAGAAAAAACTAAACATCACTTCTTAACTAAGGAATTCTTCCTATTTTTAGTTATTGGCTGTATCAACACCTTTAACTGCACCTTTATGGCCTGGCTCTGTTCCTTCTTTATAGCAGATGCCAATCTCACCTTCAACATTGGCTACATTCTGGCAAATCTCTGCGCCTGCTGGATGAACAGCCGCTTTGTATTCCACGATACATTGTCTGTGAGCCGCTTTATAAAATTCTTTGTATCATATATTCCAAACTATATCATTCAAAATATTATCGTTATTATATTCTACAACTGGCTGGGGTATCCTCCAATAGTAAGCTACCTGATAGCTGCGATTTTAGGTATTCCGGTAACTTTTCTTTTGGTAAAGCTATTCGCCTTTGGCAAAAAATAAAAACGGGCACAAAAATACGGGACTGCGTTTGCAGTCCCGCTTTTTATGTACCGTTATTTACCTCAGTCTATTGCGTCTCGCCTTGGGCTTGCCTAAAATCTCTGCCCAGATGACAGCCTGGGCCAGACCACTCAAGGGTTTTCTTTTGTGCTCAGTGGTATAGGACGGATCCTGTGGCGGCTCCTCATGCTTTTCCTCATAATCATCCGTATGACGGGTAAGATACTCCTGATAGGGATTATGAACCTGTGCATACTCATCTGGATGATGAGGCCTGTGCTGAGGAGGTGGTGGCTCCTGTGGCCCCCTAATATCCGGCGGTGTCCAGTCCTTTGGAATAGGCTGAGCTGGTGGCTTCTTTTTGTCCAGCACATTGCCCAGTATCACCATCAAAGCAAATACCACTATTGGAATAACATAATCCATAGCTTTTCACCTGCCTTACTTAATAGGCGGTGGAGTGAGAGGGCTGTCATCAGCACTGCGGCTGATGCTGTCACGCATATCAGTATCAGCCTTTACATTGTTCAGGTTGTAATAATCCATTACCCCTAAATTACCATTCTTCAGGGCTTCAGCCATAGCATGAGGTACTTCGGCCTGGGCCTCAACTACCTTGGCCTCCATCTCCTGAGTATATGCCTTCATCTCCTGCTCCTTGGCAACGGCCATAGCACGGCGTTCCTCAGCCTTGGCCTGGGCAATACGCTTGTCTGCCTCGGCCTGGTCGGTTAAGAGCTCAGCACCGATGTTTCTGCCCACATCAACGTCAGCAATATCAATGGAGAGGATTTCAAAGGCTGTACCTGCATCCAGTCCCTTGCCCAACACTGTCTTGGAAATGTCATCCGGATTTGCCAGCACATCAGTGTGACTTACAGAGGAACCAACAGTGGTAACAATACCCTCACCTACGCGGGCAATGATGGTTGGCTCACCGGCACCACCCACCAGACGGTCAATGTTGGCACGAACAGTTACTCTGGCCTTAATACGCAGCTCAATACCATTCTTGGCCACAGCGGAAACCACAGGAGTCTCAATAACCTTTGGATTAACGCTCATCTGTACAGCCTCCAGTACATCACGGCCTGCCAAATCAATGGCGGCAGAGCGCTCAAAAGGAAGTGGAATCTGGGCTCTGTGGGCGGCGATAAGGGCATCTACCACCTTATCCACATTACCTCCTGCCAGAAAATGGGCCTCCAGCTGATTAACCTCCACGCTAAGACCAGCCTTGTTTGCCTTAATAAGCGGATATACGATACGGGACGGAATAACCTGGCGCAGGCGCATACCTACCAGAGTAAATATTCCCACCGGCACATTGGCTGCCTTGGCTGCAATCCACAGACGAAGGGGCACAAAGTGCAAAAATACAAAGAGAAATACTATGGCCAAAAATATCCATAGGCCACTGAAATCCATAAAAAACTCTAAAATTTCATCCATCAAATACACCCTTTCAACATTTATTATCTAACAACCACATGGTTGCCATTAACAGCAATAACTTTAACCTCCTGTCCCTTGGGGATGTAATCCCCCTCGGATACCACATCCACAGGCTCACCGTTGATAATGACAGTACCTGCCGGCCTAAGCTCACGGGACACAATGCCCTTACAGCCCACCAGCTCCGGCTTTTCAACGGCACTGACATAGCCCTTTTCAGTTGAGGTCTGGTCCTTCAGCACAAAGCTGTGCCACAAGTCACTCCAAAAGGACATCCTTATCCCTCCTTATCTATCAGGGTGACAAGGGCTGGTGCCTTTCACGCCGTCCCAGTCCCCCTTGCATATTGTAGCAATCACTTCTGATTATTAGCTGAAAGATTGGCACAGATGCCCTCTTCCCTTAGCTTCTTTTTGATTCGGTCCAGAGAATCCTGATCCGGCACCTCAATGGTGTGGAGATGTACCCCCTGGGTCACAATGGAAAGGGGCATTCCGTCACATTCCTTCATGCGGTTGTCAAACACCTCCACATCATGGCGGTTCCTCAGCATCAAATCAGCTCTTATTTCACCATAAAGGGGATGCTCAACAATTACATCCCGGACATAGCCACCATTATCCACGATGATTTCCAGCTCACGGCGCATCATATCCGAACCATGCTTGCAGGCAATTATCCCCACAATACCGTGAATCTCCTCATCCTCCGGCAGCACATAGCCCCTTGGGGTAGCATATACAGTAACACCACCAGCTCTAATTACGCTTATATCCCCAACGATAATCTGGCGGCTTACATTAAACTTTTTTGAAAGATATCCTCCCGTAAGAGGACACTTGGCCCGCTTTAGTGCTTCCAGCAGCAGGGCCCGACGTTCCTGAGTGTCCATAAAAACTCCCCCCTCCTTCCTTCATTGTATTAGAGCTGTAGAAAAAAAGCAAACGAACAAACAAAAAAAGACTACTAAAAACTTAGTAGTCTCAATTTCCAAATGGTGGGCGCTAACGGGATCGAACCGCTGACATTCTGCTTGTAAGGCAGACGCTCTCCCAGCTGAGCTAAGCGCCCGTATAAAAGGGAATTTGTTAATTCCCTATTTTTCTAAATGGTGACGCGTACGGGATTCGAACCCGTGAAGCCGCCGTGAAAGGGCGGTGTCTTAACCACTTGACCAACGCGCCATTGGCTCCTCGAGCAGGACTCGAACCTGCGACATACGGATTAACAGTCCGTCGTTCTACCGGCTGAACTATCGAGGAATCATTTGTGTCGGTGATGTCGACAAGTGATATAATACTGCATTTCAAAATAAAATGCAAGCATTTTTTAAAAATTTTTTAGTAATTTTTATCGAGGCAGCAATTCTTGTACTTTTTACCGCTGCCACAAGGACATGGATCGTTACGGCCAATCTTCTTGCCTACCCGTACCACGGACTGACGAGGCATATTAGCCAGCTCATCCTCAGTATGACCCTTTAATACCCATTTAGGCAGGGTATTGTTGTAGCGTCCAATAAGGCCGTACAGCTCCTGGGTCTCCTCCATCTTAGGTAATACCAGCTTCTGATCCTTCAAGAAGCCAACGATTTCCTTCATGCCATAACCATTCTGAATAATGATATTAATGGAACGGACAGCCTCTGCTGCCTGCAGAACGTCCAGATTACACTTGTTCATCAGGAACTGGGCCAATGCCCTGTAGGCACCAGTTGACTCCACATAGGATTCCTGGCCAGCGTCCCACACCTTATCATATGGCAAATCAGCGTAATCAATGGATGTATTCTTCATCTGCTCTGCCTGAAGGGCATCCACATTCATGAGCTCAGAATACATCAGCTCATGCTTGCCGGCCTGAATATTGTCATACCAGCAGCCACCGTTGAGGATAATGCCGATAAAATCAGCAAATTCCAGTTCATCGTCAATATATTCACTGACCTTGGCATAGAGCTGGTCGTAATCCATTACACCATAATAGAATACCAGACCGGAGGCCAGACGGATAACCTCAGTATTTAGTGCAGTAGCCTGCTGGAAGGCAGCATTGTTAATTTTGCCGTATTCCTTCTGAATTTCCTTTGGCATATACCAAACCAGCTTGCCATCAGAAAGGCCGCAATACATGATACCAATGCCACGGAGATAGTCCAGACGGCCATCATCAAGCTGCAAATCACCAGCCAGACCCTTGTGCTTGCAAGCATAGTCAAAAATATCCTTCTGATCCTCAAAGGCACTGACAAACCAGCGCTGGGCGAATTTAATAACCTCCGGCAACACTGCCTCCACCATTTCGGCCTTCTTGACACGATTAATGTTAGTGGCAACAGGAAGATTCAGATTGTACTGAATATCCTCCAGCTCTGTCTTGGTAAGTGCATTAAGTGCCTCCTCCAAGGTGAGCTTTTCCGGCAGCTTATGACGGCGAAGGCTCTTCATGCGCTCTGCCTTTTGCTCTGCAATTACTTTATTAAACTGTTCATCAGAAAAACTAAATTCCAAATCACTCAACCTCACATATTTTCATATTCAAGATATTGTCAAAATACTATTTTTTCATCAACCAAAGAATTTCTTTATTCCCTTCAAAATACCGGAAGCCGCCTTTTTGATACCAGCCTCAGAATTCAGCAGCCGCTCCTCCTTCTCGTTGGAAATAAAGGCTGTTTCCAAAAGAATTGCCGGCATATTTGTATGTCTGACAACATAGAAATTACAGCTCTTAACGCCTCTATGGCCTGTAGACAGGGCCGATACCACCCCATCAGAAACATACTGGGCCAAACGGACAGAAGCCTTGGTACCCTTTCCGTAGTAATAGCCCGTGGTACCGCTTGGACTGCTGCTGGTGAAGGAATCCATGTGAATAGAAATAAAGATATCCGAATCATTTCTGTTGGCTATATCACAACGGGCCTGAAGCTCCTCAATATCTGTTGCATTGGCCTTCTTTGGAGATACCTCAGTATCCTTGTTGCGGGTCATAATGACCTCAGCCCCTTCAGCAGCCAAAATACGCTGCAGCTCCAAGGCTATACGAAGGGTGACACTTTTCTCTGTAACACCTGTTGGGCCAATGGCACCAACGTCGCTGCCACCATGACCGGCATCAATAGTAATCTTTTTCCCCTTAATGCCAGGAGTAAATTCTGGCTCAACCACTGGGGTAGCCTCTTCCTTCTTATCAGAATCACCCTCAGAAGTGGTGACAGGAGTGCTGGTCTGTTCATCAGTGGATGGCTGTGGCTTTTCAGTATTACCAGAGCTGGAGCCAGTCTTGCCAAAATCTATGGCTGCTCCCCCGGAGCCCTTACCCACATTACCAAAATCCAAAACCAGACGATGACCAGTATTACCACCGGCCAATGTGAAAAAATTACGGTTACTCTCATTCATGGTGCTTTCAATAACTACACGCACCGTATTCGGGTCAAACTGAGCCAGACGCACGGATTTGGCAAACTGGCTGCCTATGTTAATTGTCTTTTTGGCCTCAGGACTTATCCAGGCCCCCTGAATATCCACCACAACCCGTGATGGATTACTTAAAACACTGGTTTTAATTGCAACATCCTTGGTGGTATCCAATACGATACGGGCCTTGTCCTTATCAGAGCTCACCCTTACGGCGGTAACCTCCGCCATATTTGCCATACGTTGGGCAAAGGTGGCTGCCTGAGCCTCCTGGGTGGACCAAAACATAAGAAAACCAGCCAAAAGCAGCATTATACCCGCAAAATGCAAATAAATGGCCTTAGCTTTAAGAAAGTACATATATATATTCCCCCAAAAACGGGCTTTTAAACCCATAGAACTAGCTTAAAAAATTCAATTTCTTCCAAATTATATAAAGAATAAATTTCTAAGTAGAAATTCTATCATATAATTATGAAAATTTAAAGCATGTTCTTGAGGAAGGCCTGGGTTCGCTCTTCCTGTGGATGATCAATAACCTGCTGGGCAGGCCCCTGTTCCACAATAACCCCATCAGCCATAAATACCACCTGATTGGCAGCCTCTCTGGCAAAAGCCATTTCATGGGTAACCACCAGCATGGTCATGTGCTCTGCCGCCAGCTCCCGCATGGTTTTCAATACCTCGCCGGTAAGCTCCGGATCCAAGGCAGATGTTGGCTCATCAAACAGCATAATATCCGGCTTCATACAAAGAGCTCTGGCAATAGCCACCCGCTGTTGCTGACCGCCAGAAAGACGGGAGGGATAATTATCCCTTTTCTCGAAAAGGCCTACTTTGCGCAGCAGCTCCTCTGCCTCGGGGATTACCTCCTCCTTTTTGCGCTTCTGCACCTGAACCGGTGCCTCCAGCAAGTTCTGCATCACAGTCATGTGGGGAAAAAGATTAAACTGCTGAAACACCATACCAGTGCAGGACAAAATATCCCTGGCTTCCTTTTCCGAAACGTATTCTGCCACATTTTCACTATTATTTTGGGCCAAAGCACGCCCCTTTATTTCTATTTTTCCGGAATCGATTATTTCCAAACGATTAATACAACGGAGCAGGGTACTCTTGCCGGAACCGGATGGGCCAATAATTGCTTTGGTCTCACCTTTTTTCAAATCAAGGTCAATGCCCCGCAAAACCTCAAGCTCATCGAATTTTTTATGAATCTGCGTCAAACGCAGCATTACCTGATTATTGGTCATATTTTCCATAATATGCCTCCAGCTTCTTGAAGCCCCATGTAAGTACGGCTGTCATAATTAAGTAGAAAACGGCTGCCACCACAAATGGTGTCATATCAAACTCACGCTGTACGATGGTACGGGCCACTCTCAGCAGGTCATTCATGGCAAGTATATAAATAAGGGAAGTATCCTTTACAAGATTAATAGTCTCATTACTTACCGGTGGCAAAACGTAGCGAATCATCTGAGGTATAATAATGCGGCGCATGGTCTGCTTGTGGGTCATGCCAAGGGTTTTGGCAGCCTCATACTGGCCACGGGAAATTGACTGAATGCCCGCACGGAAAATCTCAGCAAAATATGCAGCATAGTTTAATGTAAATGCCAACAGGGCAGCCACCAGATCAGGCAGCATAATACCCACCATTGGCAGGGCAAAGTAAACGAAGAGCAGCTGCAGCATCAAAGGCGTGCCACGCATAAGCCAGATGTAAAATTCCATGAAACGGCTCACCAGCTTCAAGGAAGACAGGCGGCCAAAGGCAGCCAGCAGACCCAGTGGCAATGAAAAAATCAACGTAATAAAGAATATCTGCAATGTGACCTGGGTGCCTTCCAGCATCAGGACAACTGTATGCAATAAGCTATCCATATAAGTAGTAATCCCCTTCTGTAAACATTTTATTAATTTCCCGCTTTACCGTAGCAAAGCACTAAGCCTATATATTTTACATCAAAAAAAGGACTATTGCAAACGATGCAACAGTCCATAAAGTAACTGAGGTGAGGTGCAGTTAGATTGAGCAATTAGGGCACGGTTCGTTAAGAAACTTTTTGTTGCGTACTTTAATATTAGTGGAAAAAATCATTTGTTTGAGCGAAGCGAGTTATGATTTTTTACACTATATAAATGCAAGAAAAAGTTTTAGAACCGGGACCGTCGCGAAAGCTAACTGCACCTCACCTCATAACTATTTTACTTTTTGAGGGTGATGTCCTTTGCAAACCACTTCTCGGAAATCTTTGCTACAGTGCCATCCTTGATCATTTCATCAAATACCTTCTGTACCTTGTCACGGAGAGCCTGATCATCCTTGCGGAAGGCAAAGCCGAACTGGCTTACATCGCCGATTACAGTGTCAATAGCAGTAATCTTTTCAGGGTGCTTGCTGATGTAGTAACGGCCAATAATCTCATCGCCTACAACTGCATCAATACGGCCATTTTCCAGATCCATAAATGCATTGATGAAATCAGGATAATACTTTACTTCCTTCATGGAAGCCTTCAGATCCTTCTTGCTCTCAAAATATTCCTCAGAGGTGCCACCGCTCTGGGTACCGATTACCTTGCCGGCGAGATCAGCCTCAGAGGAGATTTTCACGCCCTTATTGGAAGCAACAAATACAATCTGACGGTTGTTCATGTAAGGATCAGAGAACAGCATATTTTCCTTACGCTTCTCGGTGATATCCAGACCATTCCAGAGAACGTCTACGCGGCCGCTCTTCAGCTCAGCCTCCTTGGAGTTCCAGTCGATTGCCTTAAACTCCACCTCACAGCCTAAACGCTTGGAGGCCTCCTTGGCCAAATCAATATCAAAGCCTACGATTTCATTCTTTTCATCCTTGAAGCCCATAGGTGGGAAATTGTCATCCAGACCTACCACTATTTTCTGTGCAGTATCCTTCTTCGCTGTATCATTGCCACAGCCAGCCAAAGCCGCCACAGCCAAAACCAGCATCATACAAACAGCCAAAATCTTCTTCATAGAACTATACACTCCTTTTTGAATAAGTTATTGCAATTTCAATACGCATATTATACTTTAGTTCGTTAATGTATTGCAAGAGAAAAATGATAAAATATTAAAATTTACATTTTTCTTATCAGACTTTTGTCCTTTTTCTATATTTTTTTCATATTTTTTTACTTAATGGTAGGATTTTTACAGTATCATATAGAATGTTACAATGGTAAATAGTGAATTGGAGGGGCTATGTATGAAAGAATTAACAATAGATGAGTTAGAACCGGGGATGGAGCTTGCTCGTACAATACTCAACGACGATATGGTGGTGGTACTGTCAGAAAATACCTTGCTGACAAAGGCCCACATCACCAGACTGGAATTCCTTAATGTTCCTTATGTATATGTTAAAGATGAATATGAACTTAGTCCAAACTACCAGAATGTCATGGCCATGTTTAACCGCAGCAATGCGTTTGCGGCCCAATACCGTGAGGTAGTGCACGAGGTAAATGACATTTTTACATCCACTCTGAAGGATGACAAGGTGCCAGCGGAAAAGACAAAGGAACTGGTAAAGGAAGACCTGATGCCCATGTCCAAGCAAAGTGGTGCCATCGATTACCTTTACGAGCTCAACCACATGGCTGACGACGTATATAACCACTCCATACGAGTTTCCATTTTGGCAGGTGTAATTGGCAAATGGCTGCTTATGCCATCAAGACAGGTTACTGATCTTATCACTGCCGGTTTCCTCCATGATATTGGTAAGGTTCATTTCCCTGAACGATTGCAGAATCGTCAGGTGGAGACTTTGAAGGGTGAGGATTTCGAAACATATTTACAGCATACCTATGATGGCTACAAGATTCTGGCCACCAGTCCGGAGCTGTCCGAGGGAATAAAGCTGGCAGCCCTGCAGCATCACGAAGCATTGGACGGCAGTGGTATTCCTGACGGTCTTAGTGGTGACAAGATTCATCAGTTCTCCCGTATTATTGCCATTGCAGATCTTTACGATAACATCACCACAGAGCGTGAGGGCTTTGTGCGTCAGACTCCGTTTGCGGCCATTGCCAAAATTACTGAGCTGATGTACAGCAAGCTGGATCCTGAGATTTGCGTTGTAATCCTCAAGAGAATCAAGGATGCCTTCCTGGGCTCCACTGTAGTTCTCAACAATGGTCTCACCGGTACCATTCTTCGCTATCCTGATGACCTGGCTATTCATCCGCTCATTAAGATTGACCAGGATAATATCATTGACTTGAATGAGCATCGTGGTATTAAGATAGTAGAATACAACGCAAAATAAAGCTTTAATCATGACGTAAAAAACCTGTTGCAGCAACGCAACAGGTTTTTTTGATGTCATCCTTTCCCTCTGGGGAAGGTGATCCTATTTTATTCATAACGTAATGCTTCAATAGGGTCCAGCTTGGCAGCCTTTCTGGCTGGATAAATTCCAAAGAACAGACCAATGCCCACAGAGAAGCTGAAGGACACAAATACCGGCAAAGGCGTGATAACCGTGGTGAAATTACCAAACTTGCCCACCAGCATGGACAAGCCGCAGCCCAGCCCAATGCCTATAATACCGCCAATAACGCCGATAACAACAGACTCTATCAGAAACTGCATCATGATGTTCTGGAAGGTGGCCCCCAGTGCTTTGCGGATACCTATCTCACGGGTACGCTCCGTAACTGACACCATCATTATATTCATAATGCCGATGCCACCTACCACCAAAGATATGCCGGCGATACTTCCCAAAAGTATGGTGAGCATGGTAGTGGTCTGACTCATGGTTTCCATAAGACTGGTCATATTACGAACGTTAAAGTCATCCTCTTTGCCACCGATTATCTTGTGGCGCTGACGCAGCAGAACCTCAATATCCTCCTGAACCTGATCCATCTTATTGGCATCAGATACCTGAATATTAACAGAGGATACATAATCCATGGCCATAAGGCGTTCCATGGCTGTAGTGAGCGGCACAATAACCACATCATCCTGATCCTGTCCCATAGAGGACTGGCCCTTGCTTTCCAGCACGCCAATAACCTTGAAGGGCTGATTATTAACGCGGATGTTCTGCCCCACAGGATTAGTTGTACCAAAAAGATTTGTGGCTACAGTGCTGCCAATTACGGCCACGCGATTTCTCTTATTATTGTCGCTTTCAGTGACAAAGGAGCCTGTGCTAACCTCCAGGGAACGGATGGACATATACTCAGGAGTCACACCCATTACCGAGGAATTCCAGTTCTGATTGCCGTAAACAATCTGGTAAGACCGGGATACAGATGGTGATACGAAATCAATATTCTTTATTTTTTCCTTAATGGCCTTAGCGTCATCGTATTTCAGATTGGTACGGGAGCCAGCTGCTCCACGGACACCGCCCCTGTTGGTGGAGCCAGGAGATACAATTAGCATATTACTTCCCAGGGAAGAAATGCTGTTTACCACATCGCTTTTAACACCCATACCTACAGATACCATGGCAATAACGGCACCAACGCCGATGATTATGCCCAGCATTGTGAGGAGGGACCGCATTTTATTGGCCAAAAGGGCAGTAAAGGCCATGGAAAAGCTTTCCTTAAACAACATCCAAAACCACGCCCTTCCCTTCATCTCTGGTAATAACACCATCACGGACCAGCAGCTGACGGCTGGCACAAACCGCTATATCCGGCTCATGGGTTACCAAAATAATGGTACGCCCCTTTTCGTGCATGGACTGGAATATTTCCATTATTTCCTTGGTGGACTTGGTATCAAGGTTGCCTGTTGGCTCATCCGCCATAATAATCTGGGGATCATTTACCAAGGCCCGGGCAATGGCCACACGCTGCCGCTGACCACCTGAAAGCTCATTGGGCTGATGATCTGCCCTGTCTGCCAGACCCACCTGCTCCAGAAAATACATAGCCCGTTCCTCACGCTCATCAGAGTCTACTCCAGCATAAACCAAGGGCAATGCCACATTTTCCAGAGCAGAAATTCTGGACAAAAGATTAAAGTTCTGAAAAACAAAGCCGATTTTCTGATTTCTGGTTCTGGCCAGCATATCATCGCTAAGGTGAGCCACCTCCTGGCCATCCAGCTTATAGGAACCAATGCTTGGTCGATCAAGGCATCCTAAAATATTCATCAGGGTGGACTTACCAGAGCCAGACGGCCCCATAAGAGCGGCAAATTCCCCCTCTTTAATATCCAGATCTATGCCATTGAGGGCCGCCACCTCCTGATCACCAACCTTGTACAGCTTTTTTATCCCCCTAAGGCTAATAGTAATTTTTTCGATATTACTCATTAATTATCAACCTCCGCTCTTAAATTGGAGGTCCGCCTGGGCCGCCGCCTCTGGTGTTTTTGGAAGTGGTTGCAGTGCTGCTCTTGGCCTTGTAGGTAATGGCTACAGTATCACCATCGGAAAGGCCATCCTCAATTTCCACATATTCATCACTATATATTCCGGTGGATACATAGCGCTTTTCAGTAGTGCCGTCCGGCAGGCTAAGCTGAACATAGGAGCCCTTGGTATCCGTCTTCAAGGCAGAGATTGGAACCACAAGGGCATTTTCCTTTTCAGAGGTAACAATGTCCACACGGGCTGTCATAGCCGGCAGCAACAGATTATCAGGATCATCCACATCCAGCACCACATAATAGTAAATAACACTGGCAGTGGAAGATGAGGAAGCTGAGCTGTTGCTGGAATTAGTGTTCCAGCTATTGGTAACGTCTGTCTGGGAAATCTTGGAAACCCTTGCTGTGAAGGTCTTTCCCGTATAGGTATCAACGGTAAAGGTGGCATTCTGCCCCACCTTAACGCTGCCAATATCGGTTTCATCCACCTTGGCCAGAATCTGCTTTGTACTCATATTAGCAATGGTCATAATAACGGTAGGATTGCTGTTGCCCTGTACCGCCATGGTTCCGGCACTCTTAGGCTCACCCACCACAATGCCATCCATAGGAGCCACAATAACAGTCTCGCTTAAATCAGACTGGGTTTTCTCCAGATTACTGGCAGCTGTATCATAGGTGAGCTGGGCGTCCTCCATTTCCTCCTGGGACTTGGCACCAATAGAATTAAGGTAGGAAACACGATTGTACTTGGACTTGGCATTAATCAGCTTATATTCTGCTTGATCATTGGAGGCCTCATAGTCCTTGCCATCCAAAATAGCCACAGTCTGCCCTGCTGTTACATGGTCATTTTCCTTTACCAGCACCGACTTGATACGGGCTGTAATCTTGGAGCTAACCTCTACGGAATCCACTGGGCGAATTGTTCCCGTGGCAGATACAGTGGATTTTATCTTCATACGCTGAACCTGGGCCATTTCAGTGGAGGCAGCGTTTTTTTCTGCATTGGAGCTGCTGAAATACATGTACCCGCCAAATATTACCACCAAAATTGCGATTAGGATGCCAGCTATAGTGAAAGTTTTTTTCTTTCTCATATCTTTGCCTCTTTTCTCACTTCAGAATAGCCCATCACTTTTCTGATGGCGCATTGGAAACTGTGGAGGTGGAAGGATGAACATCCAGCCCCATATCGCTTTCCACCGCTGCTCTATGTCTTGCATAGTCGTACTGGGCACTTAAGAAATTATGCTGAGCCGTTTCCAGGGCATTCTGGGCATCAATAATATCCAGCATGATACCCTCGCCAGCCTTGTATTTCTCATTGGCAATAAAGTAATCCTCCTGGGCCTCTCTCACGGCTTCCTTGGTGGATTCAAAGCGCTTTTCTGCTTCGCGCATACTGTTATAATCTGTGCGGACATTCATATCCACAGTGCTTTTATCCTTATTAAGGGTCAGCTTTGCCGTCTCCAGCTCCACCTTGGCGGCATTTACCTTTCCCTTGGTAACACCGCTGTCCCAAATGTTCCAGTTTACACCAATGGTTCCCGAAACGCTGTGATTCTCACGGCTTGGTGTCACCTGCTTATTCCAGCCGGTGCTTACACTAAGGTCCACCGTTGGCATATATCCAGCCAAGGCATTTTTCAGTGCCAGCTCCTTTTGCTTCACCTGATATGTATCCACTATTAAATCCTTGCGATTTTCCAAAGCATAGGAGACGCAGGTATTAACATCATCATTGAAGGGTTCGTATACGAAATCATCCGTAAGCTCCACCGGCTCATTCTGATCCATATACAGAAGGTTTTTCAAAATACTTTTACTGTTCTCATAAGCATTTTCCCCCTTAATCAGGCTCTGACGGGCATTAGCCAGCTCCACCTGAGAACGGAGCACATCAATTTTGGCCTTGCTGCCGGCGTTATACAGCTGTTCAACATTAGTCAAATGCAGCTGATACTTGTCAACGGCATCCTGATAAACTGCCGTCTGCTTCTTGGCCTGTAATACGTCATAGTAGGCCTTGATAACTGACAGCTTGGTGGTTTCCCACTTGCGCTGGGTCTGTAGCTTGGCAATATCCACTCCTATTTCCGCACTTTCAATATTTCGGCCAGTTATGTTTCCGTTAAACAATGGCATTGAAGCAGAAATAGTTGTGGCGTTATTATTGTCCCACCCCATGTCATTCTTTTCGGACTTGCCGAAATTAGTGCCAGCCTTTACAGAGATGCTGTTACTTCCCCGGGCCTGGCTCAGCTTGGCCTGGGCAGTATCTTCAGCCAATCTGGTTATATTCACGTCAGGATTATTAACCAGAGCCGTCTGTATAGCTTCCTCCAATGACAGCGATGCACACTGACCAGCCGTGTGCCCTGTCAAAAAGCCACTGGCAGCCAGCAATATGGCTCCTATTAAAAATCTCTTTCTCATAACAAACATCCTTTCAAAGGTCCTGCCCTTCAGCAGGAGGAAATCATCTAAATGCACATAGCTGTGCCTTAATTTCTTGTAACATTGTATGACCTGAATATAAACATTCTATAAACTAATCATTAAAATACCATTAGTTTGGTAGGGTTACTGGATTTTTCCCTTCATTACCTCTATTGCTTTCAAAAGCTGAACGTCCTCAACAGGATTTTCCGGCATAGCTATTTCCACATCGGGCTGAATTCCGATACCGTCAATGCTAGTGCCTGATGGAGTATAATACTTGGCCACAGTAAGCTTTATACCATCTCCACGGAACAACGGCAAAATAGTCTGTACAGAGCCCTTGCCGTAGGATTTCATCCCCACCAGTGTAGCCGCCCCTCTGTCCTTTAATGCTCCCGCCAAAATCTCAGAAGCGCTGGCACTATTGCCGTCTATAAGTACCACAATAGGCATGCTTGCCCCTGTCAGACTGGAAGTAAACACCTGCTTATCACCGGACTTGTCAATGAGAGACACCACTTCTCCCTCCGGCACCACCATATTGGCGATTTCCATACAAGAAGTAACCAGTCCACCTGGATTTGCCCTCAAATCAATGATAAGCCCCTTGGCATTCTGGGACTTTTCCTTTTCCAGGGCATCCTTAAATTCCCTGCCCGTGTTTTCGCTGAAGGAAGCAATGCGGATATAGCCGATTTCAGTATCCGGAATCATTTCTCCCGCTGCTGTAGTCATGGGAATGCTGGAACGGGTAAGGGTATAGTCCTTATCCTCCTCCCCCTGACGGCGAATAGTGATTACCACCTGAGTTCCCTCAACGCCACGGATTTTTCCTACCACTTCCTCTGGCTGAAGCTCAGAAACTGGGGTGCCTTCCACCGCAATTACCTCATCACCATCCTGAAGGCCCGCCTGCTGTCCTGGGGTATTTTCCATTACGGACATAATCTTGCAATGTCCCGGCTCAGCAAAGCTCATAACTACGCCAATGCCACCAAAGGTTCCATTATTTACATTATTAAGCTGGCGAAATTTATCCTCATCAAGATAGATGGAATACTTATCCCCCAAGGACTTCATCATGCCATCAATGGAGCCATTAATAAGTGCTGTCTGATCCACCTCACCGTCAAAGTGATTTTCCACAAAGCGCACCGTGGCAATAAAGCGGATCATATCTCCTGCCTTCGACAAATTTCCACCCATAAGATAAAGGGCGGCACAGCCTGTCACTACCAAAGTAACCAGTACGGTGCTGATTACAAGAAGAATATTTTTCTTAGTCTGACTCATGAACATTCTCCAATCATTTCCAAAATAACCCCAAATCAAATTAGAGCCCTTTCACCTGCCACTACGGGCAGGCAAAAGAGCACGTGTTTAAGCAACTTACAAATAACTATATGGACTTACCGGCTCACCGTTTTCACGAACCTCGAAATGGCAATGAGGACCGGTGGAATTACCAGTAGAACCGCACATGGCAATAGTCTGGCCCTGGGATACGGACTCTCCCTCACCCACCAAAAGCGACTCATTATGGCCATACAGGGTAGTGATTCCGCCACCATGGTCAATAATGACAGTGTAGCCATAACCACTAATCCAGCCGGAGTGAATAACAGTTCCGCTGGCCGCTGCAACAATAGGCAGACCGTAATCACCGCCAATATCAAGGCCGCTATGATAACGCTGGGTGCCAAAAATAGGATGGGTACGCCAACCAAACTCAGAGGTGATAGGACCATTCAATGGCCATATCATGGCACCAGAACCGCCGGCCACATAACTGCCGCCAACCATCTGACTGCGCTGAATCATGCGGGTAATCTCCTCAGATGCCGCCATAATTTCCTCATAGGCCTGCTGGGAAACATCTCTGTCATACTCCGCCTTATCCAAAAGCACCTGCTGGGCCTGCTTCTTATCAAGCATATTTTTCTGCTTGATTTCTGCATCCGCCACAAGAAGCTCCACATCCGCCTTATCCTTTTCCAGCTTGGCCTTGGTGTTCATAACAATCTCACGGTCAGCCTTCACCTTCATAATAAGGTCGTAATCATGCTTGATAATTCGCTTCAGAATGTCCATACGGGTAAGGAAATCCGAGAAATCCTTGGCCCCGAAAAGCACATCCACATAGCTGATCTGACCATTAATGTAAATATCCCTTACACGCTTGGCCAACTTCTTGTTCTTTACCTTCAGCTCCTTCTCTGTTTTATTGAGGAGCTCGGTATTCTCGTATATATCAGACTGAACCTTATCCAATCTGCCCTTTACATCATTGTACTCGGAAGTGGCAGCATCCACCTCTTCCTGCAAAACCCGCAGCTTTTCGGACAAATTCTCCACCCGGGCCTGGGCCTCGTTGGTAATCTCCTGCTGCTGGGCCGCCTTTTCCTGCAAATCCTGAAGCTGTTCCTCAAGGTCATCAGCCAGGGCAGTTCCTGCCACGGAAATGGACATGAGAGCAGCCATTATAAGACTAGCCATCTTGTGCTTGGTAGTAAAAAAACTCATAACAGCACCTCAGACCTTCAGGAAACGCTTGATGGAAACTGTACTGCCAATGGCCCCCATAATCATGCCGCCAATAACCACAATCATTGTAACATAATTAAGGAAAGGCTCCTCCGGAATCAGCGGGAAGAAGGCCAAGGTGTCATAAATCTTGGCAGTAATGCCGGAATAGGTGAGGCGCAGGACAACGGAAGCAATCAGACTTCCCAAAAAGCCCATCACTATACCCTCCAGCACAAATGGCCAGCGAATGAACCAGTCAGTGGCACCAACGTATTTCATAATGGCAATCTCCTTGCGGCGGGCAAACACCGTAAGGCGAATGGTATTGGAAATAATAAAGAGAGTAGCCAAGGCCAGCACCATCATCAAGGCAAAGCCGAAAATACGAATCAGTCGGGTAATATCAAAGAGATGCTCCATAACATCCTGACCGTACTTGGCACTGTTAACACCCTCGAACTTCTCGATGTTTTCAGCGGCGGTTTTAACCATTTCCGGCTGCAGCACCATAACCTCAAAGGAATCCGGCAAAGGATTGGTTTCGTCCAAAGCATCCAGCAGAGTCTTTTGGTCCCCCAAACGCTCCTTGAATTTCTCCATGGCCTCTTCCTTTGGCACGAAGGTAACCTTTTCTACCCCCTGCATTTTCTTCAAATCCACTTCCAGATCACGGGCATCATCACGGGAAAAATCATCCTCCAGATAAACCATGATCTGCACCTGGGATTCCATGGCATCCACCATTTTGTTCATATTCATAACCAGCATAAGGAACATACCGAATATGAACAGAGATACCGCAACAGTACCGATGGAAGCAACGGACATCCAGTTGTTACGCCTTAAGGAGTGAATAACCTCCCGAATAAAATACTCCACAGTATTAATGCTCATAGCCGTAACCTCCTCGTGCCTCGTCACGGACTATTTCGCCATGCTCAATGGCAATAACCCGCTTCTGCATGGCATCCACAATGGTCTTGTCATGGGTTGCCATTACGATAGTGGTGCCGGAAGCATTAATGTTTTTGAAAATATCCATAATCCCCCATGAAGTCTCCGGGTCAAGGTTACCCGTAGGCTCATCAGCAATAACGATGGCAGGATTGTTTACAATAGCCCGGGCAATGGCCACACGCTGCTGCTCACCACCAGAGAGCTGATTTGGGAAGCATTTATACTTGTCACGAAGTCCTACAATATCCAGCACATTATTAACATTGCGCTGCATCATGCGACGGGGTGCCTCGATAACCTGCATAGCAAAGGCAATGTTCTCGTACACTGTCTTGTCCGGCAGCAGGCGGTAATCCTGGAATATAACCCCCAGGGAACGACGCAAATAAGGCACATCCTTATTGGACATGTGGATAATATCACGGCCGTTAACGGTGAGAATGCCAGAGGATGGCAACACCTCACGGAACAGCATCTTAATAAAGGTGGATTTGCCGGCGCCACTAGGGCCTACCAAAAACACAAACTCACCTTTCTTAATATCGACATTGATATGATTGAGGGCAATGGCACCATTGTCATATACCTTCATAACATCATTCATATGAATCATCGAGAAACCTCCATTTCTACACTAAATTTAATTTTATCACAAATGGAGATATTCTAAAAGAAATATGTTATGGCTCATTCCCTCACATTTCACAATTTCATTCCCTTATATTTCATAATTTCATTCCCTCATTTTTCATGTACAAAAATACCCTTAGTACACAACTGAGTGTACCAAGGGTATCTTTACATCAATATTTATTCCAAAATCCTGCCATCACGGGAGATGGTTACCACCTGCCACGGGAGGAATTTGCCGCTGTTTTTCAGGGCTGTTTCTGCGGCTCTTTGGAGGCCACCGCAGCATGGCACCTCCATACGGAGAATAGTTACGCTCTTTATATCATTCTTGCTGATGATTTCCGTCAGCTTCTCACTGTAATCTCCCTCATCCAGCTTTGGACAGCCAATCATGGTTATTTTCCCTTTCATGAAATCCTCATGGACATTGGCATAGGCATAGGCGGTACAATCCGCTGCAATCAGCAGCTTAGCCCCATCATAGAATGGTGCCTGGGTTGGGAGCAGCTTTATCTGGCATGGCCACTGATTAAGCTGGGACACTGGACGGGCAGAAGTCATTGGCTGATTATCCGCCTGTGACTCTGTCACCTCTGACTTTTTTAGCTGCATGGCTCTTGAGCCTGGGCAGCCCATACCCATTGGTGGCATCATGGTCGCAAAAGCCGCCTTCTTGGCACTTTGGGCCGCCTTTACCGCAGCCTCATCATAGGCAGGAGCTTCCCGCTTCTCAAAGGTAATAGCCCCAGTAGGACAGCCCGGCAGGCAGTCACCAAGTCCATCACAGAAATGCTCCCTCATCAGCTTGGCTTTACCATCTACAATATCTATGGCTCCCTCATGGCAAGCCTTGGCACACAGTCCACAGCCGTTACATTTTTCCTCATCAATATGAATAATCTGTCTAAGCATATTTATTGCCTCCTATTGTTCACACACCTTAACTTCATGGCATGATTATATATTAATCATCCTAAATATTATGTTGCAAAAACAACATTTTAGAAGTTTTTCACAGTTTTTCAGGAGAAATATGCCAGATTATCATTATTTTATTGACTTAGCAGCTCCCCAGTCATTTATCTTCTCATAAAGTGGCACTGAAACGCCATATTCCTTGCCTAGACTCACCACTCTGGTTACCAGACCGCTGAATTCTGACTGACGGCCCCGCTGAATATCCCTCTGCATAGACATGGTGGAATCCGGCTTTAGGGCATCCATCATCTTGAGACCCACTTCCACCAGATCCTGCTCAAATTCAACACCCATAGCCTTGCCCAAGGCCACTACTTCCTTTATAAGGCCCGTGAAGGTATCCCGTTCCTCCCCCGAGTGCTGGAAATTTTCACAAGTGACATCAAAATATGACCCTGCTGCTGCCGCCGGGGAGACAAAGGCAAATTTCTGCAGGGCATCACGGATAATGTTATTGCTGAAATGGGCTTTGATTTCTGCATCACGCAAAATCTGCTCCAGCTGCCGTGCCTTGTCTATTAGCTTTTCATCCTGCTTTGGCCGATAGCCAAAAATCACCCGCAAAATTTTATTGGACTGGTATATAACTCCAGGAGCTTCTATTTCACTCATTACATAAATACAGCCATCAAGGCAGGTCAACTCAGTAAGCTTTTCCTGCATCACACCGCCAGTTCCAAAGACATTCAGAATAGGTACAATCAGAGTATCCTGCCCCGCCTTTTCACGGGCAAATGCAATAGCATCCTCAATATTGTAGTATTTCACACAAACAAAGAGCACATCCGGCGTATCCACATACTCGTCTGCCGTAACGGCCTTTATATTGTCCACCGTAATGGTACCACGATGATTGGTATGTAGCACCAGTCCTTTTTCCTGTATTTCCTTTAAATGCTGCCCCCGGGCAATAAGCGTCACATCATTGTTCGCCATAGCCAAATAAGCCGCCAATGTTCCGCCAGTTCCCCCGGCACCAAATACACAAAATTTCATGTGAGGCCCTCCCTCTCTCTACTTTCCTTGATTGTACATGTCACTAGTAACCTTCATTGATTGTTATACTATTATTTTATCTGTTTTGTAGTATTTATACAATTTGACCTTCCATATATCGCTAAGACACGTAAGGCTGGATACCGATGATACACACCATCGGCTCCAGCCTTTTTCACTACAATATATAATATGACTTTTACAAATCCTGTGCCGCCAGGCCCAGTTTTTTCTTCCAATAACCGGAATATACCACCGCCATTGGATTGTTCCCCAGCACCCGATCCTTAACCACCAAGGTAGTAACCGGACCATCACAGGCCTTGGAAAAGAGAGCATCATGTCCCACACATAGCCCAGCAGACACGAAAAGCTCCACACCATGCTCATTAAGGTACTTGGCCTGAGCCTTTGGATTACACATTGGCTCTACTGCACTCTTTGGATTTACCTTCTTTAACTTCAGCACATCCTTGGGAATACTGCAATTCTTACAGCAAACGGAAACGACTTCAAAGCCCTGATCAGCAAAAAACTTGGCAAATAGCTTTGCTTCATCCCGAATACCCATGCAAAACCCGATACCAATGGTCTTATATCCCATTTTTCTGGCAAACTCAGCAGTTTCCTGCAAACGGGTATATTTCATATAAAAGGTGCCTTCCACATAGGCGGCCGCCTTCATTATACGTCTTTCCTCTTTATCGTATAGGGCCAATACCTCGCTCTGCTCCACAGGAACACAGCTTTTCCCCTTCATAAAACACATATGATTAGCATTGCAATTAGCGCAATCTCCCAACATTGTTCACACACTCCCTTCTATATCGTTCATCCTTAGCATAACTTCAGTTCATATACCACTGGCTTGGCCATCTTGCAGCAAGAATGCTGTAAGCAGCCATGGCCCACCAGCTGGACACCCGCCTGATGACGGGCAAAGCACAGGGCCTCACCATAGCACATTCCCTTAGGCACGACGAAAGGACGACATTGACAAAAGCCAGCCCGTTGAAAGGCGGCTGAGGTGGCACTACATACATGAACTGTCACATCGGGTACAGCCACCGTAATCCGCTGCAAGGCCTCACGAATAATATCACCACACAGCGTTGTATAAACTTTCGGAGATACCATATTACAGGAAATCAGCGGATCGGCATAGGAAATCACATCCGCCCCCGCCTCAGCCACATAGGCCGCCTCCAGCACAATATTATCTATAAGTTGCTCGCACAGCCTTCTAAGAAGCTCTGGTTGAGCCCGCATCCCTTTGTAAATTTCCTTGGATGGTACCAATAGACTCAGCAGGGTAAAGGGTCCTTCAATATTAAAGCTGACCCGTTCTCCCTTGTGCTTCAGCAGGCGTATTGCCTGTAAATTCTCCTGCATAAGGCCATAGTCAAAGGAAAAGGTCGGTATTTTCACCTCAATCAGCTTCTCATAGGGCAAGGCTCCTGGCATCGGTTGTGACTTATCTGAGATGAAATTCCACTTAGCTCCCAGCTGTTCGGCCTCAGCCATGGTTGCAAAGGGCAGCTTGCACAGCATATCCCCTTCCAGCTGACAAATAGTATGGGCCATGGCAGCCATGGCCTCACTGTGGCAATATACATCACCGACCTCCACACCAGCCCGCTGACACAATTCAGTGGCAATATGCCGCTCCGGTTCACCACCGCATTGAAAATGTTCCATGAAGCCCTTCGCCATATTGCCACCACCTTTCCCAGTTTACTCTAAAACGATTTAAATATAGTATTCCACTTCCTGCTTACGCACCAGCTGGAAGGCCTGCATGATTTTATCCTCATACAGATGGAAATCCTCACTGGTACGATCCCGCACCAAGCCCTTATTAATATCTAAAATTGAATGAACCGTTCCTGGATGAGCATTCATTACCACCACCCGGTCCCCCAGATAAATTGCTTCACTGATATCATGGGTTACAAATACCACACTTAGCTTGTTTTTGCTGTAAATATCCAGCAACAGCTCCTGCAGCTCCATGCGGGTAAAGTTGTCCAAGGCCCCAAAGGGCTCATCCATGAATAATATTTCCGGCTCCAAGGCCAAGCTCCTGGCAATAGCTGTCCGCTGACGCATACCACCAGACAATTCGTGGATATATGAATTCTCATATTTTTCCAAATGCATGAGCTTCAAGTATTCCTTAGCCTTCTCTACCCGGGTTTTCTTATCATACATACCGTGAACATCCATACCATAAACCACATTTTCCAATACGGTTTTCCAAGGAAACAGGGCATAGTCCTGAAATACAAAGGCGCATTTAGGCTGAGGCTCATTCACCAGCTTGTCATCCAGATATACACCACCGGATTCAGCACTATCCAGGCCAGCCATAATTCTAAGAAGGGTACTTTTACCACAGCCAGATGGTCCTAAAAGGCAAACAAACTCTCTGGCCCCTACTGCCAGATTAAGGTCCGACAGTACCAGCTGGGACTGTCCATCCTTGGAGAAGGACTTACTAACATGTTTCACTTCCAACATAATTGTCCCTCCCTTAATCCGCCGAATACTTGGCCTGCCACCGCAGCAGATGACGCTGTATCCTGTCAAAAACAGCCATTACAGCAGTTACCACCAGACCAATAAACAGAATACCTACGATAACCTTGCCATAATCGCCAAAATCAGAATAATACTTTACATACCAGCCTATACCTGAAGTGGCTCCAATCATCTCAGCCGATGCCAGCAGGATAAAGGAGAAAATCAATCCCACACTGCATCCAGTCAGTACCTGGGGCATAATAGCCGGCAGGATAATCTCAAAGAGCAAGCGCCGTTCCTTGATGCGGAGCATTCGGGCCGAATCAATCAAGGTTTTATCTATCTGCACCGTAGCATTTAGCGTACTCACGAATATTGGCCAAAAGGCCCCCACAAAAATTACCAGAATAGACGCCAACTGAAAGGTTGGTAAAATAGCAATGGCGTAGGGTATATACACAATTGGTGGCACTGCACTCATAATCTTTGAAATGGGATGAACAGCATTAAACAATCTGCGTCGCCAGCCCACAAATAAGCCTAAAGGAATGGCCGTGGCCAGTGCCAGGGTATAGGCCGCTGACAATAATACCAGGGAGCTGCCCAAACCACGGAATATGGTTGGCAGGTCACCGATAAACAGCTCCAGTACCTGCTGAGGAGATGGGAACAAGAATGCATCCAATACCTCCAGCTGCACCGTCAGCACTTCCCACACCACCAGAATCCCCAGAAAAATAGCTGTAACATCCACCACCTGTTGAGTCTTGGCCGACTTAGTAAAATTGAATTTATAAATCATTTTTCTCAAAATCTGCTTTAAGCTGCTTGTAAATGCTATCCTGCGGCTCAGCTTCAAGAAGCTTGTCCAGGGCCTTCTGATAGAGCTGGATATTGATGTGCTCTGCAATGTCAAAGTCCTTTTCAATATAACCCACTTCCTTCATGTACTTATAAAAGTCAATTACGGCATTACGATTTGGATCTGGATTGGATTCCACATATTTACCATAGGTCTCCTCATACAGTGTATCCTTATCAATATTCACATACTTGGATAATATCTCTATGGATTCATCCTTATTTGTCTTGTAGAATCGATACGCCTTAATCATGGCCCGGAGAAACGCCTCATAATTTTCTGGATGCTTCTGGATATTGGCGGTAGAGGCAATTTGACGGCAGCATGGATGATTTTCAAAGCCAGGCACCTCCGGACTGTACTTAACAATCTTTAAGCCCTGTTGTTCTGCCATTTTACGGAATGGAGTCCATACAACAGAAGCATCTGCTGCACCATTCTTCACTGCCTCCATAGCCGCAGAAGCTGATTCCATTTCCTTAAAGGTTACATCCTCGCCGATTTTTAGGCCCTGCTTAATAGCTGCCTCACGGAATACAATATCACCGGTGGCCAAACGAATGGTGGCCACAGTCTTTCCCTTAAGATTCTTTAAATCAGCTAATTCAGCAGCCTTCTCCGGCTTTGCCACCAGAGCATGGCCCATGGACATCTGCCCGGCAAAAATCGTTATCGGGCTTCCCTTGGACATATACACCATTGGTGCCGAGCTGCCAAAAGCTCCCACATCCAGCTTACCATTGGCCACAGCGGTAATGCCCTCACCGGAATTATTGAATAATACCAACTCTGAATTTAACCCTTCTTCAGCAAAATAACCCTTCTCCTGGGCAATAAAATATAAAATATGTCCAGTGGAAGCCAGATAACCAATCTTAAAATCCGTCTTTTTATCTGTTCCTGCGGACTTTTCAGAACCACCGCAGGCTGTTGTAATCATAGCAATTACAATTAATAATGCTGCTAATATCTTCTTCATACCCTATCATCCCTCTTTCATGCCACAATAGAGGTGGCATCCTTAATCGCAAACGGATTGCCGATACGACGTACCGTATTTAACATTTCGTGAATATTTTCAAATGGGGTTTCCGTTGGCAGGCTACACCCAGAGGCTACAATAAAGCCCTTTGGTGAATCGTAAACCTTGCGGACAACTTCCACCGTGGCTTTACGCACATCCTCCACCGTGCCCTCCAGCATTGTTTCCGATGGCCGTACATTGCCCATAAGCATTACCCTGTCCCCTACCAGCTCCTTGGCCTTTAGGATATCCGCATCATTGTCAATACTCAGGCAGTCCGCCCCGGCCTTTACCATATCCTCCCAAATACCATCAGTTTTCCCGCAAATGTGCAGGGTTACCTTCTTACCCTTGTCATGAATATGGTCAATTAGCTTTTTCAAATATGGCAAGGAGAATTTACGGAACAATCTTGGGCTTATAACTGTGCTTGATGACATGGCGTCTGTAAGACTTGGGGTAACTCCCGCATCAATTACTGCATCCACATAACGAAGATTACTCTCCAATGACACCTGACATAGCTTATGAACAGCTTCCGGATTCTTCAAGGTTAAACGCACCAGATTTTCTGCTCCCACCAAAAAAGATGAGTTGGTAAATGGTCCGGTGACTGCACCACCCACGGGGACTTCCTCGCCTACTGCATCCACCACTATCCTCATGGCCTTTAAATGCTCAGGCAAATTGCCGTCCTTATAGGGATCCGCCGGACGCAGCTTATCGATCTCATCCAAATTGGACAATCGTGGATCCAGCTTTATTACCGGCTGACCGAGATATGCTGTTTCATCCTCGGGGTATATTACCTCGGACCCCATGGCCTCAGCTTGGGTATATAGATCGGTAAACACCCGAATATTGTCATAATGAAACAATTTATAGGCCGCAATATGGGCCTTGGCTATCAGCTCTCCATTGCCGCGGAAATCCGATACCTTTACCCCGATTACCCGGGCAGCGGTATTTCCTACAATTGGTACACATGGCAGCCGATCTATGTCTTCGCCCTTAGCGTAGGCTGTCATACGCTCAATGGCCGTCATCTCATCCTTCCATTCCGTCATGAAATTCATCTGCCTTTCTTGCTCAACATTTTCATTGCTTCGTCACATGATGAAACCTTGCTTTGGCGTGGGGAATGGCAATAGCTTCCATAAAATGCTCCTGAAAATCAGGTTCCGCCGCCGTCTCCACAAATTCCACCTTTCTGGCAATTTCATCCGCCTCATGGCGTTTATCGATATTTAATAAGGCAATACGGGCACCATCACCTGCAGCATTGCCCACAGCATGAATATTATCAAGATCGCAATCTGGGAACATGCCCATTACCAAAGCACTGCGCTTATTTATATAGCTGCCGAAGGCCCCAGCCAGAATTACCTCATCCACATGGTCAATGCCATATTTATTCAATAAGTACTCAGCCCCCACATAGATAGCGCCCTTGGCCAGCTGAATGGCCCGAATATCGGCCTGGGTAACTACTATGTCCTGTCCTATTCCTGTTTCCTTGGCATAGGCCAGCACATATTCCCACTTGCCATTTTCATCCCTTCTAATGCGGGGAGTGTCCAATTTATTATTAATGCGGCCACTCTTTCCCACGATTCCCGCCTCATAAAGGGCGGCAAATACATCGATTATCCCTGAACCACAGATGCCTAAGGCTCCAGTAACCTCCAGCTCCGGATACCAGGTATCATTGCCGATAACCTTGTAGGATGGCTCCAGGGTTTCCTTGTCAATTTTCACGCCTTCAATGGCACCAGGAGCAGCCCGCATACCAAATTTTATCTGAGCCCCTTCCAATGCTGGGCCAGTGGCACAGGAGGTACACAGCAGTCTGTCCCGGTTTCCCAGGTCAATCTCCCCGTTGGTACCAATATCGATAATCAGCTTTATCTTATCGCTGTTATATGGTTCCTCGGCTATGACCACCGCCATATTATCTGCCCCTACAAAGCCAGCCTCAATAGGTAATGAATGTACCCAGCCAGCGGGATTTATATTTATGCCCAAATCCCTGGCCTTTATGTCCAAGGCATGTGCCGCCACTGGCGCAAAGGGGGAGCGCCCCACATAACCAGGGTACAGCTTTAGGGCCAAATGATGCATTACAGTATTGTAGACCAGCACCATTTCATCCACATCCTCCGGGGTACCACCAATACCAGCCGTCAGCTCCGTGGCCAGCTCATTGACATCATTTATGATAATGTCATGCAAGGTCTGAAGCCCATCGGGGTTACTGGTGGCATAGGATACTCTTGATAGAATATCCTCACCATAGCCAATCTGGGAATTCATACGGGAGGCCTTTTGAAGCAGCTCCCCTGTATCCAAATCACAGAGATAGGCCGCCAGTGTAGTAGTACCAATATCAATGGCAATACCCAGCTTACGGCTGTAATCACCGCCCCGCACCCTAACGATTTCCTGCTTGTCCTCCCGCACTGTTACGGTAACCTCCCAGTTATTTTCCCTAAGCACCTGGGACAGATTACATAAAACTGTATAGTCAAGGGTTATATCACCTAAGCCCGTTGACTCGTATAAAGCCCGTAATAGTCGTTGCTGATCATCCATAGGGTCCTCTAAGGTTGGTGGCGTAAGTCTTAAAAAATAGGATTTTACCGCTGGCTTTATGGCAATTTGTCTGGAACTGCCTGCCTCCAGTACCACCTGCTTGGCACTTTGGCTCTTCTTAGGAACACTGACCACCAAATCGCCCTTTATGTGGACACAGCAAGCTAAGCGCACACCCTTATGAATTTCTTCAGCAGTCAGAATTTTTTCTTCCACCGTACTTAGAGGAGAAATATGTTCCTTAGTTGAACTTAAATCCAATTTATCGAAATTTCCAAATTCTGGAATAATCTTACATTTCCCACAGACCATGGCCCCGCCGCAGGCCGCTTCAATACCAACCCCCAAGCTTTGTGCAGCTTGTAAAATAGTTGCTCCTTCCTCTACCTCACCGCGCCGGCCAGAGGGCTGAAATACAATCTGATATTTGCTCATTTATACGCCCCCTTACACAGCTTTGGCGGCACCAGTAAAGGTTTGGATATTGCTTAGTGGCGTTGAGGTACTCAACCCACAGGCCGGTGCCAATATATTAATCTCATCCCGGATAAGCTGCTCAGTGCCGCGCTGTATATTTGGTTCTTCCCCAAATTCCAGCAGGAAGGTACTAAGATTTCCCATGGTTGTAAGCTGAGGGTACGCTTCCTTCAGCTTTTTAAGACTTACCAACGCATCCACACTTATGGCATCCGCATGAAGATTGGCTATATGATGCGTCACGGCCTGCATGCGACCACATATATGAACGATAACTGGTACCCCCATTTCATGAATGGCATCCACCAGCTTATTTATATAAACCACTGCATAATCGCCGAACATCCTTGGACCTAATATTTCACCGGTGGCTGTTGGGTCAGCAATGGAAATTACGCTGGCGCCATTATCCACCATGTATCGGGCATAGCCAATCAGCTGATTGGTTACATAATCCACAAATCTGTGGGATTCATCCTTGACCTTACGCAGCTCCTTCAGGAAATTCATTGGATCCACCACCGAAGCGGCGGTACTCAATGGACCAGTTATGCTGCCTATAACCGGTATGTCAGGAGAGTGGCCGGCAGCATTATATATTGCCTGAAAAACTGTACCCGCTCTAGGGCTCTTCACTAGGGCATCATCAGCCTTATAAATTACATCCTTTACCGAAGGAAATATTTCCTTGGCAATCTTTGGTTCACATTTTAGGGTACCAAAGTCGATATCACTGCCCAGCGCTTCAGCCTCCACGGTCATGCAAAAGGGAATACCCACATTTTCAAAGCCCGTATCCGCCTGCACATCCAAGGCCAAGTCTGCCATTATCTTCGAGTCACGATGTCCATCGGGTAATACATTTCCATGGTTTTTCATTACATCAACAATAGCTGAATTCATCATGCCCCCGGGACAAATCACTGGAGCCCTGTCAACTGCTTCGCCCTTTAGAGAACGTAGCAACCGCTCCTTGGGAGATAACACATCCATATACTCACGCTCCTAACGCCAAATCGGTATTCCCCAGCAGCTTTTCCGCCACTTTTACGGCATCAGCAGCATTCCTGGCATATCCGTCAGCACCAATCTTTTTGGCAAAGGCTGGAGAAATTGGGCCGCCACCCACAATAACCTTATATTTATCACGAATACCCTTATTAGCGAGGATGTCTACCACTTCCTTCATCCCCGGCATCGTAGTAGTCATAAGAGTGGCAATACCAATAATATCTGCTCCATATTCCTCTGCTTTACTTACGAATTCAGCTGGGGGAATATCCCGGCCCAAATCCAGCACCTCAAAGCCACCAGTTTCCATCATCAGGCGAACCAGATTTTTACCGATATCATGGGTATCACCCTCAACCACACCAATGACAACCTTGCCCTTCTTGGATACATTTTCACTCTTTAAATGGGGCTTTAATACATCAATCCCCACATTCATAGCGTCAGAACACATCAACAGCTCTGGAACAAAATATTCTTCTTCATCAAATAATTGGCCGGCCCGTTCCATTCCCTTGGCCAGCCCCAAGTCTATAGTTTCATAGGCATCAATACCAGCGGTAAGGGATTGTTGAGCCAGCTCCTCCACAGTATCCTCTTCCATTTCCACTACAGCATCGGCTATTTGTCTTAATAATTCTTCCTTTTCCATAGCTGTCTACCTCCTGCTCACAATTCATCATATTACATCTATAACATACTTGTTTAGTATGTTTATGGTTATGTTGAGATAGATATTACAACATACCATAATGGTATGTCAATAGAAAATTTTATTAATTTTTGATATAGCAAAAAAACACCGGAAAATGATTTACTCATTTTCCAGTGTTTTTAACTGAATAACTGCATTACTGCTTTTCTTTTTTCTTTTTATCAATGAGCTCAATGGCCAGCTCAGCATTGTGCATGGCCAGGCGGCGAAGCTCAGCGAAAAGCTGCTCGTTTTTCTTACTAAAGCCCGCTTTATCATTCCACTTGGCACGAACCTTGCTTACCAGCTCGTCATACTTGACATTTTCCAGGTCCCCCACAGGGCTTTCCCCTACAGACTCCAGAAATCTGTCAATCTTAGGATCATAGGAAACACCAATCATCGGCACTCCCATAACCGCTGCAAAAATCAATGCATGAAGACGAACGCCAATGAGCAGATCCATATTTCCAACTATGGACAGCAGCTCCTTGGTGGTGTATTCCTTATGAAGCACCACCGCATTACAGCTTGTCATGGATGCCACCATTTCAGCACAATGTACATCCTCTGGATATTGCATTGGTAAAAATACAATGCGGGCATCAAATTCCTGGGCTATCTGGTCTGCGGCCCTGGCAATTACTGCCTTGTAATGGGTCCAGTCCTGCCACTCCCGAACGGAAATGCCCACCAATGGCTTGGCACCATAGGCATTGTTTTCCTTCAAAATAGTCCTGCCGATATTTCTGTCCACAGGATGAATGGCGTGAACCGGGTCAGAGGTACACTCAATGGCAGGATGACGAATCTTCATCTGTGCCAATTCCCCTAATGAGCCCTTATCGCGAACCGTAATCTGCTTAATGCCATTACCAACTATGCGCATAATCCAGCGGGCCATGCGCCCCTGAATTGGACCTATACCCTGAGCATACAGCATAACAGGGGTCCGCAGAAGCTCTGCCAGCACAATTATCATGAGATAATAATAAAGGCTGCGACGGGAAGTAACATTCTGCAAAAGACTGCCACCACCACTTATAAGGAGGTCTGCCTTGTACAGGGCACCTATAATACTTCCAATATCCAGCCAACCAATGGAATTCACCTGATGGCGTTCCCTGGTGTCAGCAGGATCAGCGGAAATAACCGTAATATTTAAATTTGGATCCAAATCCGACAATACTTCTACCATAGCTGCCAGCATTGCTTCATCGCCGGCATTTCTGGAACCGTAATACCCGGAAATTACAACATTACTCATGTCTGTTGTCATTCCTTATCTTTACTTATTTTTACAACTCAGCTTTGGGGCAACGAACCTGCTCCAGAGCTGAATGAGAATCATACAGATAGCACCCACGCCGGCACCCAATACAATGCCACCAATACCACGGGCAAAGGACATAAATACAGGAGAGCGCATGTGAGCGAAGGTCTCAACCATGGAGCC
Organism: Anaerovibrio lipolyticus LB2005; assembly: GCF_000621545.1. Taxonomy (GTDB): domain Bacteria; phylum Bacillota; class Negativicutes; order Selenomonadales; family Selenomonadaceae; genus Anaerovibrio; species Anaerovibrio lipolyticus_A. The sequence goes on from NZ_JHYA01000010.1 coordinate 43,116, forward strand.
CTGACCGATGGTAGCCACCAGCACCAGAGCAAAGAGAACCATAGTCGGCCACTTACGGAACCAGCCCATTACAGCCAACATAAATGCCGGATGACCAATGAGAAGCTCCTTGGAACGAGGACGGGCATACATGGCCTGCTCCAAAAATGCTCTGAACTTAAGCTCAGTGGCAGAAACAGGCATACCCATGGTATGACCGGAACGGGCCACAAAGACCACGCCAGCAACCAAAACCAAAAAGAGAATCAGCAAGGACTTCACCTTCACAGGCATATCCAGCATCTTACGGAACTGGTCCATAAAGCCCTCAGTATCGTCCATTTTGCCATCGAAAACATCAAATCGCTGCAGGAAGGCAATGGCCACCAAAATAATTGGCAATACAAAAGTGAGCTTAATGCCGCGGAAGATATTAACCTCCAGCAGGTACTCCGTATCAGCAAGAGAACCGGAAAGATAGGAAGCCCCCACATATGACATGATACCACAAGTAAAGAGAGCTATCACGCCAGTGGCAATCATTTTTGGCAACGATGCCTTTTCATCGGCACTCTTTGCCCGGAAGCGGTCCATCTGCCAGATTACTGCAATAACTGGGAATACGTTGGCACTTAAGAGAGCAGCCACCACGCGAATTTTGTTACCGTGACCCATGATAACAGGCCCCGCAGCAGCAATAATGCCAATTATCAGCAATCCATAAATGTACTTTTTCTTAAGCCCTGGAATTACCAGGCAAAGATACAATACACAGGCAGCAGCCACACCTATCATTACCAGAGCACGAAGCCAGCTGGCAGGATAGAAATGGTCAAACACACCCGCCTTGCCGATGGTATAGCCCTGGGCCTCCAGCTTATCCCTTACAGCTGAAAAATATGTCATATTAGTTTCCAGCAGGGTCATGCCAGGAGCTGGCTTGTCAAATATCTTCAAGAGATTGTAGCGGATGTTGCGCTCAGCATCTGTATTTGCCCAGCGCTCCACACACTCACCGATTTTCATCTTCTTCTGCTCATCCTTAGGAATGGAATAGAGGCGAGCAGAATGATAATCATTGGCCTTGGCAATATCCAGCATACCATCCTGATGGAAGAACTGAAGCTGGGTTACCCCCTCAATCATACCAAGAGTGAGGTCACGCTCTGCCATTTTTTTGGCAGTATATTCGGAGCAATCCGGAGCTCCCAAGGTCTGGGAACCAGAAAATACAATACCGGAAACCTTGTAGTTATCGATGCGCTTGAAGAAGGCATCCACATCGTCTTCGGTACACTTGTTGTAATTGGTTGGACGGGCCAAAACATAGAAGCCCCCCTTATTTACAGCCTCCATCTCATCAGTAGGCATGCCCAAATCCATCTTCTCAAAGGACTCGAACTGGGCCTTTACTGCCAGCACAGTGGAGCCACCTACATTAAGAGCAGTAACCCGATCCTTGCCCAAGCGGCGCACCAAATCCTCATGGACCTCCTTGAAGGTCTGGTCATGATGCCCGGTAACATAAATCTCAGTGCCCTTAATGGTGCCGTCCTCCACCAGCTTACGCCAGTTAGGATCTGTCATAGCACCAGTATAATAGCTGGTGAGAACATCACTGCCATTAACAGCAGTGGTCTTGCCATTTACATTCAGCTTCTTGAAGGTGGTTTCATAAACCGCCAGAGAAGTGATGCCAGCGTCCTTGGCCTGCTTCATGACCTCTTCCACAGGCACGCCTTCGCATTCAGCCAAGGCCACCAGATCCTCATAGTCCACAATAAGCTCTATGGAATTATTGCGAACCTCCACCTGATGACGCTGAATATTAATAAACAGTGAAGCAAAAAGGCCGATAATTATCAGCACTATTAATAATTTATTATACGCAAACTGCTTCATCGCAATTTAACTCCTTATTTACCAGTTGTCCGACGGCTGGCCTTAATAATAACCCGACCGTCCTGCATCTCCACATCATCCACCTCGGCCCGTACAGGCATTTTCTGCAAATCAAAGAGAAGAATATCCCCAAAGAAATTGCCCACCACGGCCTTTCCAAATACGGCATTTTTGATATCCAAATGGGTCATGTGAAAATAAACACCACCATTTTCCTCGAATACAGTCCCTTCCAGGGTAAGGTCTGCCGTGCGCCCCAGCAGCTTTACGGTGCCGGTGGCAGACAGTTTTTCCTTGTTCATGGTGGCAGTAATATTATCAACCTTTTCCAGCTTGTCCTGCAAAAGCATCTGAAGGGATTCCTGGGAAATAATGCCAGTCATTTCCAGCTTGTCTGCAGACCTTACTGCAGAACCATCCCGGGCATCCAGCTTGGTAAGGTCACCGTTGACATTTTCCCCGTCAAGGGTCAGCTTATCAACGCGGACCTGTCCCACCATGGCATTATCAGCATCAATATGAATACTGTCCATGTGGCCTGCCAAAAGCATGAATCCCGCCATGCTGGAAACCTTCACATTTACATTATCCGCCTTGGTGGCATCCTCAATACTATGGGCAATGGAGCCCTGCACCACAAAGGGCAGAATCAGCTGGCAGAACACCAGCAGTACAACTATTGCCGCTATACCAAACTTTAATGCTTTGCTCACTTAAATCACCCTATTAAAGCTGATGGTTGGCCTTGGCCCGAAGGAAGGCCTCAATGAACATATCGATTTCACCGTCCATAACTGCACCGGTGTTACCAGTTTCAGCATTGGTACGATGATCCTTAACCATGTTGTATGGATGGAATACATAGGAACGAATCTGGCTGCCCCACTCAATCTTCTGCTGATCACCCTCAAGAGCAGCGATTTCCTTTTCCTTCTTTTCCTCCTCCAGCTCAAAAAGCTTGGCACGAAGCATCTTCAGACACTGCTCGCGGTTCTGGAGCTGGGAGCGCTCATTCTGACACTGAACCACAATTCCTGTAGGCTCATGGGTCATACGAACAGCGGAGGAAGTCTTATTGATGTGCTGACCACCGGCACCAGATGCGCGGTAGGTATCAACACGAACCTCATCCATATTAATCTTAACCTCTTCAGTGTCATCCAACTCCGGCATAATATCACAAGCACAGAAGGAGGTATGACGACGGGCTGCAGAATCGAATGGAGAAATACGTACCAGACGATGCACGCCCTTTTCGGACTTCAAAAAGCCATAAGCGTTGTGTCCCTTGATAAAGAGAGTAACAGACTTAACGCCGGCCTCATCACCTGGGAGGAAGTCGGCAGTTTCCACAGTAAAGCCATGACGCTCAGCATAACGGCCATACATTCTAAGGAGCATGCTGGTCCAGTCCTGAGCCTCAGTGCCGCCGGCACCTGCATGAAGGGTAAGAATTGCATTGTTGGCATCATACTTGCCGGAAAGCATAACCTCCAGCTGAAGCTCCTCCAATGCCTTGTCAATCTCAGCCATATCGGCCTTGATATCCTCCTCCACGCTTTCATCCTTGTCATCCATGCCGATTTCCCACATCACCTGCACATCATCGTACTTGGCTACAAGGGCCTTGTATTTATCAACACTGATCTTAACATCGTTAAGCTCCTGGTTGATTTTCTGGGCGCTTTCAGGATCATCCCAAAAAGTAGGCTCACCCATTTTATATTCCAATTCTGCAATTTTTTCTTCTTTATGAGCCACATCCAGAGCCTTTTCCATCTCGTTCAGTCGCTCCTGGAGTGCCGCAATACCTGGCTTCAAATCCTCCAGCATGTTCTCACATCCTATTTAAAATTTATATTAATTAATGGACCTCATCCCCCTCCTATGGAGGGACCTTCCCCAAGGGAGAAGGCTTGTAGCTAGTTGAGCTGCATCAATTGCCTTCCCCGCTGGGGAAGGTGTCAACAAAGTTGACGGATGAGGTTATTTATCACGACCACAGCAATTTTTGTACTTTTTCCCGCTGCCACATGGGCATGGGTCGTTACGGCCAATCTTCTCGCCCTTTACAACAGGCTGCTTTTTGGCTGGCTCCTGGTCCCCTTCCCCTGAGGAATGGGAGCTCTTGGCCTGGGCCAGACGCTGCTTTGCCTGCTCCTCCATGGCACGCTGCTGCTCTGGAGTTATGATATTTACGCGATACATCATGGTGGCAATATCAGTCTGAATGGCGTCAATCATGGACTGGAACATATCATGGCCCTTGATTTTGTACTCAACCAGTGGGTTACGCTGACCATAGGACAGGAGGCCAATACCCTCACGGAGCATATCCATATCATCAAGGTGCTCCATCCAATGATTATCAATAACACGAAGCATAACTATGCGCTCCAGCTCACGCATATTAGTCTCGCCAAACATCTTCTCACGAAGCTCATAGGCCTCAGTAGCCAAGTTCATCAGAGTCTCCTGAACCTCATCGCGGCTCATTTCCTCCAGCTCCTCCAGCTTCAGTCTGCCGGCTGGTGCATAAATCTGCTCTGCATCCTTAATGAGGTCCCCAAGGGTCCACTGCTCAGGATACAGCTTGGCATTGGCATACTGGTCCATTTCGGACTCGATAATCTGGCCAATCATGTGCATGATGTGCTCCTTCAGGTCCTCACCCTTCAGCACCTGCTTGCGCTCCTTGTAGATAACCTCGCGCTGCTGGTTCATAACATCATCATATTCAAGGACATGCTTACGCATATCGAAGTTACGTCCTTCAACCTTCTTCTGGGCATTCTCGATGGATTTGGTAATCATCTTGTGCTCAATAGGGTCATCCTCACCCATGCCAAGACGGTCCATAATAGAGGAAATATTCTTGGCACCGAAAAGACGGAGGAGGTCATCCTCCAAGGACAGATAGAATCTGGAATTACCAGGGTCACCCTGACGGCCGGCACGACCGCGGAGCTGATTATCAATACGGCGAGACTCGTGGCGCTCAGTACCTACGATAAAGAGACCACCAAGCTCTGGTACGCCTTCACCCAGCTTAATATCAGTACCACGACCAGCCATGTTGGTGGCAATGGTAACAGCATTCTTCTGACCAGCGTCAGCGATAATTTCTGCTTCCTTCTCATGGAACTTTGCATTCAGTACGTTATGGGAAATTCCACGCTTTCTCAGTATAGCACTGATTTCCTCAGACTGGGCAATGGATGTGGTACCAATGAGAATTGGCTGACCAGTGGCATGAATCTTCTCCACATCGTTAGCCACAGCCTTCAGCTTGGCACGACGGGTCTTATAAATAACATCCGGGAAATCCACGCGCTTAACTGGCATATTGGTAGGAACAACCACTACAGGAAGGTTATAAATCTTGATAAACTCGTCTTCCTCAGTCTTGGCAGTACCAGTCATGCCACCCAGCTTCTTGTACATACGGAAGTAGTTCTGGAAGGTGATGGAAGCCAGAGTCTGGGACTGACGGCGAACCTCCAGACCTTCCTTGGCCTCAATAGCCTGATGCAAGCCATCGGAATAACGGCGGCCCTCCATAAGACGGCCTGTAAATTCATCAACGATAACGATTTCGTCATCCTTAACCACATAATCACGGTCACGCTTCATAAGAGCCTTGGCACGAAGAGCAGCAGTGAAGCAGTGGGACATTTCAATATTCTCGGAATCGTACATATTATTTACGCCCAGGAACTTCTCCACCTTGGAAACTGCACCCTCAGATGGAGCAACAGTCTTCTGCTTCTCATCCACGGTGTAGTCCTCACCGGCCTTCAGGATTTCAACAGCCTTGGCCATACGGGTATACATATCAGTAGACTTGGTACCGGCACCGGAAATAATCAGTGGGGTTCTGGCCTCATCGATAAGGATACTATCCACCTCATCCACAATGGCAAAGTTCAGCTCACGCTGTACCATCTGATTAATATCTACCACCATGTTATCACGGAGGTAATCAAAGCCATACTCGTTGTTGGTACCAAAGGTAATATCACAGCTATATGCGAATTTACGCTCAGGGAAGTCCATATCATGCTTGATAAGACCTACACTAAGACCCAGGAAGTTATAAAGACGTCCCATCCACTCACTATCGCGCTTTGCCAAATAGTCGTTGACGGTAACCATGTGAACGCCCTTGCCAGTAAGTGCATTAAGATATACTGGCAATGTTGCCACCAGTGTCTTACCTTCACCGGTACGCATCTCTGCAATTTTGCCCTCATGAAGGCAGATACCACCAATCATCTGAACATCAAAATGTCTCATGCCCAGCACACGACGGGAGGCCTCACGAACTACGGCAAATGCCTCAGGAAGAATATCATCCAGGGTCTCACCATTGGCAAGACGCTCCTTAAATTTCTCTGTATGTTTAACAAGGGAGGAGTCGCTAAGCTCGGTCAATTCTTCTTCATAAGAATTAATCTGGTCCACGATTGCTCTCATTCGTTTTATTTCTTTTTCATTATTGTCGCCTAAAAATCTTTTAAAGATGCCTAACAACAAAACTCACTCCTAACAAATTGGATATGTGCGCATAAAAACACCTTTTAACAGTTTATCAAACTATCCTATATAAGTCAAAAGAAAGGATTATATTTTATATATGTAAGAAAACAAATAACAGTAAAAAGGCCGCTGCCCGCACGACCTACGAGCAACGGCCCCTTCTATGATTTACCGATCCTACAACCGGCAAAAATCTTTGTTAAGCTCTTGTCCGCTATTCTCTATCTGTTATCGGACTCGATCAAGCCATACTTACCATCGGAACGACGATAAACTACGTTGACTTCCTCAGTATCAGCGTCACGGAATACAAAGAAGTCATGGTTCAAAAGGTTCATCTGCATAATAGCCTCTTGGACGTCCATAGGCTTTACAATAAACTTCTTGCGCTTAACGATTGGATAATCGTCTTCCTCATCCTCTACACGAGCCTGAGCAGCATTGGCAGCGAATGCTTCATCCAGCAGAGTGCCATCACGGAAGCGGCGCTGCATCTTGGTCTTATGCTTATGTATCTGGCGTTCCAGCTTTTCAATGACCAAGTCAATAGAGGCATACATGTCATGGGAGGCTTCCTCGCCCCGGAGGAGTACGCCCTGGACAGGAACGGTAACCTCAACGAGATGACGGTCCTTTAAGACGCTGAGTAATACAGAAATTTCGCCAACCGAATCGAAGTATCTGGTAATCTTACCGATTCTCTTTTCCACATAATCTCTCAGGGCTGGGGTAATCTCTACATTTTTACCTCTGATAGTGAATGTTGTCATACTAACATCCCCTTTCCATTTTCTATGATTATATTATTCGCCATTGTAAGGAAAAACCCTTTTATTTAATTTCAAAATTCAATTAACTATATTTTTTCCACTTTAAAAGGTGTCCCGGAATCACTTCCAGAACACCTTGTGATTTGCAGTATATAAGAATTAGGCCTGCTTAACAACATTGGCTGCCTGAGGACCACGAGCACCCTCAACGATCTCGAATTCCACAGCCTGACCCTCGTTGAGAGTCTTGAAGCCTTCATCTACAATTGCGGAGAAATGTACGAAGATATCGTCGCCACCCTCGCGCTCGATAAATCCATAACCCTTTTCAGCACTAAACCACTTAACCTTACCTGTCATTTTTGAAACCTCCTAGAAATCCACGGTTAAAAACCGTTAAAACTTACTCTTTCAATATATCACCTATAGTTGGCAGGCGCAACTATTTTAGCAAGAAGAATTTAACCCCCGAATACTCTTTTTGCAAAAAAAAATTAATGGCTAATCAATATTATATAATTAATATAGGCTTAGCCATTAATTTTAAATTTTTTATATGGTTCTGCAAGAATTTTTGTAAAATTCTCACAAAATTTTTGAGAAGAATAATCTGGTTCTTTCTTCCTTTGGATTATCAAAGACTTCCTTTGGAGGTCCCTGCTCAATAATCTGCCCCTCATCCACAAAGAGGAGTCTGTCCCCCACCTCCCGGGCAAAGCCCATCTCATGGGTGACAATAGCCATGGTCATGCCCTTATCTGCCAATGACTTCATAACATCCAGTACCTCTTTTACCATCTCAGGATCAAGGGCTGAGGTTGGCTCATCAAACAGCATTACCTTAGGCTTCATGGCCAAGGCTCTGGCAATGGCCACACGCTGCTGCTGACCGCCGGAAAGCTGTGGTGGATAAGCCCCAGCCTTATCGGCAAGGCCAACCTGGTTTAACAGCTCCATGGCAGTCTTTTCTGCCTCTTCCTTGGAAATCTTGCGAACCTTCATCGGTGCAAGGGTAATATTCTGCAAAACCGTCATGTGGGGAAACAGATTAAAGCGCTGGAAAACCATGCCTATTTCCTCACGGGCCTTGTTAATATTTGCCTCACCATTCAGCTCGATACCGTCCACAACCACCTTGCCGGAGGTTGGCTCCTCCAACATGTTCATGCAACGAAGAAGGGTACTTTTACCGGAGCCTGACGGGCCGATAATAACCACAACTTCCTTTGGATTAATATGCAAATTTATTCCTTTTAATACTTCGTGATCCTCAAAGGATTTCCGCAAATCTTTAATATCTATCATGATGTCTTCAACCTCTTCTCCATATATGCCACCAGACGGGAAATTGCCAGAGTCATTACCAAATAAATAACGGCTACACTAAGCCAGATCTCCAGGGAACCGTAAGTTCTGGCAATAATGAGCTGACCGCGACGGGTGAGCTCCTCAAAGCCGATAACGGAAACCAAGGAGGAATCCTTCAGCAGGGCAATAAACTCATTGCCCAGAGGTGGAACAATATTCTTGAAGGCCTGAGGCACAATAATATAGCGCATGGTCTGAACCCAGGTCATACCCAAGGAACGCCCAGCTTCCATCTGTCCCTTGTCAATGGCCTGAATACCAGCACGGAAGATTTCTGCCACATAAGCGCCAGAGTTAATACCACAGGCAGTTATGGCTGCCACAAATGGGTCCACACGCTGATCCAGCATTAAAGGCAGGGCAAAATAAATCAGGAAAATTTGCACCAAAAGAGGTGTGCCCCGCAAAAAGTCAATATACACTGCTGCCAGCATACGGAGAGGAGTCACATGGGAAATGCGGGCAATACCCACAAACATACCGATAATCATACCCAGTCCCACTGACAGGGCTGTAATCTTAATAGTAATACCCGCACCCAACAAAAGCAGCGGGAAGGATTGTATTACCAAGTCAAAATTAAAACTCATGTTAATTCACCCGACCAATCTAAAAATGTATTTTTGCAAAATCATAAAATAATTATACATTGTTTGTGAATATTTTTCCATACTTGGTCAAAAAATATTTTCACTTAATCATATCAAAGAAAAAGGCTGCCGCATATGATATGCACGCCATACGCAACAGCCTCTGTAAATATTTAATTATTTTTTGTTGCCAAACCACTTAGCGTAAATCTGGTCGTACTTGCCGTTATCCTTCAGCTTCTTCAAAGCCTCGTTAATCTTGGTCTGGAGCTCAGCATTATTCTTGTTGATAGCCATACCATAATCCTCAGAGGTTAAAAGCTCGGAAAGAACCTTTACATTCTCATTCTTGGACTCAACAATATATCTGTCGTTTACAGGGCGGTCATTGATAACTGCATCAACGCCCTTGGCATTCAGCTCAATAAAGGTATCAGCAGAGGAGTTCAGCTCCTTTACCTCAGCACTTCCCAGCTTCTTGGCCTCAGTAGCGGAGGTGGTACCAATCTGAACTGCAATCTTCTTGCCCTTCAAATCCTGGAAGCCCTTGATGGAATCATCACTCTTGGCAACCATAATGGAAAGACCGGATTTATAATAAGGATCGGAGAAAAGAACCTTCTGCTTACGCTCATCGTTGATGGTCATACCAGAAATGATAACATCAATGTTGCCTGCCTCCAGGGATGGAATCAGACCATCGAATGCTACATTGTTAATCTCAACCTTGTAGCCCATTTCCTCACCGATAGCACGGATGAGATCCATATCGAAGCCCTCATAGGCACTAGGATCAGCACCCTGGAACTCAAATGGAGCAAAGTCAGCGTTGGTGCCAACCTTCAGAACCTTCTCACCTTCAGCAGCCTTTTTTTCACCGCCGCAACCTGCTACCATAGCCATAACAGCCATCAAGGCAGCCATGCAAAGCACTAAAATTTTCTTTGACATGTTTAAATTTCCTCCTTGTGAATCAAAGTTAAACATTTTATGTACAAGAGAAGCCCGAAGAAATATATTCCCGGGCTTCTTCGCCATAACAAATTCAGTTAAAAATTAAGCATTCTTTTTTGCCTGGAAGCAGTCACGGCAATATACTGGACGGTCGTTCTTTGGCTCGAATGGAACCTCAGTCTCCTTACCGCACTCAGCGCATACTACAGTGAACATCTGACGCTGCTCTCTGGCGCCCTCGCCATCACGGCTGCGACGTCTCTTGTCGCGGCAATCGCGGCAACGTACAGGCTTGTTCTCAAAGCCCTTCTCTGCATAAAATTCCTGCTCCCCTGCGCTAAAGATGAACTCCTTGCCACAGTCCTTACATGTTAAAGTCTCGTCTACAAAAGCCATTAAAAAAATCCCCCATAATTCTGATTTGACATCCCACTGTACTCTTACTACTTACCTAATTTCAGGTGGTCAAAGAGACATCCTTACCCGTCAAGTATATATGTAAAAAAGAAAAAAAGCAAGCTAAACTTTACAATAGCAATCCCAAATTTGCTTAAATTTATTCTCCATATCCGCCATATACGACTTATTGTCCATTAGAGGCGATATTCGTATCATTTTTGGCAAATCATTGTGCAATTCATTCAATTTGTCCGCCTGCCGCCCCAGCTGCACCGCCTTGCTGACATAAGCCCGCTGTCCATCGCTTATAAGCTCCGGCAACCCGGCTGCCTTAAGAATGGTTTCTCCGTATCTGGAGCCATGGCTGTGTCCCTTAAGGGAAATAACCGGCACTCCCATATACAGGGCATCACAAGTAGTAAGGCCACCACAATATGGCGAAGTATCCAAAGCAATGTCTATATCGCGATACTGGGCGAGATAGTCCGGACTAAAGGGCCGCAACTCCAGCTTTTCCGGATTTCCCCCAATGCGACGGAACCGCTCACGAATAATATTCTGTCCGGATTCCACACTACAGGTCTTGTTCTTGATTACCAGCTTGGAGGGAACACTCTCCAATATATTGCGCCACATCAGCAGTATATCATCGGTAACCTTGGCAAAATTATTGAAACAGCCATAAGTCACATAGCCATTGGTTTTAACTGGGGCATCACAGCCCTCTGCCTTTATGCTCCGCAATATCTCAGGAGCAAAGCACAGGTGACACCCATCCAGCTTCAGCAGCTTTTCCCTAAAATTAAGCTGATCCCCCACATCGGGACAACAGGTGGTATCCGTCAGAAAATAATCTACAGCACTAAGGCCGGTGGTATTAATGTACCCAATGCCGGAAATCTGCACAGGAGCAGGACGATATCCCAAAACAGGCAGGCAATTATTCTGACTGTGACCGGACAAATCTACCAAAATATCAATTCGGTCATCAAAAATCTGCTTTGCCACATGGCGACTACTCTTGCCATGCATATCACGCCAAACATCAGGCATTTTTTTAAACCGCTGTGTAATATGATCAGCCTTGCCGGTGGAATATGCGTATATTTTAAATTCATTGCGGTTGGCATCCCTTAAAAGGGGCGTAAAAAAATATGCCGCCGCATGCTGACGAAAGTCCGGAGAAATATACCCTATCCTCAGAGAATGATTTTTCCGCCGTTTCTCCCGATCATGAGGAAACTTAACTTCCGTTCTCAGAAGATGCTCAAACTGTTTATGCTGCTCAAGCTGCTGCTTGTTTCCACTGTCCCGATAGTTTGTCAAAAACAGGGCCTTACTGTGATACATAGCCTTTTTCTTAATATCTGACACCGTACGGCTGGCATTAAAGGTAGCTGCTGCCGCCTTATCCGCATAGCCCGCCAGCAAACAGGTGTCGGCATAAAAAGCATAGCCTCTTTCAATTATCCTATTGCTGATTTCTCCCCATATTCCCTTGCCTACACTGACATTAAACCGCTTAAAGAGCTGCTCGTAGGCCTCCATGGCCTTGTCCAGAATAAATTGGGCACCATAAAAGGCCGCCGTGGCAAAAAGGCCTCTCAGATTTGCCCTAAGGGCATTTTGCTGAGAATCAAGGTGCCACAGCTGGTTCAGTGCCGCTTCGGCGGTATCAAAGTCCTCCATATAAACTGAAGCCTCTGCTACCAAAGCCCAGCCTTCAGGATTATTCAGATTTGCATCCAAAAGCTCCCGGCCACAGGCCCTCATGTTGGAAAAATTACCTTCCTCCAAAAAATTCTCTGCCTGCCTGGACCAGGAAAAATCCTTTTCATTCATGCCCAAGTTCTACACCATCCAAATAATGCACTAAAACAACATTTTCATAAGAATATTGTCATCAATTTTTTTATTCACTAAAAATATTATTCGCTGAAAACTAATAAAATCCTTTATCATCTTTATCACATTCTTCAAATTTCAGGATTTAACTCTCCACCGTACTCCTTCAAGAATATTTTCTGGTATTTTTTATATGATGGATCCAGAGGCTTCTCCTTTGGACAATGAATACACCAAAAATCATCCTCCTGCTGTGGTACCACCACCCTATAGCCGTGACGCCACATTTCCATGGATTGGGCAATTTCATAAAAATGCCAGCCAGTAAACAAATCCTCCCGCCATGGCAAATCCACCTGGGTGGCAAAGAGCAATCCATCCACAGCATCCACATCCACATAAGCTCCGTCAATATCCCGACAGGTGCTGTCCACCACGCTTTCAGCCTCACAGGCGTGAAGCACTCGTCCCACGGTACGCAGGCCATCCCACCATATACCGCTCTTTGGCAGCTTCCTTGCGCCAATAACCCCCAGGGCCCCAACAGCTTTATCCTTAAATATATTGAGCAAATCACCAATAAAATTCTTGTTGGCAATAAAGGTATCCTGATGGATATAAACCTTGTATTTGGCATCCGTCTGCTTCATCCCCATGTTGTAGCCATGGCACATGGACTCGGCCCCCCGTACAGGTATAAGCTCCACCTTCATTCCTTCAGGCACCTTTAAATTTTTAATATACAGCTGGCACTCATCGTACCAGTCTTCTTTGTTTACACAAGTAATAAAGGCAATCTTTTGTTCAGGAGAAATATCCGCTATAGCGGAAGACTCTGTTATCGGTGCCTTATTCCGTACTGCTGAACACTCAGCTGACTTTTCCGTTGAAGCTCCCACTGACTTTTCCGCTAAGCATTCTTCACCAGGAGGAATATACAGCACCTCCAGTGCTCTTACAAAGGTATCTGCCCATTCCCCATGGCCCATACGCTGAAGCTGAAAAACAAAGTTTTCTGCAAAAGCCGTTCTATGAATAATAGCCTGCTTTACAAAATCTGCCACATATTCCGGGAAAATCATATTTTGCTCAAAGAGCTGCCACAGCCTTTCCGTATTTTCCGCCACATCAATGCCATACTCAATGCGACGAAGGCGATTAGACAGCTCCCGACGTATTTCCTTGGTATAGAGCTTTTTCAGGGCAATAATCTCCCCAATGGATTTAGTGGCCTGTACCAGCCATGTCCGCACCCCTAAATCATTGGAATGATTTTCAAACCCCATATTTTCCAGTCTGCCTATAAAATCCACATCCACCTTAGAGCCGTCATCAGCCGGCAAGAAAGAGGCATCCTTATAAAAGGAAGCCGCCAAGAGGGACAGCATTTCGTCCCTGGTAAATACATGGGTGCATACATGATAAAAATGCCCCCCCATTAAGTCGCGGATATTTTTCCAATAGCGGGCATTGGTAAAGGAGGTCAAAAGACGTCCCGTGTCCTTTAAATAAAGTCCCAGCCCCGAAGCAATATCCTGAGGATTCCAGGCCTCCAAAAACAGCTCCTCACCTAAAATAATATCGAAATATTCTTCCTCCAAAGGCAGCTTCTCACCGAGGTAATTCACCGTAACCCAACGAATTTCCATATCCTGAAATTCTTCATCCTGGGGCAGGTCCTCATCTGCTGCCACCACAAAAAGCTCCGCCCGTGGCATCAGCGAGCGAAGCTTATGAATGTATTCCACATTTTCAATGAGTAGTACCTTCAGAGGTTCCTCCGTCTCATGTATAAAGTTAAGTAAGCAAAGTGCCTTTTCTTCAGTCATTTTTCTACCTATTCCATTAAGCGGTGGTATAACTTCTCCACCTGGGCAGCATATCCCTGTTCATCCATCAAAGGGGAGTTCTTCACCATATCCCGCAGCTGAAAGCGCAAATCGCACAAAATATCAGGATTATTGCCCAAAGCCGCAGCAATTTCCACATATTCCTCGGCATTATCCGCAGCCATATCCCCAAGGCCCACGTTCATCAACATACTATAGCCAAAGCGCTGGCCCCTGCTGGCACCGTATAGGCTTACCACAGGAACCCCCATGTACATGGCTTCAAAGGTGGTCATTCCCCCAGTATAAGGAAAGGTATCCAAAGCTATATCCATATCGCCATATTGGTTAAGATAATCCTGGCTAAAAGGACGAAGCTCCACCCGCTTAGGTGAAATACCACATTTTTCCAGCCGTTTCTCCATATATACACGACCGCTCTCACTATCAAACAGCTTATGCTTTAAGAGAAGTTTGCTATGGGGTACCTTATTTAAAATATTACCCCAAAGCTGAAGCATATCATCAGTAACCTTGCTGAAATTATTAAAGCAGCCAAAGGTTATAAAGCCATTTTTCTTCCACGGACTCTCCACAACCTCCGGCATTTTTTTAAATAAATGGAAGCAGAAATGACTTCCCTTTACAGCCAGAAGTCGTTCCACATAAGCATCCTGCTTTTCAGAGATGCAGCAATACTCATCCCCCAGCACGTAATCCACGGCCTTCATACCGGTACTTCCCACCCAGCCAATGGCTGACAGCTGAATTTTAGCCGGCTTGTAGGCCAGAACCGGCAACATATTATTGGAGGTATGCCCCCCCAAATCCACCAATATGTCTATTTCATCAATATAAATCTGACGGGCGATTTTATCATGGCTCCAGCCATAAACCTGGCGCCACACGTCAGCCTTTTCACGGAAGGCCTTGGTCACTGAATCCTCACCCTTATTTCCGCAGTAGCAGAAAATCTGGAAATCCTTGCCATTGGCCTTATCCACCAAGGGCCACAGCAATGATGACACAGGATGCTGCTGATAATCACTGGAAAGATAGCCTATGCGGATGCGATGATGGTTCCAACGCTTTTCAGAAACGGAGCCCACATCCCCCTCGGACAGCAATGCATCATAGCCGGAGTAAAGGACACGCCAAAACTCCCTGTCAGTATTTGGCAGGGATGCCGCCGCAAATATGGCGTTACTGTATTCCACCAGCCGCTGACGCCAATCTGTTTCCGTCTCCACCGATTGCAGAAAGCTCTCCACAGCCTTATCTGCCCGGCCGACGGTATTATAGGCCTGTCCCAGCAAGCTGTACATCGTACCCTTTAATTCAGGCTCATCCTCACAGCCACTTTTCTCCAGCTGCTCCAATATGGACAGCTCCCCCAGCACATCCTCAAGGGAACGCTTTATATACGCCCCCAAAAGCTGTGCCTTGGAAACCTGGGAGCCCCCTGCATCCAGCAGAGCCCCCATGGCATTATCCGCCTCCTGGAACCGCCCCATTTTCCATAGGTCATGAATCTTGATATAAAGTTTCCAACATTCCTTGCTCATTTCCGCCATAAAATTCACCCATCACAAAATGATTTCAAAACTAAACCGAAGCCACCAGCTTTCCGCAGGCCTCAGCTATCTCCTTCTCCACAACCTCTGCCAATTCCCTGTTATCTGCACTGACACTAAGGTAAATCTTCAGTTTAGGCTCCGTACCGCTAGGACGTACCACAAAGGAAATATTATTTTCCAGCTTAATCTTCAGCACATTGGATTTAGGAAGTCCATTCAGTCCATGGCTGTAATCCTCAACCCTAACCACCTTCCTGCCAGCAAACTCATCGCCTTCACCAATATGCTGACGGGTATAGTCCATAATGGCTTTCATTCTGTCCATGCCCGTTGGCCCCTCAAATTTGTAGCTATGGAGAGTATTCAGGCAATAGCCGTATTTAGCATACAATTCTGCCAGCTTATCCAAAAGGGATATGCCCTGACTCTTGTAGAAGCTGAACATCTCACAAATCATGTAGGCACCGTCCACGCCGTCCTTGTCCCGGACGTAACCACCGGTTAGATAGCCATAGCTTTCCTCAAAGCCAAATACATATCTGTCTTCTTCTCCACGCCCCTCTAAAATTCCTATCTGTTCGCCAATAAATTTAAAACCAGTTAAAACATTTATGGTTTCAAGGCCATAATCCGCTGCAATTCTGTCTGCCATATCAATGGTAACAATGGTCTTTAAAAGTAGTGGTTTTTCAGGCATGGTGCCGTGCTTTTTCCGCTGGGAGCAAATGTAATCCAGCAAAAGCAGCCCTACCTCATTGCCGCTAAGGAGCTGATAATCTCCATTTTTATCCTTCACTGCAATCCCCACACGGTCGCAATCCGGATCCGTAGCCAACATTAGATCCGCCCCCGTCTTCTGGCAATACTCAATGCCTAAAGCCAAGGCCTCCTTGATTTCAGGATTTGGATATGGGCAGGTTGGGAAGCTGCCATCTGGCTTTTTCTGTTCCTCCACCAAGGTAATATTGGTGTAGCCCTCCTCCTTTAAAATGCGGGTCACTGGCTCAAGGCCAGTACCATTTAAAGGAGAATAAACAATGGATACATTTTTGTCTATGGCATCCCCATAAAGAACGGACTGATTCTTCACTTCCTGCAGGAAGCTGTCAAAAACCGCTTCATCTATATAAGTAATTTTTCGTGAATCCAAACCGCTGTCAAATGACTCGTTATGCACTCCGTCAAAAATATCCACCTCTTCAATGGCTTCCAAAATTTCAGCAGCTGCTTTAGTAGTAATCTGACAACCATCATGGCCGTAGACCTTATAGCCATTATACTGAGATGGATTGTGGGATGCAGTTATCATAACCCCTGCACTGGTTCCCAAATACCGCACAGCATAGGAAACAGTAGGCACTGGTAATAGACGGTTCCAGATAAAGACCTTCACCCCGTTGGCAGCAAAAACCCCAGCCGCCACCTTGGCAAAAAGCTCTGAATTTATACGTGAATCATAACCAATAGCCACACTGGCCTCTTTGCCGTACTCTTTACGCAAATAAGCCGCCAATCCCTGACTTGCCTTGGACACAGTATGAATATTCATGCGGTTGGTGCCTGCACCGATTACCCCACGAAGTCCCCCTGTTCCAAAGGCCAGATTCTTGTAAAAGCTGTCCTCAATCTGTGCCTCATCATAGCCCTTCAGCTCACTCTGTAAACTATCGTCAGCCCTCTCCAGCCAACGCTCATATTCTGCTTTGTAATCTTTTTTTGTTGTCATTAAAATCTTCCTTTACACAACTGCCTAAGCAGCACACACAATTCCTTTTCCTCAAATACCACATAATCTGCCACAGCCACAGCAGCCGGAGCCGGACTATGGGTAAGTCCGGAAGCAATCGCCACATCTGCCATGCGCATAGCCTCCACATCATTGTTGCCATCCCCCACAAAAACGACCCTATGGCCCTCTGCTTTGTACCGCTGCACCAAATCTTCCTTCTTTAAAATTTCAACAATCCTTGCAACCTGATTATTTTCCGTTTCTCCCAAGGAACAAAAGCATTCACAGCCAATTTTCTTAGCCAAATCTTCTATCCAGCAGTTCAGATTCCCTGTGGCAATGCTGCACATATCCACATTATTTTGAATAAATCTCACCAGATCACCATATACTTCCACCTGGCTAAGCAACTGATTTATTTTACTTACAGGCAGCTTCCCCAATATATCCACCCGCTGAATAAAGGATTCAATAAAGGGCACCTCACCAGCCACTGTGGCTCGAGTCAATTCTTCTATTTTTTCCTCAACCTTAAAATGCCTTGCTATAAGCGGCAAGGTTTCTTCCTTGGTAATCGTACCATCCAAATCAAAAATGAATTTTGTCATTAATACCTCGACTTAAATTTAGGTTTATTCACTATAAAACAACTGATTAGAACTCTTAGGCTTATCTGGAATAGTCATTTTTATTATTCCTCTGTCCACCAATGGCATTACATGGGTCTGAATTGCATAAGTCACCGAGCTCAACCCCAAAAATTCACATATTTCCCGCCTGGTTCTGGGTGTTTTACAAAACAAAATAAGGTTACTATTACCAAGGTCCCCATCATCTTTAAGTCCCACATTTTGATTGGAATAGGCACTTTTTCCATCCCTATATAATTTTACAACAAAACTGCCTCTTTCATCCAAAAATTCAGGTTGAGGTAATTTATATTGCTGCATTGCCTTTCGAATAGTAGGAATACCAGAATAGCGGTTTTCTGTAATTTTTAATGTTTCCAGTACAGAGGCAATAACCGGATTTCTTGTATCTGGTTGTACTTTTCCCAGTTGGCCAACTTTAATTCTCCCATATAATCCACCAGGATTTTTGATTTCCATTCTATCTGCGTACATTACAATTTGGATGGGCATTCCCTCTGTGTGAAAGCTATAATCTCTGTGTACCAATGCGTTGACAATCGCTTCCCTTACTGCTGTAAGCGGATAATCTGTTTTATCCTCACGCTTTCCAGTTTCAGGATTGATAATCGTTTTTTCCCGCATATTTCTATGCACAAACTGCATAGCACCATCCAACATCTCCGAAATATTCCCCTCTATGCGCTGATTATCAATAAAGCGTTCTCCCTGTTCCCCCACTTCACCCACTTCACCCATTTCTGTACCAGGAACAACAGTGGCAATGATACATAATTGTGGGAAATACGCCTGGGGATATGGACTGAAATTCATCACCGTACTAAATGTTATTTTATCATTTCTCTTTATACTCATTAACTCATATATTTCCTCATCCGGTATTGCCGACAAATGAGGCTTATTTTTTTTCAGCAAATTAATATATTCAGCTACGCGCTCTTGATTTAATGAAGCAAAAGTGGCTCTTTCAATAACTCTAATATCATCCTGATATTTTTTTCGATAGGCTTCATAGCTATAGATTCCATATTCAGTCATTGGCTCGTCACTATCCCCCACCCTGATAAACGAACCTTTTAATCTGCCTTTTCCTTTATAAAACACAGGCCTTTCTGTAATATCTGCTCCCGGTATTTCAGCGGACAGAAATATTTTTTCGTTTTTTTCAACGACTGTAAATAGCGGCCTCACAGCCGGTTCCATCTGCAAGCACTGCTCGTTCACTTTTTTCTGCAAATCCTGTGGGTCGTATATACCAACTTCTTTAAATCCCTGTGTTTCATCAACACCAAAAATAATTATTCCGCCCTCATCCTGATTGGAAAAACTTGACAATGTATCATACAAACGCTTAGGGCATCCACCTGCGGCACTCTTGACTTCCAAATTTGATGTTTCACATTTTATTTTCTGCAACATCTCTAATTTTTCAAATAATTCTTCAGTTGTCATTTTAGTTTCTCCTTTCTCTATTTGCTATTCTATCAATATTTTTAAGTTTAATCAAGAATCTAAAATGACTTTTCAAAAATAAAAAGAGGAACTCAAATGATTTGAGTTCCCTACACTCTTCGTTTTAACCTTTATTGCAGCAAGCTCAATACAGCCTGATAATATTACTTGGTTCTATCCGAGTCGAGTTTGGCCGGGTAAACTAACTCAGTTATACTATTTCTTCCCCAGCTCAGCCTCTGCCGTTTCCAAGGCCTTAGCGATAGTCACATCCATATCGTAATAGGAATATGTACCCAGGCGGCCGCCGAATACTACATTAGTCAGCTTAGCTGCCTCTTCCTTATAACGGGCGTATAATACACTGTTCTTCTCATCATTAACAGGATAATAAGGCTCATCACCCTTTTTCCATTCGGAGGAGTATTCCCTTGAAATAACAGTCTTCGGCAATTCGTTGCCATTTTCATCTTTGCCAAATTCAAACCACTTATGCTCAATTATTCTGGTCCAAGCCGTCTCCCGGTCGGTGTAATTCACTGCCGCATTTCCCTGAAAGCTTGGCTTATTAAGCAGCTCATTTTCAAAGCGAACAGAACGATACTCCAAGGTTCCCAGCTTGTAATCGAAAAATTCATCTATTGGACCTGTGTAAATAATCTTTTCAGCCACCTGCTCATAGTCGGAGCGATGCCTCAGATAATCCACTCCAAGACGCACCTCAATACCATCAAGAAGCTTTTTTATGAGCTTGGTATAGCCACCCATAGGAATCCCCTGATAGAGGGCATTGAAATAATTATTGTCGTAGGTGTAGCGCACTGGAAGTCGCTTAATTATGAAAGCAGGCAAATCCTTGCAATCACGCCCCCACTGCTTTTCCGTATAGCCTTTAATGAGCTTTTCAAAAATATCACGGCCCACCAGGGAAATGGCCTGTTCCTCCAGATTTTTAGGCTCACCCTTTATCTCCTGACGCTGCTCAGCAATTTTTGCCGCCGCTTCCTCAGGAGTCACCACACCCCACATTTTATTGAAGGTGTACATGTTAAACGGCAGAGAATAAATCTCCCCCTTGTAGTTAGCCACCGGAGAATTGGTGAAGCGGTTAAACTCCCCAAATTTTGTTATATACTGCCAAACCTTTTTATCATTGGTGTGAAAAATATGGGCGCCGTACTTATGGACATTAATGCCCTCCACCTTTTCAGTGTATACATTGCCCCCAATATGATCCCGCCGGTCGATAACCAATACCTTTTTCCCTGCTTCCTTGGCCTGCTGGGCAAACACAGCCCCAAAAAGGCCAGAGCCTACTATTAAATAATCGTATTTCATAAGATAATCCCTTCTATTAAGTCAACTCATGTACCATTTTATCCAGTAAGCTTTCCTGATAAAGAACCTTTTTACATATACTCATTTCCTGAACCAAGTGTACCAGTTTAGGATGCACAAGGGAAGGCAGCTTTTTCAGTCTCCCCTCCGGCAAGTCGGTAACTGCTTCTTTGTAATCCTCCACTGACATATGCCACAATTCCACGTTATCATAACGTGACAAAATATGCTGGGCTATACTGATACCTTCCGGATCCAAATCGCCAGCATAAAGGATTTTCGCCCCACTCCTGCCAAGACCATCAAGAATAGCCCAAGAGGCCGCCTTAAGCTGACCATGAAACGCTATCAAGGGACGGACCTTGCCTATAGCTGTCAATGTATCCAGCAAAGCAGAAAATATTCCTGAATTTTCCACAATATAAACAGGTGTATCTATTCCACCTACAGGCTCTATTTTATGGGCCTGAATTATTTCCCGCAAAGGGATGTTTAACGGAGCAAATGATTTGGCACTCTCCCGCCAATAGGTAATTTCTTCCCCGTTTTCCCTATAGGCCACCAAACCGTACACCGTGGCAAAATTTAATATATCGTCCCGAATAACATGATATTGATATAATAAGCTGGTTCGCTCATGAGCTGCCACTGGCAAAGTGGAGCCACTGATAAAGGCCATGGCCTGTAGCAGCAGCCGTCCGGCGGGCTGGTCAAAATCAAAGGCATGGGGATTGCCAGTGGCCCGATTGGCTAATACTGGCAACCGTTCATATACATTGGTAATAAGATCAAGACCAGTTGCCACATCATTCAGCAGCTCAAAATTGTAATATAATACCCCTTGGGACAACCTTAACTGACCATTTTTAAGGGCATATAGCCATTTTGCAGCCAATTCGGAGGAATGGGCGTCCAAAAGCTGGTCAAGAATCAGCTGACGTTTATCATGCTGTTGTCGACGTTCTTCCTGCTTGCTTACAAAATTGTCTGGCAACAACGATAATATAAACTTCTGTAGGTCAATCCCCTCAAAGCGGGTTTTAGCCCAGGCACTGGAAAACTCCCGAAAGGACACTCTGTCCTGCCCCTTAATTTCACGCCGCAGAAAGGCCCCCAAATCCCGCTGTTCCCTGTCTGATAACTGACTTAGGCTGGCAATACCACCGAAATGGCCCAGACTACGATATTTATGAGAAAAGGACCTCACCAGCCTTAGGAGGACCGGATGGCTATTAAAATATTTGATTGCCTCTTCCTGTAAACCATCATCCATTTGCTGTATCCTCCATCATTACCTGCTTGGTATTGCCATCCCAATGGTAGCCCAACACCGAAACGTAATTGGCATTGAGAGGCCGGAGCAATTCATATATATTCAGGCTTGGCACCACATCATAATCCCCCCATATCGCCTGGGAATTCATAATGTAATTAAAGCCCATTTGCTCCACCAATCTAAACATATCCCGCATATTTTGCTCATCTCCCCCGGCAAAGGCCTCATCCAGAGTAATAAGCCGCGGTGCATCCTTCCCGGCATCCAAATACCGGGAATAGGCTGCAGAAAACAGTGGCACATACATAGCCATGGCCTTTTCACCGCCACTAAGCCGGAAAAAGGCCTTATCCGTAAGCTCCCGTCGCTTTATTTGTTCTCCCTTATCATAATACAGACGGAATCTAAACCACTGGCGATAATCCAATTGCTCCTTCACAGAAGCCTGGAAGGCATCGGCATCCTTTTCCATGATTTCCGCCGCCTCCTGGGCCTTTCTGATGCGGTAGGAAAAATGCTGCTCCAATCGCTGCATATCCTCTTCCTTCATCAGCTCCGGATCGCTGTGAAGCAACTCCACAAGCTCTGCCGTATCCAGCTCATCCTCGTCGTCGCCTATTAATGGCTTCCACTCCAGTCTAAACCTTAGGGCACTGGATGTTTCACTCTTATCCATAAGCTTATTCATCTTCTTTATCCAGTCCTCAGCACCATATATTCTTTCGCTGATGGTACGACCAATACTGTTGAGAATAATCTCCTGATAAATTTGCTTATCCTGCTCCGACAACAAATTTTCCTGCTCCAGCAAATGTTTTTTTAGCTGCTCCAGCTGCTCGTAGGGACTTAATCCCTTGCCACCTATATCAGTAACCGCCAGTTGACGAACGGCATGATCCCTTAGGGCTTCCCAAGGAGGTAAAAACTGTTGCTCCTCCTCAGGGGAAAGGGGAATAAATTCTCCCACATCATCCATGGCCTCCCGTAGAGAGAAGCGATATTCAGCAATTTCATCCCTATGCTGCGCATATTGATTTTCCACCCGTTGCGCCAACGAATGAAGACTTTGGGTCGCACGACTTTTCTGACGGTCCTGAATTATTTTCCGCAAATCCTTCTTGTCCCCCGTAAAAAAGCCCCGTTGCAGCTCGGCCTGTAAAAGGTCATTCCACCTTTCCCTCAGCTGTCTATAAACAGTCTGATGCCGGGTCAAAAGATTTAACTCGATGGTAATATTGGTTTTATTCCTTTCGTTTTCCCCCTCCAACCTAGAGGCCGTCATCAGCTCCTGAGGTATTTTGCCCAACCGGGAAATAACCGCACTAATGCGGGCCTCAACAGCAGCTGCATCCATGACCTCCAGCTGTCTGGTCAAGGCCTCGATGGTTTTCTTTAACTGCAAAATAGTAGTTTCCTGATTTTGCAGCTCACCCTTCAATATATCCACTTCACCACTGACATATTCCACATCCTGCTTGTGCTGACTTAGCAGCTCTGCCGTATGGGCATAGTCAGCCTGCAACAGGGTTAGGCTGTTATATGCCTCCCCGTATTCATTCATAATGGCCAATGCTTCCTCATAGGCTTGGGCAGAAAATCCTAATGCCGTTTCTCCCCGCATTTCCGTTATATCCAACCGTTCCCGTCGCAGCTCCAAAGTTAGCTTTTTTTGCTGCTCATCCTTTTCCTGAAGGCGAAGCCGCTGTTGCTCTATTTCATTGGCCTTACCCCTGGACTTATCATAAAGCTGCTGGGCTTCTTGATGGGATGGAAATTCCAGCTTTGCCCGACCTAATTTTTCATTCTTCAGCAGCAGCTCCTGCTCCCGGCACTGTTGCCTGGTTAACTGGTCAGTCAGTCCAGCTATTTCCTGCTCCTTAGTCTCGATTTGCTGGCGACGATACCTTTCCCGGGCCTGCTTGCCGATAAATAACGCCTCTGACCGCTCAGCAGCCCGTCCGGCAATGCTGCCCAGACAATAACCTCCCTTTTCCAGATTCAAGGCAGTGCCACCATGGGAGGGATACAGATTATCATCCACCACAATACTGGACAGAATATCGGCAATACGGGCTGATGACAGACCGCTATCCCCAGGAACAGGCTCCAAATAATTAATCAGAGAATCCGCCAGCATGACCACTTCACCACTAAACAGCACATTGCCCCGCATATTATCCGGCAGTTTATTGGCCATTTCATTGGTTTCCAGAATAATGGCATTTAACAGGCCAGCCTCCAATAAAGCCGATTCCAGGCGTTCACGGACATGAGCCGGAACCTGGGACCGAAATTCCGTAGCCTCATATAAAGGTAGAAAGGCAATATTATTTTCCTTAAGAGAGGCTCTGGCCAGCTTATAAGCCTCACCTAGGTCCGGTTCCGCCTCCTTCTTCTCCCGCAGGAGGCGCAATTCCTCCCTCTCACTGGCTAAATTTTCTTCAAGATGCTGAATATCGGCCCGCACCTGGCCTATGGCACCATCTAACTCCCGCTGATGGTGGCTGACCACATCACTTAAATGCTTTTCCACCTCCAGCCATTGACTGGAGGAATACAGCTCCCGGAGACAGCCCACCAACTGGTTTTCCTGCTCCCCAGTAAAGGAAATAACCTCCTGCCAGCTGGTTTTCCATTCATAAAAAGCCTTAATAATGTTTTCCCGTTCCCGCTCCAGTGCCTCCATTAATTGCTGATATTCGTAGGAATACTGGTCGAGACGCTTATTTTCTTCACCCAGCTCCTGTTCATTTTGCTGAACCCGTTGCTGAATATTTTCGTAGGCCAACAGCCTTTTGTGCAGCTGCTGTAAGGTCTTAATATGATTTTGCCGCTCATTGCGCCACAGCATAAAATGACCAGCGGCATCTTTATCAGTTAGCTTAAAGCCATGACTGATGGCTGCATGGGCCGAAAAATTCGCCTCCTGTGCCAGACCTTCTAAATTATCCAACACCTCAGCCACCTGCTCTTCCACCTCAAATAGCTTATATTCCTCGGCTTTAACCTGTTCCGATAAGGACAGCTCCCGTCGCCGCTTATCCGACAGCATCTGTTCCCGATGACTCCGCTCCCGTTCTTCACGTTCCAGCGTCAGCTGAGTCTCCTTTTTCTTCTCTGCTGCTTTATATGCCTCATTTTCCTGCAAATCAGACTGCTCCTGGCGCAAGGTCCGTTCCTCCACTGCCAGCTCCTGTTGTTTGTTTCTGGCATTTTCCGCCTGCTCTGAAGCCTTTGCCAGTAATTCCCGTTGCTGCTGCTCCTTATGTTCCAGATTGTTCAGTATATCATCGCATCTGTCTACTCCCATGGCCCGTTCAGCCAATACAGCTGTGTTATAGGTGGTATAAGCATTACAAATAGCCTGAAAGGCCCCCTGCTCCCGCTTTAGCTGTTCGATGGCCAGGCGGGTTTTCTCCATATTTTCCAGGGTTTCCGCCAACGGGCGCAAATCATCATCAGAAAGGGTTGGCAAGGAACCATTTAAGATTTCATATATTACACTTGGCTTGAAATCCCGGGACAATTTAGGGCTTCGTAGCTGAATCAGCAGCTTCATAAGCTCCTCATATTTCTGGATATCCTTGTAGCCAAAGATATATTGATTTACCATGGCCATATATTCCCGCTGTTCCGTAGTCACCCGACCATCCTGGCCAATGGCGTTTTCCAATTCCCTTTTCGTCAGGGGTAGCTTTTGCTCCTGGCCATTTTCCGGATTTTTGCTGACGTGATACAGCTGAATATCATGACCTATACGGCGGCCATTTTGCAATATAAAGCCCCAAAAATCCACCTTGGATGAGCCACGGCGGGCATGAAGTCCCATGCCAGTAGTAATATATTGGTCGCTGTTTTCCCGCTTATATTCCAAAAACAGATAGCCGGTACGCTCATCATAATCGCTTATTTCCTTTTCCCCCAACAGATAATCATCCATGGTACGTGACTTGGAGCCAAAGCTATCCAGCCTGTCCGCCCGTTTCACCCCATCCAGCAGAACAGTCACCAGACTTTGCATGGTTACTGATTTACCAGAGCCGTTACTGCCCCGCAGCAGCAGTCGGCCATCGGCAAAATAGAATTCCGCCTCATCGTAATACCAATAATTTAAAATACCCGCTCTATACGCCTGCCATCTATTTTCACTCATTCTTCGTCCCCCGATTTGCTCTTTTACTTTTTGCCAGTATAATCCGCAGGATATACCCCTTCATGGCGAAACAGAGCCGACTGCACAGTAATCAGACCATCTTCATCGACCTTCACCATACCCCAGGAAGTCATTTCCTCCAGCAATCTTTCTGATAGGCGTTTCAAACTCATCTCACGATACTCCTTTGTCCAGCCGGCTTTAGTATTTTTAGATAACTGCTCCAAATGCCCTTGCCATTGATTAATAGTCATGGCCTGTTTCACCTGCTCTGGAGAAAGCTCTCGTAAATAATGGGATAAGTGCAAAATAATATCGTGAATTCCACGAAAACGTACAGGAAATACGTCATTAAACCAAGTGGACTGCTCATGGGATACCGCCATAACCCCATTTTGATACAGCTCCAAATGAAGACCAAACCAATCCTGAATAATCTCCTCAAGCCTGCCCCATCTGTTGCGCAAATAGGCAAAGTCAGCCTCATACTCCCCCTGGCGATAAAACACCGGCTTCAATAACAATTCCCGATAAATCCGATTGCGACGATGACGCAGGGATCGGGCCTCCTCATTAGTGTCCGTGACGTAATCAGCCTCCAGCAAATCCTGCCATGAAACGTAATCCGACAGTTCCTTTGGAAATGACCGCAAAAAATAGCGGGCCAAATTAGTTACCTCATATAACGCCTCACCCGCAATAGCCCCATCGGCATTAAAGCCTTGACTTATAAATCCCGTGCTTTCATCGTCCACAATATTTATAATGCCTTCCTCCGCCAAAAAATTCAGCACTCTTATAAGGGACTTGCGCCAATTATAGGATTCCCAATTCAATCGTGGTGTATGAGCTTCCTGAGGATAGTAGGCCAACAGGGCCTCCGCCAAATCACCTAACAAAAACTGTCCCCCGGATTCATACTCCTCTAAAAAAGCCATCACACAGGCCAACAGAACATAATCCTCTATGCTTTGCATGGCAGCTATCCCCATAAAGCCCCATGGATTGGCAGGGATTTTTTCCAGCTTATAAAAATTCGCCGTTACCAATAGTGGCCAGCCACATTTTTCACGAAAAAATTGCCGTAGTGCTTTCTCATTACGGCGTATCAACAAATATTCATCCGGCATTTCCCGACGGCTAACCCAACGATTTTCCAGCAAAATCTGGGCCCCCCGCCGCAGCTCCTCCTGCTCACTAGCCTCTACCATAAATCACTGCTGTCCTTTCCTAATATAAAACTTCATGGCCGGCATGGAAAAATTCCCATCATCACAGTGAAGCACAATGGAAGCAGGATTTTGTTTATCGTAAGCCAGCTCAACCAAGGTGCCCAGCTCAGTGCGGACAGGATTTCTGTGCAATGCCCTTGCTACCCACCCAAGGAGAATCTGCCTTACCTCCCGACTTAGCACCGGCAAATCAGCAAAATCAATGACTCCATCTGAAGCAAGGTCATTTATGGTTTCCACCAATTTTCTTTGCTCGTCCAAATAGGCCTGTCGCACCGCGCTTTTTGCCTGTCCATGATCCCTGATCGGCACCTGACGCTGACGTTCCCGGTAGGTGCTCACCCTGGGCTTAAGCTCAAGGCGAGTTGGTGGCTCCTCCTCAATATGACTGTTCAGGTCCTCCATTTCCCGACTTTCCACATAAAAATGACGTCCGCCTGCAGGTCCAAAAACAATCGCGCTTAAGCAGTCAGCCTCATTCTTGGTATTAACCTGGGAAAACCAATGGGCCAAATGCAGGTACTCCGCCTTGCGGCTGCGGGAAACCTGCCTTTGCTCCGCTAAGCGTTGGGCGAATTTGGTAATACGGCGAATGGTATCCACCGTCTCCTTGGACAGCACCGACAGCTCACTTTCCCGATAATTGGTGCCCATAAACCATTCCCGCATAACCAAAAAGCTTTCCTGAAAATCATCAAAATATTCTTGGGCACTTTTTTCCTCACCCAAGCGGGGTATGGATAACTGATAATCCGTCAGCCGCTGAAACAGGCTATCTTCCAGCTCTGAATTACTGCCTTTGAATAAATTCTCCATTTTCTGAGCTGAACGCTGCAGCCCGATGACGAAATTCTGCAGATATTGAGTAAAACGGTCCTTGTATACTATAAAGGCCACTGTCTGCATCCGTTCCTCCACCTTGGTGCTTTTTAAATGGGCCAGATAATCAGAGGAGTTTTCCACCAGTGTATGAAAATAATGCTGTAAATCCTTCCAAATCTGATGCAGCTCCTCATCAGTTACCGGATTATCCGGTATCAAAAATTCCCGTAATGCCCGTAGAATGCGATCAAACTGGGTGGTCTCCAGAGAACCGCTAAATTCCTCGCCAATGGATTTAAGCTTTTCCACCATGCGCTCTATCTCTACGGTATATGGCGTACACTGATAGCGATATCGCTTCTTCTTAAAATCCACTATGGTTTTGGCCCTACTGGTCTCCTGATGGGGAATTAGGTTTTTCCAGCCCACCAATGTGGCCAGATCTTGCTCCAGCTGCTCAAAGGAATACTCCCGAAAATTAGGATCTCGCTTTAATTCATGAAATATATCCTCGGGATAAACATAGGTCTGCATGTGCTCATGGCGCTCAAAACAAAAATGCAATATTGAGCGATAACGCCAGGTATTTTCCGTATTAAGATAGCTTATTTCGGAAATTCGCCGATAATCCTGCTCGTCCATTTATTCTCCTATCATAAAAAACTCTTTCATAGCCTTATAGCAGAGAGATAGTGTAACACATAACGATCACATTTTCGTCATTAAAACTACTGAACCACACTCGTACAGCAGTATATTCCTGCACGTATCATTCTTCGTATAGCACAACTCCGTCCCGCTTTATCGACTCCAGTAAGTCCTCATTACATGGCTCATCCAAGTCCACCACATCAAACATCAATAACGTAGGGACTATGTCAGATTCATCAACATCCAGAGTAAAGCGGACTCTATCTCCACCGGATATGGCCAAATCAATATCGCTGCGCTCCCAATTATCACCACGGGCGCGGCTGCCAAATAAAATCACCTTTTTTACTCCACATTTCCTGGCAAGCTCTATTATCTTATCCTTAACCTTTTCAGGCAAATTCATTGCCGGCACCTCACAACCAATTTTCAATCAACTCTTGACGTAGTTTTTCAAACATAACTATAAATTTGCTCTGGGTGTCTTTTATTATGGACAATGCTATTTCATCACTATAGGAATGCACCACATTATTTCGTGCCCTTAACGCCGCGCTCCAAAGCTCTTCATCATCAATCATTTCAGCCTGAAAGGCAAGCTTAATTATGGCATTAGGTGAACCTAATTTCCGTTCTCCATAACCATTAAATTCCAACCGCTCCTTCATAGCCTTCCATGCCTGTTCAAAACAAATCTCAAACAAAGACACCATTCCAGCCTCAGTAATGGTATCATAGGGTGGTGTTTTTCCTTCAATTGTTTTTAAATTATCCAATGCTTTAAGGAAATTACAAACTTTTTTATGAATATCCGGTTGCAAATCAACCATTTGCTTTTCTTCAAACATATATTTTCCCTTTCATCCAGTTCACTATACACTGTATAGCTCCATTATATCTGGATCTTTTTTCAATTATACCGATTTATGGAAATAATATAGCTTACGGCCCATTTTCCCAAAGAAATCAGCAAGTAAAATCTCAAAAATAACTCTATTTTATCCTAATAAAGCGACAAGACTTTTTCAAGGGACTTTTATGATAATATTGCGACTTTTAAAAACGACTTTTATGCCCATAAGGTGATTTTTATAGAATTCTATCATCCTCTGGCGTACTCCTGCAAAAGATCAAAGGCATATTGTCATATACGGCGGTATACAAATTATTCCATCATTAACTACCAAGTTTCTTGGATGAATAACATAGCATTCGCCTATCCGTTTTTGATATTTTTCTCTAAAACGTTTCAAAGAATTCGCCTGATACCTTTTTCCTGACTTTACCTCAATAGGATATATTTTATACTTCATTTTGCTATTATTCGAAATAATGAAATCTATTTCCATATCATTTCTGTGCTTTTCATTAGAATAATGGGTGTAAAAATATAATTTATGACCATTAGCCGTAAGCATTTGCGCTATCGCATTTTCATAAAGCATCCCCGAATTAATCGAAAGCTTGTCATTTAGAATCTGATTATATACCTCATCTTCAAGAAGCTCATTTTCATTAAATGCATGGCTTAGCAAAAGGCCTGTATCTCCCATGTAGCATTTCACATAGGTACGAACCTCATTAATTGCCAACCCAACATTAGGGTCGTTGCATAAAAAACACTCATTGGAAATCATAGAATCAGACAGCCAGAAAAAAGTGTCACTATACTGCTCTGCATAGCTTCCCTCAACTATATTCTTGAATACCACTCGTTTTTCATGCTGCGATAAAAGGCCTGGTATCTGGTCGAAAATCGCCAACACTTTGCTTCGGTATGCAGATTTAATTTTCATAATATCGTTACGGTATAGTTTTAAAATATCTCTTTTTTCAATGTCCGCCGCCGAAAAATCTTTGCCTTGTGACACAAAAAGAACCACTGGCTTTGGCATTCCACCAATCAGAAGATATTGTTTAAATAGAAGCATCGCCTTGTTGTGCATTCCCCTATCCAGTGGCACCCTTTGTTCAAAACAAGTCCTTATGTACTGAATTAATGGTTCCTCACCTAATGCCCAGGCAAATTCCTCCAAATCCAAAGGATACATTTTTATGCTTCTTTCCTCGGACGGAATTACTATATCCTTAACATTTTCCTTTACGGAAATTAATGATCCCGTTTCAATATAATCATATCTGCCATCAGCCACCAAATATTTAATTGCCGCCCTAGCTTGCGGAAACATTTGAACTTCATCAAAAATAAACAATGTATCACGATTATGTAATTTTACTCCAAAATGCGTGGAAAGCATCATAAACAGTGTATCCAAATCGCTCAAATACTTATTAAAATATCCCTCTACCGTTTTATCTTGTTTGGCAAAATCAATAAGCACATAGCTACTATATTCATTTTTGCCAAATTCTTCACATATTGTCGACTTCCCTATTCGCCTGGCACCTTCAATCAGTATTGCCTTTGTGCCTCTGGTCTCTTTCTTCCAAGCAAGCAATTTTTCATATATTTTGCGCTTTAAAACCATGCTCTCCTCCAATTATACGCATATAATTGAATTATCATTTCTTTGATTATACGCAGTTTACCACGTTATTTGATTATACGCAAGTATATAATCCATATAATAACTTATTATACATACGTAAATATCATAGTGCGTCCATGCTGGGCGCACCACGAACAGTGGAGGGCGCAGATGCCCCCCGCTGTTTCAATGAGCCACTGGTTAGACCTTAGCTGGTTATTTACCCAAAAATCTCCCATATTCTTCCCTACAGAAGACATGACGATAACCTGCGGAATAACCGCCTTTTTCACCTTTACCTACAGACAGTTTAAAACCGGATTTGCCTTCAAACAGCATTACACAGTCAGAACCGCCGAATAAGAAATAGCCCAGCTCGTCCCCCTTTTTCACTTTTGTCCCAGGCTTTATGGTTTCAATAAAATTAACACTGGAAACCTGCCCCATCCCCACTGGAATAACGGCCACCATTCCATAGTCTGTCTTTATAAGAACACAGCCTCTTGTTTCCACACTTTGCCATGAAAGGGAATTTGATTCCAAAACATACAACTCTTTATTCTTGTCCCAATAAACAATTCCTCCAACCGCATTGGCATAAGGAATTTTATATACTGCTTCAACGACTCCGGACACAGGGAAATGATATCTGTGATAATCATCATAATTTAGATACGTATGTGTCAATATTCCGTTGTGAAATAATTTCGCGTACTCAGCTCCCGGCTCCCCCAGCAGCTGCTCAACAGACACAAAAGTGGAATCCTTAATTATTACACCGTCTTCCCTTTTAATAGAATCAGCATAGAACCTTCCGGATTCATCGATATTCCACACGCCCTGGGGAAGGGAATCCGCAGGTGAAACAATAACCCTATCGTCGTTAGGTTCGGCAATCGGACGGGAATTTCCATTTGACAGCTTTCTGGAGAAAAATTCGTTGAATGAATGCCAGTTATCCGGTGATTCATACCAACCCTTATCAAGATTCCAGGATGGGTCCCGAATAAGCATATCCAAATACTCCTGTTTCCACGATGCTTCTGAATCCAGGAAATCCCGCCATGTATTGTTGTACTCTGTCAACCACGTGTATATTGGTTCAAGGTATTCTACAGACGGATAGAACAGCTCTTTGTCCTTAAGCTCTTCCAGTGGTTGATCCAAAAGCCAGTACACATAGAGGATGCTTTGATCACATTTTGTGGAAAAGTTTCCGTATCGTTCCTCTGGCATGATATTCCAAGGCATGCAGGTTACTGTATAGTCCAGGAAACCATAGAGCTCATTCAAAGATTGTACTGGATTGGTTTTCCTGTCCGGATTGATAATTGATGCCTGTTTAATAGACTTTTCCACCAATATTCGTATGTCAGGATTGTTAATCATTACCTCCCTAAAGCTTGTGGAAGCTTTTGGCCTCCCTACAGCCGTCGAAATACCTGATGGTGGTTCAGCTTGCGCAGCTATAGCCTCGCTTATCCACAGCGTACTCATTGCCAGCAATAAAGTACAAAACCATATTGCCACAAAGTTTTTCCTTTTCATAATAAAATCCTCCTCATGTAATCTTGCGACATCTCTTTAACACTCCGGTTTTATCAGTTTTTCATAATTATATAATTATCTAATGTCTGCTGAATTATACCTTGTCCTATACAATTCTATTATCCCACAGCGTAATCCTGCAAAAAGAGGATATTTCTTTCCGGCTGCGCCAAATTTCGGGCAAAAGAAAACTGCTGCACTCTTGTACAGCAGAACTAAGACTATTCCTTTAACTATCGACTTATTCTTCCGTTCTAAAATTCAATTTTCGCATATAGTCGCTTGCACCATAAAGGACTCTATCAACAAGTATTTCACTTTTATCTAAGCGGTAAAATGCAATGTAGACCTTATATGTAACAAAATAATACCCCGTAAAGCCATTTTCATAATATAGTGGGGAGCCAGACCTTGAATAATCCGCCTTAGCTTCAATTTTTTCTATAACCTCATCCATATATTTTTGAGTTATCTCAAAATCATTTGATGCGTCAAGCACCTCTCTCCATACACGGTCGAGATCACGGAGCGCAGTTGGTGAATATTTTATAACATGTTTCATGGACGCTTACCACGGAAATATGCTCGTACATCTTCAGAGGAAATATATCCTTCTTCCTCTCCAGAGCATCGTCCTTCATTTAATTCACACATGAGCCTTAGCATGGCCTTGGTTTTTTCGAATTCTTCATCTTCTGCTATATCGCGAATTGTATATCTCCCCCGACCGTTTACGGTCAAATGTACTGGAGAGCCAACAGAGACTTTATCCAATATTGTATTATAATTGCGCAAATCTGAAACTGGACTGATATTAGCCATATACTCACACCCTCTATTTTTTCTTTAATAGTATCATTCATGACTATTTTACGCAATATTTTAAGAAAAATTATTCGACTTAAAGAAAACTGCTGCACATTTATAGATTCCAGCAAGTCCTCATTGCAAGACTCATCCAAGTCCACTACATCAAACATTAACGCTTGCTCTTTACGATTATTTGTACATCCCAATGTTGATTTAATCGCAAATGCAGCTGGTATTGACACCCGCACCTGTAAAAAATGGATTTCCGTGCTGGAAACCTCTGGCATCATATATCTTCTACAACCTTATATGGCAAAAATATCCAAACGAATCATCAAAGCACCAAAAATATACTTCTTGGATACAGGTCTTTGCTCGTAAGGCGTTGCCTCAAATAAACCGAAAAAAAATTTCTCTGTACTAAAAAAATATGACCAGGACATCCAGCCTGGTCTTGTAATTGATACCTGTGACAAAATCCGCCCCATAAATGAGGAAGCATGGACTTATCCAGTCTATATGTTAGGATTGTAAGTTATTGCAACAGACTCAATACATTGCTGCTGTTTTGGTTGGACTGGCTAAGCATGGTCTGGCCAGCCTGGGACAGAATCTGGGCTGTGGCCAGCTCCAAAGAGCTCTTTGCCATATCTGCATCACGGATAACGGACTCGGCTGACATGGTGCTTTCCTGATCTGTTATAATATTTGCTTCCGCAAACTCCATGTGAACTATTTGGGCACCTATAAGGGTATTGGCATCAATAAGATACTGGAGTCCCTTGTCCAAGGTTCCTTCCACTTTTGGCGGGCCATCTGTCCCTAAAAGCTTCTCTCGCTTTTCAGATGTGAGGACGCTGTAGTCCTCCAAGGAATAGGTTCCTACTTTGTAGCCAAATATATGGTCCATGGTGGTCTGTGGAATCCGCACATGGATATTGGCACTGGAGCGATCTGTGTGATGAATAACTAGGTCGTTGACATATACATTACGCTTGGACTGGATTACGTTATCCATTACACCGTCAGCAATCTTGGCACCAAAAGAGTTTGCTGTATACCTAGAAGCATAATTTCCCCCCTTTACATTGAACAGACGATTGTCATAGATAGTCAATGTTCCCTCATCATAGTCTGCAGCAACATGAAAAAAATGTTTGTATGTACTGGTAAGCCAATTCTCCAAGCCTTGTGGATTTCTGTTACCGTCACCTTCATATATAGTTTTCAGCAAAGACTCTACATCAGTAACGTCAGCTACGTCCACCACAAATGTCTTTATATCCAGAGTCTCTGTACCACTGGCTGGACGGTCGTCATCATCAGGACTTATACCATTGACAAACTGTACATTTACCCATTGAGATTTATCTGTGGCACAATAAAATCTTATCCCCTTACCATCAAGGGTAGTAGGAATGTCCTTGCCGGCAAGGGCAGTAGCAAAATCAATAGTATAATCTCTAAGACTTGGCTCCTTGAAAATTATAGCCTGGCTATTTCC
Organism: Anaerovibrio lipolyticus LB2005; assembly: GCF_000621545.1. GTDB lineage: Bacteria > Bacillota > Negativicutes > Selenomonadales > Selenomonadaceae > Anaerovibrio > Anaerovibrio lipolyticus_A. Next base: position 78,522 of record NZ_JHYA01000010.1, read on the forward strand.
TGCTGTTCCAGGTGTTGTTGCTTTAATTTTCACCCCTGTAATTTCATCAGAACCATTTTTTATTACCTCTGACAAAACTGAACCTACCTTTGAAGTTATGAGATTAGCAAAAGCCTCCGCAACGGTTTGACCAGACGCCACACTTTCACGGACAGTATTCAAATCCACCTTGGTCGAGTTTCTAAGCTTGGCTATACTGTCCACAGAAGGAGCTTTCCCCGTATCAATGAACTCATAGTTATAAGAACCATAACTAGCAGGATAGTCATAATTATAATACTCATCCCCATAATTATATGCACTATGAAGAAATGCCTTTCCAACAAGTTTTTCTATGAGTTCATTAGCTTTGCTTACGTCAGACACTTTATAATCCGCTAAATCCCAATCCCAATGAGCTGTTTCACCATTTGTTGCCTCCGTTACCAGCGTAGCATCAGCTAGTGCAGTAGCTGATGAATAGGTAGTGCTACTTTTAGATGAAGCAGAAACTGTTTCTGTGGCACCATAATTATCACCAGAGGTTCCTGCGACTAACGATGTCAATTTCATAGAACCATTAGAAAATTCTACCTTCATGCCACCATAAGAACTATTTCCAAAAGAAAAGCTACCAGCCGGGCAATTTTTACCTACAGTATAGTAATATTGCCCCTTAGTTGAATCCCGTTGAGGGGCACTAGTTCCATCGACAAATACCAAATACGCAGTATAAGAGCCAGCAGTTAAAGTAATCCCTGATCCTGCTGGCACACTACTTATGTCTTTTGTAATAGTTGCATAAGTAGCTGGAGTAACCAGCACAGAGGTCGGAGTCGTCATATCAGTAGTCGGATCATACACGTCTATTGTATCATAAACTGCATTTTTGCCCTGAGTGCCATCACCAAGCTTAAAATTCCCTAATCCCGTTGCTGGTGCTGCGTCCCTATCATAACCAGTCGTGGACGTTCCACCTGTCTTTGTAATGCCGGTTACATTATAATAGTTTGTATTGTTGGTAGCAGTACCGGTATCCTTGGTTGTAAAAGTCACCTTTTCGCCAGAAGCACTGGCAGTATAATAACCGCTCAAATTCGAATTAACTCTGCTGGCTATAGCAGAAGCGATTTGTGATTTATCCATACCAGATATGTTTATTGTTGCAGCACTACTAAACTTTTTGCTTGAATCTGTTGTAAGAACATAATCAGCATAAGTCGAACTACTACTGCTATATTTATATCTTACCCGAAATGCTGTATTATCCAAAGCAGACACATTATAGCTGGACAAATCCAATTCCTTTACATTCGCTGTATTGGCTGTACCTCCATGAAAAGTAGATTGTGAAGTAGTAGTGGTAGCTGCCGTATCATGTCCTGGAATGGTTGTTGCACTAATTCGATTTACATTATATCCATCATAAGCATATTTTTCAGTAGTAGAAGCAGCAGTTCCAAATGTATCAAAAGGTCCTGGCTCTTCATCTAAATCCCCCAAAACATTAGGTATCAAATCCAAGCTGTCACTGTCTTCTACCAACACAGCATAATCAAGTACTTCCCAGCTCTTCACCACTTCCTGGACAGTATTCCCCAGCAATAACAGTTTCTTATTAAAGGTCGTCTCAGCAGCAATATCATTTATCTCATCATAATACTGGCTGATTTCCTTCTGAATAATCATCCTGTCAGTATCCGTATTGGTATCATTATGCGCGTCAATAACCTTCTCTTTTATAGTACGGAGAAGGTTAATCTGGCTCTGTATTGCTCCCTCGGCTGTCCGAAGCATAGAGGCACCATTTTTTACATTGGCTTCGTCCTGCCCCAAAGCACGGATGCGAACCCGCATTTTCTCAGATATAGCAAGACCAGAAGCATCGTCTCCAGCATTGCGTATCTTTTCACCCAAAGCTAACTGGGCGGAGGCCTTATCTTTCTTCTTAGTATTCTTATGTAGTTCTCCCAGAATCATATTAGAAGAAATATTATTGACAATGCTCATTTTAACCACTCCCAAAATAGAAATATCCCAATTCAAAGCATTACATATTCCACTTAGTATATCGTTAAATTAATTTTCTTTCTGAAGTGAAATTAAAAGTTTTTTACTGTTATTAAAAATATTAATTGCAACACTGACATCATCGAAAAAAATAACTGCCACGCTCAATAGCACGACAGTTATTAATCATATTTTTAAACACTATTATTGTAACAAACCAAGTACATCTGAAGAACTATGATTAAATTGACTGAGCATAGCCATGGTAGACTGGCTCAAAATATTGGCAGTTGCATGATCCATAGCACTCTTGGCAATATCGGCATCGCGAATGGTGGACTCTGCCGCCGTGGTATTTTCCTGCTCGGTAATGATATTAGCATCAGCACTTTCCATATGGACAATCTGGGCACCAATTAAAGTATTGGCGTCAATAAGATACTGAATCCCCTTATCCAATGCCCCCTTTATAGGGGTAGGATAATCCTGTCCCAAAAGGAACTCTCTGTTTTCCGAGGTCAACACAGTATAATCATCCAAGGAGCCAGCACCTACCTTGTATCCAAAAACTTGATCTAGTGTAGTCTGAGGAATCCGCACATGAATATTGGCAGAAGATTTATCAGTATGCTGAATAACCAAATCATTAACATAAGTGTTGCGGTAGTCATTTACGACATCATCCATTATACCATTTGCGATTGTATCTCTCTTCTCCGTAGAACCATCATAAAGATCATATTTTCTCGTATCATAAATTGTTATAGTACCACTATCAAAATCCGCTGCTGCACGAAAATTCTGATCTGATTTTCCTAGAAATTGGGACAAGCCTTGTTTATTTTTTTCTCCATCCCCTTTATAAAGAGTCTTAAGTAGAGAATTAACGCTATCCACATCCGATACATCAATTACTAAGGTATCAATATCCATACCACTGCCACCGCTAGCAGGACGTGGATCATCATTTTGATTTACACCATTTACAAATAGAACGTTAACCCACTTATTAGCATCCAAGGCATCATAAACTCTAAAACCTTGACCATCAAGCTTACCAGGGATATCAGCACCAGTTACGCCACCTAACAGTGACTTAAAGTCTATAGTATATTCTTGAAGATTCCCTTCTACAATAGAAATTTTCTGACTATTTCCCTCAGTACCACGAACAGTTGCATTAAAGTTAACACCTGTGACCTGACCAGAACCATTGGTAACAGACGTCACCAATGATGAACCCATTTTAGATATCATAAGATTAGCAAAGGCCTCAGCCACAGTTTTTCCAGAATTAACAGCACTACGAAGATTATTTAAATCAATAATTGTCGAACCATTAATTTTAGAAATACTATCCATTTTAGGTGATGCACTGCTATCAATAAATTCATAGTACTTATCATTACCACTATGATGAATAGCCTTACCAGCATATTCAGAAATAAAATTATCCACTGCACTTGAGCTTGATACATTATAATTGGACAAATCCATAGTCCAAGAAGCCGTTGCACCATTTTTACCACTTTGTGAATTAGTAATCATAGACGATGGCAACGGAGACGTAGCTGTATAACCGTCACCACCAGCCAAGGACACACCAACTACATCATATAAACTTTTATCATTTGTTATATCTCCACCGGCAACAGTGGTCAAAACGATTCTTCTATTCGTTCTATCAGTAGGTGACGGATCATAATCTACATGCAATAAACTGCTGATTTTATTTCTCAATGTATTTATTGCATCACTCAAAGCACTTACATGCTCTATATCGATTACCGTTAAGTTATCACCCCTAAAATGTTGATTTGGGTTTCTAGTAAAAACGAAAGTTTGACTACCGCCAGGATATAGAATATTAAATGACGTGTTGTCTATTGTACTTTCACTTGTATATCTACCAATAGTAATAGAAATAACATTATGTGCATCAGGCGTACCTCCTGACATAGCATTAGAACTTAACTGTTTCACATTATATCCATCAAAAGAATCCGCCGTACCAGAAACAAAACTGAACTTATCGCTACCATCCAGCTTTTCCGCATGGTCCAATCTATACCAGCTCTTTACAGCCTCACTAACCTCAGTGCCAAGCAAAAGATGCTTGCCGTTAAAGGTAGTTTCTGCAGCAATATCATTTATTTCATTATAGTACTCGGTGATTTCCTTTTGGATAATCGCCCTGTCTGTATCAGTATTAGTATCATTATGAGCATCAATAACCTTCTCCTTAACTGTACGAAGAAGATTAATCTGACTCTGAATAGCTCCCTCTGCAACCCGCAGCATAGAAGCACCATTTTGAACATTGGCATCCGACTGGCCCAAGGCACGGATACGCACTCTCATTCTCTCTGAAATGGCATAACCTGAAGCATCGTCTCCCGCATTACGGATTTTCTCCCCTAAAGCCAACTGGCTGGAAGCCTTGTTTTTCTTATTTATATTTTTATTTAAAGTACCCAAGATAAATCCTGCGGTAGCATTGTTCGATATTACCATTTAGTCTCACCACCTAGCATCCTTGCTATTTTGACATCCATGAAAGATATCCTCTCCCTCCCACGGGCGAGGTATTATTGCAGCAGGCTCAACACCGCTGAAGAATTCTGATTTGCTTGACTAAGCATGGACTGAGCCGCCTGAAGCAATACATTATTCTTGGCATACCCAGTCATTTCCTTTGCCATATCACTATCTCTTATTACGCTTTCCGCCGAAGTAACATTCTCCGACGCCGTAATAATATTCGCATCTGTATATTCAAGACGGCTGCTCAATGCACCAATCTTAGTCAACTGATTTAATGCCCGCTCAATAGACTTGTCCAACTGATCAATGGCATTTTCCGCATCCCCCTGGGTTTGGACGCTGAGGTTCTTGCCATCCTTATCCTGAAGGCCCAAAGCCTGAGCATCCACATTTGAGAATACAGCATGTATATTTTGGGCAGCCTTGGTTCCTATCTGGAAGAGCAGGCCACCACGAATATCCATATATTCCATTGGCCATTTAACTTCAAGACCATTTATAAAAGTGGAATCACTGTCCGGGTTAGTCCAGAATTTCACCGAACCGCCCTCTGGCACAACTGACTCAGCTGTCTTGTTTACACGGCTAACACCAGCATCGCGACCAGTAATAGCTCCAGTATCCTTGTTTGGCAGGATAATATTGCAATAATCCTTCAAGAACTTAGTGCCATCTCCAGCCTTTGCCTCATCAGCCGACATCTGAGTTTTCATTGCCTGAAAGCTTTTAAATTTACCCTGAGTTGCAACACTCACTGCCGCATCTATCCGTTCCGTTGTCATGGCTCCCTTGCCACCGGACAGTGATTCCATGAAATTACTTAAAACGTGTTCTGCAGTGAAACCACTCTGAGCCGCCATGTAGCGAAACATTACGTAGCCAGCAGCATAAGTATCGTTACCTTCCGCAGATGTACTTGCGGTAAGCTTCGAAGCGATCTCCTTATTATCCGCCAAATTTTGAATTCTAGTTCTGCGCACATCATCTATACCATGAATGACCTCAGCAGCGCCTTCCTTTATGCAGGCGTATAAACCACCAAAGCCCTCAATATTAGCTGACATGGTCGCATGAGTCATTTCATGAGCAATAGTACGGTCGAGATAACCCGCCCCTGGCGTTGTAGTAGAGCCATTAACGTCTCCATCTACCAGATTTTTATAGTAGCTCATATTAACAGTCATCTCGAGCTTGGTAGTTTTATTCCCTGTAAAATACGAAGTAACCCACGCTAAGGCATTTGCCTGCTCACCACTTGTTACTTCTTCAAATTTTACGTTCATTTCCTTCACACTAGGATCGCCTTTTTCAAAGCTAAGCCCCGTGGACCGAGCAATCAAATCAAGGCTGTTTCCAATCCACTCAGTATTGAGAGCAGCTATAATGGTCTGTTCCTTGCTGTAGGTATGATCAGCAGAGCCGTCGAACAAATACTTGCCGTTGAAAGTAACGAGAGAATTATCATTGAGCTGGTCAATCTGCTGATCCAGCTGCTTTTGGATAATGGCACGGTCACTGTCCGTATTGGTATCATTGGCCGCATCAATAGCCTTTTCTTTCATAGTACGCATAATGGCAACAGAATTAGCCAGCACACCATCAGCCACCTTCAAAAGACTCTGGGCATTTTGGGCATTCCTGCTATCCTGATCCAGGCTACGAATCTGTGCCCGCATCTTTTCCGAAATACTATATTCAGAAGCACCGTCACCAGCACTATTAATCTTCATTCCAGAGCTTAGCTTCTCCAAGCTCTTTCCTAAAGCCTTGCTATTTTTATTTGTTTCCCCCAAAATGGTCATTGCCGCTATGTTATTATTGATAACCATTGCCATAATAATCACCTATATCTTTGCACACAAAACAAGAATAATAGACTTCAATTAGTTAATCGGAAAAATGAGGGGATTTCTAAAGTAGAAGAAGGATTTTTTCTGAAGGCAAGAAAAAAGCGACAAAGGTCTTAGTATCCCCCGCCGCTTTGGTTAGTTTCAAATTCATCAACAGGTCGTTGACGATTTCTTTATTTAACTTTTACTGATTAACAGCCTGCACTTCCTCTATTGCCGCCTTCATTTTTTCTATAAGCATATCATTATCTTCTTTGCTAGTCTGACCTATATGGGCAATGCGCAAAGAATAGTCCGCCATCATGCCACCAGTTGGATTGACAAAAATACCATACTTATCCTTCAGTATTTCAAAGACCTTATAAGCAATTGGCTCTTTAAAAATAATCGGTGTTATGGCATTGGACAACGGAAAATTTGGCAATGACACTGGCAGCGCCTTTATCTTCTCCCTGAAATCCGTCGCCACATCTGCAATATGTTTTAAATGGTTTGCCAAACCGACCCGCTCTATCATCTTTAAGGAAGCAGACAACTCAATACATATTCCCACCGCTGGAGTATATGGTGTCTGCCCCCGCTCAAAGTTCTTAAAGTAATCTTTGAAATCAAAATACAGGGAGCGAATATCACTTTTCATCACCCGTTCTTCGATAATTCGCTTACTAAGCACCACCATGGACAGTCCCGGAGATATGCAAGCCCCCTTCTGAGAGCTGGCAATCATCACATCAACGCAATGACCTGCTATATCAAATTCGTCGCACAAGAAGGAGCTGATGGCATCAACTACCAGATACATGCCTTTTCTCTTGCAAAAATCTGACAACAGCTTTATATCGTAAAGCTGCCCCGTGGAAGTTTCATCAATATTTACCAGGAGGCCTGTATAGGTTGTGTCCTCGTATTGGTTTAGCATCTCACCATCCAAAGTTTCACCATATTCAACCTTTACCACATCATGTGGTATCCTATGAATTTCACAAATATCCACAAAGCGTTTACCAAAGGAACCGCCAGCAATAACCAGCAGCCTGTCCTTCTCAGTGAAGCAATTCATTACTGTAGCTTCCATAGCCGCCGTTCCAGAGGCCGTAAGGTAAACCGTCTTGGCCTCGTCCCCAGCATTGGCAAACTTTCGTAGCAATTCGTCCGTTTCCAGCATCAGCTCAGAAAATTCCTTAGTACGAAAATAAGGCACACTGTCCGCCTGGGCCCGAACAACCTTCACCTCGTCAAACATTTCAACTGGTCCAACCGTAAATAATTTCATTTATTTCATCTCCAATATATTTCATCTCTTTACTTCATATCTTCTGGGAATTTAAGTTTTATTAACGGGAAACCAACTCGATCCTCTTCTGGTGGCAGAGTCATATAATCTCCGTACATACAAGTTAAAAAAGAATCATAATCCTTAAATGTTCTAAAGGTATACCCCTCAAAGTCCCTATCCTCGTATTCATCAAAACACTTCCGTGGCATCCCATACTTTGCCTCTTTGCGTTCTGGATATGTCAAGTTTCTGGCTAATTCATGACGATTTAAATTTGACAGCTTTACCATTATATTTAGCCAACTAATCCAACAGCTACGAGGAATAGTATACAATGCTTTATACCACAATCTCATAAATAGGCTATCAGCGTTATACCGTCCAAAAAATGAATACAATCCTTTTCTTATGCAATAGCATATGAACAGGTGAATGCGTCGCAAAAAGTAATTATCCGGCACACCATCATAAACAAAAATATCAACAAAAATCCCCTTATGCCAGTTGGTCCTTTCCTGACCTGGCATAAGATACACACTATTATTATATCGAAGTTTAGAAAACCCCCAACGGTAATTTTCATCAGTGCGAAATTCTTGTAAAAAGAATTTTTCGGTATTTAAATCTTTTTTGCAGGCCTCAAAAAACTTTTCGTATTCTTCTCGCAGCATATTTACGTCAGCATCATTATCCCAGGGGATAAATCCTCCATGACGCACAGCTCCAATAAGGGTCCCGCTGCACAAAGAATACTTTATGTTGTTCTTCCTGCAAATTCTATCTATTTCCTGAAGCATCTCCAAATTAATCTTACGTAGCTTTTGGAGGACCTCATCTGTCATTTCTACCATTTTTCTTGCCAAAGATTATCCTTTCATCCATGTATATATTCCAAAATACTCTTGAATGAGTGTATCTGCAATGCTACTGTATTTTATAAAATCATCGTATTCGACTAATCCTTTTGCCTCTAAATCATCGGCTATTACATCTTCATAAGCAAAAGGTGTAATCACTATACAATAATTATGGCTTGCAATAATGCTATCATCTGGTTGTTTTATAGAAATCCCTTTTATATCACATCTTTGCGGTTTTCTATCAAAACAGCATTCTATAGTAATACCAGTGTACTCCAACATATCCTTGCATTTAATACCAAAGGTTCCGCCCCCCCAGATAATTACAGGTCTTCGGATTATACGCTTCAGTATATCACCCAAAATTTTATAATTATACCTAACACACCTATCTATAATATATGCACTAAGATATGTCTTTATCATTTTAAGATAGTCATAAAGCATACCTTCTTTTGGCACTACATATCCACATTTATTGATTTGTTCCAAACAATAATCTATACACCCACTTTTATTCCAACCGTGCAATGCAAATGGAATATCCCTTTTTTTAAAACATTTTAAGGCCATCGGTAAATCAGTCGGGAAATCTAAGCAAAACTTTCTAGCAACTGGGATGGCTGGAACTTTAAAATTGAGATTTTCTTTACTGCCACAAAATGAAAAGAAATAATCCTCCACCTTCAAAAACATATTTTCCAAATGATATGTTTTTATAATTTTTTCCTTCTGTTCCAACAACTTTATGGTTGAAGATATCTTTCTCAACGATACTCCACCATTTCCAATTTTTGCCCGTCTACGGCCTATAGTATACCTATGATTCATCGGCCAGGCAGAGCCAATATAATCAAATCCTAACTCACAAAATTCAAATAATCTATCGGAAAACACGAAGCCATCCAATTGATAAATAAGCATATATTCATAATCAGAAAATTTTCGATAAAAATCCACTGATAATAGCAGACTACTATAGGATACAGTCCCTGTAAAGTAGTCCTTATCAAGCTCCACGACATCCCACATTTCACAAAAACTGCCATAGGAAAATTCCAGTCCACGAGGAGCAATAAAAACCTTCGGATAAGCATATAGCACCTTATCTAGCTGTTTTAGAGCTATTAATTCTACATCAGATATTTTTTCACTATATATCGGTATAACTATAACCACTTTATTCATGCTATGCTCCTAGTCATCACATTAACGACTTCTCATCCCAATATATCTTATCCTGTGGCACACCAAGGTCCAACAATGTTTTTTTCATTTCACCAGCTACTGCTCTGTTACAAACTGCCAACAACACAAAATCAATTTCTTTCTCATTAATCTGTTGAGGACTGATGATTTCTTGGGCTGGAGTCGACAATCTTTCATAGTTTCTATCTATCCAAGCAGACAATTTATAGTTATCACTATTCTTTAAATAACCTACATAGTCCCGTCCCACATCACCGGCACCATATACAGCCACCCTGGTATTATCTGGTATAACATCCACTGGAAATACGTACTGATACTCGGTTTCTTTGCAATTATCATTGTATACTGCCTTTAAGAAATGACTGCCTAGAGTTCTGTAATCTATCCCTTTATCATCAAGTGAAATATAATCATAAAAATGTGCCACCATTTTATCATATTTTTCACAATTAACCGCTTTTATTCCTGCCAAAGAAAGCATTTTCCCCAGCATAGCTTTATCATAATGCTTTTTGCAAAATAGTCTAATTGTATAATACTGGATAAATTCTACAGGAATGGTAAAATCAAAAACCCACTCGGTATCGACCACCTTATAGCTATTCTGATCCTTATTCAATAAAATATTCTCTGCCGAACAATCAAGATTAGATAGGTCTGTAGCTGATTCTCCTTCAAGAACAGTACCTGAAGTACCAAAATACTGTTTAAACTGTGCTGAATTATCAAAAGAAACCAGATTAGCATTGCCAACAATAATACTCTTCCACTTTTGAAGCAATAACTCAACTTTGGCCCAATCACCGGAATCAACAGTATTTTTTAATAAATCATCAAAGCTAATTGCATTCTCCAAATACTCATAAAATAAGCTACCATCTTTATATTCACATGAAGCATAACTATCACCGAATACTTTTTTAACCTTCTCGATTATAGAAGCAATACGCGAAATATTAGCTTTACCAACATCATAGGTGTTGGTCTTCACTACTACCTTTTCTCCGTTATCCAACGCAAGCATTTTAGTTGTTATCTGAAAAAAAGGATTTCGATATGGAGTTGTTTTACAAAAGAAACAATACATATACTCACCTGCATATTCTACTTGGTTATACAAATCAAATACGAATTTGCAAACAGCTTAAACTCGTTTTTCATATCTAAACTATTTAAAAATTGAATTTCATCCAGTGACTTGCCTCTCTTTTTATAATAATTACTTGATGGTTCTACGAAATCTCCTACACTAGGCAAAAAATCATCTGAATATATTACTCGCGGAAACTTATAGTCAGGATGAGGATACATAAACCTATATTTTTTTATCCCACATTTTTCCAGTAAATTAATCCATTCGTTATATGAAAATGTTTTGGCATTTTTATACTTTGGGTAGCCGTTAATACCTTCATAGGCGTAGCCCGCATGGTCTTCGATACATCCAGATAAATACTTTGCACCCAGGCGATTTTCAATGGCGATATACAATTGTCCGCCCTCTTTCACTTTACCGAGAACATCCAACAAAAAATCCACATAAGGATTATCTGAATGGAAATAATGCATTGCATATTCGAACACACCTATAAGGGTAACAACATCGTATTGTCTGTCCAGATGCACATCCTGATAACTACCCACATATATTTCCACATTATCACAGGAATGGTTTTTATAAGCATTTATCATGGACCGTCTCTCAGACAACTCCACACAATTAACCACTGCTGCCCGTTTAGCTAATGCCCCTGTAATTGCACCACATCCAGAACCAATTTCCAGCACTGTATCATTCTTGGAAATCATCATTGGTTCCACAATACATTCACGCTCTTTTGACAAATGATAAAAAATCGGAAAGCTGTCCGTCGCTGCTGCAATTGCATCGTATTGTTCATTCTCTTTAACAAATTGCAACAATGTTTCTTCCACATCACCATCAGAGTATGTATCCGATGTGTGGTTATATTCATAATTTAACTTTACTAAAGTTTCTTTCATACAGCTATCATCCTAAACTACAATATCTTCGCTATAATCTGACCGTAATATTTGGGATCATCAATATCCAGAATTTCCTGATCAGCAATTTGGGAAACATACTTATATTTATTGCTCACCTTATACCCCAATCCCGCTTTGTACCAATCATAATCCATATCAATTTGCCCAATATCAACCACTTGATACCCTGCCTTAAATAAATCATAGGCCAAAACCTTACCCGCCGGCCCTAAAACCATCAGTATCAGTTTATCTTTGGGCAAGTTCATAGCTTTATTTTTTATCTCATTATACCTGTCAAAAGCATTCTTGGTAGGAGCCAACACTCGCTCTATTGTTGCAGCGTTATCCAGTAAATCATTTCCGGCCCCAGTACGTGTCTTATCCCCTTCGATAATTACAATGTTTTTATTGTCCCAAATCCGCTTTATATTAGCAATTCGCCTTGGTGTATTTTCCTTGTCCTTGTATGGCATATAAGGTTTAAACATATAGGCGTCATAATATGTCATGGACATATTCAATACTGATAAATGAAACCTCCTAACATCTTCTGTCATGTACTCTCTTATACCATCTGCTATATCTTCAGTATATTTGTCCAATTCACCGTAGTTATCCGCTATACCTAGCAATAAATTTTTTTCATTGACCTGTACAATTTCTCTAAGACGTAACCCCAATTCATCCGAACATCTTTGGAAAGGTGCCCTGTTTTTGCCAGCCATTATTTCGAATTCACCATCACCAAAACGAATAAATGAACAGCCCCCATCAGCCATTTTATTTATTGCCTCACTTGTGTCACCAAGCTTAGGGAATGTCACTGAGTAACCTCTATAAGCATCAAGAACTTCATATTTATTATTGCGTAACCTAAGCTTTATTTTTTTATTTTCCTCTTTAAGTAAAACATTCTCCCACGTATATCTGTCCAATATTCCTATATCTGCGTATTGGGCAAAAGACTCAGAATCGAAGAAACAAATCAATTTATCCGGCACTTTACCCGACTCTCTATATTGGTGAATTACCGCGTAATACTCCCTAATAGAGGCAATAATATAGTCATACTCCAGCACCATCCCCAAACTAAAAATTGGCAAATTATCAACCGTTTGCCCAATTTTATCAGGATTATTATCAATATATCCCTTCAGTTCGCATTTATCGGTGTTCAATGCCTCACGAATCATTATCCTTGCAGCACCTACGCCCCAAATGTACACTTTAATCATACCAAAGCCCTCATTTTAAGCCTTATTTACCAAATACAACCTTTGATATTATATATCGTCCCCAGTCCGTAAAGGAGAACACATCTATCTTATTGTCAATCTCCATACTATTAATCTGAGAAAGTATCTCTCCAGAATACATATAGTTAGCAATCAAGACCATACCATAAGTCAAGCTATTCAATATATTAGGTGATTGAATAGTAATGCCAAAGAAATCTTCACCTTGCCGTTTCGTGCTATTATCGACAACAAGTACCTCGCAATTAGATTTTTTAAGCATACTTACAACTTTTTCACCAATTTCTCCAGCACCAAATACTACTATTCTTTTGTTTTTCTTTATGTAAAAATCACTATTTAATACCTGCGATAGGATGACACTTTTCTTCTCAATAATGTAATCGACTATCTTGAATATTCTTTTATTATGAACCTGTTTTCTAATATCATCATTTAGCTTAACACAATACTTCTTGAGGGTGCTTTTTAGAACCTTCCGATATTCCCTATACCCCAACCACTTTTGAGATGTCGAGACTCCACCATCGCGAAAATAGCTAGCAATGCCTTCACCAATATACTGAAATGAATATCCTTCAAGTATTAAACTCATAATCAACTCATAGTCAGATACCATTTTATTATGAGTATTAAACATCTTTTCTTTTAAAATATTACTTTTTACTAAGGTGGTTGGGTGTGGGATCACCATGCCCGTATAAATATGAGTGAAATCTACATCCTTATACTTAAGTATTTGCTGTATTTTACCATTATTATCCGTAATAGCTAAATCACCATATATTACATCCGCATTTGTACAGGAAAATACCTTTGCATACCTAGCCAAAGTAGTGGTTTCATACCAATCATCACTATTTATAAAGCCAATCAAATCTCCCGTTGCAACCTTTATCCCCTTATTCATGGCATCATAAATACCCTTATCAGGCTCACTAACCCAATAAGAAATATATGGCTCATATTTTTTTATTACATCTAGTGTCCCATCTGTAGAGCCGCCATCAATGATGATATACTCTATATTCTTGTAGCTTTGATTTATAACACTTTTTATAGTCTGTTCAATGGTCTTGGCACTATTGAAACTGACTGTGACGATAGAGATTTTTACCACAAATTTTGTTTCCGCCATGATTACACCACCTGAACACTTATTATTTACTTAAAAAATGCACGGATTATCTTCAAGCAAATAATAATCTTCATTTTGTATTAAATCAAACGATTTTAATACTTTAACAATCTCAGAACACGCAGACAATCCAGATGCTGAAACCAAAATATAATCTACAGATAATAACACATCTGACTTTGGATAAAAAATAGGATAATCTAAATGTTTTCCCTTTCGATGAGAATCAACAAATCCTTTAAAATCCAAATCAAAAAGCTTACATATTGCCAAAGCAACCTCCGAAAGTTCACCCGTTCCCCATATTAAAGTTTTTTGTGATTTTTTTATTTTTTTATTCCAAAAATATAACAACCATAATCTACTGGCAAGATAGTCCATGTTAATGTATTCCTTGCATTCAGTTGTAAAATCACAAAAAACTTTCTTTAAATATTCGTACCCATCTAACTGCTTATGTTTAGGATTAAATCCACTTTGAAAAACTTCTTCATATAACGCCAGTAATTGCTTGCCAACACTCTCAAAAGAATGATTGTTATTATATGTTATTATCCCATTTGTAATGATTGCATTAATTTTACCGCATGTCGTGTAATCTATAAACCGTAAAAATGTTCTATAGATATCCATGGCCCCGTGTCCTTCAATTACAAAACCATTAAATTCATTTTTGACCAGTTCTGTTATTCCACCTGCTGGTGATACTAGCACGGGGATACCGTTTGCCATGGCTTCTACTATAACTCCTGGATAAGATTCGACATGACTCGCATGTATTAAAGCGTCCGCTTTTTGTAAATACGCTTCAACATGAGTGACCTCACCCTGAAAATTAACATAGTCATCTAATTTGTGAGATATTACATACTCTTTACACTTAATGGCATACGCCCCTTGATTATTACCAACTAAGTTTAAATAAACCTCTTCACCCTTTTTTTTACAGAACTCAATAAACTTTATTATTTCTAACTGATTTTTATGTGCAGCTAAAGTACCAATACATATCAGATTGTACTTCGATTTAATAGTGCAATCATTTTCTGTCGAAACAGGAAGTGCATTATAGGCCACTCGAACACATCTAGATATAATATCCAACCCATTTTCCCATTTTTTACAAAAAAACAATGAATCACAGCTATGATACTGCGGGAAAATATCAAACCACTCGTAATCAAAAGAATGCTCTTTTACAGGATATATATTCATAATATGCGGAATTTTGCATTCTCGTGATACCAACTCCACTGTTATATTTAACTGTACACTATGCAAAATATCAGGATTAAAATCCCTTACGCATTGCAGCACATCATCATAACTATCCAAGCAACCTAATATATCAATCCCCTCAATACTTGTTGAAATTGGATACTGCAACGCCATATGCTCCAATTGATTTTCGGTGCATAAAATATCATAAATCTTAGAATGATTGCCATTTACATCATTCTGAATAACAACCTTAATACAATGTCCCATACATTGCATAATAAGGGCTTGATTTAATAAAACTTTTGCGGCTCCACCAATATTATTAGGATGTGCTAAAAAATACAATATTTTCATAGTCTTTTTCTCACAGATTTCTGATTAAATGAATATTATTAATTTTTTCCTTTACCAATTGATAAAAAATATCCTTTGAATAATAATTGTATACTATGTAATCTAAATCTGAATATTTTTCCACAAGTTCATTATAAGACTGAACTACTACTCCATTTATCTCTGTTCCCCATTTGGCTGGATCATTATCTGCAATAGCCCTTACTCTGTTATAAAGCTTTCTTTCCTTAAGATGATATACCAACTTATCGAGCATACTACCTGCACCGCAAATAATAATCCCCGAAGTCTGCCCTAATACATCATCATTATTTATTTTACCAATAAACTTAATGCACACATTATGCCTCCCAAAATTCTTTTATCTTATTTTTAAAAATCTCGATAGGCCAATCTCTTATAATATTCCTGGGAACTTGGTAATTATCCATTCCATCTGTCCAAACGCCTGGATAATTTGCAGCCACCCGCTTAAAATCTAATTGTTTACATATATTAACACTTTCATTAGTATAATCCATTTTTCCACCAAATGGATATGAAAAAGTGGTTACTTCATAACCTAATAATTGCTCTAATTTCTCTTTGGATTTACTTATCTCCTCAAATTGTTCCTCATTATTTAGTGTGGATAACCGTGGATGATGTATAGTATGTGCCCCTATATGAATAATCTTATGATTAACTATCTTCAATTCTTCCGAACTACAAAGCATATTATCTTTCCTACCAGTCTCATCTATCCCATTCCATGTTCGTAGAGCACCAAGCCACTTCTCCCTTTTATCAACAGTGACAAAATCCTTCATCAACCAATGAAGCGATTTGTATGTTTCAAGCCTTTGTGCGTTATCATATGTAGCAAAGTGATAACCAAATACGTCATCTTCCAACACGAATTCTTTAGGACAATTACGTGGTATCAACAAATTCCGTTCTAATTCATCCCACCACAATTCACGATCTGTATCAATATTTCCTGTTGACACAAAAATTGTTGCTGGGGCATTATATCTTTCCAATATAGGTGCAGCATACAAAATATTATCCCTATATCCGTCATCAAAAGTTATACAAACAGCCTCACCATCAATATTATCCCAGTCATCATCAAAACTAACCACATTATAATTCGTTGTTAGCCATTTTATCTGTTCTGAAAAATTATCGACTTTTACTGATAACAGTTGAGGATCGTCATTATAATCTCTAACCCTATGATAAAGCAAAACCAAAACCTTCCCCATAGTTCCCCCTTATGATGTTGCTCCAACATTAATATTTTTAGTAGTATCACGGCCTATCTACAACTTTATCTATTGGTATAATTTTGCACCTAATTTGTTGTGACACCTTAGACTTGATACGTTCCAAATCATACCCCGGTATCACAAGCACCGCATCCAATTCATTGGAAATTGCCTCAGGCACGACTACTGGTATCCCTTTATAATCTTCTGAAATAGGATGTGATTCAATTACTGAAGTAACCTTTATAGAATTACTAAAACTATCAATTAATAAATCACATATTTTTCCTGTACCCCAAATTCCTATTCTCGATATATTTTTTTTACACAACCATTCTTCAATACTGCCATGTTGTAAGGTTACTTCTACCCATTTACTTAAGAAATCACGATAGTATTTTTCTCTTATAACAGGGTCCACCCATGGATAATAGTCAGCAAAAACCTCTTTATAATTTGGAACGACTTCTACTACATCTGGCAACACAAAACTATCCACACTATCAGGTAACAATTCCCTTCCGTCTTTAGCTACTCCACAATGTACTCCTGTTCCATCAAGGCCAATGTTTTTCACTAACGATCTATACGCTTCCAAGCATAATCCACGCTCTTGTATTACTGACAAAGCCCAGAAAGCTGCCCAAGAATCTGTTTTGCCCTGCACATTCCCAATCAATGTTGCTTCCAGATCCTGCCCCCAAATCTGACACCATTCATATAAACTGTCATCTTGTTTTATTCTTGCAACTATGCGATAATCTCGTTTAAAAAATTGCCACCTATCTTTCCAAGTACCCCAACCCCACGACTCAATTCTCCCACCGAAGTAAGCATCACACCCATTGGGTGGAACCATAACTTCTTCAGAAGAAGCACCTATACTAAATACCTGTTTTTTATCCTTATATTTTTCTAGTGCTGCATTCATGTAATCCATAAACAAGTGATGAGTCACGCAATCATCCTCTAACACAATTACAGCATCAAAGTAATTGAAGACATAATTCACACCATCTACAATTGAGTCACTCAATCCTTTATTGTTTTTATTACTTATTATTTCCGTATCACACCACTTCACGTCATGTATTATATTCTCTACCTGATTCCACTTATCGACATCAGTACCATCCTTCATTCCATCGTGAAAAATAAATAATTTTTCTGGCAACTGGTCATTATTTTTTAAAGAATCAAGCACTAATTTAGTGTGCTCAGGCCGATTATATGTAAATAAAATGGTTGCTATCTTCATACCTATCTCCCAAACTTCAATACGTCAATTCAGTATCAACTAAAACACATTTTTTATTAACTATTTTTTTATCTCATAATATAAAATCTTGGTCGTACATATTCCTATATATAATTCATTATGGCACCTTTCTGCATCTGACCAAGTTGTAAACTGCTTAACCTCAACTAATAACAATCCGTCCCATAATTTCTCCCCAAAGGTTCCAAGCACCCAACCGCAACTCACTACAAAATATTTAAAAATGTTTCTAAAGGTAGCATTTTTTCTGTAACAACACCAACTTTACTTTTTTGGTATAATGCCACAAATTCTTCCATTGAAGGTCCATTAATTTTTAACCACTCAGCCTTACCATCTTCTTTATTAATATAAAGCATGTGGCTGGTCGCACACATTGAAAAATATTCAATGCTATCTTCTTCACAGCTAAGATAAAATCTCGATTGTCTCTCATTTTCTTCGTTAAAAGCGAATCCTTCTGGATAATCTAAATATTTCTCAACCCTATTTTTTTTATAATTATAAACTAAAATTTCGTTATATCTACTAGGTAATATCCAGAGATTGACTTTTGTAGCAACAATTCTGGAAAAACCACTTTCAATACTGGAATAATCCAGTATTTTTTTTGCTAGCAGCTCACTTTCTTTCCAGCAATATATCTCATTTTTTTTAGTTAATGCAAAAAAAATGTTATCAAAAATAGTAATATCTAGGCATTCACTCAAATTTGAAGGCAATGAATCATACCGTATTTGTTTATTGGATAAATTAAATGTGTACACTCTCTTTAAGTTCGGTGAATACAGCCTGACTTCTAAATCTTTTTTTAGTGCCTTAATAAACACTACCTCTCCTTTACAATCTAACTTCTCTTGTTCGTTTATTCCAATATCATATTCTAAAACTTCGTTTTTATCTATATCAAAAGCATATATTATCGATTCGTATTTTGGGAACACCCACACATATCCATCAAAAATAAACGCTAATAGATAATTTAAGTCACTGCAATTATAATGCCCCTTCATAAATGCATAGCATTGCGTTGACTCCAGTTTATAATTATATTTTAAAAGTCTTCTACCGGTTAATTCTACCAAAAAAAGAAATTCATCTTTTATTAAAAAAATGTTACTCCCAGCCCATCCCATGACAGAAAATCCTGATGGACCATCTATTAAGTGACTTTCTCCTGTTTCCAGATTAACAGAAGCAAGTGCTTTCTCATTAAACGTACAAATCCATAGTTCAGTACTACTTTTTTTTTGGCAGGCGACAAAGTGAAACAAATCCCCAATCATATTACAGTCCCCACTTTATAATACCATTTAATCATTTTCGTCTAATACTAGTTTCCATTTTTTTGCAATAGTAGCATTAGAATAATATGCCTTAATAATATCCATATTCCTTTTTTTTACATCATCTGGGAGGAATAAAATTTCCTCTATGCTTTCCCGAGATAATTTAATCACATCATAAGTTTTTATCCCTATTCTTTTGAAAAAAGATGCCATCGATGTATTTTGTCTAATGTATACCTTTCTACCAAAATACAACAATGCAATAATATTTCCCAACGCTTGCTGTCTATCATTATTGTAAATACCAACATCACAATTTGCTAAATACTGCAAATATTGACCAAATGGAATGAATTTGCACATTGGATAAAATATATCTCCTAAAATTTCTTTCCCACATTGTATGACTTCCAACCGATAATGTTCTTCCCCATAAGATAACGGCACACAAATTCTAACTTTTTCACGAACTAAGTGCTTTAGCAATGCAAAAGCTTCTCTATGATTATTCTCCTGCGTAGCAGAGTTCCCCAATGTTATTGTTATGTCCCCTTTTTGTTTTTCATATTTGTATTTCTCATCAATAAAGTTATAGTGTGATGGCATTGGTACTTCGTAGAATTTAGTTGTTTCCAATCCTAATATTGCTTTAATTGCCAAAGAGTCTTCATGTATTAGATTTAATACTCCAGCACATGAATCAATGGCAGTACTAAACGTTTTTAATATTTTCCTTTTATTCGCATCATATCTAAAAACATAAAAATCTCCGCCCCAAAATTGCATATATGTTTTTTTTAGTAATTTAGGGGGATACAATAAAATCATGTCCGTATCAAATATACCTGACAATATTATTTTTTTTACAGGCTGTAATAAGTCTAAAACCAACTTATGGTTTAAAAACTCTCTCATGTTAATAATTTCATACACTTGTTTCTTCTTAGCACTTTTCCTAAAAGAATTTCTGTACACAAAAAATATATGGTTATATCCTTGTAAGTCTTTTTGCATAAAATCAATGTAGCCATTCGTGAACTTATCATTGGTCAAAATATGTAAAACTGCCCCATTAAAGTTATTATTTCTAATTTTTTGATATTCATCAAGAACAAGAACTTGTTCTTGGAGTTTATTCTCCTCATATAGGCTTATAATATTTAACCCTAAATTCCCTATTTGCTGTCTGATATTAGCAACATTTTCAGCATCCATATTTGATATATATAAAACATCAAACTCAATATTATTAATTTTGTCACTTTTATATACCTTAACACCCTCAACTGTCTCTTCTGACAAAAAATTATCAAAAAAACACACTACCTCATGCTCATTTTCAAAATGCTCTTTCAATATTTTCCCGTAAAAACCCGCTCCCCATATCGCAATTTTCATATATCCTCCCTATTTATTCTACATATAAAACAGTCTCTGAAGCGTATGTGGTATAATGTCTTATTTTCATTTTACATTCCGGCCAAATACTTATAATATAAGAGCCTATATCATAAATATCCGATTTTTTATGATAAATACAAATGGCCAGCTTAGGTTTATCCCTGATAATTATCTTTTCTGCACCATGTAGTGCTTTTAGCTCCGCCCCCTCTATATCCATTTTTATAAAGGAAACCTTTTCTTTTATAGTATCATCAATGGTGGTACATTTTATAACCATCTGCCCAGTGGAAACGATTGAAGAACCAGCACCAGAAACATTAAAATTCAATTCTTCTATTGAATCCCACAACCCAGCATTTATCACTTCAATATTCTCCAATCCCTCTTTTTCTATCTTTTGTTTTATATTTTCAGCTTGCCTTGGTTCAGGCTCATAACAAATGATTTTGGAATAATTACCTTGACCGACCCAATTCATAAATATCTTGGCAGTTGCTCCATCATAAGCACCACCATCTATCAAAACACCATCAGACGGAGCTGAAAAAACATCAATATACTGTTTTTCCCAGTTTGAGCCTATCACAATTCCATTCCACGGTATATATATTTGCTTCTCTGGTACATTATTAATAATCAATTTTTGAAACATCGATATCCCATACTTTTCAGACCCCACAATAAATAAATGGTTAGGATATTGTTCTATAGCATTTTCAACGCTAATAACCTCCACGCCATCAACTTCGATATTATTTTTGTATGTATCACAAAAACAATCTATACTGTAACCACAACAATCAAGCGCTACTTTAGACAATCGTCCTTCTTCCCCACAACCATATATAATAATCCCTTCACAATCTTTAATTTTGTTAACTAATCTCTCATCAAGTTTAGGCTTATGACAATATTTAGCCAATTCTGGAGTAAATTCCATCTGGTGATCAGACATACTTTTCTTAATCATTAGTGTGAAAAGGTGTTTTGATTCTTCATCCTGTAATCTATTAAATATTTCTATATAATTCTCAAATACCATTATTATCCCCCTTTATTTTTCAAAACCCTTGAAATAATCAACATTTCTTAGTTATAGTATCGAAGATTGTATAAATTATCTAAAGTTAACTTTTTCCTTTAAAGTAGTAAAAAGCCACCACACATTTATTTATGTACAGCAGCCCGCATTATTGCTCTAGTATTATCTTGCATATTGATTCCACAACAACATCATCCAAATCACCGTACATCGGCAATGTCAGCACCTGCTGACTTATACGGTGTGCTATTGGAGTATCCCCTACATACCCTTTACCTACATAGCAATCAAACTCATTGGTCAATGGGTAGAAATATTTTCTGACAAAAATGTCATGCTCCGCTAATTTATCAATCACATCATCTCTGGTAGCACCATATTCATCCGGATTAATAACTATTGGGTAATATGCATAATTAGAGTGGACATTTTCCTTGATTTTGTTAAAGCGTATACCAGGTATACCAGTCAATCCTTGACAATATAGTTCATATATTTTCCTGCGTTTCTCAATCTCGTCATCAACATGACGAAGGTTACACAATCCCATCGCAGCACAAAATTCATTCAACTTGGCATTGGCACCCACGGCTTCCACTGATTCTGGACCATGAATACCAAAATTCTTTAGATTATATAGCTTCTGGCCCAAAACCTGATCCTTGAAACAGGCTGCTCCGCCCTCAATGGTGTTAAAAACTTTTGTAGCATGAAAGCTAAAGCAGGAAACATCACCAAAATTAGCTGTTCCAACGCCCTTATACTTAACTCCAAATGTATGACAAGCATCATAAACCACTTTTAAATTATATTTTTGCGCAATTTTTTCTATAGCCTCCACATCACACACATTGCCATACACATGAACAGGCATTATTGCACATGTTTTATCAGTTATCAGGCTTTCAATTTTATTTACATCAATGGTAAAATCATCAGGATTGATGTCACAAAATACTGGAGTAAGGCCATTGCGTACTATAGCGTGGGTAGTGGACGCAAAGGTAAATGGAGTAGTTATTACCTCTCCTTGTAAATCCAGAGCTTGTAAAGCCATCTCCAGTGCCATATGCCCATTAGTAAAAAGCTCAATATTCTCTGCTTCTAAATATTCCTTCAGTTCTTTTTGTAAAGCTTGATGTTTAACTCCCATATTGGTTAGCCAATGAGATTTCCAAATATCTTTTATCTCATTAGTAAATTCATCAAACTCTGGCAACGTCGCCTTGGTAACCAATATCTTTTCCATAAGATCACCTGCTGTAAATAAATCAAAAATTAAACAATCAAATTTGAACCTGTAATCTTTCCGCCATCAACGCGAACAATCTGCCCAGTTATATAACTTGATAAATCTGAAGCTAAAAATAAAACTGTATTTGCTACTTCTATCGATTTTCCCCAACGTCCCAAAGAAGAACGTTTTATAATAGCTTCTGCATGTTTTACATCTAACCCTTTACCCATATCTGTAGCTATCAAACCTGGTGCAACAATATTAACACGGATATTATTTCTGCCTAGCTCAGCTGCCAATGTTCTCCCCGAACCAACCAAGGCGGCTTTTGCACCGGCATAACCTAACTGGCCCGACACTCCATCAAGAGCTGCTATGGAAGAAATAAAAACTATACTGCCACCAGTGCTGTTTCTCATCATAAGACGAGAAATATACTGTGTAAAATGTATTTGTGCAAAAAAATTTACATCAAATCCTTTTTTTAAATTTTGTATTGAGTCCATTTGAAAAAGCACATTTTCTGACATTACGCCAGCATTGTTGACTAAAATATCTATTGGCATTCTTTTTGCCCTAATTTCCATTACAGCTGTTTTCATTCCCCGCTCATCAAGAAGATCAAAACCAACCGGAAAAATTTTTACAGAATTCTGTTTAGATAATTCTAAAGCATACTGCAAGAAATCGTCATTTACATTTCGTACACAAGCGAATACGTTAGCCCCATTATTGGCGAATACCTTTAATATTTCCTTGCCAATACCTCGATTACAGCCCGTGATTACAGCATTTTTCCCACGCAACAACATTACAATTTACCTCACATCCACAATTCTTGACATTTCACGAATGAAATCATACCCATCCCATAACAAATCCATATCAAGAGCCCTGCCCATTGGCACAATCCTGTCGATTCCCAACCATTGATTATGTAACACCATCTTTACCAACAGCTCCTTATCAACACCGTAATATGTTAAAGTCTGATACTTCTCATTCACTATTAATGAAAGCTCTGCCAGCTCCCTGGAATCGTATTCATAAAACAGCCCAAATTGACCACGCAGTTCATCACAATTAACTGGTAACTTTTCCAACTGTACACGATAAAGATAATTATCAGATGACACAAGCTGTCCAGTTTGTGGATATTTTATTGCATTAACACAAAAATTAAGATACTTACTGGTTGCTTTTATTGCTGGAAAATCATATTGGTCAACCACTAACCTTTTTATTGCATCCCAAAACTTTCTTTTTGCGTATACAATCGCATCTTTTTCACCTTGCCATACAATCAGCTGCGGTGATGAGCAGGCATTCTGATCCATAAGATAAGTATCATTATAAAAATTCTGTGCTAATCGACAAAGTTCATTAGTGCCAACTTCAGCCACTATCTCTGCCGATAAAATTGCCAAGGAATATCTGTCAGGAAAAACTAATTCTATCGCTCTTGGTGGTAACGGACATTGTCGAATTTGAGCAATGGTCTCGTCTCCCCCCCATATTAGCCGGACATGGCATTTTTCCGAAAACTGTTTTGTATAGTCACTTTCTCTCGGATAACGAACAATACATGTCATAGAACGGATTACACTGAATTCGTCCATATTAAGCACTTTATTTAATACATCACAAATAAGTGTAATCTGAGAAAACTCTTTCGAAGTAACCCGCACGATATTAGCATTGCCCGCCAAAAGTCCAAACATATACGAAAAAATAAACTGAACGGGAATATTGGACGGTGTTATATGAAAAGCTACGCCACGTCCTAAACGAAGCTCATTTAAATTTGTGCGTTCCTTCCACTTATTTATATTGCCTTTTCTTGCCCAAAATGCTACAGCTGTAATATCTGGATAGTTTTTACATGACTGGTCATGCAATAATTCAGAAGAAAAAACATCTAAAAAACGGCAGACAACATCGCAAAAAGGGGGCAGTGGTTTAACGTTATGAATCACGTTCCCTGCCAAATATGTCAACTCATTGGCCATAAGTATCACTGCACCCCCTAATTTCTGCCTTTTTTATGCGTCCCTGCAACTCAAAATATTTCCCCTTACGGCCACACGGACAATCATCCTCACCCATAATGCGTCCCCAATCTTCTGTAAGCAACACATGACCTGGATAACTAGAAGGAAGTACAGAAATAAGCTCCACTAAACCTTCTTCCCCTATGCCACAAGCCCGAAAATCCTTTGGATCACGAATAATAACGTCAGAAAAAACAGAACAATGCATATGCCCATTTTCACACTCGACAAATACTGAGCCAAGCTGTTCGGCCATACCATAATAATTATGAATATCTATATCTCCACATACATCCTTAAGAGCTTGATTATAGGTCTGAGCACTTACACTTTCAGCCTGTAATTTTTTCCATCCGCCGATATGAAATAAAGTACCATCCGTTAATCCCATGTTTTTTTTCTTATTTTGCATAGCTTTTACAATATACTGCCATATTATGTAGGTATAACCAAATAAAACAATACGCTCACCAGAATGTCGTTCTATATATTCCTGCAAATCTTTCCAGCGAATTTCCATATTATCGTCAAGAGCAAAAAAAACATCCCTGCCAAACAATGAAAAACCTATAATACCCGCTCCTCTGGCCGAAAACATCCGCGGATCCTTCTTGGCCAATTCTGTATCCAGAATTATCATCGGCAATCGTTTTTTCCCTATAAATGATGCCATTATATTGGATAAGCATCTTGACTGTGCCATAGCAGTTGGCCTATCCAGAAAAACCTTAGAGCGTTTTTGTCCACTGGTTCCAGATGACATCATTGTCTTTACAACTGCCGACTTTGGCACACTCATCAATTCAAATTCTTTAAAAAGCTGCACCGGCAAAAACGGCAAATCTTCCAGTTCCTTCGCACTTGAATCATCATACGCCAATGCCTCTAAAACACGGGCATATTCCGAACAATTATCTCTATGATGTATAATGAGGTCCTGCAAACATTTCCTTAAATATTCCTGTTTTGCCTCCCTGGCCATACCGTATGGATCCTGGGACAAATATTCTAAATGCTTTTCCAGCACGACCTCATCTCCTTACATATATATCCAATGGCAACGAAAAATAGGCGCCTAATGCCACATAAAGATTAAGCACTGACATATTACGACTGGATATACGCCCCCATAGTTTCTGTATTCCTTTTTCACGACAAACCTCTGCCACTCCAGCATACATAGACAGTGCCACTCCTGCCGGTCTATACTTTTCATCCACTGCTGCCAACCTAATCTCCGCACTTGTATTTGGCTTATCCCTATCAGGAACCACTTCCAAAAAACCGGCAATCTCATCTTTAAAACAACATACATAATATGATTGCACTAAATCCACATATGATATTATTTGCTGACAAATATCTTCTACTAAAGGATAACTCTGAGTATAGAAACGTGTATCCCATAAAAACGCTGCTTCAGATATCTCGTAAATCCGTGGTGTAAGCGCATCTTTTTTTTCTACAGGTATACGACAAAATCTATGAAAATCTATGGACTTCTTCAAGGAAATTGTTGCTTGCATAGTCCTATCAATCATAAACCAACCGTGTTGACGTAGATATTCAGCTAATTCCTGTTGTTCCGGCACAATAGCTAAACGCACAGTGTCACGGGGAATTTCCGAATACCTATCAGCATTACGCAAAAAAACTGTATTCTTCCATTGCTTCATAACTTCATATCCTTAAGTTTTTCATAAAGAATTTTGCCTGCATTATTTCTGGGAATCTCACTGACGAATTTCACAGAAAAAGCTGATGAGTGTATATGCGTGTATTCGCTAAGTAGTCCACACACTTCCTTTGCATCTATTTTATCCTCAGAGTAAACTGTCAATTTATCATCCACACCAGCACAAGCACAAGATAAATACCCCTTACTCTTCAGATAATCTTCTACAGAATCAAGGCTGACTCGATTTCCAAATATCTTTAAAAATCTTTTTTTACGGCCTGTAATATAAAAATACCCATCTTCATCTTTAAACGCTATATCACCTGTATGAAGTATACCTTTATTTTCATCGCCCTTTAGTAAATCTTCCCTACACACAGCATACCCCATAGTAACATTGTCACCATAATACACAAGTTCACCATTATCACCAAACGATGTTACGATATTTCCCTCAACATCTTCAAGCTCAAAACGTCCTCCTGGTATTGCAATGCCAATGCTTCCAGCTTTTTCTTCTGCCTTATCGGCTGGCAAATAGCTCATTCTTGCCGTAGCCTCACTAGCACCATACATGGTAATATATGCTATTCCTTTTTGGGCACAAACACGCGCAAAATCAGCTGATATATCAGGAGACAACTTACCACCAGCTTGAGTAATGAACCTTAACGATGGAATTTCCATACGAGAAAACCTCAATCTTTTTAGCATTTCATAAGTATATGGAACACCACCGAAGTTAGTAACTTCATATTTTATTAATAAATCCCAAAATTTACGTTCAAAAATCGATGCCTCTGTTAAGACAATACTGCCACCAGAAACAAGTTGTGTCTGTAAAATTGATAATCCGTAAGTATAATAAAGTGGCAACGTTGTAATTGCCCGATCTTTAGGTGTTAATTTTAAATAATTTATAATTGCAGTAGTATTTGATTCTATATTTTTTACTGATTGCCTTACCAATTTAGGACTGCCAGTAGTACCTGACGTCGATAATAAAACTGCCAAGTTCTCATGAATATCGAAAGGTTGAAATTCTGTTTGCAACAGTTGATATTCATCATTAGAGAATATGATATTTCCAGCCAACTCTACACTGTTTTTCTCCCCCCAAATATATTGCGGTTTGTAAATATCAACCAAATTATTCAGCAATTCTATCTGAATGTCTGCACTCAAAAGTAGTGGCACAACTCCTTTTCTAAGTGCCCCGACATAAGCTGCCACTACTTGAATATGGTTTTTAGAAAGAATAAACATCAACGTTCTTGAATCCATATAGTCTGCAATCTTATCTGATTGATCAACTAAGTCTATAAACGACCATCTCTTTTCAGCACAATCAATTACGGCCGTGTTATCACCAAAACGCTCTAATTGATCAAAAATCATAATTATTCTCCACCAATTACAAATCTACATTATACTTTTTCAATATTTCCTTACCTTTTCCTAATGAACTAAAATCCATTATATCCTCAGTTTCAAACATAATATCGAAAGTGTCTTCCAAAGAAGCCATTAGGCGCATATGCCCCACCGAATCCCATTCTGGAATACTATCAAAAGCCAGTTCGTCTGTAATAATTGAATCATCTATCTCCAATGATTCCTTGAAAGCATTTATATATTTTTCCATGTTAGTCATTAATATCTCTCCTCATTTTAACCAGTTCATCTCGTGATATTTCCCATGAGTTATGAATTATAGTATCAGACAAATCAGTTGCAACCCCTCCCCAAGAAAGGCCTATCCCAAAACCACAAAGGATTGTCTTTTTTAGCTTTTCTGTTGAAAAATTTTCTTTTACATTGGTTAATAACAAAGGAATTGAAGCCGATACTGTATTTCCTGTATATTTCAAAGAAACTGGCATACGTTCTTTGGAAACTTTCAAACGTTTCGCTAAAAACTGAATAATAAGCTGATTCGCCTGATGCATGGCAAACAACCCTACCTGCTCTTTGCTCCACCCCACATCTGCCAGCATTTCTTCTACTAATAGCGGGACCCGACTCAAAGCAAAATTCATTATCTCCATTCCATCCATATATAGGTATTCTGGCCAACGATTATGTCCATAAACATCCTGCACTGGCTTGGCAGTTTCTGTAGATACCGGTAACCTAAAACCACCAGCTTCCATAATTAGATATGAATATCCGCTTCCGTCAGAATGAATCTGGAACATTAACTCATTCTTACCTTGTTCGACTATAGTAACTGAAAAACCATCTCCAAGCACCATACGATTTGCCCTATCCATTGGATGAATAGTGCGGATATTCGTTTCGCCTACACAAACTAATACTTTTTTGCAACTACCAGATGATACCAATAAAGATGCCTGATATAAGCCATAAATATAACCAGAACATCCATAATTAATGTCAAATGTCACAGCACTATTAGGTAATCCTAAACGATGTTGCATTATACAACTAGTTGCAGGAAGAATATAGTCAGGTGTTTGAGTCACCAATACCAAACCATCGAAATCTTTTCCTGAAGAACCACACTCTTTCATCAGACGCTTTGCAATAGCAACTAAATAATCTGATGTACACATATCTTTTTCAGCCATGTGAACACTTTCTACTCCAGTTGACTTTATTATACGCTTGACTTCATCATCGCCAAAATCTATGCCATATTCGAACATCGAAATAGTCCGTTCCGGTAAGCCTGACGATATGTGAGATATGCTTAAATTAGAAAGTCGCCTCTTCATATCGTATAATAACTCACTTTCCAAAAGCTAAATCAAAAAGATTTTGTACTGTCTTTGCCTCCCTCACTTGAGTAGGAGTAACTTTATTTTCAGATAAAGTCGAGCAAAAAGCCAAAAAAGAAACCAAACTCAATGAATCCCAATCCTCAAAATTTGCCAGAACTGAATCCATTCTCACATCATCTTCAGTATCCATTATTTCTACTATTTTCTCAATAAAATCTTGTTCATTCATGTTACTTCATTCCTTTTCTATCGATAATTTTAATCTCTTCCTAAAAGGCATCCTCCATCAACCACGCAATCAGTTCCAGTTATCCATCTGGCTGAGTCACTCAACAAAAACAACACCATACCACTTACATCTTCAGGATGCCCTAAACCTAGGGGATGTGCGTCAACTACACTTTGTGCAATACCACCATTATCTTTCTTAAACTCCTCTGTCATCTCACTTTCTACCCAACCAGGACTTACACTGTTAAATCTGTATGGTATACTAGCAAATTCCTTGGCGAATGTACGTATAACTGTCTTAACAGCTGACTTAGCAGCAGAATAAGCAAATTGACCTTTATTACCAATATAAGCTGCTGTAGATGAAAATAGTACGTACGATGCACCTTTTTCTGTATATTTTTTTTTTGTAGCTATCTTAAGAAAATTTATCATCCCCCAAAAACTTGTATTTAATATTTTTTTTGCCAGTATATCATCAAAAGATCTCAACGGTGTCATACCTGTAATTCCCGCTGTATAGACAGCACCATTAATTTTACCATATTTATTCACAAAAGAACCTAAAATATTACTCCACTCATCAGCTCCTGCTACTAAAACATCCAGACAACCTATGGTAACATTATCAGGATACTCATTGTGCAGTTCATTAAGTCGCTCTTCACTTCGTGCTACAGCGAGCACTCGAGCATCAGACATTGCCAATTCTTTGGCTATCTGTCGACCAATACCAGATGATGCTCCAACAACAATAAAATTCTTATTGACATAATTATATGTTATATCGCTCATAAATAACTCGTCTCCATAACCATCATATCACTAAAATCTATTAACATAGAGGCTACTGCAAGTCCAGCACCAAATCCAGATAGCAACACCTTGTGGTATGGTTTCCATTCACCAAGTCGTTTTAATTCTGTAATACAAACTGGTATTGACGCCATATCCGTATTACCAATCATACCACAACGAAATGGCACTCGTTCTATTGGTAACCCTAATTTGACTGCAAGATTCTCCACTATCATCCGATTTGCCTGATGAAATAACGCAATCTCAACATCGTCTCTCGTTATATTAGCAAACCGAAACAACGAATTAATATCATCTGGCACTTCGTTTAAAGTAAAATCCATCACCCCCATACCATCCATTTTAGAATAGTTTTCCTTTTCCTGTACCATTAATCCATCAATACCATAATTTTTCTTTTTTCTCTCTCCTCCACGCACTTCAATAATTGCCTGATATCGTTCACCATAAGTGTGGAAACTATATAAACACTCGCTACTTGATTTTCTTTTTTCTACAACTGCTACGCCGCCGCCATCACCAATAATTGACATAAATGTTAACTCACCAGGAAACGCTTTCCTTGATGTTGTATCGCCAAAGCATAACAGTACTTTCTTGCCTAGATTCGATAGTAATGAAGCAGCAATATATATTCCATAAACAAATCCCGCACAACTTTGATTTACATCAAATGCCAATAGTGTTTTAGGTAATCCAAGCCGATCCTGTATTATATGGCTAGTTGCTGGAATTGTATAATCAGGTGTCTGTGTAACAAAGATGACTGCCCCAATATCTTCTGGGTGAAGAGCTCCCACTTCCATAAGTTTCTTAGCTGCATGTACACAAAAATCCGAGGCACAAACACCATCTGGTGCAATACTAAAAGCTGCAAATCCTGTGCCATTCGCCAACCTCTTTATTTTTTTCTCTGGCAAAAGATTAACACATCTCTCTTCTACAGGAATACGCTGACGCATAACCGTTGTCGCCAAAGACTCTACATGTATACCAGCTATTTTTCCTTGCAATATTATTCCTCCCTCATATAGGCATTGCCGGATTACCAAACACTTTTTGGCCATCCTTAACCCTTTTAAAAACTATACTACCTGCCCCTATGTAGCAACCGTCTCCAATCTGACTATGAGGAAGTGCAACAGAATAAGTAGCCATAAAGCTATTTTTTCCTATTTTGGCATAACCACACAAACCGGCTCCCCCCATAAAACTGGTATAGCTGCCAACTTGACTATCATGTCCTATACCCGATCTCACATTAAAAATAACGAAATCACCAACAACTGAACGATCATTAATGTTTACAAATGGACAAACAATATTTCCTTCTCCCATCCTTACATTTCCATGAATAATAGCTGACGTACTAATGATATTTATAAAATGTCCCCCTTTTTGGCGAATTTTATCTGTTAGCCTCTTTCTTACTAGTGAATCTGCAATAGCGCAAATAAAAACGTCATCAGGCTGTAACTCATAATCATCAACGTTTCCCAAAAGAGGCAATTCTAATTTTTCATATTCATAATCAGGAAGCACAACATCGCCATCTAAAAAACCCTTTAAAATCCACTCTTCTCCATACCCACGTGACGCCATCGAATATCGAAACACTTCTCTAGCGAAGCCACCTACCCCTATTATAACCAAATGTTTCAAAAAATATCCCTCCACTTATCTCAAATTTGCTCTAAAACTTAACATTCAAATTATTCATAGCTTCCATAAAGGTCATCACACGCATAATCTTATCTTTCCATCTTGTAGTAAATTTAACATCACCAATCGTTATTCCATACATATTCTCAAACTTATGCTGCTGTGCTATAAACAAGAATTTATATAGTTCATCAAATCTTTCCCTTAACGAAACCTTTACCATATCGCCGTTAGAGTCACCAAAACTCTCTCCCTGTGAAAGAAATACATGACAGTACCTGTCCGGTCCTCCATATATAGCAAATTTAATAAAAGGCTCCGAATTTCTACCTTTAATAAAATCTCCATATAAGTTTATATCATACATTTTCAAGCCCATCATAAAAGGTATCAAAACCTCAAAATAAAAACAGAGATCTTGAGCATGTTCCTGATATATATCGGGAATTATTGTCCGTATGGTGTGAATATACCTAGTAATATCTCTCATACTAAACTTATACATATCTATTGCTGTTTTAGCAGCATAATCCCTGAACATTGCATTTGATAAGAACTTTTAGCGAGTTGTAGAACTCATTCATGACCAGTGATGGCTGCGAAATAGAAAAATCAAAAAATCGATTTAAATATTTACTCGCATAAAAATCATTTCCATTGTGCTTTTTGATAGTATGTTGCAACTCTAATGAATCCAGAAACGCTTTTAAATCCAAACCACTACCAGCTTCCACAACCAAGTCAAAAGCCGATTTAAAACTTTTCCACCATTCACTATCTGATACATAGCAGCTAGATAATTAACTTACGCCTGAAAAGCACTTATACCAGTCAACCGAGTTATATCATCATTACTCCAGTACTTATTATACCATCTATAAAAAATATCTTTTCTTTTTTTGAATATTCTAAATGGGTCCTTGGTATTATCATAAATGTGTAATATATCACATATATCCACCAACTTAGGAATCAAATTGAGTGCCTTAATGTACCTCGACCTGATTTTATCCTCAGGTACCCCATGGCCCCCCAGAGCTTCCCTTGCACTTACTCTAGCAACATTAATATTAACATTCGATGTCAAAACATATATACCACGAACAAAGTATCCTTTTTCCTTAGCTTTTCTTAACAACAGTAAGTTACGTTCTGTTGATAAAACAGTTTCAAATGTAAAATTCTTTTGTTCAGCAATCATCTTCTCGCGCAACTCTTCTGCTTTAATTGCTGCCTCCAGATCTGAACACAATGTTGTCCTTTTTATATCATCAGCGTTAATATACTCGCCAACCACCTTAGCCATACGCGTTATTGTTGTTTTGCCACTTCCGTTAGGGCCAGCAAATACTACCACCTCTGGTAATTTTATGGTATTATTCTCCGACATATTCGCGCCTCCCATCAGGATATTCTAAATATGCCCTTTGGGTTTCATCATCATATCTTGCCACAGGAAGGCCTTTTATTTTTCTTACTTCGTCATCTATTCTGATAGACTCTTTAAAGCGATGTGTTAACTCTTCATCAGAAATACCACACATAGAGTCTAATTCATTTGTCACTGTCATAGCTATCACCTTCCACAATATATATTATGTCCAATACTCTTCAATCTCTCCCAAACAAATCCCGTGTATATACCTTATCTGTCACATCACTCAAGCATTTATCAAACCTATTTGCAATGATACAATGACACATATCCTTAAACTCATCAAGATTACCAATTACTTTGCTTCCAAAGAATGTAGTACCAGCCTCCAGGGTTGGTTCATAGATAACCACAGTAGCCCCTTTGGCCTTAATACGCTTCATTATCCCCTGAATTGCCGACTGTCGGAAATTATCTGAGTGGCTTTTCATGGTAAGCCGATAAACACCAATTATGCATTCTTTTTCTGAGGCACTACTATAATCACCATTACTATAATAATCGTAATATCCAGCCCTTTTGAGTACCTGATCGGCAATAAAATCTTTTCTTGTACGATTACTTTCCACGATGGCACTTATCATATTCTGAGGTACATCTGAATAATTCGCCAAAAGCTGCTTAGTATCCTTTGGCAGACAGTAGCCGCCATATCCGAAGGAAGGGTTATTATAGTGAGTACCAATACGCGGATCTAATCCAATCCCCTGAATTATATCCTTTGTAGTTAAACCTTTCATCTCCGCATAAGTATCCAATTCATTAAAATATGAAACCCGCAGTGCCAAATATGTATTGGCGAAAAGTTTTACTGCTTCTGCCTCAGCAAATCCCATAAATAATGTATCTATATTTTCTTTCTCCGCCCCATCTTGCAATAGTCTGGCAAATATTTCTGCCCACACTCTGCTGCTGTCATCGCAGCCCACAATAATACGAGAAGGATAGAGGTTATCATATAATGCCTTGGATTCCCGCAGAAATTCCGGAGAAAAAATGATTCTATCGGTTCCGAACTTTTCCCTTATTCGTGCTGTATAGCCTACAGGAATTGTACTCTTTATCACCATCACCGCGGTGTCACTATTTTTTAAAACCAGTTCAATAACGGCCTCCACTGATGAACAGTCAAAATGCTGGGTTATCGGGTCATAATTTGTTGGTGTTGCAATCACAACAAAATCAGCCTCTTTATACGCACTGGCTCCATCCAATGTAGCTGATAATCTAAGAGGCTTATCCTTCAAATATTTTTCAATATACTCATCCTGAATAGGGGATACCTTACTATTTAGTTTCCTTACTTTATCTTCCACCACATCCACAGCTACCACATCATGATGCTGAGATAATAATACCGCCATGGACAAGCCCACATATCCTGTGCCGGCTACGGCTATTTTCATATTTTCATAATCTCTCATATACTCACCATATATTGTTACCCAAACATCCATCCTACATCTAGTCTATCGAATAATGACTGTATTATCTAAAACATGATGTTCTCCAGCGTATCCATGCACTAATCATTCTTCGTATAGCACAACCCCATCTTGCTTTATTGACTCTAGCAATTCCTCATTACAAGGGCCATCCAAATCCACCACATCAAACATCAAAAGCGTAGGAACTATTTCTATTTCATCCACATCCAGTGTAAATCGTACTCTATCCCCACCAGATATAGCCAAATCAATATCACTACGTTCCCAATTATCCCCTCTGGCGCGGCTGCCAAATAAAATTACCTTTTTTATTCCATATTTCTTGGCAAGCTCTATGATTTTATCCCTAAGCTTTTCAGGCAAATTCATTGCCAGCACCTCACAACCAATTATCAATCAACTCTTGACGCAGTTTTTCAAACATAACAATAAATTTATCTTGGGTATCTTTGATTATGGACAAGGCAATCTCATCACTATAAGAATGCACTACATTATTGCGTGCCTTCAATGCCTCACTCCATATATCCTCATCATCAATCATTTCAGCCTGATAGGCTAGCTTAATTATTGCATTTGGGGAACCCAATTTTCGTTCTCCATAACCATTAAACTCCAGCCGCTCTTTCATAGCCTTCCATGCCTGTTCAAAGCATATCTCAAACAAGGACACCATTCCCGCCTCTGTAATAG
Organism: Anaerovibrio lipolyticus LB2005; assembly: GCF_000621545.1. Taxonomy (GTDB): domain Bacteria; phylum Bacillota; class Negativicutes; order Selenomonadales; family Selenomonadaceae; genus Anaerovibrio; species Anaerovibrio lipolyticus_A. Next base: position 114,494 of record NZ_JHYA01000010.1, read on the forward strand.
CGTCATATGGAGGCATCTTCCCTTTTATGGTCTTTAAATTATCCAATGCTTTAAAGAAGTTACATACCTTCTTATGAACATCAGGCTGTAATCCTTCTACCGAGTATGTGCCTTTTACTTCCATCTTTCTTTCCTTTCAATTCCTTATCTCCACATCCTCCACCATCACTGGCTTATCCGCCCCCTGAAAAAGCTGGATAACGCTACTGTCATCGCCATAATAGGCATCGCAAATGGCTATGGAACGGTTTAAGTCCGTGGCCTCATCAAACATCCCCCAGTCAGCCTTTTTATAGTCGTCCACAATTTTGGCGTAACGGTCAGCCAACTCCGGACGCATTGAATCCAATGTACATAGCTGTTGTTAGCACCGGACTCTATAGCCTTGCTAAAGGCCACCAGTTCATATCTGATACCTTCACTAAATGAATTCTACTATTGAACTTTATACTAAGTTATTATATTAGGGGGCGTAAAAACCGGACTACCATTTTTTATCAACGCATACTTTAAATCCATTTTCTCAACTTTCATTAGCTGTTTGGCAAATTATTACCCATCATAAATAGATGATGAATCTCCATACGCTCCCATCTCCCTTTTTATTATTTTAGACGATAGTTTGCATTATTTTCCCATTAAGCAACTTGTTTACTGACTATTCACATTCAAATTATTCATAGTTTCCATAAAGTTCATCACACGCATAATCATATCTTTCCATCTTGTAGTAAATTTAACATCACCAATCGTTATTCCATACATATTTTCAAACTTTTGTTGCTGTGCTGTAAACAAGTATTTATATAGCTCATCAAATCTTTCCTTTAATGAAACCTTTACCATATCGCCGTTAGACTCATCAAAACTCTCTCCCGTTGAAAGAAATATATGACAGTACCTGTCTGCTCCTCCATACAGGGCAAATTTAATAAATGGTTCCGAATTTCTGCCTCTGATAAACTCTTCATACTGAGTTATATCATGAATTTTCAAACCTATCATAAATGGTATTAAAACTTCAAAATAGCTACAGAATATTTTCCCTATCCATTTCTTTGGGTGACATCTTAAGCGACATTTATATCATCGGGGGCAACCTAATGAAGCTTTAAGTCATTTCAACCTATATCTTCTATTCTTATTGCCACCTACAGTTTCAACAACATCATCATTCCCAAGAGCTCCCGGGTTCTGAACACTACCAAGCCAATATGCTCCGCAATGTCTCTCGTCCTCATTTCAGCATGTCGCATGAGAAAAGCCCTAATCTTGGCTATATTATTCTCTATCTTGGAAATTTTATCGCCGATTTTTTATCGCCGATTTTTTATCGCCGATTTTTTATCACCGATTTTTTATCACCGATTTTTTATCTTGCTTTTCAAATGAAAGCAATAAAGAAACCTGATCGAGTACGGCATTTTCTACCAATTTGGGTTCTACCCACCCATTATCCTTCCATGTTTTCAATATAGTCGGAAATCCCTAACCAGCATCATCTCCAAAACCTACCATCCTAGCATAGTAGAAACTTTAGCAATAATTATCTTTGTCACTGGTGTCTAAGTTAGTGCCTATGTTGGTGCCTAAGTTAATTAGAGAAAAAATAGATCGTTCATTGCTTTTCTTCAGCCATTAACTCTTTCAATTGTTATAACAAAACAGGTAACTCCTCATTATAAATTAGCATTAATCCAAGCTTCTAGAGAGTCCTTCCGACACGGAATAACTGGCACCTTAAGCTCATTCAATTCACTGTTATCGTATTGCGTTATCCTCACTGCAACGATAGGCTTATTCAAAGAGTGAGCAAATTTTATTTCCTCAATAGCCATCCCCCCTGATAAAGCAGGTCTATTAGAGCACACAATAACAGAGGACCACTTAATTTTTGATTGAATTTGAGGATCTACATTATACCGTCTATCAATATATTCAAGTTGTTTCTGTTCCGGAACAGAATAATCTCTTACATCATATTTTGTTTTGCTAAGTAACTCATTTATTTTTCCAAAATCCTCTGTTTTCCAACGATGTGGGATAAAAATGTTAATCATGCTAAAAACTCCCCCAAAAAAATATACAAACACCCAATAACGACAAATATCGTATATATAATCATTAATATATTCGGTATATTTTGTTCATTTACTGTAAATGATAAATATACTTTCTTATCCTTTCCCTCTCTCAAAGCCTGCCACTCTGCCGTAAAAATTGCCGCTGGTAACCATTCTTCCATTTTATTTATAATCTTAAACTTGCCGCTACTTAACTGCCGATATGATACTATCTGCTTTTCCCATGAATATGATGACATGTACCCAACTAATGATATAAAAACAATAATGCAAGCGGTCCCACGTGAAATGTTGTGAAAATCCGAAATATTTTTTGCAACGATACCAAATCCAGAGAATAATCCACCGTTTATAATCACAAAAAAATTATGCATATTCTGTCTTCGTTTGCTTAGCGTTTCTACTGTATTAACTATAATTTTATATTGTTCAAATAAAAACTCAAATTTCTTTTTATCATCAACATCAAAAATTGATTTTCCACTTAAAAGAGTGTTAGTTATATTTTCATCATTATATTTCTTTACCGCGTTGTATATGTCTCGAGTTCTAATCACTACCCCGTTTTTTAATAGTATGTCAGGGATTACAGCATTCAGCTCATGTATATAATAAAAAATAGTTTTCCCATTAGTTATTGCGGTATTGATCTCCCATTCAATATTTCCGCTATAAATTGTATTTCTGGTAACAATACAAACCAAACAATCTGATTTAATTATTTTTTCCTTAGCTAGCCATTTCCATAATACCGGGATATGACATTCCCTAAGAAAAATCAACTTGTCATTAGCAGTTTCAGAAAAAATTTCCATAGGAAGGATTTTGTCTTTAAATGAATAACTAACAAATATGTCCATTTTCCCCTCATAATAGTAAGTTTTGCAAGCAAGAAATCTGCCTTGTCTACAAAACTTATTTTTTACGTTTTTATATTATTTACAAAACTAGATTCCCTGAAAACATGATACTGTGAAAATTGTCAAGCATATCTGAGAGTTGCTTACTCTTGAATCTGGTCCGAAGGATAATTTCAATAACGCTGTTATCAAATATATTCTTTAGTATTATCTCCGCTCCTCTATATAGTATTTTATTTTCCATTTATGTATTTTGTTATTATTAAATAGTATATTAGTTTTTCCTTAAAAACTTTCACAATGCGCTTTAATTCGCTTTATAATATTTGGTATTTCATCAAACTCTTCAACCCATATTACATTCACACCTAATTCTTTAAAAAACGATTCCTGTAATGATTCATGTCCCAGTTCGAATCTGCTTATTGTTTCACTTCTTGGTAACTCGTTTAGTTTAGAACGCCGCATCTTACATCTAGTCTATCGGATAATGTCTATTTAAATCTGAATATACAAAGCCCTCATGTTATACAATTCTATTATCGCCCAACGGAATCCTGCAAAAATGAATATAAATGAATAATTTCTTACCAGTAAATATAATTATGACAAAAGAAAGCTGCCGCACCTCGTGCAGCAGCAATAATACTATTTCTTTATCTCCCAATAACCTCCACGTGCTGGGCCACATCGTTCAATAACGCCTTCATCACGCAACTTTTTGATAATTCTTTCCACGGTTCTCTTAGAGCTTTTTATTGTCTGAGCAATTTGAGAGGCGGACATGGTATTATCATACTTAATTACTTCCAAAATTTGTTCATGAATATCACCGCCAATCACCGCCATTTTACCGTCAATTTCACCGCCAACAATTATCTCTGTTTTTTTCTCTTGACTTTCAAATAAAAGCAATAAAGAAACCTGATTGAGTACAGTATTTCTGCCAATTGAGGATACATCACCGGCATTTTGCCTCTAATACGCCACTTAATCCGCAATTTGGGCGGATTAAGTTTTATAGGTCTTATCTGCCACATATTTCTGTATTCTACTCTTAGTTTTTATCTGGAATCGTTCTGTGTGATTTCTCAGATACCAGTAACGGTTTTAAATAATATCTAAATTTAAATAATATCTAAAAAAATGTTTTCTATCCGTTAAACTCAGGTACTCCATTATTTCTTGCCGACTTCAGGAGCAAAATAAAAAAATTATTTTATTACAACCCGACTTCCACTTTTCTTCGATCCTATTCGCTCGATTCTTCCTTTCTCCCGTAAACTTGCCAAGGAACGTTCTATGGTTCTCTTTGTAACTCCGACTTTAACAGACAAATCATCCGCTGTCTCATCTGGATTCACCAACAATAAACCTAATATTGTTTTTTCTGTCTTATTTAAACCGACATTTATACCGACATTTATACCGACATTTTTATTACTCAATTCTAATACTTTCTCATCGAAAGGTATTTTACATTTGATATAGTTGTCTGAAATTTCAAATGCTCCCTTACCATATTTCCTAATGATTGTAGGAACACCATGTCCGGTGTGTTCAGTCAAACCAATATTCAAGAATACTCTCATTAATGTAGAATTTCTTGGATGGCTGATCCCTTCATAAAAATCTTCCATTGCCATACCATTAGGAAGACCACCATAAGACAATATTTCCATTCTATCACTAAAGAAAGAAATTTATGGTTCCGTAACAGTCCAATCATTATGTACCAATGCATTTAATACTGCTTCATTTACAGCATCATAATCAAATAAATACATGTCCTTCCTTGGCCTAACGGTAGTATCAGAAATACAAACATTTTCCGCCGACAATCTTGCCTTTATCTTCTCATAAACCGATAATATACAACCATATCCATAATCGTACCGTTCTGAATAACCTTACTTCCAAAGAAGGTAGTGCCATGCTCCAAGGTCGGTTCATAAATAACCATGGTAGCACCTTTGGCCTTGATACGCTCATCCCCCTTAAATTGTCGACTGGTGTCTATTTCAGTCTGTACCTTCTAGCATTAGTAGCCCCCACAGCCTCTATTTCTTCTATTTGGGCAAGAATAGCTCGCGTTCTCGCAGGACTCAAGCCTAGTCTTGCTGCAATTTCAGCCGTGGTTGCCTCACCTGTTTCTGCCATATAGCGCATAATAACATCTATATGTTTATTGGTTTTTTTGTTCGCTTGTTCGCTTGTTCGCTTGTTCGCTTGTTTGCTTGTTCGCTTGTTCGCTTGTTGCCTATACAAAGTAACCTTAATTCCGTCTCCAAACTCTTCGAATAACGGATCAGGCAGTTTATATTGTTTACAAGCAGCTATCATTCTTGGAATACCGGTCCCCCATGCTTCTACTATCTTCATATATTGGAAAATATCTGCAATTGCCTGATTACGACATTTAGATCTACCAGCTTTCATAGTATCAAAATCCATTCCTCCGTAAAGCATTCCTGGAGAAACGACTTCCAGTCTGTCATCAAAAATAGATACTTGAATTTTTGAATCAATTAAATAACTTCTATGAATAATAGCATTTGCCAACAATTCTCTTATTGATTTTAATGGCAATTCATAAATATCTTCCCGAAATAATCCATCTACTTGAGCGCCCATATTAATATGTCTTAAAACAAAATTATACGCATTGGTCAGTTGTTCATAGATAGGACCATCAAATTCCTTCTTATCAAGAAAAACATCCCGATTATTCCCCTTAAATAACGCACACTGAGTTTTGGCAAATCTTGATTTATTACTTGTAAGCAACATAAAAGCATTCGTAGGAGCTAGTGAGTTACCGTTTCTGCAAACAATCCCCATATCTTCCAATTTACCGATCGTCATATCCTTAACATTCATCTTCTCATCATCGTTTTTACAATTAGCGAGTGCAATCTCGTTGGCTTTGCGACAAAAATCAAGTGCCATATCTTCGTCAAAATCGGCTCCTATTTCCACCATACAATCATACGATAAATTATTTCCCTGTAGCTCCAACTCTTTTAAAGTAATCTGATCAGCCAATCTACTTGTACCATTTACTCTAATATAAGTTGAACATTCTTTACCTTTGGACACAATATAATATGGTCTGTGTTTACCTGGAAATACATCAATCACTACGACTGTTTTATCTTCAACTGTAGCAGGATAAATGTCATGTTCTATATATGGAGTACACGCATCCGATATCATAGTAGAAATGGTATCAGACATCTTAAAAGGGCTCCGTTCTCCAATACCTACTACTTCCAAAGTCTTATCGTCTATTCCTATTATACATTTACCACCATTTGTATTCGCAAACGCAATGATATCTTTTAGAAGTTTATCATGTCTTGCCGGAATCTCCCGTTTGAATTCTATATTCTTGCTTTCTCCAAAATAATCCCTTAACATTAACCCACCCCCAAGATGAAAACATTTGATAGTTTTCTATCTCAACTTCGCTTCTACCATTTTGTGATTTTAAAGCGACTCCTAATTCATTATTTCTACATCTTCAATCATCACAGGCTTTTCTGCTCCCTGGAAAAGTTGGATGACGCTGCTGTCATCACCGTAGTATGCATTACAAATAGCGATGGAGCGGTTCAGGTCCGGGGTGTCATCAAAAATACCCCAGTCAGCTTTCTTGAAGTTTTCCACGATACCAGCATATCTGGTTGAAAGGTCTGGACGCATAGAATCTAAGGTAGCCGGTATTAGTGGATGCGGGCGCCATAGCAGCATTACATCATCTGTTTTACCCTTAAAATAATCCAATACATTTTCTATTTTATCCAAAAGCTTTTCTTCTGACTTTAGCATTTCTCCCAAGCCGCTGCCGTACATGATGACTTTTTTCCATGTACCATCGGCCTTCTTTATTTTGTGCAGCCATTCTTCTGGAACATTCTGATCCTCCAGCTTGGTATGGCGAACCTTGTCAAGCTTTGGAGAGCCCCAGCCCTTTATCTTCTGTTCCCAAATATGGCGGGTATTCTCTCCGTAAAGATTAACTAATGCTTGAATATATATTTTCCGCATTTTTTCTGACTGCTGAACTATAATATCCGCATTAACATACACCGGCATTCTGGCATGGGTTTCTGCCCACTTTGGTGTAGCTCCATTCTCATCGGACACAAAGTAAGGAATATATACCAGTTGGTCAGTACACTGCTTTAATTTATCACTGTAATATTCAGGTGCCACTGAAGTGACTAAATTATAACCATCATAGGGGTTATGAATATATATTTGGTCGGGATGTACCGCCGCCAAATCCACATCTTGGTATTTCGTTATAGGCACATATTCAGGAAATTCATTTCCCTCCCAATGCCATTCTCTCGCAGTGCCATCAGGATTGCGGTCACAATAGGGTATTGGCATTACTATCGCGTCGCATTTCTCATCTTTATTTGCTTTCTCCCAAACGCTTTCGAGACTGTCCCACATAGAGGCTTTATAGGGCAGGAAATATACTAATTTCTTGCCAGCAGGCAGCTTTTCTTCAAGTATATTTCTTACCCGTACCAGCTTAGCCAGCATCATATCAACAGGCATACGAAGAGGCTTGTCAACTTCATTAGCTAACCGTATTTTTTCGATATTGGCAACCAAATCTTCCAGAACAGCTATTAAATCTGCTCCCAGATTACCGTATTCCACCAGCAACTCACCAATACCAATCACCTCATCGGCCATGCTATCCAAAGCAATGTTAACATCACCAGCACTCAATAATGCCTTTGCTGCCAATGACAGATTATCAATTTTTCGTAATATACTATTTTTATTGCTTCCATGCGTCATATTTCTCTTACCTTCTTTGCAGCCCAGTCTTCCATAACCTTAGCTATAGCCACGGAAATATCCTCGCTGACATAGCTATTATTTATACCAGATTCAATAGCCTTACTAAAGGCTACCAATTCATATCTGATACCTTCGCCCTCCAACTGATAGAAAAACCTTTTATTTTTATTTTGATCCTCATACTTTATCTCAAAATAATCAGTTTTCCACCAAGGAGACGGCACGTAGATATACCCTTGAGTACCAGTAATTACCATACTACCCTCGGATTTTGCCGCCTTCGCAATTTTCACCGATGCCACAGCTCCAGGATAGACAAAATCTATTTTGGTAAATCCATCAAAGTTTTTATCCTCATCAATGTACTTTGAAGCTATAAACTTATCAGTATAATCAGTCCCTAATATCTGAAATACAGGCAGAAGTGCCGTTGGTCCCCAAGCTGTAATACTGCTCCAAACACCTTTAAGTTTTTTGGAATCATAATTCCCCATCAAACTGGTACATGTGGCATCTACAGAAATAACCTTACCAATAGCACCAGATTTTACAAGTAATAACAAACGATTATACGCTGTACCATAAGCCGTCTTTATGGCATCCATCAGCACCACATTTCTTTTATGGGCCAAATCAAATAATTCCACACATTGAGATTCATTCATGGTAAGAGGCGATTCGCAAAGTACATGTTTCCCTTCATTTATTGCTTTCTTAATCAACTCATAATGACGTTCCGGCATGGATAGAAGATAAATAGCATCTTCCTTCTCCCAAGAATCTGAAGATAATACATCTACACCATTTACAAAGGTACTTTCTCTGGCAAATTTGCTACCAATACCTTTATCTTCAATGATTTTTATAGCTATTTTCCTTTTATCCGAACGAACTTTAGAGCTGGAAACCCCCTCAGTCCGTGGCAAATATACTACTCGACAGTATTCCTCCAGATAATCAAACTTCCCTACCCAGTCAGAACCTACGGTAAAAATATCTACACCATACCGGCGAATATCATCGATCTTCTGGCCCTCATATTCCTCTATGATAATTTCATCAGCCAGCCCCGTTGCACGTACCCCCTCAATCCGCTCCATAAGAGACTGCTGCACATTGATTTTGCCACGACTTTTATCAAAGCTGTCAGCAGTTACTCCCACAATAAGATAATCTCCCAAAGCCTTAGCTCTCTCCAGAAGTCTCCTATGACCATAATGAAGCAAATCATAGGTACCATAGGTTATAACCTTTACCATCTATCTCACCTGCCTCTATTTTTAAAAGCCAATCTTTTATTTCCAACCTTTAATAAACTCAATAGCCCGCTGATAATCCCCATAAGTATCAATATCACATGCTCTAACCTTAACCCCCGGAAGCGGGATATAAGGTTCCAATACATTAAACACATTCCCAGACGTGTATTGTATTCTGTCCCGGTGCAGACAGCACGGCCCTGTCCATTCATAATCTCCATGTTCACGGGAGAAGCCAGTTACTTCCCCCTTCTCATTCAAGGACAGATACACCGCATCCTCTGACCGCTTGTCGGCGTACGCAACCCATTCTCCTTCTTTTTCCAGAAGCATTTGCACATCGTCAGGATGAACCAACAAATCCCCATCATATTCCAAGGCATATTCGTTACCATCCTTGGCCCCCAAATAGTAAGAAGTACCCGTCTTTGTATTGAAATAATCGTGATTGTAGACAAAAATGGCATCTGGGCGATATTTCCGCACTTCATCAATAACCCGGTTGGCCTCAAAGCCTACAACAATGCGAATATCTTCCACATCCTTGAATAAATCAAGCTGCCAATGAATAAGGGTCTTGCCATTGATATCTATAAGTGCCTTGGTGGTTCCCAACCCTAACCGTGAACCAATACCAGCACAAGTTATAACAACTGATTTAGCTGTCTGCATAATGCCACCTCATTTAAAACAAGATAATTGGCCACAGATATGGCACCTGGTGCAGGACTATGAGTAAGACCGGAAGCAATGGCCACATCAGCCATTCGCATAGCTTCCACATCATTATTGCCATCACCAATAAATACCACCCGATGACCTTCATCCTTATATTTCCTGACAATATCTTCCTTCTTGAGAATCCTGGTTAGTTTTATGACATTGTCATTTTCCATCTGTCCTGAAGAACAAAAGCACTCACAGCCAATCTTCCCCGACAATTTCTCTATCCAGCAATCCAAATTACCTGTGGCAATACTACAGTTTTCCTTATGCTGCTGTATAAATTCGACTACCTTACTATAGGTTTCCACGCCACTCAACAGCTCATTTATTTCACTGGCTGGCAATTTACCCAATATATACACGCGTCTTATAAAGGACTCTATAAATGGCACCTGCCCAGCCACCGTTGCTTTGGTCAATTCATTTATTTGTTCTTCTACCTTGAAATGACTGGCGATTAATGGCAGTGTTTCACATTTGGTAATCGTCCCATCCAAATCAAATATAAACTTCGTCATAATCATCTCTCCAATATGAAATAGTACTGTGACGTTTCTTTGCGATTATTCAATGAATCATCAAATAAAAAGGCCTCTTCCTTGACCCTAAACCCTTGCTTAAGTAAGCTCTTATTCAAGCAATCCATTATTTCATCCCTAGTTCTGTATATGGCATTATAGGTATCATCCAATTCCTCAGAAAAATGTTCCTTTAATGTTAAACGTTCTTCAAGACCAATTGGTTCCCTTATTACAACGATACCCTTGTCTTCCACCGCTTGACCAATTCCTGCAAAAACGCTGTCCACATCCTGGTCATTAAGGTATACTAATGCACCTATCAAGAGGACACGATTGAACTTATCCTCCCAGTTATTCTTTGCCAAACAATCAGATATTTCATTACTTTTACCAGTATAAAAATGTCTGTTTTTCTTATCCTTGTTCAACTCCCTGGCCTTAAGGATAAAGTCCTCGCAAAAATCAATACCACAATACTTATCAATATCCATGGTAATAGCATCAGACCAGCGACCAATACCACAGGCAATATCCAGTACCTTGGATTTGTTATCCAATTTCAACAATGGTAATAACTTCTCTACTTCCTTGGCATTACGCTGCTTCACCAGCTCCGGATGATTATCCTGATACATGGTCACAGAATAAGGATTGTCCTTATTATATTTTCCTGCCCGATTATTGAAAAATGCCTGGGTAGCATCATAATTAATCTCTTCATGACCACCTTTTAACCGCATAGTTCTTCTCCACCTTTATTTTTGAAATATTATCTTTCTGCTTCTTTTAAAACATGATTTATCTGCGCCTGTATGTCCGTATAACTGATATCAGCACTCATATATTGAACTTCATGAAATGATTTGGACCGAACAAATTTCCGCCAATCACCAAACTCAGCCTCCAGCACCTTTTCATATTCTATTGGTACCGGCACCTTAATCCCCTCAAAAGGCAAATAGGTTATATCACGATAATACTCAGCTTTGAGATTTCCCTTAATTCCCATTATTTTACTGAATTGATAGCCTACATTTGCAGACTCCCCAAAATGATTGGCACAAAATTTTTCATATTCCTGAAATTTATCTACTGGAGGCAACATAATAAATTGTTTGATAAACTCATTGGATGGCTTACATTGCAGTCCCTTTTCCATTTCCTGCAATAATCCATTAGGATTCATAATAGCTCCAATAAGGCTTTGGCGAATATCCCATATTTCTCCACAGCGTTGTGAACCATCCGAAATATCATCCAATGGCCAAATATCAATAAATATGCCTTGATGATGTTTCCCTTCAACCTGCTCAATGGCCGCCGTATTTAGGTTCATTACTTTCCCAATAGTGAATATTTCCCCGCTGTTATAGGCCGTTAATAAAGCAAAGGGACTTTTAAGTTCTTGCGATACCACCTGCTTAAACCGCTCGTAATCCGGCCTCAACATAGAAATATCAATATCATCATCCCAGGGAATAAAGCCTTGGTGGCGGGCCGCCCCAATAAGAGTGCCACCCTCCGCAAAATACTTTATGGAATATTTACGACAAATCCTATCAATTTCCCCTAATAATTCCATCAGTTTATTCCATACTTTTTTACGGTCACTGGTCACTAAAAAACCATCCCTGATTTCATCTTTACCAATGTTATGTATAAAATCCATATTATCAATCCTCAAAATGCCAAAGATAATCGCCACATTGCAATAAATCACGATTAATATCCCTCATCATCACTTTGTAAGGAATATCTACGCTCATAAGCACACCTTCATGCTCAGTCGGGATATGCTTTGGTATTCGCCACTGGCCATAAATCTGTGTCAAAAACTCATCATAGCCCGCCGGCACTGGAACCCGCACCTGCTCAAAATCCATATATAAAATATTTTGCAAGCATTCTTTTGCCACAGGCTTTGAACGGTTGCACCAATATGACATTTGAAATGCCACCTTTGCTGACTCATCAAAATGCTTGGTACAAAACTCTTCATAAATGCTCATCCGTTCAGCCAAATCCATCTGTAAAATCCGTTCCAGCGTACTGCGAGATACCCGTGTTGTCCCCCCACCTTTCAATCCATCAATCACCTGTTGAGGAGTAATAACACTCATCCACAGTTCTCGCAATACCCCGTCCAGTATATCAGCTCGTTCTGTCCCGTCCGGCACTATATCCATTGGTAAAATATCCACAAAAATCCCTTGATGAATATTGGAATTCCACTCCTCTATGGCAGAAGTACTATCGTCCATTATCTTGGACCAGTTCATAATACGACCATCAGTATAGGTATTCTGCAAAAAATATGGACTGTTAATCTCCTGCGCAGCCACTTGTACAAACCTCATATAATCTGGTCGCATCATGGCCACATCAATATCATCATCCCAAGGCACAAATCCCTTGTGACGCACTGCCCCAATCATCGTACCAAATATAACAAAATAAGGAATATCATACTTTTGGCAAATTCTATCTATTTCTAGCAACAGTTCTATTTCTTTGTTCCAATTTTTCTTCCTGTCAGTGGTCACCAAGAAACCACTTCTGATTTCATCTTTGTCTATATCTTTAACGTATGTCTTCATATTACAATCCCTTATCCTCTATTAACCTGTCAACAGCCTGCACCACCTGTAACGGTGTAATTGACTTGCTGCACTCAAATTCTCTGTCTGTCCCCTTATGGTATGGGCAAATATCCTTCCAATTAACCCGTATATCGTTATAACAACCATGGCACACCAGCTGATTAGTCACCCGATATGGTGTTTCAAACTCCCCCATAGGTAAGCTAAACCCACTAATAAGCACTACCGGAATGCCACAGGCATTAGCCAACCAAGAAAGACCACTGCCTAAGCCGATAAAGAAATCCGCATAAGCCAGGAGATTTACTCGTTCCATTAATGGACGCATACCTGTAAAATCCTCGGCCCCTGCTGGCATAGATATTTCAATACCATTCTCTATGACGGTATGTCCACCATCAATACAAAGTACCCGATAGCCAAGACTCTTTAAATATTCCACCACAATATCCCAACCATCAGGATACAACCACCGCTTCATTATTCCGGAGGCCTGAACCCCTATGCACACGTATTTTTCCTTTATTTCTCTTGGAGCCGTTGGATAATAATGAATTTCAGGAGCCTTTTCGTAAAGTCCTAATATTACCTGGGCTGATTTATAAGGGGGCCAATGACGGGAATCATCGGGTATAAGGTATGGTGGTAAATCAAAAACTGCCAAACAAAATGAAGCATAACAACCAGAAGGTATCTTTTCCTGTATGGTTATCCCCGACATATATTCCTTGCACAAATCCTTAAAGCTATTAGGTGGATATAAAGTAATATTGGCGTTATACTCTGCCTTTAAAGCGTTTATATAAGGCAAAACCGAAATTGTATCTCCCAATACTCCATCTACCATGAAAATGTAGATATCCTTATTATGTAAATCCATCAAATGCTCAAAAACCTTTTTTCCGTCCAGCCAAGCCTCCACATACCAATGAATATAATACTTTTCCAATGACACTAATATTTGCTCTGAAATATCCCCGTCAAAGCCTACCATACCTGTATCAAAATCAGAAATTTTGATATGCCAGTTACCTGCCGGAACCTCGACTCTAGCACCACCATTAAAGTCTATATACAAGCCTTCTATTCCCGTTTGCAACTTAACATCACCGACAGCCTGCTCAAAATTCAGGAGTCTGTTTACTTGCTCCGGCTCTATTTCATCTTTTCTTATGGAAAAATAAAATATGGGATACTTGTGCATATAAAAACCTCTTTCTTGCCTTTTCCACAAGGCGCTAGTAAGATTAAATTAACAGATTTTTTACAAAGGAGATAATATAATGAGCAGAAAAATTGCTTTATTTGGTTTGGGAAATGAACTTCATATTGATAACTGGTCACAGGAAACCATTGTTGCCGTTGGTGCCCTGCTGGATAACAATACTCCCAAATCTGTTGAAATAAACGGTCAAGAAATACCAGTGGTAAATGTAAACCTACTACGGCAGATGGAATTTGACTTTGTTATAATCACAGAGTCTACCCAGTTTAATAAAATATACATCACCTGTGCACAAGCCCAGATTCCCCAATTTAAAATTATTTCCTATGATACTTATATTCATCATGTACGCAATAAGGTTGAATATAATGTGGATGATGAGCAATCTATTCTAGAAATAGTAAAAGACAAGGCTATACATCGTATCCTTGATATGGACTTGTATTTTGCTGATGGTGTAAGTACCACCCGTAACCGCTGCAATTATGCGGAGCTGAATAACTATGGTCTATCCATCCCGAACGACTTGGAGCTCATAGGTATCAGTGACAAAAAATACTGGCCCATATGGGATAATATCTATGACCGGATATATCACAAGTTGGACAGTATCTTGTTACAACACTTTGATTTGCTGCTTATAATGAAAATACGCCCGTTAGAAGAATATATTCAGCTTATTAATACCACCTACGGCTCATGGAAATACGCCCTTATTCAAGTGGAAAAGGCTTCTACTGATGAGGCCTCCCTAAAAAATCTCGACTATCAAGGGTTAAATCTTAATGCCACATGGATAACAGCCCAAAATACATCCTGGCTACTTCTGGAATATGATAAGCAGGACACTGAGCTCTATGTTATCTGCCATAAGCCTTATGAACTGCCAAAGCTGCCACCTATTTATCACCCTATTCATGCAGGAAAAAACGGCTCAAAAGGCTTTGGACTTCCCGGAGATGATACAGGTGAAAACATTTCCTTTATCAATCCATATATCAATGAGCTTACAGCCATATATTGGATGTGGAAAAATACCAATTCAGAAATCATCGGCACGGCCCACTATCGCCGCTACTTCGTAAATGAACAGGCTGACAGCTATATTTCGGATAGTCACAGCTTCATTGATGAAAAAACAATTCATCAGATGCTGTGTAACCATGACATAATACTACGTCGCAGTATACCTTATGGAAATACAGAGGACTGCTTCAGAAAATTCATGGGCTATGACTTCTATGAAACTGCCAAAACCATTTTCCAACAGGTCATAAAGGATATTGAACCAGAGTATGAAGAAGCATTCCTCTTTGCCCTATCACGGCACAACTCTGGCCATGCCTTTAATATGTTCATCACCCGTCGCCATGTATTTAACGCCTATTGCAGCTGGCTTTTCCCGATAGTATTGGAAGCAGCCAACCGCATTGACTTCACCCAATTACCAAATCCACCTCATAGCCGAATTATAGGCTTTATGGGGGAAGCCCTGCTGATGCCATGGCTCATGAAACAACGGCTCCGCATCAAGGAATTACCTGTAGTGGAGTTATAACGACATCATTTCTAAAACTCTTTGTGCCCTATTTTCCCAACAATGCTTAGCCTTAGCCTTCCCATAAGCCCGGATAGCTGAGGCTAATCTTTTTGACTCATCAAGAAGCAGCTCATCCACTACATTCATCTGCTGACCTATATTCTTCCAATCAAACAGATAAATCTCACTGCCATCCTCAAACTCTCTGTCTAAATAAGAGCTGTATTCACTTACCACCACTGCCCCATTAAGCATAGCCGTAAACACCCTGTCGTGACCGCCATTATTAAACTCCGCTTGATCCTGCACCACTACCTTGGCACGTGAAAACGCATCCAATACCGTGTCGTAGCTAACAGCACCATTAAGCTTCAATCGCTTGGCAAATGGTACATTCTCCCAGCCTGGTCCAAAGACATCCACCCGGATGTCTTTTTTGGTGAGCTCCTCAAGGGTACGATATCGGCGGAGCATTTTAACATAGAAAAACACCCCATGAAAATATGGAGAAAGTGCTGTAACATAATCCTCTCCAATAAGCCCTCTTTCCTCCAGCACATATTTTACAGCTGGAAGCAGACTTACGGGATTGGCCAGCATATACTCCACCACATCATCCAATATGCCGATTATATATGGATTATCCGTCTGCTCCCGCCAATACATTTTGATGTTGCCATCCTCAAACATACTGGCACTGAACACCACGTCCAAATCCCTATCAATACTGAATATTTCATATTCTCTGGTAGCCACATCCCCGCCCAAAGGCTGAAATATTTCCCCAGCAAACTGTTTTTCAGGGAAACGATATTTTATAGCACCAATATGGCTTTTATCCAATACCCATAAATAATGCTTTTGGCAGGGAAATCCCAGATTACCGTTAGCCGCATTATACGGGGCATCCAACAGCACCGATACATAAGGTACTGGCAAATCCCCCAATGCATAATGGTCAGGAGCCGTCTGCAAAAATGCCCCTGTATCATTTACCCCGATTGAAAACCAAACCTCACCAGACCGCATTAAATCATAGGCCCGTTGCATAGCTTCTGGGTCGTTCAAATATGTGTACTCCACATCACACCCCAAGCTTTCAAAGCCCTTGGCTATTTCAAGGGAATTTCTATGTAGTGCCGGATGATTCCCTTCGGATACTATAAAGGCGATTATCTTCTTCAAAATTAATTACCTCGTAACACTGACATCATTTCCATTATACTGGCTGCCCTGTTTACCCAACGATGCTGACTACTTGCCTTGCCATAGGCACTGATAGCCGTAGAAAGACGCAACGACTCATTGGATATCAGTTCCTTTATGATTTGTAGCTGACTGCCGGTATTTTTCCAATCAAAGAGGAAAATATCCTTATTTACATCAAACTTCTTCTCTAAGTAAGTGCTGTACTCACTCACTACTGCAGCACCATTCAACATGGCTGTAAAGACTCTGTCATGGCCCCCATTATTAAATTCTGCCTGATCCTGGAAAACCACCTTAGTCTTTGTAAAGGCATCCAACACTTCCTCATAATCCACTTCGCCGTGAAGACGCAGCTTATCCGCAAATGGTACCCACTCCCAACCGGAGCCATAGACATCCACGGTAATACCTTCTTTAGCAAGAAGCTCCACAGCATTATAGCGACGACGATGCTTTACATAGAAGAACAGTGAGAACATATATGGCGTAAACTTATGAATATACTCCGGACCATATAATCCCCGTTCCTCCAGTACCACCTTAAAGGCATCCAACATACTGACAGGATTGGACAGCATATAATCCACCACATCCTGCAAAATAGCCACCACAAAGGGACTGGTATCATCCTCCATCCACGCGGGCTTAAAATCACCGCCATGATAAATCGACGCACTATAAACCACATCCAAAGGCCGCTCTATGCTGAATATTTCCTCTTCATTCCCATTAGAGCTACCGGCCAATGGCAGCAGCATACTACCAGCGAAGGTGGTCTTTGGATAACAAATCTTCAATGCTTCCTGATGGGTTTTATCCAATAAGCACACATAATGATTTTTGCATGGAAAAGCAATATTATCCGTAGCCACATTATATGGAGCATCCAACATGATGGACACGAAAGGTGTATCGACATATTCATAGATACACCGACCATCATTGTCCACCATATATTTTCCAGAGTTATTTACCCCAACACTAAATTCTATTTGCTCATTCAAAAGCATATGCCTGGCTCCAAGCATAGTGCTGACATCATTAATATCCGCCAATATAAGTTCAAGCCCCAACTTGGCAAACCCATGAACAATATCATTGGTAATCCGCTTCATGGATGGATGCCCTAATTCTGTTGTATATAATAATATTTTCTTTCCATTATCCATGTCTATGCCCCTTTATCGCCCTGATAAGGCCAAATTCCACCATTGGTATGGCAGAGGCATATTCCAAAGCCTTGTTCTTATCCCCCATTGCAAGGTAAGTAAAGGCCATATTTTTTAACACAACCGGGTCATGGGCATCTATTTCCAGTGCCTTATTTAAAAGCTTTATTGCACCATCATAATCATCATTAAGATAGAGACCAGAGGCAAAATTATTAAGTCCTTTTATTTTATCACTAAAGGAAATATTACTGCTCATAACCTTATTGATAAGTGCTTCAGCCGCCTCAGTCATTTTCTCAGCATTTTTTGAAACAGCCTCAATCTCCTCGTCCTGTGGTGACATCTCCCTTTCATCTGCCTCAACCTTTTCTTCCAGCTTATTCTCCTGTCGATTGCCCTTGCTCTTATTGAGCAATTCTTTTAATCGGGCCACTGCGGCCTGGGCCTTGGATTGTCCATCACCAGCCTGCGCCCTATCACTATTTACAGGGGTATCATCTACCGGAGAGAGAGAGGCTTCCAGCATATCCTGAATTGAACTGCTCTGCTCCGATACCGTTGGAGAAGCAGTAGCCACATAATGCTCCTTGAAATAATCCTCCAGTACAGGATACTTGGCCATCATATCACCCAAATTATCGTGGCAATACACCAGCATATCCAGCAGTCTTTCCTTGTCTTCATCCTTCATGCCAGGCTGCAATTTCTCCACCACAAAGGATAATATATTAAACCCATCCTCTGGTTTATCCTCTACGAAACACAAGCGTCCCAAAAGCAACCTTGCACTGATATTATTCGGATCATAAGTCAAGGTATTGTTCACCCACTTGGCTGCCCGCTCGTAATCCCCAGTCATAAAATAGCAGCTGGCTCCCATAGCCATAATCTCTGGGTCCATTTTTTTGTGCTTAGCGATTTCAGCCATAGTATCCATGGCTTCAACATATTCCCCAGCAGAATATTGCTCCTTCATTTTTTTCTTTAAATTAATAAGTTCACTTACTTCTACATTTGCCTGCTTCTTCTTTTTCTTATTACCGATTTTATTCTTAAAGCTTCCCATTGAATTGGTCCTCCCTTTATAAATACCTCATCCCCTCCTTCGGAGGGACCTTCTCCCCCTAAAGGGACTAGCTCATTCCATTCGCGTCGCAAAGGAGAAGGTTTCATTTAGTATTAAATTCCACGAAAAATTTTATTTTCCTGCAAGAATGGAAATGTATGCACTTTCCAATTCTTCCATATATTTTTTACCATCCATTATTGGAGCTGCCGTCATCATCTTTCGTAAACTCCTATGAAGCATATCCAATAATTCAATATCATTGGCCAAGCCCACAGCCCGCTCAATATAGTCATTGATATTTAACACTGCCAATTCACCAAGGCCAGTATTATTTAAAATACTCAATCCAAACCGGGAACCTCGCCTATCTCCATACAAACTTATTACCGGAACCCCCATATACAGAGCATCACAGGTGGTTCCACCGCCGGGATAAGGATAGGTATCCAAGGCAATGTCCACATCAAGATATCGATTCATATAGGTATTGGTGGCTGGTTCCAGCTCGATTCTGGATAAATCCAATCCTAAATTCATCAGACGGCTACGAACCATTCCACAGGCTGATTCACTTACCAATAGCTGGCACTTTATCAGCAAGCGTGAATCTGGCACCCTTGCCATTATTTCCTTCCAGGCAAGCAGCATTTCATCCGTTATCTTATGATAATGATTGAAAACCCCAAAAGTAATATACCCTTTCTCACGGCATGGTGTCACTTTAGATATTGGCACATCGTTCCGCCCGGTATAGCAAAATTGAGAGGTAAGATACAATGGCTTTTCTGTAATATTGCTTACATCTGGATCTATATAGCTATCCGTAATAAGATAATCGGTACAGTTTAGCCCCGTACTTTCCATCCAACCCAAGCCGGAAATCTGCACTCGAGCTACCCTATCATAAAAAACTGGGATTCCGCTGTCAGCACTATGTCCTGCCAAATCCACCAGTATGTCAATTTTTTCCTTTTTGAGTCTTTCTACAATCTCAGGCCAATCCATTTCTGAAACATCTATCCAGTTATCCACTAAGCCTTTTAGATGTTCAGTAAAGCCATCAGCCTTATCCGTAAGGCTTATACAGGTTACCTTGAATTTGTCACGATTGTAGCCATGGAGCATGGTGTAATAGAAGGAAAACATCACATGCTGACGAAAATCAGGAGAAATGTAGGCAAGGTGGATTTTTGCTTGACCTCCTCCGAGCACTACGTGCCCACCTCCCACAGAGGGGAAGGCTTTTTCTATTTTCTCCAACCATTTCCGTACATCATCACAATCCTCTGTCCTACACAGTTGGGCCAATAACGCCGAACCCATTAAACTAAACTTATCATAAGCATCATCCGCCAGCTTTGCCCCCTGTTCATAACCGGTCACAGAATCATCAATAAAGCCTAGTTTGAGACTCCTATTGGCATAATTCACCCACAACCGTCGTTGATATTCCCTGGTCCCCTTTTCACTCTCCTCACGCAATAACTCAAGGGTGTGCTTACTTTCCTGCCACGCCCCTACATAATCCAGCTTTCCCTGTAAAATATCGCTCAACAGGCTAGTAGCTTCCAGAATGTATTTATTATCCTTGTCCTGCTTTAAGGCTATACGGCACCAGCCCTCTGCCCGTTCATAGTCATTTTCCTTGTAACAAGCAAAGCTGTAATTCAATGCTGCCTTGGCGGTAGGACATTCCGCTGGCTTAAGCTGAGCTACATATTGTTGCCAAATATCCTTATAGGCTGCTTCCAGCTCTTTCATATAAAGCTTTCTATCCATCAAAGGAGATTTCTCCATCATATGCCGCAATCCAATATGGAGATTGTTGATTATTTCCTTGTCCCCAGCCAGAGCCACCGCCAAGTCAAAATAAGCCTGTTTATCATAAACCACAAACTCCGGCAGTCCTATATTTTCCAACAGACTCTTACCAAACCGTTCCCCATGGCTATTACCAGCCAAGGTAATAACTGGAATCCCCATATAAAGGGCATCACAGGTTGTACCTCCTCCTGGATAAGGGAAAGTATCCAAAGCAATATCCATATCCAGATATTCCCCTAAATAATCTTTTGAAAAACCTCTGAGCTCTATGCGTTTTTCCCACTCTGCAGAATTAACATCTATGCCAATTTTGGCAAGCCTGTCTGTAAACAATTCATATCCATATTCATCATCAAAAATGCCTCCCTTTAACAGCAAATGTGATTCCGGCACTGCCTTTAAAATAGCCACCCACAGCTCCAAAACCTCATCATTAACCTTTCGAATATGATTGAAGCTACCAAAGGTAATGTAGCCATTTCTTAAATAAGGAGCTTCTCCGGTAGAAGGTGCTTCATAAATTGGAGCATAGCAAAAATGAGAATGCTCGAGACTAATAATATCCTCCACAAAATACTCCGGTTCAGATTGCAACGCCTTATCCGACAGAAAATAATCTATGGTCTGTAATCCAGTGGTGGCAAAATAGCCAATACCACTGACCTGCACCGGTGCCGGTTTATAAGCCATTACAGGCAGGGCATTTCCTTTTGTATGTCCTGCCAAATCCACCAGTATATCGATTTTATCCTCATAAATAACCTCTGCCGCAGTCCTGGCATTCATGCCACTGATATTGCACCAATTATCAACCATGTTTTTTATTTCATCGCTAAAGCTATCCTCAACAAAGCTGTTATGATAGCAATACACCTCAAATTGCTCTTTATCATAATTAGCCAGCATTGCCCAGCAAAAACGTAGCACAACATGATATCGCAAATCTGGGGATATATAACCTATGCGTATTTTTCCCTGTTTATGACCAGTAATAGCCTCCAGTTGATATTTAGACCTATTGTCATATTGCGATATGTCCCTAAATAACTCATTGTAACCGCAATGAGCATTAAAATATTTCTCTGGCGTATTACGTGTTAAATGGAGATTAAAGAGGTAATTGCTATATTCCAAAGCCTTAAGCTGTAATGAATCAGCTGCCTTTACAGATTCCCAATAATAGTTCAAGGCCTCATCAAGAACGCCATAATTCCCCAGTAGTTTACCAAGCATATTGCATATCTTTTCCCAAACCGCTTTTGGAGTAGTATCCGGATTCTTCGTTGCAAAGTCAAAGGCTTCTCGCCCTTTTGCTATAGCTTCACGATTTTTCCCCTGTTCCATAAGAAGCCTTGCCTGAAGGAATTTACGGTACGCCGTTACAGGTAGCTTGCGTAATTTGCCAATCAGCTCATCGGCTCCTAATAAATTATGCGTTTCGATAGCAATAACCATAGAAATATCTATGGAATCACCTAGCAGCTTATTCCAGCCCAGCTTGTCTGCTAAATGGACCAGCTTGGCGACCATGGATGCGGCTTCACCATACCTTCCAGCATCTATCAGTCTGTATATTTCTTCCATTCGGGCCTGTCCCTGCTTTATATTCATATATCACCTCGTCCCCCTCTGCCGACTTATACTTAACAGACCATGAGAGAAGGCTATTTCCCATCTATTTCAGCATTTATACGATAATTCTTTAACCGCTTCAGCGCCGCTGCTTCCTTGGTATTCTTGCCAAACCTTTCCAAATATTCATTGGAAACCAATACATTCAAATATCCATCCTGAGGATATTTCTCCATATTATTGGCACTTAGTACACCATATCGAATCAATTCCTTGTACCGTTCACCAAGCTTTACCAACGCACCATCATATCTTCCGCCTGCCATATAGGCAAAGCTCGCCTCATAGCCGGTAACGTTTTTTCCATAATAGGCCATAACACCTTGGCTGCCATATCCCTTTACACTCCGGCAAATAAAAGCTCCATCCTTATCCCGATCATATAATGTATTTAGCAATTCGATTAATTCCGCGTCATCAATCTCACCCAAAGCCTTACAAAGCCCCTTTAGTGAATCCCTTTGATATTTATGCTCCTTTAGAGCCAGTAAATAATTTTCCGCTGCCTTTGCTCTATCACCTTTTAAGTAATAAATATTCCCCAACCGTTCGTAGGCATACGGAAGAAGGCCTCGTGAGGTATCAGATATACCTATACCCTGCCGCAGCTTATCCTCCTGGACCTTACGTAATTCCAAACCATGAAGCACTGCCTGCTCTGCTCCCAGCAAATCCCCATCCTTTTCCAAAGCCATACCACGAGTAAATGCAAAAAAAGGTTCATGAGGATATTCCCCTTCAGCTCGATTAATCATATTTAAAACTTCATCTACGGGACGACCAGCGTTATACATGGCCATTATAATCGTCTCATAAAATGATCCCTCGCCACCAATCATCTGGTATCCAGCACTAATACATTTTTCCCCATAGTAAATGGTCTTTTCATAATCACCCAACGTATTATAGGCATCCATCAAATAGGGATATAGCCTGCGCCGTTCCTGCTCGGTAGTAGCATTCTGTAATTCCTGTAGAAGAATAGGCAAATTACGCTCCGACTTACTACGTATTATACTGCTGGAATATCCAGTATGGATTGTTTCCAGACTAGCTGCAAACACCATTTTCTTATTCCCCTGACTGTTTTCCAGCTGCTCATGGATTGCCCCCTTATATCTAATATAAGGACTACGACGAAAAACACGAGGCAATAAACTAGTGCTAACTACGCGCCATTCATTATCTTTATCAACTTCCAACGTACGACATAAAAGACATGCTATATTTTTATCCTTATTATAGCGTTCCAATTCTTGTCGTAAAGACCTTTGAGAAGCTTCAGTAAAAACATCATCTGCATCCAAAAATATAATCCAATCACCGGTAGCCTGATCAATAGCATAATTTTTCGCCGCCGCAAAATCATTTATCCATTTAAAATGATATAGCTTAGCACCAGCTTCCTGAGCCAGCTTCACCGTATTATCCGTGGAACCAGTATCCACCACAATAAGCTCATCCGCTACCCTTTTCATGCATGCTAGCCAACGGGGCATATTTTTTTCTTCGTTTTTCGTTATTACACAGGCTGATATTTTAATGCCCATTCTCCATCGCCTCCTGGCACCATGCTACATAAGTAGCTGCTGTATTATCCTGAACGCCTCGGCTAAAGCATTCCAGGGCCACCTCATACCTTTGTAAATCATAGAAGCATATCCCTACCTGCTGCCAATAATGCTCATTAACCCCTTCTGACTCTGCTGGTATGAGATTATACAATTGCAATGCATATTCTGGTTTATTACATTCCCTCAATAAACCAGCCACATTAATAAGCTGCTCCTCGAATTCAGTCATATCTGCTGATACCATTGGAAGTATATCAAGATATTTTTCTATAGTAGCATCGGTTGCCATAGTAAATACTTCCTTTATGAATGTACTGTATTCATTATAATGACCCTTTATTGCCACCTCACCAATCAAGCCATGAATATACTTCACAATATTCCCCAATTTTACAGGTAATATACGTACATAGTCTTCATCATATTTTTCCAAGAGGCATACAAAGAGATATGGCAGTATTGCCGCGATTTCCTTCATGGATTGGTTATAAAGCCATGGATATGACTTAACCATAATCAATGGGTTTACCTCCTCACTGCCAAAATACTCTGCTAATTCAATTAATCCATTGTCTGAAAAAATATTAGTTAATATAGCTTTATAGCCTGATTCCTCCTTATATATCGCTGTAAGCTCAGCTATAAATTTTTCATCAGGCGTACCATTATACATATCCGCCCAACCGCTAATTGCTACCTCCGTCCATGGATTTATTGTAAGGGCGGTTTTAAACATAGCTTCAGCAGCTGCTCTTTCACCAGTTTCCCG
Organism: Anaerovibrio lipolyticus LB2005; assembly: GCF_000621545.1. Classification (GTDB taxonomy): domain Bacteria; phylum Bacillota; class Negativicutes; order Selenomonadales; family Selenomonadaceae; genus Anaerovibrio; species Anaerovibrio lipolyticus_A. Next base: position 139,382 of record NZ_JHYA01000010.1, read on the forward strand.
CAAACAAATACCCAAATCAGCATATAGCTCATGTAAAATTGATGCTATGCTACTTGATTCCACAGGAACATCTTGATTATTATACGCTTCAAGTCTTTCCATAGCTTGTTCAAAGCATTGAATCGCAGCCTGATATTGTTCATGTTCCGTCAAGAGCATTCCCTTACGGCCATAAAAATCCGGTAATTTGGGAAATAACCTTATCCCTGTATCCGCAAGCACCACTTCATCCTCAAAGTCATAATTCAGCTTTTCCATGGCATTAAAGGCCAGCCAATACATATCCCCCTGCTGCCCAAGGGGCTGATATGGGGATTGCGTTGCTAACAAGGCGTTATTTAAGGCCTGTTCATAATTGCCCAGCATATAATAGCCTTCTGCCAAATAGCGGTATGTTTTACGAATATCCTGTCCAGCGGCAATGTCCTGCTGCAAAAGCTTAATATTTCGCTGTGCCTTTTTAGTACTAATTTTAGTCGAATACCCTGTATGATTTATCAAAAGGCATTTATCGGCCACCCGGGCATTTAAAGCCTCTGCACCAGCTTCAGCTTTGACAAGCTGTTCATGAATCCGCCCCTCGTAATGAATACCCGGTAATTTGCGGAATATACGCAAAGCATTAAAATAATTGATTACACGATTATTATTGTCCTTGTCCACATTGGCCATAGGTACATAAAGTGCCTGTAATTCCTTATTCAACCGAATATAAGACAAATAACCACGCACAAAATTAGGTTCAACAAATAATTCATCCGCGTCCGTAAATACCAGCCAATTCCCAGTAGCTTCAGCTATGCATTGATTTTTTGCCAAGGAAAAATCATCCTGCCAGTCGTTTTCCAATAGTACTATTGGCATATCTGGATTATCTTCGCTAAACCTAGTTATTAATTCCTTAGTTTCATCCTCAGAGCCTGTGTCATTAATAATTATTTCATCTGCAAATACACTGACATTCTCCAGCCAGTTTGTTATATTACTTTCTTCATTTTTCACTATCACACAGGCAGATATTTTAACATCTGGATATTTTCCCGCCAATTCCGTAATTTCTTTCTTTCTTTTCTCCATAACAGGTATCATTTCATCAGATAAAAGGCAAGGCTCAAGGCCATCATAATTCTCCAGCAGTGAAATGGCCAATTCTATTTCATCCCTGGCCTTACCGTAACTAGCCAACTGGTATAAAGCCTCGCTGTATTCTGCATGAAAATCCGGCAATTCAGGAAAATCCTTAATGCCCTGGCGGGCAAATTTAAAACGCTCCAGCTTCCCTACCAAACTAGTATCTTTGGAGTAGTGGGCTAACAGCCCTCTGTAGCTACGGCTGGCATAGGTAATAGGCTGACGTCCACGGGCCACGTCCAGCTTCGCATAATACAATGATTTTTCCTTATCACCCAAAGCACCATAGGTTTCATAAAGATTAGTATAGTACCGCTCTTCAGGATCACCAGCTGCTATGGCAGCCTGCATCATACGTAAATTGCGTTTATTTTTTTCCATGGATATGCTTGTGCTATACCCGGTATGATCAATGGACAAAAGCTCCCTACTGACACGTTTGGTAACGTAAAAAGGCACATCACCAATATGGAGCATTTCGTGAATTCTTCCCTGATAATTTAATCCTTGAATATTCCGCACAATACGCAGGGCATAAAACTCATCCAGGGCCTCCCCCGTATCCTTATCATAGTTCACCATATTAATCAAAAGACCTTTGGCCTCAGGGGAACAAGATTCCAATACAGTCCTTATATTTTGCCTGGTTTCCTTGGAAAAGCTCTCGTCAGCATCCAAAATAATTATCCAATCCCCGGTTGCTTTTGATATTGCCATATTACGAGGAGCAGAAAAATCATCATCCCATTTTCTAACATAAACCCTTCCGCCATAAGACTTAAAAATCTCCACTGTATCATCCGTCGAACCAGTATCAACCAAAATCAGCTCGTCCGCTGTACCCTTTATTGAATCCAGTGAACGAGCTATATTTTTTGCCTCATTCTTGGCAATATACACCGCTGAAATTTTCATGCCATTCCGCTCCTGTCCCTTTTTATCTATATTATACCTCGCCATTTTCTTAAGGGAAAGGCAAACAAAAAAAGGCCGTCCCGAAGGACGGCCAATTTATGGTTGTTTTAATTTGTAGCTCTACTATCCAATAGATATTACTGGAGCAGACTGAGTACGTTAGAGCTGCTCTGGTTAGCCTGAGACAGCATGGACTGTGCAGCCTGGAGCAGAACGTTGTTCTTGGTGTAGTTGGTCATTTCCTTAGCCATATCAGCATCACGGATAGTGGACTCTGCACTAGTTACGTTCTCGCTTGCAGTGGTCAGGTTAGCCTGAGTGTACTCGAGACGGGACTCTGCAGCACCAATGGAGGTCTGCTGATCGAGAGCCTTCTGAATAGCAGCATCAAGAGCGTTGATAGCAGCATTAGCCTTCTCCTGAGTTGCTACGGAGATGGTAGAACCATCAGTACCCTGGAGGCCAAGAGCATGAGCCTTCATATCGGTCATGCCAACCTTGATGGACTGGCCAGCCTTAGTACCTACCTGAAGAACGATGGAGTTATCCTCAGAAGCGTTCTGAGCACGGATGGACTCCTCAAATGCATCCAAGGAAGCATTAGCAGCCTTGTTTACATTGCCCTTGTTATCAGTAACATACATGGTGAAACCAGCAATCTGACTGTCAATACCAGCAGTCCTACCACTAAGGGTAATAGCATTCTCTTCAGAAGCAGTCTTAACAGCATTACCAGAGCCATCAGTACCAATAGCGGAAGTTGCA
>NZ_JHYA01000011.1 GCF_000621545.1 Anaerovibrio lipolyticus LB2005
GGCTGTAGCTTTTTTTAAGATTTCATTTTCCATCTCAAGTTCACGCATCTTCTTCTGAAGAGCATTATACTCTTTTAAGGAAATGGTTTTATTTTCATCAACCTTGATGGTTGCTGCATATAGCTTCTTCCATTTGTAGATGGTTTGCTCGACTAAGCCATATTCATCTGCGAGCTCTTTAACCGGTTTGCCAGATAGGTACAAATCGATAATCTGACGCTTGAATTCTTCAGAGTATCGGTTGCCGTTGTGGGCCATGTGAAACACATCCTTTCCTAATCAAGATTTTAATGTGTCGCACTTTTTGTGTCCACTAAATCATACTAACATCACATCAATATAATTTCATCATTGTGTGATGCCTTTTCTTTGATATGTATTTTGTTAATAGGCATTAATCTATATAATAGTAACTGGATGTTTGCCATTTTGGGCGTACCATTTCTGGTGAGATTATTTGTGTCTAATTTATCTAATTGGTTTCCTACAAATAATGATGATAAAAATTTTAAAAGAGCAATGTTAAATTTTCAACATTCCCCCCTCTATACTGAGTTTCATAGGATAAACACAATGTTATCACCATTTATATTAGAATATGCTTTAGCTCATTATTATAGAGTGGCCTCTTTACTAGGGATTAGCTATGCGGATTTTATTAATACTGGTGGCGATGTTACTAAAGTTCCGGAAACTGATGCATTCTATACGTTTATAAATGAGGATATAAAAAATCTTTGCCACAGAAAAACTGACAGATGAGTTTTTCATTGCTTGCAACATAAAAAATTAGCAAGGATTTTTTATATATAAGAACTTATGATGGCTCTGGACCATATTGATTTTCTCCCGATGTTCCTTTTTTAAATATTAAATAAATAAAAAAGAAAAGACCAACTATTGGGGTGCATAAAAAGATAATATAAAACCCTGCTTTATCAACATCATGGAATCTACGAATAGAGAATATTTCCCATGCAATGAAAAGAATCAATCCAAATATCTGTATTATTAAATCATTATCTATAAAGAAGCATGGGAAAAAAGCAATAAAAAATAGAATATTGCCTATAATGTAGTCTTTCCTATTTATTCTTCCTGACCACAATGTACTTAACCTTGTTATAAAAACACCAGAATAATAATTTTTATCTTTTGTATTGAATGGCTTTTCATTTATTGAGTTGTCGCTGGTAGTATGCGTATCTTTCTTTACTAATTCTTTATCAATAAGATTATTGTCCAATTTAGTTCCACAATACATACAAAAAGTTGAGTCATCTGATATTGGTTTTCCACATTTGCTGCAATACATATATATGCCTCCTTTTTTATTGCTTTGGTGAAATTTTAATACTTTCAATTACCTGTTCTGAAATCCTATCACCATAGTTAAGAGATGCCCTGTATCCAATGTATACGCACCAAATAATATTATTTTTACGAAATGCTACAGACCGAGCCTTATATTCATCTATTCCTTCTGTGAATGTCATATTCAGCTTTGTTCCTTTTAGTTTTCCGATATTTACCTTTTCGTATTTTCCAGAATAAAGGTTAGTTGTTTTCTTTTTCAATTCCTTTACCATTGATAGTAATGCATCAGCTTCACTAAATTCTTCGTCTGAATTAATAAGCTCAATCTCTCCAATTTCACAAATATAATTTTTATCGTATCCAGTTTTATAGACATATCGTTTTATATTGGGACCAGGATTATCTATTCTTTGTTCTTCCATTTTAACTGGAGATAGCATAGTTAAAGTTGATTTAGTTCCTTCAGCACTAACTTCGTTTAAATTGATAGAGAACGGCCAACCGTAATAATCGAAAGCATTTATGCAAGTTACAATGATAAATATGGCTAAACATAATATGGCGACACCTTTTTTTCCTATTTTACTAATGGGAAATTTACTTACAATATCTACAATATGTATACCTGATAGCTTATTACCTTTATGAGGATTTTCTTGTATTTTAATTTTTTCTCCACAGTATTTACAAAATAGCGCATCATCAGGCAGTTCCTTACCGCACTTTCTACAATACATGAACACACCTCCAGTGAAATATTATTCTCACAAATTATTCTATAAATAATATTATAACTCCTGCTTGTTATACAATTTTTTGATGATGCGTATAGTGGTGAAATTGAGATTTCTCACGAAGTTATGCAGAAACTGGATTATATAATTTCCGTGGCGAAACAGCTTATGCAGGAAGTAGCTGTTATTGATTATAAGATGACTGCGTAGTATAGGAATACGAAAAACAGATACTTGGAACAGAGCGAAGTCTTATTTACCCGCTACAAACAGCGATTGCAGGTAAGAAACCAAAATGATAAAATCAAACCAAGAAAGGAAAGCGTTAAATTTGTAGTTGGGGGGATATTATGATTTACCCATTTATGACTTTAGAAGATGATACTGTGATTCCCCACACTGAAATGCATGATGATGGTACTGTGAAAGTTTATATCGAAACTCCTGATGAGCAGGATTGTTTTCATAGTATGGAGTGCTTTTTGCCATCATATAAGGCTGAAAATATAAAAGGATACACCAAGGAAGAAGTAGACTACTATTTAGCATTTATTAAAGAGGCGGCAAATCTGATTATTGAATTCTCACAGGAAGGTGGCTTTGATCATGCCGCAGCTATTTAAAATTGGTAGTTATTGGGTGTTCTTTTGGTCAGATGAAGGGTTGCCTACAGAACCAGTTCATGTTCAATTTGTGAATTCTAACTGGTAAATACAATATTTTTCTATGGAAAAATATATATACATGAGTTATAATGGACACAAGAAAAGGGTGCTGTCTAGCGGTCGCCCTCAGATTGTTATAAGTTTTACTTTATAAACCGCCTAAGTTTGATCGGCTAGGGCGGTTTATTTCTTTGTTTCCACGATTATTAGCAATATTAGCAGTAAAACTACTATAATACTATCGCTCATGGGCATCACCCCTTGCGAGGGCAAATATTCCGCCAAACAACACCCATTGATATTATATAATACATAGAGTCGATAATCAATTTCGAGTATTATTTTGGTACAAAAATGCAACGAAAATATTTTCGTTGCATTTTTGCTTTACATATTATATGATTATTGCAACATAAACGACATGAAACAGGAGGGAGAGAGATGAAAGAGGGGCAGAACTTGGAAGGTTCAAATCTGCATTTTGAAGAGCTGGCTTGCGGAAGTAATCAGCTCACCTTTGATTATTTGGAGAAAAAGCTGAAGGAAATATTGGGAGTATCAAAGCTCACGGATGATATTTTACGGACCTTTGGCTTTTACAATGAGGAAAAACAATATAATATTGCAGCGGCATTATTTGCAGACGAAAATAAAAATAGTGGTATTGATATGGCCAGATTCGGCAATAGTATCAGTGAAATAATGGATAGAGAAACCTATTCGGGGATATCTGTGCTAAAACAATACGATATGGCTGTGGCCATGTATGAGCGTTATTATCAATACGATAAAATTGATGGGATAGAGCGAAGAAAGGTTGACATTATTCCTGAGAAGGCATTTAGGGAGGCTGTGGCCAATGCTTTGGTTCATCGAACTTGGGATAATAACCCTTATATCAGAATATCCATGTTTTCTGACAGAATAGAAATCGCTTCTCCAGGGGGATTGCCAAAGGGACTTACCAAGGAAGAATATATCAATGGTTTTATTTCCGACCTGAGAAATCCAATAGTGGCCAATGTCTTTTTTAGATTGCATCTTATTGAAATGTTTGGAACAGGCATTAAGCGGATAAAAGAGGCTTATAATGGTGCAACCAGACAGCCATCCTTTGAAGTGACTGACAATGCAGTATTTGTGGTGTTACCGGCTTTCACCACTACCTACGAGATAACCACGGACAATAAAAAGGTAATGGAGGTGTTGGAAGTTGGCATGAGGCTTTCCAGCAGTGAAATCGCCGATAAACTGGATTGGAGTAAGTCAAAAACCATTCGGGCTCTGAATACCCTCCATACCAGCGGATACATTAAACGAAAAGGAAATGGCCGGGGAACAACATATTCCATAAATTGAAAGTATTGACTGTTGGTGACATTGTATATATTAAGTACCCTAACCAACTGTTTTGTGATATGATATATGCGATGTTTTACAATAGTTGAATTTTATATACAAACAGAAAAGTGTAAGGTGAAGTAATGCAGAATTTGTTATCTGTCATGTTAAAGGACAGTTCAATAGAGCAAATGAGCACCTGCTATAACAGAGGAAAGGGGCAGGCCTTTGTGTACGGTTTATCCGGTACCCAAAAGCATGCCTCCTTTTGTGCTTGTTATGCGGAAAATCCAAGAACGAGTATAATCATCACCTATGATCAGGACGAGCTGGGGGCATGGAAGGACAATCTCACGTCTTTGCTGCCTGATACTGAGGTGGTGGAGCTGCCTGTTCTTGATATGGTGGATTTTAATGCGGCAGCCAAGGGTATTGCCAGAAATTCCCGCCGTATGGAAATATTGGGAAGCCTCCTTAAGGGGGATACCAGAATTATATTGGCCACTGCCCAGGCAGCAGCCCAGAAGGGTATATCACCAAAACAGTTTAAGGCCCTGAGTCTAAAGCTGAAGGTGGGCACTGTCATCGAGCGTGATGATTTGCTGGATCAGCTGGTAAAAATGGGCTATGAACGGGTGGACCAGGTGGATATGCAGGGGGAATTCTGCGTCCGTGGCGGTATTGTGGACGTATTCCCCGTAAATAGTCATGCTCCATATCGTATGGAATTCTTTGATGATGAGGTGGATTCCATACGCTTTTTTGATGTGGAAAACCAGACCTCCATATCCAAGACTGACAAGGCAGAAATTCTGCCCTTCGATGTATTTGATGATAAGCATCGCAAGGCCATGTTTACGGAATTTATTACCAATGAGGCGGCAGTAATTGTTGATGATCCACTGAAAGTACGTGAAGAAATCATAAAGCTGGCTAAGGAAAATCCGGATATCAAGGGCCGTCTTTTTTCCTGGGAGGATTTTCTGGGGAAAATTAATTCCTATAATGTAATTTACATGGCCATGATGCTTCATAGCCTTCACAGTATAAATCTCGACCACCTTATTGGTGTATCCGTACAGGGGGTGGCTTCCTACCAGCGCCAGTTTGATATGTTTACCAACGATATGGAAAGCTGGCTGGGGGATAAGAATCAGGTTATCGTTACTCTGGGGGATATGGCCAAGGTATCCTCTGTGCGGGAAATATTGGGCCGAAACCGTCTGGCATCCGTTGAAGGGGATACGGATACTGCCCTTAGACCAGGAGTGGCAACGGTAGTTAAGGGAAGTCTTTTAAATGGCTTTGAGCTGCCGGGGGCCAAGCTGGTTGTAATTTCGGAAAAGGATATATTCGGACGCCAGAAAAAGCGCCTTTCCCGCATCAGCAAGGAGGACCGCATACATCATTTCCGCGAGATCAACGTGGGGGATTATGTGGTTCATTCCCAGTATGGTATTGGTAAATACTGCGGTGTAAAGACCGAGGAAATCAACGGGATTAAGAGGGATTACCTCTATATTCAGTATGGCGGTGAGGATCGTCTTTTCGTGCCTACTGACCAGGTAAGCATGCTGCAGAAATATATCGGCAAGGAAGGTGAGGTGCCAAGACTCCACAAGATTGGCAGCTCCAGCTGGACCAAGACAAAGAATAAGGTCCGTTCCTCCGTAAAGGATATTGCCAAGGAGCTCATCAATCTCTATGCCAAAAGGAAGCGGGATGAGGGATATGCCTTTTCTCCGGATACTGTATGGCAACGGGAGTTTGAGGATGCCTTCCCTTATGAGGAAACCCATGACCAGCTGACAGCCATAGCTGAAATCAAGGCGGATATGGAGCGTCAGCAGCCTATGGACCGTCTCCTTTGCGGTGATGTGGGCTTTGGCAAAACCGAGGTGGCCATCCGTGCGGCCTTCAAGGCTGTTATGGACGGCAAGCAGGTGGCGGTGCTGGTGCCTACCACTGTTTTGGCTCAGCAGCATTACCAGACCTTTGCGGAAAGATTTCATAATTTTGGGCCAACTGTGGAGGTTATTAACCGCTTCAGAAGTCAAAAGGAACAAAAGGCTGTGGTGGCCAAGGTTGAGTCCGGTCAGGTGGACATTCTCATTGGGACCCATGCCATTTTAAATGCCAAAAAGGTTAAATTCCATGATTTGGGACTTCTCATAGTGGATGAGGAGCAGCGCTTTGGCGTTTCCCAAAAGGAAAAGATAAAGCAGATGGCCATAGGCATAGATGTGCTTACTCTAAGTGCCACCCCTATTCCAAGAACTCTCCATATGTCTTTGGCAGGAGCTAGGGATATGAGCGTTATTGAAACGCCGCCCCAGGAGAGGTTCCCGGTTCAGACCTATGTGGTGGAGGAAAACGATAATATTATCCGTAACGCTATTAACAGGGAGCTGAAGCGTGGGGGACAGATTTATTTCGTATATAATCGGGTGGATAGTATTTACTCAATGCTGGCCCGATTGGAAAAGCTGGTTCCTGATGCCAATATCCGGGTGGGCCATGGTCAGATGCCGGAGGCCCAGCTGGAGCGAGTTATGGTGGAATTTTACGAGGGACAGTTTGATATACTCCTTTCCACCACTATTATTGAAAGCGGACTGGATGTGTCCAATGCCAATACAATTATTGTGTACGACGCGGATAAATTCGGTCTGGCCCAGCTTTACCAGATGCGGGGCAGAGTAGGCCGTTCACGGAATATTGCTTACGCTTATCTCCTGTACAAGCAGGATAAGGTGCTGTCGGAGGTGGCAGAGAAGCGACTTCAGGCCATTAAGGAATTTGCGGAATTGGGAGCTGGCTTTAAGATTGCCATGCGTGATTTGGAAATCCGTGGGGCGGGAAATCTCCTTGGCTCCCAGCAGCATGGCCATATTGCCAGTGTGGGTTTTGAAATGTATTGTCGCATGCTGGATGATGCGGTGCAGGAGCTTAAGACAGGCAAGCCAGTGGAGCGTCAGACAGACCCATTGGTAGAGATAAAGGTTCAGGCCTATATCGACAATGAATACGTGGGCAACGCCATGCACAAGATTGAGATTTATCAGCGTCTGGCAGCTCTGAGAAATAATGAAGCCCTGAACAGGCTTATGGATGAGATGGTGGACCGCTTTGGTGATCCACCACAGTCTGTGATGAACCTCTTTACGGTGGCCCGTATCAGAAATGAGGCCAGACTTTCGGGAGTTCAGCGCATAACAGAGGGCAGCCAGTATCTGGAAATTTATTTTGCCGGTGAGCCTAAATGTCCGGTGGAAAATCTTCTGGAGGTTTCCGGGATGTACGGCAACCATGTGAAATTTGACAATCAGGCCAAGGCTATGCTCATTGATTTAAGTATTGTGCCAAGGGCTACTATTCACGACTTTGTGCTGGCAATTATGGAAATATTAAACGGCAAGGCTGTGGCTGGTGCCGCTTCAAAATAATTTGTTAATATGTGATGAATGAAACTTATGTGGGAGGATTGTATAAATGGGCAGTATTACTGTTATTGGCCTTGGCCCCGGTGATTTTGGACTCATAACCATAGACAGCTGGGAGCGTATGAAAAACGCCCAGTATTTGTATTTCCGTACGGAAAAGCACCCTACGGTACCAATGATAAAGGAAAGGGGTATCAGCTTTACCTCCTATGACAGCTTCTATGAGGGGGCAGAGAGCTTTGAGGCCCTTTATGAGGCCATTGCCAAGGATTTGGTTAAGAAGGCTGCAACAGATGATTTGGTATATGCAGTGCCGGGCAGTCCTATGGTGGCTGAAAAAACCGTGGTCCTTTTGCGGGAATACTGTCAGCAGGAAAATATTAAGCTGGATATCCAGCCGGGGATGAGCTTTGTGGAGGTGCTGTACAGCAAGCTGGGCATTGACCCTATTGATGGCATGACCATAATTGATGCAGAGGATTTTGACCAGCTGCCGGTGGATATGCCTACAGGACTGGTTATTACCCAGGTTTACAGCCCTCAGATTGCATCGGATACCAAATTGAGTCTTATGGAGGTATTCCCCGATGAATATCCTATTACCTACATTCATAAGCTGGGAATGCCAGACGAAAGCATTCGTACCATTGAGCTTTTTGAGCTGGATCGCCAGCCGGATATAGACTATCTCACCAGCCTTTATGTTCCACCTTTTAAGAGCAAGGAGGAGTTCGATATTACTCCGCTTAAAGATATTGTACACACTCTCCGCTCCCCAGGTGGATGCCCTTGGGACATTGCCCAGACTCATGAAAGTATTCGCACCAATTTAATAGAGGAAACCTATGAGGTGCTGGAGGCTATTGAACTTCAGGACCCTCACCTTTTGTGTGAGGAATTGGGGGACTTGCTTTTGCAGGTCGTCTTCCATGCCCGCATGGCAGAGGAAACAGGGGCTTTTTCCATGCAGGAGGTTATTGATGAAGCCACAGAGAAGCTGGTTCGTCGTCATCCACATATTTTCGGTGACGTGCAGGCTTCAGATGCCGGGGCGGCAGTAATGGCATGGGAGTCCATTAAGAAGAAGGAAAAGAAGGACAGAGACTCTGTATTGGATGGGGTTCCAATGGGACTGCCAGCCCTGATGAGTGCCCAAAAGCTCCAGCACAAGGCCGCAAAGGTTGGCTTTGACTGGGATGAAATTGCACCGGTTTGGGACAAGATAAGTGAAGAAGTGGAGGAGCTGAAGGAGGCCCAGCTGGAAGGTGATCCAAAGCATATTGAGGAGGAGCTGGGAGATGTACTGTTTACCGTGGTAAATCTTGCCCGCTTTTTGAAGGTAGACTCGGAGCTGGCTCTTATGAATACCAACAGAAAGTTTACCAAGCGCTTCCACTATGTGGAAAAGAAGGTAAAAGAATCTGGCAAAAAATGGTCAGAGTTCACCTTAAATGAGCTGGATGAGCTGTGGAATGCGGCGAAATAGTGCTAAAATTCAAAAAAATTCAATAATTTTTTATACTTTTCTTGCAGAAACCCAGTGTTTATGGTATATTGAAGACAACGAAGGGGTGAAAACCTAGTAATTATGCGGGTTTTCAGTTATACCTAAATAAGAGGAGGATGTATATGAATAAGTCTCAGTTGGTTGCAAAGGTTGCAGAAAAGGCTGGCCTTACCAAGAAGGATGCTGAAAAGGCAGTAAATGGCCTGTTTGCAAGCGTACAGGAAGCTCTGGTAGCTGGCGACAAGGTTCAGATGATTGGTTTTGGTACTTTCGAGGTTAAAGCTCGTGCCGCTCGTACCGGCCGTAACCCTCAGACTGGTGAGGAAATCAAGATTGCAGCTTCTAAGAACCCTGCATTCAAAGCTGGTAAGGCTTTGAAGGATGCTGTAAACCCTAAGAAGGGCGCAGCTCCAGCTAAAAAGGACAAGAAGGCTAAGAAGGGCAAGAAAAAATAAAAAACGTTATTTCTTATACAATCTGGCTGCCGCAAATTTCTGAGGCAGCCTTTTTGTTGCCTTCCGTGGGGGAGGCTTGGATTAAGGGAACCGATATTTATGGATAAAAAAACAGTTTTGATTACTGGTGGTACTTCAGGGATTGGTCTGGCCACCGCTATAAGATTTGCCGGAAAAGGGTATAATGTGGTTTTGCTGGGACGGAATGCTGATCGAGGCCTGCGGGCTGTAAAGACCGTAATGGAAAGAATCGGTGGTGCCAGCTGCAATTATATTCCCTGTGATGTGAGAAAAATAGATGATTGTAAAAATGCTGTGGAAAAGGCAACGGAGCTTTATGGCTCCATTGATGTGCTGGTTAATTCCGCAGGGGTTTACTTCGAACGGGCTATTGAGGATATGGGGGAAGAGGATTTTGCCCTCATCATGGATATAAATGTTAAGGGAACGTATTTTATGACCCAACAGGCTGTTTCGGCAATGAAGAAGCAGGGTTCTGGTGTAATAGTAAATGTTTCCTCTGATGCGGGGATTCATGGGAATATGCTTTGTAGTGCCTACTGTGCCTCCAAGGGAGCCGTAAATCTGTTCACCAAGGCTATGGCTTTGGAGCTGGCACCGTGGAATATAAGAGTCAACAGTGTGTGCCCGGGAGATGTGATGACACCTCTCACGGAAAAACAGCTGGAGCAATATCCTGATCGGGAAGCAGCACTGAAAGAAATGAGTTCTGTTTATCCATTGGGGAAAATCGGAACCCCTGAGGAAATTGCGGGAGTAATTGAATTTTTGTGTTCAGCTGATGCAGCCTTCGTCAACGGTGCTATATGGAGTGTGGACGGAGGAATTACAGCTTAGTGTAAAATGTTGATACTTTTTTAGCGGTGTGGTACAATGAGCCTTATTAAGCGGCGGAAACAATGACACCGCTATATTTTTTGCACATATTTAAGGAGGTACTGGTGCATGAAGCCAAAGGCTAAGTCCTTTCTCATTGTAACGGCGTCTGTGGGCTCAGGCCACGAAAAGGCGGCAGCGGCAGTGGCTGAAGGCATAAAAAAACAGCATCCTGATGCTGTCATAAATATTATTGATTTCATGTCCGTGAAAACCTCCTGGGTAAATGCTTTTATGAAGAGCTGCTACCTTAATATGCTGTACTTTGTGCCGAATCTTTACGAGTTTATGTACCAGTTTACCGCCGGCAAAAAGAAGGGCGGCTTTGTAAAATGGGCCATGAGCTCCGTTATTGTGTATTCCATGAAGACACTTATAAAAAAATACAGGCCGGATACCATTATCTGTACCCATCCCTTCCCTGCAGATGCAGTGTCCCATCTCTTGGAGCATAAAAGGGCTGACTTTGATTCCTGTGCCATAATTACAGATTATTCTGTTCATCAGATGTGGGTCTGCCCAAAGCTGAACCATTATTTTGTGGCCATTGATTCCATGCGGGAACAGCTGGTGGAATTCGGTATCAGCCGTGATATTATTCACGTCAGTGGCATTCCCGTTTCAGAGCCATTTTGCCACAGCTATGACAAGGTATTGTGCCGTCAGGAGCTGGGCCTTGATACGGATATGCCTGTGGTCCTAATGATGGGAGGCGGTCTGGGCCTCGGGGGGATGGATGCCGCCATGGATCAGCTGGAAAAAATCAAAATGAAATTACAGCTGCTCGTCATAGCCGGCCGTAATGAAGACCTAAAGAAAAAGGTGGACGCCTTTGCTGCAAAATCCCACCACAATATTATAACCTGGGGATATACTGATAGGGTGCCGGTTATGATGGCTGCCTCTGATATCCTCATAACCAAGCCTGGGGCCCTGACCTTAACAGAGGCTATGTCCTTGGGACTGCCAATGGTGCTTCATGAGCCGATACCAGGACCGGAGACGGATAATGCCCGTTTCATGTCCGAGGGGGGCATGGCTGTGTGGCTTCATTCCGGGGACAGCCTTTCCAAGATAATTGGTGATTTGCTGGCCCATCCTGAAAAGCTGGAGCAAATGAGCCAAAATTCCTTGAAATACAGGCGTACTGATGCTGCCAAAGAAATTGCCCAGCGCATGGGCTAAGATAAAATCAAAATTTTCAGTATTTTAGATTTATTTTTCATGCTATAATATGTGTGAAAAGCTGTCTGGAAAAATCTGGATAGTTTCTATTTTTCTCTTTTTGCTGTTTTCATTTAGTTACACTATAGAAAGTGTGTGGTGGTTAATTTGGCAGTTACCGCATTGGAAAGTGGAGAAAACGGTGCTCTTTTGTGCCCGGAGTGCAAAAGACCCTTAGTGTATAAAGATGGTGGCCAGGTACGGGTAGTGGATGGCAAGGTAGATTATGAAAATATTAAGCCTCGCCATGTGTGCTTTTATTGTCAAAAGTTCTACAGAGAAATGCTTCATTCCGGATATTATGATGTCTTTGATTTGGACGATGAGCTGAAGGAAGAAGCCAAGACCTTGCATCTGGATATTCCGGGGACTGACGAGGAGTCTGGGGAAAAATCATCTAAGGATGTTGAAACTGTGGTTCATCTTATTAAGGGGCGGGGTGGCAGCTATAATTGTCCCCGTTGCAAAAATACCCTGCGCTGCACCGAAGGTGGTGCCATAAGAGTCATAGGGGATAAGGTGGATTACGAAAGCATTAAGCCGAAGTTTATATGTGATAGTTGTAAGGTGTTTTATCGTGAGCTTCTTACCTCTGGTATGTATGATACCTTTCCATTGGAGGAAGAGGACCAGCAGGAACAGCCGCAGAAGAACACCGTTACGGATATTAATCCGGTGGTGGCCCTTGCCAAGAATGGCTCCGGCCATTATCTCTGTCCTGCCTGCAATCAGGAGCTGGAATTTTCTGATGGGGGCCAGGTGCGGGTAGTCAATGGCAAGGTGGACTATGAAAATGTTAAGCCACGTTATATATGTCGTCGTTGTGAGACCTTTTACCGTGAGCTGTTAAGCTCAGGCCTTTATGAGAGATTTGATTTGGAGGAGCTGACTCTGCCACCGGAAAGAAAGAAGATTATCGGAACTGGTGATTTGGAGCCTATGCAGCTCAAAAAGGACGAAAATGGCAATTGCTCCTGCCCTCGCTGCGGTGCCAATATGAGGTATCTGGAGCCGGAGGCCGTTAAGATTATTAATGGGCGTGCTGACATGAGAGATACTGTGGCCCGATTTGCCTGTGATGAGTGCAGCTCCATCTATAGGCGCATTGCCACAACGGATTATTATCAGTGGAGTGAAAATTAATTGATGATTAAGAACCAGAAAGGAGGACGTTTGTGAGCAGGACAAGATTACATAGTGCAAGACCTCAGAGGCGTCAGATTAACTGGTTCGTTATTATAATGGCCCTTATGTTTTTGCTGGCAGCCTTTAAACTGGGTGAACAGGCTTTTACCTATCATGATCTGAGCCAGGACAAGGTTCAGGCGGAGGCAAGGCTTAAGGCGGCTCAGGAGGAAAATGAACAGCTGCAGCAGGAAAAGGAGCAGCTGGTGGATCCTTCTTATGTTGAGAAGCTGGCCAGAGAGGATTTGGGCATGACCAAGGACGGGGAAATTCCTTATATTTATCAAAAAAAGTAGGTACTCTCAGGCCTTGAAATTCTTGACACTGTAAGAAACAGGATAGTATAATAACTTGTGTTAGTGTTATATTATCTAAGGAGGAAGTATTTTGTCCATTGAAGTTGGTAGTATTGTTGAAGGCGTTGTCTCCGGCATTACTAATTTTGGTGCTTTTGTTAACCTTCCAGAGGGTAAGGTTGGCCTTGTGCACATATCTGAAGTAGCAGATGTTTACGTAAGTGATGTTAAGGAATTCCTGAAAGAGCAGGATAATGTAAAGGTCAAAGTACTTTCCGTTGATGAAAAGGGAAAGATTGCACTTTCCATAAAACGCGCTCAGGAAAAGAAACCAGAAGAGCAGCAGAGTTTCGAAAAGAAGCCTTTTGAAAAGAAGAATTTTGAATCTCGTCCTGTATCCAGCAAGCCAGCTGGTGGATTTGGCCGTAATGCCGGTGGCAGTCGTTTCAATAATGCAAATGCATCCTTTGAGGACAAGCTGTCCCGCTTCCTTAAGGACAGTGACGAACGACTCACTGATCTTAGCCGTAAGACAGATTCAAAGCGCGGTGGCCGTGGCGGTGGCCGCAGAAGATAAAAACAGACTTTTTAAAAGCACCTTTAATAAGGTGCTTTTTTGCTTTATGGAGGGTAATTATGACATTGGAAAAACGCCTAACAGAATATTGGCAGTCTAATTCCCTTACAGAGCCAGGAAACACTGTAATAGTGGCCTGCTCCGGCGGACCGGATTCTTTGGCCTTATTGGATATTTTATGGAGCTTGAAGGAAAAGCTGGCTATTAAGGTGGTGGCTGCACATTTTGAGCATGGTATAAGAGGACAGGCTTCCAAGGACGATGAGTCCTTTGTGAAGAATTACTGCCTTGAAAGGGAAATCCCCTTTTATTCAGAGTCGGCCAACATCCCAGAGCTTAGCAGGGCAAGGGGAGAGTCTCTTGAGACCTGTGCCAGACAAATGCGATATGCCTTTTTGGATAAATTGGCTGGGGAATTGGGGAATGCTTTTATTGCCACCGCCCATCATGCTGATGACCAGGCGGAAACCGTATTGATGCATCTATTACGTGGGACTGGACTTAACGGGCTTACGGGAATTTTGCCAAAGCGGGGAAATATTATTCGCCCATTGTTGGCCTTTACCAAGGCAGAGCTGGTGGAATATTGTCATCATCAGGGCCTTTCGCCGCGGCATGACGCCACCAACGAGGAGACTGACTGCACCCGTAACAGGCTGCGTCTTCAATTGCTGCCTTTATTAAAGAAGGAATATAACAAAAACATTACCCGTAGCTTGTGCAACCTTGCGGAAACGGCCTCTGCTGAGGAGGAGCTGCTGCATGAGCTTACCATCAAGGCAGAGGAGAGGCTGTGTCAGTTTGATGGGCAGGGAGAAAATAGCTATAAAATTAAAATTTCTGATTTTATAAAGGAGCCGCTGGCTATCAGACGGAGGCTTATTCAGCAGATGGTCAGCAAGATAAGTCACGGCACGGCCCTTTCATTTCAGCATATCGAAGCGGTGCTGGAGCTTATTGACAGAAATGCTACCGGCAGCTCACTGAATCTTCCGGACAGATGTACTGCCAAAATCAGTTATGATTTTTTTTATTTATCAAAAAAAACTGAAAAAATTTTGACAAGTCATGGTACAATAGAAGATACACCATATAAAATTCTTAAGCTGGGGAGTTCTGTAGTCTTGCCCTATGGTGATACTATATCTGCCTATGTAGCTGATTCCCTGGAAGGGGAGAAGTCCTTTTCCAAAAATAAAATATATTGCGATGCCGCCAGATGCGGTACAGAGCTTATGGTACGTTACCGCCACGATGGTGACAGAATCAGATTTGAGAATGGCAGCAAAAAGCTGAAGGATTTTTTTGTAGATGCAAAGGTGGAACGGAGCAGTCGGGACAGGGTGCCTTTGGTGGTCAATAGCTGTACAGGTGATATCATCTGGGTGGTTGGGCTGAGGCAAACTAAGGTGGCCCTGGCTGACAAGGAGACAAAGCAGTATATAATACTTTCTTATGACAAAGGAGAAGAATAAAATGGAAAAAGATTTGGAAAGTGTAATGTTTGATGAAGAAACTATTGCAGCAAAGGTTGCTGAGCTTGGTCAGCAGATTGCCAAGGATTATGAGGGCAAGGATGTAGTTGTGGTAGGTATCTTAAATGGTGCAGCAGTATTCTTTACTGACCTTATCAGACAGATTAAACTGCCAATCAATATTGATTTTATCGCAGCCTCCAGTTATGGGGATGCTGCTGTGTCCAGCGGCAAAGTTAACATTAAGAAGGATTTGAACAAGGATATTGCCGGCCGTCATGTGCTTTTGGTGGAGGATATTATTGATTCCGGCATTACCATGAGCAATCTTATGGCTCTCCTTCGTGACCGCAAGCCAGCCAGCGTTAAGCTGTGTGCACTCCTTTCCAAGCCATCCCGTCGTCAGGTGGATGTAGATATCGACTATTGCGGCTTTGAGGTTCCGGACGAGTTCCTGGTAGGCTATGGCCTTGATTATGCTGAGAAGTACAGAAACCTGCCAGTAATTGGCGTTCTTAAGAGAGAAATTTATTCATGATATTTTCATGATACTGTAAGATAATCTTTCAATGTGATATAATTATGAGTTGTGAAGATTGTAATACCATTTACCATTGGTTGAATTTTTATTTCACCAGGTTATTGCCTTTTTAGGGGGTTGAGGTTTGAATAAGTTTATCCGTAATGTGGGTTTTTACCTGCTTATCATTCTGGTTGCTATATCATTAATTGATTATTTCTCTGCCAAGGGTCCTTCCAAGATGGAGATGAATTATTCATCCTTTGTACAGGAGACCAATGATGGCAAGGTAGCAAAGGTAGTTATTGTTGAAAATATCATTAAGGGTACCTTAAGTGATGGTACCGAATTTACTACTGTGCTGCCTACTTATCCTAGTGAGAACAGTGATATTATCAAGCTGCTCTCCGATAAAAATGTAGATATTAAGGCGGAAAATCCGCCAGAACCACCATGGTGGTCCACCCTGTTGTCCTCTGTATTGCCTATCCTTCTCTTGGTGGGTGTATGGTTCTTTATCATGCAGCAGAGCCAGGGGGGCGGCGGCAAGGTTATGTCCTTTGGTAAGAGCCGTGCAAAAATGAGCGGTGGCGACAAGGTTAAGGTTCGCTTTGATGACGTGGCTGGTGCTGATGAGGCAAAGCAGGAGCTGGAGGAAGTCGTAGAATTTCTGAAGCATCCGGGCAAGTTTAATCAGCTGGGAGCCAAGATTCCAAAGGGCGTACTTCTCTTTGGTCCTCCGGGTACTGGTAAAACCTTGCTGGCCAAGGCTGTTGCTGGTGAGGCTGGAGTACCGTTCTTCTCCATCAGCGGTTCCGATTTTGTGGAAATGTTCGTAGGTGTTGGTGCTTCCCGCGTTCGCGATCTTTTTGATCAGGCCAAGAAGAACTCACCTTGTATCGTATTTATTGATGAGATTGATGCCGTAGGCCGTCAGCGTGGTGCGGGCCTTGGCGGTGGCCACGATGAGCGTGAGCAGACCCTTAACCAGATGCTGGTTGAGATGGACGGCTTCGCTGCCAACGAGGGCATTATCATTATTGCGGCTACTAACCGTCCTGATATTCTGGACCCTGCCCTGTTGCGTCCAGGCCGTTTTGACCGCCAGATTGTGGTGGACAAGCCAGATGTTAAGGGCCGTGAGGCTATTCTGAAGGTTCATACCAAGGATAAGCCGGTGGACAAGGATGTTGATCTTAATGTATTGGCAAGACGGACTCCGGGCTTTACTGGTGCAGATCTTTCCAATCTTGTAAATGAGGCGGCACTTCTTTCTGCCCGCCGTGACAAGAAGACCATTGCCATGCAGGAGATGGAGGAATCCATCGAGCGCGTAATGGCAGGTCCTGAGCGTAAATCCAAGGTGATGAGCGACAAGGAAAAGAAGCTCACTGCTTATCACGAGGGTGGTCATACTTTGGTAGGTATGCTCCTTCCAAATGCTGACCCTGTCCACAAGGTTACCATTATTCCTAGAGGCAGAGCTGGCGGCTATACCCTTATGCTTCCTAAGGAGGACCGCTCCTATGCTACCAGAAGCGAGCTTCTGGATCAGCTTAAAACACTGCTGGCAGGCCGTGTGGCTGAGGAAGTGGTTTTGAAGGAAATCAGCACTGGTGCCCAGAATGATATCCAGAGAGCATCCCAGCTTGTAAGAAGCATGATTACCCAGTATGGTATGAGTCCTACCCTTGGTCCGGTGGCTTACGGTGAAAGCCGTGACCATCAGGTGTTCTTGGGACGTGACATAAATAATCAGAGAAATTACTCTGAGAATGTGGCCAGCGATATCGATAAGGAGGTTCGCAAGTATATTGAGGAGGCTTATGAAGCCTGCCGCGTACTTCTTACTGAAAATATCGACAAGCTCCATGTTATTGCTGAGGCACTCATTGAGAAGGAAACCTTGGAGGCTGCCGAGCTGAAGGAGCTTGTTGGCTTTGGTAATGTCACCGAAAAGGAAGAGGCTGAAAAGAAAACGGAAGAGCCTAAGGATGACGACGATGAGCCAAAGCTGATTCCTTTGGAGCCAGTGGAAGAGACCCCTGTTCAGGGCGATGCTTCTACTGAAAAGGATGAGGACGAGGTGGAGGTTCCCTATACAGAACCGGAACCAAAACTGAATAGTACCACTGAAAAATAACGAGGTTTATTATCCATAGGGGGCTGAAGCATGAAATCATTAATGCAGCAGCCCCTTTTGATGGTTTTATGGAAAAGTGAGGTTTAATTTTATGCGACAGGGGATTTTGGGGCTTTTGCGGGCTGCCGGTGACTCATATCTCTCTGGTGAGGAAATCGCGGAGAAGCTGGGAGTGTCCCGCACGGCTGTATGGAAGCATATAAATGAATTAAAGGCTGCTGGCTATAATATTGTAAGCCAGGCCAGAAACGGCTACAAGCTTGTGGGAGCCCCTGACAGGCTTCTGCCAGAGGTTATAAGCCATGGTCTGGGCAATAAAATAATTGGAAGTAATATCGTGGCCTTTGAGGATATCGCTTCAACGAATACAGAGGCCAAGAGATTGGCAGCTCAGGGGTCTCCGGATGGGACCATAGTGGTGGCGGAAAGCCAGAATACGGGCAAGGGCCGTCTGGACCGCAGCTTTTTCTGTCCCAAGGGCGGCATCTGGTTTTCTGTTATATTAAAGCCGGATTTTCTTCCCCAGGAGGCACCAAAGTGTACCCTTATGGCAGCTGTGGCCATCGCTGAGGCCATGGAAAAAGTGGGGTTAAGGGCTGGAATAAAATGGCCAAATGATATATTATATCAAGGTCGGAAGCTGGTGGGGATTCTCACTGAGATGAGCGCAGAAATCGACCGTATAAATTACGTGGTAATTGGTATGGGGATTAACGCTATTATTGATCCGAAAATATTCCCCGAGGATATAAAGGATAAAGCCGGTTCCATGTCCATGTTTTTAGGAGATTTTGACAGGGTAGCCTTTTTCCAGGAGGTACTCAGGCGGCTTGAAGTGCATTATCTGGATGTGAGAAGAAGGGGCTTTGCGGGCGTTCTTGAAAGCTGGCGCCGCCTATCCATAACCCTTGGTGAAAGCATTAATGTATTGGGTATCAATGAAACCTTTGCCGGGGAGGCCGTGGATATTGATGAGGACGGGGCTCTGCTGGTGAAGCCTGAGGGCAGTGAGGAAATCCGCAAGGTTTACGCCGGAGATGTATCCATTCGCCCAAGAAAGTAAGTTAGTAAAATGAAAGTGTGGAGGCAAGTATGCTTTTAGTAATAGATATTGGCAACAGTAATGTGGTGTTGGGGACCTATGATGGCAAGAAGCTGTACCGTCATTGGCGTGTATCTACAGAGCGTCAGAAAACCAGTGATGAATACGGTATGGAGATCAATAATCTCTTTCTGTATCACGGTATCAAGATGGAGGATATTACCGCTGTCATTATTTCCTCAGTAGTACCTCCATTGGTGGTGCCTATGGAGAAAATGTGCGAGCGCTACTTCCATTTAAAGCCTCTTATTGTGGGCCCTGGTATTAAAACCGGTATCCGTCTGAAGTATGAAAATCCGCGTGATATCGGTGCGGACCGTATTGTTAATGTGGTTGGTGCCTACGAGCAGTACGGTGGTCCTCTTATTGTTATTGATATTGGTACTGCCACCACCTTTGATGTGGTGGATGAAAATGGCGATTTTCTGGGTGGTGTAATTTCCACTGGCCTTGGAACATCTGCTGAAGGGCTGTTCCAAAAGGCTGCCAAGCTCCCAAGAATTGAGCTGGTTACCCCGAAAAACGTAATTTGCCGCAACACAATAACTGGTATGCAGGCTGGTATTATTTTCGGCTTTGTGGGCCAGATAGATGAAATAGTTCGCCGTATTAAACAGGAATATGGCAAGCCAATGAAGGTCATTGCCACCGGCGGTTATGCCAAGATGATTGCCAAGGAATCCCAGACCATTGATGAAATCGACCATTTCCTCACACTGACGGGGCTGCGGGTTCTCTATGAAAGGAATCAGTAATTAATGAAAATTGGAAATTTCGAATTCCCTATCCCTGTATTTTTGGCTCCTATGGCGGGAGTAACGGATACTCCATACAGAATATTGGCCCGGGAAATGGGCTGTCCCTTGGTTTATTCGGAGATGGTCAGTGACAAGGGAATTAACTACCGCAATGAGCACACATTGAAAATGCTTCACACTGAGGAGGCTGAGCGGCCTATGGCCATGCAGCTTTTTGGAGCGGAGCCTGACAGTGTGGCCAGAGCTGCTGAATATATAGAATCCCTAGGGTGTGCTGATATTCTTGACTTTAATATGGGCTGTCCGGCTCCAAAAATCGTCAAGAACCATGAGGGCTCAGCCATGATGCTGGATCCGGAGCGGGCCTTTAAGGTGCTGAAAGCCCTTGTGGGAGCAGTAAGTATGCCCGTTACCGTCAAAATGCGCATTGGCTGGGATGAAAATCGCATAAATGTATTGGAAATGGCCAAGCTGGCAGAGGAAGCTGGAGTAAAGGCTGTGGCAGTACATGGCCGTACCCGTGAGCAGTTCTATCGGGACCATGCCAATTGGAGAATTATCCGCAAGGTAAAGGAGCATCTGAACATTCCTGTAATTGCCAATGGTGATATCAGAACGGTGGATGACCTTATAAAAATAAGAGAAATAACTGGCTGTGAGGCTGTTATGGTAGGCAGGGCAGCCCAGGGCAATCCTTGGATATTCCGCCAGCTTACCCAGTATTTAAAGACCGGGGAACGGTTGCCGGGGCCAACCATGGAGGAGCGTAAGGAAATTATTCTTCGTCACTTGGATATGCTGCTGAAATTCAAGGGAGACTACGTGGGCCCAAGGGAAATGCGGAAGCATGCCACCTGGTACACCAGAGGCATCAAGGGCAACGCCGAGCTCCGCGTCCTTTTCAATAAGGCTGAAACCCGTGACGACTTCTTGCGTATTCTCGCCAAAATGAAATAAATTATATGAGGAGGATTATTATGGCAAAGGAACAGAAAAAGGACCCAAAGAAGGTTCCGGTTTGGAATAAATATACTGAAGCAGAAAAGAAAGCCCTCCACAAGCTGAATGAAGGCTACAAAAGCTTCCTCAGCCAGTGCAAAACTGAGCGGGAAAGCGTGGTTGAGGCTGTAAAGCAGGCTGAAAAGGCAGGCTACAAAAATCTTGATGACATTATTAAGTCTGGCAAGAAGCTCTCTGCAGGGGATAAGGTTTATGCAGTCTGCATGGGCAAGGCCATTGCCATGTTTAATATAGGAACTGAATCTCTGGAGGATGGTATGGCCATTTTAGGTGCCCATATTGACACCTGCCGCCTTGATTTAAAGCAGCATCCTCTCTATGAATCCGATGGTATGGCTTATTTTGATACCCATTATTACGGCGGTATCAAGAAATACCAGTGGGTAACCCTGCCATTGGCCCTTCATGGCGTGGTGGCACGTCTGGATGGCAGTGTACAGGAAATCGTCATCGGCGAGGATGAGGGAGATCCTGTATTCTGCGTAACTGATCTTCTTATTCACTTATCCCAGGAGCAGATGGAAAAGAAGGCCAGCAAGGTGGTAACTGGTGAAAATCTGGATATTCTTATTGGCAGCTACCCATTAAAGGGCGAGGAAAAGGATGCAGTGAAGGCTGGTATTCTTAAGCTCCTTAAGGATAAGTACAATATTGAGGAAGATGATTTTATTTCCGCTGAGCTTACCATGGTTCCTGCCGGCAAGGCAAGGGATTTGGGCCTTGACCGCAGTATGGTACTGGCCTATGGCCATGATGACAGAGTGTGTGCCTATACCTCATTGGTAGCCATGCTTGAAACCAAGAAGGTTAAGCGTACCGCTTGCTGTCTGCTGGTAGACAAGGAGGAAATTGGCTCTGTAGGTGCCACTGGCATGCAGTCCCGTTTCTTTGAAAACACTGTGGCAGAACTACTCCACGCTTTAGGGGGTTATGATGCCATTTCCCTGCGCCGTTGTCTGGCCAACTCCTGGATGCTGTCCTCTGATGTAAGCTCCGCTTATGATTCCCTTTACGCCTCCGCCTTTGACAAGAAGAATGTGGCATATCTGGGAAAGGGTATGGTATTCAATAAGTTCACCGGCCGTGGCGGCAAGTCCGGCTCCAATGATGCCAGTGCGGAATACCTTGGCAAAATTCGTGCCATTATGGAAAAGCACAAGGTTACCTTCCAGACTGCCGAATTAGGTCGTGTGGATCTGGGGGGCGGCGGCACCATCGCTTACATTATGGCTCTTTATGGCATGAATGTAATTGATAGCGGTGTGGCTGTTCTTAGCATGCATGCTCCTTGGGAGGCCGTAAGCAAGGTTGATGTTTACGAAACAATGAAGGGATATAAGGCCTTCTTACAGGAAATTTAAATTTGTTTATCCAGGTGAATGGTATATGAAAATGAAATTCATATTTTTATTGGTGGTATGCTTGATTGTATTGTCACAGCTTCCCATAAATGCCCATGCGGACAGGGGCAACAGTAAGGCTATTCCCCTCCGTGGCGTGGTGGAGGGCTTTTATGGTGTGCCCTGGACCCATGAGCATCGTCTTGATATGCTTAAATTCATGGCATCCAAGGATCTCAATGCCTATATTTATGCTCCCAAGGATGATGAATATCATCGTAAATATTGGCGTCAGCCCTATCCAGAGGATAAATACAAGGAATTGCAGGAGCTGACCAAAAAAGCCAAGAAGCTAAATATAGATATTATTTTTGCGGTCTCTCCAGGCAATGATATTGCTTTTTCGGGGCAGGATATGTATGAAGACCGTTATGCCATGATTAACAAGATGCAGGCCATGTATGATATTGGCATCAGACATTTTGCTTTGTTTTTTGACGATATTCCCACCAAGGATGCCCATGGTCAGGCAGAATTCGTCAATTGGGTAAATGATAACTTCGTTAAAGCCCGTCCTGATTGTAAACAGCTTATTTTGGTGCCTACGGAGTATTATCTTCGGGATATGGTAAAGAGCGGCTACGTTTCGGACTATACAAGAATATTGGCTGATGAGCTGGAAAAGGATATATTGGTGCTTTATACCGGCGAAGAGGTTTGTCCTGACGGTCTTACGGAGAATACTATTCATCAGACCAATAAAATATACAGGAAGCCTATGGGAATCTGGTGGAATTATCCTGTGACAGATTACCAAAAGGAAAAGCTGGCTCTGGGGCCTCTGGATAAAATGGACAAGGCTATGGACTCAAAGGAGGTTCCAGCCTTCTTCATAAATCCTATGGAAAAGGCTGAGCTTTCCAAGATTGCCATTGCCACGGGAGCAGATTTTGCAAAGAATCCCGGCAAGTACAATGAAAGCAAATCCTGGGATATGGCTCTTAAGGATCAGTTTGGGGATTTGTATGAGCCCATGAGAATTTTTGCCAGCCATTCCCAGCGGTTAGAGAATAAATGGGCCCATATTGGCCGTCCGGACGCCATTAACTTGCAGGTGCTGTATAAGAATCTTTGGGGGACAGTAACTGGCAAGGATACCATTCCGAAAAGAAAGACCATGGATGCCCTGAAAAAGGACAACCGTAAAAGGGAAAGGGCCCTGAAGGAGCTTCAGGATGAGCTGCCCAAAAAGTACCTCAAAGAATGCAAGCTTCAGTTGGAGCAGCTTCAGACTCTTACTGAGGCTGAAAAATACGCTTTGATGATATTGGATAAAAAACCATCTGAGCTTAAGCAACCAGAGCTGTATAAAAAATTCAAGGAAGCAAAAGCCAGATATACCCAGTATGAAGCCTATGCCAGAATTTCCGATGAAGCCATCTGGAGGTTTGTAAAGGATTTTGATGCTTGGTATGTGACCAGTGTAGGGGATGATAGTAGTGCTGACTGATGTTCTCATAAAAAGATTTGTCAAAAACAGTGAACAGATTAACGATACTACAGTGCGTACCAGCTACGGCTACCTCAGTGGTGGCGTGGGCATAATGGTGAATGTAATTCTCTGCCTGATAAAGCTGTTTATTGGTTTTGTTTCCGGCTCCATTGCCATCGTCGGTGATGCCATACACAATTTGGCTGATGCGGGAGCTTCTGTTATAACTATCTTGGGCTATCGCATGTCTGCCAAGCCAGCGGATCCTGAGCATCCCTTTGGCCATGGCCGTATAGAATACATTGCGGGTCTTATAATAGCAGGAGCTATTTTGGTAATTGGCATTGAGCTGCTCCATTCCTCCGTGGAAAAGGTGCTTAATCCTGAGCCAATGGACACCTCCGTAACCGTCATCGTGATTTTAGCCATGTCCCTTATGCTTCAGCTATGGCTGGGGCTATTTAACAGGGGACTGGGCAAGCGGATAGACTCACCGGCCATGCTGGCAGCAGCCACTGACAGTCTCAGTGACTGTGTTGCCACCTTCGTGGTTATTATCTGCCTTATTGTGGACCTCACCACTGGCCATGATTTTGATGGTATGGCTGGTATTATAGTGGCACTCTTTATTATCCACAGCGGCTGGGGGGCAGCAAGGGATACGCTGCAGCCCCTTTTAGGGGAACCGCCTGACCCTGAGTTTGTTCGGGCCATTACCCGCCGTACTCTGGAGGAAAAGCAGATATTGGGTGTTCATGATGTTATCGTCCATAACTACGGGCCGGGAAGAATTTTCGTTTCCCTTCACGCAGAGGTTCCTTCGGATATGAGTCTTATGGAGGCCCATAATATCATAGACAGCCTGGAGGAATCCATCAGGGATGAATTCAAGGTTTCCATGACCGTTCATGTGGACCCTATGGTGGTGGGTGATCCGTTACAAAATGAAATCAAGGAGAAGCTCTATCATATTGTGGCCTGTGTGGACCCCTTGATTACTTTCCACGATTTCCGCCTTACATCCTCCGGAAGGATACTCTTTGATCTGGCTGTGCCATACAATTGCACCTTCACTGATGAGCGCATAATTGAAATGGTGGAGGAGGATATCCATAAGGAATATCCGGACAAGGAAGTAACCATACAGATTGACAGATTGTGACATATTTTGAAATAAAATGAAAAAATGTGTTATTTACTGTTGACACTTTTTACCTTAAGTGCTAGTATCATATTTGTAAGATGAATTAAATAATGATTGGAACAGGTGCCGAAAGGCCTAATAGAGAAGCTGGTTAAATGCCAGCACGGTCCCGCCACTGTATCAGGGAGCGAGTCACAATTATGTCACTGGATTTTATCTGGGAAGGCGTGATGAGCGATGATCTGGAGTCAGGAGAACTGCCTGTTTAACAATCACCGTTTGACCTGCGAGTGATGGGGATGGGGATTTAGCAACGTAGATTGTTTAAATCCTGGCTGAGTGTCAGGATTTTTTATTTGTATTGCCTAAACCTTTCGCTTTCAGGTTACTGAATAAGTCGAAAGGTTTTTTCTTGTGGTTTCAGCGCTGCAAGGAAAAGCATTGCTCATACATTTCATTTCATTCATTGGTTGCCTGGTGCAACACTAGCTTTCGGATAGGTGGAGCTATCCGAAAGCTATCTTTCTTTTAAATGTGGATAATTGAAAAAATGTAAACAATAGTTTGAACAAAAGTTTAAAAGCATAGTTATAATAACCGATGGTTATAATTAACAGTAAAACATGAAAAAAATACATAATTTCTAAAAAATTAATACCTACTGTTAAGTTTATCTTGACATTTAACTTTCAGACTGTTTTAATATAGAAGCTGACTCTAAAACAAGGAGTCGTTAAATACAATTATCTAACAATTTAGGAGGAGATTTTGTAATGGACACAGCAATAATTCTTATTGCGCTTATCGGTCTTATGTACATGGCATATCGTGGTGCTTCCGTAATTTTGGTTGCTCCACTGTTTGCCGTAGTTGCTGCACTTGGAAGTGAGCATGCAGTTTTACCAATATTCAGTGAGCTTTATATGACAAAGGCCGCTGAATATGTAAAGAATTACTATCCAATCTTTCTGTTTGGTGCTGTTTTTGCCCGTCTTATGGAAAAGGGTGGCATGGCAGCATCTGTTGCAGGTAAGATTATTGAAATTTTAGGTGAAAAGCGTGCGGTACTGGCAGTGCTTTTAGGTTGCGGTGCTTTGACCTATGGTGGTCTTTCCGTATTCGTAGTTGCATTCGTTATGTATCCTTTCGGTGCTGTAGTATTCAAGCAGGCTGATATTCCAAAGCGTCTGTTGCCAGCCGCATTGTGGATGGGTATCTTCTCCTTTGCAATGGTTGCTTTACCTGGTACTCCACAGATTCAGAACATTATCCCATCTTCCTACTTTGGTACCTCCACTTGGTCCGGTGTGGGCATTGGTTTGTTCGCCTCCCTGGTTTTCCTTCTTATGGGCTGGGGTTGGATTTCCTTCCGTGCAAAGCGCCTTAAGGCTGCTGGCGAGGGCTATGGCCGTCACATTGAGTTTGGTCAGAGACGCCACAAGCTCCCTAATCCAAATTGGAAGGTTTCCTGTGTTCCACTTTTAATGGTTATTGTTCTTAATGTTATTCTTTCCAACCCATTTGGTTGGGAATGGGGCTTCCACTGGGATCAGAATTCACTGGAGTCCCTGGGTGGACTTAAGTTGTCTCTCTTGGCTCAGTCTGTAGCCAAGATTTCTGCTGGTTGGTCCATCAGTATTTCCTTGATTCTCAGCTCTATTGTGGCTGCCTTTATTGCCCGTCGTCATCTTCGTCTTCAGGACGGTATGCTCCCTACCATTAATGGTTCCGCAGTATCCTCCTGTAGTGCTGTACTGAATGTTGCTTCTGGTTACGCTTTCGGTTGCGTAGTTGTAAGCCTTGGCGGTTTCGCTGTTATCAAGGATTTTCTCTTGAACCTTGACTTCGGTGGTGGTCCACTGTTTTCTGCAGTGCTTACCACCAACGTAATGTGCGGTATCACCGGTTCCGCATCCTCCGGTTTGACCATTGCCCTTTCCATGCTGGGTGAGCAGTGGGCACAGATGGCCACTGCAGCCGGTATTCCTCTGGAGGCTCTCCACCGTATTGTAGCAGTTGCTTCCATCGGTATTGACCCAGTTCCGCATGCGGGAGCTCTTGTTACCCTGTTGGCAATCTGCGGACTCAGCCACAAGGAATCCTATGCGGATATTATCGTACTCATGGGTATGAAGTTCCTCGTACCTTTCCTCTGTATACTGTTCTACATGATTACAGGTATTGCTTAATAGATAAAATTGCAATATACTATACCTAGTTAAATATTTGGAACAGGTGCCAAGGCCTAGTTGCTAGGCTGGCCTAACATGAGAAACCGGTTAAAGGCCGGTACGGTCCCGCCACTGTATCAGGGAATCAGGCGTTACTATATGTCACTGGAGTATTCTGGGAAGGCAACGCCATGG
Source organism: Anaerovibrio lipolyticus LB2005 (assembly GCF_000621545.1). Lineage (GTDB taxonomy): Bacteria > Bacillota > Negativicutes > Selenomonadales > Selenomonadaceae > Anaerovibrio > Anaerovibrio lipolyticus_A. Next base: position 27,002 of record NZ_JHYA01000011.1, read on the forward strand.
TTATGATCTGGAGTCAGGAGAACTGCCTGTTGAACAATCACCGTTATTACCTGCGAGAGATAGGAAGGGGATTATTTACAGGTTCTCATGGATTTGTAAGTAGTAAGCTCTTTCGCGAGTATTCGCGGAAGGGCTTTTATTTTTTAAAAATTTATTTAAAAGAGAGGTAATTAACTTATGAAGAATTTAAAGAAAATGGTAGCATGCTCCCTGGCTTGTGCCGCATTATTCGCAGTGAACGTAAACAGCTCTGAGGCTGCTTACTCCCTGAATCCAGAGGTTACCACTGCAACCACTGCTTTGAAGAACGCTTCCCAGATTGGCGTAATGGTAAACGAAAACAAGGCATTGGCTAACAAGGCTAACAAGGATGCTATCGTAGTAATGAGCTTCGGCACCACCTACAAGGAGAATCGCGACAAGACCATTACCCAGACTGTGGCTGACATTCAGGCAGCTCATCCTGGCGTAAAGGTGGTTACTGCTTTTACCTCCCATATCATCATTGACCGAATCAAGGCCAACGAGGGTATTACCTACCCAACTCCTGAGGAGGCGCTGGAGCAGCTGAAGAAGGAAGGCTACACCCGTGTAGCTCTCACCACCTTGGATGTAATTCCTGGTATGGAGTATTCCTATGATGTTGCTGTATTCCATCAGTACAAGAACGATTTCAAGAAGATGACCATGGGTACTTCTCTCATGTACTGGATGGGCCAGGAGGAGCAGCGTGACGATATTATGGAAACCATGAACGCTTATGCTACCCAGTTCCCTAAGACCGGTAAGGAGGATGCTGTCCTGATTCTGGAGCATGGTACTCCACATCCTGCAAATGCTTATTACACTGTAATGCAGAACCGTCTGAATCAGCTTGGCTATGACAATGCTTACATCTACACTGTAGAGGGCTGGCCTTCCTTGGAGACTATCATTCCACAGCTGAAGGCAAAGGGCATCAAGAATGTAACCCTTATGCCTATGATGATGGTTGCCGGTGACCATGCCAACAACGATATGGCAGGTGACGAGCCAGATTCCCATAAGTCTATTCTGAAGGCTGAGGGCTTCAATGTTAATACCTACATTCACGGCCTTGGCGAGAACAAGGCAATCCGTGATATCTATGTTGAAAGAGCAAATGAAGCTTGGGATGCTTTGCAGGCAAAATAATTTGGTTTAAATTTCATGATTGAAGCAGTACCCCCTTGGTTGTGATATACTAAGGGGGTAATGTTTTTTGTGCAAGGAGGATTTTTCGTGGAACTAATAATGACTGGAATAGATTTTTTTCATAAAGGCGGCCCTGTAATGTATTTATTGCTGCTTTGCTCCATGTTTGTGGTGGCTATTGCCATTGAGCGCAGTATGTATTTTAAGGCCAAGGATCCTGGTCGCAGCTTTGCCCGTAATTTTGCGGATATGCTCAGCCAGGGAGACAGAAACGGGGCTGCTGAGCTGGCAAGCTCAACCAAGGGCATAATTCCTTCCCTTTTGTCCAAAGGAATGGCCTTCACTGGTGATGAAAATGTGCCTCTCACTACTTTTTTTGAGGTACAGTCCGGTATTGCCCTTACCCGTTTTCGCAAGCGACTCTATTATTTAAATGTCATTGTTACCATGGCACCACTCCTTGGACTTTTAGGTACCATCAGCGGTATGATTTCTGCTTTTAGTGTATTTAATCTGGAGTCTGGTCAGGCAGGAGCAATTACCGGTGGTGTAGGTGAGGCCCTTATTGCCACTGCCATGGGACTTTGCACCGCTATTATTGCTTTGGCTGTTCATGCCTATTTTACTCAGCGCATTGACAGTATCATTTCCGATATGGAGCAGTGCTTCTCCCTGGTGGAGGGTATGGCAGAGGAGCGTGATTGATTATGCGCATCCGTGATCGTCATGATTTCGACAAGCCTGAGGTAATGATTATACCAATGATAGATATTATGTTTTTCCTCCTGGTATTTTTCATGCTCAGCACCCTTTACATGGTTAATCTTAAGACGGTTCCCGTTAATATGCCCAAGGCCCAAAGTGCGGAAACTCAGATGAGTGTCAACTATCTTGTAACCATGAAAAGCGATGGCTCCCTGTGGCTGGAGGATAAGCTCATCGGGGAGAAGGAGCTGATTGCCAAGGCAAAGGCGGAAAATGCCAAAAATCCGCGGTTCGCAGTGGTGGTAAGGGCTGACCAGAATCTGGATTATGGCATGGTTATCGGTCTTTTGGACAAGTTTAGGGCTGCTGGTATTACTAAATTCGGTTTGGCGGCGGAGTCTGGAGGTAATTAATATGAATCCGGACAAAAATGATTCAGACGAAAAGCGTGAGTACCGGGCCTGGCTGGGGTCCTTGGCTATTCACGTGGTTATATTTGCAATTGTATGCTTTACGGGACTCTTTGTTGTGGTATCACCTCCCCAGGAGCAGCCCTTGGATGTAAGTCTTTATGATGCAGACGCTGGGGGCGGCAATCGTGGTGGAGGGGCAGCTGCTGCGGCGGCCGCACTGCCACCGGCACCAACGGCCCCGGCTATTGACGATGTGGTGCTGGACAAAAAGAAGGAGGAGCTTCTGCCTAAAATAGAAGAATCCTTCACCAAGGAACCGGAAAAACAGGAGATATTTAAAAAGGAACACAATGCTCCCACGGCTCCAGCGGTAGTCACTTCTCCAAATGGTGAGGGAAATGGCACTGGCGACAGCCTTTCCCCTAATGGTGGAAATGGCAGTGGCGGAGAAGGCAATGGCACTGGCAGTGGCCCATCGGGGAATGGCAACGGTGGCGCTGGAAATGGCACTGGAGATGGCCCCGGAAACGGAGATGGTAACGGCAAGCGCCCGGCCATAGCTCCTACCCTTATAGAAGCACCTGAACCAGTGTATCCTGAAAGCCTTCGTCAGCGTAATATTAAGGGACAGGTTATCGTTCGCATTGTGGTTGGAACTGATGGTGAAGTGATGAGCGCAGATATTGAGTCCTCCTCTGGTTATGGAGAAATGGACCAGTCTGCCCTTAATGCAGCTTGGGGATATCGTTATACTGTTGCTTACAATGAATATGGTCAGGCTGTTCCTTTCCAGAAAAGGGTAAGAATTACCTTTAAATTGCGATAATATAGTAATATTTTTATGGAGTACCCATTTATGATAAAGATTCAAGGCCTTATAAAGGAATTTCAAGTAAAAAACAAAGATAAGAAAACAGTTACCAAGCGGGCGGTGGATAATCTTTCCCTTCATGTAAAGCCAGGGGAGATTTTTGGTATACTGGGGCCAAATGGTGCCGGAAAAACCACCACTATTCGCATGCTTACTATGGAAACAAAACCTACCCTTGGAGAAATTTATTATAATGGGGAATCCATCAAAAAAAATCCGTTGGAAATAAAGAAACTCATTGGTGTGGTGCCCCAGCATATTAATTTTGATAATGATCTGACTGTGGGGGAGAATATGGAGCTTCACGGCCGCCTTCATCACATGAGCTCTGAAAAGCGTAAGCAGCGCATTCAGGAGATGCTGGATTTTGTGGAGCTGGGGGATACCATTAATCGTATGCCCCGTTCCCTTTCCGGAGGCATGAAGCGTCGTCTTCTTATTGCCCGTTCCCTTATTCATGAGCCTAAAATTCTCTTCATGGATGAGCCCACTGTGGCCTTGGATCCCCAGGTGCGTCGTCGTATCTGGGACCTTATAAGAGCATTGGCCGCCAAGGGAACCACAGTTATTATTACTACCCATTATATTGAGGAAGCGGAAGCCCTTTGTAATCGGGTGGCCATCGTAAATAAGGGCAAGCTCATTGCCATTGATACCCCTGAGGCCTTTTGCAAAAGTCTGGGGCGGATTACGGTGGAATGGGATGATGCAGACGGGCACCAATATCAGTTCTTTGAAAGCCGTCAGGAGGCGGCAGCCTTTGCGGGAACATTGGAGCATGGGGCACATATCAGAAGAACTAATCTGGAGGATGCCTTCATTGAGCTCACCGGCAGAAAGGAGGGGGTATAATGCTGCAGGATATTTGTACCGTCTTTTGGCGGGATTGGGTGGTATTGAAACGACGTTTGCCAAAGTTTATCCTTAGCCGCATGGTGGCCCCTATGCTGTATTTGGTGGCCTTTGGCTGGGGCTTGGGAAGGAACATCCAGGTGGGCTCCGGCTCATATCTGGATTTTTTAGTACCTGGTATTATGGCCTTAAACTCCATGAATATCAGCTATAACAGCCTTACCCCTCTTTGTACTGAGCGTATTTATCACAGAAGCATTGGGGAATATATTATTGCGCCTATGCATTTTAATGCCTTTATTATTGGCAAGATTTTGGCAGCTGTGCTGCGTGGGCTTATTTCTTCTGCAATTATTATGATTTTGGCCCTGGCCTTTGGGGCAAACCTCAATATTACTCCGTTGTTTGTGGGAATTCTCATATTAAACTGCATAATATTTGCGGAGGTGGGATTTTTCGCCGCCATGAAAATGGACAGCTATGAGGAGCTGTCCCAGGTGAATACCTATGTGCTGTTGCCCATGTCCTTTTTGTGCGGTACATTTTTCAGTACACGTACCTTGCCGGAGGTTTTTCGCTGGTTCATCGATGTATTGCCACTGACCCATACCTCCTATCTTTTAAGAGGGATTTCCACCCAGAGCCCCGTGGCTTTGGAGTCAGTTGCGGTGTTGGCGGTTTATGCTATAATAGGTTTTATATTGGGCAACAAGGCCTTTCGCGATCAGTTAAAGTAAATTGTAGCCCTATTCAGTTAGTATTCTATATTCTGACTGAATGTAGAGTAGTTTTACATGTTAGCATCGGATAAAAAGGAATATTGGGAGATGTAGCTGGGGACGTATTTTGCGTCGGTACTTAGTGAATCCAAGCCTATGGGCGTAGGATGAACTTAGTATCCGTTACGCAAACTAGTGAGCGAGAGCGTTCCCCAGTACATCTCCCAATGAGACTGTATTATAGTGCAGTGTAATCAACATTATTGTACACATAGTAGGAATAATATGCTGAAAAGATTATTTAGGCACACTAAAGGAGAGGGCAATGACTGCTCCAAGCTGTGCTGTACCAAAATCGAAAATTTCACAGTTAAAGTAGGTAAGCTGACTATATTTGAGGATGTGAATCTTCATGTCCACTGCGGTCAGCTTACGGCCGTTATTGGACCAAATGGGGCGGGGAAAAGCACCCTTCTCAGGGCTATTTTAGGGGAGATTAGTCATACCGGAACCTTAAAATATGCCGATGCCAAGGGAAAGCGTACGGGAAAGCCGATTATTGGCTACGTTCCCCAATATCTTAAATTTGATGTCAGTGCCCCTATTACGGTGCTGGATTTGTTTTCCGCCTGCCGCTCCCGTCGTCCTATCTGGCTTTTGCCCTCCAACATTCGTAGTGAGGTGGAGGAAAGTCTGAAACGGGTTAAGGCGGCTGATCTCATTGATCGCCGTTTGGGGGCTCTTTCCGGTGGAGAGCTTCAGAGGGTGCTTTTGGCCTTAGCTCTAAATCCAATGCCGGACATTCTCCTTTTGGATGAGCCAGTATCTGGTGTGGACCAGAATGGTCTGGAAATCTTCTATAATATTTTGGAGGATTTGCAGAACAACGAGGATATGGCCATTATCCTCATATCCCACGATCTTAATATGGTGGCCCGTCACGCTGATCAGGTGGTGCTCATGAATAAGGGCGTGGTATGCTCCGGCACCCCGGAGGAGGTTTTCCATGACAGCAGAACCCGAAAGATTTTTGGTATGCTTACAGAGGGCGGTGTCAATCACGGAGGTACCGGCTTTGTTTGGGTTGAGCATAAGAAGAAAAAGCATCAGCAGGGTTGTGGCTGTCCTGATTGTGCAGAAGCAGAGGGGGATGAGGAATAATGGAATGGCTTGAGTACGATTTTATGAAAAATGCCTTTCTGGCAGTTCTTCTCATAACCCCGCTGTTTGGCTTGCTGAGTACCATGGTGGTATCAAACCGCATGGCCTTCTTTTCGGATTCCCTGGGACATGGCGCTTTTACGGGCCTGGCCATTGGTGCGGTGGTGGGGATTATATCACCGATGCAGTCTTTGATATTGTTTTCTGTTGTATTTGCTCTGCTTATTACCTGGATTAAGAATAAAAGCTCAGCCTCCACAGATACCATTATCGGGGTGTTTTCATCTACTGGTATTGCCCTGGGCCTTATGATGATGTCTTATGGTGGCGGCTTTAATAAATTCAGCAATTACCTCATTGGTGATGTGTTGAGCATTACTACCCAGGAGTTAGGTTCCCTGCTTTTGGTGCTGGTGCTGGTGTTTGTCCTTTGGGGGCTGATGTTCAATAAGCTGCTGGTGCTAAGCATCAACCAGTCCTTTGCCCGCAGCCGTGGTATAGATGTAATGCTTACTGAAGGAATATTTGCCGCCATGGTGGCGGTGGTGGTGGCCATCAGTATTCAGTGGGTAGGTCTTTTGATTATTAATTCCCTGCTGGTGCTTCCTGCTGCTGCTGCCCGCAACGTTTCCAACAGCGTAAAGCAATATCACGTTGTATCCATTGGCAGTGCCATGATTTCCGGCATTTCGGGACTTATGTTGGCATACCATTTCAATATGGCTGCCGGTGCCACTATTGTGGTAATATCAGCTGTTATTTTCTTTATTACCCTACTGTTAAAGCCACGCTTTGTTCGTTAGCCTTTGCTGTGCTGACTTTCTCTTGCGGATTAAGCCACTGGATGGTATAATGTCCCTTGTGAGAATTTTCATTCCGCAATGACATTTCATTTGCGCTCGTAGTCCAGTGGATAGGACGTTAGCCTCCGGAGCTGAAAGCGTGGGTTCGACTCCCGCCGAGCGCACCACCAATAATTATTCAACTGCCTTACAGCTTGTGGGGCAGTTTTTTGTATTTCTTTTGAGGTGAACTGTTTTTCTGGAGTGAATATTAAAGAATATACATAGATAGTATTTTGCCTTCCCCTCGAGGGGAAGGGGGACCGCTACTGTATGTAGCGGTGGATGAGGTGTAACATATATGAATAAAGAAAATAATTCATTTTTAACAGGTAACGCACAAAAATTACGTAAAAATATGACTAAGGAAGAACGGCATCTTTGGTATGATTTTTTAAAAAAATTATCTGTCAATATTAATAGGCAAAAGGTTTTGGGAAACTATATTTTGGATTTTTATTGTGCTAGTAAGAAATTAGCCATAGAATTAGATGGAACACAACATTTTGAGGATATAGGCAGAGAAAAAGATGCATTACGTGATAATTATTTGAATGAAAGAGGTATAAAGGTTCTCAGGTATTCCAACAAAGAAGTTAATCAAAATTTTTCTAATGTATGTGAAGATATTTATATTCATCTTTTTGGACAACAGTAAGCGAGAAAAGTTTGATGACACCTCATCCGAGCGCTTTGCGCTCACCTTCCCCTCGAGGGGAAGGCTTACTATACCTTGACTTACAACACATATTTTGCTAAAATTCTTCATAGCGATGAAGAAGAGGAGTAGTCCTTTAGGAACTGTCACGGAATAACTCCTGTATCTTGCTTGTCTAAATATTCACTGTCTGCGTTGTCGTCCTTCGTCATAGCACCACTATGACTCACTTCTCCGCCTAGACAGTAAATATTTATTCTTCGCAATATCCTAGGATTTACTCCGTGACAGTTCCTATCAAGCGATGCAGGGGTGGTGCGAGCCTGCTGTTGGGACGAATGGCACTTTGGAGCGTAAGTAAATATCCATTGAGGCGGAATGCTTTGGCATTCAAGCAGGGTGGAACCGCGGGTTATCTCGTCCCTGTAACATTATTAACCGATGTTACAGGGGCTTTTTATATGCATCTGTAACAAATCAGAAGGAGGCAAACTCTTATGAAATATCAGGAAATAATCCTGGCCCTTCAGCAGTTCTGGTCCGAGCAGGGCTGTATTCTGGGCGAACCTTATGATGTAGAAAAGGGTGCCGGCACCATGAACCCATTCACTTTCCTCAGAGTTCTTGGACCTGAGCCTTGGAATGTGGCCTATGTGGAGCCTTCCCGCCGTCCGGCAGATGGTCGTTATGGTGACAACCCAAACCGCCTTTATCAGCACCATCAGTTCCAGGTTATTATGAAGCCATCCCCTGACAATATTCAGGAGCTTTATCTGGCATCTCTGGAGCGTCTTGGCATCAACCCTAAGGAGCACGATATCCGCTTTGTAGAGGATAACTGGGAATCTCCAACTCTTGGTGCCTGGGGCCTTGGCTGGGAGGTATGGCTTGATGGTATGGAAATCACCCAGTTCACCTATTTCCAGCAGGTGGGCAGTCAGGATATTAAGCCAACTGCCGTTGAAATTACCTATGGTCTGGAGCGCCTTGCTATGTACATTCAGGGCGTGGAGAATGTATACGACATTCAGTGGGTTGGCAACTACACCTATGGTGATGTATTCCATCAGAACGAGTTTGAGCAGTCCACCTATGCCTTCGATCTGTCTGATGCAGATCTGCTCTTTGAGCTTTTCGACAAGTATGAAAAAGAGGCTGTTCGCATAATCGAAAAGGGCTATGTTCATCCAGCCTATGACTATGTATTAAAGTGCTCCCATGCATTCAATATGTTGGATGCCCGTGGTGCTATTTCCGTATCTGAGCGTGCTGCCTTCATTGGTCGCGTTCGTAAGCTCGCCCGTATGTGTGCCGCATGCTACTTGAAGCAGCGTGAGGAGCTGGGCTATCCAATGATGGGAAAGGGGAATAAGGCATAATGAGCAAGACTTTATTATTAGAAATTGGTACTGAGGAAATTCCAGCCTATGCAATGCCTGGTATTATCGCTCAGCTTAAGGAAAATGCCGAGAAGACCTTCACTGACCTGCGTCTTTTCTATGACAATGTAAAAACCATGGGTACTCCACGTCGTCTGGCCCTTATCGTGGAGGGACTGGCTGAAAATCAGGAGGACCTTTCCAAGGAGAACCGCGGTCCGGCTGTTAATATCGCCTTTGATGCCGATGGCAATCCTACCAAGGCAGCTCAGGGCTTTGCCCGGGGCCAGGGTATTGATGCCAAGGATCTGGTTACCAAGGATGGTTATGTATATGCCATGGTACATGAGGTGGGCGGCAAAACCGTTGACCTTCTCAGCGATACATTGAAGGGTCTGGTGGATGGCCTGAATTTCCCAAACAATATGCATTGGGCTGATCTGGACTACAAGTTCATTCGTCCCCTTCGTTGGCTGGTGGGCCTCTATGGTGAGGATGTTATTGATTTTGAAACTGCCAATGTAAAATCCGGCCGCATTTCCCGTGGCCATCGTTTCCTCTCTGATGGGGATTTTGAAATTAAGTGCGCTTGCAGCTATGAAAAGGCTTGTGAGGAGCAGTTCGTCATCGTTGACCATAACCGTCGCCGTGAGATGATTCGTCAGCAGATCGTGGAGCTGGCTGAGTCCAAGGGTGGCAAGGCTCAGATTGAGGAAGGTCTGCTGGAGGAGGTTCTATATCTGGTAGAATATCCAACTGCTCTTTGCGGTACCATTGATGATAAGTATCTGAAGCTCCCTGCTGAGGCTGTTATCACCCCAATGCGTGACCATCAGCGTTATTTCCCTGTATTGAAGGATGGCAAGCTGATGCCTCTCTTTATTACCATCCGTAATGGTGGCAGCGAGCATCTGGAGGTTGTACAGCATGGTAATGAGCGCGTTCTTCGTGCCCGCCTTGAGGATGCCCAGTTCTTCTTCGATGAGGACCGCAAGAAGTCCCTGGAGGAGCATTGTGACAAGCTGAAGACAGTAGTATTCCAGGAAGGCCTTGGCTCTATATACGACAAGGCTGGCCGTTTGGAGAAGCTGGCAGCATATATTGCAGACCAGCTTAAGGTTTCCGACCAGGAGAAAAAGGATGCTGTTCGTGCAGCCAAGATCTGTAAGGCTGATCTGGTAACCGGCATGGTAACTGAATTCACTGAGCTTCAGGGTATCATGGGCCGCGAATATGCCCTTCTTGATGGTGAGAACGAAGCAGTAGCCCAGGCTATTGACGAGCATTATATGCCAAGAAGCGCATCTGATGGACAGCCTGCTTCTGTAGCCGGCCGTATCGTTTCTTTGGCTGACAAGATTGATAATCTGGTGGCAACCTTCAGCCGCGGTCTTATTCCAACAGGCTCCCAGGATCCATTTGCCCTGCGTCGTCAGGCCCTTGGTATGGTAAATATGCTGGTGGAGGCCAAGTACCACATTTCCCTTTCCGGTCTTGTGGCAAAGGCTATGGAGCTCCTTAATATCACTGATGCCAAGGCTCAGGCCAAGATGCAGGAGGATGTGGCTGACTTTATGAAGCTTCGTCTGAAGAATGTTCTTTCCGATGCTGAAATCCGCTATGATGTGGTGGATGCAGTATTTGTGGATGTTGATGATATTTATTCCGTAACCCTCCGTGCCCAGGCTGTCAATGAGGCAGTTAAGAAGGAAGGTATGGAAGAAACGATTCAGTCCTTTAACCGTGCCGGCAACATTTCCCGCAAGGATGAAACCGTTGCTCCTGGCTGTGATGCTTCCCTCTTTGTGGAGGTAGCAGAGGGCGTGCTGAATGATGAGTTCAAGGTAGCTTCTGCCAAGGTTGAAAGCCTGCTGGCAAATCAGGACTATGCTGGTGCCATTGCTGAGCTTACCAAGCTGGCAGCTCCTATTGATGGCTTCTTTGATGCTGTTATGGTTATGGACAAGGATGAGAAGATTAAGAACAACCGCCTTGGATTGTTGAAGGCTGTTGATCAGCTCATCTGCAAGGTGGCAGACTTTAGCAAGATTGTTTTAGGATAAATAATAGACGCAGAGACAGTGGCTTTTAAACTGTTTAAGCCATCTGTCTCCGCGTCATATATTTAACTAAATAAAAAATGCTGTTCCGAAAGGAACAGCATTTTTTGATGATGTTTAAATTAGTCTTTTACAACCTCAGCCAAGGTAGCTGCTACAGACTTGCTCATGATGTCCAGAGCAGTATCAACAGCCTTGAGGAACATCAGACCGCCGTCAGCAACACCACGACCATTAGAAACAGCGTTCAGGTCGATATATTCATGAACTGGCAGCTTGCCGCGCTCTTCAGCAATCTTTGCTTTGAGAATTGCTTCGATAGATTCCTGAGTCATTTAAAACTCTCCCCTCTAAATTCATAATAAACATAATATGCTATATTATATCATAGAAAAATACTTTTGTGTACACTGTTTTTAATTAAAGAAACCTCCAACCCTTGACATAAGTGGGTTAAAATGATAAACCATAAATAGAGATTATGCAAAAGGCGGTGTGACATATGAAGGTTAGGGAAAGAACTGAGGAAAATGAATATCAGATGCTGTCTCCCTTGGCGGCCAAAAGTCGTGATGCAGAAAGGGAACGCCCTGAGGATGATTGCGAATTCCGTACCAGATTCCAGCGGGATAGAGATAGAATTATTCATTCCAAGTCCTTCCGCCGCTTAAAGCACAAGACTCAGGTCTATATTATTTCTGGTGACCACTACCGCACCCGTATGACCCACAGCCTTGAAGTTTCCCAGATAGGCCGTACCATTGCCAGAAGTCTGCGTCTTAACGAAGACCTTACGGAGGCCATTGCCCTAGGGCACGATGTGGGCCATACAGCCTTTGGCCATGCGGGGGAAGCTGTTCTTGACCGTCTTACAGGCCACTTTGCCCACAACGAGCAGAGCCTGCGGGTGGTAAAGTATCTGGAAAAGGGTGGCAAGGGTCTTAATTTGACCAGGGAAACCATGGATGGTATTCTTAATCATAGTGGCAAGGGAATACCTTTTACTATGGAAGGAAAAATTATCCACTGGGCTGACCGTATAGCCTATCTTTGCCATGATTATGACGATAGTATGCGGGCGGATATATTAAAGCCTGATGGCTTGCCGAAGATTGTCATTGAAAAAATCGGCACTGATACCTCAAAAATGATAACCGCTATGGTATCGGACATGATTCGTTCCTCAGAAAAAGCAGGAGATATTACCTTCTCCGAGGAAATGACCGAGGCTATGAGAATTTTTAGAGAATTTATGTTCAATAATATATATCACTCAGAACGGCTGGCCAAAGAGCGGGGGCAGGCAGTTTTTGTTATTGAGCAGCTTTTTAAGTATTTTATGGACAATCCTGACAAGATGCCCCATGAGTTTCAGGCTCGCCAGGCCCAATGGGGGCTGGAGCAGACGGTGGTGGATTATGTGGCCGGCATCACTGACAGCTATGCCGTACAACTTTTTAATGATATTTTCATGCCGCCTGTGGGGGTAATGGTGAAGTAATTTCAAGGTTTGTCACCATTAGTTGAGATACTAATATGATTTTGTCAAGAAAGCAAGATGAAAACATACGGGTTTTCATCAGCCCTTACACGAAATCTAAGGCTTATCTTGACAAATTTGTATAGATTCGCCAAGATTTCGTAGTAAAAAAAGGATATTTTAGATTTATATTGAATATTAATAGTGCAAGGGATTTGAATAAGGCTAGACGAATTTTTGGTGGGTTCTTGCAGGAATTTTATGTTTAGCCTCGAATTATACTGTGTGCCTTTTGGTATCAAGTATAATGGTATGACAAATCTTTGCACTGTTTTTATGCGTTGGAAAAGGATGAGTACACATGGCAACCTGGCTGACAGACGAATTCGTGGAAAGAGTTCGGTCAGAATCAGATCTAGTTTCTGTAATCTCCACTTATGTACCGCTGAAGCGCAAAGGAAAACAGTTTTGGGGCTGCTGCCCATTTCATAATGAAAAAACACCTTCCTTTGCTGTGACCCCGGAGAAGGGATTTTTTTACTGCTTTGGCTGTCACGCAGGTGGGGATGTTTTTAAGTTTATATCTATGATTGAAAGCCTTTCCTACAGGGAGGCCATAATTTTTCAGGCAGAGAAGCTGAACATTCCCCTTCCTGAAAGAGAGCGGACACCTGAGGAAATAGCCCGGGAGGAAAAGCTGAAAAAGCTCCGGGAGGCCCATGAACTGGCTGGTAAATTTTTCCATAATTGTCTTACTATGACAAAATATGGAATCGCTGGTTTGGATTATTTTCATCATCGTGGTATAAACGACAATATAATAGAAGAATTTAACCTTGGTTTTGCACCTGATGCCTGGGACAAGCTCACCACTGCCTTTGCAAAGCGTGGTATTGATACCGAGCTTTTGCTGGAAAGCGGTTTGGTGGTAAAAAGGCAGAAGGGGCAGGGGGAATATGACAGATTCCGCAACAGGGTCATGATTCCAATTATGGATGAACGGGGCCGTGTGTGCGGTTTTGGGGGCCGTGTTATTGATAATGGCAATCCCAAGTATTTAAATTCCCCTGAGACTGCTTTGTTTAACAAGCGCAGACTCCTCTTTGGGCTTGACAAGGCCCATAGGGCTATTAGCCAGGAAGGCTTTTCCCTTGTGGTGGAAGGCTATATGGATGTAATTTCCGTAGCTGCAGCCGGCATCAAAAATGTGGTTGCTTCCCTGGGAACAGCATTTACCGTAGATCAGTGCAAAAAGCTGTTGCGCTATGCTCCTGCTATTTATTTTTGCTATGACAGTGATAGCGCCGGGCAGGAAGCTATCGCCAGAGCCATAGGCATAGCTGCTGAAACCTCTGCCATAGTTAAGGTAGTTCAGCTTCCGGATTGCAAGGATCCTGATGAATATATCAGAAAGCATGGAGCTGATGATTTCAGAAAGGTTGTAAGTCAGGCTGTTTCTGTGGTGGAGTTCCGCTTACGGCACGTTATGGCCCACAGTGATGTATCCGGCCTGGAGGGCAGGCTTAAAGCCTTGTCAGAAATGCTTCCTATTTTGGCCACTATCAAAAATACTGCTGAGCGTTCAGCCTATGTATCCAAGGTTGCACAATTGCTAAGTGTGTCAGAAAATGATATACTTGTAGAGTTAGGCAAAAAAAGTCGCTGGCCAGTAAACCAGCCCAGCTCCGGCAGGACCGTAAGAAGTGTGGTGCGTCAAGTTGATGACGCAGGCCGCCGGGCAGGCAGGGTAATCATTCGCATGGTATGGGATGAGCCCGCTATCCTGGATCATTTTGTAAGTCTGGTGCCTATGGAGTCAGTGCCTGACGAGATTCACAAAAGAATATTGGAGGCTCTGTATGAAAAGTACAGGGCGGGTGAGAAAATAAGCGACATAATGGGGTTGGCCAATTTAGGCGACGAGGCAGTAGAGGAATTATCCCGGGCTGTAGTCGAGGATTTAGGAGAGGAAGACCACTCTGTTTTATATGAAGCTTGTGTGCGCCAATTACGAAGAAATTATCTGGTGAGTCAGTATGAAGTGCATTCAAAAAATGCCGAGGAATTGTATCGGCAGGGTGATGCAAAATATTTGGAGGAGCTGGCCACCAGTCAGAAAATAAAACATGAAATGGATGAATTACAAGGTGTTAATTGACAATCAACTACCAAAATTCTGAGAAAGGAGGTTTATCAATGGCTGAAAAAAAGAAAAAGACAACCACTACTGAACAGGAAGATGCTAAGGCAGTAGCAACCCAGAAAAAAACAAAGACCACCAAGGCAGCAGAGCCAGCGGAGAAGAAGACTGGTAAGACTACCGCCAAGAAATCTACCAAAACTACAACTACCAAAACAACTGCCAAGACTGTAGAAAAGAAGACGGCGTCACCAGCCAAGGCTGCAAAGACTACTACTAAAGCAGTAAAGAAGACAGTTGCTGAGGATAGTGCAAACAAGACAGACAAGGGCGCCAAGGCTGAAAAGGATGCCAAGGCAACCAAAGCTACAAAAGCCGGCAAAACAACAAAGAGTACCAAAGCTAAAGAAAGTGCTAAGCCAAAGGCTTCAGTTGAAGCAGAGAACACTGTGGATAATGCCATGGATATGGAGACTGGCAATTTAGCTGATTTAGTGGAGCGTGCCCGTGATAATGGGAATAAGATAACAGCAGGGGAGATTATGGAAGCATTACAGAAACAGGATATATCTCCAGAAGAGCTGGATGAGATTATCGTTGACAAGTTCAGTAAGAATGGTGTGGAAGTTTCTTTTGACGATAACGACTCGGATGATGATGTTGATAAACCTGAAGACGAAGAAGACGTCGACGTTGAGGTTGGTATTAACATACCTGACGGTGTAAATATAGATGACCCAGTTCGTATGTATCTGAAGGAGATTGGCCGTGTGCCACTTCTTACAGGCTCTGAGGAGAAGGAACTGGCAGAGCGTATGGAGGACGGCGTATCCGCTGAAATCCGTTTGGCTGCCGATGAGGTTGTTAAGCATGATGCTGAGGCCGGCACTGACAGTGTAAGACCGCTGTCCGAGTGGACGGAGCTGCTGAAGCTGGACAACAATGATGTTACCCGTAAATATCTTCATGTGGACAATGACAGTGTAAATGCCATTGTGGAGCAGTACAAGGAGGATATTGACGGTCTGGAGGACTTTGATAGTGAGCTCTTCACCAATTATAATGAAGCATTAGGCTATGCTGAGCTTGAGGTGGAGCCACTTTCCAAGACTGATATTATCGCCATGAATACCGCCAAGGCCTTTGGTGAGGATGCCCAGAAACGTCTGGCAGAGGCTAACCTTCGCTTGGTTGTAAGTATCGCCAAGCGTTATGTAGGTCGTGGGATGCTTTTCCTTGATTTGATTCAGGAAGGTAATCTGGGCCTCATAAAGGCTGTGGAGAAGTTTGACCATACCAAGGGGTATAAGTTCAGTACCTATGCTACCTGGTGGATTAGACAGGCCATCACCAGAGCTATTGCGGATCAGGCCAGAACCATCCGTATTCCGGTTCACATGGTGGAGACAATTAATAAACTGATTCGTGTTACCAGACAGCTGGTTCAGGATTTGGGTCGTGACCCTAAGCCTAACGAGATCGCCAAAAAGATGGATATCAGCGTTGAGCGTGTTAGGGAAATCATGAAGATAGCCCAGGAGCCAGTTTCTCTGGAAACTCCTATTGGTGAGGAGGAGGACTCCCATCTTGGTGACTTCATTGAGGACCACGATGCACCGGCACCTGCAGAGCAGGCATCCTTTATGATGCTGAAGGAGCAGCTGGCAGAGGTGCTTGATACCCTTACAGAGCGTGAGCGTAGGGTTTTGGTTCTGCGCTTCGGTATTGAGGATGGACGTGCCCGCACTCTTGAGGAGGTTGGGCAGAGCTTCGGTGTAACCCGTGAGCGTATCCGTCAGATTGAGGCCAAGGCCCTGAGAAAGCTGCGTCATCCAACCCGCAGCAAGAAGCTGAAGGATTTCCTCGACTAAGTTCTGCATATATCGTTAATATTCAAAGGGGACTGCTTACGCCGTCCCCTTTACTGTTTTATATTAGGCAGTGGGGCTGTGTTTTTCGCGACGGTCCCGGTTCTAAAACTTTTTCTTGCATTTATATAGTGAAAAAAATCATAACTCGCTTCGCCCTTAAAGGACAAGATTCGCGTCGCTCAGACAAATGATTTTTTTCACTAATATTAAGGTTTAGCAATAAAAAGTTTCTTTACGTACCGTGCCGTATTGCTCAAAACATCAACCCCACTGCCCTTAATAAACAAAAGAGGTGACAAAATGTTAGATGACCGCTTGCAAGCTGTGGCAGATTTTGTTCCACCGGCCTCCAGTGTGGCCGACATCGGTACCGACCACGGCTATCTGGCCATTGAGCTTTTTAAAATAAATAGCACCCGTAGAGTAATTGCTGCAGATTTAAATGCAGGCCCATGCCAGGCTGCCCGGCGCACTATTTCTGAGGCTGGCTTCAGTGAAGTAATAGAGGTCCGCCAGAGGGACGGACTGGCTGCCCTGACTCCCGGTGAGGTGGATACTGTCTGTATCGCTGGCATGGGGGGCAAGCTGGAGGCAGATATCCTGGAGGCACAGCCTGATGTAACAGCCAAGCTGCAATGCCTGGTGCTTCAGCCACAAAATGGCTTTGAATATCTTAGGGGCTGGCTTTATGACCATAATTGGCACATAGAGGATGAGAGGCTATCCAAGGTTGATGGCAGGGTATATCAGATAATAAAGGCCATTCAGGGGCATAAAGAACCCCTTACAGAGGCGGAGCTTATTTTGGGTCCAGTCCTTATCAAAAACCGCCCTGCGCTGTTTGCTGAACACGTTCAAAACAACATTGAACAGCTGGATAAAATCCGTCAGGGCCTTCAAAAGGGCGGCAGTCACACCAGGGACAAGCTGGCAGAGATTGAAGCCAGAATAAAGCTGTTGGAGGAATATACATTATGAAGTGTCAGACTATAATGGGTATTATGGAAAAGCTGGCCCCTAAAAAGCTGGCAGAGAACTGGGATAATCCCGGCCTTCAGCTGGGAAATCCGGAGCAGGAGATAAGTAAGATTTTGGTGTGTCTTGATGTTAGTCAGCCAGTGGTGGACAAGGCTATTGAGATTGGGGCGGATATGATAATATCCCATCACCCGGTGATGCTCTTTAAGGGACTTCTTAGTATTAGAACCGATACTTATGATGGCGAAATGCTCCAAAAAATATTGTCCCATAACATTGCCGTGTATTCTGCCCACACTAATCTGGATATTGCTCAGGGCGGGTGTAATGATATTTTGGCACAATTGTGGAATCTGGAAAAGGTAGAAGGACTTGCCCTTACAGACTCGGAAACTGGGGACAGTTTAGGACGAATTGGCTATCTCTCCAAGCCCATGCCCATAGAAGCATTTTCCAAAATGCTGTGTGATACTCTTAGATGTCATCATGTGCGTCTTGTGAAGGGCGGTAAGGATATGGTGAAAAAGGTGGCCCTTTGCAGTGGTGCCGGTGCTGAATTTATAAGCAAGGCAGTGTTTAAGGGAGCCGATGTGTATGTAACTGGCGATATTAAGTACCATGAAGCCCAACAGGCTGTAAAGCAGGGCATTAATCTTATTGACGCCGGCCACTTTGCCACTGAATTTCCCATGGTAGAGGCCGTGGCGAAATATCTTCGTCAGGAGATGGCCACCATGAAACATGGGACTGATGTGGAGGTTTGTGAGGATAATATATCCGAAGATTTCTTTAAGGTAGTTGGCGGGAAAGAAGGCTGATTATGACAAGACAGGAAACCATGGAGCTATTTAAGAGCTTCCCTATTTATGGAATTACAGCAGAAAAAGCATCATTGGGGCGTAGCAACTATGAAGTGGTAAGGGCCATGCTGGAAGCTGGAATCCGCTTTGTACAGTATCGTGAAAAGGAAAAGAGTGGTCTGGCCCGTTACAGGGAATGTGTGGAGCTTCGAAGGCTCACCCGTGAATATGGGGCGGCATTTATCATTGATGATTTTGTGGATTTGGCCCTTGCTGTGGAAGCTGACGGAATTCATGTGGGGCAGGATGATTTGCCTGTGGAAGTTGTCAGACGAATCGTGGGGAAAGACGTGGTTATCGGACTTTCGACCCATAACCCGGACCAATTAGAGGCAGCAAACCGCTTAAAAGATGTGATAGATTATGTGGGAGTAGGTCCTGTCTTTGCTACTCAAACCAAGGCCACTGCTGAGCCCGTGGGCTTTTCCTACGTTGAGTATGCAGCTCAAAATTCTCTTGTGCCATTTGTAGCAATTGGTGGCATAAAAACTCAAAATATTTTTCATGTATGGGAACATGGAGCTAAAAATATGGCTGTAGTTACCGATATAACGCAGTCTGATAATATCGAACAAAAAATACATGAGTTGGTCAATAATATCAAAAGATAATCAAAACATAACCATTATATGACCAATTTTGGCCTATGTGGTTTGACACCTTTTTTTCAGAATGATATAATTATCGTGTTATGAGCGTGAAAGACAATCGCTGACGATTTACTTCGTTTGAGGAAAGTCCGGGCTCCACAGGGCAGTGTGCTGGATAACGTCCAGCGAGGGTGACCTTAGGGAAAGTGTCATAGAAAAGGAAACCGCCTGGTTCGCCAGGTAAGGGTGGAAAGGTGCGGTAAGAGCGCACCAGCAGTCAGGTGACTGGCTGGCTTGATAAACCCCACATGGAGCAAGACCGAATAGGGAAGGGTATGAGGCGGCCCGCTGACCTTCCGGGTGTGTCGCTAGAGCTGTCAGGCAACTGGCAGTCCAGATAAATGATTGTCACCGCTTCGGCGGAACAGAACTCGGCTTATTGATCACTCATAGCATTTTTACAATCTAATATAATGGGCATATATATCTATAAAAAGCCTAATCCAGCCCATGGAGCGGGGGAACCAAATTTTTGGGGTGAATGAAAATCAGCTGTTGCAGCACGGATGCTGCACAAGTGGATCTTAAAGGGTAGTCTTTCTCAACCCTAACCCGACAGCTAACCTCGTAGGCGCATAGAGAGAGGAGTGTCTTTTTGGGTAAGTTTATGCGTATTTTCGCGCTATCCATGATGTTTGTGTGCGTTTTTTCCGTGTGCAATGCGACAGCATTTCGTATGGGAGATCAGGGAAGTGAGGTGGCAGAGATCCAGGGTCAGTTAGCTAACCTTGGATATGATGTTGCCGCTGACGGTGACTTTGGACCAGCTACTGTAGAAGCAGTTAAGATGTTCCAGAGCAACCAGGGGCTTGATGCTGATGGTCTTGTTGGCCCTTCTACTTATTCTGCTTTGATGGGTAGAGAGATGCCACAGGTAAGCCGTAGCTTTAACTCCATTTCCCGCCGTATCATTGCCAATTCAATGAACTACATTGGTGTACCTTATGTATTTGGTGGTACTTCCCCAAGTGGTTTCGATTGTTCTGGTTATGTACGCTATGTATTTGCAAATGCCGGAATTTACCTTCCACGCACTGCAGATGCACAGTATGAGGTTGGTATGCCAGTATCCCGTGGTGAGTTAATCCCAGGCGATTTGGTATTCTTCTCCACTTACGATTATGGTGCATCCCATGTTGGTATCTATCTCGGCGATGGTTCCTTCATCAATGCATCTTCCAGCCGTGGTGTTGCTGTAGATTCCCTGTACAGTGGTTACTGGGGTTCATGCTACATCGGCGCACGCAGAGTAATTTAAAACTTCTATTTGGCGGAGCTTAGTGCTCCGTCTTTTTTTTGTCTTAATTCCATTTTCCTCGTTAAAAAAATAAGACGCTTAAAAGACTCAATTATCGCAATAAAAAGAACCTGCACTGGGGTACAGGTCCTTTGCATATACAAAATTATTAAATTATTGAGCCTTGCGGATAACCTCAACTTCTACGAAATCCAAGGCACCAGAGATAGGCACATACTGCTTGCGGATGGTAACCTTAACTTCAGCCACCACGTCACTGTGAGCAATCAGCTTGTCGCCAATATGTCCCCCCAGAGCCTGCAGCACATGGAACTTCTTGTTTTCTACTGCTTCCTTTACTATGGAATAAATGGCACTGGAGTTAATGGTGTCTGCCATATCATCACTATCCACAACCTTGTCGCTCTTGGTGGTTACTTCCACATCAAAGTAAAATTTCTGGCCCTGCTCACGCTCATACTCGTACTGACCGTGGAATCCATAAAACATCATATTGTTTATTCTGATTTTTGCCACATAAATCAACTCCTTTGGAATATTTTGTCGTATAGGTACTTATTCGCCAAAGGAATTTTAATTCCTGCCTAAAAAAATATAAATAAAGATATAATATTTTACAAATACTCTTTTTCAATTTGATGGGCAATGGCCTTTAATCCCCAGGGCTGTTCCTTGAGACGAGCTACAGCATGTCTGAGCTGGTGCAGGGTGGCACCGATAATTACATCCGTGTGGCTGGCACTTAAATTTACCGTACCTGCGGAAACAGCTGCCTCGGCCCCTTGACTAAGCATAGTCTGCTTTAAAATGTTGGCTGCTCTGGTATCCACATCAGTTATTCTAAAGCAGCGGAAAATCAGCTTTTCCTTCATTATTTCTATACCTCGTGCAGAAGCCTGGATGCTTTGCAGTTCCTTTTCAATATCATTGGAGGATAAAGGGGATAAAGTTATAATATGGCTTTCCATGGGAAAATCTCCTTATTTTTATTTGCGTTTATTAACCTTTTCATTGTATCATAATAAAGTATTAGATAACATAGGGAACTTAGGAGGCATATTTTATGACAAAGAAGCGGCTTAATCCAGAAAGCTTTGACTTTCCGGTAGACGAGATTAAGAGCGGACTGTATAGTGACATATATTTTCTCCGTACTCAGGAGATTCTCAATCATGCTGACTATCATCCAACTGTAACCATGCAGATTTTTCAGCGTGATTATGCCACCCTCTGCGGTATAGATGAGGCCATTGCCCTTATTAAGCGTTGTGCCTATCATCCGGAAAAAATCAAGATTCGCGCTCTCCATGATGGCGATAAAATCGAGCCATGGGAGACCGTTATGACCATTGAAGGGGATTTGGCTGATTTCAGCCACTTGGAAACCGTGTATCTTGGTATTATTGCCCGCCAGACCAAGGTGGCAACCAACTGTGCCAAGGCAGTGGAGGCAGCTAACGGCAAGCCTGTATTGTTCTTCCCATCCCGTTTTGACCATTATGCAGTTCAAAAGGGGGACGGTTATGCAGCCAAGATTGGTGGCATGACTAATGTTTCCACACCTGCTAACGCTATTAGCTGGGGAATTGAAGCAGCAGGTACCATTCCTCATGCTCTTATTGCAGCTTGCGAGGGCGATACCCTTAAGGCCACTGAGATGTTTGATAAATACATCGATCCTAAAATCGGTCGTGTGGCCCTGGTGGATTTCAACAATGACTGTGTAGGCACCAGCCTGAAGGTGGCTCGTGCCCTGGGTGACAAGCTCTATGGTGTGCGCCTTGATACCTCTGACAAGATGGTGGACAAGTCTCTTATCGGTCAGATGGGCCATTTCAAGCCAACCGGCGTAAACGAGCAGCTGGTAAGAAATGTTCGTGAAGCACTGGATGCTGAGGGCTTCAATCATGTGAAAATCATGGTTTCTGGTGGATTCAATCCTGAGCGTATTCGTCTCTTTGAGACTAATAATGTTCCTGTAGATGTATATGCTGTGGGCAGCAATATTTTTGCCACTAATGCGGACTTCACCGCTGATATCGTTTTGGTTAACGGCAAGCCATGTGCAAAGGCAGGCCGGGCATATAGTGATAACCCAAGACTTGAGGATGTGGATTAATTATGGGTGATGTAATCATCTTAATATTGGTGTTCCTGATGATTCTCTACGCATATTGGGATAAGCTGTTTACAAATTAAATAATATTTTTCGGCAGACTGCAATTATTGTAGTCTGTCTTTTTTATATAAGTGGAACTATGATTTTTTCCACTAATACTAAGGTTGAGCAACAAAAAATTTATTAACGCACCGAACCTAATTGTTCAAATCATTAGTTCCACTTTATATAACAACTAAACACTTCACAATCTATTAATTATTTTATACAATATAGATATAATTCAGAAAAAAATAAGTGGAGAGAACCATGGAAAAATATTATTTATCAGTTTTACAGAATATCCCAGGGATGACCAGCACTATATTAGCCAAACTGTTGGAGAATTTTAAATCTGGTGCAGCTATCTGGCAGGCATCAGAAAAGGAGCTGGCCCATACCAACCTCTTAACAGAAAATAAACTGGAGAGCTTCCTGCAATTTCGCCGGGACAATTTCTCCTATCCAGAGAAATTGCCGGATATATGCCATAAGCAGCACATTAAGCTGGTATCACAGGAGGATGAGGAGTACCCTATTTTATTGAAGGAAACCTTCGAACCACCCCACATTTTATTTTACAGAGGTCACTTAGATAATACTCAGCCCAGCATTGCTATGGTTGGCTCACGAAAAATAAGTCCCTATGGCAGGGCGGTGGCTGAAAGATTTTCCTCTGGCCTTGCTTCCTTGGGAATAACCATTGTCAGCGGTGCGGCCTATGGGGTGGATACTGAAAGCCATAAAGGGGCATTATCTGTTGGGGGTATAACGGAAGCCATTCTGGGTTGTGGAGTGGATGTGGCCTATCCACGTTCCAATATAAAATTATTGGAAGAAATAACTGAGAGGGGGGCGGTTATTTCTGAATACTTACCAGGTACCCAGCCCACCAAGTATACCTTTCCAGCCCGTAACCGAATTATTGCCGGCATGTGTAGTGGCACCCTGGTTGTGGAGGCGGCCCAAAGAAGTGGTGCTCTTATAACTGCGGACTATGCCCTTAAGGAAAATCGTGATGTATTTGCCATTCCTGGTGGTATCTTTACCCAGGAAAGTATTGGCTGTAATAAGCTGATTCAGCAAGGGGCCAAGCTGGTACTTGACATTGGCGATATAATATCAGAGTACGGTGATTTTATAAAAAACAAGACTTTATCAGCAAAAAATGATAATATGGAAAAGAAATTTGCATTATCAGAGGAAGAAAGGCGTATTTACAGCCTTCTTACTCCTGACAGACCATTATCAGTTGATGAGATCATATACAATTTGCATGGCGGCGACCCTGCCAGCGTAGCCTTTTTGCTGCTCCAGTTGGAAATACGGGGGATAATAAAGAGTAATGAGGCTCATTTGTATGTAAGGAAATAAAGGGGGACATTTTGTGACTGCAACGCAAAATGAAGACGTAAAGAAAAAGAAAACAGCAGCCAAAAAAACTGCTGCCAAAAAGACCACCAAGAAAACTGCCAAAAAGACCACTGCCAAGTCCAAGAAAACCAAGGACACCAAGAACACTCTGGTATTGGTGGAGTCTCCTACCAAGGCCAAGACCATTGAGCGTTACCTTGGCAAAGGCTATGTGGTTAAGGCCTCTATGGGGCATCTCCGGGACCTGCCAAAGAGTCAGTTTGCCATAGATGTGGACAATAATTTTGAGCCAAAGTATATTAACATCCGTGGCAAAGGTGATCTGATAAAGGAATTGAAAAAAGAAGCCAAGAAGGCTGATAAAATATATCTGGCAAGCGACCCGGACCGTGAGGGCGAGGCCATTGCCTGGCATTTGGCACATATCTTTGACATCGACAGTAATTCTGACTGTCGTATTGTATTTAATGAAATAACCAAGCCAGCTATTCAGGCGGCTGTCAAGGACCCCCATTCCATCAATTTGGATATGGTGGATGCCCAGCAGGCCCGCCGCATGCTGGATCGTATAGTGGGTTACAAGCTGAGCCCACTTCTTTGGCGTAAGGTCAGAAAGGGCCTTAGTGCCGGTCGTGTACAGTCAGTTACTGTAAAGCTTATTTGCGACCGTGAAAAGGAAATAAAGGACTTCGTGTCTGTAGAGTATTGGACAATTGGCACCAAGCTGAAAAAGGGGACTTCTCCTCAGTTTGAGGCGGAGCTTTCCCAGATTAACGGTAAAAAGCTGGAAATCAGCAAAGGGGACCAGGCCAGGGCTATTCAGGAGAAAATGGAAGCCTGCAAATGGAAGGTAAGCGACATCAAGGAACGTCAGACCTCCCGCAAGGCGGCACCACCTTTTACGACATCCAGTCTACAGCAGGATGCTGCCAGAAAGCTGGGCTTTACATCCAAGCGTACCATGATGGTGGCACAGCAGCTTTACGAAGGTATTGATTTAGGACGCAAGGGCCCTGTGGGTCTTATCACATATATGCGTACTGATTCCGTGCGTATTTCAGAGCAGGCACAGCAGGAGGCCAAGGAATATATACTTGAAAACTTCGGCGAAAAGTATTATCCCGCCAAAGCCAATGTTTACTCCGTTGGGAAGAAGGCCCAGGATGCCCATGAGGCTATTCGCCCTACCAGTGCCATGATGGTACCACAGCAGATTGAAAAATATCTCAGCAAGGACCAGTTTAAGCTGTATCAGCTCATTTGGCAGCGCTTTGTGGCCAGCCAGATGGTACCGGCTGTATTTGACAGACTTACTGTTACCATTAAAAATGACGGTAAGGCCAAGGATGTTAAGGAAGAATTTACTCTGAAGTCCACTGGCTCCAAGATGAAATTTGCCGGCTTTACAGCCGTTTATACCATGGCAGATACCAATGACAAGGATGTAATTCTGCCAGATATGACTATAGGTGATGAGATTAACCTCTTTAAGGTTAATCCGGTTCAGCACTTTACTGAGCCACCACCTCGCTATAACGATGCCTCTCTGGTTAAGACCTTGGAGGAAATGGGAATTGGCCGACCAAGCACTTATGCTCCAATTATCGAAACCATATTGGCCCGTGGTTATGTACAGCGTATCAGCAAATCCTTCCAGCCAACTGAGCTGGGAGATATTGTGGTGGATATGCTGAAGGAATATTTTAAGGATATTGTAGATGCCAAGTTCACCGCTGATTTGGAGGGCAAGCTGGACAGCGTTGCCGTAGGCAAGGTGGACAAGACAGATCTCCTTCGCGAATTTTATGGGCCATTTGCAGAGACCCTGGAGAAGGCTGACGAGGCCATTGGCCATGTAGAGCTTCCAGTGGAGGTTTCTGATGTGCCATGTGATATTTGTGGCCGCATGATGGTGGTTAAACAGGGGCGTTTTGGCAAGTTCCTTGCTTGTCCTGGATTCCCTGAATGCCGTAATACCAAGGCAATTTTGAAGGACACCGGCGTAAAGTGCCCTAAATGTGACGGCCATATCGTGGAGCGTAAATCCCGCCGTGGTAAGGGCTTCTATGGCTGCAACAAATATCCGGAGTGTGATTTTGTAAGCTGGGATGCACCGATTCCAGAGCCATGTCCTGAGTGCGGTTCACTGCAGCTGAAGCATTATTACAGAAATGGTCGTGGACTGGTATATTGCTATAATGCAGACTGCAAGACCAGAATTGACCATCCGATAAACAAGGAGCTTTTAAAGCAGGCCAAGAAAGCCCAAAAGGCAGAGGAGGCCCAAAAGTCAAAAGAGGAACAGAATGGATAAAATAATCGTAGTTGGCGCCGGAATGGCAGGCAGTGAAGCTGCCTGGCAGGCTGCCAGCAGAGGGATAAAGGTTGATTTATATGAGATGCGCCCGGTAAAGAATACACCAGCTCATAAGACTGATCTGTTTGCGGAGCTTGTTTGTAGCAACTCCCTTCGTGGCGCTGGCCTGGAAAATGCTGTAGGTGTTCTTAAAGAGGAAATGCGTCGTTTAGGCTCCGTTATCATGGAGGCTGCGGACGCCACCAAGGTTCCGGCAGGTGGGGCTTTGGCTGTGGACCGTTTGGGCTTCAGCCGTTACATTACCGAAAAGGTAACCAATCATCCATTAATCAACGTCATTCATAGGGAGCTGGAAGAAATTCCCTATGAAGATAATGCAGTTACCATCGTTGCAAGTGGCCCTCTTACAGAAGGCAAGCTGGCAGAAAAAATTGGGGAGCTTATGGGACAGGAGTATCTTTATTTCTATGATGCTGCTGCACCAATAGTTACCCTGGAGTCAATTGATATGACCAAGGCCTGGAAGGCTTCCCGCTATGGCAAGGGTGAGGCGGCTTATATTAATTGCCCCATGAATAAGGAGGAATACCATAAGTTCTGGACAGAGCTGGTTAATTCCGAGAAGGCACCTACCCATAATTTTGAAAAGGAAAAATTTTTTGAGGGCTGTATGCCAGTGGAGGAAATGGCCTCCCGTGGTGAAGACACCCTGCTTTTTGGGCCACTAAAGCCAGTGGGATTGGAAAATCCTGCGGATGGCAAGCTGCCTTATGCAGTGGTACAGCTTCGTCAGGACAATGCAGATGGTACCCTTTATAATATTGTAGGCTTTCAGACACATCTGAAATGGCCAGAGCAGCGTCGCGTATTTGGAATGATTCCAGGGCTTGAAAATGCAGAATTCGTCCGTTATGGGGTAATGCACAGAAATACCTTTATTAATTCCCCGGAAACCATGCGACCTACCATGCAGTTCAAGGGCAACGATAATCTTTTCTTTGCAGGCCAGATGACAGGCGTTGAGGGCTATGTGGAATCCGCTTCCTCCGGCTTGGTGGCTGGCATTAATGCAGCCCGCATTTGTAAAGGCTTGGAGCCGGTAGTATTCCCACAGGAAACCGCCCATGGTTCTCTGTGTCACTATATTACTACTGCCCCTGCAAAGCACTTCCAGCCAATGAACGTAAACTTTGGCATCATGTCCCCTATAAAGGAAAAAATCCGCGACAAAAAGCTCAAAAAGCAGCGCATCGCTGAGCGGGCATTAGAGACATTAGAAAAGTTTAAGGAGCAGTTATAAATGGATACACAATTTCATGCAACCACAATAGTTGCAGTTAAGCATAATGGCAAAACCGCCATCGCTGGTGATGGCCAGGTTACCTTTGGTCAGAATACCATAATGAAGGCAAGTGCCAGAAAGGTGCGTCGCCTGTACCATGGCAAGGTGCTGGCTGGATTTGCCGGTTCTGTGGCCGATGCCTTCACTCTTTTTGAAAAATTTGAGGCAACCCTGGAGGCCTATAACGGCAATCTGCCAAGAGCTTCTGTGGAGCTGGCCAAGCAGTGGCGTACAGACAAGGTGCTTCGCAAGCTGGAGGCCCTCCTGTTGGTGGCAGACAAGGAAAATCTTTTAATGATTTCCGGTAATGGCGAGGTTATTGAACCGGATGGTGAAGTAGGAGCCATTGGCTCTGGCGGCTTTTACGCTCTTTCAGCAGCCCGTGCCCTTGTAAAGCATACTGAGCTTTCTGCTGCGGAAATTGCCAAGGAAGCCCTTACCATTGCCGCAGATATTTGTGTATACACCAACCACAATATTAAGGTTGAAGAATTGGACTAATAGTACGAATACGGAGGAATTTATAAATGAATGAACAGACTCCAAAGCAAATTGTTGAGGAATTAGATAAATATATAGTAGGACAGAAGGCAGCCAAGCGTTCCGTGGCTATTGCCCTTAGAAATCGTTGGCGCAGCCGTCAGCTTGACAGCGAAAGTATGAAGGATGATATTATTCCAAAGAATATCCTTATGATTGGTTCCACAGGTGTGGGCAAAACCGAAATTGCCCGACGCTTGGCCAAAATGGTAAAGGCTCCATTCATTAAGGTGGAGGCTACTAAGTTTACTGAGGTTGGTTATGTAGGCCGGGATGTGGAATCCATTATCCGCGATTTGGCTGAGACCTCCGTGCGTATGGTACGTTCTTCCCGTCTGGAGGAGGTACAGGAGAAGGCTGCGGAAATGGCAGAGGAGCGAATCCTTGATGTTATGGTTCCACAGCCAAAGAAATCCGTGGTGAATCCATTTGGTCAGCTCTTTGGCAGCTCCAATGATGAGGAAGCCGAGGGGAATTCTGATGAGGAACCAAAGCAGTACCAGGCAGGACGTGAATGGTGCCGTAAAAAGCTCCTGGCCGGTGAGTACGAAGACAAGATGATTGAAATTGATATTGAAGATAACAATAAGCCAATGGTGGGTATGTTTGCTGGTTCTTCTTTAGAGGGAATGGGTGACAATATTCAGGATATTATTGGCAGCATGATGCCAAAGAAGCACAAAAAGCGTAAGGTTACTGTGGAGGCAGCCCGTAAGCTGTTCCAGCAGGAAGAAGCCATGAAGCTGGTTGATATGGAAGAGGTTACTGAGGAAGCCGTAAAGGTGGCAGAAACCAGCGGTATCGTATTTCTTGATGAGATTGACAAGGTGGCCTCCAGCGGTGGTCATGGCAGTAATCATGACGTGGCCCGTGACGGCGTACAGCGTGATATCCTGCCAATCGTTGAAGGCTCCACTGTAATGACCAAGTATGGTCCTGTAAAGACTGACCATATACTCTTTATTGCCGCCGGTGCCTTCCACACCTCAAAGCCATCTGATTTAATTCCGGAGCTTCAGGGCCGCTTCCCAATTCGCGTGGAGCTTACTTCCCTGGACAAGGAAGATTTCAAGAGAATTCTCACTGAACCACAGAATGCCCTTATTAAGCAGTATAAGGCTCTTATGGGTACTGAAGGCATAGATTTGGAATTCACCGATGAGGCCATTGATTGTCTGGCAAAGCTGGCCTGTGATGTAAACAACCAGAATGAAAATATAGGTGCCCGTCGCCTTCACACTATTTTGGAGAAGCTGCTGGAAAATCTTTCCTTCGATGCACCTGATCTGGAGGAAAAGCATGTGGTTGTTGATGAGGCCTATGTCAAGGAAGCACTTTCTGAGATTGTTGTTAATCAGGATGTGAGCCAGTTTATTCTCTAATAATGGGAAAAGCTGGAATACGCAAGTGTATCAAAAAAGAAGAATATTTAAAATATAAATAATTAAAACAAAAATAATCACAATTTTATGTGATTATTTTTGTTTTTTGTGGTAGAATAAATTGCACTAAAAAGGAAAAAAGATAAATTATAACTAGGAGGGAAAAGAGTATGGCTACTCTTTTGGAGAGAACAAGAAAAATTAACAGAGTATTGCAGCGGTTTCACAATGTAGAATACAAGGAAATTGCCACGGTGCTCAGCAATGTTATTGATGCAAATGTATATATTGTAGATACAGATGGCAGTATTTATGGCTATGCGTTCCAGGATGATTTTGAATGTGATTTGATGGTTGACAATGTAGTGGCTGTGGGAAAATTCCCCCGCCATTATGTAAACTGGCTCAACAAGATTGATGAGACCTCTGCCAACCTTCGTTCCAAGTCCGGTCTCTGTGCTTTTGTGGATGATAGTGAGACCAAGTGCAAGTTCCATGGAAAGAATACCACCATTGTTCCTATTTATGGCGTAGGTGAGCGTATTGGTACCCTGGTGGTGGCACGATACAATGAGGATTTTACCAATGACGACCTTCTTTTGGCAGAGTACAGTGCGGCCGTAGTTGGTATGGAAATGCTCCATGACCGTTCCAGAAAAAATCAGGAAGAGACCCAGAAGAAGGAAAATGTCCGCATGGCTCTGGGAACTCTGTCCATATCCGAAGCACTTGCCACTATTGAAATCTTCCGTGAACTGGGAGGCAAGGATGGCGCCGTTAACGCCTCCAAGATTGCCGCTAACCTGGATATTACCCGTTCCGTTATCGTTAATGCCCTTCGCAAGCTGGAGTCTGCTGGTGTTGTTGAACCAAAGTCCCAGGGGATGAAGGGAACTCATATTAAGGTGTTGAATGAGTATCTTTGGAAGGGTATCGAAGAATTGGCAAAAGAAGCTGAATGATAACAAAGGATTGTTCTCATTAGTGATGATTTTAAAAGCAAGGAGCTTGTTATCTTTAGGTTACAAACTCCTTGCTTTTTTTAACAAAAAAATATAATAAAAATTAACCTAAAGCGATAATAAAGTATAGTGGACAATAGTCACATTTCCTTGCTATTTATGGAAAAAGTGTGAAAAAATCTTCTTGATTCTCAATAAATATGTTAGAATATACAAGGATTTTTTTATTATTTGTAGAATTGTAGTAGTATATCGAATTGCGCCTATTTGCGTTATAAGATAATTTTTTTAGGAGGATATGACCCCATGTTGGACCAGATTTTTAATACTTCTACTATGGATTATCTGTCACGAGGCATGTCAGCAGCTAACCTCAGACATGAAGTAATCAGTAACAATATAGCCAACGTAAATACTCCTAAGTTTAAGAAAAGCGACGTTGTATTTGAAAGCCTGTTGGCCAAGGAAATGGGCCTGGATAAAAAGCTGGGTCTTGAAATGGTGCGTACCCATGACCGCCATTTGCCTATTCCTATGAGGGAGCGGGCAGAGGCTACTGTGGTTATGGACGAAAGTACCACAATGAGAACAGATAAGAATAATGTTGATATTGACAAGGAAATGGCAAATATGGCCAAGAACCAGATTTATTACAATGCCATGACTAAGGAAATGGGCAGCTTTATTCAGAAGCTGAAGACTACTATTACCAGCAAGTAAAATAGCAAATTACAGAGTATATTATTAATTCTTTCATTATATATTACAGAATGGAGAACAGCTTATGAGTATGTTTGGTGGCATAGATGCGGCTGCTTCCGGTTTGACAGCTGAGCGTCTCAGAATGGATGTTATATCCAACAACATTGCTAATGTTAATACTACCCGTACTGAGAACGGTACCCCGTTCAAGCGTAAGTTCGTGGTATTTGAACCTAGAGAAATGCACAACAAGAATTTTGCCAGAGTTCTCTCCGGTGAAATTTCCAAGTCCGAGTTTGGCAAGAAGAGTGGCGATGGCGTTCGTGCTGTGGCTATTCAGGAGGATCCAAGTCAGGGCAAGCTGGTATATGATCCGGGCCATCCAGATGCAAATGCGGACGGCTATGTTGAGCTGCCAAATGTTAACATTGTAAATGAGATGGTGGATATGATTACTGCATCCCGCGCCTATGAGGCCAATGTTACTACCATTAATGCAGCGAAGAGTATGGCTACACAGGCCTTGAGTATCAGTAAATAAATGAGGTGACATGATGCAGATAGAAGCATTAAAAATGACTCCGGTTTCTATGCATGCTGAGAGCCATTTGGGTGAGACCCAGGAAGCTCCTGTCGTAAAGACCTTCGGTGAATATCTTGGGGATGCCTTGGGCAATGTAAATGCCCTTGAAAAAGAATCAGAGAAAATGAATGCCCTGCTGGCAGCCGGCCGGGTAGAAGATATATCTCAGGTTGTAGTGGCAGCTGAAAAGGCTGATATCGCATTGCAGCTTACCCTTCAAGTTCGCAATAAAGCTGTGGAGGCTTATCAGGAAATTATGCGCATGCAGGTGTAATTTTTTGATAAAATCATGCAAAACACAGCGAAGGGATTGAGATAATGGGCGAGTGGAAAGAAAAATACCTTCAGCTTTGGGAAAAAACCACTAAAAAACAGCGTTATTTGGCCATCGGCGGAATTGTACTGCTGGTGCTTCTGATTATTGGTGCCAGCTTCATGTATGGCGGCAAGCCTGATATGGTTCCTTTGTTCACGAATATGGAGACAAAGGATGCTGGTGAAGTAGCGGCAAAGCTCAAGGAAGATAAAATAGAATACGAGGTTCAGGAGACTAAGCAGGGCACCACAATTTTGGTTCCATCTGCCAATGTTCATGAAGCCAGACTGCAACTTGCTACCGAGGGACTCCCTCATGGTAACAAGGGCTTTGAGATATTTGATGATAGCAAGCTGGGCGTTACTGAGTTCCAGAACAAGGTTAACTATCTCCAGGCGTTGCAGGGCGAGCTGACCCGTACTATTGAACAGATTGAGGCTGTAGAGAAGGCCAGAGTGCATATTGTACTCCCGGAGGACAGCCTTTATAAGAAGAATGAAAAGCCAGCAACAGCATCCATTATGCTGAAGCTGAAGGCAAACACTCAGTTAAACAAAAAAGAAATAAAGGGCATTGTTAACCTGGCTTCCAATAGTATCCAGGGTCTTTCGCCTGAAAATATTACTGTAGTTGACGAAACTGGTAAAATCCTCAACGATCCAGATGATGAAGAGGAAAATAGTGTAAGCGTCAAGACCATGACTCAGCTGGAAATGACCCGCAAGGTTCAGGACCGTATGCAGAAGGATGTTCAGACCATGCTGGATCAGGCCTTGGGCGAGGGACGTTCCTATGTCCGTGTCAATGTGGAGCTTGATTTTGACCAGCGTCAGACTGATACTCAGACCTTTACTCCTGTAGTAGATGATTCTGGTATTATCCGCAGTGAGCAGACTGTCAATGAGTCCTATAATGGTACTTCTAATGCTCCAGGTGGTCCTGCGGGCACTCAGTCCAACGTACCAGGGTATGTGGCTACTGAGAATAATTCCAATGCTGAGTATTCCAAGAAGGAAACCACCAAGAACTACGAAATTAACGAAGCCAAGGCAAAGACCATTGCTTCACCTGGCTCCATTAAGCGTGTAAATATTGCCGTTCTGGTAAATGACGATATTACTCCTGCCCAGCAGGAGAGCATTTCCCGTTCTGTATCCTCTGCCGTTGGTATCAATCCGGATCGTGGGGACACAGTCTCTGTTGAGCCGTTGCCATTCAGCACAGAGCTGGCTGACAGACGTGCAGCTGAGGAACAGGCGGAAAAGGATCGTCAGGCCAGAAATATGTATATTGCCATCGGCCTGATACTCCTGATAATTGCTCTTATCGTTGGCTTCTATATCAGAAGAAAACGGGAAAAGGAGCGTTTGGCAAGGGAGGCTGCCGAGGAACAGGCAAGATTGGAAGAGGAAGAGAGATTGCGTTTGGAAGCAGAACGTGCTGCTGCTATTGAGGCTGGTACTGTTGAGCCAGACGAGCTCACTCCAGAGGAGCAGGAACATCTCAACGAGCGCCAAGTTATCGAGGAACTCATCCGTACCAAACCTGCCGAGATTGCTTTGCTTGTTAAGACTTGGCTGTCGGAGGACTAAAGACTATGGATATGTATGGTGATAAAGAACCAGAAATGACAAATCAGCAGAAAGCTGCGATTTTGTTTATAACCCTCGGCCCAGAGTATTCTGCCATGCTGTTCAAGCACATGAACGATGAAGAAATTGAAAAGCTTACATTGGAAATTGCTAATCAGAAGCAGATTTCTCCAGAGCAGAAAAGAGCCGTAATCAGTGAATTTTATCAGATGGCCATGGCCAAGAGCTACTTGTCCTCCGGTGGTCTGGAATATGCTCAGAACGTACTGGAAAAAGCCCTGGGCTCCGAAAAGGCGTCTGCTATTATCAGCCGTCTTACTACCAGCCTTCAGGTGCGTCCATTTGACTTCCTGCATAAGACTGACCCAAGCCAGCTGTTAAACTTTATTCAAAATGAGCATCCTCAGACCATAGCTCTGATCATGGCCTATCTTGACCCAGATCAGGCTGCTACCATTTTGGCTTCATTGCCAACGGAACGCCAGGCTGAGGTTGCCAAGAGAATTGCTATCATGGACCGTACATCACCAGATGTACTCCGTGAGGTGGAAAGAGTTTTGGAACGCAAGCTGTCTGCTCTGGTAACTCAGGACTTCACCGATGCCGGTGGTGTAAAGGCTATCGTAGAGGTACTGAACCGCGTAGACCGTGCTACAGAGAAGGGTATCGTGGATGCCCTGGAAGTGGACAACCCAGAGCTCACCGAAGAAATCAAGAAGCTCATGTTCGTATTCGAGGACATTGTAATGATCGACGACCGTTCCCTTCAGATGGTACTCCGCGAGGTGGATACCAAGGACCTTTCCTTGGCCCTCAAGGCTACCAATTCCGATGTTCAGGGCAAGGTTTTCAAGAACATGTCCAAGCGTGCCGGCGATATGCTGCGTGAAGAAATCGAGTTCATGGGCCCTGTTAAGATTCGCGACGTTGAGGAAGCTCAGCAGCGTATCGTAAATGTCATCCGTCGTCTGGAAGAAAAGGGCGAGATTGTTATTTCCCGTGGAAAGGGTGACGAAATGATTGTCTAGGGTGCTGAAAGGTGTAGTCTGGAAGGATGATCCCCATATAGTGGAGACTCCCAAATTTGAGCGTCCCAAGGAGCAGGTGGAAGACGATTCCCCGGAGATGAGCGAAGAAGCTCGTGAAAACATGTTGGCCAATATCCGCCGTAAGGAGGAGGCGGCCATTCAAAAGCTCAAGGATGCTGAAATAGCCAGTGAAATCACAAGACAGGAAGCCCGGGTTGAGGCAGAAAAAATTATTTCTGAAGCCACCACCCAGGCGGATAAGATAAAAGATGAAGCTAGGGAAGCCGGAAGACAGGAAGGCATTGAAGCCGGACGTCAGGAGGGCATGGAGCAGATCAAAGAGGAACAGCATCATATAATTGTTGATGCCAATGCCAAAGCTGAGAACACCGTAAAGGTGGCCCAGCAGGAGGCTCTTGATTATGTAACAAAGGCAGAAAATACCATTGCTGAAATGGTCATTGAAATTGCCAATAAAGTCATTCCCCAGCATTTTATTGATATACCACAGATGGTATTGCCATTGGTGCAAAATGCCATCGAAAAGGTCAAGGACCAGCCCCAGATTACTGTCCGGGTTTGCCCTGAGGCCTATGAATTGGTGCTTATGGCCCGCTCCGATTACCTTACCACCATGGAGGGAAAGTGTGAGCTGACCATTGAATCCGATGAAACCTTGAAATTAGGTGATGTGGTTGTTGAATCACCTAATGGAACTATAGATGCCAAGCTGAGCACTCAGCTTGAAGTAATTGAGCAGTCTATTAGGGATGTTATGAAATAATGGAAATCAACCTGAAAAAGTTTACTAACGCAGTTGAAAACAGCAAGCCTATGCGTATGATAGGCAAGGTGGTACAGATGGTTGGTCTGGTTATTGAGTGCCAGGGACCAAATGTAAGCATGGGGGAATTGTGCTATGTTAAGTCGCATTTTCCCGATGTGGAGCCAGTTCCTTCTGAAGTAGTAGGCTTTCGAGATGGTAAGGTTCTTCTCATGCCTTTGGGTGATTCCAAGGGCATTGGACCAGGCTGTGAGGTTGTATCCGCCCAAAAGGTTCTCCAAGTCAAGGTTGGTCCGGAGCTTTTGGGAAGGGTAATCGATGGTCTGGGAAATCCCATAGATGGCAAGGGTCCTATCCTTTGCAAGGAGGAATATCCCCTCCAGGCTGATCCGCCGGCCCCTCTTGACAGGCCGGTTATCAAGGAATCCCTTTATGTTGGTGTAAGGGCCATTGATGGCCTTATAACCATGGGACAGGGCCAGCGAATTGGTATTATGGCCGGCAGTGGTGTTGGTAAATCCACCCTTCTGTCCATGATAGCCCGTAATACCGAAGCCGATATCAGCGTAATATCACTGGTGGGGGAGCGTGGCCGTGAGGTGAAGGAGTTTATCGAGCGTGATTTGGGAGAAGAGGGCTTAAAGCGTTCTGTAGTAGTTGTAGCTACATCAGATAAGCCTGCACTGGTGCGCATCAAGGGCGCCATGACAGCCACTGCTATTGCGGAGTATTTCCGCGACAGAGGCCGTAAGGTTATCCTTATGATGGACTCAGTAACCCGATTTGCCATGGCTCAGCGTGAGGTGGGACTTACCGTTGGTGAGCCACCAGCCACAAGAGGCTATACACCGTCAGTATTCGCCCTTCTCCCAAGACTTTTGGAGAGAGCGGGTACCAGTGAAAAGGGTTCCATAACCGGGATTTATACTGTACTGGTTGATGGTGATGATATGAATGAGCCAATAGCCGATGCGGTGCGAAGTATTCTGGATGGTCATATTGTGCTTTCAAGAAATATTGCGGCCCAGAACCACTTCCCAGCCATAGATGTATTAGCCAGCGTATCCCGTGTAATGTCAGCCGTTGTGCCGGATGAACACATGGATGCCAACCGAAAACTAAGGGCCCTTATGGCAGTATATAAGGATGCCGAGGATTTGATACACATTGGTGCTTACGTCAAGGGCTCCAGCCCGAAAATTGACGAGGCCATACAGAAAATAGATGCCATAAATGACTTCCTATGTCAGGGGGTATTCGAGGTTCAGGGCTTCGATGAGACCATAGAGAGATTGGAAGCCATTTAGTATAGACGGTGGAGGCAGTGAAACATGAAAAAGTTTCGGTTCCAATTGGAAACCCTATTGAAGGTTACCAAAATGAATAAGGACCAGGCCCAGGTTGAACTGGCCACTGCCACCAAAAAGCTTGAAGAAG
Organism: Anaerovibrio lipolyticus LB2005; assembly: GCF_000621545.1. Taxonomy (GTDB): domain Bacteria; phylum Bacillota; class Negativicutes; order Selenomonadales; family Selenomonadaceae; genus Anaerovibrio; species Anaerovibrio lipolyticus_A. Next base: position 63,589 of record NZ_JHYA01000011.1, read on the forward strand.
CAAGACATCACCTGGAGGAATTGCTGGAGCAGATGGCTCAAGGCCATAAGGATTACGATGCCCTTACCAGCAAGGGAACTATTACAGTGGGAACTCTGATGACCTATAACAGCTTCTTCAATTACAAGCGTGAACAGATAGAGCAACAGCAGCATTACATTATGGAATGCCAGGCTGAAAGGCAGAAACGCATGACAGAACTGGTGAAGATAATGAACAAGCTGAAGAGCATTGAACAGCTGAAGGAAAAACGGTTCCAACAGTACATGGCTGAGGTCCTCTTTGAGGAACAGAAGGTGCTGGATGAAATCGGCGGTCAGCTCTATTTCCGAAATATGGGTTAACACATCTATACATGTGAAGGTGATTTTAGATGATGAGAATAGAAGGGCTGGAAAGTGTTGTCCAGCGTATTAGTGAACTTAATGATAGATTTGGTATCAGCAAGCCTGCCTACAATGCCAATGCTGCAGGTAAAAACTCCTTTGCTACAGAGCTGAAGGCAGCGGAGGGCAAGCTGGACCCTACCAAGGATTTTAGTGGAACTAAGGTAGAGGCCACCTCCTTTGGGGGAGATACCTCTGCACTTATAAATGAAGCAGCCTCCAAGTATCACGTTGATCCGCGTCTTGTGGCAGCAATTGCCCAGACTGAATCCGGCGGCAATCAGGAGGCCGTATCCTCTGCAGGAGCTGTTGGCATTATGCAGCTTATGCCAGACACGGCTGCATCCTTGGGGGTTGACCCATATAACAAGCAGCAGAACATTGATGGCGGTGCCAAGTATATAAAGGAAATGCTTGATACCTTCAATGGTGACGTGAAGAAGGCCGTGGCCGCATACAATGCCGGTCCTCAGGCTGTTAAGGATTATGGTGGGGTTCCTCCTTATATTGAGACCCAAAATTATGTAAATAAGGTACTGGATATTTATCGATAATAAGTATATAGGGTGGATTTAATGGACGAGAATCAGAATGGCGAAGCTGAGAAAAAGCCAAGTAAATTCAAAAGAATATTGAAGTTTCTTCTGATAGCCCTGGCGCTGTTTATAATAATTGTTGCTGGCTTCTTTTTAGGCATCTATTTCAGAATCATTGACACCAATGAAGCTAATGAAAAATATGGTCTTTATGAGCTGCCGATTATAGGAGAATATTTTGTAAGGCCAGTAGAAGATGGTGAGTCATCTGTGGATGAGGCGGAAAAGCGTACCGAAACCAAGAAGGATGACAAGAAGGCTGATGCTAAAACCAAGTCCAAGCCAGTGGTTCTTTCCAAGGAGGAAATAGAAAAGCAGACCAAGGAAAGACAGGCTGCAGAAAAGAAACGTGTTTCCAAGCTGGCCCGTCTTTACAACGAAATGAAGCCAGAGGAAGCTGCCAAGATATTGGAATCCATGGATGATGATATTGTTATATCCATCCTTCAGCGTATGGATGAGTCCCAGGTGTCCCAGGTTCTTACCAAGTTTGATACGGACCGGGCAGCCAATATTACCAGGATTATGTATAACGGTGCACCAAGGCGGGTTATGCAGAATCCACCACAGACTGAGCAGAATCAGAGTGGTAATCCTGAATAAAGATATTGTTAATTAATTAATAATCTTTCTTAATTATGATTTAATCTTCTTTTGATAAAATAATCTTGATGGTTAGGCACCCTATAAGCCTTCCATATATATTATTACTTTTTTAAGGAGGTGAATTCATGGGAACAAATGTAAGTACAAATCTCTTTACTGCCGCACCCGCTACGCCACAGGCCAACGTACAGCAGAAAAATGTCAACACTGCCTTTGAGGGCCGCAAGGCATCCACTGGCAAGCAGGGCAAGGACTTCTCATCTGAGCTGAAGGACGTTACCAAAGATGCCACCAATGATGCTACTAAGGATGTAGCAAAGGATGACAAGCTGGCCCAGGCTGCCAAGGAAGCTGTAGAAAATCCTGTAGCCGAAAAAGCTGTGCAGAAAAATTCTGAAAAGGCTGATACCAAACCAGATGCTGATGCCAAAGAGGCTGTAGCTGAGGTGGTGGATGAGGCAGCAGAAGAAATGGCAGCCGAAGCAGTGGCTACCACTGTGGTTCAGCTTCCATTGGCAGAACTGACTACTTCCGCTCAGCCAATGCAGACGGAGTCAGCTTCACTAGCATTGGAACAGCCGGTTCAGATTGAGGCAACAGCAGTAGCTATGGAACAGCCAATTCAGCAGATGGCGCAGGTGGATACCACAGCACCAGAGGTTAGTGCAGCAGCCCAGGAATTACAGCAGCCAACAGCAGCTACTCAGCTCCAGCAGCAGTCCATTCAGACTGAGGCAAAGGCTCAGGACACTGCAAAGACAAATGTAGTGGTAAATGATGCTGTAGTAACAGAAGCAGAGGCACAGCCAATGGCTCAGAGTGAAAATACTCAGCCACAGGTGAAGCAGTCAGAGATGCACCAGCCTAAGTCCATTGAGGCACTGTTAAAACCAGTACAGCCAGTGGAAAAGGTAACTGCACCAGATGGCTCCCAGGTAGTGAATTCAGGAGACATGACCAAGGAACAGCAGCTGCTGGCAGTTTTGTCCGGCAGGGTTGTAGCCCAGGAAACGAAGGCTGTTGAAACGGCTCCTCAGAAAACTACTGTGGAGGATATGAACAACCTTATTGGTCAGCAGACTCAGGTGGTAGCTGGTAATGATGCCAAGCGGGGCTTAAATCAAGATGGACAGCAGTCTCAGCAGGGCTTCCCACAGGCAACAGAAACAGAAGCCATGGCAGTACCACAGTCTCAGCCAGCAGAAAGCGAAGAAACAACCTTCACCAACCGTATGGATGCAGCCCAAGCTGCAAATGTTTCCAACATTCAGACTCAGACCACTGATAATACAGCCCAGATTCCGGGTCAGCAGAACGTGAGCCAGACCAGAGCTGATTATCAGATTAATCAGCAGATTGTGGAGCAGGCCAGACTTCTCCGTAATGCTGAAAACACCGAAATGGTAATCAAGCTGAATCCAAGACATCTTGGTGATTTGACTCTGAAGGTTGCTGTAAACAGCAACGGCGGCGTAACTGCCACCTTCCACACTGATAACGCTCAAGTTAGGGCAATGCTTGAAACCTCAATGATTCAGCTACAGAAGGAGCTGAACGAGCAGGGCATCAAGGTTGACAGTGTAGAGGTACAGACCGGTCTTTCCGATGGACAGCTTCCAGAGGGACAGAGCCAGGGCTATTATCAGCAGCAGCAAGAACAGCAGAATGTCAGAAGCCAGCAAATTGATTTGAAGGATTTTGAGGATGATGTGGAGAATCTTGCAGCAGAGCCTGTAAACAAAGCCACCGAGGTTATTCGCGACAGCGAAGGCAACAAGATTTCTGATGGCGTTGATTACGCAGTATAAAATTTCAGAAAGGAGAGAAATATATGGCAAATTCATTAAATACCATTACTGTAGATGGCAAGACCTATGATCTGGAAACCTACAAGACTACACAGGGTGTGAAGGCCTCTGAGGTTGGCAAGAAGAATGAGCTGGACAAAGACGCATTCCTTTCCCTGCTGGTAACCCAGATGCAGTATCAGGATCCCCTTTCTCCAATGGACAACACCGAATATTTGGCACAGCTGGCCCAGTATTCCTCCTTGGAGCAGATGACCAACGTAGCATCCAAGCTGGGTGATGTTTATTCTCTGGTGGAAAACATCGATTCCTCCGTATTGGTGGGACAGCTTAGCAGCATGATTGGCAAGAATATCCAGTGGCATGATGGCAGCAACAATTTCTATGAGGGCAAGGTTAGCGGTGTAAGTGTTACTGATGGACAGACCTCTGTTATTGCAACTGTTAAGGCTGCTGATGGTTCTGAGATGCAGACCAAGGTAGAGATTGCAAATATTACTCGCGTAGGCGATGGTGTATAAAAGTATTGGAGGCAGAATATGAGTGACCCACGAATTTATTTTCCGTCACAACCCATTTTGCCAGTGGAAAATTCCAGTCTCAATAGTCGCCGAACCAATGCTGGTTCAGCAGTAAACAAGGGAGCATCCTTTGCCAGCTTGTTAAAGGAAAGCTCCAACAAGGTGATGTTTTCAAATCATGCAATTCAGAGACTCAATGACCGAAATCTGAATTTCAGTGAAGAGGACCTTGCGAAGTTGGATGACACCGTAGCCAGGATGGCTGAAAAGGGAGCTAAGGAATCCGTTATCTATATGAATGATACCGCTTTAGTTGTCAGTGTCGCCAACAGGACTGTAATTACCGCCATGGATGGATCAAGTGCAAAGGAAAACATTTTTACGAATATTGACAGTGCGGCCATATTATAAAGCTTGGACCTATATGGAGAGCTTAAAGGACGGAATGACAGATGTCCTTTACCACACAGCCGCATCAGAACAAGAAAAGGAGATTGATTCATTATGATGCGTTCACTTTTTTCCGGCGTTTCCGGTCTTAAAAATCATCAGACCCGTATGGATGTTATTGGTAACAATATTTCCAACGTAAACACCACCGGTTTTAAATCCTCCCGTGTAAACTTTGAGGATTCCCTTAGCCAGACCCTTACCGCTGCTTCCCAGGCCTCCGGCACCACTGGTGGTACCAACCCTAAGCAGATTGGTCTCGGCTCCAAGATTTCTGCTATTGATGTAAACTTCAAGGATGGTTCCGTACAGACCACTGGTATTAACACTGATTTGTGCCTTTCCGGCAACGCACTCTTTGTAGTAAAACAGGGTAACCAGACCTACTACACCCGAAATGGTGCCTTTAATTTTGATGCTGATGGTAATCTGGTAAATGCAGAGGGCTTGTATGTTCAAGGGTATGCTAATGCATCAGCTACTGATCACAATTCCATTAATACCAATGGTGCTACTTCTGCTATTCAGATTCGTGCTGGTAAAACAATGCCATCTTCTGAAACTAGTATTGTTAATTATCTAAATAATTTAAATGCTTCATCTGCTGGGATTGAGAGCATTTCTTACACTGATAAAGATGGTAAGACTTATTCTACTAAGGTGAAGGGAGCTGTAGTTGATTTAACTCCTACACGAACAGATGAGGTAACTATTACGATAGGGCTGGCTGATGGGCGTAAGGTAGATAAAACTGTACCTCCATCCATGGCAAATTCGTATACGACAGGGAAACCATTTAAAGAAACAATTAAGTATGTATTTAAAAATGCAACTTCTAATAGTGCTGGTGATCTTGCGCTTAAACTTGCGTCAAATAGTGGGCAAACAATAGTTTTCAGAAATAATCCTATTGATGCTACTGTTGGAAAAACATATTCTTTAGGTCAGAAGTACGAAATTTCCTCGATAATAAGCGAGGTAACTGCTAATACAGATGGTACAGTAACTATAAAGTTTGATTCAGGTGATGTTGAGTCAGTTACAATTCCAAAACCACCTGAGGAGGGGTTGTTTGTACCAGGAGAGCCATTTGAAATTGATGCAAAGGTCTCGGAGATTGAGATGCATGCAGGAGCTACATGTGAGTTGCAAGATTACAGTGACAAAAATGGTTCGTATACTATACCAGCAGCAACCGTTGTGACTGTTGTTGAAGGTGGAACAGAAGAGGTTTCAGTAGAATATGATAGTACTATCACAGATATAGCACGTGCTGTAACCCGTGGTGAATCTGAGCAAAGTATCGTCTCAGCTGTACTTACGATGTCTGATGGTACTACTCAAACTGTAACATCTGGTAAGTATACGGTTGGTAATAGTATACCGCTTTCCACTACTGTTAAGGTTTATGATTCTTTAGGAGCGGATCATGTTGTTCCTATTACTTTGGAGAAGAGTTACTTGGCAGATAATCAATGGATAGCTAAATTGGCTAAGGATACAATTGTTGAAGAAGATGGAACAGAGACTACTCTGTCTATGCCAGATACTGTAGTTCCGTTTACTGAATCTGGAGCCTATGCTTCAACTGGTTCCCCTGGTATATTGAAGTTACAATATGGTAATGGCGCTGCTGACCAGCAGGTAACCATTAACTATTCCAATTTAACTCAGTATGCTAATTCCAGTACCGCCAATGCTGAGGCCAATGGCTATGCTTCTGGTACTCTTGAAACTGTCACCATTGATGAGTCCGGTACTGTTGTTGGTACCTACACCAACGGTGTACTCCGCAAGGAGGCACAGATTGCAGTGGCTCAGTTCACCAACGCTCCTGGTCTTACCAAGAAGGGTAATTCCCTTTATGTTGAGTCCAATAACTCCGGTACCCCTAACATCGGTACTGCACAGAGCTTTGGCGCCACTATTACTGCATCTGCACTGGAAATGTCCAATGTAGACGTAGCAGAAGAATTCAGTAACATGATTATCACTCAGCGTGGTTTCCAGTCCAACTCCAAGATTATCACCGTATCCGATGAGATGCTGGAGAACCTCATCAACATGAAGAGATAATAAATAGGTCTTAGTAATTAGGACTTTAAAAGGGTTTTCAAATATTTATTGGCAGGTGCTTCCTGCACCTGCCAATAAGTATTACAATGTTCTAAGGGGGAGCTTATTATGATTAAGCTTACAAAATTTAATTCCGAGAAGAAACAGAAGGCAGAATTTGTATTAAATGCAGAAATAATTGAAACAATAGAGGAAACACCAGATACTGTTATTACTCTCACCAACGGTAAGAAGATTATCGTTGAGGAGTCAATGGAGGATGTTGTCCGCCAGGTGGTAAAGTATAAGAGAGCCTGGTTTAAATAAATAGTTGTATTTTGCCATAGAATTGGTAAAATATTAATATTGAATATATTTTGATGAGAAAGGATTCTCGTCAATGGTATAGATAAAAAATGAAGGAGTGACATAGAATGGCTGATGAAGAAAAGATCGAGGAACCGGCTCCCGAAGCAGGTGGCAAAAGTAAGAAGTTCCCTATCATTATTGTAGTAGTTCTTATTCTTTTTGGCTTGATACTGGCCGGCGGTATTTCCTTTTTCATTACCACTCAGGTGATGTCCAACGGCTCTAACGTAGCAGGTGGTGAAGTAAAGAATCACGACCCTGGCGTTTTTGTTAAGCTCGGCGATCCCAAGGAAGGTATGATTGTCAATGTTGGTGGCATTAAGGCCAGCAGATTTTTGAAGGTCGGTGTAGTTATGGAGCTGAATCCTGAGAAGGAGGAGGTCGTAAAAGAGGGCAAGCTCGTCCCTATGGCTGAAACCAAGATTATGGACTCCACCCTGCAGATTCTTCGTACTGTAAAGATCGAGGAGCTCGATGCCAACAAGCAGGACGATTTGAAGGCCAAGATTAAGAGTGAGGTAAACAAGGCTCTCGGCGAGGGCAGTGTTTATGATGTTTACATCACCAGCTTTATGCTTCAGTAAAAATGTTACATTATATATATCTTGAGAAGGAAAGGGGGATGAAGCTTGGCAGATGATGTACTCTCACAATCTGAAATAGATAAACTACTGGCCCAGTTCGCTTCTGGTGAAGCCGACGCTGAGGAGATGAAGAAGGAAGAGAACCAGAAAAAGGTTAAAACTTACGACTTCAAGCGTCCAGATAAGTTCTCTAAAGATCAGATTAGAACATTAAATATGCTGCATGACAACTTTGCACGCCTATTTAATACGTACCTGTCCACCTACTTGCGTGCACTGGTATCTGTAGAGGTTGTGTCAGTTGAGCAGTTGACATATCAGGAATTTGTCCAATCGCTTTCAAACCCTAGTGTTATTGGAATATTGGCAGTACCGCCTCTTAAGGGTAATATTATTTTGGAGATGAACTCTGGTATTGCTTTTTCAATTATAGACCGTGTATTTGGCGGTCAAGGAGATAATACCATTAAGCCCCGGGTACTCACTGAGATAGAGGAGGCCGTTATCAGAAGAATTTTTGATAAGGCTTTGGGACATCTCAGAGAAGCGTGGTTCAATGTTGTTCAGTTTAATCCTAAGATGGAGGCAATGGAGTCAAACCCTCAGTTTGCTCAGATTGTACCACCTAGTGACATGGTTGTTATCATTACGCTGAAGACACAGATCGGTTCAGTAGAAGGCTTCTTAAATATTTGTATTCCATACCTTGTACTGGAGCCTATCATGTCCAAGCTGACCACAACCTTCTGGGTATCTGCTAATGTCAGCAAGGAGGACCATCCTGAAAATACTGATATTATTAAAGAGAAGCTCAGGAGGACAAAGGTTCCTGTTATAGTTCAGATGGGACAATTCGATATTTCAGTTCGTGAATTCCTGTCATTAAGCTATGGTGATGTTTTACAGCTGGATACCAGAGTTGATGACGAGCTGAAATGTATTATAGGAAGTGACACAAAATTCTTGTGTCGGCCGGGTACATCCGGCAAGCGATCTGCAGTGCAGATTACGAAATTGATTAAGACGGAAGGAGATGAAGGCACTAATGGGTGATATGCTTACACAGGAGGAGATTGATGCGCTTATGAATGGCGGCGGCGGATCTTCTGAAAGCAGTGATCCAGAGCCTACTGAAGCGGCACCGGCTCCTTCCGATGCTGGAGCAGATGTTGAGGGCATGCTTTCAGACATAGAGAAAGATGCTTTAGGAGAGATTGGTAATATATCCATGGGCAGTGCGGCCACAACCTTGTCCGTACTTCTCGGCCACAAGGTTAACATTACCACTCCTACAGTTTCCATGGCTACCATGCAGCTCATCAAGGATGAGTACCCAATGCCTTATCTGGTAGTTGAGGTAGGATATGTAATTGGTATAAATGGTAATAACATTTTGGCCATTCAGGCCCAGGATGCTTCCATCATTGCCGATCTGATGATGGGCGGTGATGGTCTTAACCCACCAGGAGAGCTCACCGAGATTCACATGAGTGCAGTGGGCGAATCCATGAATCAGATGATGGGTACAGTTGCTACCTCATTGTCTACCATGTTCAATAAAAAGATTGATATTTCGCCACCAAAGGTTAATCTGGTTGACTTCGGTTTGGAGCCGAACAGTGAGGTGAGCGAGCTCCTTAGTCAGACTGAACCAGTGGCGAAGATTTCCTTCAGAATGGAAGTGGATGGTCTCATTGATAGTGAGATTATGCAGATTCTCCCAGTGGAAGTGGCTAAGGAAATGGTAGAGTTCCTCATGAATGGCGGAGCTCAGCCAGAGGAAGAGCCAGAACCGGAGCCTGCTCCAGCACCAGCAGCACCTGCCCCAGCGGCAGCTCCTGCTCCTGCACCAACGCCAGCACCAGCTCCAGCGGCGGCACCACCTCCACCACCACCTCAGGCGGCACCAATGGCACCGCCACCACCTCAGATGATGGCTGCACCACAGCCAATGTACGCTCCACCAGCACAGTATGCAAATTCTGCTGTGGTTGGCGCCGGAGTTCCAGTACAGAGCGCACAGTTTGCTCCTTTGACCAACGAACCTACCGTGGCCAATACAGCAAATATCAGCCTCATTCAGGATGTTCCATTGCAGGTTACTGTTGAATTGGGACGTGCCAAAAAGTCCATTAAGGAGATTTTGGAATTCTCCACTGGTTCGATTATCGAGCTGGACAAATTGGCCGGTGAGCCAGTTGACATTCATGTAAATGGTCAGCTCACAGCCAAGGGCGAAGTTGTTGTAATTGACGAGAACTTTGGCGTTCGTATTACGGAAATTGTAAGTCCTATGGAAAGAGTACAGAGTCTGTAATTCCATAGATGTGTTGCAAAACAGTAATACTTGTTAAATCTCGTTGATTAAGATATAATAAAATGTACTAAGGTAAGTATAATTTCAATTCAAAATATGAGAATATTTGATGAGGAGAGATGACAAATGGCAGTAAGAGTATTAGTAGTTGATGATGCAGCATTCATGAGAATGATGGTAAAAGATATTTTATCCAAGAATGGATATGAAGTAGTTGGCGAGGCAGAGAATGGCGCCAAGGCACTTGAAAAGTATCAGGAGCTGAAGCCAGACCTTACCACTATGGATATCACTATGCCAGAGATGGATGGCATCAGCGCAGTTAAGGAAATCAGAAAGATTGATCCTAACGCAAAGATCGTTATGTGCTCCGCTATGGGCCAGCAGGCAATGGTTATCGAGGCTATTCAGGCCGGTGCCCGTGACTTTATCGTAAAGCCTTTCCAGGCTGACCGTGTTCTTGAAGCTGTTCGTAAAGCAGTTGGCTGATGATTGACTGGAGACGTTTCTGCTCCATGGCATCTGTCCTATGTATTTTTATATTGGTGTTATCAGTGCTGTCGCCAGATTGTCTGGCGGCAGCTGATTCAGCAGGTGGCGGTGGTTATCTGTCTGGATATGAGAATGCCGATCCAAAACCTTCTCAAATGTCATGGTGGTCGACATTGGCATACGTTATCAGCCTTGTGGTTGTGTTTGCCTTTGTGGTTGTCATGGCATATTTTGCGTCTAAATTTTTAGGCGGCAGATTTGGACAGAGTGTCAATAATAATGGCGGCAGAATGTTGGAGCATTTACCCCTGGGGCCACATAAATCAGTATGTGTTGTTGAGTTGGCAGGAAAAATTTTGATGCTGGGTGTTACGGACCAGCAGGTTACCCTGTTGGGTGAAGTGACTGATCCTGAAGAAATCGAACGGCTTAGGAGACAGTCAGTTGTTCAGCCAATAGAAACTGGAATGTTTGCCAGCCAGCTGTCATCCTTGGATGAGCTGACCAAGAGGGTTCCATCGTTTATTCGTGATGGTTTGAATCGCAGAAGATAGGGGTTGTGAGGCTTGACAAAGCTGCAGCGGCTACTCTTAGTAGGAGGAAGCCTGCTTTTCTTTTTTTTATTTGTAGGAGATGCCAGTGCGGCACCTCTTATTCCTAATGTGAATATTGATGTTGGATCTTCGGATAATCCTCAGGATGTTGCAGTGACTCTGCAGCTCATGGCGGTATTGACCATTTTGTCCATCGCACCTTCAATTCTGATAATGACTACAGCCTTTATCAGGATTGTTGTTGTCCTTGGATTTTTACGTAACGCCATGTCCACACAGACAACACCGCCAAACATGGTAATAATAGGATTATCCTTATTTCTTACATTTTATATAATGGCACCTTACTGGAATCAGGGCTATGAAAATGGCCTCCAGCCCTATCTTGCAGGGCAGATAACCCAGGAGGAGGCTCTTGACAATGTGGTGGAGCCTATCAGGGAATTTATGTTTAAGCAGACCAGGGAAGCTGATCTGGCAATGTTCGTAAATTTGGCTGATGCCCCTCGTCCAAACGGACCAGAGGAAGTTTCCACCTTTACATTAATTCCGGCCTTTATGATAAGTGAGCTAAAGACAGCATTTCAGCTGGGCTTTATGATTTATATCCCATTTATCGTAATAGATATGATTGTAGCTAGTACCCTCATGTCCATGGGTATGATGATGCTGCCGCCGGTAATGATTTCATTGCCGTTTAAGATATTGCTGTTCGTTCTGGTGGATGGATGGCACTTGCTGATAAAGTCCTTGATAATAAGTTTTCATTAGGGGATGATTAAGTGTCAGGAGATCTTGTAATACAGATGGCCCAGGAGGCCTTAAGGGTGGTACTTTTGGTATCTGCCCCAATGCTGGGACTAGGCCTGGCTGTTGGTCTGATGGTCAGTGTATTCCAGGCTACCACCTCCATTCAGGAGCAGACCTTGGCCTTTATTCCAAAAATTGTGGCAGTATTTGTGGCCATATTGATTTTTGGTCCTTGGATGCTCAGAATTATGGTGGAGTATTTTACAAATGTTTTTGTAAATCTGCCAATTTATATAGGTTAGGTTCAATGAGGTAAAATAGGTGGATTTTTTTGATTTATTGCAAAATCATGCCGCTGTTTTTCTGTTAATGATGACTCGGATTAGCGGTATGTTCCTGATTGCGCCATTTTATGGCAGCCAGAATATACCAATATATTTCAGGGCTGGGGCTTGTTTTGCCATATCGCTGGTTATGTTTCCGGTGATAGACCAGAACTATCCTATAGAGGCGCCCATGTCATTGTTTGCCTATTCGTTGTCAGTGCTTTCTGAAATGTTTGTGGGTTGGCTTATAGGCTTTGTATGCTATGTGTGCCTTCAATGCGTTACCATGGCTGGTAAGATAATGGACATGCAGGTGGGCTTTGCAGTAGTAAATGAAATGGATCCAACATCGGGTCAGCAAAATCCACTGATTGGTACATTTCTTTACTATCTTACTATGATAGTCTTTCTGGTGACCAACGGCCATCACATGTTATTGACGGCCATAATCAGGAGCTTTGACGCCATACCAATGGTGGGTATACATTATGATGCCGCCATTACAGATTTAATAATAGATTTTACCGCTAACATATTCTTAACCGGTGTACAGATAGCCATGCCGATTACCTTCGCCATACTTCTTACGAATGTGTCCCTTGGTATATTGGCCCGTACCATGCCACAGATGAATATCTTCGTTGTAGGTATTCCGATGCAGATTGTTATTGGTACCTTCACTTTGGCTATTGTTATTCCATTTTATATATTGTTCTTGGATGTGTTGTTCAATGAGATGTATGGAAACATCACCATCGCCTTACGGGCAATACAATAAAAAATACAGACAACCTCTTTTCCAGTTTGATCTGCAGCTGTTCGCCGGTGAAAAAACCGAGGAACCAACTGCCAAGCGTAAGGCTGATGCCCGCAAAAAAGGTCAGGTTGGTAAAAGTCAGGAAATAAATGCCGCCTTCGTGTTGTTGGCCGGCTTTATGGTACTTAAAGTTCTTGGTGGCAATGCTGTGGCCGAGATTATGAATTATTCCACCTACATTTATGGTAACTTGAATGTTGATATAAATGAGGAGTCCATCATGCAGATGTTTATCGGCATGATAATCCTTCTGGCCAAGACCTCCATTCCGCTGATGGTATTTATTATGATTATCGGTTTGGCTATGAATCTGGCACAGGTAGGTCTTAATTTTTCCACAGAAACCATCAGCTTTGACCCTAATAAGCTCAATCCTATTAATGGTGCCAAGCGAATGTTTTCCAAGCGTTCATTGGTGGAGCTCATTAAGTCTTTGCTTAAGATAATAATAATAGGCTACTTTATTATCACTTATCTTAAAGATGAGGTTTTCCAGATACCGAAGCTCATTTACATGGATATATTCGCCGGGCTAAATAAGATGTCGGATACCATATTCTTTCTGGCATTTAAGATTATTGGCGTGTTCATCGTCATGGCGGTACTGGATTTTGCTTATCAGAAATGGCAGAACCTGCAGGATTTGAAAATGTCCAAGCAGGAGGTAAAGGAAGAATTCAAGCAGCAGGAAGGTGACCCTAAGATTAAGGGCAAGATTCGTCAGAAGCAGCGTCAGATGGCTATGGCCCGTATGATGCAGGAGGTTCCACAGGCTGACGTAATCGTAACAAACCCTACTCACTTTGCTGTTGCCTTAAAATATCAGTCGGGGATGTCTGCTCCTATTGTTATAGCAAAGGGGCAGGATTTGGTCGCCCAGAAAATCAAGGCCATTGCCAGGGAAAGCAAGGTTCCTATTGTGGAAAACAAGCCTTTGGCAAGAGCCCTCTTCGCCGCCGTGGAAATAGGTGCCGCTATTCCTCAGGAGCTGTACAAGGCTGTGGCTGAGGTGCTGGCTTATGTATATAGGCTAAAGAGAAAGACCAGATATTACGCGTAAGTTTTATTGATACATTAGGAGAACAACATGGCTGCTCCCGAGACGGCTGCCCAGGAGAAGGGCAGTTTTATAACTAAATACAGTGATGTAATGGTAGCAGTAGGTATTGTTACCATCGTTGTAATGATGATTATTCCGCTGCCAACCATGCTGCTGGACCTGTTGTTGTGTATGAACATAACCCTGGCCCTGATAGTTGTTATGGCGGCTATATATAATGTGGAGGCACTGGATTTGTCCGTGTTCCCATCACTGCTGTTGATAACCACACTGTTCCGATTGGCACTGAATGTATCTTCCACCCGACTAATTTTGTTGGAAGGCTACGCCGGAGAGGTAATCATGTCCTTCGGTAACTTCGTAGTGGGTGGTAATGCAGTAGTAGGTTTCATTATCTTCATAATTCTGATTATCATTCAGTTTATTGTTATTACCAAGGGTGCCGAGCGAGTTGCTGAGGTATCCGCACGATTCACACTGGACGCAATGCCTGGTAAGCAGATGTCCATCGATGCTGACCTTAACCAGGGTGCTATTACCGATGCTGAGGCCAGTGAGCGCAGAATGAAGATTCAGCGCGAAGCTGACTTCTACGGAGCCATGGATGGTGCCAGTAAGTTCGTAAAAGGTGATGCTATTGCGGCTATCATCATTATTTTGATTAATATAACCGGTGGTTTTATCATCGGCATGGTTCAGAGAAATCTCACAGTTCAGCAGGCACTTTCCAACTATACACTGCTTACTGTAGGTGAGGGTTTGGTAAACCAGATTCCTGCTCTGTTGATTTCCACTGCAACTGGTATTATTGTTACCCGTGCTGCTTCTGACAGCAATTTGGGTCATGACCTCGTTACCCAGCTGGGGCGTCATGACCGTGTATTCTTTATCGTTGCCGGTGTGCTTTTGGCATTGGCACTGGTTCCAGGCCTTCCAGGACTGCCATTCAGTATTTTGGCTGCAGTCTGTGCCTTTATCGGCTATCAGAAGACCAGAGGACAAAAAGAGGTGGAGGAAACTGCCACTGTTCAGAAAAAGGAAAAGAGCAAAACCGAGGCTACCAAGCCGGAAAATATTGTTTCTCTCCTGCAGGTTGATCCTATGGAGCTGGAAATTGGTTACAGCTTGATTCCACTGGTTGATACCGGCCAGGGCGGTGACCTTTTGGACCGTATCGTTATGATTAGGCGTCAATGCGCATTGGAACTGGGTTTGGTGGTTCCTACCATTCGTATCCGTGATAATATTCAAATAAAACCTAACGCATATATTATAAAACTTAAAGGAATTGAGATAGCGAAGGGCGAATTATTACTAGACCACTTCTTAGCGATGAATTCAGGTACTGTGTTTGAGGAAATTCAGGGAATTGAAACACAGGAGCCTGCTTTTGGCTTGCCGGCACTCTGGATTCCAGAAGCATCAAGGGAGCAGGCTGAGTTGAATGGTTATACTGTAGTAGATGCTGTATCTGTTCTGGCAACTCATTTGACTGAGGTTATCAAGGCCCATGCCGATGAAATCCTTGGCCGTCAGGAGACCCAGAACCTTATTGATAATGCACGTAAGACCAACTCTACCCTTGTGGACGAGATTGTGCCTGATCTGATGAGTGTTGGTGAAATTCAGAAGGTATTGGCAAATCTCCTACGGGAGCGTGTATCTATCAGAGATATGGCTACTATTTTGGAGGTATTGGCGGATTATGCCCGTGCCACCAAGGATACGGAGATTTTAACTGAGTATGTAAGACATGCATTGTCTCGACAAATCACTCAGCAATATACCCAGAATAATCAGCTTACATGTATCACACTTGACCCTACCATTGAGAACCGCATTGCCGGTGCCGTTCAGCGTACCGACCGGGGTTCCTATGTAAGTCTTGATCCTGATACTATGCAGAAGATTCTTACCGCATTGGGTGCAGAACTGCAGAAGCTGACGGACATGGGGTATCAGCCAATTGCCCTTACAAGCCCGACTGTGCGCCTGTATTTCAGAAAATTGGTTGAAAGGTCCGTTCCTGGGATTATCGTTCTGTCTCACGCTGAGATAGAGCAAACTGTAGAGATACAGATTATTGGGGTGGTGAAGATCTAAATTGAGGATAAAAACATTTAAGGCACCTACGCTGAAGGAAGCCATGGCTAATGTTAAGGCTGAGCTTGGCATAGATGCAGTTATTTTACATACAACTCGTTCAAAAAAAGGTGGACTTCTTGGCTTTGGCAGCAAGGAAGTGGTTGAGGTAATTGCTGCTGTGGAGGATGAGCCACAGCAAAAGCCGATTAAAAGGGCAGCTGCAAAAAATCCTGCTCCATCACAAAAGGCAACAGCTGCAGTTCCGCCTCGTATGTCAGCGGCTACTGCAGCACCATCAGCAGCTCCTGCTCATGCAATGGGAAAAACAGCCTCGGCTCCAGTCATGGGCAATCCGATTTCGGCTCCAACCATGGGGAATCAGGCTTCCGCTCCTGCTATGGGAACATCTGCTGCAGAGCCTATGGTACCGCCTATTATTCCTAGAAAAACCGCAGTTTCCCAGTATCAGACTGCTGGCACTCAGTTTAGTGTTGATAATGCCCAGCTTAGGGCTGATCAGTATGATGCGGGACATACTGCCTCTGCAGTTGGGGGGCGCAATACCCAGGGACCACAGGTCCAGTCTACGTTTGAGGATATTTTATCCTCTCTTGACCGCATCAAAGCAGCTGACAATGATAGTGTTCAGTCAGCTATAGGAGCCTCTCGTGCCGATGAAAATCTCATTACTGTAGGTCGTATAATTAAGCCTATGGAAAAAAAGGAAGAACCGGAGCCAGTAAAGGCTGCGGAACCTTCTGCAACAGATTTGGCCGCTATGGCAGAGGCTGCTGCCAAGGAAGAAGCCTTCGTCAAGGCGGCAAAGCAGGTCGAGGATGACCAGGAAACCATTCAGTCTTTGCAGAATGAGCTTGACGAAATGAAAGAAATGCTGGCCCGTATGGGGAAAGCAGCTTCTGATCAGGACCAGGAGATTACTCTCCAGCAGGCCCTTCGTTCATGTGATATTGATGAAAAAATTATTCAGGATATGATCCGTCGCCTTTCCGGAGCGGAAATTCTTGAAGACAAGGACTCCGAAAAAGCGCATCGTTCTTTGGAGAAATTCCTAAAAAAGACAATAAGGGTAGCTTCGGGCATTACCCTTTATTCTGATAAACCTAAAATCGTGGCTCTCATAGGTCCAACTGGTGTGGGCAAGACCACAACTCTTGCCAAGATTGCTGCTAAGTTTGTGTTGGAAAAAGGTGTAAGCGCAGCTCTGATTACTGCCGATACCTATCGTATCTCTGCAGTGGAGCAGCTTAAGACATATTCTGACATTTTGGGCTTGCCCATCGAGATTGTTTATTCTCCTGAGGCATTGCAGCAGGCTATTGAAAAGCACTCTGACAAGCAGCTTATTCTTATTGATACTGCTGGAAGAAGCCAGTACAATGAGTTCCAGATGAAGGAGCTCATGGGACTTTTAAAGGCAAACAAGGACATTGAAAAGCATCTTGTACTTAGCTCTACTACCAAGCACAGGGATGCTGAGGAAATCCTGAACAGATTTATGCCTTGTGAGCCTGAAAGGGTAATCTTTACTAAGACTGACGAAACCAGCTCTTTAGGACTTATTATGAATCTTCTTTACAAGAAAAAAATTGCTTTGTCCTATGTTACCAACGGACAGAGTGTTCCTGATGATATTACTCCGGCCAGCTATCCGAAGCTGGTAGAAATGCTGCTGAGGTAAGTATTATGAATGATCAGGCAGCAAATCTCCGTCGCCTTGTGGAGGATAAGAATGTTTATCCAGAACCGCCAATTCTCAAGGAGACAGATGAAAAAGAAAAAATAACAAAAATCAAGGCGGAATCCAAGGGCCCTCGTACTATTGCCATAACCAGCGGCAAGGGGGGCGTTGGAAAAACAAATCTTACAGTTAATCTGGCTATTGCCCTTGGCAACATGGGCAAGCGGGTAATTATAATCGATGCCGATATGGGCATGGCCAATGTGGACATTTTGCTGGGTACTTCATCTAGGGTGAATCTTATGAATTTGCTTGATCCCGATGTAGCCCTGGAGGATGTTCTTCTCAGAGGCCCTTATGGTGTGAGCTATATTTCCGGAGGCTCCGGCATGGAGCATGCCGCTGAGATGACCGCAACCGAGCGGGAGGTACTCTTTAATAAGCTGGGGGCCTGCGAGGATTGGGCAGATATTATATTGGTGGATACGGGTGCTGGTATTGGCAAAAACGTGCTTGATTTTATCGTTTCTGCTGATGAAGTACTGTTGGTTACCACCCCGGAGCCTACAGCATTAACTGATGCTTATGCCGTTATGAAGGGCTACAGCAGAACTACTGAAAATCCAAACCTTAAGCTTGTCGTAAATCGGGTTATTGATGAGCCCGAAATACGGGAAGTGGTTGGCACTTTATCAAGGACCGCAGAAAAATTTCTGAAGCTTTCCGTAGAGTGCATTGGATATATATATGACGATCAGATGATGGTGAAGTCGGTAAGGTCTCAGGTGCCTATAATGTCAGGGCATCCGGAGGCAATATCGGCCAGATGTATAGCATCTATTGCCAGTGGTCTCGTCAATGGGCGTCAGGAGAAAATTAAACTTGGCTGGCGCGGATTCCTGAGAAGACTGTTTAGGAAGTGATGTCTTCTTAAACGCGATGAGTTGGAAAGGAAATACAATGAAGAGAGCAGAAATTGTCAAAGCTAATAAAGTGCTGAGATTTGGGCAAAGAGCACAGGTATCTCTTATGGATGATACCCGCTTTTATAATAGCAGAATTGAGGACATGAAAGACAATTATATGGTTCTGGCAATGCCCGTAGATGATAAGCATCGTCCTCTAATACCGGAGGTAGGTACTAATGTCATCTGCAAGGTGTTGGATGAGCGTTGTTTCTATCTTTTCCGTGCTGTTTTTATGGATAAGGGTATAGAAAATATACCTGTTTGGTATATTTCCAGACCAGAGGAAGTTGAAAAGGCTCAGAACCGTGAATTCGTTCGTGTAAAGGCTACCTTGCCAGTGGTTGTGCGCCCTGTAAACGATGAAGGTGCTCTGGAGGAAATGGTACTTACATCATCAGTGGACCTAAGTGGCGGTGGCATGTGTATTGCTTTTAAACGCCCGTTGCCAGTGGACAGCAAGATAGCAATAGAACTGGATGATATTCCAAATATTGGTCTTTTACAGCTGATGTGCCGTGTGGCCCGTTGTGTTGAAATTGATGTTAACGGCGAAAAAGTTTATCATATAGGTACGGAATTTCTGTCGATTGACAGAAATGTCCAAAATCGACTTATAAAATATATCTTCGATTTACAACGGAGAGGATTGGCCAAGGGGATTGATAAGCTTTAAGGGGGTGTCGGTATGATTCGCGTATTAATAGCTGATGATTCGTCCTTTATGAGAAAGGTTCTGTCAGACTTATTTATGTCGGCTCCTGATTTTGAGGTAGTCGGAACTGCTCCGGATGGTAGTGAAGCGGTCAAGCTCGTTTCAAGATTGAAGCCGGATTTGGTAACTATGGACGTAAATATGCCCATTATGAATGGCTTGCAGGCTTTGGAAGTAATAATGGAATCGTGTCCAACACCTGTGGTTATGCTAAGTAGTCTGACCAAGAAGGATGCTGATGAAACCATCAGGGCACTTCAGCTTGGGGCAGTGGATTTTATCACTAAAGCAGGCGGATCAGTATCGCGAATAGACACCATTAAGGATGAAATTCTGGAAAAAAGTCGCAACGCGGCAACTGCGAAAGTAAAAAAAATTATAAATAATGAGAATATTCTAGGAAAAAAGCAGGAAGCAGCGAATTTAAAGCGAATAAATATACTTGAAAGAAAAGGTGTTACTACACCTAATAGGGGAATAGCCCCAACATCAATCGTTGCCAGTCGCTTGAAGCCTACGGCTCATGTGACTGCAACATCAAGGACATCCTCCATATTGCAGCAACGCAGCTCAGTTACAGAGAAGCTTGCGAAAAGGGAGAACCCATATTTGAAAATGCGTAGTGCTCACAGCAGTGGTTCTTCGGGAGGAAACAAGCTCATAGCTTTAGGGACTTCCACAGGTGGTCCAAAAGCTTTGCAGTATGTGGTTCCCAAGCTGCCGGCTGATATGCCGTGTGGCATGGTAATAGTGCAACATATGCCCGCAGGCTTCACTAAATCGTTGGCGGAGCGTTTGGATGACATGTCTCAGGTGAAAGTTAAGGAAGCTGAAGATATGGAGCCAATTTTACCGGGTTGTGTTTACATAGCTCCAGGTGATTATCACATGGAGATAACTGGTAACGGTTCACAAAGAGTAATCTCACTGAATCAGAACCCACCTTTGGCGGCCCATCGCCCGGCAGTAGACATAATGTTTGACTCTGTTGCCCAGTATGGCGATGACGTGGTGTCCGTCATATTAACCGGCATGGGGTGTGATGGCACCGCTGGAATGAAAAAGATTAAAAAGGCCGGAGGATACATTATTGCTGAGTCCAAGGAGACTTGCGTAGTGTATGGGATGCCAAAGGCCGTTGTGGACGCTGGAATATCTGACGAGGTCCTGCCCGTTCAGAACATAGCTGAAGCAATTATGAATGCAGTTAGAAAATAAGTTAATCAGGGGGAATAGAAATGGAAACAAATCAGTACATGGAAATGTTTTTGGACGAGTCGCGGGAACATTTGCAGTCTCTGAATGACGGCCTGCTGAGTCTGGAAAATGATCCGGAGGATTTGTCCGTCTTAAATGAAATCTTCCGTAATGCCCATACTTTAAAGGGTATGTCCGCAACTATGGGGTACACAAAGACAGCAGAATTGACCCATGATATGGAAAATTTGCTCGATATGCTCCGTAAGGAACAGCTGAAGGTTAGCCCTGAAATTATAGATGTAATTTTCAAGTGCTTGGATACCTTACAGGAAATGGTTGAGAATATCAGCAACGGTGAGTCTGAGGATTTGGTAGATGTATCTGATCTGGTTCGTCAGGTAAATGCAATTGCCAAGGGCGAATCCGCAGATGCAGCACCAGCTGAAGCAGCACCTGCTGCAGATGCTGCACCAGAGGCTTCCGGGGAAGCTGGCGCTATTCATATCAGTGATACTGAAAAAACTGTTATTGTTGAAGCAAAGAATAGCGGCCTTGTTCCTTACCACGTTCATGTGGAAATTTCTGAGAACTGTATATTAAAGTCAGCTCGTTCCTATATGGTAATGAACGCGCTGGATGAAATCAGTGATGTAATTAAGTCTGTTCCACCTGCAGAGGACTTGGAACAGGAGAAGTTTGATCACAGCTTCGATGTAATTATCGTCAGCGATGCTGATGCCAAGGCTATTGAGAGTGCAGTTTCTGCTATTTCTGAGATCACAGTTGCAAACGTAACAGAGTTTGATCCTGAAAAGGCAGCAGCACCAGCCGCACCAGCAGCTCCTGCAGCTGCTCCAGCAGCAGCTTCTGCTCCAGCAGCACCAGCAGCAAAGGCAGCACCTGCTCCAGCCAAGAAGGCTGATGCTAAGCCAGCAGCCAAGGATGCTAAGAAGACTCACATGGGTGGTCAGTCAGTACGTGTAGATATTGAAAAGCTGGATACACTCATGAATCTGGTAGGAGAGCTTGTTACCAACAAGGTTCGCCTTGAGCAGATTGGCATGACCCATAGACTGACAGATCTTACAGAGACTTTGGAGCAGATGGACAGAGTTACCACTGACCTCCAGTCAGTAGTAATGAAGGTCCGCATGGTGCCAGTTAGTCAGGTATTTAACAGATTCCCTCGTATGGTCCGTGACCTTACCAAGGAACTGAACAAGGAAATCAACCTTACAATTGAGGGTGAGGATACAGAGCTGGACCGTACAGTTATCGATGAGATCGGCGATCCATTGATGCATCTGCTCCGTAATTCCCTTGACCATGGTGTTGAGCATCCTGATGAGCGTGAAGCGAAGGGTAAACCTCGTACTGGTGAGGTTGGCCTTATTGCCCGCCATGAAGGTAACAATGTTGTTATCATGGTTACTGATGATGGTTCTGGTATCAATGCTGATAAGATTCGTAACAAGGCCGTTGAAAAAGGTATGATTAGCCGTGAGGAGGCTGACGCATTACCAGATGCTGATGCAGTCCGTCTGATCTTCCTGCCAGGCTTCTCCACCGCGGAGGTTATTACCGACGTATCTGGTCGAGGCGTAGGTATGGATGTTGTTCGCAGCAAGATTGAATCCTTGGGCGGTAATGTAGACGTTGAGACCAAGATTGATGAAGGTTCTGTATTCAAGATTAAGTTGCCTCTGACTCTGGCTATTATCCAGGCTATGCTGGTTAAGGTTCAGAATGAGATGTATGCAATTCCTCTTGGATCTATTGACAGCACCATTAATATCACTCCTGATGATATTAAGACCGTACAGAACAAGGAAGTTATTGTTCTTCGCGGTGAGATTATTCCAATTGCCCGTCTGGGTGAAGTCCTTAGCGTGCCTAAGGGTGAGGATACCAACGAGGAAGACATCTTTGTGGTTGTTGTACATGTTGGTGATCACAAGATGGGTATTGTTGTTGACAATCTCATTGGTCAGCAGGAAATCGTTATTAAGACACTTGGCAAGCTCCTGTCCGGTCTGAAGATGCTGGCTGGTGCTACTGTTCTGGGTGATGGTCATGTTGCTATGATCCTGGACGTAAGTTCATTGATGTAATCATAGGAGGGGTGAAAAATGGCTAACATAGAAGGACAGATAGTATCTGACGGTGAGGTTCAGGTAGTTGCTTTTAAACTTAGAAATGAAGAATATGGTTTTAGTATTTTAAATGTTCAGGAAATAAAAGGGCTGACAGATATTACCAGAGTTCCATTTGCTCCGGAATTTATCAAGGGAGTAATAAATCTTCGTGGTAGTGTATTGCCAGTAATCGACTTGAAGCGTCGTCTCGGCTTGGAGGATACTCCATATACTGCAAATACCCGTATAGTAATCGTCCAGCTGGATGAGGTTTCTGTAGGTATGCTGGTTGATGCAGTGACTGAGGTTAGAACTATCAATGCAGATGACATTGATTCTACCAGAGCTGTAACTGGTACAGATGCAAATTCAAGATTTATCTCTGGTATTGGCAAGGTTGATGGAAGACTGATAATTCAGCTTAACATTAGCGAAATCATTGGTCTTACTGGCGAAGAATAATTTCTGGATGGGGTGAAGATATGTCAGATGATGTTGCAAGCTTATCTGCTAACCAGATGGATGCGCTACGTGAGATTGGTAATGTTGGTGCTGGAAACTCAGCTACTGCTTTATCCCAGATTATAAACAGACGCATCGATATGAACGTCCCAAGGGTATCAATAGTACCCCTTGGTGATGTTCCTGACCTGGTAGGTGGACCTGATGTTATGGTTGTAGGAGTCTTCCTCAGAGTATATGGTAAGGCTCCTAGTAATATTCTGTTCCTGTTGCCAAGGGATAGTGCGTTCTATCTCGTTGACATGCTCATGGGCAAGAAGCGTGGTGATACGCAGAAGCTGGACTTTATGGATGAGTCCGCACTTATGGAGATAGGTAATATCCTTTCCGGTGCATATTTGAACGCTTTGTTCAATTTTACTAATATATCCCTGCTGCCAACTATTCCTGCTTTGGCAATGGATATGGCAGGTGCTATTTTAAGCGTAGTATTGATTCAGCTTGGTCAGATGGGTGACCATGCTTTAGTTATTGAGACTGAGTTCAATACCGATGATGAGGGTATCAAGGGACACTTCTTCTTGGTACCTGATCCTGGTTCATTGGAAACTATACTGTCTGCAGTGGGAGTTGAATGATATGCCAGAATTAGTTAAGGTTGGAATGGCCGATGCAAAAGTCGGTACAGCTCCATCAACGTTAATTAGTTATGGACTTGGTTCATGTATTGGCATCTCACTATATGATCCGCAGACTAAGGTCGGCGGGCTCCTTCATATAATGTTGCCAGACAGTACCCAGTCCAGGGCTAACGAAAACAGGGCAAAATTTGCGGATACTGGTATACCAGATATGCTGAATGAAGTGCTGAAGTTGGGTGCTTCCAGGAGCAGATTGGTTGCCAAAATTGCTGGTGGCGCCCAGATGTTTGCTTTTGCCAACGCTACAGATATAATGCGTGTGGGGCAAAGAAATGCTCAAGCTGCCAAGGATGTTCTTGCCGGCTTAGGTATTCCTATTATCGGTGAAGATACGGGTGGCAGCTATGGTCGTACAGTATCCATCGATTTATCAAATGGTGTATACAAGGTTAAGACCATTGATAAGGGCGAGAAAGAAATTTAGACGGTGATTGATGTGTTTAAGCTAGGTGCAGCTTCAGTTTGCGGGGCTATAGCAGCTTTGACTGCTATAGTCGCAGGACTGTTATCAGATGCCCGGTTGCAGATTATTCTTGGCCGGGCATTTTGTAGCTTTATAGTGTCAGGACTGGTTGTCTATATTGCTATCTTCTTGTTTGACCGTTTGGGTTATGCCTCAATAATTCATGAGTTTGAGGAAAACTGGAAGAATGGGGAAAAGGAAGAAGAAACGGCAGTAGGGGACAAACAGGAAACAGAGGAGAATTCAGAGGATTCAGGAGAAGCAGGGGAAGAAGCTCCTCAGGAGGAATCTGATTTGACTGAAGACGGAGGTTTTACTCCACTTCAGGCTGATGAGTTGCGTCATGTGGCAACTGATCAGGAGGAATAAGTTTTTTTGCGTGGGTTTTATAATGGTGGTGAGAGAAGTTGCAGAGCACAGCGTTAAGTCCTGAGGCAGTTAAAGAGCTTTGGATTGAATACAGTCGTGACAAGGACAACATAGACATCAGGAATCAACTGGTAGAGCATTATCTCCCACTGGTTAATATTATAGCCGGCAGATTGGCCATTAGTCTGCCAAGTCATGTGGATACCGATGACCTGAAGGTCAGCGGGTATTTTGGTTTAATGGACGCTGTGTCCCGATATGACTATAATCGGGGCAATAAATTCGAGACGTATGCAGGTATCAGAATCAGCGGGGCTATGAAGGATGATCTTCGAGCCCGGGATTGGATATCTGTTTCCTTGCGTCAGAAAATAAAAAAATATGAAAGTACGATAATTACTCTGGAGGGAGAGTTAGGGCGCACTCCAACAGATGAAGAACTGGCAGATGCTCTTGAAGTGACCATGGAACAGCTTCATGCACTGGAGCAGCAGGTGAGTGCCTCTACAATCATCCCTTTGGGAGAATATATAAAATTTGAAACAGCATCTTCTGCTGTGAATGATCCTACTAAAAGCCTTGAGACAGTGGAAATGAAAGAAACACTGGCCAAGGCAATAGATCAGCTGTCCGAAAAGGAACGGCTGGTAATAGCACTTTATTATCACGAAGAGTTAACCATGAAGGAAATCAGCCAGGTATTGCATTTATCTGAGGCCCGTATCTGTCAGCTGCACACAAAGGCAGTATTTAAGCTGAGGGGCTTTTTGGCAAACGAGGCGTTGGATCTTTAAAATAAATCAGTTTGCAAATGCAAGGATGCATTTGTTGGTTGTTCCTCTGGAGAGGGTGGGATAACCAAAGGAGGGCTGTTTATGGATAATACAAGTTCAGTCTCTACAGTGGGTAGCCGTGATTCTGGTTATTTGTTTGAATTCCGCAATGATGGTGTATATTTGACTGTATACGAATCTTCAGAACCGGGTATTCAATTTGAATTATCAGATATGCGTCAGATATTAAGGGAATTTAGTGTTGATGACTATAATCTGGAGCTTTTGGCCAGATTGGTCCGCGAAGCAAATGGTGTTCCTACAAAGATATCTGACACTTTTGTTGTTCCTGAAAATTATAAAGAGGGCGGCCGGCATGGAAATACTGATGTCCAGCTGACAACTGAGGAACTACAGGAAAACAGGGAATATGGTAATGTCTTTGTGGATGTTTCCAAAGATAAGCTGGAGGTAACAGTTCGCTTCGATATTAGAGAGAATCAGGCGATACCAACTGTTGATATGATAAAGGAAGCTCTGGCTATCAAGAATATTGTTTTTGGAATTGACGAGGAAGCTGTTAAGGAAGCAGCTGAATCCGGACGTATTACAAAGGTTGCATTTGGTATTCCACCAGAGCATGGCCTTGATGCTCAGATAATTAAGAAATTTGACATGAGCATTACTGGTAGGCCAGTGGCGGACGAATATGATCGTGTGGACTACAAGAACCTTAATATTTTCCTTTTGGCGAAGAAGGGGCAGGTACTGGCTGAGAGAATTCCTCACACCCAGGGCAAGCCGGGAACCAATGTTCATGGGGCCACAATTCGTCAGAAGCCAGGTAAACCAAAGCCTGTTCCAGCTGGTAAAAACACCGTTATTAAGGACGAAAATTTTGTTGTGTCCGAAATTGATGGGCAGATCGTGGATAACGGGAACAAGATAAGCGTTGACCCACATTTGGACGTTAAGGGTGATGTGGGGATGGCCACCGGCAATATAGATTTTGTTGGTGGTGTTACTGTAAATGGCAGTGTTCAGCTTGGGTTCCAGCTGAAAGCTACCGGCGATATTGAAATAAAGGGCATGATCAGCGGCGGCGATGTTATTGGTCGAAATATCGTTGTTAAGGGCGGTGTTCAGGGTATGAGCCGTGGCACTGTTCGGGCAGAAAACGATTTTCAGGCTACCTTTGCAGAAAATGCTGATATTGAGGCTGGAGGCAATGTAATAATTACGGATGTCGCCATGCACTCCACCATCAGAGCGGGCCATACTCTTATTGTTGAGGGTAAAAAGGGTCTGATTAATGGTGGAAATTTGGCGGCTGGTGAAGAAATAAGAGCCACCAATGTTGGTAATGCCTCCAATGTTGTTACCCGACTTACTGTTGGGGTAAATCCAATGCTTCAGAAGCAGTATCAGACTGTATTAAAAGAATATAATGAGGCCAAGAAACGCCTTGATCAGGTTACTAAGATGATTAACACCCTTGGTAAGCTTGATATAAGCCAACTGCCACCTGATAAGGCAGAGCGTTTTAATGCCTTGATTCGTTCCCAGTTCCCATTGGCAGGTACGGTGGAACGTAACGAGCGTCTTCTTAAAGAGCTGGATGTTGAGCTTCAAAAGATGAAACGTGGTAAGATTAGAGTAAAGGATACCATGTATCCGGGGGCCAGATTGAGCATAAACTCCATTATGAAGAATGTTCAGGTGGAGGAGAAATGCTGTACTCAGTATGTGGAAGATGATTTCATAAAAATAGGTGCATATTGATAGGCGAAAGGGGCTGTTTTTATGGATTTTAGCCCAATGAATATCAGAATGACTGTACCACAGTCGGCGGATGTTGGCCAGATTCAGCATAACATGAACCAACACGGAGCTGTGGTACATGATTATCAGGCCGTAAAGGACCAGCAGGAGCAGGAGCATCTGCAGCAGCAGGTTCGTAGTAAGGAAGAAGCTGAAGGTCAGAAAATTAAGGATAATCCTGACGAGGAGCGGGGTAAAGGTGGCTATCGTGGAAGGAAGCGTAAGGCCGCTCCAGTGAACAGCGAAGAAGAAATACAGGAAGCTGAGCCAGAGAAAATGGCAGTTGACCAATATAGAGGTCATAATATAGATATTAGTTTTTAATGGGAGAGTTAGATGACCACTGAGATTTTAGGTTTTATAATTATTGTCGGAGCGATTATTGTATTATTGGCTCGCCGACAGCTCCAGAAGGTGGAGGAGGATCCTGAGGTGATGGAAGCCTCTGCAGGGAGACTTCGCTATGAGCTGGAGCAATCAGCGGATGAGATTATTAATCGCATGGCAGGTCATATAGACCACTTGGAAGGCCTGCTCCGGGAAGCTGATTATAAGGCGGAGATGTTGCAGCAGCGTATTGACGAGCTGCAGAAGTTGCAGCAAAGTCCTGTGGTTAATTCTGTCCAATCCCAACAGTTCCAGGCACAGTCAGTAGCTGAGCCACAATCGATAGCAGTGAACCAACCAACAGCCGAACCTTTGGCATCTGAGGAAGTTGTATTCCCTCGGGATGGAGAAAGCGATTTTTCCCAGCTGCTGGAGTCTAATATGCAGGACCCGAATCTGGTGATTCCTGAAAATGTGGAATACGCAGAAAACTTACCACAGAGCTCTGAAATATCAGCGGAAAATTTGGAAGACGCTCAGGGTGTTTATGATGAGTTCCCTACTGAAGCTGTTAACCAGCCAGAAGCTGAAGCTGACAGTGGCATTTCCGAGGAAGCAAAGCTTGCTTTGGAGGCATTTCGGGAGGTTTCTAAAAATCTTGAGGCGGCTCAACACGATATGGGGCTGAATATAGATATAAGCTCTGAGCCGGAGCCAATGCTGGAAATGGGGCCTGAGTATGGGATAGCTTCAGAGTATGAATCAAATCAGGAAGCTGGATATACCACAGCACCAGAATATGTATCTGAGCCTGCTGCGCCTATGATGGAGCAACAGCCGCTGGAACCGGTGATTGAGGATCCGGAGATTGATGATAGGGATGATGCGACTGAAATAGCCAGAAAGCTCTTAATGGCCGGCTATACCCCAGAGGATGTGGCACGTTTTACAGGCTTGGGCATGAATGCAATTGCCTTGCTAAAGCAAATCCACAATATCTAAAAGCGAAATTGTATGAAAATCTTGTTGACATAAAGTCTGTGGTTTCATATAATACTTTTTGTGTGAAGTTGTTATGTTTAACTTCAAGCATAAGTGAAATACGAAGTTATTTCACTGCTTATACAACTTGCGCAGGATTTTTGTCACAGTGCGAGGAAGAGCAACAAAGTAATGTGACAAAAAGACAAGCAAATGGGGGCGTAGCTCAGCTGGGAGAGCACCTGCCTTGCAAGCAGGGGGTCAGGAGTTCGATTCTCCTCGTCTCCACCATATTGTAAACTAGGCCTCAGAGGAATCTGAGGCTTTTTTATTTCATTATATAAAAGAGAAGGGGATCAGAAAATGGAAAATGTTATGCCAATGGTGGTTGCCGGTATTTTTGCACTGCTTTGCGTAATGGGTGTAGTTTACGTAAAGGTGTCTGACCGTGAACTTTTGCAGGAAAAGGAAGAGGGCATCAAGACCCTGAACGCTGAAATGCAGAAGCGGGATCAGGAGATTGAGGCTTTGGAGGAAGAAATACGGGAGTTGAACAGAAATAAGGAAATCCTTGATTACGTGAAGGTAAAATATCCCGTTATCGGTGATTTGATTGAGAAGGAGCATCTGAATGAAGGTACCGTTGTAAAACGGGATGAGGCATATAATGACTATCAGCATGCTTTGGAGAACTTCAAGCCTGCAACTGAGTATGAGGCAGAAATTCAGAAGCTGAAGGATGAGCTTTATGTGGAGAAAATGGAGGGTGAGTACCTAACAGTTTTCAGAAACATTGTTATCCGCAACAGCGAAAAGCTCAACGATGAGGTTGTGGTAAACAGCTCCTACAATTATGACAGGGCCATTAAAGGGGAACCAGGTCATGCTGCAGGCTTTGACATTGATATTGATATTCTCAAGGGTGATATTAAGAAATATCATCACAAGATGGAAGATAAATAAGCCCATATACATAAAAACATATAAATACAGACACAGTAAAAGGGACTGCCGGAGCAGTCCCTTTTAGATTACAATATTAAAAACGTTGCTATTACAAATATCAAAAGTGGAAGTAGTTCATCATCTTCATAGTGAGTGGCTTTGCATCATCATCCTTATGCTGAAGGAGATATTTCAGGGAACCATAGAAAAAGAAGGAATTAACAGGAATATAGCGCTTGCGCTTTTTGAAGTTTGCCCAGTAGATGAGTTTGTCAAAAATAATGGTGTAATCCTCTTCTGTGGCATTGAATTTATTTATGAGGCCCTTCAAACGAAAATCGTTGCAGGCGTATTGGTACATTCTTGAAATAAGCTCTTCTTTGGAGATGGTCTGGTAATCATAAAAGCCGAGAATAAGCTCATTTATGACATTGTCCCTTTTTAAAATGCGGCGCATGGCCACCAGGAAGAAAACGATAAGACCGATGAGGCAGACGTATGATATGATGTTAGCTATCATAGATAGAAATCTCCTTATGGTATAAAAATGAGCTCTGCCAAAGTCGGATAACCGGCATCAATGAGCTTGGAACGGAAGCGCTCCATGCGTCCAACTACTGGAGCCATGTGAAGACGAATCCAAAATCTTGGCATTACAAAATGCTGGGAACCAAATATGGCAATGCGGTTGATGGTATAAGGGTCATCACCCTGACGGACATAATCGTTATATACGGTAAAGCCACCCTTATAGCCAGCCTTTTTCACTTCGGACAGTACCATCTGATGATAAAAGCCACCTGGGTAAGCAATATACTCACAGAATTTAAAGGTTTTCCATTCCACAGCCAGCTTTCCACCCACCAGCTGATTTACCAGCTCTGCCTGATCAAGGGGAGTAAGCTCAAAGTGGCTTAATGTGTGGCTACCAATATAAATCTGATTTTCGCTCATTTCATACACCTTGTCCCAGGTGAGATAATTTTCAAAGCGTCCCATGAAGTCGGAAACCAGAAAGATAGTTGCCTTCATATTATGCTCTTTTAAAATAGGATAAGCATATTCATAGTTGTCAGCATAGCCATCATCGAAGGTGATAAGTATAGGTTTTTCGGGAAGCTCCTTGCCATCCACCAGAAAATCCTGAAGCTCATCAGGAGAAATAGTGTGGTAGCCGTTTTCCTCCAAGTATTTCATCTGAGCTGCAAAATCACTGGTTGGTACTGTTAAAGGGTTCTTTTCCGTTGGATTTATCTGATGGTAGTTCAGCACCGGTATACCTTCCTTGCTTTCCCGGATATTCCATAGACCTATTATCAGGATAAAGCAAAAGATAACATATATAATAGTAAGAATTCTATTTTTCAAAATTAAGGACAATCCTTTCTGTTTAGCCTGTGGCCCATTGACAGAGCCACCGTTTTTTATTGTAATACCCTATATATACGATGTCAATTACTGCCATATGATAAAATAATAAGTGCAAAGAGCCAAGAGAAAAAACTTGCCACTTCACAATTACTATGTTTAAATAAAGATTGGACTATAGTTGTTGAAAGGAAGCATCCAGTAGAATGAACAGAAATGATTTGTGTTGGTGTGGCAGTGGACTTAAATACAAGAAGTGCCATCTTGATTTTGATGATCGCATTGATTCCTATAAATATGATGTATTTAAATCCCAGTGTAAGCCACCTCATAATATAATACTTACCCCAGCAGATATTGAGGGGATCAGAAAAAGTGGTGTGGTAAATGATGCTGCACTGGATCTGGCAGGGACCATGGTGGAGCCAGGCCAGAATACAGAGGCTATTGATACAGCCGTAAAGGAATTTATCGAGAAGAATGGCGGTATTCCTGCCTGCCTGAATTATGAGGGATTCCCAAAGAGCATCTGCATCTCAATTAATGAAGTAGTTTGTCATGGTATACCTTCCAAGAAAACCATTCTTAAGGAAGGGGATATTGTGAATATTGATATTACCACTATTTTGGACGGCTATTATGCTGATGCCTCCCGTATGTTTATTGTAGGTGGCAAGACCAGCCCGGAAGCAGAAAAGCTGGTGCGGGTAGCTAAAGAATGTATGGAGCTGGGCATTGAGGCTGTTAAGCCTTGGGGCTGGCTGGGAGATATTGGTGCCGCAGTAAATGCCCATGCCAAGGCCAATGGCTATTCCGTTGTTACCGAATTGGGTGGTCACGGTGTAGGCAAGGATTTTCACGTGGAGCCATTTGTGCCACATGTGGGACAGCCAGGAACCGGAATGCTTTTGGTTCCGGGTATGGTATTTACAGTGGAGCCAATGATTAATGCGGGCAAGTATAAGGTTACTGTTGACAAGAAGGACGGCTGGACTGTACGGACCAAGGATGGCTCTTTATCCGCCCAGTGGGAAAAGACCATTCTGGTTACCGAAACAGGCACAGAGGTATTGTCCAGTTAATATCGTATGGGAGGAATGGATTTGCGGGGATTACGTGGAGCTACTACTGTAGAGGAAAATACTGCCCAGGCAATTTGGGCTGCAACCCAGGAAGTTGTCAGCGAAATGCTGAAACGAAATAATGTGAAAACGGAGGATATTGGGGCGGCAATTTTCAGTGCCACTGAGGATATAACCGCAGCTTTTCCAGCCTCCGGTGCCAGAAAGCTGCCAGGCTTTGATGCCGTTCCGCTTTTTGATGCCCGCCAGATGGATGTGGAGGGAGCCATGGAAAAATGTATCAGGGTTCTCTTGCTGGTGGATACTGACCTGAAGCAGCGTGAAATCAAGCATGTTTTTTTAGGAAAGGCCGCCAATCTGCGTCCTGATTTAGCCAATAATAAATAAGTTATTTATTGTTTATCTTGCAAGGAGGATTAATTATGAACGAGATTATTGCTACTACAAATGCCCCAGGTGCCATTGGCCCTTATTCTCAGGCCGTTAAGACTGCCGGTGGCATGTTGTTTGTTTCCGGACAGATTCCTTTGGTTCCTGCCACTGGTGCTGTTGTGGAAGGCGGCATTGTGGAGCAGACTACTCAGGTTCTTGAAAACCTGAAGGCCATTGTTACTGCAGCAGGCTATACCCTTTCTGATGTAGTAAAGACTACCGTTTATATTACCAACATGGGAGACTTCGGCAAGGTAAATGAAATTTATGGCAAGTACTTTACTGAAAATTGTCCTGCCCGCGTATGCGTTGAGGTGAGCAAGCTGCCAAAGGATGTTTTGGTTGAAATTGACGTAATTGCTTCCAAGTAATATATTCAAGATATTTTAAGGAGTGAATTTCTTTGAGTAATGTAGAGAAAAATAGCGTAAATGCTATCCGTATACTGGCTGCTGAAATGATTCAGAAGGCCAAGTCCGGCCATCCTGGACTTCCAATGGGTTGTGCACCAATTGCGTACGAATTGTGGGGCAAGCACATGAATCATAATGGGAAGAATCCTAAGTGGGCTAACCGTGACAGATTTATTCTTTCTGGCGGTCATGGCTCTGCTATGCTGTATTCCCTGCTTCACCTCTTTGGATATGGACTTACCATTGATGATCTGAAGAATTTCCGTCAGCTGGATTCCCTTACTCCTGGTCATCCTGAATATGCCCATACTGTTGGCGTTGAGGCTACCACTGGTCCTTTGGGAGCAGGTATGGCAATGGCTGTAGGTATGGCAATGGCTGAAAGACATCTGGCTGCCGAGTTCAATAAGCCGGGTTATGAAGTAGTGGACCATTATACCTTTGTTTTGGGCGGCGATGGTTGCCTAATGGAAGGCATTTCCTCTGAGGCCTTCTCTCTTGCAGGTACTCTGGGGCTGAACAAACTGATTGTTATTTATGACAGCAACCGTATTTCCATTGAAGGCAGCACTGATATTGCCTTCACTGAGGATGTTATGAAGCGCATGGAAGCCTTCGGTTTCCAGACCATAGATGTGGCTGATGGTACTGACTGTGCCGCTATTGGCGCAGCTATCGAAAAGGCCAAGGCTGATACTACCAGACCTTCTTTCATTCGTGTTCACACAGAAATCGGTTATGGCTGTCCTGCAAAGCAGGGTACTGCCAGCGCCCATGGGGAGCCTCTTGGTGAGGATAATCTCCAGGCTGCCAAGGAAAATTTGCAGTGGCCTGAGCAGGAAGCATTCAAGGTTCCTGAAGAGGTTTATGCTGATTATAAGGAGCTGGCTTCCAGAGGTGAAAAGGCGGAAGCTGAATGGAATAAGCTCTTTGCGGCATATTGTGCCAATTTCCCTGAGGAGGCCAAGCGCTGGGAGGAGTTCCATGCACCAGTTGATGCGGAGGCTCTCCTTAATAATAAAGAATTCTGGGCAAGAAATGACAAGCCTACTGCCAGCCGTGCCCTTTCCGGTAATCTTATCAACAAGCTGAATGGTATTCTGCCAAACATGTTCGGTGGCAGTGCTGATTTGGCTCCTTCAAATAAGACTGAAATGAAGGGTGAGTCCTTCTTTGCAAAGGATAATTATGCCGGAAAGAATATCCATTTCGGTGTTCGCGAGCTGGCTATGAGTGCTATTGCCAATGGTATTACCCTCCATGGTGGTCTGCGCACTTTTGTGGGTACCTTCTTTGTATTCTCCGACTACTTAAAGCCAATGATTCGTCTGGCTGCTATTATGGGATTGCCTGTTACTTATGTATTGACCCATGACAGTATTGGCGTAGGCGAGGATGGTCCTACCCATGAGCCAATTGAGCAGCTGGCAATGCTCCGTAGCCTGCCAAACATTAATGTATTCCGTCCGGCAGATGACATGGAAACTGCTGCGGCATGGTACAGTGCTATTACCAGCACCAAAACTCCTACGGCATTGGTGCTTACCCGTCAGAATTTGACTCCACTGGCTGGCAGCAGCAAGGAAGCTCTGAAGGGTGCCTATGTGGTATCCGATTCCTCCAAGGAAGTTCCGGATGGTATTATCATTGCCACCGGCTCCGAGGTCGCTCTTGGTATTGAAGCCCAGGAAATGCTTAAGGATGAGGGCGTAGACGTCCGCGTTGTGTCCATGCCATGCATGGATATTTTTGAGGAGCAGAGTCAGGATTACAAGGACAAGATTCTTCCTAAGAATGTCCGTGCCCGTGTAGCTGTAGAGGCTGGCAAGGACTTTGGCTGGGGAAAATATATTGGCCTTGATGGTGCTACCGTGTGCATGACTTCTTTTGGTGCATCTGCACCTGCTGCACAGCTCTTTGAGAAGTTTGGCTTCAACAAGGAGAATGTAGCTGAAGCAATGCGGAAAGTTATTGCAGGATTAAAGTAAAATTTTAAATATATTCGGGCAGGTAATGGCCGCCTATCGCAAGAACACTTTGCTAAAACGATTTTTTACAATAATTAAATCAGGTATGTAAAAAATAGTTTCTTAACGCTCTGTGTTCAACTACTATAGGTGACCATAACCTGCCCTTGTTTATTTTTGGTATGTTTTCAAAAATGTACTCAAAAAAATACAAAAAATTAAAAAAATATTTTAGTAAAGCTGTTTGAAAAAATGTGCAAATCGAGTTGAAAATAAGTAAAAAATGGGTAGGTGTTGGTTAGGTGTTCCAAAAAAAGCAAATGGTGTGCGTGTTAAAAGGACAAAAGTATATAGTAAATGACATATGTGTAACTTATGACACACCAGACTGCGTGTACAATGAAAAGCTTGAAAAATAAAGTGTTGACATTGGTTTTAGGGGGTGCTAAAATACCTTTGTGCCTAAGGTATGAGGATTTCCAATTTATAGGAGTGAAGCGTATGCAGCTGGATGAATTGAAGAAGGCAGAGCATGTTACAGGTATCAAACAGGTAACCAAAGCCATCAACAAGGAACAGGTTGCTTGCGTTTTTCTGGGTGCCAACGCAGAGGGCAGGGTTACAGATCCCTTAAAAATACTCTGTGAGGATAAAGAGATCCCAGTGGAAGCAGCATATACCATGGAGGAGCTTGGCAAGGCCTGCTCGATTGGTGTTAAGGCTGCTGCAGTGGCGGTTCTCAAACAAGGCCATTGTTAAAAAATTATGCTGTCTACAAAGAGATGACCTCATCCGTCAGCCTGTCGGCTGCCGTCTTCCCCAAGGGGGAAGGCACAGACAGTGTGATTTTTAATAAATACTAAATACTCAATTTGAAGGAAGGAGGTGCATGTATGCCTACAATTAATCAGTTAGTTCGCAAGAGCAGACAGAGCATGCAGGATAAATCTACAGCACCGGCATTAAAGAATTGCCCACAGAAACGTGGCGTTTGCACAAGAGTTTACACTACAACTCCTAAGAAACCAAACTCCGCATTGCGTAAGGTTGCCCGTGTTCGTTTGACAAATAGCATTGAAGTAACCGCATACATCCCAGGCATTGGCCATAATCTGCAGGAACATAGCGTTGTTTTGATCAGAGGCGGACGTGTTAAGGACTTACCAGGTGTACGTTATCACATCGTTCGTGGTTCCTTGGATACCGCAGGTGTTCAGGATCGTGCTCAGGGTAGATCCAAGTACGGCGCTAAGCGCGCTAAGGCTAAGAAAGCATAAGAGCTGCTAAAAAACAATTCTAAAGACTGAAGATTATGGAAGGAGGCAAAAACAGATGCCAAGAAAAGGTTCAGTACCTAAGCGTGACGTATTACCGGATCCAGTGTATCATTCCAAGATCGTCACTAAGTTCATCAATAAGGTAATGCTTTCTGGTAAGAAGGGCGTTGCTGAAAGAGTAGTATACGATGCATTCGAAATCATTCGTTCCAAGACCGGCCAGGATCCACTGGAGGTTTTTGAGACTGCATTAAAGAATGTTATGCCAGTTCTGGAGGTTCGTGCCCGCCGTGTTGGTGGTGCTAACTACCAGGTTCCAGTTGAGGTTCGTCCTGATCGTCGCATGACCCTCGGTATTCGTTGGACTGTAAACTACGCAAGACTGCGTGGCGAAAAGACCATGGATGAGAGACTTGCCGGCGAGCTGATGGATGCAGCAAACAACACTGGTGCAGCAATCAAGAAGAAGGAAGATACCCACAAGATGGCTGAGGCTAACAAGGCTTTCGCACATTATCGTTGGTAATCTTCTATAGTAGTTAAGTTTTAAGGAGCGATATACAAGTGGCAAGAGAGTATAGTCTCGAAAAGACTCGTAATATCGGTATCATGGCTCACATCGATGCCGGTAAGACAACCACTACTGAGCGTATCCTCTTCTATACAGGTGTCAACCACAAGATTGGTGAGGTTCATGAAGGCGCTGCCACCATGGACTGGATGGAGCAGGAGCAGGAGCGTGGTATTACCATTACTTCCGCTGCTACCACTTGCCATTGGAAGGAACATCGTATCAATATCATTGATACCCCAGGCCACGTTGACTTCACTGTAGAGGTAGAGCGTTCTCTGAGAGTATTGGACGGTGCCGTTGCAGTTCTGACTGCCCGCGGCGGCGTTGAGCCTCAGACTGAGACCGTATGGCGTCAGGCTGAGAAATACAGCGTACCACGTATGGCTTATGTAAATAAGATGGATATTACTGGTGCGGATTTCTATAACGTAATCAACATGATGAAGGAGCGTCTCCAGGCTAATGCAGTTGCAATCCAGCTGCCAATCGGTGCTGAGGATGACTTCCAGGGCATCATTGATCTTGTTAAGATGGAAGCTATCATTTACGAGGATGACCTTGGTAAGGTAGCTGACGAAGTTGAGATTCCTGCTAATATGAAGGATAAGGCTGAAGAGTATCGTGAGATTCTCATGGAAGCTCTTTCCGACTTCGATGATGAGTTTGCAATGAAGTATCTTGAGGGTGAGGAGATTTCCGAAGAGGAGATCAAGACTGTAATCCGCAAGGCTACCATTGCTTGTAAGATGTGCCCAGTTACCTGCGGTACTTCTTACCGCAACAAGGGTGTTCAGCCTATGCTGGATGCTGTTGTTGACTACATGCCTGCTCCTACTGATATCGCCGCTATCAAGGGCGTTAACCCTGAGACTGGCGAGGAGGATTCCCGTCCTTCCAGCGATAAGGAGCCATTTGCTGCATTAGCATTCAAGATCATGGCTGACCCATTCGTTGGTAAGCTGGCATTCTTCAGAGTTTACTCCGGTACCCTTTCCTCCGGCTCTTATGTGTACAACTCCACTAAGGGCAAGAAGGAGCGTATCGGCCGTATCCTCCAGATGCATGCAAATAACCGTAAGGAACTGGAAATCGTATACAGCGGTGATATCGCTGCTGCAGTAGGCCTCAAGGACACCACCACTGGTGATACCCTCTGCGATGAGAGCGCACCAATTATTCTGGAGTCCATGGAGTTCCCAGATCCAGTTATTTCCGTAGCAGTTGAGCCTAAGACCAAGAACGACCAGGAGAAGATGGGTATTGCCCTTCAGAAGCTGGCTGAGGAGGATCCAACCTTCCGCGTTCGTACTGATGAAGAAACTGGTCAGGTTATCATCTCCGGTATGGGTGAGCTTCACCTGGAGATCATCGTTGACCGTATGCTCCGTGAGTTCAAGGTTGACTGCGTAGTAGGTAACCCACAGGTTGCTTATAGAGAGACCATCCGTAAGGAAGTTGACTGCGAAGGTAAGTTCGTTCGTCAGTCCGGTGGTCATGGCCAGTATGGTCACTGCAAACTCCAGCTCATTCCTCAGGAGCCAGGTGCTGGCTTCAGCTTTGAGAACAAGGTTGTTGGTGGTGCTATTCCTAAGGAATTCATCAACCCAATCGAGGCTGGTATTAAGCAGGCTATGGAAGCCGGCGTTCTCGCTGGTTACCCAGTTGTTGATGTTAAGGCTATCGTTTATGATGGATCTTACCATGAGGTTGACTCCTCTGAGGCTGCGTTCAAGGTTGCCGGTTCCATGGCATTCAAGAACGGTGCTCTCAAGGCTGATCCAGTAATTCTCGAGCCTTATGTTAAGGTTGAGGTTATCGTTCCAGAAGAGTACATGGGCGATGTAATCGGTGACCTGAACTCCCGTCGTGGTCGTATCGATGGCATGGAAGCACGTAATGGTGCCCAGGTTATCAACGGTTTCGTACCACTTTCCGGCATGTTCGGTTATTCCACTGATCTGCGTTCCAAGACTCAGGGCCGCGGTAACTACTCAATGGAAGTTTCTCACTACGAGGAAGTTCCTAAAAATATCGCAGATGGCATTATTGCCAAGAATAAAGGCGAATAATAAGGAGGAAATAATCCAAAATGGCAAAGGAAACATTTGAAAGAACAAAACCACATGTTAACATTGGTACTATCGGTCACGTTGACCATGGTAAGACCACTCTGACTGCTGCTATCACCAAGGTTCTCTCTGAGAAGGGTATGGCTCAGTTCGAGGATTACGCTAACATCGATAAGGCTCCAGAGGAGAGAGAGCGCGGTATCACCATCAACACTGCACACGTTGAGTACGAGACTGAAGCTCGTCACTATGCACACGTTGACTGCCCAGGCCATGCTGACTATGTAAAGAACATGATCACTGGTGCTGCTCAGATGGATGGTGCTATCCTGGTAGTATCCGCTGCTGATGGTCCTATGCCTCAGACCCGTGAGCACATCCTGCTCGCTCGTCAGGTAGGTGTACCTGCAATGGTAGTATTCCTCAACAAGGTTGACCAGGTTGACGATCCTGAGCTCCTCGAGCTCGTTGAGATGGAAGTTCGTGAGCTGCTCTCCAGCTACGAGTTCCCTGGCGATGACATTCCAGTAGTTGCTGGTTCCGCTCTGAAGGCTCTCGAGGGCGACGAAGAGCAGAAGGCTAACATCCTCAAGCTGATGGCTGAGGTTGATGCTTACATCCCAACTCCTACCCGTGATACCGATAAGCCTTTCCTGATGCCAGTAGAGGACGTATTCACTATCACTGGTCGTGGTACTGTAGCAACTGGCCGTGTTGAGCGTGGTGAGCTGAACCTCAACGACACTGTTGAGATCGTAGGTATTGCTGAAGAGACTCGTTCCACTGTTGTAACTGGTATCGAGATGTTCCGTAAGCTGCTCCCTAGCGCACAGGCTGGTGATAACATCGGTGCTCTGCTCCGTGGTGTTGACCGTAAGGACATTCAGCGTGGTCAGGTACTTGCTAAGCCAGGTTCCATCAACCCACACACCAAGTTCAAGGGTCAGGTTTACGTACTGACCAAGGAAGAGGGCGGCCGTCACACTGCTTTCACTTCCAACTACCGTCCACAGTTCTACTTCAGAACTACTGACGTTACCGGTGTTGTAACTCTCCCTGAGGATGTACCAATGGTAATGCCTGGCGATAACGTAGAGATGTCCGTAGAGCTCATCACTCCAATCGCTATCGAGGCTGGTCTCCGCTTCGCTATCCGCGAGGGTGGCCACACTGTAGGTGCTGGTCGAGTAACTGAGATCGACGCTTAATCCTAAGCAGTTAGTCTTAGTAACTAAATAGATTCATCTAAAATCCTTATATAGTAAGGGCGGCCCACGGGTCGCCCTTATAATAAGGTTTATGGTACTCTCCATATTGACATTTTCAGTATGGTATATATAATAAGAAGCGGTGTGCTTCTAAGTACCCCCAATGCGATGACGTGGTAGATGGCTTGCAACGCTTCGGGCGTTAGTAAGGGAACTACTACGGAGAAATGTTTGGGCCTGGAGCCCGGACGAGAAGGAGGAAAATAAATTGTCTAAGCAGCAGAAAATCAGAATTCGTTTGAAGGCTTATGATCACAAGGCATTGGATCAGAGTGCAGTTAAGATTGTTGAAACTGCAAAGAGAACCGGTGCACAGGTATCTGGCCCTATTCCGCTCCCAACTGAGAAGCAGGTATACACAATTCTGCGTTCTCCACACGTTAATAAGGATTCCCGCGAGCAGTTCGAAATGAGAACTCACAAGCGTCTTATTGATGTTCTGGAGCCAACCCCTAAGACAGTAGATGCGTTAACCCGTCTCGAACTGCCAGCAGGTGTTGATATCGAGCTTAAGTTATAAGAGGAGGTGGAATAATTGGCTAAAGCAATTTTAGGTAGAAAGCTGGGCATGACTCAGATCTTCACTGAAGAGGGTCAGGTTGTTCCAGTTACAGTTGTTGAGTC
The DNA here is from genome assembly GCF_000621545.1 of Anaerovibrio lipolyticus LB2005. Taxonomy (GTDB): domain Bacteria; phylum Bacillota; class Negativicutes; order Selenomonadales; family Selenomonadaceae; genus Anaerovibrio; species Anaerovibrio lipolyticus_A. Next base: position 103,995 of record NZ_JHYA01000011.1, read on the forward strand.
TGGCAACAATGTAGTTGTACAGAACAAGACTGTTGAAAATGATGGTTATAATGCAGTACAGCTTGGCTTCGGCGTAGTCAAGGAACACAAGGTAAACAAGCCTATGAAGGGTCATTTCGCAAAGGCTGGTGTTACTCCTGTTAAGTACATCCGCGAGATGCGTTTGACTGATGCTTCTGAATATAACACTGGTGATGTAATCGGTGTTGACATATTTTCCGCCGGAGAATTAGTTGACGTTACTGGTACTTCCAAGGGTAAGGGTTTTGCCGGTGGTATCAAGCGTCATAATTTTGCTCGTGGACCAATGGGACATGGTTCCAAGTCTCATCGTGAGCCTGGTTCTACAGGTGCGATGATCAGTGGTCACGGTGGTCGTGTTCTTAAAGGTAAGAAGCTGCCAGGTCAGATGGGCGGCAACAAGGTTACCGTACAGCGTCTCTCCATTGTTAGAGTTGATGCAGATCGTAACCTGCTCCTTATCAAGGGCGCAATTCCTGGTCCTAAGAAGGGTCTCGTAATTGTAAAGGCAACCGTTAAACCGGGTAAAAACTAATTCGGAAGGAGGATAAGTAATAATGCCTACAGTAGCAATTTACGACATCGCTAACAAGAAGGTTGGCGATCTCGAATTAAATGAAAATATTTTTGGCGTAGAGATGAACGCAGGTCTGGTACATCAGGCTGTAGTTATGCAGCTTGCTTCCCAGCGTCTTGGTAATCATGCTACCAAGACCCGCAGCATGGTTCGCGGCGGTGGCCGTAAGCCTTGGAAGCAGAAGGGTACTGGCCGTGCTCGCAGTGGTTCCACCCGTTCCCCAATTTGGGTAGGTGGCGGTACCGTATTCGGTCCATCCCCACGTTCCTACGCATTCAGCATGCCTCGTAAGCAGCGTCGCCTTGCTATCATGTGCGCTCTGTCTGACAAGGTTGCTAATGGTGAAATCGTAGTTCTCGACAGCATTAACTTCGACGCTCCTAAGACCAAGGAAGTTGTAAAGATGCTGGAGAGCTTCAGTGTAGATAACAAGGCTCTCATCGTTACTGCAGACTATGCAGAAAACGTTGACAAGTCTTCCCGTAATATCCCAGGTGTTAAGACCATTAACACTATCGGCCTGAATGTATTTGACATCCTGAACGCTGACAAGCTGTTCATCACTAAGGATGCCATCGCTCGTATTGAGGAGGTATACGCATAATGGAAGCACGTGATATTATCATTCGCCCTCTCATTACTGAAAAGAGCACTACTCTCATGGCTGAGGGCAAATATGTATTTGAGGTAGCCAAGGCTGCCAACAAGATTGAAATTGCCAAGGCAGTTTCTACTATCTTCAATGTAAAGGTTGCTGGTGTAAACACCGTCAATGTTGAAGGTAAGAAAAAGCGTATGGGTCGCTTCGTTGGTAAGCGTTCCGATTATAAGAAAGCTATTGTTAAACTTGCAGCTGGCGAAACCATCGAGTTCTTCGAAGCGTAAGATTAGGGAAAAGGAGGTTAATTAAGTGGCAGTAAAGAGTTTTAAACCATATTCTGCAGGCAGAAGATTCATGACTGTAGCATCTTTCGATGAAATCACTACTGATAAGCCTGAGAAGTCCCTCGTTGAGCGTCTGAAGAAGCACGGTGGTCGTAATCAGCAGGGTAGATTGACCGTTCGTCATCAGGGCGGCGGCCATAAGCGTTTATATCGTATTATCGACTTCAAGCGTACTAAGGATGGTATCCCAGCACGCGTTGCAACTATCGAGTACGATCCAAACCGCAGTGCCCGTATTGCACTTTTAAATTATGTAGACGGTGAGAAGCGTTATATTATCGCTCCTAACGGTCTTAAGGTAGGAGACATGGTTGAGTCTGGTCCTAATGCCGATATCAAGCCAGGTAACTGTCTCCCATTAAAGAACATTCCAGTAGGTACCGAGGTTCACAATATTGAACTTAAGATTGGTAAGGGTGCTCAGCTGGTTCGTTCCGCTGGTGCTTCTGCACAGCTCATGGCAATTGAGGGTGACTATGCAACCCTTCGTATGCCATCCGGTGAAATGCGTAAGGTACATGTTAACTGCCGTGCAACTATCGGTGTAGTTGGCAATGCCGAGCATATGAACATCACTATTGGTAAGGCTGGCCGTAACCGCTGGTTGGGTATCCGCCCTGAAAACCGCGGTGTAGCTATGAACCCTAATGACCATCCACATGGTGGTGGTGAGGGCCGTTCCCCAGTTGGCCGCAAGCATCCTGTTACTAAATGGGGTAAGTGCGCTATGGGTGCTAAGACCCGCCGTAAGAAGGCTTCTGATAAGTTAATCGTTAAAGGCCGTACCAAATAAGAGATAATCACCGGAAGGAGGATATAAATTGTCAAGATCAGTAAAAAAGGGACCTTATGTTCATGAAAGCTTAACTAAGAAGATTGATGCCCTGAATGCAGCTAACGACAAGAAGGTCGTAAAGACCTGGTCCAGAAGTTCAACTATTCTGCCAACTTTCGTTGGTCACACTATCGCTGTACACGATGGCCGCAAGCACGTTCCAGTTTATGTAACTGAGGACATGGTTGGCCACAAGCTTGGTGAGTTCGCACCAACTCGTACATTCAAGGGTCATGCCGGTGAAGAGAGAAAGACCGGTCTTAGATAAGATTTTGAAAGGAGGATTCCTCTGTGGAAGCAAAAGCAGTTGCTAAATATGTTCGCATTGCACCTCGCAAGGTACGCGTAGTTATGGATCTTATCCGTGGCAAGAGCGTTGCTGAGGCATTTGCGATTTTAAAGTTCACACCAAAAGTTGGTGCTGAAGCTATAGAAAAGGTTCTCAAGTCTGCAGTAGCAAACGCTGAGAACAACTTTGATATGAATGTTGATAACCTCTATGTTTCTTCTTGTTTCGTTGATCAGGGACCAACTATGAAGCGTATTCATCCACGTTCCCGTGGCCAGGCCTTCAAGATTTTGAAGCGTTCTTCCCACATCACCGTAGCAGTAGACGAAAAGTAATAAAAGGAGGTTATAAACTTGGGTCAGAAAGTAAATCCACATGGTATAAGACTTGGCATCGTAAAGACTTGGGATGCTAAGTGGTATGCTGGCAAAGATTATGCAGCTAATCTGCATGAAGATATTAAAATTCGCCGTCACCTGAAGAACCTTCTTCAGAGCTCCGGCGTTTCCAAGATTGAGACTGAGCGTTCTAAGAACCGTCTGAAGCTGACTATCCACACTGCAAAGCCTGGTATGGTAATCGGCCGCGGTGGTTCCGGCATTGAGCAGATCAAGGCTGGTCTCAAGAAGTTCACTAACAGCAATGTAGACATCAGCATTGAGGAGATTAAGAATCCAGATATGGATGCAACTCTGGTAGCTGAGAACATTGCAGGCTCCCTGGAGCGTCGTATTGCTTTCCGTCGTGCTATGAAGCAGGCTGTAGGCCGTACTATGCGTCTTGGTGCAAAGGGTATTAAGATTATGTGCTCCGGTCGTCTCGGCGGCGCTGAAATCGCACGTAGCGAATCCTATCGTGAGGGTTCCATTCCTCTTCATACTCTGAGAGCTGACATCGACTATGGTACTGCAGAGGCAGCTACCACTTATGGCCGTATCGGTATCAAGGTTTGGATCTTCAAGGGTGAGGTTCTTCCTGAGAGAAAGCAGCCTGTTGCTGCTGTTGAAGGGAGCGAAGCTTAATGTTATTACCAAAGAGAGTAAAATATCGTAAACAGTTCCGTGGTCGCATGAAGGGTAAGGCTCAGCGTGGTAACAAGGTTTCTCATGGTGAGTATGGTCTTGTAGCTCTTGAGCCAGCATGGATCACTAACAGACAGATTGAGGCAGCCCGTATTGCTATGACTCGTTACATTAAGCGTGGCGGTAAGGTTTGGATCAAGATTTTCCCTGACAAGCCTGTAACTGCAAAGCCTGCTGAGACTCGTATGGGTTCCGGTAAGGGTTCACCAGAGTACTGGGTAGCAGTAGTTAAGCCAGGCCGTGTAATGTTCGAAATGGACGGCGTTTCTCGTGAGGTAGCTGCTGAGGCTATGCGTCTTGCAGGCCACAAGCTCCCAATCAAGACAAAGTTCGTAGTTCGTGAAGATTTAGAAGCAGAGGGCGGTGAAGTAAATGAAGGTTAATGAAATTCGTGATTTGAGCGCTGAGGAACTTAACCAGAAACTTGCTTCTCTCAAAGAGGAGTTATTTAACCTCCGTTTCCAGCTCGCTACTGGCCAGTTGGAGAACCCAATGCGTATCAAGGAAGTAAAGAAGACTATTGCCCGTATTAAGACTGTACAGACTGAACAGGCTAATGCTTAATTGAACGAATTGATATGCAGATGAAAGGAGGCTCCCTAATGAGCGAAAGAAATGAACGCAAGACTAAAATTGGTAAAGTTGTAAGCGACAAGATGGACAAGACTATTGTAGTAGCAGTTCTTGACATCGAGCAGCATGCATTATATAAGAAGGCCGTTAAGAAGACTGTTAAGTTCAAGGCCCATGATGAAAATAACGAGGCTCACATTGGTGACACTGTTTCCATTATGGAAACTCGTCCACTTTCCAAGGATAAGCGTTGGAGACTTGTAGAGATCGTTGAGAAAGCTAAATAATTTCCTGATGATGGAAATTCTGGTTGAGGAGGTTAACTGATGATTCAGCAACAGACTTTACTCAATGTTGGCGACAACACCGGTGCTAAGGAAATTATGTGCATCCGTGTTCTTGGCGGTTCTTATCGCAAGTATGCTAACATTGGTGATATTATTGTGGCTGCAGTAAAATCTGCATCCCCTGGCGGTATGGTAAAGAAGGGTGACGTTGTTAAGGCCGTTGTAGTACGTTCCAAGAAGGGCCAGCGTCGTAACGACGGTTCTTACATTCGTTTCGACGAAAACGCTGCCGTAATTATCAAGGAGGATAAGACTCCAAGAGGAACCCGTATTTTTGGACCAGTTGCAAGAGAGCTTCGTGATAAAGACTTCATGAAGATCGTTTCCCTGGCTCCAGAAGTTCTTTGATAGTTAGGAGGTGCTATTTTGTCCATTACAAAACTGCATGTAAAGAAGGGCGATACCGTACTGGTATTGTCTGGCAAAGATAAAGGCAAGCAGGGCAAGGTTATCCAGGCTCTGCCTAAGAAGAATAAGGTTGTAGTTGAGGGCGTTAACAAGGTTAAGCGTCACACTAAGCCAAATCAGAGTGCCCCACAGGGTGGCATCCTTGTTAAAGAAGCTCCTATGTTTGCGGCAAAGGTTATGCTCGTATGCCCAGCTTGTGGCAAGGCTACCCGTATTGCACACAAGGATGTAAATGGTAAGTCTGTACGCGCCTGCAAGAAGTGCGGCGAAGTTGTAGACCAGACCAAATAATAAGGAAAGGAGGACCATCTAGTGGATAGATTACAGGAAAAGTACATTAAAGAGGTAGTTCCTGCTCTGACCGAAAAGTTCGGTTACAAGAATGTTATGGAGCTCCCAAAAATCTCTAAGATTATCATTAACATGGGTGTTGGCGAGGCTGTAGGTAATCCTAAGGCTCTTGACTCCGCTGTAAATGATCTGACTATTATCGCAGGCCAGAAGCCTATTCTCACCAGAGCAAAGAAATCTCTGGCAGCTTGGAAGCTTCGTCAGGGCATGCCAATCGGCGCAAAGGTTACTCTTCGCGGCGTTCGCATGTATCAGTTCCTCGACAAGTTCATGAATGTTGCACTTCCACGCGTTCGTGACTTCCGTGGTATCGGTTCCAATTCTTTCGACGGTCGCGGTAACTACGCAATCGGCCTGAAGGAGCAGCTCATTTTCCCTGAAATTGAGTATGACAAGATTGACAAGCTCCGCGGTATGAATATCGTAGTTGTAACAACTGCCAAGACTGATGAGGAAGCTCGCGAGCTCTTAAAGCTCATGGGTATGCCTTTTAAAGCGTAAAGAAGGAGGTACTGACTGTGGCCAAGAAGGCAATGATTGAAAAGTGGAGCAAGGAACCAAAGTTCCCTGTTCGCAAGTACAACAGATGTAAGATTTGCGGTCGTCCGCACGGTTATATCAGAAAGTTCGATATGTGCCGTATTTGTTTCAGAGAGCAGAGCTACAAGGGTGCCATTCCTGGCGTAACCAAGGCTAGCTGGTAACTTAAAGGCGAAAATGAAAGGAGGATATCGGTTTAAATGGTAATGACTGATCCTATTGCAGATATGTTGACTCGTTTGCGCAATGCAAACTCCGTTTATCATGAAAAGGTTGAGATTCCTGGTTCCAACATTAAGAAGGCCATCGCTGGCGTTCTTAAGGAAGAGGGCTTCATCAATGACTTCACTTTCACTGAGGATGGTAAGCAGGGTGTTATCACTGTATCCCTGAAGTACGGTCCTAACCGTGAGAAGGTAATTACTGGTATTAAGCGTATTTCCAAGCCAGGCCTGCGCCAGTATGCAAAGGCTGCTGAGCTCCCTAGAGTTCTCGGTGGTTTGGGTATCGCCATCATTTCCACTTCCAAGGGAATCATGAGCGATAAGAATGCTCGCAAGGCTGGTCTCGGCGGCGAGGTTGTAGCTTACGTTTGGTAATTATTTAGAAGTCAGGAGGTGTACAGATGTCTAGAATTGGTAGAGCACCTATTACTATCCCAGCTGGCGTAAACGTAAAGGTTGAGGATGGAAATAAGGTTACCGTAAAGGGCCCAAAGGGTGAGTTAGTTCGCTCTTTCAGCCAGGATATGAAGATTAAATTAGAGGACGGTGTACTCACTGTAGAGCGTCCTTCAGATAATAAAGATCACAGATCTCTCCATGGTCTTACCCGTACCCTGATCAACAACATGGTTGTTGGTGTTACTGAGGGTTATGCAAAGACTCTTGAGATCAATGGTGTTGGTTACAGAGCACAGCTCCAGGGCAAGAACCTGAACCTGTCTCTTGGTTTCTCTCACCCAGTTATTGTTGAGCCACCTACTGGTATCGTTTTCGAGGTACCAAATCCTACCAAGATCGTTGTAAACGGTATTGATAAGGAAGTTGTTGGCGCTATCGCAGCTAAGGTTCGCGACTACAGAAGACCAGAGCCATATAAGGGCAAGGGTATTAAGTACGAAGGCGAGCACATCCGCCGTAAGGTAGGTAAGGCTGGCGCCAAGGGTAAGAAATAATAACCAGAAAGGAGTAACCGACAGTGTTTGTTAAGGAAGATAAAAATAAAGCTCGTCAGAAGCGTCACCTGCGTGTACGCAATCATATTTCCGGCACTGCTGAGAGACCACGTCTTAACGTATTCCGCAGCTTGAGCAATATTTATGCTCAGGTTATCGACGATGTTAACGGTGTTACTCTCGTATCTGCCAGCACAAAGGATAAGGATTTCAAGAACTACGGTGGTAATATTGAGGCTGCCAAGGCAGTAGGCGAGGCAGTTGCTAAGCGCGCTCTGGAAAAGGGCATTACCGAGGTAGTTTTCGACCGTGGTGGTTATGTATATCATGGCCGTGTTGCAGCACTTGCTGAAGCCGCTCGTGAAGCTGGCTTGAAATTCTAATATTTGTAAAGGAGGTACATAGATGGCTAGAATGGACAACGAGACTCCTGAGTTCCAGGAAAAAGTTGTATATATTAATAGAGTTGCCAAGGTTGTAAAGGGCGGCCGTCGCTTCTCCTTCAGCGCACTTGTTGTTGTTGGTAATGAGAAGGGTCAGGTTGGTGCAGGCTTAGGTAAGGCTGCAGAGGTTCCAGAGGCAATTCGCAAGGGCGTTGAAGACGCTAAGAAGAACCTTATTGATGTTTCTCTGAAGGGTACTACTATCCCACATGAGATGATTGGTATTTTCGGTGCAGGCCGTGTACTGATGAAGCCAGCTGCAAAAGGTACTGGTGTTATCGCTGGTGGCCCAGCTCGTGCAGTTCTCGAGCTTGCTGGTATTAAGGATATTTTGACCAAGTCCCTTGGTTCTTCCAATCCTAATAACATGGTTCGTGCAACCTTGAAGGGTCTTGAGCAGCTGAAGCAGGCTGAGAAGGTAGCTGAGCTTCGCGGTAAGACCGTACAGGAACTTTTAGGTTAAGGAGGGTTTTGAAATGGCAAATTTAAAAATTACTCTTACCAGAAGTCTGATCGGTAGACCAGCTACTCAGCGTGCTACTATTAAAGCATTAGGACTTAAGAAGTTAAATTCCTCAGTTGAGCTTCCAGACAGCGAGTCTCTCCGTGGCCAGATCCACAAGGTAGAGCATCTCGTAACTGTTGAAGAGCAGGCTTGAGATTCAAGGAGGTGCACTTAAAAGATGAAGTTAAATGAATTATCTCCAGCTCCTGGTTCCCGCAAGAACGCTTTCCGCGTTGGTCGTGGTCTGGGCAGCGGTAATGGTAAGACTTCCGGCAGAGGCCAGAAGGGTCAGAAGTCCCGTTCCGGCGGCGGCGTTCGTACTGGTTTCGAGGGCGGTCAGATGCCTTTATATCGTAGATTACCAAAGCGTGGTTTCAAGAACATCTTTGCTAACGTATATGCAGAGGTTAATGTTGAGACTCTGAACCGTTTTGAGGATGGTGCTACTGTTGATGCTGTTGCATTGATTGAGGCTGGTATCCTTAAGAACGTACGCGACGGTGTTCGCATTCTCGGCAATGGTGAGCTCACTAAGAAGCTGACTGTTGTAGCCAACGGCTTCACCAAGTCCGCAGAAGAAAAGATTACTGCAGCAGGTGGAAAAGTTGAGGTGATCTGATTTGTTATCAGCTCTCTCTAATATCGTCAAGATTCCGGAGCTTCGAGCAAAGATCACTTTTACGCTGATAATGTTCGCCATCTTCAGAATGGGTACTCATATTCCTGTTCCAGGTGTTGATCCATCAGCTATTGAATCACTGTTCAACAATGGCAGTCTTTTCGGTTTACTGGATATGTTTTCCGGTGGTGCTCTTAGTAAGTTTTCTGTATTTGCTATGAGTATTACGCCTTACATTAATGCTTCCATTATCATCCAGCTCTTAAATGTGGTTGTACCTACATTGGAGCAGTGGTCAAAGGAAGGTCAGGAAGGCTATAAGAAAACCACCAAGGTTACAAGATATTTCACAGTATTACTTGCCTTCTTGCAGGCCATGGGTATGTCCATTGGTTTGAAGCAGGCTATCCTAAATCCTGGTCCAGTGTCAATCCTCATTATTGCGATTACACTGACAGCAGGAACAGTTTTCCTTATGTGGCTTGGTGAGCAGATAACTGCTAACGGCGTAGGTAATGGTATCTCACTGATCATTTTCGCCGGTATCGTTGCTGCGTTGCCAAACAACATTGGAAAGATTTATAATTACTTACAGACAGGAACCATTAGTTATATTAATGTTTTCTTCTTTGCAGTGATTGCTGTAGCGATGATTGTGTTTGTTGTTGCAATTCACACAGCTTATCGCCGGGTTCCAGTATCATATGCGAAGAGGGTTGTTGGTCATAAATCTTATGGCGGACAGTCCAGTCACATCCCGCTTAAGGTTAACACCGCGGGAGTTATTCCAATAATCTTTGCGTCATCCGTGCTGATGTTTCCAGTAACTATTGCCCAGTTTATTGATATCCCCTGGGTAAAAACTATTGCCGGGTATTTTGCGTGGGGTACACCGCTACAAACAACAGTTTATGCACTGTTGATTATCTTCTTCACGTATTTTTACACCGCGGTTACTGTAAAGATATCGGATATGGCAGAGAATCTGAAAAAATACGGTGGTTTTATCCCGGGCATTCGTCCGGGAGAGCCAACGGCAGAATATTTAGATTATGTCATGACTCGAATTACGCTTGCTGGCGCGTTATTCCTTGCACTGGTAGCCGTTCTTCCAACATTTATTGCGTCCGCAACTCATCTTGAGGGTGTAAACTTTGGTGGAACTGCACTGCTGATTGTTGTAGGCGTTGGCCTTGATACCATGAAGCAGATTGAGTCCATGGTTGTTATGCGTCATTACCAAGGTTTTATGAATTAGGAGGATTAATTAAATGCATTTACTTTTAATGGGCCCTCCGGGTGCCGGAAAAGGCACTCAGGCTGCTAACCTGGTGAAAGAGTTTGGTATTCCACATATTTCCACTGGCGACATGTTCCGTGCCGCTATCAAGGAAGGAACTGAACTCGGAAAGCAGGCGAAGGCATGTATTGATGCCGGAAACCTCGTTCCAGATGAAATTACCATCGGCATTGTCCGTGAGCGTCTTGCCCAGGACGATTGCAAGAAGGGCTTTATTCTGGATGGTTTCCCTCGTACTGTTGATCAGGCTGATGCCCTTACCAAGATTTTGGCTGATTTGGGGCTTAGCCTTAAGAGCGTTGTTAATATCACTGTTCCTTCCTCTGATCTCGTTGAGAGAGCAGTAGGACGCAGAATCTGCAAGAGCTGTGGTGCTACATTCCACATTAAGTTCAGCCCTTCAAAGGTTGAAGGCAAGTGTGATGAGTGTGGTGGCGAGCTCTATCAGAGAGCAGATGACACCGAGGAAACTATGAAGAATCGGTTGTCCGTATATGAAGCTCAGACTAAGCCATTGATTGACTATTACCAGAAAGCTGGGTTATACTTAGAGATTGATGGACGTCAGGCTATCGACAAAGTTTTCAAGGATATGGTTGATGCCCTGAAGGCTTAAGAGTTATGGCAGGCAGTTTTGCCTGGTACTACCGAATTATTATAGAAGAATCGTGCAGCGAAAGCTGTGATGCCGGAAGATGGGGCCGCTCCTGCGGCCACCTTTCCTAGGTTATGACACTAAGGAGCAATACCACTTATGTCTAAACAAGATGTAATTGAAGTTGAAGGTAAAGTCCTGGAAGCACTGCCAAATGCAATGTTCCAGGTGGAGTTGGAGAACGGTCATGTTGTCTTGGCGCATGTTTCCGGTAAGATTCGAATGAATTTTATACGCATTCTGCCAGGGGATAAGGTCACTATTGAGCTGACACCTTATGATTTAACTCGTGGCCGTATCACCTATCGTTTTAAATAATCTTTGAGTAATCAAGGATAGTACATGAAAGGGGCATAACGCAATGAAAGTTAAACCATCGGTTAAACCAATTTGTGAAAAATGCAAGGTTATTAAGCGTAAGGGTCGTGTAATGGTTATTTGCGAGAACCCAAAACATAAACAGAGACAAGGATAATTAAGAAGGAGGTGCTTGATGTATGGCACGTATTGCCGGTGTAGATTTGCCACGTGATAAGAGAATTGAGATCGCATTAACATATATCTATGGTATTGGTCTTACCACTTCTCAGAGAATTTTAAAGGAGACTGGTGTTAACCCAGATACTCGTACCCGTGATCTGAGCGAAGATGAGGTTATTAAGCTTCGTGATATCATCGATAAGCAGGTAGTAGTAGAGGGTGACCTTCGTCGTGAGCAGTCCCTGAATATAAAGCGACTCGTTGAGATCGGCTGCTATCGTGGTCGTCGTCATCGTATGGGTCTTCCTGTACGCGGACAGAACACAAAGAATAACGCACGTACCCGTAAAGGCCCTAAAAAGGCTGTAGCTGGTAAGAAGAAGTAAGGAGGAGTTAGAGTGGCAGTTAAGAAGTCTGTACGTCCTAAGAAAAAGGACCGTAAAAATATCGAATTTGGTGTTGCTCATATCAGCTCCACCTTTAATAATACTATCGTTACCTTGACCGACAAGAACGGTAATGCACTTTCCTGGGCAAGCGCAGGCGGACTTGGTTTCCGTGGCTCCAGAAAGAGCACTCCATTCGCAGCTCAGATGGCAGCAGAGGTTGCTGCAAAGGCTGCTATGGAGCATGGCTTGAAGCAGGTTGATGTTTACGTTAAGGGTCCTGGTGCTGGCCGTGAGGCTGCAATCCGTTCCCTGCAGGCAACTGGTCTTGAGGTTAGCATGATTAAGGATGTTACCCCAATTCCACACAATGGTTGCCGTCCACCAAAGCGTAGAAGAGTATAATGGGAGGTGCAAACTAAATGGCAATTGATAGAGTACCAGCACTGAAGAGATGCCGTTCCCTCGGTATCGAGCCAGGTGTTATTGGTCTGAATAAGAGTTCCAACCGTCAGCCACGTCGTACCCGCGGTAAAGTTTCCGAGTATGGTGTTCAGCTGAAGGAAAAGCAGAAGGCAAAGTTCATTTACGGTGTACTGGAGAAGCAGTTCCGTTCTTACTATAACAAGGCTAAGAAGATGCAGGGTATCACTGGTGATAACCTCATCAGCCTTCTCGAAAGAAGAATCGACAACGTAGTATTCCGTCTTGGTCTTGCTTCCACCCGTAAGCAGGCTCGTCAGCTCGTTCGTCATGGTCATATCACTCTGAACGGCAAGCGTCTGGACATTCCATCTGCTCTCGTTGATGTAAATGATGTTGTAGCAGTTTCCGAAAAGGCTCGCTCCAATGCATTCTTCAAGGAGTTGGCTGAGTCCAACAGCGCTCTCAGCGTTCCAGCATGGATTACTGTAGGTTCCGATAACTTCACCGGTACCATCAACAGATTCCCTGCTGCAGATGACTTCGACATTCCTGTTGACAGCCAGGCAATCGTCGAGTTGTACTCCAAATAATATCTGTGTATTAATTGTCGTATTTGTACATATATGCATTGATTTATTGAGGAGGGCAATTCCAGATGATCGAAATCGACAAGCAGAAGATTGAGATTCAGATAGAGGAAATCAGTGAGGACGGCCGCTATGGTAAGTTTATCTGCGAGCCTTTGGAGCGCGGTTATGGCATTACCCTTGGTAACAGCCTTCGCCGCATTCTCTTGTCCTCTTTGCAAGGTGCAGCAATTACCGCCATCAAGATTGATGGTGTGTTGCATGAGTTCTCCACAGTTCCAGGTGTTCGCGATGATGTTTCCAACATCATCCTTCACCTTAAGGAGCTCTGCCTTAAGATGCACAGCGATGAACCTAAGACAATCCGCATCGAGGTTCAGGGTGAGAAGGAAGTAACAGCAGCTGATATTATTCACGATGCTGATATTGAGATCCTTAACCCAGAACTGCATATCGCAACTGTTAACGAGACAGGTTCACTTAATATAGAGATGACTGTAGAGCATGGCCTTGGCTATGTTCCAGGTGATAAGAATAAGAAACCTGATCAGGCTATTGGTGAGATTCCTATTGATTCTATATTCTCTCCTGTACGCCGTGTTAACTACAGAGTTGAAGATACCCGTGTGGGTGACACTGTCGACTATGACAAGCTGACCATGGAGGTTTGGACCAATGGTTCTATTACTCCTGAGGAGGCTGTCAGCAAGGCAGCAGGTATCCTGATTGCAAGACTGAAGCTCTTCAGCAATCTGATTATTGATACCAAACCAGTTGCTGCTGCAGAGGTCCCAGAGACTGCTGCTGTTAGCACTGCAGATATGACTGATGCTCCAATTCTTGATAAGAAGGTTGAGGAGCTCGAACTGACAGTTCGTTCTTATCATTGCCTGATGAGAGCTGATATTAAGACAGTTCGTGACCTCATCAACAAGACTGAGGCTGAAATCATGAAGGTTCGTAATCTTGGTAACAAGTCCTTGGTGGAAATCAAGAACAAGCTCCAGGAGCTGGGCCTGTCACTTAAGGAAAATGATGGTTCTGCCGATGATTTGGCAGATAACTGATTGACATTTCGAGATTAAGATATAGGAAAGAGGGAAATAAATGGCTTACAGAAAATTAGGTCGTAACTCCAGTGCTCGTAAGGCACTGTTCAAGAGCATTCTGACTTCCTTCTTCAAGCATGAGCGCATTGAGACTACCGAGGCTAAGGCTAAGGAGATCAGCGGACTTGCAGAACAGCTCATCACTCTCGCTAAGCGCGGTGATTTGGCTGCTCGTCGTCAGGCTATTGCTCAGCTTGCTGATGAAGATGTTGTTAGAAAGTTGTTCGGTGAAATCGCTGAGCAGTGCAAGGATCGTCAGGGTGGTTATACCCGTATCCTGAAGCTGGGCCCACGTCGTGGTGACGCAGCTCCAATGGTTATCCTTGAGTTGGTAAAGTAATTTACAGCTAACGATATATGAGAGGCATTCCTTACGGAGTGCCTCTTTTTGTTGTTAACCTTTATTCTTAATTGCGTTGACAATAGAACTAGGCTATAATGTTGATTTAGAGGTGTTTTGCGTGAGTTTTATTGAATGCGTTGATTTAACACACATTTATAATGCCGGCATGGAGAATGAGATGCTGGCTGTTGAAAATGTTAATATAAAGATTGAAGAGGGGGAGTTTGTGGCAATTCTGGGCACCAATGGCTCAGGAAAGTCCACATTGGCCAAGCATTTTAACGGCTTGCTGCTTCCTTCATCGGGAAAGTGTCTGGTAGACGGTATGGATACCAAAGATGAGGAGCATACCTATGACATTAGAAGGCAGATAGGTATGGTTTTTCAGAATCCTGATAATCAGATTATCGCTGCTATAGTGGAGGATGATGTAGGTTTTGGACCAGAAAATATTGGTCTGGACCCTCATGAGATTCGCCGTAACGTAACTGCGGCCCTGAGGGCAGTTGATATGGAGGAGTATCGCCACTTTTCCCCCCATCATCTTTCAGGTGGTCAAAAGCAGCGGGTGGCCATAGCAGGAGCTTTGGCTATGAATACTAAATGTCTTGTACTGGACGAGCCTACTGCCATGCTGGATCCAAGAGGACGCCATGAGGTTATGGATACGGTTTCACGTCTTAACAAGGAGCGGGGAATTACCACGGTTTATATAACCCATTTCATGGAGGAAGCGGCAATGGCCGACAGGATATTTGTCATGGACCAGAAGCATTTGGTGGCAAGTGGTACACCAAGGGAAATCTTTAGGGATATTGGAGCCATGAAGAAACGGGGCCTAGCGGTGCCTATGGCTGCTGAGATGGCCTACAGACTTCAGCAAAAAGGTATTAGGATTACAGAGTCTATTATTAATACAGAGGATTTGGTGAGGGCAATATGTCAATAGAATTAAAAAACATATCATATACCTATATGCCCAAGACCCCCTTTGAGCACTTGGCTCTGGATGATATTTCAATTACTATTCCGGAGGGGAAAATAACCGCTATTGCAGGGCATACCGGATCAGGGAAGTCAACCCTGATACAGCATTTTAATGGACTGTTAAAGCCAAATAAGGGCACTATCCTTGTGGATGGTGTGGATATAGGTAAAAAAAATACAGAGGCTAAGGCAGCCCGGCGGAAGGTGGGTATCGTATTTCAGTACCCTGAATATCAGCTTTTTGAAGAAACCATTGCCAAGGATATCGCCTTTGGCCCTAGAAATATAGGCTGCAGTGAGGATGAAACCCAGGAAAGGGTTAAGCAGGCAATGGACTTCGTAAATCTCGATTATGATAAGTACGCTCACCGTTCTCCTTTTCAGCTTAGTGGCGGCCAGAAGCGTCGGGCAGCTATAGCAGGTATTCTGGCTTTGCAACCAAAATATCTGGTACTGGACGAGCCTACGGCAGGCCTTGATCCAAAGGGGCGTGAATCCCTTATGGAAAAGTTCAGAAGGCTCCACAAAGAAAAGGGCACAACTATTGTACTGATTTCCCATAATATGGATAATATTGCCAGTTATGCAGATAATGTCATTATTCTGAACAAGGGGAAGGTTACCATGGAGGCCACTCCGGAGGAGGCCTTTTCGCAAAAGGAACTTATAAGTCAGGCTGGTTTGGAATTGCCTGAGGTAAAGACTATAATGAATGAACTGGCCCAAAATGGTCTGGAGATACAGAATAATGCCTATACTATGGATAAAGCGGTAGAGGAAATTATTGAGGCGTTAAGGAGGAAGGGAAAATGCTGACAGATATCACTTTGGGACAATATTTTCCCGGTAATTCTCCCATTCACAATATGGATGCCAGAGTAAAGATCGTGCTGCTTTTTATTTACATAGTGGCGGTGTTTTTATTCGATAATCATATTAATTATGGGATTATGACGGCAGGTGCCATAGGTGTGGTGCTTCTCTCAGGACTTCCTGTGGGAACTGTTTTAAAGTCAATAAAGCCACTATGGTGGATTATTCTTTTCTCCTTTGGCATTCATTTGTTCAGTACACCGGGAGAACCAATATTTAAGGTGTGGAACTTTGTAATGACCAAAGAGGGAATAATACAGGGATTTATTATAAGTCTACGGTTGGTATTGATGATTGCAATATCTTCACTTCTGATGTTTACCACATCACCGCTTAAGTTGACGGATGCTCTGGAGTCATTAATGTCACCTCTGAAGAAAATTGGTTTTCCTGCCCATGAGCTGGCCATGATGATGACTATTGCCATGCGCTTTATCCCAACGCTGCTGGAGGAAACAGACAAGATAATTAAAGCCCAGCAGTCCAGAGGCTCTGACATTGGCGATGGTAATTTTTTCCAGCGAGCCAAGGGTATGATACCGGTATTGGTGCCACTTTTTATTTCCGCCTTCAGAAGGGCTGATGAGTTGGCTATTGCAATGGAAGCTCGCTGCTATCAGGGGGGAGTCGACAGAACCCGTATGAAACAGCAGCGACTTCACGATGTAGATTTTTGGGCGGGAGGAATATTTAGTGTGTTCCTTATCAGTCTAATCGTGGTGCAGTTTACGTTGTAAGATTTAAAAGGATGGAATATGAAGCCTGAACACAAAGATATAATGAAGGCGCGGAAGCGCAATATACGTCTGACGGTGGCCTATGACGGCACCAACTATAACGGCTTTCAGCGACAGAATCCTCCTGCTGTTGCGGTGCAGAATATTTTGGAGGACAGGCTCCAGAAGGTGTTTGGGGATACAGTGGAGCTGGCGGCTTCAGGACGTACCGATGCTGGAGTTCATGCCAGAGGGCAAGTAGTGAACTTTTTTACGGATGGCTCCATTCCAGTGGATAGGGTACCGCGGGCGGTAAACAGTATTCTTCCACCAGATATTGTGGTTTTGGAGGCAGCAGAGGCGGACAGGGAGTTTAGTGCCCGTCACAGTGCTGTGAGCAAAATATATAAATATCGTATTCTACAGGGAGATATTCCAGATCCCTTTGAGCGAAACTACAGCTGGAATATAAGGAAGGAGCTTGATGTGGAATCCATGAGGGCCTGTCTGGAGCTAATCAAGGGAGAGCATGATTTCAGTGCCTTTAGGGCAGCTGGTGGCCCTCCGGTGAGTCCAGTGAGAAATATTTACGAGGCAGTTCTGGAGGTCCAGCAGGGGGGACGTATAGTGGAGCTCACCTTCCATGCTAACGGGTTCCTGTATCATATGGTGCGGAACATTGTTGGGACCCTTGGTAACGTGGGCCTCGGTTGGAAGTCTGTGGGGGACTTTAAGCGGATAATGGACTCATTGGATAGAAGCCAGGCAGGAGCCACAGCACCGGCTCAGGGACTATTTCTTGACAAAGTTTTTTATTCTAAAATTTAATTGATTTTTCAAGATATGGGTATTTAGTACCATAAAAATCTATGCTATAATATTTACGGAGAAGAGATTATTCCTTTATATCATTATTTTTTTTACAGATGTTCAGTTGTTACAATGTTGCAAAAGTTCTTTGTATGTGTAATATTGTTGTAGGGGATAACTTTTTGAGAAATGGGGGGGATGGCATAGATGAGAGGAGCTTTATCGCAGGATATATTTGTCAGGCCGGATGTGGTTTTAAAGCTGGGACAACAGCTGAATATTTCCTTGCCTGACGACGAAAGACCTTTATTCAGTAAGCTGGAGAATATAGGTGATGGGGAGTTGGTTCTGACGGTGCCGGTAGATGAGGACAAATGTCCTGCAAGAATTTCTCCGGGAACGAGCTTTATATGTGATTTTTTTGATGGCTGTTGCTATTATAAATTTGCTGTGGGATTTCAGCGTCGGGTAATTGAAAATATTCCCGTGTGGTATACCGATAAGCCTGTTAAGGTGCAGAAAATACAGCATAGAGAATTTGTTCGTATAAAATTTGATAATCCATTGGTGGTCAGACTGCTGGATGACAACATGGCCGAGGAGGAAATGATTTTCACTACTAGTGTGGATTTAAGTGGTGGTGGCATTTGTTTCCTGCTGGACAGACCTTTGGATGTTGGTAAAAAAATAACAGTGGAAATTAGTGAAATCCCGGGGATAGGATTATTCAACCATATGGCCACTGTGGTTAGGAACACTGAGCTTGATGAAAAAACAGAGGAAAGAAAGTATCATATTGGGGCAAAGTTTACCAATATAGATTTCAAAATTCAGGACAAAATCATCAATTATATTTTTGATTTACAGAGGAAAGCACCCAAAAAATGCATAAGATATTAATGGATAATAAAGGAGCCGGTCGTATCTAAGTGACCGGCTCCTCGTTTTTTGAGTATTACATATTGTGCTGTCTAATTGTCTTTAAATCAATTGCTGAGTCCAGCTTCTGTTGAATGTCATCCAGCATCTTGTCCAGTTGCTTCATCTCATCCTTAAGACTATTGACATCCAACAGGCTGTTGTGTATCTGTTCTCCCAAAGCATAGTAGTCTTCAAAGTTCATAAGCATCCCCCTATAATATCCCGCATAGGAAAATTATATCACATAATAATAATCGTACAATACTCTCTTTTTCTTAAGATGGAAAAAATTGAACAACTGCGTTATAATATACATTAGGGTAATTATGCCTGTATTTTACAGGTTTTTCGATAGTTTTACATTCACGGGTGGTGAAAGAATGAATTCTCTTTTACGGGTTGGAATTGATGTTGGCTCCACCACGATTAAAGTAGTAGTTCTCAACAAGGAAAGAGAATTGGTGTACCAGAAATATGCTCGTCATTTTTCCGAAATCAATTCTGTTTTGAAAGAAAACCTTCATGCTTTAAGCAAGGTCATTGAAAACAAAAAGTTTTCTCTGGCCCTTACTGGTTCTGCCGGCATGGGTATTGCTGAACGTATTGGTCTGCCATTTGTTCAGGAGGTTATTGCCTGTGCCTCTGCTGTTAAGTCCCTGATACCACATACGGATACGGTTGTGGAGCTGGGGGGCGAGGATGCAAAGGTAACCTATTTCGGTGATGCTCCTGAGCAGCGTATGAATGGTGTTTGTGCTGGTGGAACAGGTTCTTTTATTGATCAGATGGCATCCCTTTTGTCCACTGATGCCCAAGGCCTTAATGCACTGGCTGAGAAGGGCAAGCAGATTTATACCATTGCTTCACGGTGTGGTGTATTTGCCAAGACGGATATTCAGGCTCTTATGAATGACGGTGCTTCAAAGGCGGATATAGCTCTGTCTATCTTCCA
Organism: Anaerovibrio lipolyticus LB2005; assembly: GCF_000621545.1. Taxonomy (GTDB): domain Bacteria; phylum Bacillota; class Negativicutes; order Selenomonadales; family Selenomonadaceae; genus Anaerovibrio; species Anaerovibrio lipolyticus_A. The sequence goes on from NZ_JHYA01000011.1 coordinate 123,252, forward strand.
GGCTGTAGTAAACCAGACCATCAGTAATTTGGCACAGGGGCGTCCTATTGATGGCAAGGTGGCATTTTTGGGCGGTCCGCTGCATTTTTTGCCGGAGCTGAAAAAGCGTTTTATTGAGACCTTGAAGCTGGCTCCTGAAAACGTGGTTAAGGTGGATGATGGCAATTACTTTGTAGCCGTAGGGGCGGCCATGAGTGAGGAAGCACGCCCTGTTGAGCTTGGCGAGCTTAAGGAAAGTATTAAAAAGGCCGAGGAGGTAATGGCCTCTGAAAGCCGTAAGGCGGATTTTGTCCTGTTTGAGGATGAGCAGGCTTATGAGGAATTTAAGGCCCGTCATGACAGAGACAAGGTACCAAAGGCTGATATGTCCAGCTATCATGGACCTATCTATGTTGGTATAGATGCCGGCTCTACCACCACCAAGCTGGCGGCTATAGGCAGCAGCAAGGAACTGCTTTATACATCCTATGGAAGTAACCACGGTTCACCATTGAATACTGTGGTAGATGAGATGAAAGAGCTCTATGCTGCCATGAATGATGATACCTATATTGCTTCTGTGACCACCACCGGCTATGGTGAGGCAATTGTTAAGGCAGCTCTTCACGCGGATAATGGTGAGGTGGAAACCTTTGCCCATCTGAGAGCAGCCCAGGAATTCTGCCCGGATGTATCCTTTGTATTGGATATAGGTGGTCAGGATATGAAGTGCTTCTATGTCAATAAGGGAAGTATCGGCAGTATTACTCTTAACGAGGCCTGCTCTGCGGGTTGCGGTTCCTTTATAGAAAACTTTGCCCAGAGCCTTAAGATGACCGCAGGGGAATTTGCGGCCAAGGCACTGGAGTCCAAGGCTCCCGTTGATTTGGGTACAAGATGTACTGTATTTATGAATTCCAAGGTAAAGCAGGCCCAGAAGGATGGCGCCGCTGTGGGAGATATTTCCGCAGGTATTGCTTTATCTGTTATAAAAAATGCTCTCTTTAAGGTAATGCAGCTTAAGGATGTTAGCTCCTTGGGACAGAATATTGTGGTACAGGGCGGTACCTTCTACAACGATGCAGTTCTCCGTTCCATGGAGCTGTTGCTGGAACGTAATGTAATAAGACCGGATATTGCAGGATTGATGGGAGCCTATGGTGCGGCCATTCTTTCCTTGGAGTCCGGAATAAACCACTCCTCAATTTTGCCCCTTAATGAGCTGGAGACCTTTACCGTAAAGAGCAATTCCTTCCGTTGTCAGGGCTGTGGAAATTCCTGTCAGGTAACCGTTCAGGTTTTCCCTGATGGTGGCCGTTATTTCACTGGCAATCGCTGTGAGCGGGGTGCAGGCAAGGAAAAGAAGGAGCGGAAGGCGGCCAATATTTATCAGTTCAAGTATGACCGTCTGTTTAATCACTACGAGCCTTTGAAGGAAGCCAAGCGGGGAAAGATCGGTATTCCGCGGGTTCTCAATATGTATGAGGATTATCCGTTCTGGTTTACCTTCTTTACAGACCTTGGTTATGAGGTGGTGCTTTCCAGCGAATCCTCTGCCCAGCTGTATTATAGCGGTATGGCCACGGTCCCTTCAGATTCATTATGTTATCCGGCTAAGCTGGTTCATGGACATATTATGGATCTGGTGGAGCGGGGCATTGACAAGATATTCTATCCATGTTTGCCATATAATATGACTGATGATATGCACCCATCAGATAATCACTTCAATTGTCCGGTGGTGGCTTCGTATGCGGAAAATATCCGTGGCAATATGGATATTTTGCAGGAAAAAAATGTAGAATTTTTGGAACCATTCCTGCCAATTAACGATAAGAAAAAGATGGTAAAGCGCCTCAATGAAGAGCTGGGAAAAATTGAGGGGCTGAAAAAGTCTGAGATCGCAAGGGCTGCGGAAAGGGCCTATGCTGAATTAGAATCGTATCGTGAGGAGGTGCGCCAGAAAGGCGTTGAAATCCTGCGGGAGGCAGAGACCAAGGGGCAGCATGTCATTTTATTGGCAGGCCGTCCATATCACGTGGATCCTGAGATAAATCATGGTATTCCGGAAATGATTCAAAGCTATGATTTGCCAATTATTTCCGAGGATGCTGTTTACCATTTGCCAGTTAAGTCCGAGCCATTGAAAATTGTAAATCAGTGGAGCTACCATGCGAGACTGTATCATGCGGCTCATTATGTGGCAGAGCATGACAATGTAACCTTGATTCAGTTCAGTTCCTTTGGCTGTGGTCTGGATGCTTTGACCACCGGTCAGGTTAAGTCCATTTTGGAGGACCACGAACGGATTTATACCATGATTAAGCTGGATGATGTAAGTAATCTGGGAGCTGCCCGTATCAGGCTCCGTTCCCTAATTGCGGCACTGGCTCGCAGAAAGCCTGTGGAATACCAGCAGCTGGAGATTTCCGAGAGACCTCATTTTACTGAGGAATGTAAGGGTACCCATACTATTTTGGCGCCTCAGATGGCACCGATTCAGTTTGAGCTCTTTGAGTCAGTGCTTAACAAGCATGGCTATAACGTTATAATTCCAGAAATGCCTAGAAGCGCCATTGATGTGGGGCTGAAATTCGTGCATAACGATATGTGCTATCCGGCTATTGTGGTTATTGGTCAGCTTATTAACGCAGTTCAGCAGGGTAAGTGTGACCCTGATAATACGTCCATAATGCTGTTCCAGACCTGTGGTGCCTGTCGCGCCACAAACTATATAAATGTTTTGAGGCAGGCCTTGAAGGATGCTGGATATCCTCAGATTCCAGTATTTGCATGCTGGGGACTTGAAACAGATGCCTTCCATTTTGACAGGGATAGCCTTATTGATGCCATTAAGGCAGCGGTGTACGGTGATGTGCTTATGAATGTACGGAATCGCACCAAGCCTTATGAGCTGAACATAGGGGACAGTGACCGTCTTTATGATACCTGGATGGAGCGTTGCAAAGCTGATCTCAATGAGAAGAAGGGCAGCTATAAGCGGTTCTCCAGAAATATCAAGGCTATTGTTGATGACTTTGAGGCTGTTCCTATTGATGAAAATATGTGGAAGCCGAAGGTTGGCATTGTAGGTGAGATTCTTGCCAAGTATCATCCTGTGGCCAATAACCATATTGAGCGCCTTCTTTACGAGGAGGGGGCTGAGGTGGTAATGCCTGACTTCGTGGATTTCTTTATGTATTCTGCCTATGATGCAGTGGTTAAGCGGGAGCTGCTTGATGGCAAGCTGAAGAGCAAGCTGATTTCCCAGATGTTTATTCAGCTCATGGAATTCTACCGCCGCCCTGTAAGGAAGGCAATGAAGCACAGCAAGCGATTTACACCGCCTCATACCATTAAGGAAATTGCCGAAATGGCCAAGGAACACGTTTCCCTTGGCAATATGGCTGGTGAGGGCTGGTTCCTTACAGGAGAAATGGTTAAGCTCATTAAGAATAACGTGCCAAATGTTGTATGCCTGCAGCCATTTGGTTGCCTGCCAAATCATATTACCGGCAAGGGAGTTATTCACGAGCTGCGCCGTCATTATAAGGGAGCCAACATTTTGGCTATTGACTGTGATGCGGGGGCTAGTGAGGTAAACCAGATGAATCGCATTAAACTGATGCTGTCTGTGGCCAAGGAAAGGGGACCAAAGGCAGAGTCGGCTTTCAAAAAAGCATAAATAAAAGTGCTGTCCGAAAAAGGGGGAAATTTACCTTTTTTAGACAGCATTTTGAATGTTCGAGGTATTAAATGAAAAAGAAATATAAGGCTACAGTGGCACTGGCTATAAGTGTATTGGGGGCGGGGGCTACCATGTCCTGGCCTGCAAGCTATGGCTTTTGGGGTGGCATGCTCCATAATGGCTTTTTGGCAGCGACCATAGGCGGTATGGCTGATTGGTTTGCAGTGACGGCCATTTTCAGAAAGCCACTGGGCATTTCTTATAAAACTGAAATTATTATCAGAAACCGCCAGCGCATAATGGATGCTCTGGTGGAATTTGTGGGTCATGACCTCCTCAGCACTGAAAATGTCATGCAGTTTGTTGACAAGCAGAATGTGGCTGGACTGCTGGCACAATACATCGATATTCAGGGGAAGGACCGTCTGTCTTCCTTGGCTGAGGAGATTACCAATGTGGTGTTCAGGGATATGGATGCCCAGACTATGACAAGGAAGGTGGCTCCTTTTATAAAGGAGGCGGTGGACAACAAAATTCTTCCTGCTATCTCCGATGACATATTGGATCGCCTTTCATCCAGGGAAATAACTGATATTATTCTTAAAGGGCTGCTAAATGCCGGGGAAGACCTGCTCCATGAGGAAGCCATACTTTCCATCTTGAAAGAAAATGTGGGAGAGTTTCTCAAAAAATATGAGGGAGATGGTATGGGGCGTGGCTTTGTCATGGGCCTTATGGGGCTTGACAAGGAAAAGGTCAGTGGCTTGCTGGTGAAAAAGGCTCAAAGCTGGATGGATTCTGTAAGAACAGATGAGGAAAAATGGGCTGAGGTTTCCCAGTGGCTTTTGGTTCGAATGCAGCTGCTGTGCCAAAATCAGAGAATAAAGGACAATTTGGAGAGAAAACTACGGGATTTTGCCTCGGAAGAAAAAATAGAAGCCATGGTGAGAAAATATCTCGATGGTGTTATATCCAACAATGAAATGGGGGACAAGGTTCAAAGGGCTGTCCGGGATTTCTTGGAAAAGTTCGTGGAAAATGATGAGTGGAAAGAAAAAATGGATGTTGTCATTAAAGGATGGATGGCAAGAGAGCTGGAGGCGCATCATAATACCATTACAAATATGATAGAAGAACGTCTTAATGGACTTTCCAATGAAGAGCTGGTGGAATTTACCGAGGAAAAGGTGGCAGATGATCTGCAGATGATTCGGATAAATGGCTCTGTGGTGGGCTCCCTGGCTGGTATGGCGTTGTATATTTTAGTTTATTTGGCAGGGCAGGTGATTCATCCATGATATGGCATAGCTGGAACAAGGCCGATAAAACCCTGTTGGGGGCGGCGGTAATATTTCTTTTTACCTTGTGCCTTCATATAGAATATCCTGATAACCTGTTTGCCAAGGGCTTGTTGTTTTGTGCAGAGGCGGCTCTTGTGGGTGGTATTGCTGACTGGTTTGCAGTTACGGCATTGTTTAAAAAACCTTTGGGCTTTCCGTATCATACAGCTATACTGCCAAGACGGCGGGATGCTTTTGTGGAAGCTACGGGAAAAATGCTGCAAAAGGAATTCTTTTCAAAAAAGAAGCTTTTGAATAAGGCAAAATCCATTGATTATTCAGCAAAAATAAGTGAGTGGCTGTCCGTAGAGGCTAATCGTGACAAAGCGGCCAAATGGCTCCAGGGGCTTTTGGCAGATAATGTCAATGGTATTAAGATAATGGCGGCAAATAAGCTGGATGGGTGGGTGGACAGTCCGGCTATGGCTGATAAGCTGATGGATGAATTAAGTAATAGCACCCAAAACAGTGATGTCCTGGAAAGATTGGCTGATGAATTTATTAACGGTACGGGCCGTTACGTATCACAGGACAGCTTCAAGGATAATCTGGTGGACTATTTGGATTCATACATTGAGGGGAAGCTGAATAGTCCTATGGCCAAGATGATGATGGCAGGTGCCCAAAATTCCAATCTGGTCAATGTGGAGGAAGCAGCAGAGCTCACCCAACAACAGGCTGTAAAGCTGTTGGAAAAGCTGGCAACTCCCGAAAGTCATGAGCGGCAGGCTGTTTTATCGTCATTGACGGATATAGTAAAAAAGACCCTAAAAAATTCTGATTTAAGGCAGGAATTTTCCGATATTTGGTCGAATTCTAACGAAGAGACTTTTTATGTGAGGAATTCTATGTCCAAAATTGATTTTGCCGGGGGTAATGAAGCAGGCAAATTCATGTATTGGTTGGCAAGAATATTGGTAGATACCTTCTGGACACTTCTGGATAAAGATACCACTATGAAGGGATATATTAATGAAACGGTGTATGGAATCACTGGCCGAGGTGCCCTTCAGGCACAGGAGATGCTGGGTGATATTACAAAGGATGTACTGGGAAGCCTTACAGATGACCAGATGAACCATCTGATTTATGACAAGGCGGAGCCTGATTTGTTATGGATCAGGATGAATGGATCCATTGTTGGTGCAATAATAGGCTTGTGTATCTATTCAATTTCATGTATTTTAGTATAGTAAGTCTTGCTTAAAAAGCAATATTAAGGAAAAAAGGGGCGATTTAGGGAATGAAATCAAAACTTATTTTATGCCAGGTACTTAGTGCAGCTATTGGCTGTATTATTGGCGCATTGTTAGGCGGCGCTCTGGGAATTGTAGCTGGTATTGTGGTTGCAGGGGGTATTGGTGCAGCCGGTGTTAATAGTATTTTAAAGGGCGGGGAGCCTGTATCTCCAAAGCCTGCCGTGAGACCGGCAGACAGAATTTCCAAGGAGAGTACTGCTGTTTCCAAACAGATTAAACCAGATGTGGATATGATGGGGATATCTGAGGAAATGGCCTATGCTTCCCAGCAGTTATTGTGGGGAATTGGTCAGTTCAGGAGCACCTTGGATAAGCTGGATAAATTGGCGTTGTCCATTAGCTCCAAGAGCCAGGTAAATGCCAGCAGTCTTGAGGAGGCTTCTGCTAGTGTAATGGAAATTGCCGGTTCTGCCCATAATGTTTCTGATACAGCAATCTCCAGCCTGGAGCAGTGCAAGGAATCTTCTTCTTTGGCTGAACAGTACCGTGATTCCATTAATGAGGTAAGTAAAGCTATCAATAATGTTGGTGAAGTTGTTCAAACTGCTGTGGCTGATATTGATGAGCTGAATGTGGCTTCTGAAAAGATTGAAAACTTCGTTGAGAAAATTCGGGGAATTGCCAGTCAGACCAACCTGCTGGCTCTGAATGCGGCTATTGAGGCTGCCCGTGCTGGAGAGCACGGCAAGGGCTTTGCTGTAGTAGCAGAGGAAGTTAGAAAGCTGGCTGCAGAAAGCGAAGAAACCACCAAGGAAATTGAGGAAATTGTTCGTGAGATCACTGGAACAACCTCCGGTGTTACCAAGAGCATGCGTGAGGGCTCTCAGCGTCTGAATACCGTTGAGACCATGGCATCTGATTCCTCCGCGGCTATGGGCGAGATGGTTAATAATATCCGCACCATTGAGAATGTGGTAAGCTCCCTTAGTGATATGTCCAACAAGCAGTGTGCTACCACAGATGAAATGGCCAAGGTTATTGAAACCATCGGTCAGGCTACAGTTGATATTGCTGGCAATACTCAGGAGACCAGTTCTGCTGTTAGCCATCAGCTGTCCAGCTTGGATGAAATCAGTGAATATGCCCAGTCACTTCTTAAGGTTAGCGACAGTCTTCAGAGAGTGGCTGTTCAGTTCAAGGACAAGGATGAGATTATTTTTGCAGTTAATCCATTCACTTCTCCAGAAAAAATTCGGGCAAGCTATATGCCTATTCTGGCTCAGGTGGCCAAGAGTATTGGCATGAAGGCAAGAACGATTATCGTAAACGACTATGAGGCATTGGGAAATGCCCTTAGAAGTAATTTGGCAGATGTGGGCTGGTTCTCACCTGCAGCGTATGTTTCTGCCAAGAGTACCACTAATATTACTCCATTGGTTACTCCAAAGGTTAATAATGCCACCAATTACACTGGTTACATTATTGCCAAAAAGGGTAGCGGCATTAAGAGCCTGAATGATTTGCAGGGCAAGTCCTTCGGTTTTGTAGACAAGAAGTCTGCCTCTGGTTATGTTTATCCTAAGGCAGCTCTCATTGAAAATGGCAAGAATCCAGATACCTTCTTTGGCTCTACCCGTTTCCTGGGCAGCCACAACAAGGTTATTGAGGCAGTATTAAGTGGCCAGATTGAGGCTGGTGCTACTTACTCCGAGGCATTTGATGCAGCAGGCGCAAATGCAGCGGACAATCTGGATATTATCTTTATGACAGATCCTATTCCAAAGGATGCCATTGCCGCAGGTCCTGGTGTAGCTCCTGATGTTGTTAAGGCACTCATTCAGGCCTTCGAGCACATGAATGATAGCGATGCTTCCGTGGGCAGCACCATGAAGAGCGTTAAGATTAACGGCTTCGTAAAGGCCCATGATGGTGACTATGATGTAGTAAGAAAGGCTGCAGCTCATAGCTAATATCTAGAACGTAATTTAAAAGGGATACAACTAAAGCATTGTAGTGCTTGGGTTGTATCCCTTTTTTAGTAATTATTATTTTAAAGTATAAATTTAAAGGCTTTGCCAGGGGTCAAATACTTTATAAGCAGCTTCTCATCATTGGACAGGGACGCCACAATATTTACACGATGGTCTGGCGGTAAATATTCCTTGATGATTTGAAGTTCCCCTTGGTAACGTCCGTAGTTTTCATTATCAAGGGTAACATAGCCGGCATTTCTAGGACCACAATTATCTGGCTTTATGGATATGGCGGAGTCCCTTACATATCTGCGGCTTTCCTGGGTGCGTATCACATCTCTGGCCTCATCTGGACGGGTGGTATATGGCATTTTTAGCAGCTTAATAATGCCATCATCGACGGTCCAAGGTGCAGGGCGAAGGAGCACAGCATCGGTATCGGAAAAACTGCCTAAGAGCCATATTTCCTTATCATTTGGCAGGGAGTCACCTACAAAAACAGAGTCAATCCCCATGGCCAACAGGTGGCGCAGGGAAAAATCAAAGCTGGTTTTACGGTGCAGCTCCAATGTCGGAAGTCCTGCAAAAATTGGTGAACGTGGACGATTAAAGCTTGGAATAAAGGCGCTAACCTTAATATCATATTCATGTAGCAATCGGGTCTTTTTGTAAACAAATTCTTCAGAAAGACCGGTATTTTCTCTAGGAAAGAAATTATGCATGGCCTCAATATTTGACATATCTGTGCCAGCTTCCTTTAGGTTTTCAAGAAAATCCTTGGTGATGGTAGAAGCGTTTAACTGGAGCTTGATGCCCAAGTCATTCTTACTCATGGTGATAATGTCATCAAGGGTAAAACCATCATCAAGGCGCAATGTTTCGATACCAAGCTGGGAAAAATGGTTGAGAGAAAAGCCAGCAAAGCCTAAAATTTTCATTGCTCTAGGTGATATATCGGAGATGACATCCATGTTGTATTCTTTGGCAGCTGCAAGGATTTTCTTAAGCTCAGCCTTTAAAACTTCGGCATCTGCCTCGGGAATGTGCAGAGAAGTAAAAATACGCTTGATACCAGCGTTGGCGGCTTTTTTGATTAATTCAATGTTTTCATCCAGGTGATTATCAAGGCCAAGATAAACTGAAATACCATTACTCATATTATTCCGCTTCCTCCTCAGGGTCATCAAAGCCTATAATCAAAGTGGCAATAAAGCCAGCTATATAGGCCACAATAAGACCAACAAGATATACAGGGATGTTGTTGGTAGTGGCAGCCAGTGGCAAACCGGATATTCCCATGGCTGAGGCACCTACCATAAATGCGGCCTGAACAGCACCACCAAAGGCACCTCCAATACAGGCACCAATAAATGGCTTGCCCAAAGGCAGGGTAACACCGTAAATAAGTGGCTCCCCAACACCCATTATACCAACTGGAAGGGCAGAAAGAATGGTTTTTTTAAGAAATTTATTTTTAGTTTTTACATAAACAGCAATGGAAGCTCCAATTTGGCCAGCACCAGCCATAGCCAGGATTGGCAAGAGAATGGTGACCCCGTATTCAGATAACAGCTGGGCGTGGATAGGTGTCATGGTCTGATGTACTCCCAGCATAACTAATGGTAACCATATACCACCCAGAACAAAACCAGTAAACATTCCCCCATGCTGGATGGCTGCAGTAGCAGCACTGCCAATGAATTCAGCAATCACTTGTCCTATAGGCTGTAACAGGAAAATTGCAGCCAAACCACCGATAAGGAGAACCAAAAGTGGAGTAAGGAACAGACTAAACATTTCAGGGATTACCCGCTTCAGATATTTTTCAAGAACAGCTCCAAGAATAGCTACCATGAGAACTGCAATAATACCGCCACGGCCTGGAACCAAATTTGTATCCATAAGATTTATGTTTGCAAGGTTAGGATGACAAAGTACAATGGCAAGAATGGCACCCATAGTAGGCGAGCCACCGAATTCCTTGGCAGCATTATGACCAACTAAAATGTTAAGCCCAAAGAAGATGGCATTACTCATAACCGTAAGAAGCTGAATGATTGGCCAGCTGGTTAATTCAGGATTAATCTTAAATGAAATACCTAATATACCTGTGAGAAGACCGCAGGCAATAAATCCTGGAATCATAGGAATGAAAATGCTGGCAATTCGCTTGGTCATGAGCTTTAAAGGAGTAGCATTTTTGGCACGGATCTGGGCATGGAGCTCCTTTCCGTCACCAATGGCCGGCTTCTGCTTTACTTCATCTTTTATGGTGTTATCGGATGGAACAGAGTCAGTATTTTCCATAATGCCTGCAAATTCGCTGTATACATTATCAGCACGGCCTGGACCTAAAATAATCTGAAGCTCATCCTCATTAAGGTTAATACCCATAACACCGTTGATTTTTTTCATGGCATCAGTATCAGCCTTATCATAATCATTTAATTTCAGACGAAGTCTGGTCATGCAGTGGGTGAATGAAACGATATTATTCTTTTTTCCTACCAGGGAATATATTTTTTCGGCAATATCTCTATAATCCATTTTTGTACCTCACAAAATCATTCGAAGTTTATTTTTTATTTATATTTTTTATGGCCCTGCCAATGTAACCATCTGCTTCATCAAGAAGTCGTTGGGAATTTTCAATTGTTTCACCAGAAATAATGTGAAAAATTGCCAGCTTTGCCTTTCCGTTTGCATTATTCAAAGCCTCAATGGCGGTTTCGCGATTACAGTCAGTAACCTCCATGACAATACGGGTAGCTCTTTCAGTGAGCTTTTTGTTTGACGCCTTGACATCAACCATTAAATGACCGTACACTTTGCCTAATTTTATCATGGTACCAGTAGATAGCATATTAAGAACCATTTTTTGGGCAGTGCCTGCTTTTAGACGGGTAGAGCCTGTAATTACTTCGGGACCTGGCTGAACAACAATGGCATATTCCGCAGACTCCTCCATGGGAGAATTTGGGGAACAGGTCAAGGAAACGGAAGTAGCTCCCAATTCTCTGGCATATTTTAAAGCAGACAGAGTATATGGAGTTCGTCCGGAAGCAGCAATACCCACAAGCACATCTTTGTCATTAAAACAATATTCATTAAGATCTCCCTGTGAAAGATTGGTGGAATCTTCAGCCCCTTCTACCGCTCTGAAAATAGCAGGAGTACCTCCGGCAATTATTCCAATAACAAGCTCTGGGGAAGTGCCGAAGGTTGGAGGGCATTCCACAGCATCAAGGATACCGAGGCGTCCGGAAGTACCAGCACCTATATAGAAAAGACGGCCTCCGTTTTTAATTTTCTCAGCAATAATGTCAACTACCTTTCCTATAATGGGAAGGGCAGGTTCAATGGCACAGGCAACTTTTTTATCCTCGGCGTTGATGGTTTTTAACATATCCAGGGTGGAAAGTTCATCAATATGTTTAGTAGCAGGATTTGCCTGCTCAGTTGCAATTTGGGATAAATTAATCATTAAATATAAATCCTCCATTTTGTACCATGATAGGTACGCAAAGATACATATAATTATACTCTTTTAGATTGAAAAAATGGTAGCGATTTTTAACATTATTTATGATAAAACAAGAAAAATAAAAATAAAGTGTTGACAATGAGAACGGAAACGTGTAATATAGGACAAGTCGTCACCCGATGCGCAGGAATGGACAGCAGAAGGTGAAAACAACAAAATAACTTAATTTTCAAAGCTTGAAAATAATTCCAAAAAAGTTATTGACAAGAATGAGAAAAAAGGTTATATTATAAAAGCTGACTCACGAAGCAAATGCTTCTGAGAAAGCAGAGTGTTCTTTGAAAACTAAACAATGCAACAAGAATCATGCACACATGATTCAAGCCAGATGATGGTACTGTTTATATAAACAGTAAACATACATAATAGTTTGTGCAAAACTATGAAATTCCTTTATTAAAAGGTAATTCTAGAAACTTTAAGAGCCATTCAGGTTCTTCAAAATAATTTTTTGGAGAGTTTGATCCTGGCTCAGGACGAACGCTGGCGGCGTGCTTAACACATGCAAGTCGAACGGGGCGAAGAGGAGCTTGCTCTTCCTAGCCTAGTGGCAAACGGGTGAGTAACGCGTAGGCAACCTGCCCTTCAGAT
>NZ_JHYA01000012.1 GCF_000621545.1 Anaerovibrio lipolyticus LB2005
GTATTAGCATTCCTTTCGAAATGTTGTCCCCATCTGAAGGGCAGGTTGCCTACGCGTTACTCACCCGTTTGCCACTAGGCTAGGAAGAGCAAGCTCCTCTTCACCCCGTTCGACTTGCATGTGTTAAGCACGCCGCCAGCGTTCGTCCTGAGCCAGGATCAAACTCTCCAAAAAAATATTTTGAAGAACCTGAATGGCTCTTAAAGTTTCTAGAATTACCTTTTAATAAAGGAATTTCATAGTTTTGCACAAACTATTATGTATGTTTACTGTTTATAAAAACAGTACCATCATCTGGCTTGAATCATGTGTGCATGATTCTTGTTGCATTGTTTAGTTTTCAAAGAACACTTCGCTTTCTCAGAAGCATTTGCTTCATGAGTCAGCTTACTTAGTATATCTTTTATAATCTCTCTTGTCAAGCACTTTTTTAAAACATTTTATAAAAGTCTTGAAGTTGATTAAAAAGAAAATGGTGGGCAGGGATGGATTCGAACCATCGTAGCCTACGGCGACGGATTTACAGTCCGTTCCCTTTAACCACTCGGGCACCTACCCAAATAATATGGTGACCCAGGAGGGACTCGAACCCCCGACCCCTTGATTCGTAGTCAAGTACTCTAATCCAGCTGAGCTACTGAGTCATGTTAAAAGGTTTGTTGCTAATCAGTGAAATGGTGGGCCCACCAGGACTTGAACCTGGGACCGACCGGTTATGAGCCGGTTGCTCTAACCAACTGAGCTATAGGCCCTTTATTTACTGATAGAAAATCTCGCACTGATAAACAATGCGAGAATCGCAAACTTTATGGAGCGGAAAACGAGACTCGAACTCGCGACCCCCACCTTGGCAAGGTGATGCTCTACCAACTGAGCTATTTCCGCATGATATGGAGCGGAAAACGAGACTCGAACTCGCGACCCCCACCTTGGCAAGGTGATGCTCTACCAACTGAGCTATTTCCGCATTTTTATTTGACTGTCAGCAGCCTCTCGCGCTAGCGTTTCGCTGACTGACAAAACATATTCTACTGTTTTGGGACATACTTGTCAACTCTTTTTTTGAAAAAGTTTATTTTTCTTGAAAACAAAGGCTCCCGACTTGGCGGGAGCCATCAAAATCAATGGTGCTGACAGCCAGGATCGAACTGGCGACCTTCGGGTTACGAATCCGATGCACTACCAACTGTGCTATGTCAGCGATACTATGTAATTATACTCCATGGTCATTGTTGTTTCAATCTCTTTATCAGAATTTTTCCAATCTCTTTTTAGTCTGCTCGTTTACCTCAGAGCTTTTTAGCTTCATCAAGGTATTTTCCATATTCTTTGTGAGCTGGAAATCAGACTTTCTCCACTTATCCACAGTATTCAGAGCAATATTTCTGGTTCCGATCACCGGGGAATAAAGGCCAGCACAAATGAGCTTTTCGCCCTTGCCTGGCACCGCCTGTAACCCCTGGATAACATAAGAAAGAATGCCATAATCAGCAAATTTCTCATCATTTCCCATTTCATTCTCAGGACCGGAGGCCATATCCTCCAAAGGAAGTTCATCCTCAAAAAGCTCAATTATCTCATCAACATACTGTTTTTCAGGCAACAGCAGATCAATCATATCATACTTAGTCTGCCATTCATGGCGCAGAGTATCCATTGCGCGAGCAGCATAATCAAGGCCAAGAGCCTTACCAAGATAGAAGCCGTCACCACCATCCATGGATGTCTCAACGCAATCAATACACTCCTTGGAATCAAGGATAGAGTTGGCACTCTTTAAAAGATTGGCTTTTTCTGCCAGATCACTTTTTTCCAGGAAATCCCGAATATCAAAAATATTGCTGTAATCTTCTAAATCCTCTGCAAATTTATCAGCCAATTTTAAATATGCACCTAAAAGCTCATTAGCCTTCTTGTATTTGTTTAAACCCGGAACTGGATTATCCTCCAAGGAAGCGCCAATCAGTTCACCAGCCAGCTGAAAATCTTCCTTGGCAGCATTATTTGCCTCCAATTTGTCCAAGAGCCCACCTCTCTTAATGGCTACAATGGCAGAATACTCCGGCATAATTTCATTTCTCCAGCCCTCCTGCAATAACCACTGGGCCATATCATCATTTTCCGGTTTCAGCATACTTACAGCATGAATACGCCCCCAGCCCTTAAGACGCTTCGCCACAGAATAAATCAAGGCATTGCCATCCTTAAAGGAGCTTAACAAAAACAGGCAGAACAATGTCAGTTCTTCGGAGGCTGCCAATACTAGCAGAATATCCTTCAGCGCCTGAGTTTCTTCACGATCCAAAAGCTCCAGAATAGTAATGGCAAACTTTACGGATTCCACATCCTCGCTCTGTACCAAAAGAGTCATACAAAAGCGTCCCAATGCCTCCGGAGATAGCTTTTCCGGGTGATCAAACACCCAATCCTGAAGAGCATCCATTACTGGCAGCATCACACCACCATTCTGGAAATGAGTAATAAGTGCATTGGCCGAATCCTTAAACCGCTCCTGGGAAGCCATTTCCAGCACCAGAGTCAGCGCACTGATATCTGGATTCTTGGTAGGTCCCATATGATAACGCACTGTTCCATCTATGGCACCATCTGCAAAACGAAGCCCCTGCTCTGGCATCTGACGCAATACAAAATCTTCAGGCAATGTGCCATCAGGCAGCAGCGCTTCCTTAATTCTGTTGTAAATTGATAAATTCTCTGACATCGTATATTCCCCTTGTATACCCATAATATGATTTTAATTATTCCACATTACTCTTGTTATCACGGCTCATCTTAAAGCGATATCCTGCATAAAGAATACACAGCCAGATAGGAAGGGCAATAACTGCCATCCTCATATCCGGAATCTGTGTCATCATTACGATTAAGCCTACCAAAAAGGCAAGGCTCACATAATTGGTCAACGGATAAAGAATGGATTTGAATTTGGAATGAACACCATTTTCCTCGCAATACTTTCTGAATTTCATGTGAGTCAAAGTAATGCATACCCAGTTAATTACTGCAGAAATAACCACCACTGCAAAAAGATACATGAAAATCTGGCTTGGGAAAAGGTAATTCATAACTACAATAATCAAAGTAATACATGATGATACCAAGGTCCCCACTATTGGCACACCACGGGAAGACAGCTTCATAAACACCTTAGGTGCGTCTCCCTTTTCTGCCAAGCCATAAAGCATACGGGCATTACTGTAAATAGCAGAATTATAAACTGAAACCGCCGCTGACAATACTACAAAATTCAAAATATGAGCCGCTGCAGGAATCCCCACATTGTCAAAAATCTGTACAAACGGTGATGATTCCATACCCACCTGATTCCAAGGCCAGAGGCACATCAGCACAAACATGGTGCCCACATAGAATATCAATATTCTCCAGATAACCTGATTAATTGCCTTTGGAATGGAGCGGTCAGGATCCTCCGCCTCACCGGCTGTAATCCCCAAAAGCTCAATTCCACCATAGGAAAACATAACCACGACACAGGCCATGGCCAACCCCCAAATGCCATTTGGCATGAAGCCACCATAGTTCCACAAATTACTAATATTGGCAGGATATCCTAATGGATTGGTAATAATTAAATATGCTCCCAAAAAAATCATACTGAGAATAGCTACTACTTTTACAAGTGCCATCCAAAATTCAGTTTCGCCGTAAGCACTTACATTGACCAGATTAATTGCAGTAATAACAATAAGACAAATAAGTGCCGATAACCACTGGGGCACATCTGGCCACCAGTAATTCACATATATACCAACGGCAGTAATCTCTGCCATACTTACCATGATATAGCAATACCAATAATTCCATCCTGCCAAAAATCCAGGAAAGCCACCCCAGTATTTAGTGGCATAATAGCTGAAGGAACCTGCCACTGGCTCATGCACTGACATTTCTCCCAGCATTCGCATAATGAAATAAATAACTATGCCACTAACCAGATATGCCAGCATTACTGACGGTCCAGTCAGGGCAATAGTTGAGGCTGAACCGTAAAAAAGCCCTGTACCGATAGCACTCCCCAGTGCCATCATTTGCAGGTGCCGGTTCTTCAAACCTCGTTTAAGATTCTTGCTTTCCATAAACCCAACTCCTAATATTGAACATTTTTCCATAGCCATTTTCCTGTGGATATTGTTAATAACTTATTCACAAGATAACCTATTTTGTGAATAACTCAGTGGATAACCCTATATTACAGCTATGTTTTTGTCAACTTTTCACTTTTTTCTGTGGATAAATATGTGACAAATGACAATCAGTATTATAACATATTTTCAGATTGGAAATAAATAACCTCTTGCTGTATACATCATCATGTGATTTAATTACCTCAGAGGTGACTATCATGGAGGAAAATAACAATCAGCAGCTTATCGATATGGCCCATGGCATGCAGGAAGATATAAAAATGAAAATGCTGGAAATGATTCAGCAGGCCGCCAGTCCCTATGACATACTTTATGAGGTAGCCAACTTTCTGGAGGATGTTTCTGCCGAAAGGGGCTATGCACAGCATATCATCGACAACATTCACACCGTTTACGGCATTGCCCTTAAGGAGAAGAAACCTCTGGAGGACGAAATAAAGGATATCGAGGACAGAGCGGATCGCATCCGCAAATCCCTTGAAAGTGGTAAATTCTCCGAAGAGGAAAATGCCAGAATGGACTTTGCCATTAAGGCACACCAACGAAAAGTTGAACAGTTAAAGGCATTGCTTTAACTTATTAAGCATAAAAAACAGGGACTGTTATGGCCCCTGTTTTTTTATACTTTAAATAAGCTTTTCAAATTCTTCCACTGTAATCGGCTGAGAGAAAAAGTACCCCTGCACCCAATTGCATCCTATTGATTTAAGGAAATTCGCCTGATCCCTTGTTTCAACCCCTTCTGCAATGGTATGGATATTTAAGCTACGGGCCATCTGCACCATAGCACTGAGAATATTGCCACCCCTGCCTGTCTGGTCCGTACTCCTTAGAAATTCCATATCCAGCTTCAGTATATCAATATGTATATCCTTCAGCATATTCAGTGACGAATATCCACTGCCAAAGTCATCCATAAGAATCAGGAATCCCTCACTTTGGAGTTTTTCCGTAACCCCCATAATCATTCTCGGATCATCGGTATATGCTGACTCTGTTATTTCCAGCTCCAATAAATACTTAGGGATTTTATACTTCGCGGTAAGTCCTACCAACACATTTACTAGCTCCGGATCATATAAATCTATGCGGGAAACATTTACAGATACAGGCTTTACATTTTTCCCTTCATCAATCCATCTTCTAAGACACTTACAGGTTTCTTCCCAAATAAAACGGTCCACAGCGTAAACAGAACCATTCTTTTCCAAAACCGGGATAAAGGACGATGGCAATACGCAGGAACCATCTGCCTTAATCCAGCGCACTAAAGCCTCAGAGCCCATAATCTGCTCAGTTTCCAAATCATACTTAGGCTGAAGGAACAGCTTAAACCCTCCATGTTCCAGAGCCGCATCAAATTCATTGACTATTTTCTGTTCCAACAGCATTTGGTCACGCATCTTGTTATCATAAACAAAATAAGGGGTTACATGATTGCCCTTTGCCTGATTTAGGGCCATATTAGCACGTTCTATCATTGTCTTTACAGGAATGCTCTTGTCATCCACATGATAAAGTCCAAAGGTCAGCACAGTATGGTGAGAGATTTCAAAGCTGTTAGCCACAATCTGCATGGTATAGATGAGCCGCTCTGCTTCCCCTTCTACTGCCTCAAAGCACATCACAAAATTATCCGCATATAGTCTGGCAGAAAGACACAGCTCCAAATCAATACTTTTTAAAAATCCCGCAATATAATTAAGCAGCTTATCCCCCTGCTGCTCACCAAATACCTCATTAATTACCTTAAAGCGTTCAATATTTATACGGAGAATATCAAATGACTTATCCGGATAATCTGTCATCATGTCTGCTGCCCGACTGCAAAAGGCCTCACGATTCAAAAGCCCCGTGGCGCCATCATAGGATGCCAAAAAATCCAAATCACTCACGGCTCTCTCAGTTAATACCTTGTATGTCCTCTCCCTATCATAATCCATAGCCATATTGATGCCATTAATTATAAAACCATCAGGCACCATCCGATACATGGTAGTAACATTTAAAAGCAGCAGCTTTCGTTGCTGGAGGCTGGTCATAATAACATGTGACTCTATTGAAAGCTGCCCTTCCCTGACAAACTGGCGGCTGCGAATCTTACTGATATTACATGGAGCAAGACGCTCATACTCTCCCTGAAGAAAGCGCTTTACCTCCCAGCTGCCACGAGAGTAATAATGTCCAGAAGGGCTAAAGCCGATAACATTTTCATCCAATACGTCCGCTATGGCATCAACAACGCCTTCAGTAAAAAGCCGCTTTATTAATTTTTCTGTCGCTTTTTGAAGATTATCTATCTCTACTCTTAACGCCATATAGAAACCCCATTTATATAAACGCACAATTCAATCAATAATCTATATTTTAAAACAAATAAAACTTTTTATCAATATTGTATTCTTACAAAGAATTATTACGAAAATCAACTGTTTACACAAATAGAAAGCGGGGAATAGTAAAAGCCGTTGTTACCCTTACTAATCCCCGCTTTCTATTGCCTCCATTCAGGAAACAATCTCCGGTTTTAGTTCAATATGTACACCTCTACTACACCACGGCCAAAATTTATCGCCTCACGGTAAGTATTCATGCACAAGTCTATTCTATTGCCTCGGATAGCTCCGCCAGTATCTGCGGCTACTGCCATTCCATAACCTGGAATAAACACGCGACTTCCCAGCGGTATCACATTTGGATCAACAGCGATAACTCCATGCTGTGCAACCATGCCAGTAGCAGTTATACCGCTGCCGCCACCGTCACTTGGAATATATGCTGTAGCTTCCATCTTCATATGACTCTTATAAGTCATGGACCCCTGTGGGGTATTTACTACATTTACCGGAACAACTGGTACATCAGTTACCTTGATGTGCATACCAGCTACAACGTCTGTATCTCCGGCCTTATCAATCTTATATCTGTTACCTACATAACCAAGCTCTATCATAATGTCATCCACAGTGGCATTGGCAGTAATCAATTCTTTCTGCTCGCCCTTGTATTCGACAACAACTGGTACAGCTCTTCTGATGTGGATGACCTCGTCACCATTTTCATCAGCAGTTACTTTGTATATATCCTTTTCATTTCTGGTAACACCAGCCTGAGTAAGGATATTATCCACAACGTGATATGGAGTGCTCAGTTCAATACGCTGACCATCCACTGAAATTGTTACATGTCTGTGAGACACAAAACCTGTTACCATTGTCATCACAGCCAGTAAGCCAATGCAAATCAGGAACCGGATATCCCGGATACATCGGACATGGAACTTATCATAATTCATTAAATTCCTCCCTTTGTTTTAAAAACATGTTTGTAAGTATATCAGCAAAAAATAGCCTTGTCAAATTTTTAAAAATCACAATCACCACTTTTGGGGTAATATTATACTCCAAATATGAAAAAAATATGAAAAAACGGCTGTAAAATGACAGCCGTCTCCCACATTAGTATATTTTTGCCCTTTTAGACCTATTTCAGCCTTGTGTACAGTGCCTTTGCATTAATTGTAGTTTGCCTTGCAACAGTCTGATAATCAATGCCCTTCAATTCAGCCAATTTTTCCGCCACATACCTTACAAAAGCCGGTTCATTTCTCTTTCCACGCATGGGTGAAGGAGCCATATAAGGGCAGTCAGTTTCCACCAAAATTCTTTCCAGTGGAATTTCTTTTACAATCTCCGGAAGCTTTGCCGCATTTTTGAAAGTCAAAGGTCCATCTACCCCAATATACCAGTCCATTTTGACCAGCTCTCTGGCTATTTCCAGACTTCCAGAGAAGCAATGCATCACTCCCCGGATTCCCTTCCCTTCTTTTTTTAGAATTTCCATGGTATCACCGTGAGCATCACGATTGTGTACACACACTGGTAAATGCAGCTGTCTGGCCAGGTCCAGCTGCTGAATAAAAATACGTTTTTGCAGAGCTCTTTTGTCCCCATCTTTCTCCCAATAATAATCCAATCCAATCTCGCCAATACATACGACCTTATTATTTTTTGTCCAAATTGCTAACTTATCAAAATCATCTTTTTGCATTTCAAAGGCTTCCTCGGGGTGAACCCCCACTCCAGCATAGCAAATGTCATACTCCTGAGCCAATTGCAAAACGTGCTCAGAGGATTCCATGGTATCCCCCATATTTATGATTCCTCCAACTCCATTCTCTTTTGCGTTGGTAATAATTTTTCCTCTATCCTGGTCAAATTTTTCACTATTTATGTGTGAATGTGTATCAATTATATAATTTTCCTTCATATTATATATTCTCCAAATAAACTTAATAATTTAACTCTATATTTTTTTGCTTTAATTACAACATTTTTTCCGTGTTATTTCCTATTTATATAAGCTCAAAATTTTTAATTAATCCGCACTATATAAATAAGGGTTGCCACCAAAAAGCAGCAACCCTATAAAAATTATTTATCGAACAATACTGCCTACAGGCATATCAACAGTAACAACCTCCAGCTCATCGCCCTTGGTTGCAGCAAGAATCATTCCCTGGGATTCTACCCCACGGAGCTTGGCAGGCTTTAGATTCATCACGAGAATAACCCTTTTGCCAATAAGTTCACTTATCTCATAATGCTTGGCAATACCTGATACCACCTGTCTCTTTTCAGTACCAGTGTCTACGATTAGCTTCAGGAGTTTATCAGCCTTTGGTACTGGCTCTGCCTCAACAATCTCCACCACCTGCAGCTTCACCTTGCCAAAATCATCGATGGTAATGAGGCCATCAGCAGGAGCTTCCTGCTTTTTCTCTGCCTTTTCCTTCTTTGACTGCTTTTCCTTTTTAGGAGCCTGGGCCTGAGCCTTGTCCTCAGCATCAAGCTCAATACGTGGGAACAGCTGCTGAGCCTCACCGATATGCATTCCCGCAGGTGTGCCGCCCCAAGTCTTAATGTCATCCAGACGTACATCATTGAAGTCACCAGGAATATTCAACTGCTGCCAAACCTTTTCAGCAGTTACAGGCATATACGGAGCAATCATTACGCTGATAATACGCATAGACTCAATGAGATTGTACATAACATTGGCCAGCTCCTGCTTTTTGGATTCATCCTTTGCCAGAGCCCATGGAGCTGTCTCATCAATATATTTATTGGCTCTGCCGATAAATGCCCATACAGCCTTTACAGCATTGCTGATTTTCATGTCAGCCATGCCTTCTTCAAATGCCTTTACTGCATCCATGGCATCACCAATAAGGGACTCATCAATTTCAGACTTGCCCTTTGGAGCCAACACTTCACCATTCTGGAACTTACCCACCATGTTAAGGCTGCGGTGGAGCAGATTACCCAAATCATTTGCCAAATCAGCATTTATACGCTGTACCAACGCCAACTCGGAGAAATTACCATCCTGTCCCAAATTGATTTCACGGAGCAGGAAGTAACGGATAGCATCAGGACCGTATTTTTCAATCAGCTCAATAGGGTCAATCACATTGCCCAAGGACTTGGACATTTTTGTGCCGTCCACAACCAGCCAACCATGGCCATAAATCTGCTTAGGCAATGGTAAATCCAATGCCATAAGGATACAAGGCCAAATAATAGAATGGAAACGGACTATTTCCTTGCCTACAAGATGAATATTGGCTGGCCAGAATTTTTCAAATTTCTCCGGATCATCAAGGAAGCCAATAGGTGTCAGGTAATTTGTAAGGGCATCAAACCATACATAAATAACGTGCTTCTCATCAATTGGCACAGGAATACCCCAGTCAAAGGATGTACGGGAAATACAAAGATCATCCAGCCCCTGCTTGATAAAATTAATCATCTCATTACGACGGGATACTGGCTGTATAAAGTCAGGATTATCCTCAATGTGCTTTAAAATCTTATCTGCATATCTGGACATCTTGAAGAAGTAGGCCTCCTCAGCCACTTCCTTAACAGGGCGTCCGCAATCTGGGCAACAGCCATTTTCATCCAGCTGGAGCTCTGTCCAGAAGCTCTCACATGGAGTACAGTACAGTCCCTTGTAAGATCCCTTGTAAATATCCCCCTTGGCATAAACACGACGGAATATCTCCTGAACCACCTTCTCATGGCGAGGCTGGGTGGTACGGATAAAATCATCATTGGAAATATTCAGCAGCTTCCAGAGATTCTGAAAGCCGGCCACAATTTTATCAGTGTATTCAATAGGCTTAATTCCCTCTGCCTCTGCTTTTTCCTGGATTTTCTGGCCATGCTCGTCGCTGCCTGTAAGGAAGAACACATCTTCACCGGCCAAACGATGAAAACGTGCCACAGCATCAGCAATGGTGGTGCAATATGCGTGACCGATATGAAGCTTTGCACTTGGATAATAAATTGGGGTTGTTATATAAAAACTCTTGTTACTCACGAAAGAATTCCTCCTAAACTCATATAATAAATATTATTTATTTCAGCAGTGCCTGATAAACATCACGGCGACTGATACCTAGCTTCTTTGCTGTTTCCCGCATGGCGTCCTTATGTCCCATGCCTTCCGCCTCCAGCCTGGCCACCATTTCCACTGGTGAAAGCTGTTGTTCCGGCTCAGCTGCAACTTCATTTTCTGCATCAAAGCCTTCTATAATAATGACGAACTCACCCTTAGGGTCATGTTCATTATAATATTCTGCCAGTTCCCCCAGCGTTCGTCGATTGAATTCCTCAAAGGTCTTAGTAAGCTCTCTGGCTGTAACAGCCCTACGCTGAGGACCCAAAGCCTTAATCAAATCACTGAGGGTTCCCTTTAAATGGTGAGGCGCCTCATAAAAAATCAGAGTCTCAGGACTCCGGTTAATACGTTCCAACAACTCCCGCCGTTTTTTTCCAGTCCTTGGCAAAAAGCCATAAAAGGTAAAGGCGGTGGTATCAAGGCCGGAGCATATAAGGGCAGACAATGCGGCATTGGCTCCCGGCAGCGGGCTCACATTAATACCCGCTTCAATAGCCAGCATAGCCAAATGAGCTCCTGGGTCAGAAATCCCTGGCAATCCTGCATCACTGATACACACTATGGTATCCCCCGCCAGCATTTTCTCCACCAATTCAGGACCTTTTTCCAGCTTGTTATGTTCATGATAGCTGGTCAAGGGTGTATGGATATCAAAGTGGGACAGCAGCTTGCGTGAATGCCGTGTATCCTCAGCGGCAATAAGGTCCGCCTCCCCCAATATCCGCACACTTCTGTAGGTCATATCCTCCAAATTGCCAATAGGAGTTGCCGACAAGTACAGCATACCTATTTTGTTATTACATTCCTCTGACATAAATGTGTCATCCCTTTATCCTAATCCCTTTTAATGTTGTAAATTCGTAATATTTCGTCAGTGTATCCGCCGTCTTCCTTATGAACCATAAGAGGAAGCTCTGCCTTCATGCCTCCCGGCACTGCCCCCACAATACCCTCAATAAGCATAAGATTTGAAGGCTTACCAGGCTTAGGCTGTACTAGCTGCAGCCGCTTCACCTCTATCTGATTTTCGTGCATGGCCACTATGATTTCCCCTAGCCGCTCCGGCAGATGAACCATGGCAAACTTTCCGCGAAATCTCAAAAGATATCTGGCAGCCTTCACCACATCATCAAGGGTAGCTGTTATCTCATGCCGTGCTCTGGCCACACCATCCTCAGCACTTAAAGTGCCCTGATTAAGCGGTCGGTATGGCGGATTTGCAATAACACAGTCAAAGGACTCCGGCGGATAAAGCTCTCTGATTTTGCGATAGTCCCCTTGACTGACGGTAATCTTGTTCTCCAGATGATTCAGCTTTACATTACGCTGGGCCAGCTCTGCCATGACTGAATTCAGCTCCACGCCGTGAACCTCCTTAACCTCATCGGCTATTAAAAGAGGCATCACTCCAGTACCAGTACCCAAATCAAATACCCGCCAGTTTTTATGGTACTTGGGATAATGAGCAAGGAGCACTGCATCAATAGAAAAACAGAATTCCTTGGTATTTTGGATTATTTTTCTGCCACCCAAAAGCAAATCATCCAGGCGTTCATCAGGCCCCAGCTCTATTTCCATATCGCCAAGGCCCGTATCATTAAATATCATCTTCGTCCTTCTCGATTACGTCCTCCCAGGAGGCCACAATAGTCTTGCTGTTATCCAGCAGGATGGTGGCCGTACGGCGTTGCTGGTTGAGATTAATAACCTTGCCCTCACCTTCAGCTGTAACCACCTTGCTGCCCTGAGTTGGTGGCTTAACCTTAACCCGCTTCTGGGACTTGCCACAGTAGCACTCATTTTCATACTTCAAACAGCACATAAGGCGGCCACAAATACCGGAAATTTTTGTAGGGTTAAGTGACAAATTCTGTTCCTTGGCCATACGTATGGATACAGGCTCAAATTCTCCCAAGAAGGTATGACAGCAAAGGGAACGACCACAGCAGCCGATACCCCCCATGAGCTTGGCCTCATCCCTTACGCCAATCTGTCGGAGCTCAATACGTGTGCGGAACACTGCAGCCAAATCCTTTACCAGCTCTCTAAAATCGATACGTCCATCAGCAGTAAAGTAAAAAATTATCTTATTTACATCAAAGGTATACTCCACCTGAACCAGCTTCATAGGTAGGCCATGAGCCCGGATTTTCTCCTCGCAAATGCCAAAGGCCTCCTGCTCCTTGTGACCATTGTCAATAACCTTGTTTTTATCTGCTTCAGTGGCCTTGCGAAGCACTTCCTTCAGAGGCAATACCACATCACTGTCCGGCACCTCCCTTGGTCCGATTACAGCTGTGCCATACTCAACACCTCTGGCAGTTTCCACAATAACATCATCATTTGTTTCAATTTCCAGCTTGCCTGGACTAAAATAATATATCTTTCCAGCCCGCTTAAAGCGAACACCTACTACTGTCTGCACCTTAATCCTCCAATAATGTTTTAACCTTTATAATAAAGCTTTCCACCATCAGCTGTGGATTGACACTGTATCTAAGTCTGCCCTGATACTCCCGCACCAGCTTCAATATAGCAATCAACTGATTATGTGTAAGCTGTCCTGTCAACTTGTTTATCCTTGAAATATCTGTCTGATTGTAAAGGGTAACCTCACTGCCGCTATAAAGCACCAGCTGATCCCTAATCACCATAGCCAAAAAGCCAAACCACTGCCGCAGCTTAAGTTTGTCCTTCTTTCCCATGTTCCCAAGGCTTTTCCCCTCATTCCACACCTTTTCCATATCCAGTTCACCAGTAGCACAGGCCTCGAAAAAATCCACCGCTGACCTTTGCAAGGAAGCCCCTTCCTCATCATTAAGAAGCATGGCCTGACGGACACTGCCATCTGCAAAGGTGGACAAATAATTAGCCTGATGCAAAGGAATCCCCTGTTTTACCAGTACAGAGCTTATATCCTCAGGACTTAATCCCGCAAATTCCTCCCGCATACATCGGGAAATGATGGTATCCAGAAGAGCCATTATAGAATTGGTGACCAAAATAAAATAAATCTGCCCTCCAGGCTCCTCGATAGTCTTTAAAAGGCTATTAGCCGCCGCATCATTCATGGTCTGAACATCATCTATGATAACAGCCCGAACCTTTGACATAATAGGCACTCTGGCAATTTTGCCCTGCATTTCACGAATTAAGTTAATCAAAATGGTCCCATTGCCATCTTTTATCTCTGGTTCCACTGTGAAAAAATCAGGATGAGTTCCCGCAATAAGGGCCTTACATGATGGACACTCGCCGCAGGCACTGCCATTCACTGGATGATGACATAAAAGAGTGGCTGCCATAGCCTGAGCAGCCATTTTTTTACCTATACCATCTATGCCGCAAAAAAGCATGGAATGGGGTACCATATCTTCCCTACAAAGGGTTTTCAGACGTTCAATATTTAATTTGTGACCTGTAATATTATCCCAAGAAATATTCATTACATATATAAATCTACCAGCATACCACGAATAGCATCATGACTAGCCACCACATCAAGCTGATCCGACTGGCCCAGACGAATTTTCTCCGCCATGTTTTCCAGCTCAGTATCAATCTTTCGTACTGTGGTGTACACCTTCTGACGGCCCATGCGGTCCCAACCGGACTGAGTGCTTACATCATACATCTGACTTACCACAGTCCCCACGAAATTTTTGATGAGGCTGCGATATTCAATAAGCTCATCATAGGTTGGGGTCTTAGTAAGTTTGGCACCCTGCTCATCAATCTGATCAAGAAGACGCTGCAGCTGTTCATGGGAAGCACTGCTTCGCTGATCCTCAAACTCAGAGGAAAAATCAGACTCCATGGCATTGGCTTTTCTGTTGGAGCTGCTGCCCATGGCAGGCATCGTTCCTCTAGTTCCTAAGCCTTCTATTTTCATATTTATCACCTGTTATCCCTAAATGTAGAAAACAACAATTATGAGTACACATACCTAATACAATTATAGCTTAGTTTCAGGGTGCATGGCAATAAAAAACAGGGGCTAAGTTCCTTAACCCCTGTAAAAATTCAACTATCATTTTTACTTAAACATAATCATCTTTGCATCGTATATTTCTTCCATAGAGGTGATGAGCTTAAGTACATCAGCCGGTACTTCGCTGTCCAGGGTAAGAATCATCAGATTTACGTCCTCCTTGGAGGTGGTGGAAACCTGCATGCCGGAGATATTAACACCAGCTGCACCCATAATAGAACCCACCTGTCCAATAACACCAGGACGGTTATTATGAGGGCAAAGAAGCAGACAACGACGAGGAGCCACATCCACTCTATTATCATTAATCTGTACAATACGTGCCTTGTCACCAAAGAGAGTACCCTGAATGCTGACAGTCTGATTCTTGCCGGCAGTAACAGTAACTGTAACAGTATTGGCAAAACGCTCCGTATTTTTGTTCTTAACCTCGCTGACTTTAATATTGCGTTCCTTTGCCAAACCAGGAGCATTGACAAAGTTTACCACGTCATCCAACTCAGCACTCAAAATTCCCTTTAAGACAGCGGTTGTAATCATACGGGTGCTTACATCAGCAATTTCACCATTATATGTAACATCCAGCTTCTTGATGCCGCCCTCTACCAAAGCACGGGCTGCACACCCCAGACGCTCTGCCAAATCGAAATAAGGTGCAATCACCTGCATTACAGACTTGGATACCGGAGCCATATTAACGGCTGTCATAACCGGATCACCATGAAGAGCTGCTTTAATTCCCTGGGCAACATCCACAGCCACACCCACCTGAGCCTCAACAGTGGAAGCCCCAAGATGAGGAGTGACAAAGATATTCTTTACACCCAAAAGTGGGTGATCTGCTGGAATTGGTTCACTGGTAAAAACATCCACTGCTGCTCCGGCCACCTGACCGTCAAGAACAGCATCCCTAAGGTCTTCCTCAACAATAATGCCACCACGGGCACAGTTAATGAGGCGAACCCCCTTCTTCATCTTATACATTACCTCTTTATTAATCATTCCACGTGTGGAATCCGTAAGAGGCATGTGCACAGTAATAAAATCGGACTTGGCAATGACATCCTCAAAGGTACCTACCTCAATGCCCATATCTTTGGCACGTTCTTCATTTATGTAAGGATCGTAGCCAATAACCTTCATCTCAAAGGCCAGTGCACGCTTGGCCACACCGCTGCCGATACGTCCCATACCGATAACACCCAAAGTCTTATCCTTAAGCTCCACGCCAGTATACTGCTTGCGATTCCACTCGCCCTTCTGCAGTGTCTCATTGGCTATTGGAATATTACGGGCCATGGACAGCATCATAGCACATGTATGCTCGGTTGCTGCATTGGTGTTACCACCTGGAGAGTTAATAACGATAATACCTCTGGCAGTTGCTGCCGGAACATCAATGTTATCCACACCTACACCTGCACGACCTATAATCTTCAGATTGGTTGCCGCATCGATAACCTCTGCAGTAACCTTGGAGGCAGAGCGTACAATCAAGGCATCAAACTCCGGAATAATTTGTAAAAGTTCCTCAGCCGGCAGCTTATCCTTAATAACACAGTCAAAATCGTCCTTAAGGATATCGACAGCCATCTGAGATACGCCGTCTGCAATTAATACTTTCATGGTAAGCCTCCTATAATATTAAGATTGGAATTTAATGTTGTTTTCACTATACCTTACATCTTATTTTATTTACACTAAAAAATCAAGTGTATTCTGGAGCAAAACTTTTTGTAACAAAGTTTTAATCTTTCTTGACCCTTTTCCAAACTCTGATGTAAAATTAAAAAATAGACGTTTTAAAAATTCTTACACTTTAGGAGGTTGTCCCATGGAAGCAAATCGTATCTATAACTTTAATCCTGGCCCTTCAATGTTACCCTTGGAGGTTTTAAAGGAAGCCCAGGCAGAGTTTTTAAATTTTCAGAATACCGGCATGTCCATATTGGAAATCAGCCACCGTGCCAAGGCCTATGACGAGGTTCATAATCAGGCCA
Organism: Anaerovibrio lipolyticus LB2005; assembly: GCF_000621545.1. Taxonomy (GTDB): domain Bacteria; phylum Bacillota; class Negativicutes; order Selenomonadales; family Selenomonadaceae; genus Anaerovibrio; species Anaerovibrio lipolyticus_A. The sequence continues at coordinate 16,644 of NZ_JHYA01000012.1, forward strand.
AGGCAGATATCAAGGATCTGATGGGCTTAGGTGATGACTATGAAGTATTGTTCATCCAGGGTGGAGCCAGCCTACAGTTCGCCATGATTCCTATGAATTTTGCCACAAAGGAAAAACGTGGTAATTACGTTCAATCCGGCAGCTTCGCTTCCAAGGCATTCAAGGAAGCACAGATTTTAGGTGTGGGCTATTCTGCTGCCTCCAGTAAGGATGTAGATTATAAGCACATTCCTACCCAGGATGAGATAAAAATGAGTGACGATGCAGCTTATCTCCATCTCTGCTACAACAACACCATCTACGGCACTGAGTACCACTATATTCCTGAAACCGGAGATGTACCTTTGATTGCCGATATGTCCTCTGACATTCTTTCCCGTCCACTGGACTTTAAAAAGTTCAGCTTCATCTATGCCGGCGTTCAGAAAAATCTTGGACCTGCAGGTGTTGTATTAGTGGTAGCCAGAAAGTCCATGCTGGAAAAGAGTCCTGAGGCTCTGCCTAGTATGCTGCGCTATGACACCTTCTACAACAAGAACTCACTTTATAACACTCCACCAGCTTTCTGCATTTATATGGTGGGAAAGACCGCAAAGTGGATTAAGGCCCAGGGTGGTCTTGAGGCTCTTGCCAAGGTCAACAAGAAAAAGGCAGATCTGGTATACGGTGTAATCGATAGCAGTGACGGCTTCTACAAGGGCCACGCAGATAAGGACAGCCGCTCCTTTATGAACGTAACCTTCAGACTTCCTAGTGAAGAGCTGGAGAAAAAATTCGTAGCTGAAGCTCTTGAAAATGGCCTTAGTGGTGTAAAGGGTCACCGCAGCGTAGGTGGTATGCGCACCTCCATCTACAATGCCATGCCTTATGAGGGCTGCGAAAAATTGGCAGACTTCATGGAAAAATTCCAGAAAGCAAATAAGTAATATAAAGACCATATAAAGCTATAACAAAATAAGCCAGCTTCCTTCATCATAGCGAAGGTCGCTGGCTTTTGTATTATTTAATATGTCTTTATTATTTTTCTGGGCTGATTTTAGCCTCAAAGAGTCTGTTCCATGGGCAGGATACCCTTATTTTCTTGATAAAATCACTTTTGCTTGCAGGCAGGTTGTCCACAGCAAAGGTATGCATGAGGGAAGTAGCTCTTAGCTCCACCTGTGCCTTGTCTGATCCCAACTCAGAATACACGCCGCCCTCCTTAAACCATGAAAGCTGACGGCTTACCATCTGACGAATATTTGCCTGATACAGCCAATCATCCAAATAACGAATGGTAAGGAGCTCATCCTTATCCGCCTTTTTCATATCCTTGGCCAGTACGCCCTGAGCCAGGGCATAGCCAATACTGTTGGTTGGGGTATTCCAACCAGAATAGGACTGGAGCTTATAAAGCATATCCTTATCCCGTAATTCCTCCATAAGAGAATTATCAGAACCATTTACAAAGGAAACGTCCGCAACCCCCACTGGTTCTCCCCGATTAATGGCCCGCTCCATATAGGAGACAAAGGTTTTCACATCAGGACGAATCTTTTTATTGTTGCTGTACCAGTTGGCACCCAAATTTGCTCCTGTAGGGTTTGTATTCACCATCAACAGCAAATCCACATTTTTCCCGTTATCCACATATTGGCCGCCCAATAGCTGTACCTGGGCACGCACCGTGGTATCCACAGGTTCATCTGAATAGGCAGGAATAAGATATTTGCCACTGCCCCAATTGTAATCAGCAGTAACCACTGGCTGCTTTTTCTCAATTTCATTCACAGCTCTGGTCAAAAGCAGCAGTCCCAGCTCATCAATACCAGCAATGTTCTGTACCGTTTCAGCGCTCTTCTTCTGGGTGTAATCCCTGAGATGACGTGCCTCCATGTGGGTCTGAGACCAGGCTGCATTATCATCCCTTCCCAAGGCAAGACATTCAAATTTGCCCTTAGCGGCCAAATCTATCAGTCCTTCATTTACGCGATAGTTCTTGCCACGACGGTTATCCCAATCCCTAAGATAAGCAGAAGGGATGAGCTCCATCAAAAATTCCAGTTCCTTCTTCTCCCTGGAGGTTAGGCCCTTGGCATCAGCCTTGTCCTTTAGGGCAGTATAGCGGAAAATGTCATAGCCGTAGGCTTTGTAATACTCTGGCTCCTGGGAACCAGAATTTTCCCCAGAGGTAGGCGTTCTCATCACAGAAGAAAATACGTAAAGCTTGGCATCATCATGGCGATACTTATAATCGGCAAAATTTGCCACTCGTTCCTTCAGCTTCCGTTCTGTAATATCGTGCTTTCTGGAGCTGACCAGACTACCGTAGATCATGCTGTCAGCAGAAATTACAATGGCCTTGATTTCAGGATCCAGCCCCCAAATCTTACCGCCGGTATGAAAACGCTTCTGCTCAAGTTTACTTGGGCTTCTCTTTACTGTTGTATTTTTTTCCAGCCACATCCAAAGATTTTCTGGGTTCCCCATATTATCCTTATTGCCCAAAAGGTCATCGGGAGGTACTATCACCTCATAACCCAGCTTTCTGACGGTATCAGCCGCCATCTCATCTGATACTGGTCTGTTATCATGTGGAATAAATACGATTTTGCCCTTGGAGGTGCTGTTATTTACCTTCTTGGCTTCCGTAGTGTCTGTTGCCCCAAACAGACATATAAGGCATATAAATAACACAAATAATTTTTTCATATTCTCTCTACATTAAACACTCTTATCAACGCAAAACATTTAACGCCATTTCCTTAACATCGTCAGGTACATCCACCTTGGTCTTAACGGTAATATACCCTTCGTGAGGAGTGGCTGACTCGACTCTAAACAAATCCAACAGGCGATGGCCCCTAAGCTCTGTGGTAGCCAGCTCTGTATTTTCCAGTACTGGCTTTAAATCCACAGTCACCTGATTGCCCTTAATGGTGGTTGGTATATCCTCCACTTCAATCTTGCCAAAGATATTCTGTACCATGGACAGAGACATACGTGAAATAAACCACGAGGCCAAACCGTGATCCTTAAGGGCTCTTTCCTTCACCTTGAAGGTGACATGAGAATCATCCATATTATGAACCATTTCCTCAATAGTACCGGAAACCTCAATACGTCCCAGTTTTTTGGTATCTGCTTTAATATCTATCTTCCCATTTTCGTGGGAAGCAACCGTCATAGTTTTTACATTATAGTCGCCGTTGCTCAAACGATGCTCCAAAGCATCATTAATAACAGAATCTGGTACAGAAATACTGCCATTCATAATGTCCATCAGTGACTGATGACTCCAGGTATGCTGTATCACCTGAACTACCGGGCCATAGTCCTCTATAACTTCCGAAACCTGACCCCAGTCAATATTCTGTGCAGCTTCTATTATAGCTACAGGTAAATCCATTATTGGTCATCCCTTAATTATCAAATTACTTTTTGGCCGATGCTTCCATGGCATTCTGCAGCTCAGCCTCTTCAGCACGAATGTCCTGCCACAGCTTGCGGGCATCATTATAGAGCTTGTTGTCACTTATCTTAAGCTCTTTGTCATTAATCATTCTGCCCAAATACTGGGTACAATGCTCCCGATCACCAAGGCGATTAAACATCGTTGCCAAAAGATACATAACCATATTATCAGAGAGGCTCTCAACTGGGAAGCGCTCTGTCATAAGCGCACGCTCATATAACTGTACAGTCTTTCGTGTCCATTCCATCTCCTGATCCTTAATGCCCATGGTACGGAACACCCAAGCCAAACGCAGTGACAGACCAGCAACCCGGGATGCTGGTGCCTGAATAGCCTCAGCACAATAAATAGCCAGCTGATAGGAAGCAATAGCCTCAGGCAGGCCTCTATCTGGAGAAAAGATAAACCGCACCCGCCTGTCGTGCAGGAATTTTGCCATTAAATCACGATGTCTTTCAGGCAGCGGCATCAAAAAATGCTTTTCATCTGCAGCAAAGCCGCAATGCTCGCACACCCAGATAGTGTAATAATAAGGATTAAAATCCCGATAATGGTTGCAATAATCATCATCTGTACGGGAAATCATCAGTCTGGATTTAACCTTTACAACTCTTGTTTCCTTGCCGCAGACAGGGCATTTCTTCTCCACCACAAAAGTAAATTCATTTGACATACTCATCATCCCTCATTTGGTCAGTCACACAAAACATCCGACTATGTCTTACTCATCGTCTTTCTTGACCTTCTTGCTTTTTTCCTTTTTATTATCTTTATTCTGAGCCTCAACAGCTGCCTTAACCTTGGCAGCATCCTCTTCGTTCAGTTCCTCATTGTCCCGGGAATCAGTAGCCTTGTTTTGAGCCCTGTATTCATCCTGCTCTGCCTGCATTTTGACCAAAAGCTCATTTTCAGCATTCTTGTTGCTCCGTAGAGCCAGCTTCACCCTATTGCGCATGGCATAATCAATGATTCTGTTGTAAAACATCCGGTCAAAGCTCTTTTCTGAGAGGGTATCCAGCTTTACGGTGCGGTCAGGTCTATTTCCTGCCAATGCAGTAAAGGTGGAATCAAGGAAATCCTGTTGCTTAAAATAAACAGTCATATCCTGAAGATTAATTTCATAATACTCTGCAGCACCTACCAAATCGCTAAATCCCTCCACGGAGTTACCATTCCAGCGGCGCTTAGAAACCACATCGTCAATCATAAGATAGTCGTATATTTTTATTACTGGTACGACCAATTTATTGAAATCGATATTTCCCTTATCGTCCTTACCATAGCAAATCTGCTGCATATTAAAGAAGTAATCGCACCTTGCAGAAGACTGGACCCACTTAAAGATTGATTCATCCATCTGTGGGCTGGCACTAGCCACAGCTGTCCACAAGGTACACAGAATTGCAAATAAGATAACTACAGACTTTTTCATAACAAAATATGCCTCCATATATACATCTTCAAAAGTTTACTTTAACTCGTCAAAATGAAAAACTTATGAAAAAATGCCCCCCTTAAACCCTGTCATCCGACGGAGTAAGGGTATCCAGTTCATATGGAGTCTCCTGATATACATAATAGTTAAGCCAGTTGGCAAAAAGCAGATTGGCCACCGAACGCCATCTTACAATAGGTGGCTTGGTAGGGTCATCATCGGGATAATAATTTAATGGTACATTCACATTTGGCATTCCCGCAGCCATATCCCGGTCATACTCTGCCTTCAAAGACAACGGATCATACTCCGCATGCCCCGTGATAAAGAACTGACGCTTATCCAGATTGGCAATGGCATAAACTCCAGCCTCCTCGTCGGACTCAGCCATAATGGTCAACTCAGGAATCCGTTCAATATCTTTCTTGCGTACCTCCGTATGACGGGAATGAGGAACATAGAACTCATCGTCAAAGCCACGGAAAAGTCGTTCATTCTCCACACAAAGATGATGCTTATATACCCCAAAAATCTTCGGAGCCACATCATATTTTTTTATACCATAATGATAATATAACCCGGCCTGGGCTCCCCAGCAAATATGGAAGGTGGAATAGGCGTGGGACTTGCTCCACTCCATGATTTCCGCCACCTCCTCCCAGTAGGCCACATCCTCAAATGGCATCTGCTCAACTGGAGCACCGGTTATAATAAATCCATCGTATTTTTTATGACGAACCTCTGCAAAGGTACCATAAAACTCAGTTAAATAATCCGTTGTGGTATGAGTAGGCAAATAGGACTCGGTATAGATAAAATCCACCTCAACCTGAAGTGGGGTGTTACCCAACAGGCGCAGCAGCTGAGTCTCCGTCACCTGCTTTATGGGCATAAGATTTAAAATCAATAACTTCAGTGGTCGTATATCCTGACTGTATGCACGGTCAGAATCCATAACGAAAATATTCTCCCCCTCCAGAATCTTCGTTGCTGGAAGGTTATTCGGTATCTTTATTGGCACGAAATCACCTCAAAAACTATTTATGAAAGCCAGTTATTCATTGTCCAAGCTATAACGCTTTACCCAGCTTTCATGCCCGCCCTCATAAACCTTGAGAGCTTTAAGGGCCTTTTCACTGTTGGTACCAGCCTCAATCACATGGTACATACCATCAGTGGTGTTGGTTATATCCTTCCAGCCAGTGGTGGCATTCCAGGTCATAACCCGAATCACTTTTTCCGTATACATTGGAATATTTACGGCCTTTTTCTGGAAGATGATACTTTCCACTTCGCTGGCAGAAGATTTCTTTTCCTGCCATTCCCAAAAAATAATATTCTGACCCTTCAGACGCATGGTGGATGTATCTGCCATACTGTAAACCACACCGCCGCCATTAGGGGCATCCTGCCACAACTGGAGCCAACGATCATCTGCCTTACGGCGCTCATTTTCTCCCTGGCTGAAAATGCTGTCCACAATATAACAATAGAAATCCTCATCAAACTCCTGGGAATTCATTTCCTTTGGGCGAACTGGGCTGTACACCTTCTCCCACAGCTTATTGTCATCCTTATCATAAAAGGACTCGTTCAAATAGGCCAGTGTACGGTTCTGGGGATTAACCTCCACCTCAGCCAGACTGTAGGCCAGCTGGCCAGGGTTAATATCCTTAATACCGTAATTATTAAGTGTCTCCTGAGCCCCGGCAGGACTGTAGGTGGTCTTGGTCCAGGCACTTATCTGTACCGCAATATTTCCAAAGGAGCGCAGTACCTGCACCTTACCGGGGGCATAAAACTTACTGTATTTATCATCGGAGGAAATCCAATACCATTCTGCACTATCATTGGCAGCATAACCCACAGCAAACATCATCATGAGGCTGCACATAAAAACTAAGCTGGCTATGAATCGGCGTATCATAATATATCACTCCTTCATCATCCCCTTAAATTCAAAAACGAATAAAGAGATACAAATACTTCAGCAGTATATATTTTATCATAAAATGGTAATTTTTTACAGATAACCAGTGTAACCTTGTGGGATATTCCCGGATATGATAAACTTCTTTTCAGTAATATAGGGGGTATAGCCATGAATTATACAAATTTTCAGGTGGGGGAAAAATTTCCGCTGCCTATCCATAATCAGGGGGACGGCGGACTGTTTCAGATTGATTCCAACGGTGCCATGTTCATTCTGCAGCTGAGCCATACAGATGTAATTGCCACCGAGGCCTTCCGCACCGGGGCCATGGAGCTGGGACTTTTTGAAGCTGAGGGCATTGTATTCTTCCTCTACAAAATTGACGGCATTTTTAAAGAGGGCTGGGGAGATTCCCCTCTGGGTATCCATCTGCTGCCACCTGGCATGAAGCCATGCATCGCCGACTTGGATGATCCCGTTATGCACCTTTATCTGGTGGATACAAATTTGCAGATTCTTCTGGCCCAGCGTACCATAACCTTGGACCAGCCTTTCCATGAAATGCTCCAGAAAAAGGTTCAGGAGCAACTGGAAAGCTCCATTTCTCCAGGTGCCTTCGTCACCACCCTCCAGCGGGTGTGGAAAAACCACAGCTCCAAGGACATGAGCGAAAAGGCTCTCATAAAACAGTCCGTGGCACTGAATATTCCAAAGCCACCAACAGCTTTGCATTAATCAGCATATATACGTCAAAAAGGGACTGCTGCCGCAGTCCCTTTTTCAAAAGCATCTACTATCATTTGCTATTAGTTGTTGTCTGCTATATAGATATAGTTATCATCGAGCATTTTTTCTACCTAGCTGTTCCTCAATCCACCATTTACTTGACTGTATTCTTCACTAAAAGTTTCTGTCCATAATATTGGCTTATCCGTCAGCAATAATTTTGCAGACTTTCAATACAAAGTATTCTATTCATTCTTTATCCATATTTATAAAATTGATAGGCTTCTTCCCAAACAAAAAACATCCAGGTATTTCATCTCTATTACTTGCGAAAATTCTCCAAAGGATATACCACCACAATTTAATAGGTGGTGGGAGATATCATAGTGTTGCGGTTGCTTGCCGACCTTAGAAAAAGGTGCCTTAGCCCCCATCAGCGTGGTGTAAAAAACAGTTTAGAAGATATCCACAAAGCGGGTGCCCATTTTTAATATCAAATTTATCCCGTCAAGCGCATTTTATGCTTATTCTGCCGTCACAATGGATATATTGGTTTTTTTGATGTGGTGAATTATTCAAGTTAAATATTTGTATTTTTCTTAGTATGCTGATTTGCTAGTATATACACTATCATTATTGATAAATATAGTCCTGTTACCATAATATAAGTAGTTAAACAGTACTTATATGATATATCATTGTTAACAAAGAACCACATAGAGGTCAACAGAATAACAACGAAATAAATAAGCGAAATGCCATACATAGGCAAACCTAATATACATGAATTTTTGATTTTAATTACCATTTTAGGAACACATATAAGTGAACAATACGAAACATGAACAAACACATATGCGGTCCAAGTGGTATTGCTATTATTATTAGAAAAATCACAAAAAAGAAAGAAAATGATATTAAAAACAATAATAAAAATCATTTTTAGCAGGAACAACAGTCCTGTACTATATTGCATTTCCTTCACATCCTACTTAAGAGTTCTCTTTTTTTTGCATCATATTCAACTTGGTCGATTAATCCCGCATCAAACATATTTTTTAATGTTTGGAAAACATTTATGACATCATCTTTGTCAATCTTTGATAACTCTTGTTGTGAATTTCCAATATCGTTACCTCGCAAAAAGGTATTATTGGCCACACTACTCAACATATTACCTGCAGCAATTCCTAACCCTAACTCAGTTCCAATGGTTCCCATACCTTGATTATTTGCAATATCAGAAAAAACATTTACCATTTGTTGTTTAGTCCAATTGTCACCAAGAATGTCCATAACTTTTTTATCACCTTGCGCAACCTTTATTTTTCCTATAGAATCTATCTGCGATTTATCAATTTCATCATATTTATCGTGTGTTACATCTAATGCAGCTATGGAAAATTTAACGCATTTTAACCCATATTCAGCAAGCGCCAAATCTATTTTTGGTGTTACCATCTTTCCTATATCATCTATATGAGCATCAATACCAATTAACTCTTGTTCAAATGAATTCAACACCTTTGATATTAATGTCTTTATTTGGCCTTGAAATTCATTATGGAAATATGCCTCCATATCACTCCAATCATGATACATAACATTATTACCAATTAGTTTTTTTAACAACTTTTCAGGATCGTCTACCCTTACTTTATATGATCCTCGAGCTTTTACCTCCGTTCTTATTCCCCATACTTTATCTCTCACTTGAACTGGTGTATCCGTTCCCCATCTGATTTCCGTGCTATCAGTCTCACGAACAAAATAAACTACACAGTTGAAAATACTTACTCCGCCAGTAAAAACATTCCGCAATCTACTGATAACTGGATAGTTCTCAGTAGATAAAATATATGTCCCACTATCAAATACTTGCTCAATCTCCCCCCCTTTTACAAAAATTGCTTTTTCTCCTGGCATCACCACAAGGGTTGAATTAGTATTAAAATCTTCTTCAGGCTGTCGCCATATCAAGAAATTCATAGGAGATGTGTTCTTTATAACATCTGCCCAGTTTTTACTACCACCATTATAAGCTACTTCATTTTTATTTTTGGTGAAAAAATTCACAAATTATGCACTCCCCTCATGCTGAGTCTAATTAATTCAAGGATAATCAATACCTCCCGGTGGCTTGCAACGTCTTAGTCGTCCAATAGCCTTAATGACTCCAATGAAAACTCCATATTTCTTCAGTGCAAGTATTGCGTATTCAGAACAACTTGGCGTGTACAGACACCGTAATCTAGTTTCAGAACGTGCATATTTTTGATATATACGAATTAATAAAATTAAAATATTTTTAAGATATATGATAATTACTAAACTCTGTAAAAAAAAATAAATATATATTGTTTTACACGCAGAATATCCACTTATATCTATTATTTTCTTTATAACTATAGAACATAGCGTTGTTACCACAACAATAATAATCGTTAACAGCAATATTTTTTTCCACAAAATAGTTGGTCGAAATAATTTATTTTCTGGTGCATTCAGTTTGTTTGCTATAGGATTATTTTCATAAACCGGCAACTCATTATCAATCATTTCCAACACCTTTAATGTAATTGTTGCAAAGAAGAAGGCAAAACAATGCCTTCTTCTTTGCAATTTATTTTACCCCTTTTTTTCACGTAATTTCTGTTTCATTGCCTGAATAATATCACGATTGCGATCAGTTAACGATGTATTCATCGCTACTTTCAATTTATCTCCTGGAACAACCACAAAAAATGTATCATCCTTTATTTTAATTTCACGATCACCCTCATTCACTGTAGTTGTCGATGATTCAGTTGAGAAAGAAGTAACATCTTTATAAAAGTATTCACTAGTACACTCGTTTGAATCGCCTTGATCTAATTCATAAAAATATCGATATATGAATATTTGCGATGAACTGAAAAAAATCCATGTTATTTGGTAGATGGAACTTACCCATTCACCATTAGCACAATGATGCACCAATGAGTCTTCACCAAAATCATACCCGTGAAAAACAACTGGCTCAATTTCATTAGTTTCATCCTCGTCTATACCTAGAGCATCGATAGCCTTTATCTTTATTTCATCGAGATTGCAATGATTTGATACTATTTTTTTAAATTCATCGTCATTAATATTGCTTGTCATACAACCTGCATCTCGGCAGAAATAATTAATAACATCAATCTGTTCCTTTGTACGACCTACGTATAAACCTTGTAATTCTTGTTCTGTTAATCCCATAATAAGCATCTCCTTAAATTATATGTCTAATGTTTTGGGGGCATTTATGTTTAGCATTTCAAAAAGATATTGTTTATCCAAATGCGAAAAACCATGCTCCATAGCCACGGCTAAGCACTCACGATAATTAGGCTCGCTTTTAAATCGTTTTCGTTCAAAATAATCATATTTGATATACGATAAAAAAAAATAATAAATCCCCTTGCATTTTATTGAAATTGCAGCATTTATATATTGTAACGCCTTATCTATCTCCTCCCTTTTATTAACGAAAGCCTTTTTTCCACCCAAAGCACAAACGGCTGCATAAAACGCCGCCTCGTCATCAGTAAAATCATTTTCAAAGGCTCGATGGAAAGCATTCAATGCCTCTTTGTAAAATCTAAGTTTTAAATAACATATTCCCATCGCCTTATTTAGCCCTGATACATTAGACGAGTTCATTTCTAAAGACTTATACGTTTCAATATACTTATTAACTTCTCCAAAAGACATATTCATCACACTATTGTAAGTCGAAATAACTATAGGGCGATGACACCAATCACATTCCTTTTGCGATATTGACACACGTGCTCCACAACCAGGACAATTCAACTCGATAACTTTTATATCCGACACTGCAGCATAGTACCTCCTTGGAAAAACGCCTTAATAATTTATGCTCACGATGTCTCCAACATGAATTCTACACAAATTGAACCTGAATTATTTATAAAAAATATCCAAAACTCGCTAAGTGCTATAAAAAGTGTGATTAGCTAAAATATTTCTATCCCCCATAAAGTAAAACATAAAAGGAAGTCTCCTTTCCGTAAAAAATAAAGTTGAAACATGCCTATGCTCGCAGAAAAAAGACTTTCTGTGAATATTAGACACCTTGCAACTAAAAAGTAACAATAAATATATCCCCTATATCATGCTAGCACATTTGTCCCCCCCCGCAAGACATTTATCTTATTCGGCACATTGTAGACTCGTGCTGTCTTGCGGTTCTGTAGTAACTGCAAAAAAAGCGGTCAAAATGATTTCTCATTCTGACCGCAGTTCTAGATTATATATAAAAAAATTTACCAAAAAATAAAATATTCACTTTTTAAAACAAGTCACTATGAGTGCCAGTCCTGGTCAAAGTCAACGTAATAACATCCTCATCAATACGGTATATTAACAACCAGTCTGGCAAAATATGACACTCTCGATGCCCGGCCCAATTGCCACTAAGCTCATGATCTTTGTATTTATCGTCCAATTTTTCACTATTGGCCAATTTCCTGATGACATCATCCAATAAATTGATATCCAAATGCCGCTTCATAGCCAATTTATAATCCTTCTTAAATTGACCGGTCCAAATTACTTGCTTTTTCATCTTTTCAATTCTGCCAATGCCTCTTCCACATCATACTTTTTAACAGTATTGTCATGGGCTAAACCTTCTGCTTCAACCATAGCCGCAATTGTTTCTTTATTAGGGCTATTTAATCTCACATCAAAAGGGAAACCGCCCACCCGAATAGACTCACGCAAAAAAACATTTATGGCAGTTGTCAAATTCATCCCCAATTCATTATAAACCGCCTCACTCTGGGCTTTCACACTATTATCTATTCGACAGGTAAAGTTCGTTGAAGCCATGAGTAGCACCTCCATATCATGTATCTTTAATTGCATTATACATCTAATGCAGTGCATTTTCAATGATTAGGCTTTACCCCTGCCCTACAATTACCCTAAATCCACCATGATGCGCTTGCGCTTGTCGAAGGTTACCCCCTGGGTATAGCCATAGCGTTTTACGTAGTCAATGGCCTCGTCAATGTAGCTGCCGCAGTCCTCCGGCTTGTGGGCATCAGAGCTGGTTATTATTGGCAAATCAGCCTTGGCGGCCAGCTTCATAAACTTGTAGTACGGAGTTATTTCCGCAATTGGATAACGGTACACTGTACCCGTATTTACATCCACGCACATATTGGCCTTCTTTAATGCCGCCACTGCCCTTTCCAGATATGGAGTGGCATCAAAGTAAGGAATCATGCGGTAAAGACGGATATTATATGGATGTCCCAGCACATCATAAAGGCCGCTGGTCACCATGTGCTCAATTTCCTGGGTATAGGCCTCGTAAATATCATCCAAAGTGTGATGGTTCCATTCCGCCATAATTTCCTCAGAATCATAGGCCCAGCCACGGATAAAGTGAATAGAGCCGATAATGTAATCAAAATTGTACTCCTTTAAAATCTCTGCAACCTGCTCCTGATTCCGGAAATTGCACACCTCAATTCCGGTCTTGGCATTATAGCCGGCAGACTTTAGCTTTTCCATAAATTCAAAATAGTCATCCAGAGTATGCTTGAACTTATTTGACTTCAGCCACTGCTGCTGAAATTTCCCCACAAAGGAATCATCCAAAATCAAATCATCATAATAAAGCTGCTTAAACTCCGGAAAGGTATGGCTATGCTCGGAGATACCGATTTCATCCAAGCCCCTTTTGGCTGCTGCCTCAAAAAAGCCCTTGGCCCAGTCAACATCATAATCGCCTTTTTCAAAATGCATATGATAGTCAAATTTCATACACGTTTCTCCTCTACCCCTAAAATACCCAAATATCTATTTATCTAAAACTCTCTTAAATCAAACCTTGCTTAATAAATTCCTTTATCTGATATATAACGCCATGTTCTGCATTACTCTTGGTGGTAAACCTTGCCACTTTTTTCAGCTCAGGATAAGCATTTTCCATGGCGTAGCTGTAATACACCGACTGCATCATTTCATAATCGTTCATGTAGTCGCCAAAGGCGGCGCATTCCTTAGGTTTGAAGCCGAATCTTTCCTGAATGTGTTTTATGGCCCAGCCCTTGTTGATACCTGGATTGAGTATATCCACCCAGTAGTTGCTGCTAAGTGACACCTGCTGCTCCGGCTCAAACTGTGTTAATACCGGCATAAGATTGTGCTCTGCATCAAGTCCCTCACAATCTGCAAAGGCAATCTTAACAAATTCATCATCCACATCATCAAAGCTATCCACAAAAATACTGTGGGTAAAGAAACGGCGGGCCTCATGGATATATGGCTCCCATTCCTTTCTGGCATAGGCATTTTTCTTGCCGCAAAGAATGGCAAAGAAATGATGCTTATCCGCTTCGGCGATTACACGATGCACCAAATCCATATCAAGGACTGAGGAACAGATCTCCTTTTCCTTGTATATATTAAATGCCCCATTTTCCGCCAGAAACATAAACTCGTTTTTGTATTCCCCCATCTGCTCCAAAAGGGCAAAATATTGGCGGCCACTGGAAGGTGCAAATATAACCCCCCGCTTCTTCAGCTCTGCCATAACCTCCGGAAATTCCACGGGCAGCTCCCCGTTTTCATCCAACAGGGTACCATCCATGTCCGAAAAAATAATCTTTATCATAAAATCACCTAGCTCAGATACTGTTTTTGTCAATATTAAACTATATTATATCGCAGTTAGTTGATTTTTCCAATAATAAAAAAGGGCGAGGGCTACTTTCTGTAACGTCGGTCATGAGCCTAAAATTTTTTGTTCGATTATATAGTGGAAAAAATCATAACTCGCTTCGCCATTACAGTATTAGCCTTGCTTCGCTCAAACAAATGATTTTTCCCACTAAAACTAAGGTACGAACAAAAGAATTTCTTAACGACTCATGCCCTAATTGTTACAGCCAGCAGCCCCCGCCCTTTTTAATAAAATATGATAACTTACCCTTTACGTCCATGATACAGACACCATGGCTCCTCTGCCATATAGTCACCTTCATGGTAATATGCTGCCCTTGCCCGGCAACCACCGCAGGCTCTCTTGAACTCGCATTCACCGCAGCCCCCCTTATATTCAAGGGTACGCAAGGTATTCAGCACCTCATTATTCTTCCAAATCTCATCAAATGGAGTCTCCCGTACATCCCCCAGCTCCATGTTAAGGTATGCACATGGCTGTACCTTACCCCGTGGGCTGATAATACAATATGCCGTACCTGCCAGACATCCCCGACGGAAGCGGGTCTTTATTCCCATCTGAGCGGCAATGCGCATAAACTGCGGAGCACAGGTAGGCTTCAATTCAATATCCACCTCAGTTTGCTTTTTCATAATACGGGTAAGGGTTTCCTCATACTGCTCTGCCCGCAGGGACTCAGCCTCAATTGTCTTGGCCCGGCCCGTTGGCACAAGGAAGAAGAAATGGTGGGCCACAGCCCCCTCTGCCACAGCGAAATCCGTAATTGCCTCCAGCTCATGGTTATTCCAGTCCATTACAGTGGTATGAATCTGGAATGGCAGTCCCACAGCGCGGCAGTTTCTCATACCCTGAACGGCACCTTCCCAGGCCCCTTCAAACTTACGGAACTCATTGTGCTTCTTCTTATCCATGGAATCAAGGGAAATTCCCATGCCCATAGCACCTGCATCCTTTAGCTTCTGAGCCATTTCCAGAGTAATCAGAGTACCATTGGTACCAAATACACTGCGAAGTCCGAGAGAGGTAGCATAAGAAACCAGCTCTAAAATATCTGGGCGGATAAGAGGCTCACCGCCGGAAAATATCATTATCTTAAAGCCTGCTCTGGCAATCTGCTCCAGCAAGGTCTTGGCCTCCTCAGTGGAAAGCTCCTCCTCCGCCTTGCAGCCCGCCTCGCGGTAGCAGTGGTCACAAAACATATTGCAGGCATTTGTTACGTTCCAGGAAACTATCATTATTTATTACCTCCGGCAAGGCCAATTTCTTCATCAGTAAGATAGCAGGCAGGATCAGACTCCCAAAAATCCCCGGTACGGGCCTCTGCACGGGTTCTGAAATTGCCGTTGCAGTTATCAAGGAACTTACACTGGCTGCAGCGTCCCTTTAAGAGATGCTTCCTATCCTTCAGACCTGCCATTATCGGATGACTGGTGTCGGTCCAAATTTCACTGAACTTCTTATCCCGAACATTGCCAAAGGTGTGATGCTGGGTAAACTGATCAGGATGGACATAGCCGAATGGATCCACCTCGCCAAAGGCAATACCAGAGCGGTTGCCACCGTTCATGGAAATAAATTCCTTTATCTGGGCGGCCAGCTTGTCATCTCCTGCAGACAATGCCTTTAAGTACATATAAACACCATCACAGTGATTATCTACAGTGAGAATTTCCTTCTCAAGTCCTCTCTCCTCAAAATCCTTGGTACGACGGATAATAATATCCATAGCCCGACGGGATTCCTCAGGAGTAACATCCTCATCCATCATGGCATTGCCACGGCCGGAATAAACGAGATGATAGAAGCATACACGGTTAATATTTTCACGCTCAATAAAGTCGAAAATATTATCCAGCTCCTGAATATTATGATGATTAATGGTAAAGCGAAGGCCTACACGTTGGCCTACAGCCACGCAGTTCTGAATGCCCTGCATGGCCTTCTCATAAGCGCCGTCAACGCCCCGAAACTTGTCATTTACATCCTTTAAACCATCCAGGGAAATACCCACATATCCCACGCCAATATCCTTAATACGCTGGGCCACCTCACGGGTTATAAGGGTACCGTTGGTAGAGAGGGTCGGGCGAACTCCCTTCTTCTGGGCATACTCTGCCAACTCAAAAAAATCAGGACGAATCAATGGCTCCCCACCGGAAAAAAGCAGCACAGGCACCTTGAAGTCAGCCAAATCATCGATAAAGCTCTTGGCCTCCTCAGTGGTAAGCTCATTCTGATACTTCTTGTTGTCGGAGCTCATGTAACAATGACGGCATTTTAAATTGCAGGTCTTGGTGGAATTCCACACTACAACAGGCCCCATGCCCTCACCGGCACCATTTTTCTGAGCGTGGGCACTCTTTGTATATCTTAAAGAATCCCCATAATACTCTCTCTTAAACAACAGCTTTGTAACACTAATCATCTTAAAATCACCTAAATATAACCCTATATAAAATAATCACACACAATATTATTCTTTACTGCAGATTCCCGCCAAAAGCAAGGTCAGCTTCATTTCAATGTTCTTCTCAAATGTCACTGGAATATGACTAAAGGCTGCCGCCTGAAACATGGAATGAAACATTTCCGCCATAATTTCCGGAGAAATATCATTTCTGAACTCCCCACTGGCCTGCCCGGCCTTCAGAAGATCAAGAAACTTTCCCATAAATTCCGGTGCCGGCATATCAATCTTGTGCCCACCCCGTGGATTTGACTGAGTCATGGCCCCGGTAAAAAGCAAAGGCAAAAGATATCTGTTCTCTCCCACCAGCCTTGCCGTAAGCATTACCATTTCCTTAAGAATTACCTTATAGCCAGGACTGGTCTTCATCAATCCATGGAGCTCCTCGGACATAGTACCTGCAAAGCGGTTCAGCAGACTAATGAGAATATCCTCCTTGGAATTAAAATAGTTATAAAAGGTTCCCAGTCCCATATCCGCCGCATTCATAATGTCTGCAATGGAGGTAGCCTGAAAGCCCCTTTCACTGAATTGAATCACCGCTGCATTTAATATATCATTACGGGCCTTAATCTTTTTCTGCTCACGACGGCCCAGCTTTTCGCCACGATTTTCCTGCATCTCTGTATTATCTAACGACTCTGGATGTCCTGCCATTACATTACCTCCTTAGATTCACAATTAATGAATCCAATTCACTTTTTAACAGCTTTCTAAGTATAAGACAAAACAGCACAAAATAAAGGCGCAAAGCTAATGCTCTGCGCTTAATATGCAATGGTGACCCAGGAGGGACTCGAACCCCCGACCCCTTGATTCGTAGTCAAGTACTCTAATCCAGCTGAGCTACTGAGTCATGGTCGGTCTTAAATAACCAACACGAGTATATTACCTCAATATATGATATTTGTCAAATATTTTTTTGAGTTTTTTAAATCTCAGCTTTCTTCTCACCATCAGAAACCAAGGCTCCACTGAGCTTTACAAACTCCGAATCCGCATCGGTACAGGTGAAAATACGCTGATGATCCTTTTGAATGATCTGATTTTCCTCAGCTATACTGATGTCCAGCTGAAGGCGGTTGTTTCTATCCTTACGGAAGGAATATTCGCCACGGGTACTGAGCCATTCATTAATCATTTCCAGATTCATAAAGGAAGCCTGCTTGTTGTACTCCTTGTATTCATCTGTAGCAGCAGCCGCTGCCTGTTTCATGTCCGAAAAACTGCCTATCAAAAAGAATTCTGTACTCTTTTCGGTGGTCAGCAGCTTAGTTACAATATAAGCCATTTTATCATCCTCTATTTATTCTTCCATGGTAACAACCGTGACTTCTTCACATGAGTATGCTCCCATCCCACTATTACCTCCAGAACTGACCCTGATACGCAACGGGTCTTGGCTGAAATACTCATACAGTTGGCTGGCTTGGTGCTGGGATCAATCTCCGCAATCTTAAGCCCAGTACGCACGGGGCAATTATCGTGAAGCATACCTCTGAGTACACCGGCAATAGGGGTTCTTATCTCCAATACATGACCACCATCCACATGAAGGCGGCCAATAAGCTCATCCTTGTCGATAATATAAGCTGTAGGATGGCCTGCCTCCAGATAACCGTCGCATGGAGAATTAATAGAGTGGGATGCCCTCATAATAGCCCTGGCCTCAGCTATATCCTTCTCCGGCAGTGCAATACCATCGTGAAGAATACGCCCCAGATTGTGTCCTCTGGCAGTTTCAATAACACAGGTCACATCCTGACCTGCCACAAATCCAGGACCAATACCAATAGTCAACGAGGCCATATCCTTATTGGTGCCAAGATTGCGCTTAGCATAAATAGCATCTACCAGTACCTTTGGCTTAAACACCTTCAGGGATTCCAACCCCGGGTCCACCATGATAACCAGCTTGCCTTCTTTAAGCATTTTGCTGGCCTCCTTGGCGTCGTCAGCTTTATAACAGGTAACCCTTTCCACGGTGGTCTCACCGTCATAAATAGCCTCAGAAAATACAATATTTCTACGAATGGCCGAAGGATACTGCTGCTCCAGCATCAGCACCTTATAGCCACAGTTATACAGCCGATGGGCAATGCCTGTGGCCAGCTCACCGCCGCCCCTGATCATAATAAGTTGTTTCATTTCTTAGCTGTCCTCATATATACGAACCCGAAGCTTCAGCCCCCGGTCATCACAAATCTTCTGGCAAAGATCAATTTCCTGCTGATTTTCCACCTTTTCCACCACGGTCATTACCACATTTGGCACATATTCCTTGCAGTCCACAGCAAATTTCAGCATGGCATCAAAGGACTCAATACCATACTTGGCACGGGTCAGCTCCAAGTAACGTTCCTTGTTGGAAGCATTCAGGCTGATAGAAACCGTATCCAAAATTCCCCCGGCAAAATCACCAGCTGTGCTGCGCCCATACATCAAATCAGAAAGGCCGTTGGTATTAAGACGGGTTTTCACTTCAGGATGTGTGTCCTTAACATACTTTAAAAGCTCCACCACTGCATCAAGTCGGCAGGTGGGCTCACCAAAGCCGCAGAAAACAATTTCCGATACCATATCCCAAGGTAACTCATCTAGAAGCGACTTAACCTCAGGGACAGAAGGCTCTTCCTTTAGCCAAAGAGAGCTCTGCTCTGCCATTTCCTTCATATTCCGCAGACAAAAGGTACAGGCACAATTACATTTATTTGTGAGATTTACATATATTCCCCGCGTGCCCTCTGGCTGTTCCTTTAAACTGTCGGCCACTTGCAAATATCTGCCGCCGGCATGAGTTGCATAAACTATCATACTGCCACCCCGTATATCACACTTATTTTAGCTCAGTCAAAAATTCTTCAAAAGCCAATCCATAATTCCATGGCAAATCCAGCTCACATGTGTATTCCAGAACCTTATTAATAAAATCAGCAGCCTTTATTACCGCTTCCTCCAAAGATTCCCCGTTCACAAGACTTCCCGCCACAATAGCAGCAAAGGCATCGCCGGTGCCGGAGCGGTCATCCCCCACCTTGTCCTTCTTTATAATTCCCTGAACACCATCCTTTTCAAAAAGATAGTTCTTTATGTGGGTATCATCACTAAGTCCTGTGATTACCACCTGCTTAGGACCACGTTCAGAAAGAGCCTTAGCCATTTTGGCCAGTTCGTCCTCACTAATTCTGCCGTTTTCCGGATATTCCACATCCAACAGCTGGCAAGCCTCTGTGAGATTAGGGGTTACCAAATCGGCCCATTTTAAAAGCCGGCGCATTTCCCGGCACATCTCAGGAGTATATGATGAATAAAGCCGTCCATAGTCCCCCATTACCGGATCCACCATAACCCGGGTATTATCTCCCTTGAAACGATGGATAAAATCCTCCACCAGATTAATCTGATCCAGACTTCCCAAAAAGCCAGTGCAGATACCATCAAATTCAATTTTATGCTGGGCCCAGCTGTCCATATAGGGAGTCATGCGCTGGGTATAATCATCAATAAAGGGATTTTCGAAGCCAGTATGTACAGATAATATAGCCGTGGGTAACGGACAGGCCTGAATCTTCATGGCGGAAATCAGTGGCAGCTCCACGGTAACGGAACATCTGCCAAAGCCCGTAATATCATTAACCAACGCAATACGCTTCTGCCTTTTCATGCAACATCTACCTTCTATCATCTGTCATACAAAAATTATTTCACTCGTCTGAGATGCGGCCCAGTTCGTCTTATCAGCTTAGGCTCCCTTCTCAGGGCCTCCCGAATAAGCTCCTTTTCCTTTATCATGGTTGTCTGTCTGCTGATGTTAACCAGAATTCCTATGGCAAAAAGGGACATAACCAAAGATGTACCACCATAACTGATAAATGGCAATGGTACACCAACAACCGGAATCATGCCACTAACCATAATGAGATTGGCCACAGCCTGCCCTCCAATAAGGAGCAATACCCCTACAGCCAGCATCTGACCATACATATCCTGGGCCTGCATGGCAATAGCTGCCGCATAACGACAAAACAGCATATATACTATCAAAATAGCCAAAACCACAAAAAAGCCCATTTCCTGGCTAAACACCGCAAAGGCAAAGTCCGTATGGGCCTCCGGCAAATAATCATATTTACTGAGCCCCTGACCAATGCCCATACCAAAAAGACCTCCGGAACCAATGGACATCAGAGACCTTACCGTCTGATAACCCTGATCCTGGGCATAGGGCCATGGATCATAGGTAACCATTAGACGCTCCAAGCGGTATGGCTGCATGTAAATCATAAAGCCCACCAATATCAGTCCACCCAAAAGCAACCATTTTAGCTTGCTGAAATGCAGGCCCCCCACCACAAGCATCAATATAGGGATACCCATAACAATACAGGCAGTACCCATATCCGGCTCAACATAAACCAGCAGGGCCATGGCCCCCACCACCCCCAGCTGACGATTGAAGAGATTGACCTCCTTGCCCTGTCCATTTCTAAAGGAAATATAATAGCCAGCCAGCATAATACTTACCAGCTTGGCAAATTCCGCAGGCTGGAAGGAAAAGCCCGGAAGGGGAATCCAGCGGCGGGCACCATTAACAGGAGCCGTAAAGAGCAGCACCACTAAAAGGCAAGCCATCAATACAACAGTTACTGGCATTATCAAAGAACGCCATTTGTGGTAATCCACCCTGGCTCCCACATAGCATAAAATCAGCCCCAAAATCATGCTGACAGCATGCCTTAGCAAAAATGCATAAGGACTCCCATAGTCCCTTTCAGCCATAACAAAGGTTGAACTGAACACATTAAAAAGTCCTGCAATAAGCAATATTATCACCAGAGTCATAATGGCTTCATGGTTGTTTTTCCATAATTTGACGCCCTGTCTGCGCGGTGTCAGTGGCTCTACTTTACTCAAAGGAAGGTTACCTCACAACGATTAATTTTTTCACCAAATCCACTAAATTTACGCTCATACTCAGTCATAATATTATCCGGTCTATTTTCCGCATGAAGGTCAAAGGACACATCATCCACCTGAAGGCCGGCCTCCTCAAACTGCTCCAGTGAGAAATCAAAGAGGGGGCGATTATCTGTCTTAAACACCAGCTTGCCCGGGTGCTTAAGCAGCTTGGAATAGCGCTTCAAAAAGCCCACATGGGTAAGGCGGCGCTTGGCATGTCTTGCCTTTGGCCACGGATCACAGAAATTGATGTAGAACTGATCTACCTCGCCTTCAGAAAAAATCGTCTCAATATTATTAATATCAAATACCAGGAGCTTCACATTGGTAATACCCAGCTCCCGAATTTTTTTTGCAGCCATGTAAAGCACATCCTGCTGTGCCTCAATGCCAATGAAATTTATATCAGGATGACGGAGAGCCATCTGACTTATAAAGTCTCCCTTGCCGGTACCCAGCTCCACATGAAGGGGAGCCTGACGGTCAAACACCTGAGCCCACTTACCCTTCTGTTCCTCAGAGGCTGGATTATCCTTAGGGAACACAAAATCATCAAAATCATGAATAGCCTGGTCAACCCAAGGCTTTCTACGTAAACGCAAACTTATCGCTCCTATTCAAAATTACTTTTTCTCAAAGCCATACTTTTTTAGATAGCGGTACAGGGTAACACGGCTTACGTGAAGGAGATTTGCCATACGGGATACATTGCCCCCCGCGGCCTTCCACGCCTTTACGAAAATATCCTTGTCTTCCTTCCACTTGTTATCAGGCTTCACATCACCCATAAGGTTAATGTCCTCAGGTCTGATAACACCATCTGTGGTCTTGAAGAAGGCCACCTCCAGCACCCCCTGAAGCTGCTTGATATTCCCCGGCCAATCATAATTGGTAAGGATATTCACAGTTTCCTCCGCAATGGTCTTTTGCGGCATCTGATGCTGACTGGCCAGCTCATTTACAATATGAACTGCCAAATCCCGTATATCCTCCCGACGGTTTCTCAGGGACGGTATACGAATCACACTTCTCGAAATGATATCATATAATTCTCTTGCAAACAAGCCTCTTTCAGTAAGACGCTTCAAATCGCTGTCACATGCCCCCACAATGCGCACATCGATAGAACGGTCCACATCCTCACCTACACGGTTGGACTGAGAGGTATTGAGGGCTGCTGCCAGCTCTATGGCAATATTTTTAGGCATTTTCTCTATTTCATCAATAAAGAGAGTACCACCGGAAGCCAGCTCCAATTTACCAGGATGGCTGATTTCCGAATTAAGGGCTACACCAAAGAGCTCCTGTTCCAGAATTTCCGGAGTTGTATCACCACAATGAATGGTAATGAGTGGTCCTGCTGCCCGAGGGCTGGCCTGATGAATACCATGGGCCATACGCTGCTTTCCTGTTCCCGCTTCACCCTGAATCAACATGTGATGCTTATTTCTGGCGATGCGCAAAGCCTTATCCTTAATGGAACTAAAGTTGGTACCAGCACTTACCAAGGAATTCAGACTGTATTTTGCTGTAAAGCCTGCCGCATGAGCCACCAAGGTACGCAAATCCTCAATAGGCATGGACACTGCTACTACACTGTGAACAGTTTCATCTCCATTGTAATCCAAAGGCACTACGGTGGTAATATCCTCATAGGTCTTGGCCTGGGTAATCCAAGTAACCTCTTTATTGTAGGAAGGCACACCTTTAAATCCGCGATATATAGGGGTATGACGGTAATTCATTATAACCTCGTTAAGGTTTGTCTTCACCTCATTATTATCCTGAGGCTGGGCGCCAATACCCATAAGACGGCTCATCCCCAGCTTATTGGCATAGGCCACCTCATCTCCCGCCATAACATGATATACCGCGAAAGGAGTTGCATCCAATATAGCCTCCTGGGCCTTGATGCGGGTAAACTGATGGAGATAAACCTCCAAGGATTCCTTAATAGTGAGAAGCATGGCAATAATAGCATCCTGAGGCATATCAGTCTGTTCCACCGCCACCAAAGAAATAATATACTGCAGCTCATTATCCACAATGATAGGTGCTGAGCAGGCATCGCTTTGCTGGCATTCTGCTGCCCACATCTCAGGGCCAAAGAGCCAGAATGGTGCCCTGTGCTCGTAAGCAATACTAATGGAGGAAGTGCCAACCTCTTCAATGCCAACCCGTACCCCCTCAATTTCACCTGGGGTCATCTGATAAAATGGCATTGAATAGCTCTTTAAAACGGTGCAGTTTGCATCCAGTATAAGCAGACTGATATTGTATTTCTGGAAGAATTCCCGAACATTGCCACTGATATCCTCCAAATACTTTATAGCGGGGCCATGGAGCTTTTGAGCCTCCTTCAGCTCAGCCTCAGAAAGGCGCTTGGCTGTGGACATTTTATCCGCTGGCACCTTTAGGGCAGCACTTTTTTCCCAGGACTTGGCCACCCAAGGATGTACATTAGGATCTATTTCTCCTGTTTCGATAAATCTATGGTAATATGCTTCCAGCTTTTCACGACTGCGACGTTCTCTAATCATAAAACTTTCACTCTCCAATCTATTATAGTAAGTTAGTTTAAAAGTAAAACGATTCTAAAACTATACATATACACCTATTTTAACATTAGTGATTTTTCTCTGCAAATTTTCCGACCTAAAAGTTACAATTAAACCTCAATTCTGTCCTATATATTGTAATATTTTGTCTGGCGACTTTTTTCAAGTTGTTAATTATGATATAATCTCATTGTCTGTACGATAATGTATTAGAATAAAAAGGAGAATGGTGGTTTATAGATGTCTACTCAATATAAGAAAATTCAGAAGAATTTATCCCCAGCTGCTGATGCAGCAAACAGCAAGTCCAATATGAAGCCAAAGGCTTCCAGGGATTTACTTCTTCTCATCATGATTGCCCTTACCATGTTCGTTATGGCCTTGGGCTGGCAGACCCTTGATCAGATCGGCGTGGCTATGTACACCTGCCTTATGATTGGTATGGTTGTTGTTTACATTAACCGTCACGGCAACTTCACCGACAAAGTTCACAGAATTCTGGTAGGCGTAAGCATGGGTACACTTTTTGCTTCCGTTGGCCTCTTAGGCCTCAGCGTATACATGCAGTATTTTGCATAATAACGTCAATTCAAAACGGCTTTCTTCGGAGAGCCGTTTTTTTATACGTAAAAAAGACTGGTCCGAAAACCAGTCTTTTTTTCATTTTTATTAAATTTCGCCTTTGGTTCCCAGAGCCTTAAGACGAGCCAACGCACGCTGCAGTGAAGCCTCAGCACGAAGGAGATTGATATCCTCCCGAGCTGCGCCACCGGCCTTATAAGCCTCAATACGCTGCTTGGCACGTTCCATGGACTTACGGGCACGATCTGCATCAATGTCCTCAGGAAGCTCTGCCACGGACGCCAGCACAGAAATCTTTTCTGGCTGAACCTCCATAAAGCCACCGCCTACCGCCACCAGCTTCTCGGTGCCTTCCATTTTCACCCGCATGGCATGAGGCACAAGGCCTGTTACCAACGGAGCATGATGAGGCAGAATACCAAGCTCACCATCAGTGGAACGGACAATCAGCATATCAATATCAGCAGAATAAACGACCTTATCCGGAGATACAATCTCTAGCTTTATTGTAGCCATGGATTATCCCTCCTTTTTCATCTTCTCTGCCTTCTCCAGAACCTCTTCGATACCGCCTACCATATAGAAAGCAGCCTCTGGCAGTTCATCGTATTTACCCTCCAAAATCTCCTTGAAACCACGGATGGTATCACGAAGTGGAACGTACTTACCAGGTGTGCCAGTAAAGATTTCTGCTACAGCAAATGGCTGGGACAGGAATCTCTGAATCTTACGGGCACGGGCTACTGTCAGCTTATCATCATCGGAAAGTTCTTCCATACCAAGAATTGCGATGATATCCTGCAATTCCTTGTACTTCTGGAGAACTGCCTGAACGCCACGGGCAACCTCGTAATGCTCGGAGCCAATAACATTTGGATCCAAAATACGGGAAGTGGAATCCAATGGGTCCACTGCTGGATAAATACCCAGCTCAGCAATCTGACGGGACAGAACTGTGGTTGCATCCAGATGGGTAAATGTGCCGGCTGGTGCAGGGTCTGTCAAGTCATCGGCTGGTACATATACAGCCTGTACAGAAGTAATGGAACCCTTGTTGGTGGAGGTAATACGCTCCTGAAGGGCACCGATATCCGTAGTCAGAGTTGGCTGATAACCTACTGCAGATGGCATACGTCCCAGCAGTGCGGATACCTCAGAACCAGCCTGAATGAAACGGAAAATGTTATCAATAAAGAGAAGCACGTCCTGACCCTGAACATCACGGAAATACTCCGCCATGGTAAGGCCGGTAAGACCTACACGCATACGGGCTCCAGGTGGCTCATTCATCTGGCCATAAACAAGAGCAGTCTTGTCAATAACGCCAGACTCGGTCATCTCAGACCACAAATCGTTACCCTCACGGGTACGCTCACCTACACCAGCAAATACAGAATAACCACCATGCTGGGTTGCAATGTTATGAATCAGCTCCATAATAAGAACTGTCTTACCTACGCCGGCACCACCGAACAAGCCGATTTTACCACCGCGGGAATATGGAGCAATAAGGTCAACGACCTTGATACCAGTCTCCAGAATCTGGGTTGCAGTCTCCTGCTCATCAAATTTAGGAGCTGGACGATGAATTGGCCAGAATTCCTTGTTGCCAACTGGTGCTGGATTATTATCAACTGTCTGACCCAATACGTTAAATACACGGCCAAGGCAAGCATCGCCTACTGGAACCTTAATTGGAGACCCAGTATCTACAGCTTCCATGCCACGGGTAAGACCATCAGTAGAGCTCATGGCGATACAACGGGTAACGCTGTCACCCAAATGCTGCATAACCTCTACCACCAGATCTATTTCCACGTCGCCGGCTTTACCCTGGATTGTAATTGCATTAAGAATCTCTGGCAGTTCACCTGCGGGAAATTCAATATCTACGACAGGTCCGATTACCTGTACGACTTTACCGTTTGCCAATGGTAAACCCCCTTATTTAAGTGCCTCAGCACCGCCCACGATCTCTGTGATCTCGCGGGTTATGCCGGCCTGACGAACTTTATTATAGTGCAAATCAAGTTTTGCGATAAGCTCCTGAGCATTATCCGTAGCGTTACTCATGGCATTCATGCGGGAGCTGAGCTCACTGGCTGCTGCCTGTAAAAGCGCCGCATAAATGGTGGTAACAAGGTACTGTGGAAGAAGATACCCCAGCACCTCAGCTGCATTAGGCTCATAGATGTATTCTGAACGAATTTTCTTCTCTTCGCCCTCCTCAGTGGCAAGATTGCCAAAAGGAAGCAGCTTAACAGTTTCAGGAACACAGTTAATTGCAGAAATGAATCTGGTATAAACCATGTACACTTCCTCAATTTCACCGGACTTGAAACGCTCAATGATATCCTCAGCTATATCCTTGGCATTTTCGAACTTAGGACGTTCGCTGATGCCAATATATTCACCGGAAACATCATAGCTACGGTTGGAAAAATAATCTCTTGCTTTACGGCCCACAGTTATAAGCTGAGTATTGCCCTTATCCGCCACCTGGGCAACGGCCTCCTTGATGGCATTACTGGAATATGCTCCAGCAAGGCCCTTATCGGAAGCGATTACCAGAATAAGGCGCTTCCCCCCCGGATAAACCTCCAGAAGTGGATGACTGAAATCAGTCACATTTGCGGCAACATCAGATACGACCTGAGCCATTTTATCTGCATAAGGCTTATTGGCAACAGCAGCCTCTTTAGCCTGACGAAGGCGGGAGGTTGCTACCATGTTCATGGCATTTGTGATTTGCTGTATACTCTTTACGCTCTTGATACGACGGCGTATGTCCTGTAAACTAGCCAAATAAAATCACCTCGCTGCCTTATGCCATTTTGTAGGTTACAGTTTCCTTAAATTCCTCAATAGCCTTGGAAATCTCAGCCTCTAAAGCATCATCCAGCTTTTTCTGATCTGCAATCTTCTGAAGAACAGCCTCATGCTCGTTGTGCATAAACTTCAAAAGGTCACCCTGGAAGGTAACTACCTTGTCCACTGGAATATCGGTCAAAAAGCCACGAACTGCGGAGAAGATTACTACAACCTGTTCCTCTACAGCCAGTGGAGAATACTGAGCCTGCTTCAAAGTCTCAACCATACGTGCACCACGATCCAACTGAGCCTTGGTAGCCTTATCCAAATCGGAAGCGAACTGTGCGAATGCAGCCAACTCACGATACTGAGCCAGATCCAGACGCATGGTACCAGCAACCTGTTTCATAGCCTTAATCTGAGCACTACCACCTACACGGGATACAGACAGACCTACGCTGATGGCAGGACGGATACCAGAATAGAACGCATCAGTCTCCAGCATAATCTGACCATCAGTGATGGAGATTACATTGGTAGGAATATATGCAGAAACGTCACCTGCCAGAGTCTCGATAATTGGCAGGGCGGTAATGGAACCAGCACCTAAATTATCGGAGAGCTTGGCAGCACGCTCCAACAGACGGGAATGTAAGTAGAATACATCACCTGGATATGCCTCACGTCCTGGTGGACGACGGAGCAGCAGAGACATGGCACGATATGCAGCCGCATGCTTGGTAAGGTCATCATATACACAGAGGCAGTGACCGCCCTTGTACATGAAATACTCAGCCATAGCTACGCCGGAGTAAGGAGCCAGATACTGAAGCGGAGCACTATCAGAAGCTGTAGCAACAACTACGATGGTGTATTCCATAGCACCGGCATCTTCCAATGTCTTAACTACACGGGCAACGGTGGATGCCTTCTGACCAATTGCCACATATACGCAGATACAGTTCTGGCCCTTCTGGTTCAGAATAGTATCTACAGCAATAGCAGTCTTACCAGTACCACGGTCACCGATAATCAGCTCACGCTGACCACGGCCAATTGGTACCAGAGCATCAATTGCCTTTAGACCAGTCTGGAGTGGCTCATGTACTGACTTTCTGTCAGCGATACCAGGAGCCTTGTACTCTACTGGACGATATTCAGTTGTGTTGATAGGTCCCTTGCCATCAACAGGGCGGCCCAGTGCATCAACTACACGGCCAACCATGGCTTCGCCTACAGGAACCTGCATGATGGTGCCGGTACGTTTTACCATATCGCCTTCCTTGATGGCAGTATCGCCACCAAGAATAACTGCACCAACGTTGTCCTGCTCCAGATTAAGAACAAGACCATATATATCGTTACCGAAATCAAGGAGCTCACCGGCCATAGCCTTGCTGAGGCCATGAACGTGGGCGATACCATCACCGATTTCGATAACAGTGCCTACATCATCAACATTCAAATCAACATTGTAGTTCTTGATTTGATCCTTGATAATGGCTGTTATTTCTTCCGGATTCATTTTCATACTTCGCTGTCACCCCATTTTCTCAATTACTTGCCATCAATTCAGCCTTCAGTGCCTGCAAACGACCGGTTACACTGCCGTCGATGCGTCTGTCACCGATTTTTACAACTACGCCGCCAATGATTCCCTTGTCCTCGTGCATGCGAAGCTGTACCTTTTTGCCGGTCACCTCTTCCAATTTGCTGCCAAGACTTGCCTTGAGTTCTGACTTCAAATCAAATGCACTGGTTACATCAGCGATTACAATGCCCTGTGCTTTATTGGACATTTCCTGATAGCACTCGTTAATGGCTTCCAGCAACACAATACGACGCTTGTCCACCAGAAGCAGCAAAAACTTAAACATCAAGTCAGAAACCTCACCCTGCAAAAGCTTGGTAATAAGGTCCTTCTTGGCTTGAGGCTGTACCTGCGGGTTGGTCAGGAAGCCCTTAAGATCAGCCTGTGAAAAAAGGTCGTGGCTCACCTGAGCAAGCTCCTTGCCGTATTTTTCAAGCTGATTTTCCTCTTTGGCAATCTCAAAGATTGCAACCCCGTATTTACGGGCAAGCTGTATATTTAACATGGCAAATCACCAATCTTGTCCTTATCGAGCTGGTCGATAAACTCCTTGATAAGTGCTTCATTCTCAGCAGCATCAATATTTTTGGAAACGATTTTCTCAGCTGCGGCAATGGAAAGTGCAGCAACCTGTCCCTTGAGCTTTTCAACTGCCAGAGCGCGTTCCCTCTGAATTTCCTGCTGGGCAGCATGCTTCATCTGATCGATTTCAGCTTTTGTTGTCTGCATGCTGGCCTCATGATCTTCACGAGTGCGCTTTTCTGCCTTGTCAATGATCTCCTGAGCCTTTACACGGGCACCTGCCAGCTGTTCCTGATACTGCTTCAGGGTAGCTTCAGCAGCTGCAGCATCGTCGTCAGCCTTCTTAATGCTGCCGGCGATTCTTTCCTCACGCTCTTTTAACATCTTAACAATAGGCTTGTACGCAAAAATACGGAGAAGAACAACAAGAACCAAGAAGTTCAGCATCTGCGCAATTAATGTTGCGTTAATATCAATCAATTCTATTGCCCCCTCTACTTAATAGCCTCATCGGTAGCGTTAAATTACTTGATGAGTGGATTAGCGTAGAGAATAATCAGGGCAATAACGGTGGCGATAATACACATTGCCTCGATCAGACCTACGGAAATCAAGGTGTTAGTGAAGAGTGCGTTCTTTGCCTCTGGCTGACGGGTCAAGCCCTCAATAAACTTACTGGTTACCAGTGCATCACCTAAAGCTGCACCAACTGCTGCCAAACCCATAATAATACCTACACCGATCATAGCTGCCGCTACCATAACTGAATGTTCCATTAGATAATCCTCCTTAAAATAAATAACGATTTTTTCTGTTTTCGTCATGATAACATAACGAGAAAACGTTCTTACTCCTCACTGTCCTTTACTGCATTGGCCAAATAAGCCAAGGAAAGGCTGGTGAAGATAAATGCCTGTACTCCGCCGATAAACAAACTGAAAGCCAGCCATGCTACAGATGGTAGAATTGCCCATTTAGCCAGCATAAGCAAAATAATGATGAGAATCTCACCTGCCAGAATGTTACCAAATAGACGGAAGGCCAGTGTGATTGGCTTGGCTATTTCCTCAATAACGTTAATGATAACAAAAATTGGGAACGGTTGGAAGAAATGCTTAATATAATGCATTCCCTTCATGTACACGCCCAAAGTGTGTACCATAACGATAATGAAAAGTGCCAGGCCCAAGGTGGTGTTCAGATCATTTGTCGGCGATGCCATAGTAGGCACCAGACCAAGCCAATTGGCTACAATCAGGAAAAGGAACAATGTTACAATCAATGGACAAAGGAATTCTCCCTTTGGCCCAAGACTGGTAAGCGTCTGTTCCCTAAGCCACACGATGAGTCCCTCAACAATGTTCTGGGCACCAGTTGGTACCATTTTGAGGTTCCTGGTGGCAAGTATAGCTATTAATAAAACAATGGCCATACTTATCCAGGTCATCACCAGTGTCTCCCAATTGAAGGTCAGGCCGGCAAACTGCACTGTTTCACGAACACCGATTTCATGCATAACCTATACCCCCTTCTAATGTATCCGGCCCATGCCGGACACAACATGAGAATTTATATTGACCTACAGATATCTGCTGTAGTTGTTCTGTATCAGCAAAACCATACCCAGAACATAAACAATGGCAAAGCCTGCAACCACAGCTGCAAACTGTTCCACCGAAATCTGGATAGCCGTGCCAAATACTGCCAAAAGCAGCACTAATCGTAAAATAAGTCCCATTGCCATAGTACTTTTCGCCTGGGCCACAGTCATATCTGAACTGCGCCACAGTCTTCCCAGCATGACACCATACCAGGCAAAGCCCATGAGATAACCGGCTGCCAAGCCACAAAGCAGGACTATCTGCTGATATACCGAAAGAGAAACCGCCACCATGGCAGTCAACACTCCCAGTATTTTTAACATCTTAATGATGTTAGTCAATATAACTTCCCGCATATTCCTCCTCCGACAAGTTTTATATTTACCCGTCTTCGTTGAATATAGTATTGCTCTGCACCGGAAAATTCCGATACAGAATAATTATAACGCAGTTGTTCATATTTTGCTATAAGCAAAATATTCATTATTAGCGTTTCAACACGCTATGAACTTGAACTGCGTTGTAACCTAAATAATTCCTTTAAGCTGTTTGTAGGTCAGATAAAAGGCAATGGGGAATCCAAGAACAATTCCCGTCAGCTTTCCACCGTATTCAAGACCCAGAAAATCATCTGCCATAGCCCCCAGAAAAATACAGATTCCTATAACTACAGCAAAGAAAATACCTACGCCCCCTAAAACACCGAAGGCCTTCAAAGCTTGAGCCAAGCCACTGGCTTCTTTCTCTTTATGCTCATCTCTGTTATTATTCGCCGCCTTCAAGTGTTTCACCTTCCTCTGCCCCTTGAAATATCAACAACACTTGAAATTATAGCAAATATTCCTCCATTGTGAAACAATTCTGTTAAATTTATGAAAATAATTTCATACTAATGTTTTCATAATTTCTATTTATACTTTTATACAAATGGGCAGGGCTGTTTTCTGTCGCGACGGTCATGGGCCTAAAACTTTTTGTCCTAATTAAATAGTGAAAAAAATCATAACTCGCTTCGCTCAAACAGATGATTTTTGTCACTAAAATAGATGTGCGGACAAAAGCGTTTCTTAACGACTCATGACCTAATTGCTCCAGTAAGCACCCCTGTCCTTATGTGCAATAACTGTGGGTGGCATGGAATAAGGACATGAAGCATGCGAAGCTCAAAATGACACCTCTGTAATAAACTCATCGAAGCCACTGTGATGTGGCGGACGGTTACGAAGTCCGTCCATACCATCTTTAAGCCGATAAATAAATTGATGTGGCACTAGCGAAGCAAATGAATGGCCTATTCCATGACAGGACCCACATTGTAACAAATAAAAAAAGGACCACGGATAACGCAGTCCTCAAATTTATGAAATTATTTTGCCACGAAGCGGTCCGGCTTTGCATGTCCCTTTCCATATTTATGGAGGATAGCCTCCACAATACGGCGGGATGCCTGGCCATCACCATAAGGGTTGCATGCCTCTGCCATACTGTTGTACTCGTTTTTATCAGTCAACAGCTTCTTGGCTTCCTCATATACAACCTTTTCATCAGTACCAATGAGCTTGACAGTACCTGCCTCCACCGCCTCAGGGCGTTCTGTGGTATCACGGAGTACCAGAACCGGCTTGCCTAAAGCTGGTGCCTCCTCCTGAACTCCACCGGAGTCAGTGAGAATCATATAAGCTCTGTGCATAAGGTTGGCAAAAGGCTCATAGTCCAACGGATCAATGAGATAAATCTTATCGTGTCCGCCAAGTTCTTCCTTAACTACCTCACGCACCTTCGGATTCTTATGAACAGGGAAGACAATCTCCACATCCTCAAATTCCTCAGTGAGCTGACGCAGAGCCTTGTATACGTTGCGCATTGGTTCACCCAGATTCTCACGGCGGTGAGTAGTAACCAAAATTATTCGTTTATTTTTGTAGTCAATATTCTGAAGGGTTTCGTTTTCAAATACAAAATCCTCCCGAACAGTTTTATGAAGAGCATCAATAACAGTGTTACCTGTAACAAAAATGCCTTCCTTATTGATGGATTCTGCCAAAAGGTTGCTCTCAGAGGTGTTAGTAGGAGCAAAATGCATATCGGCGATGGAGCCAGTGAGTTTGCGGTTCATTTCCTCTGGGAATGGTGAATACTTGTTGTGAGTTCTCAGACCTGCCTCCACATGGCCAACAGCAGTCTGATGATAATATGCAGCCAAAGCCCCGGCAAAGGTGGTGGTGGTATCACCATGCACCAGCACAATATCAGGTTTTTCCTTCTGCAATACCTTATCCAGGCCCATCATAGCCCTGGATGTAATATCAAACAATGTCTGGCCAGCAGCCATAATATCCAGATCATAATCTGGTTTAATATGAAAAAGATTTAATACCTGATCCAGCATATCACGATGCTGGGCAGTAACAGCCACTACTGGCTTAATCTCCTCAGGATGTTTGGCCAGCTCCAGCACTACAGGAGCCATTTTAATTGCCTCCGGACGGGTACCAAACACAGTCATTACTTTAATCCTTTTCCCCATCTTAATCCCCTTCCACACATGAGATAACTACGAATATATTATTAAGTATCAAGGATTCTTCATTCTAAGAATACCAAGTTTTTTGGCACCGAAAAATACCAGCAGTATAACAGCCACTACAATGGCAACAGCAATACCACCGGATACTTCATTAAGAAGAACAGCACTAAGTCCCAGCATGGCGCTGATAACATACATCAACAGCACAGCCTGACGCTGGTTAAAGCCCATATCCAAAAGGCGATGATGCAAATGTCCCTTGTCTGGCTTAAAAATTGGAACGCCACCGCGATAACGGCGGATAATGGCAAAGGAGGTGTCAAGAATTGGCACCCCCAAGGCCAAAATAGGCACAATAAGGGCGATAGTCGCCGCACTCTTAACCGCACCAATTACAGAAATTCCCGCCAACACAAAACCAAGGAGCATACTGCCTGTATCTCCCATAAAAATCTTTGCCGGGTTAAAATTATACCAAAGGAATCCAATAGCTGCTCCGGCCAATGCTGCTGTAATAATAGTCACCAGCACAAAGGCATTCTGAATAGCCACCAAAAGTATCGTAATGGAAGCAATAGTGGCCACACCTGCGGCCAAACCATCCAAACCGTCAATAAGATTAACAGTATTGGTCAGACCCACAATCCAAAAAAGGGTTGCAGGAATGGCAAAGTATTCCAGATAGAAATAATCACCAAAAGGATCCGCTATGAAATCAATCTGCACCCCAAAGGCAACCAGCACTCCCGCAGCAACAATCTGCCCCAGCAACTTCACCTTAGGGGGAAGATTCTTATAATCGTCCACTAAACCAAGGATAACAATCAGGGTTGCACCAATCAAAAGGCCAATAACACCTGACTGAACATCCTCAGGCAGCATATCCAACTGTAACGTAGCCAACACACCTGCCATAAAGGCAATATAAATACCTAAGCCTCCAATACGGGGAATAGGTTTTTTATGTACTTTTCTGGCATCAGGTGCATCCATAGCACCAGTTTTATCTGCAAATAATATAACAGCCGGGGTAATCACCAGTGATACCACCAAAGCTATAAGTAATGCCCAAACGAAATTTGGCATAAAAAGTCACCTGCTTTCTTTAGAACATACCAATTTTACTCCACGAAATACGCTCTGTCAACAAGATTAAAAGCAGGTATAAAGGAAAAAATAGATGGGCTTACTTAATATCCTTTGGCTCAACTTCCACCACTGAACCATCAGACTCCAGATAAATTACCTTATCCAGCATGGCATTTCTAAGCATGCGCCTGCAGAGAAGACATGGCTTGCCGCTGGCCAGGGTTCCGTCTGCATTATAGCCCACAATATAGGCTGTGGCCCCCTTCATTTTCTCAGGATCACCATTAATAATGGCATTCTGCTCTGCGTGGACAGCTACACACAACTCATAATTCTGTCCTGGCTTGATCCCCAGGCGTTGACGCTCACAAAGACCAGTATCAATGCAGTTGGCCTCACCTCTTGGGGCACCGTTATATCCAGTACTGATGATAATTTTATCCTTAACGATAATTGCCCCGTATTTGCGCCTAAGACAGGTGGAGCGTTTTCCTACTGCCTTGGAAATATCAAGAAAATACTCATTCCATTCCGGTCTCTTTGAAGCATCAGCCATTTTTTTCTCCCCTTCTTTTGTTTTCCCATACTCTTTATTATTTATGTTCGTCCAGAAATCTTCTGGCCAAAATAACCGCCACAAAATCATCCACCGGCTCTGGTGGCACCTGCATACTTGTAGGTATCAGCCTTCTCCACCCCTTTGGGGGCTTTACCTTCCAATATTCACCACGGGCCAGCTGTGTAGTATAGTACTCATCAACCTCCTCCAGTTGGAGCCCCGGGCACTCATTTTTTATACGGACCTGTGCTTCGCCGGAGGTGGTACCATTACCAATTACAAGTATATCAGCTTCATAGTCTCTCTTCAAATTGCTAATAATATTGGGCAGAGAAGCCGTATCCACCACCCGCTGATAAAGGACAGTACCATCTGTTGACAAAGCGGCTACACCACACTTATCCCGCCCCGGGTCAACTGCCAATATACTTTTTCCTGATATTTCCATATTCAAAACAATTACTCCTAATGAAATAAAGGTAGAAGCTGTTGTCTTTCGCTCAGTTTCATCGCTAAAGCTATTTTTTGCATAATAATTAGCAGCAAGAAAAATCCGAACTCGCTTCGCTCAAACAACGGATGTTTTCTCGCTGTGTAAGTAAGCAAAAAATCGCTTTTTAACGCTCTGAAACTTAATGCTCAAGACAATCAGCCTCTACCTTATACTTATAATTTATAGTTAATTATCATAATGTTTAAAATGCCCCTATGACACCGGAGGCTATAATCTTCAGTCTTACCCGCAGTGGCCCGAATACCTCACAGGCCCCCTTGGCGTACGCATAAATTGTTGCATTCCCACGGGCTGCCCTAAGGTCATTAATGGTATTATAAATTTCTTCACCTTCGATAATACCCACATTACCGGAAATAGGATCAGGCAATACACCCTTTTGGGTAGCAATGCCGTTAACCTCCTGAAGGAAGCTGGTTATTTCTGCATCCACTTCCTCCTCTTTATTAACGTTGACATGGAGTCTCTTGGTAGCAATCAGCTCACCGTCATTAAATACCCGCTTATTACGATAAAGCTGCAGCACTGTGCGAACATCCTCACCACGAACTAGATTGCCAATGGATACAATACGCACAATCATATCATCCTGACTTTCAGAAATAATCTGGGCTGCCTGTTCATAATCAGACTGCAAAATCCATATCTGCTTTTCTTGCTCCGTAGCCTTATCACCCAAACGATGGGCAATATTCTCTCTTGCCATATCTGTAAGCACGCTCAGATCATTCATGGTTTCCTCGGTGCTACGACCACACTTAACCACTCCACCGGACAGCACTTCACCAGCGCGGAAGGTGATATCACCTTCACGCATAATCTGAATGCCTGTAGTCAGATAAGCATTTCTGTCCTCCAGCTGCTTATTATCGTCGGCCAGCTTAGCATTATCATCAGCCATTTTGGCATTATCGTCTGCTAATCCTTGATTTTGGGATATCAAATTATTGTTTTCTGCCATCAGCTCAGCCTTGGCTGCCTCCAAGGCATCATTACCCCTTTGCAGCTCATCTGCCCTCTGCTCCAGCTCACGACGTTGTTCCATAAGCTGATCCAAATCCTTGCGGGTCTGAGCCAATGTTGCATCAGTCTTGGCCTGCTCTGCTTTGGAATTTTCCAGTTCCTTAGAAGCATAAGCCAGACGGTTTTCCGTTTCCGCCATGGTCTGGCGAAGCTGTTCCATACCGAAAAGAGCAGTACGAACATTGTCAGAAACAGTGGTCATTACTGCCAAAGTCATGGTAGTAATACTGATACCTGTAAGAATCGTTACCAAAACAGAAGTATGCTTCGGTCTAAGCCCAAAAATAGTCAGCTTTTTCTTGCCGACCTTAGACCCTAATCTATCACCTATAAAGGCTATGGCTCCGCCCACTACTACCAGAACCACAATCAAAAACAGACCATACACGGCGAAGTCACATCCCTTCAAAAAATACAAACAACAGAATCATCATTTAATGACTACATAGTTTTCATCACTTGGAAGCCCTGTGCATAAGCCAGCCACCTGCAATAAGGCCTACTATATTAGGCAGCCATACAGCTATAATCGGTGGAACAGTTCCCCCCTGGGCAATGGCCCCGGCCATGGTCATTAAGCTATAGTAAATAAAGATTATTACTATACTTATAACAAAGCCACGAGATGAACTGTTGCGGTTTGGCTGCATGCCCAATGGAACCGCCACCAAGGTGAAAATCAGGCTGGCCATTGGTATAGTAACACGCTGATAAAGCTCCGTTTCCAGCTTTGCAGTATTAACATACTGGCTTTTCATTATTTTTATCTGAGCCGTCAGCTCTGCCATGGACATTTCCTCAGGCTTCTTCTGCTCACGGATAATTTCCTTCGGACTTTCATTTACCGGAAGCACTTGGGTATCAAAATGCATGGTATGGCGGGACTCTCCCTGGGATACATCATAAATAATTCCCTGATGCATGGTCCACTGATTATCCTTCCAATCAGCAAATTCAGCGTTTTCCACATGACTCAGCTCTCCCTTTTCAAAGGACTGCATAGTTATACCCAGCATCTGATTGGTGGTAGCGTCATACTGACGGGCATAGATAAGATTTTCAATATTGCCGTTCTTTATATCCTTGATAATGATATGCTCCTGAGACTGGGGTGCCAAATTTCCCTTAATCTCATAATTGAGCACATTACTATACGCTTCATTGGACCATGGCACTATGTATTCACTGAAATAAACAGCAAATACACTTACAAATGCGCCTAAAACAATGGCTGGTGCCGCAATGCGATAAAAGCTGATACCGCATGACTTCATGGCTGTTATTTCGCTATTGCCGGACAAACGGCCAATGGTCAACAGGCCGGACAGCAGCATGGACATTGGAAAAGTCCAGATGACAACGCCTGGAAGACTCAGCACAAAAATCTTGGCCACTGATGCCAGTGAGGCACCATATTCAGTGATATACTGTGCAATTCGGAACAAGGTTCCGGAACCGATAAATACGGCAGAAAATGCACATATACCAAATATAAAGGTCTTAAAAACCTCTTTAAATATGTATTTGTCTAATATTCTAATCTGCATCTTCTTACCTCTATTATAATGTGAAATCATTACCAAGATAGAATTTCTTGGCCAGCTCACTGTTTGCAATAGTGTTGCTGTCACCCTCCAGGAGAATCTTACCATTATTAAGGATATATGCCCTGTCAACGATGTGCAGGGTTTCTCTTACATTATGGTCAGTGATGAGAATACCCATTCCACGCTCCTGAAGGTATTTGATAATCCCCTGAATATCAGCTACTGCCAATGGATCTACACCGGCAAAGGGCTCATCCAACAGAATAAACTGTGGCTCCAATGCCAGACAACGGGCAATCTCCACGCGGCGACGCTCACCGCCAGAAAGCTCTGTACCCAATCTGTCAATAACATGAGATACATGGAATTCCTCCAGCAGCTCCTTAACCTTCTTCTGACGGGTAGCCTTATCCTTAATGGTGCCCTCCAGAATGGACATAATATTTTCCTCAACGGTCATATTGCGAAAAATTGATGCCTCCTGGGCCAAATAGCTGATTCCCAGACGGGAACGCTTGTACATTGGCATATCACCAATGGGAAAATCAGATAAAAAGACTTCTCCGAAGGTTGGGCGCTCCAAACCAACAATCATATAGAAAGTGGTGGTTTTACCGGCACCATTTGGCCCCAGCAAGCCTACGATTTCTCCCGTGCTAACATTAAGGGAAACACCATCCACCACATTTCGTTTTTTAAATGTTTTAACTAAATTTCTGGCCTCAATATGCAACTCAATAGACCTCCCAGTTACTTCACAGATGTCTTGCCGTCATCAGCCAAATATACGGTCAGTTTTTTGCTCTTCAGTGTATTGTTATCCTGAACAGCCCAGGCGTTGCCAGTTATAATAGCCTTGCCCTTTTCCTTGCCCCAATAATCCACCTGGTCGCCACCGGCCTCCATGTTATTCTTGGGGCTTACCATATATGCATTACCATTACCTACGATGTGATCTTCCTTCATAAATCCGCGAATCAGATCAGCTCTAAAGGTCCCATCCGCTGAAGTGATGCTGCCACCACTTGGAATCAACACATACTCATCCTTTTGGAAGTATTCCACCTTAGGCCCCATAAAATGCTTGTCAGCCTTGGTGCCGTTTACAGAGCCTACGGCAATCATGTGGTCAGGACCATCAGTGGTTACCAAATCAGCAGTTACCCGCATGTCTTCCTTTGTGGCCACCACATTGCCCCTTACCTTGCCTTCCTGGGTCTTGGAATTATACTCTGCATAATTACCTGTAACAGTGGCATTACCCTTGGTCATTACCACATTACCCTTGGCAGAGGCCAGACCACTTGCCATATCATATTCTACTTCCTCTGCATCAAGGGTTGCCGGCTCGTTATTATCTGCTGCATAAATAGTGCCTGAAACCGCCATAGTAGCAATACCAGCCATAACAATTGCTTTTTTTATGTTCAATCTCATTCTCATAGCTTATTCTCCTATTCCTTTTTACCCTTTTCCAGATGGGCTTTTCCAATGGCCTTGAACTTGGTAAAACCGTTAGTACTCTCTATGCGGTCGCCAGAAGCCTTTATATGTTCCTTTTCGTACTCAATCTTTGCGTCTCCCTTCATGGCCAGCATATCCTTATCGGACAGCCACTCCACTTCCTTACAGGAGAACTTTCCGCCATCACTGGATTTTCCTTCAACACCATCGGTAATTTCCAAATGATGATCCTTTTCCTTATATATAGCCTTTGGAGCCTTCAATTCAACAGTGCGGCCGTCCTCAAAATTATATACAGCCTTCACGTTGATAAGAGAAGCATCCTTGGTATCAATATCCATTTCTATATTTTCGGCAGTTACTGTCCAAATGATTTTACCATTTTTTTCCTCGCTGATAGTATTGCCATCAAAATTAACTATACGCTGTGATGGAGTGTCTACCACATCAGGTGGCTCTGGTATGCCGTTCACAGCCCATACAATAAGGCCTACCAACAAAACTGCAAATATACCTGCCAAGGCCTTTCCTTTTTTATTCATTGTCAGTTACCTCTGATTTTACTATATGATGCTTATGCACCTGCTGCTCAGGAGCTGTGTTCCAGCGCTTCTGGAACCAAAGCCACTGAGTTGGATTTTCAATAATAATTTTCTCAAGAATCTTAGTCATTTTATAGGTTAAATCAAACAAATCCTTATCGCTGTCCCCAGTGTCTTCATAACGAAGAACCTCACCAATCACAACCTTGTGATGACCATCGGGCTGACGCAATATAAAGGCTGGCAAAATCGGAGAATTAAACTTTTTGGCAAAAACAGCAGCCCCCATGGGAGTTGAAGCCGTCTTGCCCAAAAATTCAATAAAGGCACCACCAGGACCAGCATCTTGATCTGCCAAAAATCCCAGTATTCTCCCTTTTTTCAGTGCCTTGGCTGCTGCTAAAAGCTCACTGGTACCACGGGAAAATATCTCTACGTTAATAGTTGCCCGCAAATCATTTAGGGCGTTTGTATAATCCATGTTAGGCTGCTGCTTGGCAATTGCACTTACAGGCATATCATTCATGGTAAAAGCAGCGGACAGCCACTCCCAATTGCCCACATGGCCTGTAAGCACCACAACACCGTGCTTTTCTGCCAAGGCCGCCTCCATCCTTTCCAGATGATCAATTTCAATATGCTTTTTAAAATTATCCTTGTTAAGGGCGGGCATATACAGCACTTCAAAGAAATTACGGCCCATATTGATGAAGGACTCACGAACCAGCCTTTCAGCCTCTTCCTGAGATATTTTTAAAGACTCCCGCATCTGCTTTATCGCCAGATTTCTCTGTTTCTTTATTAACTTGTAATACAGAATGCCCAATCCCTTGCCCGCTGCCAACAACCAGCTATAAGGAGTTCTGCAGGACACCCAGCTCAGAAACATAAGAAGCTTGTATACCATAAAAATCCAAATCTCCTATCCCTATTACAAAGAATACTTTTATTTACTGTCTTACACCGTCAACTGCTTTTTTCCCAGTAAAAGTGCCCACAAGGGAATCCCATTTCCCCTGCTCCTTTAAGATAAACTCAAGGATTTCCCGAACTGCCCCCTTACCACCGGGACATTCAGCCACCACTATGGCCAAATCCTTAACCTCTGCCACAGCATCTCCTACGCAACAGCCAAGGCCTGCCTGCTGAATAAGAGGAATATCATTGATATCGTCTCCCACATAGGCAATCTCATCATCCTTGAGGGAGAATTTCAACTTAAGCTCTTCATAAGCACCACGCTTATCGACACACCCCTGATAAAGAGCATCAATCTTCAGCTCATTGGCACGCCTGGTCATAATTCTGGAGCTACGGCCGGTAATTATTGCACTTTTGATATCTCCCTTATGAGCCATGGCAATACCCATACCATCCCGGGCAGAAAAAGCCTTCATGGCTTCTCCTTCAGGCCCCATATAGATACACCCATCCGTAAGGGTTCCATCCACATCGAAAATAATCAGCTTAATTTTCTTGGCAATTTCAGAAGCACCTTTTTTAGTTTTCATATTATACAACTCCCTGACGCAAAAGGTCTGTCAAATGCACAATACCAACTGGTTTATTATCAGCACTCACCACCGGCAAAACCGTAATTGGCCGTGGCTTATGCTTTTCCATAATGCTTAAGGCAGATGCCGCCAGCTTCTCTTGAGTAATGGTATGAGGATTCTTGGTCATAAGCTCCTCCACCGGCTCATCTAAAAACTGACTGCCCTTGGCCAGACAGCGACGAATATCACCATCTGTTACCAATCCAATAAAATTACCATCATCATCCACCACAGATGTTGCACCAAGTCCCTTGTCAGTCATCATAAAGAGGGCTTCCTTGGCTGTGGCACTGTAGTGAATAATAGGATTGTCCTCACCACTATGCATAACATTTTCCACAGTTAAAAGCAAACGGCGTCCCAAGGAACCACCCGGATGAAACAGGGCAAAGTCCTGTTTGGTGAAGTTTCTGGCCTCAAGCAGCGCCACCGTAATGGCATCCCCCATGGCCAAGGTAGCCGTGGTGCTGGCAGTAGGAGCCAGCCCCAAAGGACAGGCCTCCTTTTCCACACTGACATCAATAAAGAAATCAGCATTTCGCCCCAAAGCAGATTCCCTACGGCCTGACATGGCGATAATTTTAGCACCAATGCGCTTTACCACCGGCAGAATATTTACCACCTCAGTGCTTTCACCGCTGTTGGAAATAGCTATAACCACATCATCAGCTGTAACCATGCCCAAATCGCCATGAAATGCCTCAGCCGGATGCATGAAAAAGGATGGTGTTCCTGTGCTGGCCAAACTGGCAGCAATCTTTCTGCCCACATGGCCGGACTTACCCATACCCGTAATAATAACCCTTGCCTTGCACTCCAGTATACACTGAACTGCCTGGACAAATTCTTCATCAACATGATCAATCAGCTTCAATACTGAGTCCGCCTCAATACGAAGTGTCTCAATTGCAGAATCCTTAATCATTTAATAAAAGCCTCACAAAATTACAACTGTTTTCTTACAATATCATGAATCGCAATAGCATCCTTCAAGAGCTCCTCCAGCTTGTCCAGATAAATCATATTAGGACCATCGCAGAGAGCCTCCTCCGGATTATCATGTACTTCCATGAAAAGAGCATCCACACCTGCACCGACAGCAGCCCGCACCAGATTTGGCACATATTCACGGTTTCCTGCTGAGCAAGTGCCAGCACCACCTGGCAGCTGAACGCTATGGGTACCATCAAAAACTACAGGGTAACCAAAGGACCGCATAATTGGGAAAGCTCGCATATCCACAACCAAATTGTTGTAACCAAAGGTAGCACCGCGCTCTGTCAGCATAATCTGAGAGCAGCCACCCTCATGAAGCTTGTCCACCACATTGCGCATATCTGCTGGGGCCATAAACTGCCCCTTCTTTACATTAACAACAGCACCGCTTTTGGCTGCAGCATAAAGCAAGTCAGTCTGACGACAGAGGAATGCCGGAATCTGGATTATATCTGCCACCTTGGCCACAGGCTTCACCTGCTCCTCGGTGTGAATATCCGTAACGATAGGCACCTGCAGTTCATCCTTAATGTGCTGCAGCATTTCCAGTCCCTTCTTCAAACCAGGGCCTCTGAAACCGTTAAAGGAAGAACGGTTGGCCTTGTCAAAGGAAGCCTTGAAAACATACGGAATCCCCAGCTTACCACAGATTTCCTTGATTGTGCGGCCAATCAGCAGGCAACGGTCCATCTCCTCCAAAACACATGGGCCAGCCAACAGAGCCAGCGGTTTGCCATTACCAATTTCAAAATTACCCACCTGAACAGTATTCATAATGCTACCACCCTTCTTCCTCAGGCATTTTGCCCATTTAAACGCTGTTTATATGCTTTATTTACTGCTTCCAGATCTTCCCTTGTATCCACTCCAACGAAATGGAAGTCAGTTTTGATAACCTTAATTTTATAACCATTTTCCAAAGCCCGAAGCTGCTCCAGAGATTCAGTAGTTTCCAGAGAAGTTGGCTCCATCTTGGCATAATTCAGCAGGAAATCCCGCTTATAGGCATATATACCAATGTGCTTATACACAGTTACACCCGTATTCTCCCTTGGATAAGGCAGAACACTTCTGGAAAAATACAGTGCATAACCATTTTTATCAGTAACAACCTTTACGTTGTTAGGATTTTTTATATCATCTGGATTTGTCATTGGCGACTTTACTGTGGCCATCTGCAAATCCGGATCGTCATCAA
This sequence comes from Anaerovibrio lipolyticus LB2005, assembly GCF_000621545.1. GTDB lineage: Bacteria > Bacillota > Negativicutes > Selenomonadales > Selenomonadaceae > Anaerovibrio > Anaerovibrio lipolyticus_A. Next base: position 61,040 of record NZ_JHYA01000012.1, read on the forward strand.
AGGCTGCTGCCAATTCGTCAATAAGGGCAGGCTCTATCATCGGCTCATCACCCTGAACATTGATAATAAGCTCTGCCTCGGGGTGGGCTGCTGCCACCTCTGCCAAACGGTCGGTGCCCGTTGGATGGTCCTTGGCTGTCATCATGGCCTTACCACCATTTTTTACCACAGCATCATATACCCGCTCATCATCTACAGCCGCAATAACACCTGTAAGGCGCTTTGCCTTGGCTGCCTGCTCATAAACTCTGGAAATCATAGGCTTTCCACATATATCCGCCAAAGGTTTCCCTGGAAGACGGGTAGATGCAAAACGAGCCGGAATAACACAAAGTGTATTCATTGACATATCAGCCTCTCTTTATCAATTAGACTTATGCTGCCCCAGCTTTTCAGCAATTTTTCTCCGCAGCATCTCTTCAAATTCATCCTTGCCATTCTGAAGTACAACCTCAACAGTGAGAATAAGTACAGGAATCTGCTTTTCATCAGGCACCGCCGCCAAAAATTCCATTGGCAGCTTAACAGCATCCTTTTCAGTGGTTACAATAGCCTCAGCCCCCTGACGGACAGCCTGCTCCATGGCATCCACCATTTCCTCCTGGGTGTATTCATGATGGTCTGGGAAACGGAAGCTCTCAATGATTTCCGCACCAGCACTGGCCACAGTCTGCTCAAAGGAAGCAGGATTACCAATTGCCGAAAGGGCCACCACCTTCTTATCCTTAATGGCAGAAATGGACATTCCCTCACTGGCCACATTGCGCTTCCAATCACACAGCTCAATGCAGGACTGAGGATGATGAATACTTTCCACTACAGTAGGATTGCTTCCATACTTGGCAATTTGGTCCCTAATATATTTCTTGAACCCTGGCAGACCTTGGTCCACCTTGGTCATAAGACATACATCTGCACGCTCCAAATGAGTAATAGGCTCACGCAAAGTGCCCCTTGGCAGTACATGCCCATTACCAAAAAGATTTACGGAGTCAATAAGCACCACATCAAGGTCACGGGCCAGCTTCCAATGCTGGAAGCCATCATCAAGAATTGCCACCTCAGCACCAAAGTGCTCAATTGCGTACTGACCTGTTTTATAACGATCACGACCAATCAGCACTGGAACCTCCGGCAAATGCTTGGCCAACATATAGGCCTCATCACCGGCCTGATCAGCCTCCATATAAATATGGTTGCCATCAGATACCAGACCAACCTCTCCCTGCCACTTGGCACGATAGCCCCGGTTAAGAATAACTACCTTATAGCCCATATCACGGATATATTTGGCCAAGCGCTGGGCCGTAGGGGTCTTACCAGTACCACCTACAGTAATATTACCCAAGCTGATTACAAAGCAGCCCAGCTTGTTTGTCTTTAAAATTCCAAACTTATAGCTGTCCAGCTTTAAGTTTACAAGCATACTGTAAACCTTGGAAAGGATAAACAGAATTGCCATTACACAACGGGTAAAAAAGCCCTGTGGCTCCTTATTATGGATAATCTGCATGAAATAAGTCTGGAAGTTTTCCAATTTATCAGTGGCCTTGACCTTGTTCATTTCCACCTTGGTAAGGAGATCGTTAAGAATCACAGCCGTTCTATGGGCTGCACCCTTGTTTTCCTTACAAATGGCCAAGGTTTCTGCTTCCATGCGATGGCGCTCCTCATCATCCCTAAAGAGGTGCAGGGCCTCCACCGCCAAATCATCTCCGGACTTAACAGTAATTACAGCATTGCGGTTCTTAAAAAGTAGATGAGTATCCTTGAAATTCTGCATATTTTCTCCCACAATAATAGCCTTTCCGTGGGCCGCAGGCTCCAGTATGTTATGACCACCGTGAGGAATCAAGGTACCACCAACAAAAATAACATCACCTACGCTGTACATCTTTCCCAGCTCACCAATGGTGTTAAGAATAACCACATCATGATCAGTGGTAAAATTCTCCTGCAGCTGGGTTCTGGTTACAGCCTTAAAGCAATACTCATCACAAAGGGCCAATATGGCGTTTGTACGAAGAATGGCCCGGGGAGCTATTACCAGCTTTGCCTTAGGATAAATGCGACGTATTTCATTAAAGGCCTTTAACACATGCTCCTCTTCCCCTTTATGGGTGGAGCCGGCTAAAAATACCCCCTGATTATCCTTAAGCCCCAGCTCTAGCAGCAAATTACGCTTTTCCTCTGGACTGACATCAGTGTAGGTCTGATCAAACTTGGTATTTCCGGTAACGGTTACCAAATCCGGGTCAGCCCCCAGTTTTAGAATATTTTCTGCGTCCACATTGGACTGCATGGCAAACACCTTAATGGAGCTGAGGATTTCATCCCAAAGACCCATCATATAGCGATAGCTTTTGGCACTCTTGTCACTGATACGGCCATTTACCATGAGCACCGGGATATCCAGCTTTTTGCAGGCCCTAAGAAAATTTGGCCACAGCTCCGTTTCCACCGGCATAAAAACCCGCGGACGAACTCTATACAAAAGATTGGCCGAGAGCCATGGTAAATCAAAAGGAAAGTGAATTATGCTGTCCGCATCCTTAATGATTCGGTTAGCCATTTCATAGCCACTGTTTGTAAATACAGATACAAGTATAGGACTCTGAGGAAATTCCTTGTGAAATTCCTTTATAAGTGGGCTGGCCGCCACAATCTCACCAACGGAGGCGGCATGAACCCATATACAATTTTTGCGGGCAACCTTATCAAGGGCATGCTTGGGCAAAAATCCCAGCTGTTGTTTGATTCGTTCCACGAATCCCTTTTCCCGGACGCCCCGTATGCAGAATACCGGTATCATTAGAATGACCACCAGTACACCTACAATATTGTACACTAAATGGAGCATAGAATAGTTTTCTCCTCAAAAATACCAATAGTTATGCATTACTGTTGCGGAACTGAATATTGTAAAGATTACTGTAAAGACCATCCTTGGCCAGCAGCTCCTCATGGGTACCATGCTCAATAACATGGCCATTTTCCACAACAAAAATCTGGTCTGCATTAAATATAGTAGACAGGCGATGGGCAATAACGAAGGAGGTTCTCCCCACCATCAGCTTGTCCAAAGCGTCCTGTACGATTTTCTCACTTTCTGTATCAAGGGCAGAGGTGGCCTCGTCCAAAATAAGAACCCGTGGATTTTTCAAAATGGCTCTGGCAATGGCCAGACGCTGGCGCTGACCGCCTGACAAATTCAATCCACGCTCGCCAATTTTGGTATTATAACCCTCAGGCAGCTCCCGAATAAACTCGTCAGCATTGGCAGCCTTGGAAGCCTCGATGATTTCCTCGTCGGTGGCATCCAATCGTCCATAACGGATATTTTCCATTACCGTGGTACTAAAAAGCATGGTTTCCTGGGGTACCAGACCAATCTGCTCACGAAGAGAATCTGTGGTAACCTCACGAACATCATAACCATCAATGGAAATAGAGCCGGAATCTATATCATAAAATCTAGGTATCAAATTAGCAATAGTGGATTTACCGCTGCCGCTTGGTCCCACCAAGGCAATCATCTGACCAGGCTCTGCAGTAAGACTCACATTGGAAAGAGCCTCCTGCCCTTCCTTATAGGAGAAGGTAACATTATCAAATACCACCTTGCCCTCTATCTTAGGAAGAACCTTGGAATCTGGACCATCCTTAATCTGCTCGTCCATATCCATAACATCAAATACGCGCTCTGCTGCCGCCATAGCCTTCTGAATTGCACCATAAACACGGCTAAGACGCTTTACAGGATTTGCCAAATTAACGGCATAGGTAAGGAATGCCACCAGCTCACCGGCGGTAATGGTTTCATTAACAACCTCATAGCCACCGAACCACACGATAAAGGTTACAGCCACAGCGGCCAAAAACTCCACAGTCGGGGTAAGCAAGCTCATAAGCTTAACATTTTTCATGGCCGCCTGGAAATTCAGCACATTCTGATGATCAAAGCGCTTAATCTCATAGGCTTCACGAACAAAGGATTTTACCACCCTGATGGCCGCTATACTTTCCTGAAGCATGGAAGTGATATCCGCCATACGCTCCTGAATAAGAGACCCGGAGGATTTCAGCTTCCGACCAAAGATCTTCATAGCATAACCGACCAAAGGAATTGTCATCAAAGTCAACAAGCTGAGGCGCCAATCCAAATAAACCATCATTACCAAAGAACCCACCAGTATGGAGGCCTCTGTAACCATCTCAATCAGGTTATTTACAATGGCACTCTGCATAGCCGATACATCGTTGGTAATATAGCTCATTACAGTACCAGTCTGCTGCTTATCATAGTAGGAAAGAGGCATTTTCTGGAACTTGCGGAACAAGATGCTGCGCACATCGATAATAACCTTCTCACCCACATAAGAAACCAAATAGCTTTGTCCGTAGTAAAACACACCTCTAATGAACATTACCACCAGGATACCAAGGGCAATAAGGTTCAGCATGTACATATCCCTTTCCATGAGTACCTTATCAATCATATCCTTGATAATCCATGGAAGATAAAGATTGGCTCCTGCCGCCATAATAATACAAAATACTGCCGCCACCAGTCTTCTGGTATATGGCTTTATATACATAAGCAAACGCTTATAATTCTTCATTTACTAACTAACCTCCAGGCGGCTTTTACCATATCTCTCTGCCGCCGCTAAAATTTTCTCTGCCACTCTAACTGCCGCCCCGGGCTTACCCAGCTTGGACACAGCCTCCTTTAGCCCATCAATGACCTTGTCACGGAAGCCTTCTTCGGCATAATACTTCCTTGCTTCATCAAAAATTCTCTCCCCGGTGACCTCGTCCTGCAAAAGCTCTCTTTGCACCTGACGCCCCACTAAAATATTGGGCAAAGTAAAGAATTTAATATCCACCAACAGCTTGCCAATGGCATAGTTCAAGGCTGCCATTTTATAAAGGCATACGCATGGAAGCCCTAAAAGAGCCGCCTCCATAACTACAGTACCAGAAGTGGCAATGGCAAACGCCCCTATACTCATCAGATCATAATTCTTATCATCAGTATAATGAATATTCACCTTATGTTGGGAGACAATATCTGTAATCAGTCTCTTGTCTATCCCCGGTGCCACCGGCAAATAAAACTCCAGACTGTCATTATCCTGCTTTAAAAGCTCTGCTGCACTAAGCATAGCCGGCAACAGCATATTAATCTCCTGCTTACGGGATCCCGGCAACAGAATTACGGGATTTCTTCCTTCGGCTACTCCAAAGTATTCTCTGGCCTCCGCCTTGGTCATACTCGGCTTAACCGTATCCACCAGTGGATTGCCATTGAAGGAAATATTGGCTCCTGCCGCCTCATATACAGGCAATTCAAAGGGGAATATAGCCGCAAATTCATCGGCAATGGCGGCACATTTCTTGGCACGACCCTTACGCCATGCCCAAGCCGACGGTGGGATGTAGGAAAATACCGGTATTCCCATAGCCTTGGCTTTTTTTGCCAAACGCCAGTTAAAATCAGGATAATCTATCAGCACAAGAATGTCTGGCCTCTCCTTCTTCATGAAAGCCTCCAGCTTATCCAAAAGAGCGAATATCCTGCGAAGGTTTTTTATGACCTCCCAGACCCCCATAATGCTGTATTCACGCATATCAGAGCATAGGCGAACACCTGCCGCCGCCATCTTAGGACCACCGAAACCAATAAGCTCCGCCTCAGGACATTTTTCCAAAACAGCCCTGGCAAGACTCTCCCCATGCACATCCCCAGAGGGTTCTCCCGCAGAAAACATTATTTTCATTGTAGACCCCCTCCCTAAATTTGCGCATAAAAATCCATTAAAAAAGCATTACAATATATTATAACGCAATTGTTCAGATTTTGCCACCGGCAAAATATTCCGCTTAGCGTTTCATCGTGCCATTTTTCAAACACGATATCGCATATTTTATTCTTACATACAACACAAAAGGGACCGAAATCTTCCAGTCCCTAAAATATTCTGCACAATATTTTATTCCATAACAGCGATGGCAATGTCATTGGCATCTGCCATTTCAATAACCTTTGCCCTATCCACCAGCAGGGTTCTGCCAGCTTCAATAACCAAAGCCTTGGCTCCCACAGAAATCATGCTTTCAAGAGTGGTAGTTCCTACAGCAGGAACATCAAAGCGCAAATCCTGATTTGGCTTTGCCACCTTGGCTACCACAGCGCCACCACGGGCCAACTCGCCACCACGGCGTATGCAGGCATCAGTACCTTCAATTGCCTCCAAAGCCATAACACCCAGCTGTTTTACCACAGCAGTCTGCCCCACATCCAGACGACCGATTTCCCGGGCCATCTCCATGCCAAACTTCATATCCTTAATTTCCTCATCCGTAGGCTTTCTCTTAGTAAGGACTCCCACCTCCGGCATTAAGGATTTAATAAGAGCTGTCTGATCAAAGGCTTCAAGGTTATCCTTAGCCAATTCCTTAATAAAGGCCAGCATCAAAGTATCGTCCTTGCGGTCGGGCAAAGTAAATATCAAAGAGAGCATTCTCAAATCAGGCTGAACGTGCTGTCCACTGTATAGGATTTCCTTGGTAACCTTACCAATCATGGTTACCTTCTGGACTCCATTTTCCTTCAGATAGTCAATGATAGCCTGCAGCTGAGCCACATTTATATCCTTATAGCCTGCAGTACAGCTTTTAAGCTCCTCATCAACCCCGGGAACCAGACCCACACAATATACCTCATAGCCCATAGCCTTGGCAGCCATTGCACATTCCACCGGCAATCTGCCCACACCGGCCAAAAGACCAATCTTTTCCATACTCATCCTCCGATATTATCCCTCAGAGTCGTCCCCAGCCTTGGAACTGTGCTTGACATTCGGACGGCAAATACCACGATCCGCATTTCTGAGGAAGTTTAACAAATGCTCAATTTCTTCACAGGAATCCACCTGTTCCTCAATGGCCTCAATAGCCTCCGGCAAACGGAGTCCTGAACGATACAGGAATTTATACGCCTGCTTGATCTTGCTGCGGTTCTCAGCACTGATGCCCGCTCTGGACATGCCAACACTGTTAAGACCACAAGCCCTTGCAGGGGAACCATCCACAATAGTGAACGGAACAATGTCATGAATATTACGGGACATACCGCTGACCATGGCATTACGGCCAATGCGCACAAACTGATGCACTCCTGCCATACCACCAATAACAGCCCTGTCCTCCACGATTACATGGCCAGCCACCATAGCGGCATTGGCCATGACAATATTGTTGCCTAAAATACAGTTGTGAGCCACATGAACATAGGCCATCAACAGACAATCATCACCAATACGGGTAACCTCATCTTCACCACAGGCACGATGAATAGTGCAGAACTCATGGATTTTGGTACGATCACCAATTTCCACAAAGCTGCGCTCTCCCTTAAACTTAAGGTCCTGAGGCTCCTCTCCAATAGAAGCTCCCTGGAAAATATGACAATCCTGACCAATCTTTGTCCAACCAGTAATTACCACATTAGGACCAATCTCTGTACCGTCACCAATCTCTACATTTTCTCCAATAACCGTAAATGGCCCGATTTTTACATTTTTTCCCAACTTGGCATTGGGATGAACCACGGAAAACTTATGTATATCAGCAACAGAATTATTTGTATCTGTCATATAAAATTACACTCCTTTAGTATGCCCGTAGGGCCTAAAACAGTCCATACTTACTGTCATAATGTATAAGTCATGGAACAGCCCTATTTGACTACACTCCATTTTCGCTTATTTTAAACGCTTTTTCGGGCAAATACTAAATCTTTCTCTGTATTTCTTCTCTTTTCATCTTTTTTACTTATTTGCTGGCTGCTGTAGCGCAAAGGTGAAGTCACCCTGAGCGGCAAACACACCATCCACAAAGGATTCCGCATGAAGTCTGCCATAATCCCCATGAACCTTCACCAGCTCAGCCTTCATTACAAGCTGATCCCCAGGAACAACAGGCTTCTTGAACTTAATGTTGTCCATTCCACCAAAAAGGGCAATCTTACCACGGTTTTCCTCAGGATAAAGCATAGCAATGCCCCCCACCTGGGCCATAGCCTCCAAAATAAGTACCCCTGGCATAATAGCCTGATGTGGGAAATGACCACGGAACTGTGGCTCATTATAGGTTACATTTTTAATACCGGTGGCAGACTTAAACGGATCAATTTCAATAATACGATCAACAAGTAAAAATGGTGCGCGATGTGGCAAAATTTTCTTGATTTCATCAATTTCCAATACCATATTTAATACCTTCTTCCTTTTTCAACGTAAATAACTTTATGACTAAAATCTCTTACTTGCAAAATTCCTCAGCCAAATGCTTGGCCATGGTGGTATTCAGGGCGTGACCGGATTTAACGGCAATAATATGTCCCTTTATAAATCCCGCCAATCTAAGGTCTCCCACAATATCCAAAATCTTGTGGCGCACCAGCTCATCAGGATATCTCAGCTCATTCATCCACCCCTGATCATTGTAGACAATTACATTTTCCATGGTACCGCCTAAACCCAGTCCCATCTTTCGCAGGGCCTCCACCTCTGCCTCATAGGCAATGGTTCTGGCAGCCCCCACCTCTTTATTGTACTCATCAGGGGTAATCTCATAATCACCATACTGAATTCCAATAAGAGGATGTGGGTTAATGGAAGTAAAGCTCACCCTAAAGCCATCATATGGCACTGCCAAAATAAACTTATCCCCGTCATCCACCCGATACAGCTTGTCGATAACAATTTCCCGGCGGGGAGCCTCCAGCTCTTTAATACCTGCCTGGATAATAAGGTCACAAAAAACCTTGGAACTGCCATCAGCCACCGGTGGCTCCTCGGAGTCAATAAGCACACGACAGTTATCTATTTTCATTGCATTAAAAGCAGACATCATATGCTCAATGGTGAACATCTTAATGCCATTATCTTCAATTGTAGTAGCTCTAAGAGTAGAAGTAACATTTGCCGCCTTGGCTTCCACCTGAGGTGAACCTTCCAAATCGTTTCTTACAAAAACGATGCCGGTATCCGCCTCAGCCGGCTGAAGAGTCATATGTACATCTACGCCAGAGTGCAACCCTACTCCAACATAACTTATTTCGGAGTTAAGGGTAGTCTGATTACTCAAATTCAGCCCTCCTTGACATAATATCTCAACTTTAATTATACAAAATTATTAGGTATAGTGCAAAAATCCTAGTCCAGTCCTATATTCCGTACAGATTTCCAACGGTCATGGAGCCAGAACCAATCCTCAGGATATTCCCGAATATGATCTTCCAATAGGTTCATCACCTGCTGTGTTGCTTTTTCTATATCTGCTTTTTTATCCTTTGTCTGATCCACATAAATTGGTGGATAAATAGTTATATGATGTCCACCATCATGGCGATGGGTTATTTGTCCGTGGAAAATAGGGGCTTTCTGGGAACGGGCAATGGTAGCAGGACCAGTAAAGCAATTTGTCTTTCTGTTAAAGAAATCAAGTATAATGCCATCCCGCAGGCTTGGATCCTGATCTGTTATAAGGCCGATCATCCAGCCCTCCTTTATCATCTTGAACATTTCCCTTACACCGCTGGTATAGGTAATATGCATTCCCACCATAGTACGGTACTCATTGATAAAGCGGTCCATGGCACTGTCCTTCTGTTTCCTGGCAACACCTACAAGTGGTACCCCATACTGGGCCAAAGCAGCTCCCATGAGCTCCCAGCTGTCACTATGGGAAGTAGCAATTACAGCCCCCTGCTTATTATCAATGGCCTCCTGCAAATACTCCAAGCCATCAATGGTAACATATTTCTTTATGTAATCTTCTTTGATAAGCTCAGGATAGCGAAGTACCTCCATCAGCATGGGACCAAACTGCACCCAGGAAGCCTTGGCAATTCTCTCCGCCTCTCCGGCATCCACTCCCAAACAGCGAATGATATTATCATAAGCCATGAATTTTCTCTTTTTGGGCAACACTGCCCAGGTCAGCTTTCCCAGTACCTTGCCAAAACTATTGCAGTTTTCCATGGAAAAAAGACAAGCTAACCAGCTGAAAAATTTCATAATATAGTATGCCATTATTTCTAATACTCCTTAACGCCGATCCTACTGTACCATCTCTGGATGTCGCACCAACCAACCGGTAATATCCTGTAAGGATTCGCGTTCCTCCACATATTCTTCCACATCGATTTCAGTTTCAACAGAATCCCTGGACTCTGCCAGCTGCTGACGAGTTTTATCCAAATAGGACCCTATATTTTCTGTATCCATCCAGCTATATGGAGTAACCACATGATCTATTTTCTCCGTAAGAGAAGGCTTAATACTGTAATACTCAAATCCCGCAGGAGCAATAAGCTCCATTATGGTCGGCAAGATATTCTGGTGCTCACCTAAAACATTATTTGCCAACATATCCTGTGTCAAATCCGGGTGGTGAATATAGAAGGATGTCAGCATTCTCTCCCTAATAGTCTGATAGTTCCGTGGCAATATACCTTTATCAAATGGAAGCACAGCCGCAGAATGATCACCAGTGACAATAAATAAACTGTCCGGATACTGTTTTCTCATATCCTCAACAAAATTCATCAGGCAGCGGTCAGCATAACACACACCCATAAACCTTCTGGCCTGTATATCATCGTGGCGCAGCTTGTCCGGCATTTCCGGCATAAGCGCATCAATATTCAGTCCATACTCACCATAAGGAAGATTATACGGGCCATGATTGGATGTTGTATAGATAAAATGAAATTGTGGTGTATCATCCTCGTTTTTCTTGATAATATCCGCAACTGAATTTAAGTAAATATGATCATATATTCCGAGCCAAGTAGAAGGAGAACCAGGCGGGCAAAAATCAGGACCACCATGAGCCTCATCAAAGCCTGCCCCGGGAACAAAATGCATCAGACTTCCCCAATTAAGACTGCCACCATACCAAAAGCTTGTATGGTATCCAAGCTTTTTCATCTGGGCAGCCAAAGAGGTTGGTATCTTGTTAATATCACAATCCCACAACACCTTATTTTCGTTGAGTTCCAAATCGCAATCATACAATCCCAGCAAAATACTTCCGAGAGCTGTCTGGGAAATCATTCCAGACGGCAAAAAATTAGATAATGTAACCGTGCCCTTTTCCTGCTGGAATTTCTTGCTGGCGTCCATAAGATGCAGCTTGTCATAAATGCTGTCAAATGGTGTCTGGCACTGGCTTTCTCCCAAAAGATAAAAAATATGCTTTGGCTTCTTAATCTTCGGTCCCTTGGCAAAATGCCTGAAATGCATCAAAGGATTATCATCGTTGCCTAAAAAATCAGGACAAATTTTATTTATGCTAATCTTGGCGTCCTCATCATCTTTTTTTACAAATTCAGGAACAGGATGCTTAAGAACCAGTTCCAAAGCAATCAAATCGTCAATGGTGGCTTTGCCCAAGAATACATCTTCTTTTACAATTGGGGGAACCTCATCCCACTCCGGCTTAAGTCTATGACGGAATGTGCCGCCAAAACGGAACCAATAAAAAATTGCAACTGTAGCTAAGAACATAAAAGTATTGCAGGCATACTGCCAATACTCATTTTCCAATACAACAAATCCAAACTTTGGAATACTGAGTACCATATTACCCAATCCAACACATAGAGCAATATATGGTATAAAGCTCAACAAAATCCATAATCCATGATTCTGATTAAAGAAAATATCCGCCAAATTCTTTTTATCCGCATTCTTACCAAACAGAATATTCTTATTGATAATATCCTGATAGTGGTAATAAAAAATCATCTTTGTCCAAAACAAAACATATATTGCTACCAAATATAGCACTGCGAGCCACACTCTTACAGTGTCACCTAGTTCAAAATACGAGCTTAAAAATACCCCGGGAATACTTACCACAATAAGGGAAATCAAATAAACATAGGCATTAAAATCCATGCCCCACCAAAAGCCATATCTAAAGCAATGGTACAGTCTCTTTCCACCCCATTCGCTTAATTTTTTGGGTCCAAAATATAAAATAAAAACCAATCTGAAGATTGCACACATCAACGGTGGCAAAATTGCTATCTTAATATCCTGCTGCCATCCCATAAAAAAGGCATCAAACAAGGTCAACTTCAATCACTCCAATTTTAAGCATAGGAACATTCTACCACATTTCTCCCTATATAGGTAACAATATATTATTTCCTCACATAAAACAAACTCACCCAATTACTTACTAAAAGTAATCAGGTGAGTCAAGAATCAAAATAACAATTATATGGCCACTAAGCTATTAGTAGGAAGCGTCAGCACCGCCGCTAACCTTGGCAGTCTGAACCTCTACATGGTCTGGAGTCAGATGATACTCAGACTGGAATGGATGCTTAGGATAGAGCTTTGCACCCTTCTTTTCCAGGAAGGAGCGGAGAATCCATGGCTTATCGGAGATAAGGCCATCAACTCCCATATCATACATCATTTCCATATCCTTAACATCATTTACGGTCCAAGGTACAACCTTCATGCCCAGCGCATGAGCCTCGTCCACCATGTTCTTGCTGATTTCACCATAGTATGGAGATACAATATCAGCACCAAAGGAATGAGCAGCAGCTACTGCGTCACCCTTGAAATCCTTAATATCCAAGCCACCAAGCCAAGGAGACTTTTCCTTGTCAAAAGGTCTCAGGGACTCAGCAGACTTGCCCCAAGAAGGCTCTTCCTCAATAAGAGCGGAAAGAGTGATGTTTGGATTCATCTGCTTTTCCATCATGAGAGTTTCCCAGTCGAAGGACTGAAGAACAACTCTGTCTTCCATGCCATACTTAGCCACCAGCTCATTGAAGCGGGTGAGGAATGCCTTCTTGTCAGCATTACCGCTATAAGCAGTACCCATCAATGGATCAGGATAGGACTTGGTCTCAATGTTGAACTTAACATTCTCGTTACCGGACTTCTTAACCAGCTGGAAAAGCTGCTCCAAAGTAGGAATCTGAGCAAATTCAGGGTCTACTCTGGTCTGGCCATGAAGCTTGTAGTAGTCAACCTCAGGATTAATCTTGGAAACATTAAACTTCTGAATTTCAGCAACTGTCATCTTGCGGATATCATACTTGCCGTCTTCAATCCAGTTACCATTTGCATCACGGGTGATTTCATGGTTCAGAATAGGATTGTGGCTCATTACAATATCACCATCCCCGGTGAACTGCATGTCGCACTCGATGCAGGTTGCGCCATTTTCAATGGCATAAGCGTAAGAATACAAAGTATTCTCAGGACGGGCATCTCTGCCGCCACGATGAGGCTCAAAATCGAAAACCCCTTCGAAATCAACTTTTGCCTCAGCCTGTGGTGCATCAGTAAATCCGGCTACCCCTGTTGCCATTACTGCTGCCAAAATACCCATAGCGATTTTTTTACGATTCAATTTCATTTTATTTCCCCCTTAAAATAATGAATCTGTAATAAGTATAACAGAAAAATGAAAAAATGTTTATACAATTTTGGTCCTTTTTGCATGGGAATAATGTCTTAAATCAATAAATAATAAAGTCATATAGTTAATTATTATTAGTTATAAAAAAGGACGGGGACTGCTATCTTTAGCGCAATATCTAAATAGATGCAAAAATATACGGGGACCGCTAGATTTAGCATTTAGTTACGTTTCGTTAAGAAATTTTTTGTTGCTATACCGATGCTATAGTGTAAAAAATCATCTGTTTGAGCAAGGCCTATTGGCCGAAGCGAGTTATGATTTTTTGCACTATATAAAAGCAAGAAAAAATTTTAGAAGTGTAACGGCGCTAAAGATAGCAGTCCCCGTATATGTTATTACATTTTTAGTATTATTATTTTGTCAGTTCTTCTATTTTCTTTTCCAGAGCCTTTATTTTTTTACTCATATCATTGAGCTTCTTCATGTGGGCCTGCATACGGAGCCACTCCTGATGTGGTCTTGCAGGGAATCCCGCATAGAATACTCCCTCAGGAGTATTGCCAATAATACCGCTTCTGGCCGCAAATACAGAATTGCCACCAATATTGATGTGACCAACGGTACCGGTCTGTCCACCAAAGGTAACATTTGCCCCAGTGTTTGTGGAACCAGAGATACCTGTCTGGGCCACAATAAGGTTACCAGGGCCAATGTGACAATTATGACCGATATGTACCAGATTATCTATCTTGGTACCCTTACCAATAATCGTTGAGCCGATAGTGGCACGGTCAATTCCAGCATGAGCACCGATTTCCGTGTCATCCTCCAGCACAACATTACCCACCTGAGGAACCTTGGTGTGAACTCCGTCCTTGGTGGTGAAGCCAAAGCCATCAGCACCAATAACTGCTGAGCTATGAACGATAACCCGCTTGCCCACCTTGCAGTGCTCACGAATAGTAACACTGGAATAAAGGATAGCATCATCATCCACTGTGGCATACTGTCCTACATAAACATGAGGATATATAACCACACGATCCCCGATTACCACATGGTCATCCACATAAGCAAAAGGCAGAATAGTAACATCCTTACCTATAGTAACATCCTTACCTATGTGAGCATCAGGGCTTACACCCTTTTCATGCTGAATAGGAGGTGTAAAGGTGGTTAACAGAACTGCGAAGGCTGCTCTGGTATTTTCCACATAGATGGCAGGCAGCGGAAAATCCACCTCCACAGCATTAGGCAGCAGAACTGCACCTGCGTTACATTTTGCAGCCTCCTCCACATGGGCCTCATCCGCAAAAGTTATAGTTTCCTTGGTAGCACCTTCAATATTGTTTACTCCATTAATGACAATAGAAGGATCCCCTGCCAGACGGCCCCCTACCAGTGTTGCTATCTCCTGTAATGTCATTTTCATATTCCCAAATCTCCCTATAAATTACAGGTTACTGCAGCTTGGCGATAACATCATCAGTAACATCCACACCGCCAATAACCATACCATCCTTGCCGTTGCTTCTCACTACAGTGTCCAGCTTCTTTTCCTTGGCAATACCGTCCATGGCGGCATAAATCTTGGACTGAACCTGGGTTGCATACTGCTGCTGAATTCCAGCCCCCTGCATTCTGAGCTGCTGCTGAAGCTCCTGGAACTTCTGGGCATCCTCCTCAGACTTAATATTGGCCCCCTGCTCCTGAAGCTGCTTCTCTGCATCCTTCTGGAATTCCTCCATACGCTTCTGCATTTCATCCATAGAGTTCTTTATCTGAGGTGCCTCAGTCTGAACACGGGCATAATCCACATAGCCCACGTTAACTTTACCACAGCCAGCTGTTATCATCATGGCACAAACTGCGGACATTGCCAAAACCAAAGTTTTTTTCTTGAAATTCATTGAATATTGCCTCTTTTCATTATAAATACGTACAAATAATTACTGAATATTTTTCATTTCCTGTAGCATTTCCTGGGTAAGATCCAGTGTATTAATACCAATAACTGGCGACTTCAACTCATGCCAATCACCTAGGCCAAAGCTATTATACTCCTCCCCAAAAATATTATCTATAGGATCTGCAATTATCAAATTAAGATGGTGAATAATGGCCAGCTTGGCAGCTCTGCCGCAAATATCATCAAAGATTTTCTGCTCAAGCAGCTTCATCTCAGTAAGCTTTAATTCCAGGGCAGTCTTTTTCTTGGCCATGTCCATCTTTAGCTGAATTGGTTTCATGGCATCATCAATGGCCTGGGCATTTCTGTCCTGTACCTCTTTGAAATGCTGCAACTCATCAGCCTGGGATTTGCCTGCTATACTGTCCCGTTCAGCCAACATTGCCCGTCTGATTTCCCAGGTCTCTGCCTCCACTGCTTCCTCATAACGGCGCTGCTGATCTGCCAATAGCTTGTTATGCTTTTCATTGCGCTCATCCTTCAGGCGATTCCACTCCGCCTGAAGACTGGCCCTTTCCGCCTCAGACAGCTCCAAGGTTACTGCATTGTCTGCCTTAAGCTGGATGTTTAAAATACGGTTGCCATATTCTTGGTCAATGGCTTCCCGTTCCTTGTCAAACTGAGGCTTCATGCGCCGATAAATATTGTCAGCCCGCACCTTCAATTCTTCCATTGTTTCTGAATGTCTGGTAATAATCTCCAAATTTGCCTTTTGTCTGGCAGCATCATCAAACAGCTTTTTATCGGCCTGAGCTGCCTGAGCTGTCATTTCAAAGCCCTTAAGCTTTAATTCTGCTTCCAGTGCAGCAACCTCCCGCATCAATGTCTGGAGCTTTCCATAATCCTTGTGAGCCCTTATAACTTCTCCCATGTCCATAACACCGACATCAGGCTCCTGGGATGATACTGGGGTATCCTGACGGCTAAACAGAAAAAAAAGCGCTAAAACAAGAACCGTAATAGCCGCTGCTCCCATCAATATCCGTCTGTTTCTTAAGCTGTTATCCTCAACATCAGCTTTATCCTGCTTTCCCTTAACAGCCATAAGAATCCCCCTTTTATGAGGTAATAAAGTACCGAGCACATCGTGCTCGGCACCCTCATTATCTCGTTTTAATTTAAAATTACTTGTTCAGCTTCTTCAGAACATCCTGAGTCAGGTCAGTGCCGCCATATACGACAGCTTCCTTGTTGATAACCACGGTAATCCCCTTGGCATCAGCTACTTCCTTAACAGCTGCCTCAATCTTTGCGCGTACAGGCTCCATCATGTCAGCCTGCTGCTGCTGGAGACGCTGCATGGTCTGCTGATAGTACTCCTGCTTCTGCTCATCGCTCATGTTGGCAGCCTTCTCGTTGAATTCCTTCTCAGCATCCTGAGCCAACTGCTGCATCTGAGCCTGCATATCAGTTACATCCTTAATAGAACCGAACTGTGCATAATCAACTACACCTACATTGGAGGATGCAGCTGCATTGGCGATGCTGTTGTTGGACTGGGACAATGCCAAGGCTACAACGGAACCAACAAATACCAAAGCAATGAGAACACTAATAATCTTAACCTGAGTTTTCTTTAACTGTACCATAATTTTATCTCCTTTTTGTGAATAAAATATATTATTGCACTGTCACGGCAATATTTTCGCCTTATGACTGCACATATTATACCAAACTATTATTCTCCATTCAATAAGATATAGATTAAAAATATCCTATGAACCGCAACCATTTATCATCATTATCCATGACTGCTTCCAGGGCCAGAAAATCATGGAGCTTGTATCTCAAAGCAAACTCGCTGATGCGGTCCTGAGCCCGGTATTCATAGCGGAAGGTAAGTCTTTTGGCAAAATTGTATTCAACGCCACCCTTCCAGTAACTATCCCGCAATGAATAACGCACATTGGCCTTAACCTTCGGAAGGAGCTCACGATAAAGGCCCAAATCAAAGTCCCAACGGGTATTCTTAGGATAGAAATCCACCAAAGCAAAGGCTCCATCGCGGCTTGTAAACTGCTTGGCAAAAATCCCCCGTAACATTATTTCGCCATTATCACCACTGTCCTTACGATGTCCCAGCTCACCCCAGCCTTCAAAACGGACATATACATTACGGGAATCAGAACGGCTCATAACCTCCATGCGCTCAGCTGGCTTAATATCCACCTTTGTATGGATTCCCCAGAATTTGGCCACTTCCAAATCGTCAATACGCTTGGCCAGAAGTTCCTCTATGGTATCCTTATGACGCTTTACAAAGGCCACAGGAACCCCCACAAACATATCTGCTCCATCCTGCATATTCTGGCGTTCTGTGAGAAGAGCCGCATTTGGCAGGGTATCCGACCTCATACTGAGGTCAATGGTGCGAACCACTGGAAGCAATGGGTAAACATCAACAATGACTTTAGTATTTTCCCCTACTTCCACATCGAAGTCGGCACGAAATTCCGGAGACCTTTCGTTCATAAAGTCCTTGACTCTGTGCTTCATAACACCGTTGGTCCAGTCCACCGCTGCTACCGGCAAACCTTGGAGCGTATCCGCAAAGAGCTGATCCATATCAGATATATCATCCAGAAGGATCTTTTCCACCACCTCTGGCATACCCACCACCCGTTTTTCCACGGTTATGGCGTCAATTTTATCATTCCAGCCCAAAAGCCTTACAGAAATATTCAGCTCTTCCCCTGGCTGAATATTCACAGACTTTACAGTATAGCCCACCAGCACCTTGTCAAATACCTGCTGGATAATATCCTCATAATGGTTCCTTTGGGACTGGACGTTTTCAAGGGGCTTGCCCTCCAAAAGCTGGGCCCCAATGGCCTGAACGCTTTTTTCCATCCGCTGGCACACCCCATGGGGAATATGGCCATCACTGGAAACTGTAACCGTCACCTTATCCACTGACTGGGCATAAGCAATACCACTGTAAAAACTGATACCGGCCATGAAAGCCATGGCCAGCATCAATATTTTTAGACTTCTCTTTATTAAGTTAACATTAACAAAAACCAAGCCCTTCATTAGAAGGATGCACCTACATTAAAGTGTACTCTGTTACCCTGTGAACCGTGACCCACATCGATACGGATAGGGCCCACAGGTGTATCTACCATTACGCCTACACCTATGCTGGCATGGAACACATCAAAGTCCCTTGGCAACCAATCAGTTCCCCAAACTCCACCCCAGTCAGTGAAGACAGCACCTTTTACTTTATTATACAGAGGGAAACGGAATTCCAAACTACCGATATACATGCTGTCACCACGGAACTGATCATCCTTATAACCGCGAAGGGTTCCCTGACCACCTATGTTAAATGTGTTAAAATAGCTCAATTCACTTCCGGAATGACCATAACAATTTCTGAAAGCCACAATCTGATTACGGCCCACCTTCCAATAGGCAGAATCATCAATGGTGTACTTCTGATAATTGAAGTCGCCCCCCAGACCTGCAAACTCTACAGCCAGCTGTACATAATGACCACCAGTTGGATACATAATATTATCTCTGGTATCAGTGGTATGTGACAGAGTAATGGAACGAGTAAGACCAAAATTCTTATCTCTCCAAGGAGCAGCCGCAGGAGTACTGCGATCAACAGGACCAGACTTATGGGTATCATAATCATCTTCGCTGTTCTTAAAGTAAATACCATTGGTGGAATACTCACTTACAGGGCGAGTAAAACCAATTTCAAAGCCCTTGGCCTTGCGCAACATTTCCTCTATCAAATTACCATCAGTGCCATAATCATTATATCTGTAGGTACGGTCATAGACTTTAAGAGTACCACAGGTTTCCTTCCTGTCAAGCCAAGGCTTACGATAGGAGAAAGACCAGCCTCGTGCATCAGTACTGGAACCGCTAATAGCATAGGTAATACCTATAGAATCACCAATTCCACGGAAGTTGGAATCACCTATACTAATCATACCTATAAAACCATCAGCTGTACTATAGCCGGCGCCTACACCAAAGGCACCAGTATTCTTTTCAGTTATATCTATTTCCAGCATGCAGGCATTTGGCTCCACACCTGGAATAGGCTTAATATCTATGGATTCAAAGTAATTCAAATTCATAAGGCGATTGTAGCTGCGAACCACATCTTTTTTATTAAGTGGCTCACCAACCTTGGTACGAAGCTCACGAATAACAACCTTTTCCTTGGTCTTCTTCAAGCCCTTTACCTTGTAGCCCTCCAAAATACCTTCATTGACCTGAATGGAAATCTTGCCCTGCTCATCCATGCCCATGTCGTGAACCTTGGCCATAATATATCCATCATTCACATAGACCTTCTTAATATTGGCCAAATCCTCCTGCAGGGACACACGATTCAAGCGGTCTCCCGGCTTCAGCTGCATAGCGTTAATCAGCTTGTCAGTAGACTCACGCTTGCTGTTGCCGGTTATCTCAATGTCAGAAATAATCGGGGTAGTAAATACATGATAAGTAACGATTACACCCTCTGGGATTTCTTCAAAGCTCGGATAAAGATCGTAGAAATAACCAGTTTCATAAATATTATTGGCATCTCTTGAAAGGCCATCAATAGTCATAGGATCTCCCACCTTGGAGCTAAGAGATAACAGGGCAGTATTATAAACATCCTCAGTAGCGCCCTCAATCCTAATCTCCATAATGGTTTTCCCTACCAAAGCCTGTGCAGAACTAGTAACCTCTGCATCAGTAGGTCTTTCCCCATTCCATTTGGCTACTGCCTCCTTGGCTGCATTGGAAGTATCCTGGGCATTGGCTGCAAGTTCAACAGCTTCACCAACTTCATCCCCAGTAGGGGCTGCCGGCTTATTTCTGTTAATATCCGCCTCAGCACCAGTTTCAGACACAGCTGCCAGCTTACCATCCTTCATATTAACTATCACACCAGAATCAGTTGGTGCTGCAGAGACGACCTGTGCTGCAGATAAACCAGTCATCATAGCCATGGCACAGGCCAAAGCTCTATAATTTTTTTTGGAATTCTTTGAAGAAAATCTCAAAGGAAAAACCTCCTGTATAATTATTTCTTTATTTACTACTCTCTTAATGTTTTGCCCGCAGCCTGCATCAGCTGCTGCATTTCAGCATCAGGCACCTGACTCTCGGTCCTGGCGGGAGAAACCTCCTGCTGTGGCAATTGTGGTACCACTTCAACAGTTGGTGGATTCTGCCGCACAAAGCCGGAAGCACCGTTGCCCGCAGCATTTGGGGCAGCCCCTTCATGGTCCTCAAAGGATGGTTGCACCTTCACCACCTGGGTTTTCTCCAGGCCTGTGGAAGAATCATCACTATCCTTAACTGTGGTCATATTGGTTGGAACCTCTATCACCTGCTTAGTGTGAAGAAGGGCCAAATAACCAACTCCCACCACAAGAGCAATAATAAGAGGTGCCAGCCTTATCAACCATTTTCGCCAGCCATGACCAAACTTTGTCTCCTGAGCCCGCTGCAGCTCTGCCTGAGCCAGCATTACATCCAAATCACCCCGCAGACTGTTCTCTTTGTCCATGGAGCTTTCGGCACGGCCCAGCCAATCTCTGGCTGCGGAAATATGCTTTCTGACTGCCTTATTTTCTTTATTTTTGCGATTTTTATCCATAATTGCCTCCAAAAGCAGACACTTCTACGGAATAAAGTCGCCAAATAACATATTTATATAATTTGCCAAATTAAATGAAAAAACCTCATTTTCGGCAAAAAATACCATTTTACAGTCTTTTACTGCCATATATCACTTACTTCCAGTTATGCATAAATCGGGACAGCATTCCCCTCACCCGGCGAACACCGCTTTTTTGCAGGCGATAAATGTGGGCTGTACTTACATTAAGCATATTCGCTACATCCTTTACCTCCCGACTGTTTACCAGCACCTGATTCAGCACCAGCTGTTCCTTCTGAGGTAATCTGTCCATAGCCTCCATAACCACATTAGAAGCCATGTGAATTTCAGCCAGCTCTGTCACAGGAGTGCCTGTGTCCACCAGCATATCCAAACGGGACATACCGGAATCCATCTCCGCCTCCAGACAGGCAATGTCAGCATTGCCTTCCTCCTTCATATAGCGGTACATTCTTCCCCTTATGCGATAAACCGCAAAAAGACTGAAGGCTACCCCCTTATCAGGGTCGAAGCTTTCCACTGATTCTATAAGCCCCACAGTACCCTCCTGGATAACATCCATAATGTTTTCCAGATCTTTAAAGGGCATAGCTGTCTTAAAAACTAGGGGCTGATAAGCCTCAATAATGCGACGGCGAGCATCGGTGCTGTGATTATGCTTAAATTCATACCACAAGTCCTTTTCCTCAGCCGGTTCCAGCATCTTTACCTTATTCAGTTCCTGCAAGTACTCAGACAGCTTCATAAAAACCTTCTTATCTAAATTTAGCGGCTTACTCTGGCATAGCCCATATCACTGTATATCAGCTTTTCATTTTCCCCATCACTATAGGCTGGTGACGTGGAGAACCTGAACTGGTGGGACAAGCCAAAGGTATGGGCATGATCCTCATCAAATAGATACATAAGATTCAGATTATCTGTCAGTTCATATTCCAGTCCGGCCTTATACTCATTGTTATTTACACTTTTGGCAAAGGTCACCATGGTTCTGTCAGATATATACTTACCCAATTTGATATTATACACTTCCTCATAGTTTTTGTCGCCTGTTTTTTCACTGAGGAATTCTGAAGTATCCCTTTCCACTGAGAACAAATCCAAATCCAAGGCATTTCTTATAGCATTTTCCACCTCGGAAAGTACTGTCATGGAAAGGCCCACATTGAACATAGCAGCAAATTTTGCGGAATCGCTCCTATTGGTACTAAAATCACTTCTCAGGGTAAGAAGCTGAATTATATTCTCCTCAGACATTGGCGGTGAGGACATCAATCTAAACTTCATATGCTCCACCGGTCCGTCCAGACTTACAAATACTCTGGTGCTGGCCACCTTGGTTCCAGCCTTCAAAGTAATTGAAGGGTAGAGGCTGTCACTTCTGTTAAATTTTACAGCTCCCTCAAAAATCTGGAAATTAGTTTTCAGATAACTGATATTTCCCTTCTTAACTGTAATGGCACCACTGGTATGAGGCATAAGGGTTGTGCCCTGGAAATGGGCATCACCCACCAACAGCAGATTACCAAGGTTAGCACTGACAAAGCGTACCCCCTTGCCCAGCTCCACATCGAAATCAAGACCCACCTCCGGCATTTCTGTGCTGTCCGTAGGAATTGGTGGTGTGGAAAGAACCACATTTTCCAAAAACAGCCGTCCGGAAATTCTCGGAATAGTTCTGGCTGCAACTGGCTCCCCCTTAATAAATTCATCCGGCTTTTCCAGACTGTCAATATTAATGGTGGTAGTCAGCGGTCCTCTGAAGAAGTTACAACGCACATCCAGCTGGTCTGCATCAAAACCAAGATGATAACTAACAGGTGTCAGGCCATCCATTTCTGCATAACCCGTCATCTTATAAGTACCATTCCCCATCTTGCCACTGAAGTTCTCCAGCATGAAGGTGTTACCCAGCATGGACAAACGCAGTTCCATATTAGTAACAGGGTTGGCCACTCCCTTTATTTTGAAGGCGCCCTCATTAACAGCTATATTGCCTTCAAAGGCAGGGTGTCCCAAAGTACCGGTAATATGCACCGTACCATCCGTTTGCCCCACTGACCACTCCACATATTTGGAAATAGTAGGCAACAGACTCAGATCTGCATCCTCCAAAGAAACCGTCAAATTCATTTGTTCATTGCCATCAGTGCCATCAGCTCGGAAAGCTCCCAAGGGAGTATAGCCAGTCACCACCACTCTGTTGGAATTATTCCCCACCATTTTTTTGGCAACCAATGGCTCCGTTATATGAATAATCTTATCACGCAACATAAATTTGCCGGAAATACTGTCCAAAGCAGCTCCCCGAACACCAATATCCTCACCATATAAGGTTATTTCAGCAATAGGATTGGCTGTTTCACCTGCAGCCTCCACATGACAGTTCACCTTGCCGGTGATCTCCCCATCGTAGCCCGCTGCCCCAGCCAACGCTCCCGCGTCAATATTGGTGGCATCAGCTGTCAAAGAAATATCTCCGTCCAAATCTATGGTGCCAAGGGCTGTAAATCTGCCCTGCTCCCCTTCAGTTCCAGTAAGGTTCTTTATTTTTATTACCCTATTATCAAGTGTGGCATTGCAATATACATCGTTGATTGGATATGTGCCAAAATGACCATCCGTGACATAGGCCCCCACAACAAGACTTGGATTGTCAGCCGTACCACCGATATTACAGTTGCCATTCAGCTTGCCCGTAACATTGTTATTTTTCCAGCCGGCAACAACTCCCAAAGACTTGATATCCACATTGTCCAGGGTTATATTGCCTCCAATGGCCTCAGTAACAAAGTTATAGCTGGCATTAAGGGTATATTTTCCAGTTCCCTGCTTCACATACATATTCTTGAAGAAAATTCTGTGATTTCGGTAGTCAATGTCTCCCGCCACCTCATCAAATTCCTCTCCCCGCACAATAACCCCCTTAGAGGAAACTGTACCATGGAAAATCGGCGACTCCACATTGCCTGTCAAAGTACCAGTAAAGTTAATATAACCATCCATTGGAATAGGTACTTTATTGTCAAAATCATCCAGATTAATATCCTTGGCCTCCACCGTAATATTCATATCACCGCCGGAGGTAATGGTACCACTGCCAATGTATGCCTTTATTCCAGGAGACTGGATATTAATATCCGTAAGGGTCAGCAGATTATTTTCATAGGTGTAATTGCCGGTAATACTCTGAATAACGATTTCATCCCTGAATTTTCCCAGCTTGTAATTAAAATGTCCCTTCACCAGCGGATTATCCAGCGTTCCAGTTACTTCAATCTCATTATCCACACTACCCGTCAGTGGTAAATCCACATCCACCGCCCTCAGCATGTTTTCCATACGGGCATTTCTGGTGGAAACGGTGAGATGAAGTCTCCTCTCACCCAGGAAGCCAACGATACCATTTACTTCCCAGCGATTGTCGTAATCACCTTCGATTATAAGATCCTTTACACCAACCCCACGAAGACCACCAATGGCCTTGCCATGCAGTCGTCTATATGGCTGGTCAAAGAGGACACCATCTCTGGCTGCAAAGGAGGCACCCAGCACAGGGTCATCCAGAGTTCCCTTTAATTTCCCCCGGAAATCACTTAAACCGGAAACCTCCGCCTCAGGGGCAATATTTCTTATAAGGGATAAATCAAAATCACGGCCATAGAAACTTATATCAAGTTTCTCACCCAAAAGTACATCCCCCTGAAGTCCTATTTCGCCCCCATTTTCAAGGATTGCACTTAAATAATCCACATGGAGGTCTTTATTCTGATAAATAAAAGAACCATCAATTCTATTGGCACCAATCCCCATATAGGAGGCCCCATCAGAAGACAGGGTACCCATAACTCTGGTATTGCCAATATCATTTACATTACCGGTCACAAACAGGTCAGCTGACGCTGCTCCCCCTGCTTCACTCAGCTCCGGAATACGGACTGAGGCTTGGGAAAGATTAACTCCCTCTGCCTTCACCTTGGCCACGAAGTCAAAGGTTTTGGCATCAAAATCTCCTTCTCCCGTTACATGGCCTCCGAAAATATCTCCGCTAAGTTCAGTTACAGTAACAGCCTCATCTGCATATCTGACTCTGGCGGTGCAGTTGGTAAAATCATAACCGCTCACACTGCCCTCAGCAATTTTCACATCAGCATCCACCACCGGATTGGTGGCATCACCAGTAACCCTGGCATTAAAGGCCACAGGACCACTATATGGAATATCATCAATAAGAGCTCCCGGTTCAAAGCCATCAGATGCCACCGTCAAATCAAGAATTGGACGGCCCTCCACCAGCTTTACCTTACCCTTGGCAGTCGCCTTCTGTCCGGCAGTTTCCGCGTTCATAAATACTTGAATAGCCTTTTCTGTAAAGGTAAAAAGGCCATTAATATTTTCCACTTTTTTATCCAGAATTACTGCTTCGCCCTGCTGAAGCTCCAGCTCACCGCTGTAATACAGCTCCGAACCGGTTCTTCCCCCTACAGCCACTGCTCTGGTTATCTTTCCTCTTATGCTGTCCGCCTTAACCATATCCTCTGGGATAGTGCCGGATGGTATCAAGGCCACATAGTTGGCCAGCTCCAAATCAGTAATTTCCACATTAAAGGTATCCTTGGAGCCACCGTAATTGGCAGCCACCTTAACCTCAGCCCCCTGATTTTTGCCGGTACCCTCTATGCGTACAGCGGGATAATTGTCAAAATCCAAATCTGCCTGCAAATCCTCCACCAAAATATCCTGGCCATTGTAGGCAGTTTTCAGTATGCCATCTGTAATATGCACCCTGCCAGTGAATTTATTATCGCTAGGCTCCTCAGAAACCAAATCTGAAAAGTTCCAGCTACCGTCACTGCGCTGATGAATATCCGCCTCCACATCAGTAAGATACACATCCCTGATACCCTCGGAAACAGAGTTTTTAAACATAACAAGGTAGCTGAAGCCCACCCTGGCATCAGCTACCCTGGCAATTATCTTATCCTGTTTGTCATAAACAGCAATATTCTTTATATTCACAGAATGAAAGGAATCAACCTTGACAAGACCGATTTCCACCTTGGTATCCAGCACCTCGCTGGCAATGGAAGCTGCATTTTCCGCTGCCCTCTCCATAAAGGCAGATGAAGTAATATAACCGTAAATGCAGGCCATTATAATAAATATTATTCCCAAGGCACCGCCGGCGGCCTTCCCCATAACCTTACGGTCCATTAAATATCCCCCTAGATAATCCCCTATAAAAGAAAAACTGCCACGCAATAAGGTGGCAGTTAGAATATACTTAACACTACATATTGCAACTTAAGTATAACATAATAAACTGTAAACTATTTGAAAATTACATTAATTTTTTGCCAATTTTTCCTGAAGCTGGGTAACATCCAAATCCACCATAAGGCCCATAGCCTTGTCCAGGGCTGCCTTGCTGGAATTGTACTTGTAAAGGGCATTGTAATAATTACTCTGGGCCGTTGTAAGCTTCTCCTCAGCATCCATTACATCCAGATTGGTTCCCACACCGGCACCATAACGCACCTGGGCAATGGTGTAATCCTCCTGGGCCTTCTCCATGGCCACCTTGGCGGTGGAAATGCTCTTTTCCGCAGCAGTGAGGTTCAAATATGCTGTACGAACCTCCAAATCACCTGTATCTCTTGCCTCCTGGGCAGCCTCCTTAGCCTTTTCAATGGCAGCCTTGGCCTGCTTCACCTTAGCCTGGGTAACATTGTTGTCAAAAATATCCCAGCTGATGCCAATCCCTGCATACCATGTATTCTGTTGATAGAAATTATCTACAGGACGCTCATCAGCACTAAATGGTTTTTCACCGGCAAAAGTCTTGGACACTGTCGCATTAACCTTTGGCAAATTACCAGAGGAGGCCACATCCAGCTGAGCCTCAGCAATCTTAACCTTATACTCAGCCGCCAAAATATCCGGGCGATTAAGCTGAGCGTATTCAGAACACTGATCAAGGGATATTTCATAAGGCACATATCCCAGCTCATCCTTCAAATTCAGCTCTGTACCAGTAGGAAGTCCCACCACATTATTCAAAGTGGCAATGGCCACATCGTAATTATTCTGGGAAGACACCAAGTTAAGCTGAGCATTGGAAAGCTGCACCTGGGAAGCCAACAAATCTGACTTGGCCACTGTTCCTGCACCGAACTGGGCATTAACATTCCGCAAATGCTCTTCCAAGGTTTTTACGGAATTTTGAGCCACCTTTATCTGGTTACGGCAGTTCAAAGCACTATAATAAGCAGCCTGGGTCTTGGCCTTAATTCCCTGCTTGGTGGCCTCCAATGCCAATTCATTGGCATCCAAAGCCAAATCCGCCGCCTTAATGGAGCCCTCCAGCTGACCACCAGTATAAATAGGCATACTTACAGCCACTGTATTTGTATACATGGAGTTCACATTGTGCGCATCATAGAACTTGCCACCAATATGCTGGGCTGCACTGGTCCAGTTCAAGGTAGGGCCATGCATACGACGAGCCTCATGACGGGCCCACACTGCAGAGTCATAGTCATCAATAGCACTCTTAACAGTATGGTTGTTGGCCATAGCCATATTTACACAATCCTCAATATCTACATCCATGGTTTCAGCCATTGCTGTACCAGCCATAGACATGGTCATAACACCGCTGATCACCAGGGCAGTTAGCGTTTTAAATCTATTATTTCTCATTCAATAGATACCTCCTCTAGGGTAATATATTACTACCAATTGTTGAAAAAAACATGAGAATCAGATTAAAAACCTAATATTAAAAGCTTCTCCGTAAGCCAAAGTAGGTTGCCCTGGTTCTGCTACGATTAATATCATTCACTTGTGTAAAAAGATAGGTGTTAGGTGCCACCTCAAAGGAAAGGCGGGAACGGAGCTTAAACTCATTTGGGTCATAAGCATCCACAGAAAGCTGCACTTTATCCCCTCCGAAAAGGTCAATGCCCAAACCAGCCTTGCTGTCAATAATACCTCCATGGGCCCCAAACACTCCGGAGCGGGTGCCCCCCTGCAAATTGAAGTAATTTTCCCGACCAATATCAGAAACACCAATCTTGCCATAGCTATTTCCGCTATATAATCCAATATCAAAATTACTGGACCAGTCGTGTTTGCCACCGCTATACATGGTTTCCAGACCGCCCCCCATTTTAATACTGGAAATTTTTGACATCATATTGTCCGCTCTTTCCGTAAGGTTTCTGGTGTTATGTATGGTTGTTTTCAAATCATCTGCCACCTGAGGGTCAGTAACCACACCTTCCAGGGACTTAGCCATATTATTAAGGCGCACGCTGGCCTCAGACAGATTATTTACTGCCAGCTTCAGATTTTCTGCCGTCGCCCCATCGCCGCTGAAGGTATTAATCATAGCCTCCACACTGTTAGCACTGCGGGTCAAGCTGGCAGTCATAATATTAAGATTACGGGCCATATTGCGAATATCATCCTGGGAGCTTACTGCCACATTGGCAAGGGTAGCCGTCATCACATTGAGATTTTCCGTCACCTGACGCATATTCATGGAAATGTCCTTCAAAGCCGCCTTGGTATCGTTATCGCCGATAATGTCATTCATATTGACCAATAGCTCATGTACCTGTTCAAGGGCCGCACTGACTCCCTGCATTACATTATCAATACCCGTTTCTCCTTGGCCTTCCACATAATCATCCGGCTGGAAGCAATCACTCAAATCACTGTCCACTGATGGCTGAATATTGACGAATTTGGCTCCCATTACGCCATTGGAAGTAATGGTAAAAGCAGATTTTTTAGGAATCTTCACATCATCCTGAATTTTTACCCGCACCAAAACCCCTGGGCCATTTGGACTGATAGCCTCAACGCTGCCCACGGTTACACCAGCGTAAGCCACCGCATTACCAGGAGTCAGACCGATAGCCTGTCCAAAATTAACATAAAGATTATAGCTTTTGTCTCCCCCAAAACTAAAATTTGTAAGAAATACAAACACTGCCATTACCAGGGCCAAGCCCCCCACCGTAAAGGCACCTACCTTAACCTCTGTACTCACCCTTATGCCTCCTTGCCAATATACAGGCCCCGTAAGAAGGCCTTAACCCGCGGATCCTCTATTCTGCGGAAATTATCTACTGTATCCACTGCAATAAGCTTTCCCTCATAAATCATGGCGATTCTGTCAGCAATATGAATCGCACTGTCCATATCATGGGTTACCACCACCGAGGTTACCCCCAGTCGCTTCTGGGTGGAAATAATCAGCTCGTCAATCTTGTCTGTCATTATAGGATCAAGACCAGAGCTGGGCTCATCGTAAAATATAATCTCCGGCCCGAAAGCTATGGCTCTAGCCAGACTTACACGCTTTTTCATACCACCGGAAAGCTCCCCCGGCATCATATCCTCAGTTCCCGGAAGTCCTACAACCTCCAGCTTTTCCTTAACGATTTCTGCTATTTTTTTCTCGCTGTAATCCGTGTGCTCTCTTAAACCAAAGGCCACATTATCCCCTACAGTCATGGAATCAAAGAGGGCAGAGTACTGAAATACCATACCCATATGAAGGCGAAGCTCATCCAGCTCTTTTTCCGGCATGTGGGCAATATCCTTATCCCGCAGCCAAATCTTTCCCCCGGTGGGGTGATCCAGTCCTATCATCAGCCTCAGCAAGGTACTCTTGCCGGAGCCGGAACCACCAATAATGGCCAAGGTTTCCCCGTCTTTAATTTCCAAATTTATGCTGTCCAGTACCTTCTTGTCCCCAAAGGACATGGATACATTTTCAATTTTTATCATGGAACCTCTCCACCATTAATTAATACAATACCATGGAAAGCAGTACATTTAACATAAAAATAACCACGATGGCACTTACCACCGACTTGGTGGTGGCCTTACCTACGCCCTCGGCCCCCTCCGGGGCCTTCATGCCATAATAACATCCCAGCACTGCAATAACCACACCAAAAACTACGGCCTTTACAAGTCCCCCTGTAAGGTCGTTCAGCACTGCATATTCGGGAATGGAATTCACATACACGTAGGAAGAAATGCCAGAATAATATTTGGCCACGCCCCAGCCTCCGACAACGCCGATAACGTCACCGTAAACCGTAAGCAATGGCACCATTATCATACAGGCCAACATCCTCGGCACCACCAGGTATCCCAGAGGATTAGTTCCCATAACCCGCAGGGCATCAATCTGCTCCGTTACCTTCATGGTACTTATTTCCGCAGTCATAGCAGAACCAACACGGCCAGCTGCCACTACTCCCACCAGAACAGGTCCCAGCTCACGGCCAATGGCAATGGCTATAATACCACCTACGGTGGACTCAGCCCCCATCTTAATAAATTCATTGGCTACCTGCAGGGTCATTACCATACCGGTGAACATCATGGTAAGGGATACTATAGGCAGGGTATCCACACCCAAATGGGACATCTGATGGATGACGTGACGCACCCGAATCTTGACGGGCATCTGCTTTAATGCGCCTATAAACAGCAGCATAACGTCACCGATGAAATATAACAGCTCCAAAACTGAAGCACCAATTATCTCAAGAAACCTAACAAACATATTTTATTAAGCCCTCATAAAAATCAATATTAAAACGTAATGATTATGAATATATATGTATAAGTATATAAATATGGCAGGTATAGTTTTCTTGAACATTAGGCTGTGGTACGTCAGAAAATATTTTTTTCGTACCTGCATTAGTAAGAAAAATTACTTGTCTGAGCGAAGCGAGTTGTAATTTTTCTTGCTATTCAAATAGTCGAAAAAAATATTTTTAGTGCCACAGCTGGGTGAAAGAAAACTGTACCTGCCATAATACTATCACTTTTTAGCTTTATTCTCTACTATTTTTAATGTTGTGTGAATTACATTTTCTATTACATAGTCGGTGGCGGTACGCTGTACAGCCTCTACTGGCTTGGAATTGTCCACCTTGGACTTATTCCCATTCTCTGCCAGCTTTTTGGATTGCTTTATAGCCTCCTTGATAGCTGCCTTCTGCTGTTCATCAGTCAAAATAGGGGCGGCTGCCGGCTCCACCACAATATCATTATTGCAGGCAGTCTTCAGCATCTCCTTTATCTTGGCCTCAGTCTTGACATTCTGATCCTCCTCCAGGGAAGCATCCCCGGCCTGCTGAGCCAACAAGAGCTTTGCCACATTAATCAGTCCACCGCCGTGAAGGTCAAGATTCAATGTTCCTGGCAGCTGGGTCTTCGGCACAGTATAAGGCACATCCACCGTTACCTTCTCCTGACGATAAGGCTTCAGTGTGGTCTTGAAAATCACCTTATCCCCGGCACATACCTCCGTTTTATCAGGAGTTGCTGATAAAATAGACGCTGTCATGCGCTGGCCGCCAATAAACACATCCACCTTCACATCATAAATGTTGGCTTCCCTGTCCTTATTGGTACAGATGGTGTTCAAAATCTCATTAAGCTCACCAACAGCCTGCTTGCCCACATCACTGCCATTATAGAACATATTGGTACGCTCGATTACGCCATCTTCCCCCATGTCGGTGCGAATGCGAAAATGAACCTTGGCGGTACCATTAATGGCCCTGTCTATGGTCTTGTACATGGAATCGTATACCATGGCAGTGGTCAGCAGAGGCACCACCTCTTCATCATAAGCCACAAAGGAATGATAGGTCTGGGAATTGGCCAAATCGGTATCATTTACTGTAAGAATCACCGGAACATTCTGAGGATATTCCCCTAAAATGCCTGCTATTCCATCATATCTGTCCTGATTAACACGACCGATGATAGAGGTCATGTGACCAATCTTCATGCCATCCAAAGGGCCATGGGCAGTGGAGAACACATCTGCTCCGGTCATAAAGTAATTCACATTTCCCCGATCCGTATTTCCATGACCAAAGGCCAATACTCTCTTGCCATCCACAGCGGTTACTGTACCCATGGCTCCCATGTAGTAATCTCCCACAATCTGGGCCACACCTACGGCACCACCTGGTTCCAAAGTGGCGTTGTAATCAATGGTAGCAGGCCCAGCATTGGAATTCCAATTAGCCGCATCCCGCAGCTTTATTCCAGGAATCTTCTCTGAAAGGAAATCCACGCCCTTGCCAGAGAAGCCGGACACCATCTTCCAGGCCTTTTCCTTGTCCTGCTCGTCATTTTCTTTAGGAGCCTCCGCCTGCTTTTCAGGCTCTTTAGCATCCTTCTGGGCCTCCAGCTCTTCCTTGGTTATATAAGTATTATCCGCCTGTTCTTTTCCAGCTAGCTTTTCTTCTTTTACAGCATCCTCGCTTTTAGCGGCAGAATCCTCTACAGAAGCCTTCTTAGTATCAGACTCGTCTTCAGATTTTTGTTCTTCCTTGGCTTTAGCCTCTTCCTCTGCCTTCTTGGCTGCTTCCTCACGAATCTTCTTCAAATCAATCTGAGGGAGCTGTGTCTGATTTTTATTATCCGGCAAATCCCACAGCTTCAACATATACTCAATAGGAGTTACCATGACACGTTTATCGAGGTACACGTTGCTAAAGGAGGCTGAGGCGGCACCAATGAGCTTGCCGTCCACATAAATAGGAGAGCCGCTCATGCCGGATACAATACCACCAGTAGTCTTAATCATTTCTCCAGACAAATCAATGAGAATACGTGGAGAGGCCAGCTTGCTGCTGCTGCCGTTGACTCCCACCACTTCCACATCAAAGGACTTAATTTCACCGCTTTGATCAATGATGGTATAGCCTTTGCCTGTCATGCCAGGAGTTACCTCTGTAAGGGGCATAATCTCCGGCATGGCGAAGGATATGGAGCCCATTGCAAGGCTGAGAGCAATTCCTGCAGCCAAAGCACGTTTCTTTAATCTATTTAAAAATCTATTTATAATAATCACCTCTTATGATTTTGCCATTTAACCCATAGGCTAATTATAGCTTATATATCTGAAAAACAACAGTAACAAAATCACTTTCTCATAACTAGCATTGCGTTTCCGATACGGCGTTCTACGCCTTCAGATGGGCTGTTCACAATACGGTTGTTCAGTATCATTTCAGAAGAACCGCCACCATCCAGATTAAAGCCCTTTACTGCGCCGTATTTTACCAGCAGCTGGCCCATTTCCGTAAGGGAAGCACCAATACTGTGACTCTGGCGGCCATCCACCACCATCAGCAGCAGATGCCCATTATCCTTCAAGCCCACGGCAGTTCTTGGTGCCCTGCCTCCTGCCACATCATTGCCAAACTGCTCCGCATTAGAGGCCACACTTACTCTGCCGTTGGCCACCAGCTGAGGTCCTGCACCATAAAAATCAGGGGCATCTCCTACCTCCGGGCCAAAGCCTTCTTCTATAACAGCCTTATCTCCCACCTTAATACCAGCGAAGTTTGCCTGGGACTGGCCATGAACAGAAACCACCACACCATTGGCAGGAATCACGCTGTTGCCTTTACCAATGGACTGTACCCGTCCATCCACAATAACGTATTCAGTACCAAATTCATTGGTGCCGGTGGAATATCCGTAAAGGGAATTATACATAACAATGGAGTCTGTTCCCCTTGGGCAATTTACCCCCCAGAAGGAAATACTGCGGCCATTAACCTTTACTGCCCCAGAATAATTGCCTCGACCGATATCGTAGGAACCATCCTTACGCTTAATAAGTCCTGTACGGTTCTGGGTACCGATGCCGGCGGTCTTGCCATTTATGCGTATGTCGCCGATAAGAAAATCACCGCTCCAGTCGAAATAGCCGCCATTTACTCCCGCCACTGCTCCGTTACTGCTAGCAATAGTGGTGAGCTTTCTAAGGCCGGAGGAAACCTTTCCAGCCCCAAGGGCCAAGGTAACATCAAACTTGGCAGGATCAATATCCAGCATATAGGCAGTCAGCATACCACGGCCATCCACCCGCACATACTTGCCGTTAAGAAGGCCATCCTCCACCTGATTAAGGGATTCCTCCTCATATTCCTTGGTTACATCAATTACGATTCTATTTGGATTTTGAAGAGTATATACTTTATTTGGCATAGCCGCCTTCATATCCACTATAACCTGCAGGGTGTCACCATATTTTGCAAAAATAAGGTCCTTTACAGCCCCCCGGCCTGCGGGAGCAGTAGCCAAAGGTGAAGTAACACCATCCATGGTAATCACCAGACGGGTATTATTATTTTCATATACCGCAGAGTATTTCTTGGCATTACTCATATCCAGCACAACCCGGGTATATTTGGCATTATCTCCCAGACGAATATTGCTCAACACTGTCTGACCACTTGACTTTCCAGACTGAGCAGAAGCCGCCGGCTTATTTGCATTTACTGACTGGGTAGTCTGAACTGGCGATTTCTTATCATTTTTCTTTGCTGCGTAGGAAATGCTGTCTCCCACCGCTGCCACATTTATGGTAAAAACTGCAGCCAATACAGCTGCCCCAATTTTTTTCTTATTCAAGTACATATAAAAAACTCCTATGTTATATAAAATGATAAGAGGGCTATCGCGTCAAATGCAATAGCCCCCATTAATTCATCTCCCGTAAAATCAGGTTCTTACAACCTTATCCTTAGGACTCATATTCTCCACCCGCTGAGTCCAATCTGCCTTGGCCTTGTCTTCAAGGGTCAGCTGCTTATACAACACATCAGCCAAGCCTACGCCCCCGGCCTTAGCCATCTGATTCACCATTTCCGTATCCCGCATATCCTGTAAAATCTTATCCGCATTGGAATCACCAAAAAGACTATTTTCAGGAACGGTGTTACGCATTTCCTTATACATAATATTAAGGAACATGGCCTCAAAGCCCTGACAGGCTTCCCTCAGCTTCTTGTCGTAGGCCTTTTGCTCGGGAGTCATTTCCCCAGCAGCATTTGCCGCCTTTGTCTTTGGCTTAGCCACATTTTCGCTGGCCCGTTTCAGCTCATCAGCGAAATTCTGGGCATCCTCCACAGCCTTGGCTCCCTTGTCGGTAGCCTGCTGTGCCATTATCCAGTTGCTGTTAACATTGTCAATATTCATAACATCACCTGCTTAGATAATCTCCAGCTCTGCGTGCAAGGCCCCAGAAGCCTTAATTGCCTGCAAAATGGAAATAATATCCCTTGGAGTAGCCCCCACAGCGTTGAGAGCACCCACAATATCATTAATATTGGCAGTAGCCGGAAGCACGATGGAATTAGCTGTCTGCTCCTCCACTTCAGCACTTTCATCCTGGGTCACCACAGTGCGTCCCATGCTGAATGGTTCAGGCTGGTCTACTTCAGTTTCCTTTTTTATTCTTACACTGAGTCCCCCTTGGGTAATAGCAATACTGTCAACGGATACGTTGCCACCCATAACAATAGTACCAGTGCGCTCATTTACAACCACCTTGGCCACATTATCAGGCGTAACATTTATATCCTCCAAGGAAGCCACAAAATCCACCACGGAATTGCGGAAATATGCCGGAATAGTTACATCCACTCGACCAGGATTGGTAGCTCTGGCGATACCGCCATAGTTGCTGTTAATGGCTGCTGCCACGCGACTGGCAGTGGTAAAATCAGCCTTATTAAGGGAAAGGGACAGCTTCCCTCCCAGCTCTGACAAATCATCCTCCACTGTACGCTCCACAATCGCACCATTTGGGGTGGTACCTACAGTTGGGAAATTCTTCTGGGCACTGCCGCCACCACGGCCTGCCACGAATCCACCAGTGGACACAGCCCCCTGGGCCACGGCGTAAACATTGCCGTTGGCAGCCTTCAATGGGGTCTGTACCAAGGTTCCTCCCTGAATACTGGTGGCATCACCAATGGAAGAAACCGTAATATCAATGTTATCCCCTTCCCTTACAAAAGGAGGCAGGGTAGCTGTTACGATAACCGCTGCCACATTCTTTGGCTTTAGGCCATTTACATCAAAGCCAACGCCAAAGGCACTCATCATATTGCCAATGGACTGAATAGTAGGTGTCATCTTGTTGGAATCACCGGTACCATTAAGACCAACCACCAGACCGTAGCCCACCAATTGGTTGGAGCGAACCCCCTGCACCTTGGCAATATCCTTTATTCTTGTACTTGCGCTGTCCGCAAACACCACACTGGTGGCCATAACACACAGGCACAGCACCAGTGATAATATTCTCACAATGGATTTCATCTTTAATCCTCCAAAATGCCCTATACTTAGAACAGGAAGTTGAAAATCTGGGTAATGATACCCTGTCTCTGCTTGGAATTCAATGGGCCCTTGCCATCAAACTTCACAGTTGCCTCAGCCACCTTGTTGGAAGGAATGGTATTGCGGTAAGTAATGTCATCTGGACGAATGATACCCTGAAGTGTAATTTTATGCTCATTCTTGTTATTCCAAATAGACTGAGTTCCTTCAACAATAAGATTGCCGTTTGGCGCCACATCTGTTACGGTTACAGTTATGGTTCCTCTGGCCGTATTACTGTTAGTGGCACTGCCCTTGGCAGAGAAGCTGTCGTTCTGGCTGGCATTGGCCGCTGCCAGGAAGTCAAAAATCCCAAAACCAGCATCAAGATTCTGTTTGCCAGACTTGGAATTACTGGAATCCTTGGTAGAAGTCATACTAGCCGTTTCGCTGATAATAACAGTGACTATATCTCCCACCTGGGATGCCTTGCGGTCAGAAAAAATATTTCGTGAATCCTCGCTCCACAAGCTCACTGCTCCGGCGGTGGCAGGAACCATTATCCCCACCTGGAAAAACATCATTGCCCCCATGATAATGGACAAAACATATTTCATTAAGCTCACCTGCCTCCGATAATACCGTCAAATCATAATCTAACGGGAAATTTCCACGTTGTTCTTATCAATAACTTTTCCCCTGACCACCTTGTTGGAAGCCAGGTTTTTTACGTTTATATAGTCACCCTCACGGCCATTTTCCATAGCCTTACCCTGAGTGGTCACCCGAATGCCATTAACCACTGCTGTGAGATCTATCAAATCTCCAGAATGGATTATCACCGCATTCTGAATATTTCTGGAGGTAACAATCTCCCCCTGGCCGATGCCACGACGGGCCACCTTGCCAAGCACCTGCTTTACATCAGTAAAATAGGTCCAGTTTTCCCCCTTGTACTCACGCTCATCAATACGTAGGTCCTGTGCTGTGATTTCCGTGCCCTGTACCAGCTGCTTATTGGCCACCACCATCATATCGTAGGCCCGCACCCGCATGAGGCACCTCATGGTAGTATACTTACTGCCATTTAAAAGCACATCCACATTTACCAAGGTTCCTTTACTAAAACGAACCCCATTGGGAAGGACAACTCTGTAGGATATACGCCCCTCCGGGAGCCTAAGTCCCGCTGGGACATTAATGGGCTCGATGGTATGTCGCCGGGTCTCTCCCCCATTTTGCATATAATCCTCAATACCAATCGTCGCCTGCTGAATCAGAGTCTCCCTCACTATCACCTGAGGTAATTGAGCTGTTGGGGCAACTACCACCTTGGCTCCTTCGGAAGCCGACATAGGCAGTAGCAAACAAACTGCCAATAATAAGCCAAGGATTTTATTCAT
Source organism: Anaerovibrio lipolyticus LB2005 (assembly GCF_000621545.1). GTDB lineage: Bacteria > Bacillota > Negativicutes > Selenomonadales > Selenomonadaceae > Anaerovibrio > Anaerovibrio lipolyticus_A. The sequence continues at coordinate 98,697 of NZ_JHYA01000012.1, forward strand.
CAGCGCTTTAACCCGTTGGCAATCTCCAGCATGGAGTCGGAGGTAGTAATAGCCTTGGAGTTGGACTCATATGCACGCTGAGCCACAATCATATTAACCATTTCGTCTACAATCTGAACTGCAGACATTTCCAGCGCACTCTGAATAAGAGTACCAGTACCATCTGTACCAGGGTTATTTTCAAGAGGCCCGCCAGATGCAGCAGATTCAATAAACATATTTTTACCAATGGCGGTCAGACCAGCAGGATTTAAAAATCTGGCCAAGGTAATCTGACCAACAACGGTAGGAACACCACCTGCCGGAGTATCAGAAACCGCACCAGTGGAAGAAATCGTTATACTGTCAGATGGTGCATTGGCATCAAACTGAATATTGTTTGTCAGCTGATAACCATCAGTAGTAACCAGATTGCGGTCCGCATCCAGCTTAAAGGAACCATCTCTTGTATAGGCAGTGGTCCCATCAGGGAGAAGAATCTGGAAGAAGCCCTCACCCTCAATGGCTATATCAGTAACATTATCTGTAACCTGAATATTACCCTGGGTAAAAACACGGGTAGTAGCGGAAAACTTGGAACCAAGACCAATCTGCACAGGAGTTGGGAACATGGTACCATCACCGCTTTCAGCACCACCAGCCCGCAGTGTCTGATAAATCAAATCCTGAAATTCAGCACGCTGTGGCTTGGCACCATAGGTATTAACATTGGCGATGTTATGGGAAAGTACATCCATCTGTTTCTGTTCGCCCTTCATTCCTGAAGCAGCGGACCATAATGATCTCATCATAAGGCAAAAACCTCCATTTTACAAACAGACAAAAAAACACTAATTTCTCTTATCTTAGTATATCGTCAAAACATTATATATACTTAATGGTTACATTAGGAAACCATTAAAACCACACTTACATATTGCGTCCTACTTCGTTGACGGATTTTTCCAGCATGGTATCCTGGGTAACCACAGCCCTGGAGTTAGCCTCATAGGAACGGTAGTTTGTAATCAAATTTACCATTTCGGAAACCACATTGGTATTGGAACGCTCCAGCATTCCCTGCTGAATTTCTCCAGTGGCATTCATACGACGCGGATTGCCATTGGTGCGATAGAGGTTATCCCCCTGCTTCATCATCACCTGGTCCCCACCCTGGAACTGGAACAGACCGATCTGGGCTATAGGCACATTATCGTTCATGGTGATATTTCCATTAGGGCCTACGATAATGGTAGTAGCCTCATCCGGAATATCAATTGGACGTCCTCTGTCATCCAACACATTGTAGCCATTGACGTTTACCAGTCGTCCCGTGGAGGAGCGGTAGAAATTACCATCTCTGGTATATCTCTGCCCCTGAGGGGTATTCACCATGAAATAGCCCTCGCCGGAAATAGCCAAATCGAAAGGATTGCCTGTAGTCTGGAAAGAGCCCTGGGAGTGGTCAGTTACGATTTCATCTATTTCAGAACCCAGGCCCAACTCGCCGATAACAGGAGCATTGTTATTGAGAGAAAAGCCTTTAAAAGTAGTAACATCCCTCTGAACCTTGGACATATCATCTATTCTATGAATGAGCATTGGCTCAAATTCCTTGCTCACTGCATCATCCCGCTTAAAGCCAGTGGTATTGGCATTTGCCAGATTATTGGCAATGGTGTCTGTACGATATGACTCTGTAATCATACCCGTAGCAGCGGTATAAAGTCCTCGCCACATACTAAGTCCTCCTCTTTAAATCGCCTTATTTTCTCCAGAAAGACATGGACTTCTTGTCGTCCAATTTATCAATATTATCAAGGGCCTTGCCGGTACCTAATGCCACACAGGACAGGGCATCGTCAGCCAGCCCAACAGGAATTCTGGTCTCACGGTGAATCAGGTCATCAAGGCCATACAACATGGCACCGCCGCCGGTCAGAACAATGCCTCTGTCCATAATATCCGCCGCCAGCTCAGGAGGGCACTCCTCCAACACCTTCTTCACGCATTCCACAATTTTGGTAACAGGATCTTTTAGGGCTTCTGCCACCTGATCAGTGGTAACCTCCACCAGCTTAGGCAAGCCACTGAGCATATCACGGCCCTTAACCTCCATTTTCCCATTACGGGAACCCTGGAAGGCAGCGCCAATGGATACCTTTATGTCCTCAGCAGTACGCTCACCAATCATCAGATTGAAGTTACGTTTTACGTAGTCAATGATGGCCTCATCGAAGCTGTCACCGGCAGTTCTCAGACTATCACTGGCTACAATACCACCCAGACTGATGACAGCCACATCTGTGGTACCACCACCAATATCCACCACCATACAGCCATAGGCCTCGGAAATATCAAGGCCAGCACCTAAGGCCGCTGCCAAAGGCTCCTCGATAAGGAAGGTCTTTCTGGCCCCGGCCTGCTCTGCTGCCTCCTGCACGGCACGCTGCTCCACCATGGTAACTCCTGATGGAACGCAAATCATAATGCGGGGACGAAATACAAAGCTACGGCCTGTAACCTTTTCAATAAAATAACGAAGCATTGCCTCGGTAATGTCATAGTCACTGATAACGCCTTCGCGCAATGGGCGAATGGCCACAATATTTCCAGGGGTACGGCCAATCATGCGACGGGCATCCTCACCTACGGCCAAGACCCTGTTGGTATCACGGTCCACTGCTACCACAGATGGCTCCCGCAGCACTACGCCCTTGCCCTTTATGTATATCAAAACATTTGCAGTACCTAAATCAACGCCAATATCCATTGACATGCCAAACATTAAAACATCTTCCTTCCATCTATATATAGGCGCACTAAATACACCTCGCCTATTTTTATCGATATATAATTACTATAATATAATCACGAAAAGATTTCAATAAAAATCAGGTGCAGTTTCAAACTGCACCTGATTGTATTTCATCATCTTTTATTTTAGTCCATTGATAGCTTAGCCCCAGTCCAAACCAGAACAACTTCATAACTATGGAATCTCCCATCGTATATTCCGTAGCCCCCTGTAGCATTATGCCTAAAAAAATCGCCATAAATGTTAAATATCCAATATTATTATATTTTTTCCAGCCCTTTGCACAATAAACGATGGTCCCCAACCACCAAATACATACAGCTACTGCTCCAGGATAGCCACTTTCTGCCATCACATGAAAAAAATTACTATGGGCATGAGTCAGTCTACGCTCTTCAGCCTCAGGAAGAATATATTTTGTCTGATACTGCTCTCTAAAGCACCCATAGCCTACACCAGTAAGCGGATAATCCGCCGTCATATTTCGGGCACTTTGCCACAAATACAGTCGTTCCCGATTACTTCTGTTTTCGTATGTTTGCGTCATACTTGCAACTCGCTGCTGCATCCAAGGCACATTATTTACTATACACCCCAGTGCTATTCCAAACAACAAGAATACTACCAATACTTTAAGTTTATTCTTTGCATATATTATCGATGTTACGCAAACAGTAATGACCACAGCCAGCCATGCACCTCGTGTGCCATTATAAATCATTCCCAAAACAGATATGAACAAGGCTATTATCAACCACAATCTATATCTTTTCTTACACTCCATTACCAGCAAAGTCAGTACCGGTATCCACATAGACATCATACCAGCAGTCATCATAATACCAATTAGCCCGGGAGCCCGTCCACGAGATCCTTCATCATCAACCACCCCGTAAGTTTGTAAAATACACATTATAGCATTAATAATTATAGATCCCCCAACCAGCATGCCCAATTTTATCAATCTAGTCTTGTCCCGCACAAACATCAATACTAACAAAAAAGGGACAATTCTATTTACATAGTGATTAAATAACTCATCATAACTCGTTAGTATATCTAAAGAGAAAAGGCTTGTGATAACCATTACACCAACAAAAAGAAAAAATGGCTTTCCCAGATCCTTATCCACCTTTAACCGTTCCCGCCAATCATCATGTTTTTTCGCCAAACGGACCACCGCTGCCGCCACAGCCAATCCCAAAAAAACATTACTACCAGCAATAGTCACATTGGACAGCAAAGCATACCCTCCCAAGAAATAGAATATCCATTTTTCTATTTTTGCTGTTGTGTCCATTAATACACCTCATTGTTTAACATTAAAATCCGCTACCAGCCCAAAGGCCGGTAACGGACCTAAATTTGAATTTGCTATTAAATTCTACATCATTTAGATGATATTAGCAAGTGTGGCACTCATCATAGATGCCGGCTTCCTTCAGCTTCTTAACCACAGTCTCACCCATGGTAGCTACGGTCTCAGCTACTGGAATACCAACAGCATTCAAAGCCTTAATCTTGTCAGCTGCAGTACCCTTGCCACCAGCGATAATTGCACCAGCATGGCCCATACGTTTTCCTGGAGGCGCCTGAACACCAGAGATGAAGGCAATAACAGGCTTCTTCATGTTCTCCTTGATCCACTGGGCAGCCTCTTCCTCTGCAGTACCGCCGATTTCACCAATCATCATAATAGCCTTGGTTTCGTCATCCTCATTAAAGAGCTTCAGAGCATCGATGAAGTCAGTACCCTTAATAGGGTCACCACCAATACCGATGGCTGTAGTCTGGCCGATACCAGCGTTGGAAAGCTGGAAGGTAGCCTCGTAAGTCAGGGTACCGGAGCGGGAGATAACACCTACATGGCCCTTCTTATGGATGTAGCCAGGGATAATACCCATCTTGGCCTCATCAACGGTGAGAATACCAGGACAGTTTGGACCGATAAGACGGGTCTTCTTGCCCTCCATGTAGCGACGAACCTTAATCATATCCTGAACAGGAACATGCTCGGTGATACATACCACCAAATCCAGCTCAGCCTCAACACCTTCCATAATGGAATCAGCAGCGAAGCGGGCAGGAACGAAAATTACAGAAGCAGTGGCACCAGTTGCCTTTACTGCATCCTCTACTGTATCAAATACAGGAACTCCCTCTACAGTCTGACCAGCCTTGCCTGGAGTAACTCCAGCCACAATGTTGGTACCATATTCCAGCATCTGCTTGGTATGGAAGGCTGCAGTTTTACCAGTTATACCCTGTACAATTACCTTTGTATCCTTATTAATCAAAACACCCATTTCAGCAGACCTCCTTAGTTCTTCTTAGCTTCTTCAACGCGCTTAACGATATCCTGAGCACCGCCCTCCATGGTAGGAGCCATGAATACGTTCTTAACAGGCTTCTCGGTGAGAATCTGACGACCGCGCTCAACATTGGTACCTTCGAGTCGAACAACTACTGGAACTGGGATGCCATCCTGACCGGTCTTCTCAGCAATAATCTGAGCAGCCTTCTGGATGCCTTCAGCGATAACATCGCACTTGTTGATACCACCAAAGATATTTACGAAAATACCCTTGGCCTGGCCACCATCAAGCATAATCTCAAATGCGGTGGCAATCTTTTCTGGGGTGGAGCTACCTCCTACATCCAGGAAGTTTGCTGGCTCACCGCCATAATACTTCAAAATATCTACAGTTGCCATAGCAAGACCAGCACCGTTAACCATGCAGGCCACGTCGCCACCAAGGTTAACATAGTTCAGGCCCTCATTGGAAGCCCACAGCTCCTTAGGATCCTCTTCGGTCTCATCACGAAGCTCCACAATATCAGGATGACGGAAAAGTCCGCTGTCATCAAAGTTCAGCTTGGCATCAAGGCAAATAACATCGTCCTCAGCGGTAACAACCAATGGGTTAATCTCAACCTGGCTGCAATCCTTGCCAATAAATGCGTTGTACAGCTTAATCATGGTAGCAGAAGCCTTTTTGATAGCCTCTGGCTTAAAGTGCATCTTGTAAGCCATGCGGGTTGCCTGGAATGGAGCAAGACCAATAGCTGGGTCAATGTACTCCTTAATAATCTTTTCAGGGGACTCAGCAGCCACCTTCTCGATTTCCATACCGCCCTCTTCGGAACCGATCATAACGATCTTGGCAGTAGAACGGTCATTAACAAAGCTTAGGTAATACTCTTTTGCTATATTGGAGCCTTCCTCAATGAGAAGACGATTAACCTTCTTACCGTCCGGACCAGTCTGGTGGGTAACCAGAATCTTGCCCAAAAGCTCGGTAGCATAAGCCTTAACCTCATCCAGATTCTTGGCAATCTTAACGCCACCGGCCTTTCCACGACCACCAGCATGAATCTGTGCCTTAACAACAGTTACCTTAGAGCCCAGCTCCTTGGCAGCCGCTACTGCCTCATCAACAGTGAAGGCTGGCTTGCCATTTGGCACATTAACACCAAATTGTCTCAGGACCTCTTTGCTCTGATACTCATGAATGTTCATCTTTTCTGTCCTCCTCTATTTTACCCCGTAATGTATAACAATATACCCTTGCTAACAAATACATCATATAACTTTTTGGGGAAAATGTCTACTTTTATCTGTTTTTCTTCTAAAAATAGGAAAAAGTTGGGTAATTCGTTTGACAAACTCTCACCCAACTTCTCCAATATTATTCTGCTATCAGCTTATCCATAAATTCATCTGCTGCCATAGGTCTGGCGTAGTAATAGCCCTGTATCAGTCTACAGCCAATGTCCCTCAAAAAGCTCACCTGAGGCTCAGTTTCCACTCCCTCGGCTATTACCTGCATCCCCAAATCATGGGCCATGTTCACCACGCTCTTCATAATGGTAGCTGCCCGTTGGGAGGTTTCAATATCCTGCACGAACTTCATATCCAGCTTTAATACATCCGCTGTAATATTTTTCAGCATATTAAGGGATGAATAGCCACTGCCGAAGTCATCCATTAGCACCGTAAGTCCCGCATTTTTTAGTCGCCGTAAAATCTTCAGCATCTGACCTGGATTGTCCACATAAGCTGATTCTGTCATTTCAATTCGCAGCATCCACGGCTCCAAATCATATTTCCCCAAAAGGGAGGTCATATAATCCACAAAATTATGGTCGTACATATTCACTCTGGACACATTAACCGAAACTGGCACCACATCCAAGCCATTATCCCGCTGACGGCTGAGGAAGCGACAGGCCGACTCCCAGGCAAAACGATCCAGCCTGGTTACAAAGCCGTTCTTCTCAAAGACAGGAATAAACACTCCTGGGCTTATCATGCCACGCTGGGGATGATTCCAACGGATAAGTGCCTCTGCTGATTTAATTTTATTCGTAGCGGAATCATAAATAGGCTGAAGGAAAATACAGAAGTTATTGTTATCCAGGGCACCTTCCATATCCCGCACCAGCATCTGCTCCTCCATAAGGGCGGTTCTAAGCTGCTCGTCGTAATAGGCAAACCTTCTGTTGTAATTTCCCTTTACTGTATTCATGGCCATGTGGGCCCTGTCCAGCATCTTGTTTACCGTTAGATAAACATTATCTACGGTGAATACGCCGGCATAAAACATAATGCTTCTATATACAGCCAAGGAACGCATAACTGCATCCAGCCCCTGAATAACCAGCTCCATATCCAAGGCATTTTCCGGCATACAGATAGCAAAATGGTCAGCAGAAAGTCTAGCCGCCAACCCACGATTACCCACAACAGTCTTAAAGTAGGCCGCTGCTGTCTTTAATATCATATCTCCCGTTTCCATATTAAAGAGCTCGTTTATTACCTTAAAGCAGCTGATATCAAGATACACTATGCAATACTGGGTTGCCCTGTTTTCCTGTATCATCTCCGCAGTTTTTGCCAGCATGGTATGGTGGTTGTAAAGGCCAGTGAGCTGGTCTGTTTCTATAAGGGTCTGCATGGCACTGATTTTTTCCGCCTGAAGGCGCTGGCGTTCTTTGCGCCATTCGTTTTCCTGCCGTGCCATTACATTCCGTACCCGGCACTGCACCACAATAGGATTATATGGTTTAGTAATAAAATCAGCTGCCCCGTTTTCCAAGGCCTGAATTTCGCTGTTCAGTAATCCTTGGGAGGTAGTCACCACCACAGGAATATGCTGGAATCTTGGGTGCTTATGAAGCACAGCCAAAAGCTCCATCCCCCCCATTACCGGCATGATTAAATCCAAGAGTATAATATCCACATTACGGGTCTCCAGAATATCCAGTGCCTCTTTGCCATTGGGGGCCTCCAATATTTCATATTCGTTTTGGAAAAACTGGGAAAGTATGGCCCTATTTATTTCCACATCATCTACTATAAGCATTACGGATCTATCATTCATAATATCCACCCCGTTCCACTGTAGATATTCCACAAATCCCTCCATATTCCTTTTAACCAATAAAAAAAGTAACAACAAACAAAAAACCTGCTGACAGCTTTACCTGTCAGCAGGTCTATTTGTTTAGTTAGTAACTATTTCTTTCTAATTTAGATTAGAAGGAGAAGGTTACCTGACCGAAGATGCGACGAACCTTGTCATTGCCATTTCTGTTCATCAGCTTGCCATCGAAATACTGGAGAGTACCAACGATGTTCTTCATGAAGGCATAGTCAACGCCTACCTTCCAGCCCTTAGCGCCTTCATACTTAACATCATAGGTAGGGAATGGAGAAGCAGTGTAGCTGAGCTTCTGATAACCTACATAAGCACCCCAAGACTTAGGCTGGGAAGCCTTAGCACCCTTGTAGTTAACCTGGATGTTGTAGGAATCCTTGTCGCCCTCACGACCAGCAACAGCAACAGTCTCGCTTGCACGAGCGTAGTCACCAGTCAGATATACATCACCAAAGTTGTAGCCGAGGCCAATACCCCAAACGCCAAAGCTAGACTTATTATTAGTCAGCTTCACTTGATTAAGGCCATTGCTGAAGTTATAGTAACCAAGACCAGCATCGAACTTACCGTTGTTATAATCTACATGAGTACCGATTACACGAGCCTGAGAGCGAGTTACAGCCTTAAGCTCACCACCAACAATTGCCCAATTAACATCCTCGGCAAGAGCTGAGCTTCCAGAAGTCTTACCAGCATCGATGGTCCAAGAAATGTTACCATTGCCAGCAGCCTTGTTGAAGGTTACCTGACCACCGGTGTACTCGGTATCAAGTACGAGACCATGAAGGAAGGAAGCATAGTCGTTAGGATTCATTCTACCAGCATAGATGTCAGTGGTACCAACCTTGCCATGTACCCACAACTGAGCAACCTCACCACCATCTCTATTGGAAACATCAGTATTAACATCATGAGACCACTCAACACGAGCATAACCATCAACATGATCGTTGATCTTTACTGCGCTATTCAGACGGAACTTAACGAACTGATTTGGATTATGGAAGCCATCATCGCCAGTCTTTCTGTCATAACGATAACGAATGAAACCGCTGTGCTTTACATTGTCCATACGAGCCTCGAGGTCGTCCATGCGAACGCCGAGGTTAGCGAGCTCATCACGGAACTCAGCAGCAAGCTTGTCTACCATAGCCTTGGTAGCAGCGTCGCCAGTCTCAACCTTAGCCATAGCCTTAGCTACGATCTGAGCCATCTCATAACGGGTCATGTTCTGGTTGCCACGGAAAGTGTTGTCAACAGCATAGCCGTTCACTACACCCTTAGCCTGCAGCTCGGAAACTGCATCATAAGCCCAGTGGTCAGCAGGAACATCAGCGAAAGGATTAGCAGCTGCAAAAGTAGTGGAAGCAGCGCCTACTACCAAAGCGGTAGTCAATGCGGATACGAGAGTCTTCTTCATTTGAGAACTCCTCCTTTGAAATAAATAAATTATTATTCGGCTATCAGTGTCCTCTGAAGCTCTCTTCCGCGAGTATCCATGTTCCCTCAGCGATTGGAGCCATCTTCCGACCCTGATACACTGGTAGTGTAACATAATCAATTTAATATTGCAACTATTTTCAATAAATTAATTTATTACTTAGGCAAATTTAATCTTGTTTTAATTTAATGGCGGATGAGGTTTACTCCAGCCACTCCCCTACATCTGTATTATTTTTAATATTCATGCCATCTGGACGATACTCCTGACAGAACCTTAGTACCTCTTCCATAATCATATTATTTCCAAAGGCAACGTTAGTATATCCATACACCATAGAAGGCACCTCACTATATGAGGTGAGTTTTCTGGTGTCATACTGATATATTTTGGTATATGTGTACTGATAGGACTGCTCCGCCAGATTATATACCACCCCGTAACAATACATGGTGTTGTACAGAGATTTAACCATATATACATCTGCCGTGACGGCATTATCCTGAACATTAATGGTTTTAACATCCACATAGTAGCCGGTGCCATCAAGGCTGTCCACAAAATGGCGATCCACCCTTTGAGCCGCCTCTGCATTGTCGACACTACCCCCAAGACACACCACGAAACTGAGAGCTATGGCCACTAGGGCCACAGCTCCTTTAACGCCTTTAATGATATTTTTATGTATCATATTCTTTACATTCTCAATAAGTTTTATGGTTCTATTTTTTTCCATCACTTTCATTACCTTCTGTATCTGTTTTAGCTTCACTATCTGTTTTAGCTTCGCTATCAGCAATAATTTCCTGTTCTTCAGTACTATTAGCATTGTTTTCCACGACTGAGGATGACAGCTCGTACTCCACCACAGAGCCCTCTGCTTGGGATTGTCTGAACTGCTGATGGAAACGACGGCGCTTCAGCAAGGCCCTTTCCATATCATCCAGCTCCTCCTCCGGCACATCATCAATAGGAATTTCCTCATTTAGAATATCACCGTCCAGCTCACGATTGGCATGGGCCATCAGTGGCTGCTTTGGCTCCCTTGACTTCAAGACCAAGAAGGTAATGGCACCAAGAAGGAGTCCCATAACAATTCCTACTCCAAGGCTAAGAGGGTTTCCCTGCTGGGTCCAGCTATCCTGTGGTGCCAGTTTGATCTGCCAATAGCCTCCCGGCACTCTGGCTGAGGATGAGGCGAAGCTATCACCAATATCTCCCTCGGAACGGCCGATAAGACCATCATGATCCATATCCTTGTTGTTGCCATAAAGGGCGTAGTCATAGCCGGAATTAATCAATGCGTGATAGGAGTCATCCTCAATAGCATCAGGCATTTTCAGAATTTCCGCCACATTGCCGATGTAATCAAATTTTGCAGTACGAGCGTTATATGCCAATACCGGAGACATGGCAATAACCACCATGCCACCATCCTGTCTGGTTACCGGCCCCACTGCCAGAGATTCCCCATCTCCAGACATAACCATATCCTGCATCTTGGCAAAGACCGCCGCCAGCTTCTGGTCACCGGCAAAGCTAAAGCCCGCAGGATATGACATTGGAGCACGACCCACAGGGGTATACTGCACTCCCGCCACATGAGTGTCGCTCTGTATGGCAGACTGGGCAGCGGGAATAAACCAGGCATCATTGGCCCGCTGTTTTTGAGCCACATCTGCCAAATAAATGGTATTGGCGGCAAAATCCCTGGTGACGTACTGAAGGCTGGCACCATACTGGTCTGCCACCTTCTGAGTATCCTCCATATTGGTCTTGTGAATGTATTGGTACATCCCCATAAGGCCAATATAAACAGCCACCGCCACCAACAAAAATACAACGGAGGAAACCAGCCATTTATTTAGCCATATATTTTTTATTGATTTTCCCTGTATCATAAACCTTGGCCCCCCTTTTATACGGGTACCTTTGTCCTAGTATAATAGAATTTTACGAACAATTGTGTTATACTGATATTACAATTTTTCACGGACCATGCGGTTGAACTTCACCCTGGGCATCATTACGAAATGGCCACAGCCTTTACATATAAGGCCAATATCCATACCCACCCGGGTTATTTCCCATTCGTGGCTGCCGCAGGGATGAGGCTTCTTCATGCGAACCACATCGCCAATTTCAATTTGGATTTTTTCCATAAAATCACCTATTAACATTTTACAGATTTTTTAATCTGATGGCAATAACCCATAAAGGAGTAAGATAATTTTATGAAGGTATCTGCTATTCAGCTTCCAATTCTTTTAGGAAACAGGCTGCATAATGTGACCGTAATGGAACGCATGGTAAACGAGGTTGCCTCAATGCGGCCGGATGTAATCGTACTGCCGGAGCTTTGGTCTACGGGATTTTACCCCCGGCCTATCCAACGATTTTCCGATCTGGACGGAGACAGTATTTTAAAAAATATGTCCCGACTGGCGGAAAAATACATGGTAAATATTGTTGCAGGCTCCGTACCAGTGAACCGTGAAGGTAAAATATACAATACATCTTATGTGTTTAACCGTTCGGGAAACTTGGTGACCACCTACGACAAGGTGCATCTTTTCTCACCCTCCGGAGAAGCAAAGGACTTTACGGCTGGAAACAAGGCAGTTACCTTTATGCTGGATGGCATAAAATGCGGTTTAGCTATCTGTTACGATTTGCGTTTTCCGGAGTTTATAAGAAAACTTGCACTGGAAGAAATCAGTGTGTTATTTATTCCTGCCGCCTGGCCAATTGAACGGATCCTTCACTGGGATACCTTGGTAAGAGCTCGTGCCATTGAAAACCAGATGTTTGTGGTGGCAGTAAATGGCATTTCCGACCCGGATGACAATGACTTCCACCTTGGAGGCAGCTCCGCCATTATCGATCCGTGGGGAGAAATTCTGGCCCAAGCCTCCACAAATAAGCTGGAAGGTGAGGCCATACAGGCCAACCTCCGCATTGCCATGCAGTATAAAATACACGAAACCATCGATGTCTTTAAGGACAGAAGATCGGATTTATATTAAAAAAATAAATGGGAACTACTAGATTTAGCACCGTCCCACTGCTAAATCTAGTAGTCCCCATTTTTTAATTAAAACATAAACGCGTCCTTTAACCCCAACCAGTTTTTGTCCTTGTCACTGAGATTAAGCTCAACCCCTTCCAGCTTTGGCCACTGAATGCCAATTTCCGGATCATTCCAAGCCAGTCCGCCTTCATCGCCAGGGTGGTAAAAATCAGTACATTTATAGCAGAATCTGGCCACATCAGAAAGCACTAAAAAACCATGGGCAAAGCCAGGAGAAATATAAAACTGTTTTTTATTTTCAGCACTCAAAATTTCTCCATACCACTGGCCAAAGGTAGGGCTGTCCTTGCGCAGGTCCACAGCCACATCAAATACTTCACCTTCAATAACCCGTACAAGCTTTCCCTGTGGGTACTGCTTCTGATAGTGAAGGCCACGAAGGACACCTTTACTGCTCATGCTTTCGTTGTCCTGAACAAAGGTCATGGTAAGGCCTGCTTCTTCCATATCCTTTTGATTATAGGTTTCCATGAAATAACCGCGGCTATCGCCATGAACAGTTGGTTCAATTATGTAGAGGCCATCAATAGGGGCCTTAGTAACTTTTATCTGTCCCATTTTATCTCCTACTATATGTGTACTGATACTGTTGAATTCAGCACTTCATAATCGAGTGCTAAATGCGGGCAGGGACAAGTGGCTTGAACAATAGGTCATGTTGCGTTAAGAAACCTTTTACTTGCCATATCCTTTTTCGCTATTGTTAATGGCAAGGAAAAGTTTTAGCAATATGACCGTGTGAAAGCCACTGTACCTGACCGCCTATAAAAGCTCTTTTAGGTATCTACTCAATGCATCCTGCCATGTTGGTAATGGCTTAAAGCCTACTTCTGCGAGCTTGCTTTTGTCCAGACGGCTATTGAAAGGCCGCTTTGCCTTGCTGAGGCCGTATTCTGCAGTGGTAACTGGAGCAACCTTTACATCCATCTTGGCCTGCTTAAAAATCTCGCAAGCAAACTCGTACCAGCTAATATAGCCCCCCTCATTGGTGGCGTGATAGTAGCCATGCTTTTCAGTTTCACACATATCCACCAACAGCCTTGCCAAATCATAGGTATATGTCGGAGTCCCTATCTGGTCCCTGACCACCCGCAGTTCCGGATGAGTCTGTCCCAGCTTCAGCATAGTTTTAATAAAATTATTGCCGTTTTTGCCAAATACCCAGGCTATACGCACAATAAAAAACTTATCCAGTATACGGCTTACTGCCTGCTCCCCAGCCAACTTGGATTCACCATATACATTAAGTGGCTTGTATTCCTTACAGTCAGGCTGCCACGGCTCAGTACCTTCGCCGTCAAAAACATAGTCCGTGCTGAGATAGAGCATTTTACAGTTAATGTCTTTGCAGGCCTCAGCTATATTTTCTGTTCCGGTGACATTAACAGCCCAAACTTTATCCTTGTTGGCCTCATCTTCTGCGGCATCCACAGCAGTCCAGGCAGCACAATGAACCACAGCATCAGGGCGAATATCTTTAATAACCTTGGATACTGCTTCCTTCTCCGTGATATCCAGTTGAACATATTCATTGGATAAGGCAAGGTCGGAGCCCACAGCTTCGTGCCCCCGCTTACGCAGTTCATTTACAACATCATGGCCCAGCTGCCCCGCCACACCAGTAACGAATACCTTCATAATGATCGACCTCTTTTATCCGTGCGGGTGCAGTTGCTTTCAGCTCGGGTCTCGGCACTAATGCTTCAATCAACAACACCCGCACTTATAAATGATATTATTCTTTCAAAAGTGGCTTCCACCATTTTTCATTTTCCAGATACCACTTGATGGTTTTCTTGATACCATCTGCAAACTTGGTTTCCGGCAACCAACCAAGCTCGTTATGAATCTTGGTTGGATCAATGGCATAACGCATATCATGGCCCTTGCGGTCAGCTACATAGGTAATGAGACTTTCCGGCTTGTTCAGTTCCTTGCAGATGAGCTTCACAATATCAATGTTGCGCATTTCATTATGGCCGCCGATATTGTAAACCTCCCCCACGGTACCCTTGTGGATAATCAAATCAATAGCCTTGCAATGATCCTCCACATAGAGCCAGTCCCGCACATTGATACCCTCACCGTAAACTGGCAAAGGCTTGTCTGCCAAGGCATTAGTAATCATGAAAGGAATCAGCTTCTCAGGGAAATGATATGGACCATAGTTGTTACTGCAACGGCTGATGGTTACAGGAAGCCCATAGGTGCGATGATAAGCCATAACCAGCAAATCCGCCCCAGCCTTGGAGCTGCTATATGGAGAGCTGGTATGTAGTGGAGTTTCCTCAGTGAAGAAAAGATCCAGCCTATCCAAAGGCAAATCACCATAAACCTCATCAGTAGACACTTGATGATAGCGTTTAATTCCATACTTGCGGCAAGCATCCATCAACACAGCAGTGCCCTTGATATTGGTTTCCAGAAAAATATCCGGATTTTCGATGGAGCGGTCCACATGACTTTCAGCAGCGAAATTTACCACCATATCTGGCTTCTCAAGTTCAAACAGTTCGTTTACAGCTTTGCGGTCACAAATATCAGCCTTTACGAACAAGAACTTCTGGTTTTCCATAGCCGGCTCCAAAGTGGAAAGATTACCCGCATAGGTTAGCTTGTCCAGACAAATAATTCTATAGTCCGGATGGGCCTTCAACATATGAAAAATAAAATTACTGCCAATAAACCCGGCACCGCCAGTAACAATAATAGTCATCTTTATACTCCCGTAACATCTATATATTTTCCGTCCAATACGTCCTTCAAATACTGGCCATACTGGTTTTTCTTCAGTACTTCGTAAACCTTCAGCACATCCTCCTTGGAAATCCAGCCATTCAAATAGGCGATTTCCTCAAGGCAAGCAATCTTGCGGTGCTGATGGGTTTCAATGGTCTTAACAAAATTAGTGGCATCCACCAAAGACTCATGGGTTCCCGTGTCCAGCCAAGTAAAGCCCTGTCCCAGAAGCTCCACACTTAGCTCACCCTGCTCCAGATAGATACGGTTTAAATCGGTAATCTCCAGCTCCCCGCGGCCGCTTGGTTTCAAGCCCTTGGCATACTCTATTACACGATTATCGTAGAAATAAAGGCCTGTTACACAATAGTTGCTCTTAGGTTTTTCCGGCTTCTCCTCAATGGATATTGCCTTGCCATTATCATCGAACTCAACAATACCAAATCTCTCCGGATCATCTACATAATATCCGAAAACGGTGGCACCTTTTCCTGTTTCAGCGTGTTTTACAGCAGCTTTCAGGCGTTTGGTCATGCCATGGCCTGCAAAAATATTATCGCCAAGAATCATGGCAACGCTGTCCTTGCCGATGAATTCCTCACCAATAATAAAGGCCTGGGCCAAACCGCCAGGACTTGGCTGAACGGCATAGGAAAGATGAACGCCAAACTGTTTTCCATCACCTAAAAGTTCCTTGAAGCGTGGGGTGTCCTGGGGGGTGGAGATAATAAGAATATCACGAATCCCAGCTCGCATGAGAACGGACATAGGGTAGTAAATCATTGGTTTGTCGTAGACTGGTAACAGCTGCTTGGAGGTTACCATTGTAAGTGGGTACAGGCGCGTGCCAGAACCTCCTGCAAGTATTATACCCTTCATATTAATCTCCTTAAATGTCAATTTATCACCAGCGGGCAAGTAGCTACTGTATTCAGCTCGGGTCTCAGGACTAAAACTGTTTTTGCATTATTGAAATAGCAAAAAAAATCAAAACTCACTTCGCCTTTCAGGGCTCGTTCAAACAATTGATTTTTTCAGCTAATGCAGGAGTGCAAAAGCCAGTTTATTAACGTCCATCGCCCTAATGCTTCACACAGTAACCACCTGCCCGCTTTTCGTACTGCCACGTACAGTGTACATAGGCAGCTGACTTAAGGTGTACGGCAGTAGATGGCTTGAACAATAGGTCATGTTGTGTTAATAAACCTTTTACTTTCTATAACCCTAATATTAGCAGAAAAAGTTGATTGTTTGAGCGCAGCGAGTTTCAACTTTTTTTGCTATTGTTGATAGAAAGGAAAAGTTTTAGAAATATGACCGTGTGAAAGCCACTACTACCGTACACATGAATTACACTCTATAATTTCATAATCTTACACGTTGAAGCGGAAGTAGGTTACATCTCCGTCCTGCATGATGTAATCCTTGCCCTCCAGACGGACCTGTCCCTTTTCGCGGGCTGCTGCAGTTGAGCCGGCTGCCACAAGATCATCGAAATTTACGATTTCAGCACGAATAAAGCCGCGCTCAATGTCGGAGTGAATCTTACCCGCAGCCTTTGGTGCGGTGGTGCCCTTTACAATAGTCCAGGCGCGGCACTCATCAGGACCGGCTGTAAGGAAGGTCATAAGGCCGAGCAAATCAAAGGCCGCCTTTATGAGCTTCTGAAGGCCAGACTCCTTTAAGCCCATATCCGCCAAAAATTCCTTAGCTTCCTCGTCATCAAGCTCTGCAATTTCAGACTCCACACGGGCAGAAATGGTAACCACTTCAGCACCTTCAGTCTTGGCGTATTCCTTCACCCGCTGTACATGAGGATTATCCGTATCGGCGGTAGTCACCTCATCCTCGCTGACATTGGCTACAAAAAGGGTTGGCTTAAGGGTAAGGAAATTCATTTCCTTAATCATGTCCTTTTCATCATCAGAGAGATCAACACTACGAACGGTTTTACCCTCGTCCAGAGCCGCCTTAATCTTCTCCAGCACCTCAGCCTCAGCCTTAGCTTCCTTAGCACCGGACTTGGCCAGCTTGGTAAGCTTCAGCAGGCGA
Source organism: Anaerovibrio lipolyticus LB2005 (assembly GCF_000621545.1). GTDB lineage: Bacteria > Bacillota > Negativicutes > Selenomonadales > Selenomonadaceae > Anaerovibrio > Anaerovibrio lipolyticus_A. The sequence goes on from NZ_JHYA01000012.1 coordinate 116,258, forward strand.
CGCTCCAGCACTTCCATATCTGCAAGACACAGCTCTGTATTAATAATTTCAATATCACGAATAGGGTCAATGGAGCCCTCCACGTGAGTAATGTTGCCATCATCAAAGCAGCGCACCACTTGAGCCACTGCATCCACCTGACGGATATGCTCCAAAAACTTATTGCCCAAGCCTTCACCTTTGGAGGCACCCTTTACCAAGCCAGCAATATCTACAAAGCGAAATGCCGCTGGGGTGGTTTTCTTGGAATCATACATTTCATGAAGCACCTGCAGTCGCTCATCTGGCACATCAACATTACCCACATTAGGCTCAATGGTACAGAATGGGTAATTTGCCGCCTCAGCACCAGCCTTTGTTATAGCATTAAAAAGTGTACTCTTGCCCACATTAGGCAAACCAACTATACCTACTTCTAAATTACTCAATTTTTCATATCTCCCTACTAAAATAATCTAACATTTCACTGTTGGCTGAGCATCAACAGCATTTATTTATTGTACCCATTAGGGTTATTTTTCTGCCAGTTCCAGCTGTCACGGCACATATCTGCCAGATTGCGCTTGGACTTCCAACCCAGCATTCGCTCTGCCTTATGGGCATCGGAATACACTGCTGGCAAATCTCCAGCCCGCCGCGGTCCAATTTCATAGGCTACCTTAACATTATTTACCTTCTGGAAGGTGTTCACAATATCAAGCACACTGTATGGCTGGCCAGTACCTAAATTAATAATCTCTGTACCATGATGATGGGCGCAAAATTCCACTGCCATTACATGGCCCTCGGCCAAATCCATAACGTGAATATAGTCACGTAGGCAGGTACCATCAGGAGTATCGTAATCGCCACCGAAAATAGTGAGCTTTTCCCGCTTGCCCACAGCCACCTGGGAAACATAAGGCATTAAATTATTCGGTATACCTTGAGGATCTTCACCAATGCGACCGGATTCATGGGCACCAATTGGATTAAAATACCTAAGGAGCACCACACTTAAATCCTTGTCCGCCACAGAGGCATCCTGCAAAATCTGCTCCATCATAGACTTGGTCCAGCCATATGGATTAGTACAACTCCCCTTTGGCATTCCTTCATGACATGGGGAAGGATTTTCTGAGCCATACACAGTAGCTGAAGAAGAAAAGACAATTTCCTTACACCCAGTCTGCTCCATGCACTCCAAAAGGGTTAAGGTGGTATCTATATTGTTGCGGTAATAACGGATAGGCTGCTGAACAGACTCTCCCACTGCCTTTAATCCCGCAAAATGGATTACGCAGTCAGGCTGCTCCTTCTGCATTATTTTCAGTATCCTAACCTTATCCTTGACGTCATCTTCATATAGAGTCACTGACTTACCCGTCAGCTCCTCTACCCGCTTTATAGACTCAGGAGAGCTATTATCATAATTATCGACCACAACTACTTCATGACCATTATTCAACAAAGATAGGGCTGTATGGGATCCAATATACCCAGCTCCACCAGCTAATAAAATTTTCATAAGCGACCTCATTACTTCAATACATCATTTAAATATTTTCTAAACTCCGTACCCAGGTCCTCACGACGCAAAGCAAATTCTACTGTAGCCTTCAAAAAACCCAGCTTATCCCCCACATCATAGCGCTTGCCTTCAAAATTAAAAGCCCAGACTGGCTCATTTTTAGCCAATACCTTCAGAGCATCCGTGAGCTGAACCTCACCGCCCTTTCCTGGTGGAGTCTTTTCCAATATATCAAAGATTGATGAAGAAATTATGTAACGGCCCAAAACCGCCATATTGCTAGGTGCTTCCCCAACTTCTGGCTTTTCCACCATGTCAGTAACCTTCAAAAGATTTGCTCCCGCAATTTCTTCACCGGCTACCACGCCGTAGGAGCTAACCTTGTCATCTGGCACCAGCTGACAGCCAAGAACACTGCCACCATAGGACTCGTGAACATCAATTAATTGCTTCAGTGCAGGTTTTCCTTCAGTATAAACCACATCATCGCCTAGGAGTACCGCAAAAGGCTCGCCCCCCATAAAGGATCTGGCGCAAAGGATGGCATCACCCAAGCCGTTCATGTGCTTCTGGCGAATATAATGAACATTAATATCCGCAGTTTCCCGCACCATAGCCAAAAGATCATCCTTGTGCTTTTCAGCCAGCATTGCCTCCAGCACTGGGGCAGAGTCAAAATGGTCCTCAATGGCTCTCTTGGCATGACCGCTGATAATAAGGATTTCTTCAATACCGCTGGCCAGAGCCTCCTCAACAATATACTGAATAGTTGGTTTATCTACAATTGGCAGCATTTCCTTTGGGGTGGCTTTGGTGGCTGGCAAAAAGCGGGTACCAAAACCAGCAGCAGGAATAACTGCTTTTCTTATTTTCTGCATAATATACACTCCGTACAATTAAATTTATGGTAACAATTAATTTTAGCATATTTTAAGGCAAAAAAATAGACTGGGACAGATGTCTTGAACAATAGGTCATGTTGCGTTAAGTGTGAAAGACACTGTCCCAGTCTATTTTAGTATTATCCTCTAATATCCAAAAATTGCATCTTTCCATGGATTTTAACGGTTACGGAATCTGCTGGGAAGAAAATGCAATCTCCCCTAAACACCTTAATAAATTCTGTTTCATTAATAAATAAAGTACCACACCCATTGGTACACAAAAGCACCCTAAAGGAAGTCTCATCCGCCCTGTATTCCACCAGCTGACGAATCCGCTCAGTGTTTATCAGCATCCGTTTTACCTCAAAATACTTACAGCGGCACAAAAGCTCTGTGGCACAGCCTTGGCTATATTTCAATGAATGAATTGGCTGTTTTGGTTTGACAGCCCCCTTAAGATTGGCTACTGCCAATGCCTTGTCCACATGAAGGGGGCGCTTGTTCCCCTGTTTATCAACCCTGTCATAATCGTAAAGTCGATAGGTAAGATTAGAACTCTCTTGAATTTCAGCTACAAGTGCTCCTGCCCCAATGGCATGAATAGTCCCTGCTTCAATGAAAAATACATCATCCGGCTTAATTGGCACCTTCTGCAAATGCTTTTCCAAATTACCATTTTCTATACTGCGGCGTATAGTGTCCCCATCCATATCATATTTAAGACCATAAACAAGCTGACTGTCTGACTTGGCATCCAGCACATACCACATCTCCGACTTACCCATTTGACCATTTTCGTATTTTTGGGCATATTCATCATCGGGATGAACCTGCACCGACAAGTCATTTTTTGCATCAATAAATTTTATTAGTATTGGAAGCTCGCCATTGGTCTTTGGATGGGTTCCCAAAAAATCCGGGTGCTCTTTTAGAATTTCACCAAGGCTTTTACCATCAAATTTGCCTCCCACCGCATAAGATGGACCATCGGGATGGGTTGAACATTCCCAGGTCTCCGCCAGAGGACTCATGTCTATATTTTTTGAAAAATCATCATCAAGGCGACTGCCACCCCAAATATAATCCTTGCCTGTAGGCTTCATTAAAAAAGGCTTTCTGTTCATAACTCACCTCACCGGAGGGTCCTCACTCCAATTCGCATTTTTTCTACTCGTTTATTATAACGCCATTGTTATTTTTTTTCTTCTTTTATACGAAAATTCTCCCCTCCACCACCCAAATTTCTTACAAATCAAAGAAAAAGGACCAGCCTGCGCCAGTCCTTTAATACTTTCAATTACTTAATTTTATTAAGTTGAAACATTAAGCCTTCCAAAGGCCATGGAGATTGCAATACTCGTAGGTTGCCACCAATGTCTCACCCTCAACCAGCAGGAAAGTAGCCTCTGGCTTATCCTGTGGGGTAAGCTTCTTCATCTGGCAGCCCTTGTTAGTCTCAATGGCAATCCACTGAATGTAATGAGCATCAGTCATAGGATGCTCAACGCTACCCACCTTAACAGAAACCTTGTTACCCTCAACAGTAACAGCAGGCACATGCTTCTCCTGGGCTGCATCAGTAGTACCTGGAATAAGCTCGGTCATTCCCTGACCACAGCAGGACAATGGGCCCTTAATCTCACTAACAGCAGTTGTAATGTTACCACACAAATCACACTTGAAAAATCTCATTTCGATTCACTCCTATCAATACACACAATATTAACAAAATTGCTCAAAACGGATATTTAAGTTAATTATATGATAGTATTCTGAAAAATAAAAGGAAAATATTTACTTCTCCAACTCGAACTTCTGCTTATCGCTCACGCTGATTTCTTCGCCAATCTGCACCTCAACCAGCTTCAGCTCAGTGTCAGCTATTACAGTATGACGACACCCCGCAGCGATTGACACCACGTCACCAGTGTTGATTTTCTGTTCCATGCCATCCACAATAGTTCTGCCACGGCCCTCAATTACCACCCAAACCTCATCACGATTTTTATGGCTGTGATAATTCATGGAATGACCGGCATTAAGGGTAACCTTTATGGTCATGGAACCATTTTCCACATCAATGACCTTGTAGCTGCCCCAGGACTTTTCCGCAAAACGTATTTCCTGATTAAACTTTTCTACAAAAGGCTTAATATATGAGCTCTGTTCCTTGTCGGAAACCAATATACCCTCAGGAGATGCCGAAATAACCACATCGTGAAGCCCCATGGCCAGAACGGGCACATCCATTTCATTTACAATATGCACTCCTGAGCAGGCCTCATTCAATACCCCGCGGCCAATTATAGGTTCCTCCATAGCCTCTGTTAAGGTATTCCAGGTCCCCAGATCCTTCCACTGTCCGCGGAAACGCTGGACCTGAATTTTAGGCTCCTTCTCCACCACAGCATAGTCAAAAGAAATCTTTGGCAATGTATCATACTTTGAGAACAAATCATAGTAATCCTCAAAATCAAAATGTTTATGGGCTATATCCATAACATATTTCAGCTTATAGGCAAAGACACCACCATTCCATAGAGCACCCTGGGCAATATATTCCTCAGCCACCTCTTTGCTGGGCTTCTCTTTAAAGGTTGATACCGTGGAAATTTCCTCAGAATTTTCGGGAATAATATAGCCGTATTTTTCTGAAGGATAAGTAGGCTCAATACCCATTAGTACCAGATTGGCCTCTCCCTTATCAGCCTGCTTTGCCAAATCATTCAAAGCCTTAAAATAATCGGCCTCCACATAAGGGTCCACAGGGCATACCACCACAGATTCCTCTGGATTCACCTTAAGCACATCCACAAGATACGCAGTGCTTAGTGCTATGGCCGGAAAGGTATCCCGTCGACAAGGCTCCACAGAAATACCCACGTTCTCCCCCAGCTGATTATTTATGGCAGAAACCTGGGTCTTGGATGTGGCAATAGTAACCTTAGCCTCGGGGTCCACCTGCTTAATCTGACGATAAACCCGCTGAACCATGGACTCATAGGTGCCATCTGACTGCTTAAAAATTTTAATAAACTGTTTACTTCTAATATCATTGGAAAGTGGCCACAGACGCTTGCCCGAGCCACCGGAAAGTAAAATAATATTCATACCCAACTCCACATCAATATATGCAGGCTACATCATCAACGCTCTGCACGCATAGGATTTTCCAGAAAATCCTTATAGGCCAGACGAATACCATCCTCCAGCTCCGTCTTGTAGGTCCAGCCAAGCTTTGCAGCCTTGGACACGTCCAGCAGCTTTCTAGGTGTACCGTTTGGTCTGGAAGTATCCCAAAGGATTTCTCCCTCATAGCCAACAACCTTGGCCACCATTTCAGTCAGCTCCTTAATGGTAAGCTCCTTACCAGTGCCAGCATTAACGGTTTCATTACCACTATAGTTGTTCATCAAAAAAACGCAAAGATTAGCCAAATCGTCAACATAGAGGAATTCTCTCAGCGGCGAGCCATCTCCCCAGCAGGTAACACTTTTGGCACCACTTTCCTTGGCCTCATGGAAACGGCGGATAAGTGCTGGCAGCACATGGCTGTGCTCTGGATGATAATTGTCATTTGGCCCATATAAATTAGTAGGCATTACGGAAATATAGTCAGTCCCGTACTGTTTATTCAAAAACTCGCAATATTTCAGACCTGAAATCTTGGCCAGGGCATAGGCCTCATTGGTCTTTTCCAGCTCAGAGGTCAAAAGACAGCTTTCAGGCATTGGCTGAGGAGCCATGCGAGGATAGATGCAGGATGAACCTAAAAATTCCAGCTTCTTACAGCCGTTTTTCCATGCGGAATTTATGACATTCATCTCCAAAATCATGTTATCGTACATGAAATCCGCCAAAGCCTCGGAATTGGCCACGATGCCGCCAACCTTGGCAGCTGCCAAAAATACATACTCCGGCTTTTCCTCGGCGAAAAACTTCTCCACCTGGTCCTGACGACAAAGGTCCAGCTCCTTGTGGGTTCTGGTGATAATATTAGTATATCCCTGACGCTCCAGCTCCCGGACTATAGCAGAGCCCACCATACCACGATGGCCAGCCACATATATTTTTGCGTTTTTCTCCATCATTTTACGACACCCTTTTCCAAAAACTCAGCCAGATTTACATGCTCTTTAAGACGGTCAGCAGCCACCTTTTCCATATCGTGCTGAACCATGAGTCGTACCAGCTCCTCAAAGGTGGTCTTGGTAGGATTCCAGCCCAGCTCATTCTTGGCCTTGGTTGGATCACCCCAAAGATTTACAACATCAGTTGGACGGTAGAAATCAGGGCTTACCTCAACTACCACCTTGCCAGTGGCCTTGTCGATGCCCTTTTCCTCCATGCCCTCACCAGTAAACTCCAGCTCAATTCCCGCATGATGGAAGGCCAGCTGACAGAATTCGCGAACAGAATGCTGCACACCGGTGGCAATAACGAAATCCTCTGGCTTGTCGTGCTGCAAAATCAGCCACATGCACTCAACGTAGTCCTTAGCATAGCCCCAATCACGAAGGCTGTCCAGATTGCCAAGATAGAGCTTTTCCTGCTTGCCCTGGGCAATACGGGCTGCTGCCAAGGTAATTTTTCTGGTAACAAAGGTCTCACCACGGCGCTCGGATTCGTGATTAAAGAGAATGCCAGAGCAACAGAACATATTGTAAGCCTCACGATACTCCTTGGTAATCCAGAAGCCGTACTGCTTGGCCACCGCATACGGGGAGTATGGATGGAATGGGGTATTCTCGTTCTGAGGCACCTCCTCCACCTTGCCATAAAGCTCAGATGTAGAGGCCTGATAAATACGGCAGGTATCCTTCAACCCGCAAAGACGAACTGCCTCCAAAATTCTAAGAACACCAGTAGCATCAACATCAGCGGTAAATTCAGGAGCATCAAAGGAAACCTGAACATGGCTCTGGGCTGCTAGATTGTAAATCTCATCAGGACGCACAGTGCTGATAACCGCCATGAGTCCCATGGAGTCACCCATATCCCCGTAATGAAGGTGGAAATTAGGCTTGCCCTCCAAATGAGCAATTCGCTCACGATAATCCACGGAAGAACGACGGATGATGCCATGAACATCATAGCCCTTCTCCAATAAAAACTCTGCCAAATATGAACCATCCTGACCGGTAACGCCGGTAATCAATGCTTTTTTCATTTTATCCTCCAAAAATAAAATAATCTCTCCGCCACTGCAGAGAGATTGTCGATGTGCAATCGCCCTACTGGCTTTTGCACTATTCTTTCACATTATATTTATTTATGCCACCTATTTTCTTTGGAAAAACTTGCACAATCTTGTGTTTATTATTTTATCATTGTAATTATGGTGAGTCCTTATTTCCAGCGCTTTCGGTATTCCCTTGGGGAAATTCCCTCCACAGACTTGAACACTCTTGATAAATATTGTTCCGAGGAAAAGCCCACCTTGCCGGCTATCTCTGCCAGAGTATCCCCCGTAAATCTCAGCAACTCCTTAGTTTTTCTGATGCGCACATTTGACAGGTATTTTATGGGAGAAATTCCCGTTACTCTGGAAAAAATATGGCCCAAATAGGTCTTCTCCAAAAAGAATTCCTTGGATAATTTTTCCAAGGTAATGTCTTCCATGTAATGACTGTCCATATACAACCGTATAGCCTCTACATTATCCTTTGGCTCCGCCTTTTCACCGCCCCAGCAGTCCCCCATCACCTTTTCCAAAAGTGAGGACAATATGGTATTGATGCTCATATCACGTACGTAGGAGGCTCCCGAAGCAGTCTTAAAAAGCTCACTAAATAACTTAAGATATGACGTAATATCCGTGGCATTGAAAGCCGGTCTTCCCGCTCTGGCAAGGAATTTGCTGTAAATAGACAATGCAGCCGGCCCATCAAAATGAGCCCAATGAATGGTCCACAAATCCTCTCCGGTACTGTGGGAATAGGGCTGGGAACAATCAATAAAGGCCACATCACCTATTGTTAGACGATACCTTTTCCCAGCAGTGGTCACTTCCCCAGAGCCTTTTTCCACCACCAACAGCAAAAGACCACCTAAATTAGCCCGCTTAGACGTATGGGGCTCCAAGGCAGTCAGATATCCCACCTCTGCCAAGTGCAGCAATGATGCTCGGGCAAATGGGGAGGGAGTGTATTGAATTCTGGTTGTGGTAACTGTGGACATTTAAAAATCCTTTTCTGCTTTCATAAAATCCATAATATTGGCATGGATTTACGATGATTATAATTATGATTATGTGATAGCATTCTCTAAATATTATATCAATAATACATTTTCCAGCCTGTTCATCTAGAAGATACTCTCTTCATATAATCAAGTCCGTTGTATTCAATTCTTCATAAGAATACAATAGCAGTCTGACAACAGATAGGCGTGTCAGTAACACTCACTTTCTAATAAGAAATCTATAATATTTACATTTTTTATGCCTTCATAATCCTTGATATATATCTTATCCATAGTTAATAATACCTTTTCATAAGCATCGGGAATAGCCCGCAATGGTTTCAACTCCCTTTCTCTAGTGGTATCATCCAAAACAGAGGCCGATACCTGAAAATACACCTTTCTCTCTGCCTTACTGGCAACAAAGTCCACCTCCAAAGTTCCAACTTTGCCAACAGACACATGATAGCCACGGCGCAACAACTCCAAATATACGATATTTTCCAGCACCCGGCCATAATCAGCCTGTTTAAAATCTAAAAGGGCA
>NZ_JHYA01000013.1 GCF_000621545.1 Anaerovibrio lipolyticus LB2005
CGTATACATCGCCTTCGTAGTCCTCGTTGATGGTCGTGGACTGTCCCGCCGATACAATCCCGCCGGTCGCCATCCACAGCGATACGGCGAGAGCCAAAGCCATCTGTCCCTTTAAACCTTTCCAGCCCTTGCCCTTATTGGCTTTGCCGGTGACAATGTCCCCCCCTAGTGGACTACTATACTTCTGTGTTTCCATTTTTACATCCTCCATGCTTATCTGTTGTGCCATAAGGCACATTTTTTTCCTTATTTTAGAAAATATCACAAAGATTCCAAACATTCAACGACTTTGCAAAAAGTGGTCGATTTTTGCAAAAAGTGGTCGATTTTTAGACCTTTTGACCTTTTATTTTTGACTTTTGGGCAAAATAAAAGGGACTGCCGAAACAGCCCCAGATCACGCAACCCTAATATTGATGAATTTCCTCATATAACCCTGTAATAAGGCGGTAAAGCATCTTTCCCGCCATAATCGCCAACGCACCAGTCAACCCGATAAATAACACTGAGATTAAACCAAAAGCCAAATTTGCCATCATGTTAAATCCCCCTTTGTTCTGGTTGGTTAATTATCAAATTATCTAACTAACCTAATTATACTACCTTTTGCTGGTTATATCGTAATATATGGGCCAAATACCGAACTTTTAATCTAATTATAATAATAGCCCCATCTTGATAACGGATACGCCCAGCCCAAAATAATATCATTAAAAAGAGCGATTACTGGTAATAATCGCTCTGATTCTGGAAATTCTTGACAGCCTGACAAACTTGATCAAGAAAGTTACCTCTATTATATCCGCCCCGCCAGTAAATTCAACACCTCACAGGGCAAAAAAACGGCCCATGTTTACTTAAATAAAATACATTTTATTATATTCATATTCAAACTTGACACGATAGACCAAATAATTTATAATAAAGACATCAAATTTTATAAAGTCATTGCGGAATGACGAGTATACCCCGATATTCTCTCCTGGCCGGGATAGGAATATATTGTCATTCCGCGAAAAGTCCGCGGTATGGCTCCGCGGGCTTTTTGCGTTTTTGGCAAAAGGCCTCCGGAAATTATTTTGTCTTATTTTATCTTATGAAGGAGGTCAAGATTATGACTATGAAATCCAATGAAACCAGCGCCATTAAGCTGAAGGTCGTAACCGACATTGACAGGGGCAAGGAGTCTTACGCTATCGTAACTTTCTCCGGCATTAGTGCTGCAGTTTCCGATGATAACTTCATGGAGCTGGCAAATGCTCTGGCTTCTCTCCAGAGCTATCCGGTTCATACTGTAAGCCGTATTAACAGTTGCACCCTTGTAACTGAGTAATGGAAGGAGGATGATTTATTATGGCAAAGAAACTCTACGCTGAGCTTGAACTCAACAACGATCCTAAGAAGCTGAAGACCATCATTATCGCCAACCCAAAGGCTGGTCTTACCAAGGACGAGGCTACTGCTGTTATGCAGAAGTTTGTTGACATGAAGGCTTACCCTGATGTTACCGGTGTCCATGACGTTTATCTGAAGGAAACCGTTGTCACTAAGTTGGCCTGATAGGTCCTGATGATTGCCCCTCTGCTCGCCTGGCGGCCTGCAGGGGGGCTTTCTTATCAAAGAAAGGAGTACACCTATGGAAGAAAAGATTTTATCGGCTGTCAGCACCGTAGGCTTTCCGATAGTCATTACCTTTTATCTTCTGATAAGGTTCCAGACTACCATGGACAAGTTCTGCGACAAGCTGGATGCCCTGATACTGGAAATCCGCAAGGAACACTCGTAAGCAGTCACATAAACTGCCATTTCGCAAACTACAAATCCAGTAGTTATGCGGGATGGCAGTCTTTTTTGTGGCTGTACACCCCAAAAAATACACCCAAGTACACCCACAAAATTTTGCCATTTTGGGTAAAAATCTCCAATTCCCCACTTTGGCATCATATAGGTTCAAAAATTGGGATGGCGTTGTTTCGTGATGTGGCGTTTTGTGCCCATTGCAACCCTATTGCAACCTTTTGGGGTAAAACCGAACATAAAAAAACAGCCCCCGATTTCTCGGAGGCCAGTGTTTTCAAGTGGTGCCGAAGGCCGGACTCGAACCGGCACGTATTTGCATACGGCAGATTTTGAGTCTGCTGCGTCTGCCAATTCCGCCACTTCGGCACATTTGGGTTGTGTAACTACATCACACAACAGTGCTATGTTAACATACTATATCAATATTGTCAACTATTTTAGAACATAACTACCGATTATATTTTTCCACCAGACCTGCCAGCCAATGAGCTTTTTCTGATGTTAAGGCTCCTGGCAGCATTCTCCAGCTCCAATTGCCTCCTGAGGTTCCTGGCAGATTCATTCGGTTATTGCCGTCCAAGGCCAAAACATCCCACACTGGGACAATGGCTGTACGGGCTTTTGAGGCATAGGCATGTTCCACCAAGGCCTGGCAGAGTGTTTGGCTGTCCGCCCCTTCCTTCCCCAAAAGCTTTGCCACTGCAGCTCTGGTTTCGGTATCAGCATCATCCTCCAGCCAGCCCACCACAGTATTATTATCATGGGTACCGGTATAAACCAAGCTGTTTTCCGGCTCCACAAAATTTATTCTGTGGAAGGCATTAAAATGGAGCTCAAACTGCAACACCTTCATTCCCGGATAACCGCATCTTTCACGAAGTATCTCAACCTCATCGGTGATGATGCCCAGATCCTCTGCCACTATTGGCACCTCACCCAAGGCATCCTTTAATTTCCCGAAGAAGTCCATTCCCGGTCCCTTGACCCATTCACCATCAATAGCGGTTTCCGCATCGCCGTCTATCTCCCAATAAGCCTCAAAGCCACGGAAGTGATCAATGCGAACCATGTTCACCTGTTCAAGCATACGACCCAAACGACTTATCCACCAACGGTAGCCGTCCTTGGCCATTTCATCCCAGTCATATTGCGGATTACCCCACAGCTGACCGGTCTTGCTGAAGTAATCAGGTGGTACGCCTGCCACCTTCAATGGTCTGCCATCCTCACCCAGCTTAAAGAGTTTTTGGTTGGCCCACACATCGGCACTGTTTTGGGATACAAATATCGGCATATCCCCCAAAATCTTTACGCCTTTTCCGTTGGCATAAATCTTAAGCTCCTGCCACTGAGTGGAGAACAAATATTGGTAGAAGCATTCCCTGCCAATCTCCTGAGCCAGTTCATTTCTGGCCTTCTCCAAGGCCTCAGGCCTACGCTTTTTCAGGTCCTCCGGCCACTCTATCCAACCAGCCTCAAGCTGTTGTTTTGAAATGGCTTTGAATAAAGCGTAATCATTGAGCCAATAGGCCTCCTGGCTGCAAAAGCCTTCAAATACGGCCATATCATCAGCATTACCATTGGTAAAGAAATTATCCGCCGCCTTGGCCAGAAGCTCACCCTTAACTTGACGGGCAAATTCATAATCTGTCTTATTCGTGGCTTCCTTTTCAGGTACCTTGATATCCTCCTCAGTGAGCAGCCCCATATCCACCAGCTTTTCCATGGAAATAAGCATGGTATTGCCCGCAAAGGCTGACGGTGATGCATACGGAGAATTGCAGTCATCCACCGGAGTCAACGGCAGAATCTGCCATATTTTCTGATTGGCCTCTGCCAAAAAGTCCACGAATTCATAAGCCGAGGCACCAAAATCTCCCACGCCATATTTTGAAGGGAAGCTGGTTGGGTGCATCAGCACACCGCATTCCCTGATATGCTGGGACTCCTTCTTTACACATCTATATATCTTGACGCTGCAAGGCTTCATGGACACATGGAGCACTTCCCGAACAACATTCAGTTCCCTGCCATCACCAAAGACATTTGTAAAGCTGCCAGCCCACAGGTCACGAACATCCACATAAACGGTACGCTGTTCCCTGCCCCGATTCATCAGGATAATGAATACATCATTTTCCGCCGACTGGCCAAATACATCCTTGCCATCGTCAATAACCCTTGCATAGCCAAATATATCCCCATCGGAATAAATTGGCAGGAACTTGCCTGTCTGCAGGGCCACATTTTCATTTCTGAGGTGAATAAGCTTTTTGTACCACTGGCGCATATCCTCGTCGCCATTTTCCCAATCATAAGGAAGACGGCAGAAAGGATCCTTATAGCCCTCCATACCAATCTCATCACCATAATAAATACATGGCACGCCCGGGAAAGTCATCTGCCATGCCGCAGCTATTTTCAGTCGGCTCTTGCCCAGCTTCAGTTTTTCATCATCCAGCTTATACTTTGCTTGAATTCTCTCTGGAACTCCCTCACAGGAAGGTGCTTCACCCAATATGGTCAGTATACGCTCCCGATCATGACTTCCCAAAAGATTCATCATGGCATAGAAGTTCTGAACTGGATAATTTTCCTTAAGACTCATTATCCTTCGACAAACCTGATAGCCGTCCACATACCCCAAAAGGAAGTCCATCACTATTTTGCGGAAAGGGTAATTCATGGCAGAATCAATCTCATAACCACAAAGATAATGTCGGTTCACACCATAAGCAACCTTGTTGGAGGCATCCTCCCACACCTCGCCAATAAGAACCGAATCCGGGTCAGTTTTTTTCAGCTCCTTGTAAAAGGCCTGAGAGAATTTTTCCGGCAGCTCATCAATAACATCCAAGCGCCAACCGCTGATACCCTGTTTATTCCAATAATGAAGTACACTATCCTCTTTATGAATAATGTAATCCATATAGGCAGGGGTTTCCTCTCTCACATTTGGGAGATTGGTAAATCCCCACCAGCTCTCATATTTATCCGGATAATCAATAAAGCTGTACCAGCTGTAATAAGGTGAATCCTTACTCTGACAAGCACCCACCGAATCATAATTCCCATACTTGTTGAAATAGATACTGTCCTCGCCGGTATGGCTGAACACACCATCCAAGATGAACCGTATACCCATTTTTTTACCCTCGGCACAAAGCTGGGCAAATTCCTCGTTTGTACCAAGAATAGGGTCTGTTTTCATGTAGTTACCAGTATCATAATGATGATTGCTGGCAGATTCGAATATTGGATTAAGATACACCACAGATATTCCTAAATCCTTTAAGTAAGGAAGCTTTTCCATGATGCCGGCAAAATTTCCCCCAAAGAAATCATAGGCGATTATTTCCCCATTATCCGGGTCCTTGTAATACCTTGGTTTATCCTTCCAGGATGCATGATAGAGAGCATTGGGCTTCTCCACCATTTCATTTCCCTTACGATAGAACCGGTCAGGGAAAATCTGATACATTACAGAGTGCTTAAACCAGTCAGGGGTTTTGGAGTCCTTATTATATACTGTTATCTGGTAAGCTGAATGAGGGCAATCGGCCAAAAGGCCCACGCCTCCCATCAGCTCATCATTATTACTGTAAAAACAAATCTGACCATTAACTCTGATTATGAAATAGTACCAAAGGAGAGTTCCCTTTTTTGGCATATTAACATATCCCTCATAGTACTCCCCATCTTCCATACGGGCCATACTATAAAGGGTCTCTCCTACACGGTCCTCCCATATACGGATTTTTATACCGCTGACTTCTGTTTCCTTGTCGGTTTCCACCTTTAATCTCAGTCGCACCTTACTTTCAGTGGCAGCCGCCCCAACAGGGAAACGGTAAAATTCATTCTGCGAGTCGTGGATAACGTTTAATAGAGCAGCCACATAATGACCTCCTTACAGCATAAGCACTAGGCTAAAAGCTGCTTGTACATATCAATATATTCACTTGCTGACTGTTTCCAATCGAAATTAGATCTGATGGCATTATTCTGGAGTATGTTCCAAATCTGAATATTGTCGTATTCAGTGAGGGCACGTTTAATGCAATACAACAAATCATGGGCATTTATATTGGCAAAGGTATATCCATTGCCGGTGCTATCATATTTATTGAATGGTTTTACAGTATCCTTAAGTCCACCTGTTTCACGAACAATAGGCACAGTTCCATAACGCAGAGCTATCATCTGGCCAATACCACATGGTTCAAAAATAGATGGCATAAGGAAGAAGTCCGCACTACCATAAATCTTCTGAGCCAAATCATTGGAGAAGTAAATATTGACAGACACCTTGGTAGGGAAGCGCCACTGGAGTTCCCGGAACCAATCCTCATAAACCTTATCGCCAGTGCCCAAAATAACGAACTGGCAGTCCTCATGGGTCAGAAGCTCATCTAAAATTCTGGTAATAAGCTCAATACCCTTGTTCTCCACCAAACGGGATACCATGGCCAACATAGGGGTACTACGACTTACAGGAAGTCCCAGCTGCTCCTGAAGCTTTTCCTTGTTGGTCAGCTTCTTATCCAGAGAATTGGCATCAAAGTTCTCATAGAGGTATTTATCCGTTGCCGGATCGTATACAGAATTATCGATACCATTGATAATGCCCCGTAAATCCTCACAACGGGAACGAAGCAGTCCATCCAGATGCTCACCAAAGAATTCATATTGAATTTCCTCGGCGTAAGTACGGCTTACGGTACTGATTTTATCCGCATAAACAATACCGCCCTTCATAAAGTTCACACAATCATTGAACTCCAAATCGCCGTTATTGAAATACTTCCAATCAAGGCCCAGTACATCTCCCATAATGTTCTTGTCGAAAATGCCCTGATACTTAAGATTGTGGATAGAGAATACGGTCTTAATGTTTTCGTAACGACTATCACCTTGATGTTCCAACTTCAGGAACACATTTACCAGCGCTGCATGCCAGTCATTGCTGTTGATGACATCTGGCCAGAAATCCATGGTTGGCAACAAATTCAGCACAGCACGGGAGAAGAAGGAAAATCTCTCAGCATCATCAAAGTAGCCATAAAGGCCATCGCGATAGAAATACTCCTGATTATCTACAAAATAGTAGGTAACCCCTTCATATTCCAGCTTGTCCACCCCAGCATATTTCTCACGCCAGGATACTGGTACTGTAATATCTCCCACATGCTCCATGTTATTGCGATATTCCTCAGAAATGGAGCTGTACTTAGGCAGAATAACTCTGGCGTCAACGCCTTCAGCCTTAAGGTATTTTGGTAAGGATCCGGCCACGTCGGCCAATCCGCCAGTCTTAATAAAAGGAACTGCTTCAGAAACTACATACAAAACTTTCATAACTTGCACCTCTCTCTATTACTCGGCCTTTTTTCGACCCCTGGTTGTTTTCTTGGGCTTCTCACTTATTTCTTCCTTTTTTGCAGCGGTTTTTGAACCGTCTTCTTTAGCCTTTGCAGTTGTGGCCTTGCGGGTCCGGGTCTTAGGTTTGTTTTCAGCTTCCTGGGCAGTTTCAGCTTTTGGCTTTCTTCCCCGGGTAGTTTTAGGCTTTACTTCCTTTTCCCCATCCTCCTTAGCCTTTACAGCAGTTTTTCTGGTCCTTGTTGTCTTAGGCTTAGTTTCCTCTTCTGCCTCGGCTTTGGCAGCAGCCGTTTTAGTTGCTGCAGTCTTTTTTGCTGTGGTAGTCTTTTTTGCCGTGGCAGTTTTCTTTGTAGTGGTTGTTTTCGTCGTAGTCGTTGTCTTCTTTGCAGTTGTGGTTTTCTTTACTGCTGTTTTTTTCTTGGCCGTCGATTCTTCTGTGTCTGTTTCCTCTTTTTTAGCTTTTGCAGAAGTCTTGGTCTTAGCTGCAGTCGTTTTAGTTTTAGTTTTAGTTTTAGTTGCAGCTGCCTTGGCTTTTACTGTAGTCTTTTTGGGTGTAGTCTTTTTCTTCACCCCATCGTCACTGGGGGACTGTAATTCCAAATAAATGGTTGCCAAAGGTGGTACTGTAACCAGAATGGAATTTGCCTTCCCCTGCCATTCAACATCCTCGGATACAATATCATAATCATTCAGAACATTGGAACCACCATATTCCTCTGCATCACTATTGAATATCTCCCGATAAACGCCAGCTTCTGGAACGCCGAAGCGATAGCCATGACGCACCTCCGGAGTAAAGTTGGAAATGGCAATGATGAAGGAGCCATCCTCAGCCTTACGAATAAAAGATACCAAGCTATCATCAGCATTGTCGCAGTCAATCCACTCAAAACCTCTCCAGTCAAAATCCACCTCCCAGAATGCCTTGTGATCAACGTAGAATTTATTAAGGGCTCTTGAATATTCCAACATCTGGGTATGCTTTTCATACTGCTCTACCAGATGCCAGTCAAGGCTGTCATCAAAATTCCATTCGATAAACTGACCGAACTCACCGCCCATAAAGAGCAGCTTCTTTCCCGGATGTGCCATCCAATAGCCGAAGAAGGCGCGGAGACCGGCAAATTTCTGCCAATAATCGCCTGGCATTTTGCTTATAAGTGAGCACTTACCATGAACTACTTCGTCATGGGACAAAGGCAGCACAAAATTCTCACTGAAGGCATACATCAAAGAGAAGGTCAGCTTGTCGTGATGCCACTTACGATAAACAGGGTCCAGACTGACATAGCGAAGAATATCATTCATCCAGCCCATGTTCCACTTATAATTAAAGCCCATGCCACCCATATAAACCGGCTTGGAAATATTCGGCCATGAGGTGGATTCCTCGGCAATCATAAGCGCCTGAGGGTAGTTCTTGAAAACTGCCTCGTTTAGCTTGTGGAGGAAATCGATGGCCTCCAGATTGCCATCACCGCCAAACTTATTTGGCACCCAGTCACCATCCTGACGACCGTAATTTAAATACAGCATATTGGCCACAGCATCAATGCGCAGACCATCAATATGATACTGATCCATCCAGAACATGGCGTTGGAAATTAGGAAGCTCTGCACCTCAGTACGGCCATAGTCAAAGTTTACAGTACCCCAGCCTGCATTATCAGCCCGCTGGATATTATCGGATTCGTACAGATTCTGGCCATCGAAATCACGAAGGCCCTGATTGTCCTTACAGAAATGGCCAGGAACCCAGTCCATAATAATGCCGATGCCTGCCTGATGGGCCCTGTCCACCAGATAGCGGAACTCATCAGGGGTGCCATAACGGCTGGTAACAGCATAATAACCAGTGGCCTGATATCCCCATGAGCCGTCAAATGGATGCTCGCAAAGAGGCATCAGCTCAATATGGGTATAGTTCATGCTCTTTACGTAGTCCACCAGCTGGTCAGCCATATCCATATAGGAAAGATATTCCCCATCAGGAGTACGTCTCCAGGAGCCAAGATGAACCTCATAGGTTAGCATCGGGCGGGTGTAGGAAGGATGATCCTCCTTGAATTTAGTCCATTTACTGTCCTTCCATTTGTAGTTACCCATATCATAAACGATGGAAGCTGTCTCAGGCTTTTTCTCAGCGAAAAAGCCATAAGGGTCAGCCTTCATAATATGTGGTCCCTCATGCTGTGGCAAAATAGCATATTTGTACACAGTGCCAGGCCCGACGTCTGGGATAAAGAGATTCCAGATTTCTCCATCCCCCAGCTTGGACATTTTATTTACTCTTGTATCCCAGTTATTGAAATCACCTACAACTGAAACTTCCTTGGCATGAGGTGCCCAAACTGTGAATCTTACACCTTTTTTACCGTTCTGCTCCATTACATGAGCACCTAACATTTCATAGGCACGGAAATTAGTACCCTGATGGAACAAAAACAGATCAAACTCGCTTAACTCAGATGTTTTCATGTATATACCTCTTACTTAATCTCTACAGGTTCAATATTCCAAATATCCTCAGCATACTCAGTAATAGTACGGTCAGAGGAGAAAATACCAGAATTTGCAATATTGATGGCAGAGGACCTAAGCCATGCATCATGATCCTGATAACGACGGACAATTTCCTCATGGGCTTCAATATATGCGTTGAAATCCTTCAAGATGAAGAACTCATCATTACTGTTGATCAGATAATCAAACAGTGTCTGGAAATTACCATAGGTACCATCAGTCAGCTGGTTCATAACGGTGCGGACATTTTCGTTGGTATTGTATTCATCCCACGCATTATAATTACCATTTTCATAGTAGGCAATAACCTCTTCAGCCCTGAGACCAAAGATTACGCAGTTATCGTCACCCACCTGCTCATGAATTTCCACATTGGCACCATCCATGGTTCCCAGAGTAATGGCACCATTCATCATAAACTTCATGTTACCGGTACCGGAGGCTTCCTTGGATGCGGTAGAAATCTGCTCGCTGACATCAGCTGCAGGATATACCATTTCACCAAGAGTTACGCCAAAGTTCTCCAGGAATACCACCTTGATCTTGCCGTTAATGCTCTCATCATTATTGATTTTGTCAGCCACTGCATTAATGAGGCGGATGGTTTCCTTGGCTGTGTAGTAACCAGGAGCTGCCTTGCCGCCGAAGAAGTAAACCACTGGTACAGGCATATCGTAATCAGGGTCATTCTTCAAGCGGTTATATTGATACATAATATGCAATATATTCATAAGCTGACGCTTGTAGGAGTGAATACGTTTAACTTGAATGTCAAATATGGAATCTATCTTTACACGAACCTTATTGTGGGACCATACATACTGGGCCAAGGCGCGTTTTCTGGCTCTCTTTACCTTGTTTAGGGCCTTCAGGAAATCAGGATCATCCACATAATCATTAATCTTCTTTAAAAGCTTAATATTATGACGCCACTCACGGGTCAGCTTATCATCGATGAGATGTGCCAAATCGTTGTTGGCGCTGATGAGCCAACGGCGATGGGTAATACCGTTGGTCTTGTTGTTGAATTTTCTAGGGAATACCTTGTAGAAAAATTTTAAGGTATTGGTCTTCAAAATCTCTGAGTGGATACGGGCCACACCGTTGACACTGTAGGAGCCCACAACTGCCAGACGGGCCATATGAACCTGACCATTCTCAATGATAGACAGCTCACGAACCAGTGCCTCGTCACCAGGATATTTTTTGCGGATTCCTTCAAGGAAGCGACGATTAATCTCCTCAACAATCATGTAGATACGAGGCAGCATTTCCTTAAAGAGGCCCACATCCCATTTCTCCAGTGCCTCTGGCAAAATGGTGTGGTTGGTATATGCACAGGTCTGAGTGGTAATATCCCATGCGTCC
This sequence comes from Anaerovibrio lipolyticus LB2005, assembly GCF_000621545.1. GTDB lineage: Bacteria > Bacillota > Negativicutes > Selenomonadales > Selenomonadaceae > Anaerovibrio > Anaerovibrio lipolyticus_A. The sequence continues at coordinate 11,071 of NZ_JHYA01000013.1, forward strand.
TCCCACTCAAGATGATACTCATCCACCAAAATTCGCATCATTTCCGGAACAGCTGTAGCCGGATGGGTATCATTGATATGGATACCAATCTTGTCGGAAAGATCATAAACATTGTCATGGGTCAGCATAAAGTGACGGATAATACTCTGAACACCAGCAGACACAAAGAAATACTCCTGCAACAGGCGGAGCTTCTTACCATCGGAGAGTCTGTCATCCGGATAAAGGAACTCAGTGATACGGTTTACCCAGCGACGATACTCCTGACGCTGGTTAATCTCCTCCTGGGTCAGGGTACCATAGTCAGAAAAGTCCATATTAACTTCTGCGTTCCAAAGGCGCAGGGTATTTACAGTGGTATTCTTGTAGCCGATAACCGGCACATCATATGGAACGGCCATAATATCGGTATAGCCTTCATAAACCAGCTGCAAATCATCCTCACCAGGCACTTCCTTCATGTAAGCATGGCCGCCCACCCGGACATTTACAGCCTTGTTAGGCTTTCTGAATTCCCAGGCGTAGCCATCACGAAGCCAGTTATCTGGAATTTCAATCTGGGTTCCGTTAATAATTTTTTGCTCAAAAAGGCCATACTGATAACGAAGGCCGCAACCATGGGCTGGCAAGGACAGAGAAGCCATGGAATCGATAAAGCAAGCGGCCAGTCTGCCCAGACCACCATTACCCAGGCCTGCATCTGGCTCCTCGTTGTAGATATCGTCCAGCTTAACATCCAGCTCCTTCAATACAATTTTCAGGGCATTCTTCAAATCCAGATTAATCAAATTGGTATTAAGAAGTCTGCCCAGCAGGAACTCAATGGAAAAATAATAAATCTGTTTATTGTCATTAATAGCATACTGTTTATTGGTCTTAATCCAATTTTCAGTGGTGTACTGCTTTACCACTGCTGCAACAGCATTATATACCTCATTCTGGGAAAGCTCTGAAAGCTCGCGTCCATACAGTATCTTGGATGTAAGTATAAAGCGTTCTTTAAGTTCATCCTTGATTTCATCAATATCTCTTTCAATAAATGCCATATAATCACTCCCATATAATTAAAAAAAGCCAAACAGGCCCCTGACGACAGGATAACCCTTATCATCAGCGGCCTGAAATCAATTATTAAATAACGGTGCTCTTAGCAATAATCAAAGGATAATTCTCAGCACCTTTTAACCACTGATCCTCAGAAACGACAACATTCTTGTCGCAGATTACATCCCTGAGCATTGCATACTGCTCTATCTGGCACTGCTCCATAATAATGCAATCCTTAATCTTTACGCCTTCAGCCACCCGTACTCCTCTAAAGAGAATACTGTCCTCAACCTCACCATAAATCTCACAACCATTGCCGATGAGAGAATTGGTAACCTTGGCAGTATTCTTGTACTGCACTGGAGCCGCATCCTTTGTCTTGGTGTGGATAGGATGTTCACTCATGAAGAGCTCATTCCAAATATCAGGATTTAATATGGACTTGTTGGCGTTAAAGTAGGCCATAGTGGAATTTATTCTAGTGGAAAAGCCCTTGTGCTCGTAGCCATAAATGCTGAATTCATCCATGTGACGTATAATACCATCCACCAGCATACTGTTGCCTCCACGCTCAAAGGTAGAGGTAACCAGCTTCACCAAAGTATCCTTTCTCATGAGGAAAATACCCATGAAGTCGTTGGAACCCTTGGTAGAGGTCATACGCTTGGCGATGTCAGTCACCTTGCCATTTTCGGCAACCTGCATGGAAGCTGCCTCTCCTGGCAGATCCTCCCGGGCCTTGCAATATACCATGGTGATATCTGCCCCAGTATTCTGATGGAACAGAAGAACATGTCTAAAATCAATGTTATATACTGTATCAGCCTGTACCAGGAACACGTACTCAGCTGAACTGCGCATAACAAAATCTATATTTTGATAAAGTCCGGCGAGAGCACTGGTATTACCATTTTCGCCGTCATTAGGGAGATAAGCCAAGCCATCACGATGACGTGCCAAATCCCAATCCTTACCAGAGCGCAGATGGTCAAAAACAGGTCTTGCCTTTTTTGATACCAGAACACCAACATGACCAATACCAGAATTTACCAGACTAGACACGGCAAAATCCAATATACGATATCGGCCCGCAATAGGAAGTGCGGCCACCGGACGGTGTTCACAAAGCTCCTTCAGCATACTGTTGGCACCATCGAGTCTTATAATCCCCATTACATTACCCAATATGATCAGCTCCATTTCTCGTTTTCGTAAATCAGCTTACCTGCTGTCCCACACTTGCCTGCTCTGCCGCAACAGTTTCACCCTCTGGAACCACGGCAATAGCCCCCTCTGAACCAGCAACGTGAGCCCCGGCGGAAATTACGCAGTTTTGGGCCACTATGGCGTGGTCAATTACTGCATTTTCCTCAACAACGGTAAATGGCATGATTACTGAATTCGTAACCTTGGCACCCTTACCAATTTTAACACCGGAGAACAATACTGAATGATCCACTTCGCCCATAATCATGGAGCCTTCATTCAGCATAGAGCAGGTGACTTTGGCATCCCTGCCTAAATAATGAGGTGGCAAGGATGGATTGTTGGAATAAATTTTCCATGCACTGGTAAAGGAGAATGGTGGTTCATCCTGCAGGAGGTCCATATTGGCCTGCCACAGGCTCTCGATAGTTCCTACATCTTTCCAATACCCCTCAAAGGCATAGGAATACATCCTGGCCTTATCCTTCAACATCGTAGGAATAATATTCTTACCGAAATCGTGGGAGGAGTTATCATCAGTAGCATCTTCTTTAAGGTACTTATCCAAAAAGTCACGATTAAAAATATAAATACCCATGGAAGCCAGATTGCTCTTTGGTTTTGCTGGTTTCTCCTCAAATTCTACAATACGGCCGTCCTTTTCATCGGTATTCATAATGCCAAAGCGTGGTGCTTCGTCCCAAGGCACCTCAAATACACCGATGGTGGCATCGGCTTTGTTGGCCCTGTGAGCTGCCAGCATTTTGGCATAGTCCATGGTATAAATATGATCGCCGGAAAGCACCAGCACATATTCTGGATCTACCATGTCAATAAAATTCAGATTCTGATATATGGCATCTGCTGTACCCTTGTACCAGTCTGCCCCTTTGTCCCTTGCATAAGGTGGCAAAATAAACACACCACCATCTGACTTATCCAAGTCCCAGGCATCACCAGTACCCAGATAATTATGAAGCTCCAATGGGCGGTACTGTGTCAGCACGCCAACCTTGTCTATGCCGGAATTGGCACAATTTGAAAGTGGGAAATCAATAATTCGATACTTACCGCCAAACGGTACTGCTGGTTTGGCAATTTTTTTGGTTAGTGCCCCCAGGCGGCTTCCCTGACCACCTGCCAATATCATGGCCACACATGTTGTCTTACTCATAAAACTCACTCCTGCGCTTAATTCAGCTCCAGGCTCAGCCATTGTATATATTTCCCTACGTAGCCGTTACCTGAAAAACTACACTACTGAAAAATAAAAATATATTATTTGTACTGTAATTATTTCTTCATATAAAAAAAAAATCCTGCAAAAAAGTAGTTTTGTTGAAAAAATAAACGTTTTTTCCTATCTTTTTCACAGAATTCAGATATATATTGTGTTGTCAAACTACTTTTCCACCGGAACCTCCAAATATTCAGGATCGGCTACATTAATGTCACACCTGCCTGCAGTTAAATCCACCAAGGATGACTGTATATTTTCTACATCATCGGGCTCAATTAACAGCTTCACGGTCACCTTGTCTGTATACTCCGTTTCCCCGGAGCGAAGATTATTGGTTCGTACCCAATTTTCCACAGTACCCAACAAAGTATAATCCATCTCCGCCGAAACCATGCAAAAGGGCTTTACCTCCACCTGAGGTGTGGCCTCCAATCCCAATGAGGCTGAATGATTATAGGCCCTGATAAGGCCGCCAGCTCCCAGCTTAATTCCACCAAAATAACGGGTTACCACTACCACCACATTGGTGAGGCCATGCTGTTTTATAGCTTCCAATATAGGATTTCCCGCAGTTCCTCCCGGCTCCCCGTCATCGTTGGATTTTTGCTGACTGCTGTCAGTGCCCAAAATCCATGCGGAGCAATTGTGTCTGGCATCAAAATGCTTTTTCTTGATACCCTGCACAAACTCTCTGGCTGCTGCCTCATTCTCCACATGGGCTGTATATGTATAAAATTTTGATTTTTGGATTTCGTAATATGAAGTTCCGAAATCAGAGGTGGTCTTATATGGCTGCATATCAGTTCACCTCCGGTATGGTAAGATTTTTTCTGAGAGAATTAATCTCACTGGCTGTAAAGAGCATATCAGGTGAATTTACAAGCATGGCGTCCTTTAAATATCCCATCTGTACGTCATGATTTTCCGTAGGCATTTTTTCCGGATCCGCCATCATCTTGGTGGCCCGTATAGTCTTTAGCTGGCCATCAGAATAGGCCTTGGTTTTTTTCAAAATAGATGACGTTAAATCATAATTGGCATCATCAAGGCTAATGGGTGGTGCCATCTGGTAAATCTCATTATGAAGGCTGACCACATTGGATTCCAGCTGAGTAAGACGGGTATATGCCTCCCGCAGGGAAATATCCTCATTTTGAAAATCCTTCATTATACGATGATAGGATACCCAGCAATAATCAATGGCATCCAGCTTTTTCTTGTAATTGGTATACCATTCACCAAAGGCCAGCTGCTGGGCTGTAATATGTCGGATAGTCGACTCATCCAGCTCCTCGTATGAGTTGGTGGTACTTGAATAATAGCCATACCCCACAATGGAAAGAGCCAACAATAGAGAACCACAAAAGGCATAAAATGCCATACGGCTTTTAATATTCTTTTCCAGTACCAGAACCATAAGGGCCAGCACTATAACTGCAATTAGAATAGGTAATAACATAATAAATCCCTTCAACAGAATTTAAGACAATGTAAAATCTATTAAGATATTATACACCAAACTGAGGTTGAGGCAAAATATCACAGTTTTCATACAATACCCTTTAATTGTTTGTTATAATTATAAAAGTTATTTTTATAAAAAGGAGACTCCTAATGACGAAAAAGGATATTGCAAAAAGCATCTGGAGTATGATGCGCTCTTATTGGAAATCTGAAGAACGATGGTGGGCACGGGGCATGCTGGCTGTCATCATCATCCTGAATCTGGCCCAGGTTTATCTCCTGGTAATGCTGAATCAATGGAATAATGATTTTTATAATGCCCTGCAGAATTATGATCTGGATAACTTCTGGCCCCTGGTGGGGCACTTTACCCTTATAGCATTCATATACATAATCGCTGCGGTTTATGCCATCTATCTACAGCAAATGCTGCAAATAAAATGGCGTACATGGATGACAAACAATTATTTAAATAGCTGGATGACCAAACAGGTCTATTATAAGCTCCAGGTTTTAAAGTCCGATATGGATAACCCGGACCAGCGTATTTCCGAGGATATCAATTCCTTTATTACCCTGACCCTGAGCCTTTCACTAGGTTTTCTGAAGCAGCTCACCATATTAGCAGCCTTTATCTTTGTATTGTGGAGCCTTTCCGGTTCCCTGGACCTGACCCTTGGCGAAACAGCCATTTCCATTCCTGGTTACATGGTATGGCTATCACTACTGTACTCCATTGCGGGTACCTGGCTGGCCCATATAGTTGGCCGCAAGCTGATAAAGCTGAACTATGACCAGCAACGCTACGAGGCTGATTTCCGTTTCAATATGATACGTGTCCGGGAAAACAGTGAAAGCATCGCCTTTTATCGCGGTGAATCCCCAGAGCTCAATGGCTTTGGAGACCGCTTTAAAATGGTGGTTAAAAACTTCTGGGGCCTTATGAAACGCACCAAGCTACTGAACTTCTACATTAACGGTTATGCCCAGCTGGCCATTATTTATCCCCTTATTATGGCAGCCCCAAAATATTTTTCTGGGGAAATGCAGCTAGGCGGCCTTATGCAGACCATCAGTGCCTTTGGGCGGGTACAGGATGCCCTAAGCTATTTTGTTACAGCCTACGATTCCATTGCCCAATACGCAGCAGTTATCCGCCGTCTTGGTGACTTTACCGCCCACATGGAGGAAGTGGACGAGCTGGAATCCAAATTCACCACAGTTAACGAAGCTGATAACAAGGTAACCCTTTCCAATATTGATATACTTCTTCCAGAAGGCAAAAAAATCATCGAAAGCCTTAATCTGGAATTTACCCCTGGCGAATACGCCCTTATAAGTGGGCCTTCCGGTTCCGGCAAGAGTACCCTTTTAAGAGCCCTGGCTAATCTCTGGCCTTACGGCAGCGGAACCATCACAAGACCTGATGACTGGCGTCTGATGTTCCTGCCACAGCGTCCTTATCTGCCACTGGGTACCCTGCGTCAGGCCATTTATTACCCACAAAATGTTCCAGAAAATGACTCCACAGACCTGGGAGCATATCTTAAGGATTTTGGATTGGCAGATTTAACAAGCCGTTTGGACGACGTGGACGACTGGAGCCGTATTCTGTCATTGGGTGAGCAGCAGCGCATCGCCTTTATCCGCATATTGCTCTTTAAGCCACAAATGGTATTCCTGGATGAATCAACCTCCGCCATGGACGAGGATATGGAGGCTCATTCCTACGATACCCTAAAAGCCCAATTACCAGAGATGTCTGTGGTCAGTGTAGGCCACCGTTCCACACTGCTATCCCGTCATAATACCATTCTCCGTCTCATTGGAGGCGGTGCCTGGATGATTGAAAGGACCGTTTAATATGCCCGGAATGCGTTCAAAAATACCTATAGAGGAAAATAACAATAAAGTTGAGCCCGCCTTCAGCAATGGCGAAAAAGCCGGCATGGCCCTGTCTTTGGTCTTATTTCTTTTTGGCCTTTCCGATGGTGATTTGCCCCTATGTTTTTTTACGGCCTCCTTCCTCATATATGAATTTCATGTAGTCTTAAAGCTGGCCAGAGGAAATCAGGATTGGTTTATGTCCAATCTGCTGAAGGGCATGAGCATCGCCATGTTCATCGGCTCCATTATGATGGTTCTCCTTTAACGCAAAAGCTGCCTCACAATTATTTCGTGAGACAGCTTTTTTTATTTTGCTGTTAAATTGTAATTTGGAAAGGTGGTCAGCAGATAGTTGCTGATGATCTCCCCTATTATTTTTTTGCCCAGATGGTCCGGATGAAGGCCATCAGTAGTGAGCTCTGCTTTCAGCTGTCCGTTGGAATCAGTAAGGGCCGGAGTCACATCCACATGATATGGCTGATTCTTTATCCACTGATTCAGAAGCTGCTGCTGCTCCTTCCAGTTCCAGGCCGCCGGTTCAATGGTAGGTACCTTTGACATTAAACCAGGATTTATAGGAGTCGCGGTTACAAAAACGGGAATCACATTGTGGAACTGGCATTCTGCCAATATCTGCTCCATGGCGGCAATGGTATCCCAGCCGTCCTCGCCGGCCCGGAAGTTATTTACACCGCCCATTATTATCAACATCCCCGGAGTAAAAGCCATCACATCCTGGTCAAAGCGCTGGGCCATATCCTGAACACTGTCACCACTTCGTCCTAAATTCTTAACAGGAACCTGGCAATAATATTCCCAGCTGTACATAGCATAACCAGGAGGAACATTACATACGCCACCACCATGGGTAATACTATCTCCCAGGGCTGCTACCCTCACATGGCTCTCCACATCAAAATATTTTGGTTCAGACCATTCAGTATTTGGCTCTCCCGCCTTGTTCTGTGAACGGACCTGCCACATATAATGACCTGGCCAGGTGTAGCCACCTTCTTCGTAGTAAACATTATTCTTGGTGGTCATTACCCGAACCACTTCATACCGTCCAGGAGAAAATTTATTTTCACGGCTGACCCTGATTTCATAGCCACCGCTGCCATCAACAGGAATCCAGGAAAACACCGGATACAGAGGCATATATGCCATTTTCTCAAACTCCGCAGTAGCCAACGGAGCTTTTGGATTTACCTCCTCACCAACAAGGGGCTTAGGTTCGCTGTAAGCTCCCATGACATTGCCGTCATAATCCAAAGGACACACCCGCCAATAATAATCCTTGGCTTTAAACATATTGGCAGTATCTAGCTCATAACCATTATTTGGTATGAGATTAAAATGCTTTACCTCCGCATCCTTGCTGGTAGAGTCCCCATCTGTTATAACCAGGCGATAGCTTACTGCCCCCGGAATGGTTTCCCAGCTAATTCTGACCTTATTCAGTGGCTCAGTCTTAAGTGTTTTTTCAGTATCAATCTCGTTAGTTATATTTCCAATGGCGTTGCCAATAGCCTCAGTATTAATATCCTCTGCCACGACCACCCCGGAAAAGGACATTAGGCCGACTATAACCGCCACCACAATTTTATTGGAAAACTTCATGTTATCTCTCCCAAGCAACATAGATAAACTTGCTTTATCCATAATTTTTTTAGCCAAATCACATAGGCAAAAAGTAATACCCGTATAATAGCTTATCATTATTAACGACAGGTTGCAACGGCTGCGGCAATGGCGGCACCGATGCTGGAGCCATCCTTTACAAGAACCGGTTCCAAGCCTCCCGCTTCAGCTCCCATTATTTCGTAAAGGGCCCGTCTCACATTCTCCTGAACATAGGGCATGTGCTGAAACAAGGAACCATCCACAGCTATATGCTGGGGCTCCACCCTGCCGCTGCCAGCGATATGCCATAAAGTGCCGGCCCAGCTGGCAGCCACAATTCGGGCAGAACGGATGGTAATGACCTTGGTCAGATTACGCAGCTTTTCAATAATTTCTTCATCCTCAGCCACATTACCCAGGGTATCAACCAATATTTTAACAGCCTCGGATGAGTTCTCCATTATGGCGGACATATCCACAGTGGAAAAGCTAGGCTTTTTGGATAAATCCAACAGTTCTTTTGTAAGCCTGCTGAACAGCTCCCCAATATATTTTCCCGATACCATTTTCTCCAAGCGCTGCCGCCCCGGCTGCTCTGACGCCCTATCCAGCTCCAGATCCCATTTGCTCGGAATCATCTTGGAAAAGGCCCCGGATTCCATATTAATAATACAGGCCGGCCTTCCTACATCTGGCATAACCTCCATATAGCAAGTATTATAGCCAGTAGCATAAATGCAGCCTATGCGGGTATCAGGATAGTTGTAGGCTGATGCCAAAAGCACAGCCACGGTGTCATTGAGAATAGCCACAGGCTTTATATTGCCAAATCCTTTACGAATAAGGGCCTTTTCCAGCAAAGCATTGATATCTTCGCCTTCAACCCCTGGTACGGCAAATTCCTTGGCCCATTTTATGAGCCTTGCATGATTAATATCCTTTTGCTCCGTGCCAAAGGAAAAGGTATGCCCCAAAAAGTATGGCTTTTCCTTATCCCCTTCGACAGCTTCTCCCACTGCTTCTGCCAAAAAATCAAAGAGGTCATCAGGGGATGCAGAGCTGTTGATTAAATTATAATCAGCAGTTACCAGAGGCTTTTCCACCCATCGCAGAACTTCAAAGGTGCTATTTCCCATAAGACGTACCACAGAAGCCCGCACATTGGTGCCCCCAAAATCCACAGCCAGATATTCTCCCTTTTCATTGCCAGCAGGCAAGCCAATAAAGGAAGGCAGCATAGGCAGAGAAGAATATTCGCTTTTCTTAAGCCCCTGCTCCAAATCCCAGCGAAAGGCCCCGGCCACATCAGTAATAAACTCCTTACTGATATCCAGCTCCTCCATTATTTCCTTGTATAAAACCTCATTAAACGCCACCCTGCATGCCCCCTAAAAACTTTTTAAACACCTCATCCGTCTGCTTCGCAGACACCTTCCCCTCCAGGGGAAGGCTTAAGGATTTGGCATTATTTCAGTTACATAGCCGTCCGGGTCCTGGATAAAATGAATACCCGCCGGCTCCACCACTCTCAATACGCAGCCCATCTCCTGATGCATAGCCAGGGCACCCTTGTAATCATCCACCCAAAAGGCCAGATGAACAGGATTTTCACCTAAATTATAATTCCCCTCATGGTCCTTTTTCAGAGTAATTTCCAATTCATAACCGGAGTCCTCCTCATCCACCATGTAGGTGAGATTAATATGTGGCAAATCCTTCACGCTTTTCACCTTAAGTCCCACAGCCTTTTTATAAAATTCCACGGAACGCTCCACGTCCTTAACTGCAATACTGCTATGTGCCATAGTAAATTTCATTACCCAAAACTCCTTATTTTAAAGATAAAAATCTATATTTAAGTTAAAATTTCTTGTTTTATGACTCCTGAGCCTTTTCCTCAAGATAAGCCCAGCGATCCATGAGCTTGTCCAGCTCCGCGGTAAGCCGCTCCTGCTCCCCAGTAAGCTCCCGCAGCATATCATAATCCGAGCCGTTCATGGCCATCTGCATTTCCACTACATTAAGCTCACTTTCCTTGCTGGCAATAACAGCCTCTATTTCTGCATATTCCCTGGCCTCATTAGTGCTAAGGCCCCTGCTTTTGCTTTTTGGCTTTACCCTTTCGGTTGCCGGCCCAGCTGAGGCCCTGGCCTTTTCCGTCTGACGCTGAAGCTGTATTTTTTCCGCCTGCTCTGCATCAGCCTTTGCCTTGTAATCGGAATAGCCGCCCATGAAAATCTGAACATGGGCATCATCATCAAATACAAAGACCTTTTGGGCCATGCGGTCAGTAAAGAAACGGTCATGGGAAACAAAAATGATAGCGCCGTTAAAGTCCTCTATAAAATTCTCCAGTACCGCCATAGTGTCCAAATCCAAATCATTGGTAGGCTCATCCAAAAGCAGTACATTGGGCTCCTCCATTAAAATGCGCAAAAGGTACAGACGGCGCTTTTCGCCTCCTGACAGGCGGGAGATTTCCGTCCATTGAAGGTCTGGAGGAAAGAGGAATTTTTCCATCAGCTGGCCTGCTGACAGCTTGGTGCCGTCGGCCATGGTAATATAATGGGCAGCCTCCTGGATGTATTCCTTAGCCCTGAGCCTTCCGTCCATTTCCACATTTGTTTGGGCAAAATACCCCAATTTAACGGTCTGGCCAATGTCCACTACTCCCTTTGTAGGCTGAAGACGCCCCGCAATTATGTTAAGAAGGGTGGATTTTCCCGTACCATTTCCACCTAAAATACCAATTCTGTCATTTCTTAGGACGGTATAGGTAAAATCATTGATATAGGTTTTCCCTTCCCACTCATAGGTAACGTTTTCCAGCTCAATTATCTTTCTTCCCAGGCGACTGCCGGCCAGACCTATTTCCACCTGATTGCGATTAAGGTCCACCTTCTGGTCCCTCACCTGCTCATAACGCTGAATACGGGCCTTCTGCTTTGTACTGCGGGCCTGGGCTCCACGACGTATCCATGCCAGCTCGTTGCGAAGGAAATTCTGACGTTTGCGCTCACCAGCTTCCTCCTGCTCAATACGGGCTGCCTTTAATTCCAAAAATTGGGAATAGTTGCCATCATAGCTATAGGTTCGTCCCTTGTCAAATTCCAGTATTCCGTTGGTAACCCTGTCAAGAAAATAACGGTCATGGGTTACTGTCAAAAGGGAGCCCTTCCAGCGGGCAAGATATTCCTCCAGCCACCCTATGGTTTCACTGTCCAAATGGTTTGTGGGCTCATCCAAAATCAGCAGATCGCAGGGCTGAATAAGGGCCGTAGCCAATGCCATGCGCTTTTGCTGGCCTGAGGATAAGCTACCCACCTTGGCCTCAAAATCGTGAATGCCCAAATGATTCAAAATGGTTTTGGCTTCACTTTCCATATTCCAGCCATTAACGCTGTCTATTTTGGCAGAGGCATTAACCAGTGCCTGCTGCACCTCGGGGGAGACGTCCCCGGCCTCAGTCTTGGCAAGAGCTGCCTCATAATCCCTAAGGGCTCTCATTAGGGGGCTATCATCCTTGAATACCTCCATGAGCACAGTATTTTCCATGTCAAATTCCTTGGACTGCTCCAAAAAACTGATACGAAGGTTTCTCATGGTAACCATATTTCCTGTATCCGCTGTGAGCTTACCCGCCACTGTCTTCAAAAATGTAGATTTGCCCGTACCGTTTACGCCTACTATACCGATTTTATCATTTTCATTTACGTTAAGATTTACATGACTGAACAAGACTTTTTCGCCGTAGCTCTTGCCCAGGTCTTCCACTGTCAAAACCAAGTTATATTTCCTCCTCGGCGGTGATTTCCGGATGGTCCTCCACCAGCGGCTTCTTCAACTGAAGCAATATTCTGGTAATGCGCAAATTATCAATTTCCTCCACAAAGAAATCCACGCAGTCACAGGATGCCTTCATACCAATCATAGGAGGCGACTGAACATTGTTATAGAGCCAGCCTCCAATGGTGTCAATGTTATCCGCCTCAATTTCCATTTCAAAAATATCACTTACTTCCTCCAATAACAGCATAGCATCAATGGAGTAAATAAGGTCAGAACGCTTTTCAATGGAAGGACGTTCCTGGTCAAATTCATCCTGAATTTCACCTACGATTTCCTCAATGACATCCTCGATGGTAACCATGCCTGCAGTGCCACCGTATTCATCCACCACAATAGCCAGCTGGGAACGCTGCTTCTGCATCATCTTCAAAAGCATACTGATTTTCATGGTTTCCGGCACCACCAAAGTACGGCGTACCAGTTTTCTCAGAATAGGACGACGACGTTTATATAAAGACTGCATCAAATCCTTAATATGCAAAAATCCCACAATATCATCCTTGTCCTCACCGCACACCGGGTAACGGGTAAGGTGCTCCTCCATGGCCACCTTGATATTCTCCTCAAAGCTGTCCTCCAAGTAAAGGCATACCATATCAGTGCGGGGAATCATAATTTCACGTACATTGCGGTCCGCAAAATCAAATACATTGTCCACAAAATCCAGCTCTGTTTTATCTATGTAGCCCTGCTTATGGCTTTCCTCCATAAGACGTCTGATTTCATCCTCTGTATGGGCCACTTCATCACCGTTGTTGGATATATCAACCCCAAAAATGCTGGCCACAAACACAGCCACCTTGTTCAGCACCCATACAGATGGGTACATAATTTTCTGGAAGAACATGAGGGGAATAGCCACTGCCAGCATTACCCTTTCCACCTGCTGGATTGCCACATTTTTTGGAATCAGCTCACCAATAATAATGGTAGCTGCCGTTACCAGTGAAAAGGCAATAATAAAGGAAATGGTGGTGGACAATGCTCCACTAAGGCCTATAATTTCAAATACCGGCTTCAACACATGACTGATGGTAGGCTCTCCCAAAAGTCCAAGGCCCAGGGAAGCCAGAGTGATACCCAGCTGGGTTACGGACAGAGAAACATCCACGTGCTCTACCAGTGGCTTGGCATAAACCGCCCGACGGTTACCTGCCTCTATCATGGAGTTTAAGCGGGACATTCGCATTTTTACAATGGCAAATTCTGCCGCCACAAAAAATCCATTAAGGGCAACCAAAATTACTATGATTATAAGTTTAATTATAACCTCTGTTATATCCAAGAAAATTTCCTCCTATGTTAATTGAAAACAGGCATATTCTTTTCGTCATCAAAAGTGGCTGTACAACGTGGATAGTTACTACATCCCCAGAAATTTCCGTTACGGCCCTTGATGCGCCGCAAACTGCCCTCCCGGCACTTCGGGCAGAGATATTTGGAATCATCCTTTTTATTTTCTGTACTTAAATGCTCCATAGGTGCCGCCGAAGCCTTTGGCTCCTCCTTGCTCCAGCCGCCCTGATTGCCATTGCTGCGGGGCGTACCAAAGGAAGGTATTGTTTCATTGTAACCACTGGAGGCGGAGGCCGTAAAGGAATCCATTAGCTGAAATTCCTGATTAAAGGCTGCCATCTCCTCCTCGCTGATATACGGATTGCCAAAAGGACTTTCTTCAATGTTTGCCGCTGCCGTGACAATTCTGCGTTTACCACTTGAGAAATTGGAGCCCCCGCCAAAACTACGGCTCTGATTACGGGCTTTTGCTCCCTCCAAATCCGGTTTGCCATCCTTGTCGTCGCAGGTCATACGGCATTTAGGAAAGGCAGAGCAACCCCAAAAATCACCATTTTTGCCGTGTCGTTTCAATAACACGCCACTTTTACACCGAGGACACACATTGGCAGCTTCACCGCCTTCTGTAGTGGAGGCCACCTGTAACTTGGCACCATAGGCCTTTTGACAAAGCTCTGTGGTAAATTTCACCTGATTTTCAATGAAATCATTTAATGAGCCGTCACCATCAGCCATGGAATGGAGCTTATCCTCCCAAATGGCTGTAAAATCCGGATATGACAGCTCCTCCGGCATTGCATCAATGAGCATATAGGCTGACTGAGTAGGCTGAAGATATTTTTTCTTTCCGGTCTGGTTCATAAACTTACGGCGGATAAGATCATCGATAATGGTAGCCCTGGTGGCCTCTGTGCCGATGCCATACACATCCTTCAGCTTCTTCTTGGACTCGGGGTCCTTTACGAATTTATGAATATCCTTCATGGCCGCCAACAGAGTAGATGTGGTAAATCTCATTGGAGGCTTAGTGGCCTTCTGGCTCATTTCACCTTCAAGATAAGCTACCCCATCCTTTTTCTTCATCATAGGCAAGGAAGCAGTGTCATCTTCCTCGTTATTATCTCCGTTATCACCATTTTCTTCATGCTTATCCTTTGTCTGGGATGTATAAAGAGCCTTCCAGCCCAAATCCAGCTCTACTCTACCGCTGGCTGTAAAAAGCTCATCCTTGTAATCGATCTCTATTTTTGTCTGATTATATGTATGCACAGGATAGAACTGGGCAATATATGCCTGAGCCACCAAAAAATAAATATTTCGCTCCATTGGGGTCAGCTTTTCTGCCCCGGCTGGAACACGGGTAGGAATAATAGCGTGATGGGCAGAGATTTTCTTGTCATTCCAGGCACGGCTCTTGATTGAGCCATCCGCTGCAGCCGCCCACTTAGCCAGCTGTTCATCACCGAAATTTTGCAAATGCTTTAAAATGGCCCCATTATCCTTGAACTGGTTGGTTGGCAAATACTCACAGTCAGAACGGGGATATGTGGTGAGCTTTCGCTCGTATAGCTTCTGAGCTGTATCCAATACCTGCTGTGGGTCGTAGCCAAACCGTTTTCCAGCCAACACCTGGAGTGATGACAGGGAAAATGGCAGTCGCTGCTGCTCCTGCTTCTTGCTCTTGGTATAAGCTGATATAACACCATTTGTTGGTGACTCAAGGAACTCCGCCATCTTGGCATCCGCTACGGCCTTGTCCACCAACCTGCCCTCAGAATCCAGACCAGCCTGAATGTCCTTTGGCTTCCATGTGGCGTAAAAATCTCCATTTTCATGGTGAAACTTACCCTTTATGGTGTAGTAATCCACTGGTTTAAAGTTTTCTATTTCCCGTTCCCTGCGCACCACCAAAGCAAGGGTAGGAGTCTTAACCCGTCCCACTGGAAGTACAAGACGTCTATGTCCTGCCCTCTGGGCCGCCAGAGTATAGGCTCTGGATAAATTCATACCAATAAGCCAGTCTGCCCGTGCCCTGGCCAGAGCTGACTGCTTAAGATTGAAAAACTCACTGTTTTCTCTAAGGGAACTGTTAGCTTCCTTAATGCTCTTTTCATCAAGAGCATTGAGAAGAATACGCCTCACCGGCTTTGTATTGCCCACAAAATCCAGCACCTCATCAATTAAGAGCTGTCCCTCCCGGTCCGGGTCACCTGCGTGAACTATTTCATCAGCCTTATCTATGAGGCCCTTTATAATATTAAACTGCTTGGCACAGGAAGCATCCACCAACAATTTCCATTCCGCAGGAACGATTGGCAGATCCTCTGCCCGCCAGCTTTTATATTTTTCATCATACTCCTGGGGTTCAGCCTGCCTTAAAATATGGCCAAAGCCCCAAGTAACAACGCCCCCCTGGGTTTCAATAAAGCCATCCCCCCGGCGCATTGGCCCTGGAAGACATTTGGCAATTTCAGCACCCATGCTGGGCTTCTCTGCTATATATAAACGCACTGTAAAAACCTCTCGAATAAATTCTGTCTAAATATTTATTGGATAAATCAAGTGAAAAGCAACTTATAAATTCCATATACCACCAGGAAAGTCCACAAAAGAAGCAATATGGTAGCTATTACCACCACCATTGGCAGAAACTTCCCATAATGACCAGCACTGTGCTCACAATCCTCCAGCACCTCTGGAGGCAACAGCTGGCGCAGCCCCGCCAATATAGCCGGCACAATTACCGCATCATCCACAAGGCCAGCAGCGGGAATGGCATCAGGGACAATATCCACGGGGCTG
Source organism: Anaerovibrio lipolyticus LB2005 (assembly GCF_000621545.1). GTDB lineage: Bacteria > Bacillota > Negativicutes > Selenomonadales > Selenomonadaceae > Anaerovibrio > Anaerovibrio lipolyticus_A. Next base: position 27,485 of record NZ_JHYA01000013.1, read on the forward strand.
ACGAAATATAAAATAGCCGCCAATATGGCCAGACGGAATACCTTTGGAGTGCGACGATTTATAAGAGCAAAGAGCATTACAACAATATCTTTGCGTATCAGACGAAAAATCATAAAGAGCCGGTTCATAAATTCATCTCCTTCTGGACTTACTGCAATGATATACATGTCTATCGTTATATTTTACCATATTTTCAATATATACCACAAAACCTACATTAAATAATATTAGTATAACAAAAAATATATAATTGACATATTTTCTATGACAATTTATACTATCTATGTAATTAATATTGCTTATCAATTAGCTATAACTACCAAATTAAAATATGGAGGGCTTGTTTATGAAAGAAAAGGTTTTCCCAATTTCCCAGCAGCGCCTGGAAGAAATTATTGCAAAGTACCCTACACCATTTCATATCTATGATGAAAAGGCTATCAGGGCAAACATCCGCCGTCTTTTTAAAGCATTCAGCTGGGCTCCTGAATTCAGGGAGCATTTTGCTGTAAAGGCCACTCCAAATCCAAGACTCATGCAGATTCTGGCAGAGGAAGGTGCTGGCTCTGACTGCAGCTCCCTGGCAGAGCTTTGTCTTTCAGAGGCCGCTGGCATCACCGGTGAAAAAATAATGCTCACCTCCAATGATACCCCTGCAGACGAATTTCAGAAGGCCATCGAGCTGGGAGCTGTCATCAACCTTGACGACATTACCCACATCGAATATCTTGAAAAGCATGCGGGAATGCCAAAGATTATGTCATTCCGCTACAACCCTGGTAATCTTATTGCCGGCAACGATATTATCGGCAAGCCAATGGAAGCCAAGTACGGTCTTACCCATGATCAGATTCTCAAGGCCTATAAAATGGCTCAGGACCGTGGTGTAAAGCGCTTTGGGCTCCACTGTATGGTTATTTCCAATGAGCTGAGAACTGAAGGATTTGCCCTTACAGCCTCCATCATGTTCAATCTGGCCAAGGAAATCAAGGAAAAGCTGGGCATCACCCTGGAGTTTGTAAATCTTGGCGGTGGTATCGGCATCCCGTATGAGCCTTCACAGGAGGAAGTAAATCTGGAGGAAGTAGGCGAGGCCATTCATAAGCTCTATGATGAAATCATGGTACCAGCAGGACTTGGCCAGTGTGCCATCTGCTTTGAATCCGGCCGTGCAATTACCGGGCCTTACGGCTATCTGGTTTCCACAGCTATCCATGAAAAGCACACCTACAAAAATTACATTGGTCTTGATTCCTGCATGGCTAATCTCATGCGTCCTGCCCTTTATGGTGCTTATCACCATATTACTGTTGTGGGCAAGGAACACGCCCCTAAGGACCATGTATACGATGTAACCGGTTCCCTGTGCGAAAACAACGACAAATTCGCCATTGACCGTCAGCTGCCAAAGATTGACATGGGTGATCGTATTGTTATTCACGATACTGGTGCTCATGGTCATTCCATGGGCTTTAACTACAACGGCAAGCTGAGAAGTGCCGAACTTTTATTGCGTGAGGACGGCAGCGTGGAAATGATTCGACGTGCCGAAACTCTGGATGATTACTTCGCCACACTCACCGGTTTTGATGGGGCAATTATGAAGTAAAGCTGGGATATTTAATGTACAGTAATTTTATAGTCTCTCTGGAGGCAGTCCTTCCTATAGCCATTCTTATAGGTGTGGGAATGCTGACAAAAAAAATGCAGCTGCTCACCAAGGATGAAATCGCCCATGTGAACAAGCTGGTGTTTAAGATTCTCTTTTTCTGCCTCTTATTTAAAAATATGTACCAGGCAGATTTCAGTATTGCCTTTCAGCCTCAGCTGCTGCTTTTTACCCTGATAGCCATTCTTGCTACCGTAGCAGTAGCCAGTATTGTTGTTTGTTATTTCGTCACGGATAATAAACGTCGTGGTGCCATGATTCATTCCATTTACCGCAGTAATTTTATTATTATAGGTATTCCTGTGGCAGCCAATATTTATGGCCAGGACAATATCGCCATTACCGCTATGCTCATTACGGTGGTTATACCACTATATAACATTTTGGCCGTAACCATCTTTGAAACCTTCCGAGGCAACGAGATAAAACTGAAGCCTGTACTTCTGGGGATAGCCCACAACCCTATGATATTGGGCTGTGTTGTTGGTATCATCTTTAATCTATGCCATATTGTGGTACCCAATGCAGTTTTAAAGCCCATTTTCCAAATAGGCAGTGCCACAACCCCACTGGCTTTAATTCTTTTGGGCGCATCCTTTACCATTTCCAGCATAAAGAAGGACCACCTGTCCATCATGCTGTGTACACTGGGAAGACTTGTAATTGCTCCGGCAATTATTCTGCCCATTGCTGTATGGCTGGGATATCGAAATATTGAGCTGGTATCCCTTATGACTGTTTTTGCAGCACCATGTGCTGTGGTGGGCTTTACCATGGCCCAGCAAATGGACAGCGATTATGAACTGGCTGGCAACTGCATAATAATGACCTCTGGACTATCCTGCTTCACCATTTTCGGCTGGATTTTCCTTGGAAAGACTTTAGGGCTTATTTAAGCCCTTTTTCTTTATTTTAGACGCATTTTAGTGTATAATATCTCTGTTATGCAGATGGATTCATCTATATAATTTAATGCTACGGAGAGGTGTCCGAGTGGTCGAAGGTGCTTGACTCGAAATCAAGTGAGGTTAATAGCCTCCGTGGGTTCGAATCCCACCCTCTCTGCCAGCAACACTTGGCAAAAGCAAACGAAGTGCCGCTTGAGCCTAGTGATGCTCACTCGACAAGGGCCGTGAGTTTTGGGCCTTGTCCGTGCCAGTATCACTTAGTGTATTTACAGATTGCTCACCAGCAATCTCTTTTTTTAGGAGGAATTATTTTGTCAAATCGCGTTCGTACCCGCTTTGCTCCAAGCCCAACCGGCTACATGCATATCGGTAATCTTCGTACCGCACTATATGGTTATCTTTTTTCCAAGTCCCAGAATGGTGATTTTCTGCTTCGCATCGAGGACACTGACCAAAAGCGTTATGTGGCTGATGCAGTGGAATTCATTCAGAATACCTTAAAGGCAGCCAACATCATCCCAAATGAGGGGCCTGATATCGGCGGTGACTGCGGTCCATACATCCAGAGCCAGCGTCTGGATATTTACAAGAAGTATGCAGAGGAGCTTATTGAAAAGGGCCATGCTTATCGTTGTTTCTGCAATGATTGCAGCGAGGAGCAGCATGCAGCTCAGGAAGCCGGCGATGCCAAGAGCTTCGGTGGTTACAATCGTGCCTGCCGCGATTTGGAGCAGTCTGTTATTGACCGGTATCTGGCTGAGGGCAGACCTTATGTTATCCGTCAGAAGATGCCTCTTACTGGTGAGGTTACATTCCACGATGTGGTTCACGGAAACATTACTATCGCCTGTGACACTTTGGAGGATCAGGTTATACTGAAGCGTGACGGCATGCCTACATATAATTTTGCCAATGTTATCGATGACCATCTTATGGACATCAGCCATATTTTCCGTGGCACTGAATTTATTACATCCACCCCTAAGCACGTACTGTTATATCAGTTCCTGGGCTGGGAGCCACCTGTATTCATTCACCTTCCTCCAGTAATGGGCAAGAACGAGGACGGCTCCATTTCCAAGCTCTCCAAGCGTCACGGAGCCACTGGCTTTAGCCAGCTGGTGGATATGGGATATCTCCCGGAGGCCATTACCAACTATGTGGCCCTTTTGGGTTGGTCTCCTAAATCCGAGCAGGAAATCTTCACCATGGATGAGTTGATTGAACGCTTCTCTTTAGAGGGCCTCAGCAAATCCCCAGCTGTATTTGACTACAACAAGCTGGACTGGGTAAACGGCGAATATTTCAAGTCCATGAGCGATGAGGACTTTGCCAAGAAGTCCAGTGCCTTTGGTGGCATTATTGCCGAATCCTTAGGTGACAAGTGGACCTACCTGGCTTCTCTCCTGAAGACCAGAGTTAGCCGTTTCAATGAAATTCCGGAACAGATTGGTTTCTTCAAGGATTTGCCTGATTATGATATCGATCTGTTTAACAATAAGCGTAATAAAGTAACTCCAGAAAAGGCTGCTGAAATCCTTCCTGTAGTTATTGAGGTTCTTGAAAAGGTTGAGACCTGGACTCCTGAGGGTATTGATGAGGTACTGCAGCCAGGCGTTGCTGAAAGCGGTATCAAAATGGGCACCTTTATGTGGCCTGCCCGAATTGCTCTTTCCGGCCAGAAGGTAACACCAGGTGGTGTAACTGAACTGCTCTATCTCTTGGGCCGTGAAGAATCCATGAAGCGTTTAAATCTGGGTCTGACCAAGGTTCAGGGCTAATTCCATAAGCCGAAATAACGCTCAAAAACTTTTTTCAAAAAATATTTGACAAGTTCCTTTAAAAGAGGTATTATATTCCTTGTCAACGGCGCGTTGGTCAAGTGGTTAAGACTCCGCCCTCTCACGGCGGCTTCAGGGGTTCGAATCCCCTACGCGTCACCAGAAAATTCAGCTCAAGGCTTTCTGCCTTGAGCTTTTTTGATACCAAAATATACATGGCAAGAACTAATGACTAGAGCGTCGGCCACGAGCCTAAAATTCTTTTTTCCGATTATATAGTGAAAAAAATCATAACTCGCTTCGCTCAAACAAATGATTTTTTCCACTAATATTAAGGTACGTAAAAAAGACTTTTTTACGGCCCATGTCCTAATTGCTCTAGTCATTGGCTCTTGCCATTTAAAATGATAACTACAATACTAGTGCCATGTTTGATTGTCTTGAACATTAGACTGAATTGTGTATAGAAAATATTTTTTCCATACTAGAGTTATCTCGAAAAATTACTTGTTTGAGCGTAGCGAGTTGTAATTTTTCAAGATATTTATTTAAAGGAAAACAATATTTTTAGCAATTCAGTTGGGTGAAAGGCAATCACACATGGCATATACCTTTTATGCTTATTTTCAAATACCAAAAAGGGCCTCCGCCAAAGCGGAAGCCCTAATTTTATTTATGTAAGCAAATCTTACTTGTTCATTGCCTCTGCAACAGCAACTGCAACAGCAACAGACATACCAACCATTGGGTTGTTACCAGCACCAATGAGGCCCATCATGTCAACATGAGCAGGTACGGAAGAAGAACCAGCGAACTGTGCATCGGAATGCATACGGCCGAGAGTATCAGTCATACCATAGGAAGCAGGACCTGCAGCCATGTTATCTGGATGCAGAGTACGGCCAGTACCGCCACCGGAAGCAACGGAGAAGTACTTCTTACCCTGCTCGGTGCACTCCTTCTTGTAGGTACCAGCTACTGGATGCTGGAAACGGGTAGGGTTAGTGGAGTTACCAGTGATGGAGATATCAACCTTTTCCAGATGCATGATAGCAACACCCTCTGGAACGGAATCAGCACCATAGCACTTAACAGCTGCACGAGGGCCGTCAGAGTACTTAACTTCCTTAACAACGTTAACCTTGCCAGCCTTGTAGTCATACTGAGTCTGAACATAGGTGAAGCCGTTGATACGGGAGATAATCTGAGCAGCATCCTTACCAAGACCATTAAGGATTACGCGGAGAGGGTTCTTACGAACCTTGTTTGCAGTCTGAGCAATACCGATAGCACCCTCAGCAGCAGCAAAGGACTCGTGACCAGCCAGGAATGCGAAGCACTCTGCATCCTCAGTGAGGAGCATAGCAGCCAGATTACCATGGCCCAGACCTACCTTACGATGGTCAGCAACAGAACCAGGTACGCAGAATGCCTGAATACCCTCGCCGATAGCTCTTGCAGCATCAGCAGCAGTCTTTACGCCCTTCTTGATAGCAATAGCAGCACCAAGAGTGTAAGCCCACTTAGCGTTCTCGAAGCAGATTGGCTGCAGATCAGTTACGATAGCAGCTGGGTCGAAACCCTTTTCCTTACAAATATCAGCAGCAGCTTCAATGGAAGCAATACCATATTTCTTGCAAACTTCATTAATACCGTCAATACGGCGCTCATAGCCTTCAAATAATGCCATTTTATTTTCAGTCCTTCCTGTTCGTTATCTCAAATTATTCCTTACGAGGATCGATGTAACGGGCAGCATCTGCGTAACGGCCCTTAGTGGAGGTGTTCTTCTTGATTGCTTCGTTGGCATCCATGCCATTAGCAATAGCTTCCATAGCCTTACCAAGGTGAACAACTTCGTAACCGATTACGCGATCTTCACTGTCAACTGCCATTTTGGTAACATAACCTTCAGCTAATTCGAGGTAACGAGCACCCTTCAGCTTGGTGGAGTACAGAGTACCTACCTGGCTGCGGAGACCCTTACCAAGGTCATCCAGACCTGCGCCAACTGGCAAACCATTATCAGAGAATGCAGTCTGAGTACGGCCATAAACGATCTGCAGGAACAGCTCGCGCATAGCAGTGTTGATAGCATCGCAAACCAGGTCAGTGTTGAGAGCTTCCAGAATAGTCTTGCCTGGGAGAATCTCAGCAGCCATAGCTGCGGAATGAGTCATACCAGAGCAACCGATGGTCTCGATGAGAGCCTCTTCGATGATACCATCCTTAACATTCAGAGTCAGCTTGCAGCCACCCTGCTGAGGAGCACACCAGCCGATACCGTGAGTCAGACCGCTGATATCCTTAATTTCCTTAGACTGTACCCATTTGCCCTCTTCAGGAATTGGAGCTGGACCATGGTTTACTTCTTTTGCAATGCAAGTCATGTCTTCAACATGCTTATCATAATAAATCATTTTGTATTCCTCTCTTCGCTAATAATATAATACTCAGTGCCAAGTGGCCCTAAAGCCAGGTCCGGGCCACTATACACCTTCAAACACATCTAAATGGCAGCTTTATTACTTCAGCTTAACCATTGGAGTACCAGTCATCTCTGCAGGAATCTCCATGCCTGCCAGGGTAAGCAGTGTTGGAGCAATATCACAGAGAGCACCATCGCTGGCTATCCAGCCTACACGGTCAGATACAACGATGAATGGTACAGGGTTGGTTGTATGAGCGGTGAAAGGTGCACCAGTCTCAGGGTCAACCATCTGATCTGCATTACCGTGGTCAGCAGTGATGCATACCTCACCACCAACCTCGCGAATAGCCTCAACAAAGCGGCCAACGCAGGTATCAACAGTCTCAACAGCCTTTACAGCTGCCTCAATAACGCCAGTGTGGCCAACCATATCGCCGTTAGCATAATTCAGAATGATGAAATCATACTTGCCGGACTTAATAGCCTCCACAACCTTGTCAGTAACCTCAATAGCACTCATTTCAGGCTGCAAATCATAGGTTGCAACCTTTGGAGAAGGAACCAGAATACGGTCCTCACCCTTATAAGGCTCCTCAACACCACCGTTGAAGAAGAAGGTTACGTGGGCATACTTCTCAGTTTCTGCAATACGCAGCTGGGTCATACCATTCTTGGAAATAACCTCACCAAGGGTGTTGGTGATGGATTCAGGCGGATATGCAACCTTTACATTAAGGCCTTCCTCGTACTGAGTCATGGTAACAAAAGAGAGCTTCAGAACCTTGCGCTCAAAACCGCTAAACTCAACATCAGTAAATGCATGAGTCAGCTCACGGGCGCGGTCAGGACGGAAGTTGAAGAATACAACACCATCTCCATCCTTCATACCCTTGTAGTCACCTACAACAGCAGGAACTACGAACTCATCAGTTACCTCATTTGCATAAGATGCCTTAACGCCTGCTACTGCATCATCAGTAGCAACGCCCTTGCCCAACGCAATAGCCTCATAAGCCTTCTGTACACGATCCCAGCGGTTGTCGCGGTCCATTGCATAATAACGACCGGACAGGGAAGCAATCTTACCACAACCGATTTCAGCAATCTTAGACTCCAGCTCTGCAACATATTCAGCTGCGGAGGAAGGATCAACATCACGGCCATCAAGGAATGCATGAACATATACATCCTTGAAGCCCTGGTTCTTAGCGAACTGTAAGAGACCATAGAGATGCTCACTATGGCTGTGTACACCGCCTGGGGAAACGAGACCCATGAGATGGAGAGCGCCGCCATTGGCCTTAGCCTGATCAGCAACACTTACCAGAGCCTCATTCTTGAAGAAATCACCATCCTTGATAGCCTTGGTGATACGGGTCAGTGCCTGATAAATAATACGACCGGCACCAATGTTGGTATGACCAACCTCAGAGTTACCCATCTGTCCATTAGGGAGACCAACGAACTCGCCAGAAGCCTGAATATGGGTGGATGGGAAATTCTGTCTGAGACTATCAATAACAGGAGTCTTAGCTATCTGGATAGCATTGTTTGGATCACAGGTTTTGCCGTTTCCGTAGCCATCCATGATAATTAATGCAACAGGTGCATTTTTTAATTTTGCCATTATTTTATCAACCTCTAAATTAGAACTTTACAATTGCGGAGAAGTCAGCAGCCTTCAGGGAAGCACCACCAACCAAAGCACCGTCAACGTTTGGCTGAGCCATGAGATCCTTAATAGTAGCAGGCTTTACAGAACCGCCATACTGGATGCGGATAGCATCAGCAGCGCTCTGACCAAATACCTCAGCTACAGCCTCACGGATAGCCTTGCAAACCTCCTCAGCCTGCTCGAAGGTAGCAGTCTTGCCAGTACCGATAGCCCAGATTGGCTCATAAGCGATAACCAGCTTAGCAACCTCGTCAGCGGAGAAGCCATCAAGAGCAGCCTTGATCTGCTTTACAACATGGTCGATGTAAGTACCAGCCTCACGGATTTCCAGGGACTCACCACAGCAGATGATAGGAGTAATGCCAGCAGCATAAGCAGCGCGAGCACGCTTGTTAACGCCCTCATCAGTTTCACCGAAGTAATCACGACGCTCGGAATGACCAAGTACAACATACTCTACGCCGATTTCCTTCAGCATGCCAGTGGAGATTTCACCAGTGAAAGCACCTTTTGGCTCCCAATGAACATTCTGTGCACCAACATGAATCTTGGTACCCTTGCAAGCATCAGCTACAGCTGCCAGAGCAGTTGCAGTTGGGCAAGCTACTACATCTACAGCCTCAACGTCAGCTACCAATGGAGCCAGCTCCTTAACCAGCTTAACGCCCTCAGCGATAGTGTTGTTCATCTTCCAGTTACCAGCAATAATAGGTCTACGTGCCATAATAATTATATCCTCCTCAAATTATCTATATATTTATCGGTTAAACGTTAAAATACCTCATCCGTCAACTTCGTTGACACCTTCCCCAAAGGGGAAGGCTTGACAAAGCTATGCGGTGAAAAGACAAATCACAATGCGTAGGATTTTCGCCGCAGAGCGCGAAAACACGAAGGAAAAATCCACAGTCGTACATAACTGGTACGTCGAGGAATTTTTCCGAAGGTTGACAAAGCTATGCAGTGAAAAGACAAGCATTTATGCGTCTGCTATAGCTGCGATGCCTGGCAGCTCCTTACCCTCTAAGAACTCGAGAGTAGCACCGCCACCAGTGGAAATGTGAGAAATCTTGTCAGAAAGGCCAGTCTTCTTCAGAGCCGCAATGGAGTCACCGCCACCAACGATGGAGGTTGCACCATTCTCAGTAGCCTTGGCAACAGCCTCAGCAACAGCCAGAGTACCCTTTGCAAATGCATCGAACTCAAATACGCCCATAGGACCATTCCAGATAACGGTCTTTGCACCCTCAAGAGCCTTTACATAAAGGTCGCAGGTCTTAGGACCGGAATCGAGAGCTTCCCAACCCTCTGGAACCTTGTCAACATCCACAATCTTGGTGTTGGCAGTAGCAGAGAAATCATCAGCAATAGTAAGGTCAGCAGGAAGAACAACCTTTACGCCCTTCTCCTTGGCCTTCTTGAGCTGACCAAGAGCCTCCTCAAACTTATCCTTCTCGCAGATGGAATTACCAATTGGCAAGCCCTGTGCTGCATCGAAGGTGTGAGCCATACCGCCACCGATGATGATGGTATCAACCTTATCAATCATGTTGGAGATAACGCCAATCTTGTCGGAAACCTTAGCACCACCGATGATAGCAACGAATGGACGCTTTGGAGCCTCAAGGGTCTGACCAATGAACTTAATCTCCTTTTCCATGAGGAAGCCTGCAACGGACTCAAGATACTGTGCAATACCAACGTTGGCAGCATGAGCACGATGGGAAACACCGAATGCATCGTTTACGGCAATGTCAGCAAGGGAAGCAAGCTGCTTTGCAAATTCAGGATCGTTCTTCTTCTCTTCCTTGTGATAACGGAGGTTCTCTAAGAGGAGAATCTCACCTGGCTTAAGGTCAGCTGCAGCCTTTTCAGCCTCAGGACCTACACAGTCAGGAGCCCACTTAACATCTACGCCCATAACCTCGGATACGCGCTTAACGATGTGCTTGGTGGAGAACTTGTCCTCACGAGCCTCGGTAGGACGGCCAATGTGGCAAGCCAAAATAACTGCTGCACCCTGCTCCAGCATGTACTTAACAGTTTCCTTGGTAGCCTGAATACGAGTATCATTGGTGATATTCATATTCTCATCGAATGGTACGTTATAATCTACGCGGCAAAATACCTTCTTACCCTTAAGATCTACATCTTTAATGGTTTTCTTATTCATACCCATATTAATAAAAACCTCCGTCAATAAAATAGGTCCGGCCCAAACAAAGGCCGGACCTCAATGGATCTTTTAAACTATTGTTTTTTGATGACGAGTTATCAGCCTAACTCAGCGAAGTACTTAATGGTACGAACCATCTGGCTGGTGTAGGAGTTCTCGTTATCATACCAGGAAACAACCTGAACCTGAGTCAGGCCATCTGCAACCTTGCTAACCATAGTCTGGGTAGCATCGAAGAGGGAACCATAACGCATACCAACGATATCGCTGGATACGATCTCGTCCTCGTTGTAACCGAAGGACTCAGTAGCCTGCTTCTTCATAGCCTCGTTAACCTGCTCTACAGTTACATCACCCTTAACTACAGCGTAGAGGAGAGTAGTGGAACCAGTAGGGGTAGGAACGCGCTGTGCAGCACCGATGAGCTTGCCGTCCAGCTCAGGAATTACAAGGCCGATAGCCTTTGCAGCACCAGTGGAGTTAGGAACGATGTTAACAGCTGCAGCACGGGAACGACGGAGGTCACCCTTACGCTGTGGGCCATCAAGAGTCATCTGGTCACCAGTGTAAGCATGGATAGTAGCCATGATACCGGACTGGATTGGAGCCAGATCGTTCAGAGCCTTAGCCATAGGAGCTAAGCAGTTAGTGGTGCAGGAAGCTGCGGAAATAACCTTATCTTCCTTGGTGAGTACCTTGTGGTTTACGTTGTAAACGATAGTAGGGAGGTCCTTACCTGCTGGAGCAGAAATAACAACCTTCTTAGCACCTGCAGTCAGATGTGCAGAAGCCTTCTCCTTGGAAGTGTAGAAACCAGTGCACTCCAGAACAACGTCTACATCATGCTTGCCCCAAGGAATCTCTGCTGCGTTAGCGCAAGCATAGATCTTGATCTCTTTGCCGTTAACAGTGATGGAATCCTCGCCAGCAGTTACCTTGTCAGCGTACTTGTAACGACCCTGGGAAGAATCGTACTTCAGAAGATGAGCCAGCATCTTAGGGCTGGTCAAGTCGTTGATTGCAACAACCTCATAACCCTCTGCGTCGAACATCTGACGGAATGCCAGACGACCAATACGGCCAAAACCATTAATAGCTACTTTTACTGCCATTTGTAAAATACCCCCTAAAAATATATAGATAAAATAATTTGAGAACACGTCAGAAAAAGACACCCATCTACCTGAACGGCAGACAGATGACAATCATATATCCTAGTGTCCCTTATCTTTCAAGTAAGTTAATATTACACCAATTCAAGATACCTTGTCAACGCAAATTCATAAGCTTCAATAACTATAGCATAAATAATATGTATCATACTAAAGTAAGCTTACAATCACTATAAAGTAATAATTTTAGCACCTTTATCAGCAATTAACGCTGGCAGGCTTATAATCCTTTTTTCCTATCTTTTCCATGGACAAAACTGCCTGTACAGCGATGGCACATTCAAGGCGCTTCTTCTGAATTTCACAGCCCACTTCATAAGGCTTTCTTATATCATCATGGAACAAATCCGCATTGGCATGACAACCACCTGAGCAGAAATACTTTGCCCAGCAGGTCTTACAGCGTTCCTTGTTCATAACATGGGATTCACGGAAATATCTGGTGATATCCTCAGCACCCTCATCAAGGTCATCAAATACATTACCCAATTTATACTTGTTGCGGCCCACAAACTGGTGACATGGATAAAGGTCGCCGTTGGCAGCCACTGCATAGTATTCATGACCAGCTCCACAGCCAGCCAGACGCTTAGCCACGCATGGACCGTTGGAAAGGTCCATATTAAAATGGAAGAAGAAGAAGCCCTTTCCTTCACGATGACGCTTCAAATAGAAATCAGTAAGTCTGTCGTACTCAGCGAAAATCTCCGGAAGCATCTCCTCAGTAAGACCATACGGAGAATCCTTCAGTACCACCGGTTCCATGGACAGAATATCAAAGCCTGCATCCGCCATGGCTTCCACATCCTTGGTAAAATCAAGGTTTTCTGCAGTGTAGGTACCGCGCATGTAGTAATTTTCGCCATTACGGGAATCCACACATTTCTTGAAATTCTTCATTACCTTGTCATAGGTTGGCTGACCGCCACAGTCAGGGCGCATATTGTCATGGGTCTCACGACGGCCATCGGTGCTGAGTACCAAACTGATATTGTTATCATTGAGCCATTTTATATTGTCATCATTAAGAGCCAAACCATTGGTAGTCAAGGTCAGCTTGAATTCCTTGCCAGTTTCCTTTTCACGCTTTCTTACATACTCGGTAACATCCTTCACCAAAGGCATATTGATGAGAGGTTCACCGCCGAAGAAGTCGATTTCACAATGCTTTCTAGGGCCACTGTGTTCAATAATATAATCAACTGCAGCACGGCCCACCTTGTTGTTCATGAGCTGACGCTCACCGCCGTACTCGCCGGTATCACCAAAGCAATATTTGCAGCGCATATTACAGTCATGGGCAGTCATCAGGCACAGGGACTTAACCAGGCCCTTGGCCTTGAAGGTAGGCGGAACATCAATATCAGGAGCAAAAAGCTGGTTCTTGTCCATGAGAATATGGAGTTCATCCAGGGCTTCCTTCAAATCATTTTCCGCATACTGAGATTTTAGGTTATTTATAACCTCATTATCGTTTTTACCATTAAAAATATCCATGATATCATAAATCATTTTATCTATTACATGGACTGCACCACTATTTACATCCAACAGGATATACATGCCATTTTGGACAAATTTATGTATTTTTGTGCTCATTTCATTATTCATAATAAAACAGTACTCTCCTAAAAACACAAGAAAAAAGCTCCCTCCTGGGGAGCCCTTCTCACTAAATAATTATTTCTTGCTTTCACAAACCTGATTGCCGACAGTACAAGAAGTCTTGCATGCGGACTGGCAGGATGCCTGGCACTCGCCACAGCCGCCAGAAGTCTTGGTAGCCTGCAGAGTAGGCTCATTTACAGTCTGAATGTGCTTCATATTAGGTAACCTCCTCACCTTAAACAAAGTCTTAAGTTATTTTACCTTTTTTTGCCTTGATATGCAAATTTTAATGCTGGTTTATTCCCAATTGGGTCATAATTCTTCCCTTTAACAGGCGCCATTTAAATTCCGTCAAACCAAACAATGGATGTGGAATATTGATACGCTGAAGAAGATAAGGATTTGTTTCAAAGGTATTAAGCCCTGCATCCCCAGTTACTGCCGCCAGATACTCCTCCTCCTTCAGCATATCCAGCAATTCCGCGGTATATTTGCCATTAGGATAGGACAGGGTATAAATGGTATTCACCCCATTCCACTCCATCAAGAGCTTGGATAGCTTAACCTCATCTCTGGCTTCATCAAGGCTCATACTGGTCAACGGCAAATGGTTAGCAGTATGACTGCCTATTTCCACACCACGATGCTGGATGTCCTTCAACTGATCCCAGGACATGTAATTTTCCTTGCCAATATCATTTCCTACCATAAAAATGGTAGCCTTAAGCCCCCGCTTTTCCAAAATTGGCAGAAGCTCCGTGTAATTACTCTCGTAGCCATCATCAAAGGTGAGAATCACTGGCTTGTCCGGCAGCTGCTGCAACCCCTTTTTTGCTCTCAAATAATCCCTTATAGAAATGGTAGTGTAGCCCTGCTGCTCCAGATAATCAAGCTGAGCCTCAAATTCTGCCGGTGGTACGTTGTATTCATATGCCTTGTCCGGATTCGCTTCCTGTACCATGTGGTACTCCAAAATAGGGAACCCCTCCGGAGCCGGCTGCGATAATAGATACTGAATCCCGGCAAAAAGCAATATCGCCCCAAGGACAACAACCAACAGTGCTATCTTAATAAACCTCATATACTTTTTCAATCATCTTCACCTTTTTCTTTATTTTTCCCCCGCAGTTCCTCCGCCAAGGCCACCAGCTTTCTCAACCGATGATTGACACAGGACTTGGTCACAAGCAGCATTTCTGCCAGTTCTGCCAAGGTGGCGTCGGGATTATCCTGCCTGCATTGGGCTGTCTTTCTAAGGGCCTTGGTTAGGCCTTCCAGCTTTCCCTCATCCCTTAAATATTTTATACACTCATTTTGATAAATTGCTGCATCCACGGTTTTCTGCAGATTAGCAGTTTCACAATTAACCAAACGATTAACCTGGTTACGGACTTCCTTAAGATTACGACCACCCTCGAAATCATCCAAGGATTTGGTGGCACCGATAATGGACAAGAAATCCATTATCGCCTCTCCATCTTTCATATAAATAAGATAATGATTTTTCCGGTCCGTAAAACCAGCAGGAAAGCCCATACGCTTAAGGACTCCTGCTATGGTGTCCGCAAAGCCGTAGTTTGAAGTGACCATTTCCAGATGACACTCTGCTTCAGGCTTGTTAATGCTGCCACCACCCATAAAGGCCCCCCGAAGATACGCGTGACGACAGCACACCTTCTTCAGTAGGGCATTATCCCGGCCCAAGGAGCCCTCGGTCTCACCCAGCATTCCCAGCTTTTCCATCAGTGGCCGAACCAATGGCGATGGCACCACGCGCACCATATAGCGGTTATTCTTTTTAAGCCGCTTACTCCTGGTTACGGTTACCTCCGTCTGCACATTGCTGGTGGCCTTCAGCAAGCTCAGAGTCTTTCTGGCCACCGCCGCATTTTCAGTAACGTAATTAAGTCCCAGAGTCATGTTAGGGCCCAGGGTCATGGATGCACCCATACGCAAAAGTGCTGCCAGCTCCGCAGTCTGGCAGCATAATTTTTTATCCAGTTTGTGGGCCAGCTCATTTTTCACATCAGCTGCAAAAGATGGCATATATTTCTCACCAAACTTCTAATATAATTTCTGTTAATGCTTCCTTATTTCATCAAGGCCAGCCTTTATGCCATAAACTGCCCGCATAACACTGCTGGCTAATTTACGGGAATCATGATGAATTACATCCTTGCCACTTATAAGGTCTGCCTTAATAAGGCCTACCCCCAGAGCATTAAGTGCATCATCATCCACCTCCACCGGATAGGCACCCTTTTCCGCATATTTTTGAGCCAAGTCCTCAGGTACCGGAGTGGAATTTACAATAACATAATCTATGGCCTGCCGCCCCGCGTGATCCAAGATAGCCTTTACATGCATGGATGCGGTATAACCATCGGTTTCCCCGGGCTGGGTCATGACATTGCAAATGTAAATCTTAATTGCCTTGCTACGGCAAATAGCATCACCTATGCCCTCCACCAAAAGATTAGGCATAATACTGGTGTACAAGCTGCCAGGCCCAAGAACGATTGCATTGGCATCCCGTATGGCATCCAAAGAGGACTGTACTGCTTCCACATGCTCAGGGAACAGCTTAACCCGATGAATCCGCTTATGAACCTCCGGAATATGGGATTCACCACAGACGATGGTGCCATCCTCCATGATAGCATCCAGCCGTACATGCTCCTTACTGGCAGGGAGCACCCGTCCCTTTACCGCCAGAACCTTGGAGGATTCTGTCAGGGCAGTTTCCACATCACCTGTGACCTCTGCCATGGCAGCAATAAAAAGATTGCCAAAGCTATGACCAGACAATGAGCTGCTGCCTCCAAAACGGTGCTGAAACAGCTTTTCCATCAAAGGCTCCGTATCAGCCAAGGCCACCAGACAATTTCGCAAATCCCCTGGTGGAATAATCCCCAGCTCCTCACGAAGCCTGCCAGAGGACCCACCGTCATCAGCCACGGTCACCACTGCTGTAACATTGGTGGTAACCTCCTTTATGCCACGCAAAAGCACGCTGAGTCCGTGACCGCCACCCACAACAGTAACAGCAGGTCCCTTGCCCAGCATTCGTTTCTCATAAATCAAATCCACCAGCTTCTCCGAAGATGATGGATACACCACATCAATAACCGACTGGATAATAAAGCGGGCCGCCATAGCCATAATCAAAAAGCCTATGACTACCATCACAGATCCCATAACCGCTGTGGCAGTATAGGTGTATTCCCCGGAAAAGGTATAAACAGCCCAGAATATGGACTCCTCTATACTGTCTATATATTTATAGTTGAACATAATTGCTATGCCCAGACTGGCCAACATAACACCGGCGGCAAACAGCAGCAGCCAGCGCTTGAATCTCATGCCTGGATACAACCATTTCAAAAAATTCATTGTTTGTTACTCCTTAACATTCCTCACGAACGTGTTCCCAAACATCATTTTTCATCAGGTCACGGTGTTCTAAATTCACCAAATACCCCTTATCCTTCAGTCTGTCATATATATGCTTGGCGATAAACACAGAACGGTGCATTCCCCCGGTACACCCCACAGCTATTACCAGCTGAGTCTTCCCCTCTTTTTCATACTGGGGCATTAGAAAATCTATCATATTATCAAGATGCTTCTCAAACTCCTTGGTAACAGGATACTGCTCGATATACTGGGCCACCTCCGGCACAGCACCGCTCTTATGGCGCATTGATTCCACATAAAAGGGATTGGGCAAAAAACGCACATCAAATACCAAATCTGCATCCAGAGGCATACCAAACTTAAATCCAAAGGACATTACATTGGTGCTGAGCTTATCCCCTGGCTTGCTGGCAAATATATTCAGTATTTTTTCCTTAAGCTCAATCTTTTTCAGATCTGAGGTATCAATGATGTAGGTAGCCTTATTTCTGATAGGGGCCAACCTCTCACGCTCCTTGGCAACTCCCTCGGGAATTCTGGAGCTAGGGGCCATAGGATGACGACGTCGAGTTTCCTTGTAACGGCGAATAATGGCAGCATCGGATGCATCCATAAACAGCATTACATAGGGCTGATTATCCCTGTCCATATTTTCCAGTACATGGATAAATGTATCAAAAAACTCCCTACTTCTGGTATCAACTACCAGCACCACCTTGTTTACATGACCATCAGAATGACGGCACAGCTCGGCAAATTTTGGAATAAACACCGGAGGCAGATTATCTATTACGAAATACCCAATATCCTCCATATAGCGACACGCCTGGGTTTTTCCCGCCCCGGACATACCCGTTACGATAATAAAATCCATTCTTTCATCTCTATCCATAACAGCCTCCTTCTAAAAATCAGCCTGTTAGTCCAGACAAAATCTTTCGATAGCTTCTGCAACACCGTCATGGTCACAGTCAGCCACCTCATATTCTGCAATTTTCTTCACGTTTTCGTTGGCATTGCCCATAGCTACCCCAAAGCCTGCTGCCTGAATCATGGTCAAATCATTGTTGGAATCACCAATAGCAAGCACCGAATCCATAGGTATGTTATATTTCTCCGCCAGCCGAGCAATGGCTGTTGCCTTATTTACTCCCGGTTTTATAAGCTCAATATAAACTGGCGTAGACTTAACAGCCTCTATACGGCCACCAAACTGCTTCGAAATTGCATCAACCACTTTATCCCCTTCCTCCGGGGTATCCACCATAATCAAGAGCTTTGGCACATTGTCCATGAATTTTCCCAGCTCATCCCCCACAGGATTGCCATTAACACCGGCAGCACAGCGATAATATGCTGATTTATCATTTTCCTCTCTATAATAGAGCTTTTCATTGCTGTAAATCTGAATATAAAGATTTCTCGACTCGGCAAATTCCACCAGCTCTTCCACAAGCTTACGATCCAGATAGGAGGCAAATAATTCCTCCCCATCAACAGTTTTTACAAGGGCACCATTATATGTAATAATTGGCACATTAACTCCCAAATCCTTCACATGGGGCAGGGCAGAAATATGCATTCTTCCAGTGGCTACAGTAAAAATAACCCCAGCATCCACAGCCTTCTTAATGGCAGCCTTTACACCATCGGTTACCTTACGCTGGCTATTTAAGAGGGTGCCATCCATATCTGTAACAAAGAGCTTAGCTTTCATAATAATGTTCCTTTCCTGTGTATATTGGTATTATATGAATATCATTATGGCTTAAAATAAACCGTTACGCTTGTACCCGGATCCACTACTGTATTTGCTGGTATACTCTGGCCCGTGGAAAGACCCGTCCCCTGAATATTCATCCCAATTCCCAGCTCTCCCAGCTTTTGGGAAACCTCACGAATACTCATACCACTGAGATCAGGCATTATCTGTTTTCCAGGTGGAGCGGTCTTGACAGCTGGCTGTGATTCCTTTTCCTTGTGTTTCTTATCCATATCTTCAAATGGGTCAGATGATGGTTCAATGTGTTTATAACGAAGCAACTGGGCAAAGATTTCCCCTGCCACCGGTGCAGCAATCTGACCACCGTAGAAGGAACCGGCTGTAGGATCATCAATTATAACCAGAACCACAAGCTGAGGATCTTCCACTGGAGCAAAGCCACAGAAGGACGCAATATAACGGCCGTCCATATAGCCCGCAGTGTCCTTGTTAATTTTCTGAGCTGTACCGGTTTTTCCCGCCACCCGATAGCCCTTAACCTGAGCCTTCTGACCGCCACCGGTGGCAACTACCTGCTCCAGCAGTCCCATGAGAGTCTTGTCAGTGGCAGAACTCAGTACGCGACGTACTTCCTCGCGGCCATTTTCTTTATACATAGAACCATCAGCATTGGTGATATTTTTTACGATATGAGGCTTTAAAAGCACACCGTCATTGGCAATGGCAGACATGGCTGTACACAGCTGAATAGGTGTCACCGCAATACTCTGTCCAATGGACATGGTTGCTATATCGGAATCCACCATCTTATCACTTTCAAAGAGCATACCAGAGGCCTCACCCGGCAGCTCCACACCTGTAGGCTCACCGAAGCCAAATTTCTTGGCATATTCGTTGAGCTTTTCACCAGTAAGTATCTGACCTATCATAGCAAAGCAGGTGTTAATGGAATTCTTAACAATATCCGTAAAGGTTACTGTACCAAAACTCTCACCATTCCAGTTCTGAATATGCTTGTCCGATACGTTAATACGCCCCGGATCGTAGAAAGTCTGATTAGGTGTTACCACGCCTTCCTCCAAGGCAGCACCGGCCACAACTGACTTAAAGGTAGATCCTGGCTCATAAATATCCGACACAGCACGATTTTTTATTGCCTCCATGCTATAATCACCAAATTTATTTGGATTATAACTTGGTCGGGAAGCCATGGCCAGAATTTCACCTGTTTTAGGATCCATAACAATGGCAGTAACATTTTGAGGCTTGTTCTCAATCATTGCTTTATCCAGAACCTGCTCCACAATAAACTGCATTGTGGCATCTATTGTTAAGGTAACTGTCTTGCAGTTATCTCCCTTATAACGCTTCTGGGAATGGGAGAAAATGGAATCAAAAATGGTACGGCCCCTCATGTCCGTAAGTACATCCTCCTCCTGGACATCCCCCTTTACTATGCTGTCCATGGAGTATTCCAGTCCTTCAAGGCCCTTATCTTCCATACCGATAAATCCGATTATATTTGCGGCCAACATATCGTTTGGATAATATCGTTTAACCTCATCATCCATCCAAAGGCATTCATATCCCTTGTCTTTTTTTAGCTGATTTATTGCCGCTTCCTCATCACTTTCCAGTCCATGCTTAACGGCATAGTAGGCACCGCCCTCCCGTATGCGGTTGGCAATAGTTTCTGCAGGAATATTAATTATTGGACTCAACTCCGCTGATAAAACCTGGATATCCTCCTCACTGCCAACTTTATCCGGCCGTATGACCAGCAGCTTGGCTATGCGGCTGATGGCCAGCTCCCTGCCATTTCGATCAAGTATCTTCCCTCTGGGAGATTGGCGCACCACGTTATCCCGGGCTATATTCATAATCTTTTCTTCCATCTCATCGTGCTGGATTACCTGTAAAATGAAATATCTGCCAATGGTAACCACAAACAGGAACATCAGAAACAAGGTGAGTCTATTAATATTTATAAGAATCTTTGTCTGTTTATTTTTCATTACACTACCCCAAATTTATACTATTCTAACTTATTATTTTACACCAATACAAAGTAAATGCAAAAATTTCACTTAAACAAAATAAAATGTCAGAATATTTTCTTTTTAAAGAATTATTTTATGGTTTTGAAGATAAAAGTTTACTTTTGTATCCTTTCACTGGTATAATGTAATCAGAATGGTGGTGTTAAAAATGGATGATATTGATAAGAAGATTCTTAAGCGCCTACAAGAAAATGCCCGTGTCACAATTTCAGTTTTGAGTTCTGAGATTTCCCTATCCATGCCAGCTATCAGTGAACGTTTAAAAAAGCTGGAGGCTTCTGGTGTCATTAAGCAGTATACCGCTATTTTAAATCCTGAGCTTGTGGACAAGCAACTTATGGCTTTGGTTTATCTGAGCTTTGATAATCCTAGCCATGGTGACAGCTTTAAAAATTTTGTGGTTGGTGAGTCGGACATCAAGGAATGCTTCTACATCACTGGTGACTTTGATTATTCCCTAAAAATAATCACTCAGAATACGACTACTTTGGAAAATCTTCTGACACGTATCAAGGAACAAACTGGTGTAATCAAAACACAAACTATTGTCGTTCTGTCCTCCATTATAGACAGACCTTCCGTTACCATTGAGTAAATCGCAGATACTAAAAATGGGACTGCCCAGGCAGCCCCATTTTTTTGTTTTTCCATCACCAGTGGTACTTTTCCCCACGGTTTATTTTAAATGCCCTGTATATCTGCTCGACCAGAAGCAGGCGTACCATCTGATGGGTGAAGGTCATTTTTGAAAAGCTAAGAAGCATATCTGCAGCTGACCTTACCTCCGAAGACAAGCCAAAGGCTCCTCCTATAAGGAATGTTATATTGCTCTTTCCCGACAGGCCCAAGCTGTCAATTTTGGCAGCCAGCTCCTCAGAAGAAAGCTCCTTGCCGTATACATCCAATACGATAAGATAGCTGCCCTCAGGCACCTGCTTTAAAAGACGTTGTCCCTCCTGAGTCAGAGTCTGCTGCTTTTCAGCCTCTGAAGGATTATCCTTCATTTTTTCTTCACTTATCTCTATGATTTTCACATTGGCAAAGGGCCCCAGACGCTTCAAAAATTCGTTTATTCCCTCTGTCAGATATTTTTCCTTTATTTTACCGGCGGTAACTATATTAATCTTCATTCTGCTTAACCCTCAACAGGCTGGGCATCCAAGGTTACATTAACAGTCTTTGTGGTTCCATTGGAATCATATTTAACCTCTACTGTTTCACCCACTTTATGAGCAGTAATGGCTGCCCGCAGCTCACCCACAGTATTAACCTCTGTGCCACCTACAGCCAAGATAATATCGCCACGACGGAAGCCGGCACGTCCAGCAGGTCCATCCAAGGATACATTAAATACATATACACCCTTATCCACATTTAAAATATAACCCTGACGGGCTGCGGACTCCTTGTCAAAAACACTTACCCCAAGGTATGGTCTGGTAACATGGCCCTGGGAAATAAGCTCCTCAACCACGGAACGTACAGTATTAATTGGAATGGCAAAGCCCATACCTTCTACAGCATTTGTAACAATTTTCTGGGAATTAATACCAATGACCTTGCCATCGGCATTTACCAGGGCACCGCCGGAATTTCCCGGATTGATGGCCGCATCTGTCTGAATGAGCTTCATATTGCTTTCGCCCTTGTTCAAAACACGATTTACGGCACTTATTACGCCAGTGGTAACACTGCCCTGAAATTCCAGCCCCATTGGGTTACCAATGGCAATGGCAGGCTCTCCCACCATAATATCATCGGAGTCGCCGAACTCTGCTGCCGGCAGATCATCTGCATCCACCTTAACCACAGCCAAATCAGTGATTTCATCAGCCCCAACCAGCTTACCGTTAAGGCTGCGGCCGTCAGAAAGGGATACTATAATCTCCTTAGCGCCATCGATTACATGATTATTGGTTACAATATAGCCATCCTTGCGGAAGATAACACCGGAGCCATAGCCCTCAACGTCACGAAGGTTAAAAAAGAAATCTCTGGCAACTGCCTTATTGGTAATACCCACTACGGCAGGCCCCACATTCTTGGCCGCCCTGACCACAGGTGTATTTCTGGCATCGGATACATTGGTATTATAGCTTGGACTGGAGGCTGGAATTCCTTCGGCCACATTGTTCTTGCCGCATCCCCCCAGCATTACCGATCCCGCTACCAGGAGACCCATTACAACTGGCAGACAAGACTTAAAAATTCTCTTCTTTGTAATCATTTTCTCTCCCTCCAAAATATAAAAATATATCAAAAATCCACACTAACACATCTATCCTGGGCAGTAAGTATAAGCTCCATGTTCCTAACTCCCTGCTGATCAAGAATCTGCCGCACAGTTTTCATGGCCAATTCCGGCAGGTTGTTGGATTCACTTAGATGTGCCAGCAAGACCTTTTGCGGTTTTTGCTTTAAATGCACCAGTGTCCAGGCCGTATCAATGTTGGACAGGTGGCCCCGATTGCTTAAAATACGCCGTTTCAGTGGCCAGGGATATTCGCCGTTTTTCAGCATATCCACATCATGGTTTGCTTCCAATATCATTACTCTGGCTGATTCCAGCTCTCTGCGCAGATTGCTGTCCACAAAGCCCATATCAGTAGCTACCACACATTTTACACTGCCAGTTATGGAGTACCCCACAGGGTCAGCCGCATCATGAGGAATTCCAAAGGCCTTTACCGTCAGCTTGTTTATTCTGACCCGATCCATAATTGGATTAATACACTCCTGAGGAATATCCCTGTAGCAGCTCATGGCCCTAAAGGTTTCCGGACGGCTGTACACCGGTATACCATATTTTTTTGTCAAAGTGGCAAGCCCCTTAATATGGTCACTATGCTCATGGGTGATAAAGACCCCATCCAATTCCTCAATGGCCTGACCAATATTACTGAGTTCCTGCTTAATGCGCCTGGCGCTGATACCAGCGTCCACTAAAAGTCTGCTTCCCTCCATTTCAATGAAGGTACAATTTCCTTTACTGCCGCTGGCCAAAACCGAAACCTGCATCTTTCCTCCTATAAGCCAAGTATAAGAAGCCCTGCTGAAAAAATTCTGTAAATATTATTAGATTTTGTTTAGAACCCCATATACCATAACAAAAATGTTCAAAAAGGTCAAAAGAAAAGGACAGGACTGACTCCTTGTCCAGTCCTGCCCCAAATTTCCTTAATTATATTTTTTCTTTTTTCCCTGACATTTAGGACACTCACCATAAAAATACAGCTGTCTGCCTGTCAGCTTGTAATCGGACAGCTTTGCTACCTGTTCCATAATGGCCTCATCCTCAAACTCCATAATGTCATCTACACGGCCACATGTGTTGCAGCGCACATGTGGATGATTTTCCATTCTGGCATCGTAACGGTAACTGTCCTCACCAATATTCAGTACCTGAGCCAAACCAATCTGATCAAATATCTCCATGGTCTTATATACAGTTGCCAGACTCATGGCCGGATAACTTGGCAAAAGCATATTATAAAGCATTTCCGCATTAGGATGCTCAGTTGTATTCTGCAACGCATCATATACAGCAAGACGCTGCGGAGTTACCTTAAAGCCATGACTGCGAAGTATATCTGCTACACTTTGCATGTCCATCATCATATTCTTCTTCCTCCAAATTTAGTTGTAAAACGTAACTACCTTCTCCCAATTATTAATGGATAATTACTATCCATTGAGTATTGTACATATATTTAACATTTATGTCAATAAAAATATAGGATAATAGTTTCATTTTTCTTAAAAGGAAATAATATGATATAATTATTTGTCGATTGCTTACACGATGGAGGAATAAATCAAGATGAAAACAGAAAATATCAGTAAAATTATTGCTGACGAATTAAAAATAAAAGTATTTCAGGTTGATGCTGTTACGGAGCTTTTAGACGAGGGCAACACCATTCCCTTCATTTCCCGCTACCGTAAGGAAAAAACCGGTGAACTGGACGAGGAGAAGGTTAGGATTATCTCTGAACGCCTCACCTACCTCCGCAATTTTGTAAAACGCCAGGAGGAAATCATCAACAAGATAGAGGAACAGGGAAAACTAACCCCTGAGCTGCAGCTGGCCATCGAAAAAACCACTAAGCTACAGGAGCTGGAGGATATTTATCTTCCATATAAGCAGAAGAAGCGCACCAGAGCCCAGAAGGCCAAGGAAAAGGGCTTAGAGCCACTGGCAAGCACTATTATTCTGCAAAATCTTGCTGTGGGTACTCCTGAGGAAGTGGCTGCGGAATACATCAATCCAGAGCTGGAGGTGGAAACGGCCCAGGATGCCTTGGCTGGAGCTCAGGATATTATTGCAGAAATGATTTCCGAGGATGCCCAGCTTCGTCAGGAGCTGCGTAAATTCCTTTGGAATAACGCCTTTATTACCACCACTTTGGACGAGGAAAAAGAAAACACCGCTGAGGGCAAAGTATTCCTGATGTACAAGGAATATAAGGAACTGGTGCGCACCCTGCCATCCCATCGTATCTTGGCTATTAACCGTGGCGAAAAGCTGGAATGTCTGAAGGTGAAAATGGAGGATGATGAGGAAAAAATTCTTTCTATCATTGGCAAGCGTTTCATAAAAGGTAACTCCATTTTCCAAAGCCTTTTGAAAGACACTGTGGCTGATAGCTGGAAGCGTCTCATTCAGCCGTCCCTTGAAAGAGAAATCAGAAATCAGCTTACGGAAACTGCCGAAAAACAGGCTATTGATATTTTTGGAACCAACCTACGCCAGCTATTACTGCAGGCACCACTGGCAGGCTTTACAGTAATGGGACTGGATCCTGGCTACCGCACTGGCTGCAAAATGGCTATTGTAGATCCAACTGGACATGTCCTCGACCATGGAGTTCTTTATATTACCCATGGTGAAAAAGGTGCCGCTGAATCTGCAAAAAAAGCACTGGCTCTTATCAAAAAATACAAGGTCAATCTCATTTCCATCGGCAACGGTACTGCTTCCTTTGAAACAGAGGAATTTGCCGCCAAGCTCATAAAGGATAACGGACTTGATACCCACTACATAGTTACCAGCGAAGCTGGGGCCTCCGTATATTCTGCTTCCCCACTGGCAAAGGAGGAGCTGCCTGAGTATGATGTTACTATCCGCGGTGCAGTGTCCATTGCCCGCAGAGTGCAGGATCCATTGGCAGAGCTGGTAAAAATCGATCCAAAGGCCATTGGCGTCGGCCAGTATCAGCATGACGTAAATCAAAAGGAACTGGCCAATACTCTGGATCAGACCATTGAATCAGCGGTAAACCACGTTGGTGTAGAACTGAATACTGCTTCCCCAGCCCTTTTGAAGCATGTGGCAGGCATAAATGCCACTATTGCCAAGAATATAGTAACCTACAGAAATGAAAATGGTCCTTTCAGCTCCCGTAAAGAGCTGCTAAAGGTAGCCCGTCTGGGCAATGCCGCCTACACCCAGTGTGCCGGTTTCCTGCGTATCGGCGGGGGCAAAATGCCTTTGGACAATACCCCTGTACATCCTGAATCCTATGAGCTGGCCAAAAATATTTTGGCAAAATTAGGGGCCGATTTGGATATTTTAAATGACAAAAAGCAGCTGGAAATGCTCCAGGCCAAAATAAAAATTGCTAATCCTGAAAAGCTGGCCAAGGACTTAAATGCCGGTGTACCAACTGTTAAGGATATTTTGGATGCTTTGTCCAAGCCTGGCCGTGATCCTCGTGAGGATCTGCCAGTGCCTCTTACCAGAAAAGCCATTGTAAAGCTGTCTGATATTAAGGTAGGTACCATTATGCGTGGTACTGTCCGCAATATAACCGACTTTGGTGCCTTTGTAGATATTGGCATAAAAACCGCTGGTCTTGTACATATTTCCGAATTAAGTAACAAGCACGTCAAGCATCCTTTGGATGTGGTGGCTGTTGGTGATATTGTCACCGTTCTGGTCATTAGCGTGGACGAAGCAAGGGGCCGTATTGGCCTTAGCATCAAACAGGTCCCTCAGGAGGCCAAGGCTATATGACGAATTTACCCGTAATAAAGGAAGAGGATTTCAAAGCTCTCATAGCTCAAATACCTCCCAAGGATACTGACAGTATAGATGAAGTGGAAAGAATTCTTGCCACTTCTACCATAAAAAGGGATGATTTTGGTGCCCTTCGCTTTTTATTGAAAAAGTATGCCGGTGCTACGGGCTCTGCTTCATTTGAGGACAAGCCTGTAAAGGCTGTCACCATCTGCTGTGCCGACCATGGTGTTGCAAAGGAAAATGTCAGTGCCTACCCGCCGGAAACCACACTGCACATGGTGGCAAATTATCTTATTTCCCACGGTGCTGCTGCCAATGTTTTTGCCGACTTCACAGGAGCTCATCTCTGTGTGGCAGATTTGGGCATAAATAGTGAAAAGGCCAAGGAACTCCCGGGACTTATAGATTTCCATATCGCCTCCGGCACTAATAATTCCTCCCAGGGACCGGCAATGACCAGAGAACAGGCAGTAAAATCCCTATACTACGGCTATTCTCTGGCAAAACAGCTCCACCAGCAACAGGGGATAACCATATTTCTGCCCGGTGAAATGGGTATATCCAACACCACCTCCAGTGCAGCTATTACCGCTGCTCTCCTTGAGGAATCCCCTGCCAACACCACCGGCAGAGGCACCAATATCTCCGATGAACGGTTCAAGACAAAGCTGGCTACTGTGGAAAAGATACTGGCGATAAATAACCCAAATTCCAATGATCCCATTGATGTGCTGGCAAAAGTAGGGGGCTTTGAGCTGGGAGCCATTGCCGGACTTATGCTTGGTGCCGCAGCGTCCCATTCCCTCACCATACTGGACGGCTTTAATTCCAGTGCCGCTGCCCTAATAGCTTTAAGATTGGCTCCTGTCCTCAAGGATTATCTTGTTCCTTCCCACAAAGCGGGAGAACAGGGACAGCACTTAATCCTTAAAGAATTGGATTTTACCCCAATTATGGCTTTAAACATTAAGCTGGGAGAGGCCATTGGTTCATCCCTTGTGGCTGACATTTTAGATGCCGCCATAAGAGCCTTTAAAAATATTCAAAAGGACCTGGCCGCCAAAGAGTTAATGGCAGATACCATCGAAAAGGATGTTATTCCCAACATAGCCATTACCCTGACTGATAAAACCTTTGATTATTATACTCGTACCATGCCGGACCTGGATAAGGAGGCCATGGAACGCTGTCAGATGCGGCTGGACAATTTATCAAAGCCTATCTACAGCTTGGGGGTAATTGAACAGATAGCCGCCCAGCTAAGTGGTATAACCTCCAACGAGCTGCCAAATGATATATCCAAAACAATGCTTTTCATTGGCATGAAAAAGGAAGCTGCATTAGATAAGGACCAAGCTGCTTTTATTCATAGCTTTACCACTCAAACAGGAGCCGAAGCTATTGCAGCCTATCTCACAGGAGAAAGGACCCAGATGGATGCCTTTGAATTTGGTCGTCTGCAGGGGGAAAATATCTCTCTGGGGAGCCAAATCATGGGCCTTTCCCTTATAGATAACGACACTGCATTAATAGATGCCATGGCAAATATGCTGTGCGACACCCAGGGCAATCTAAAGCTCCAACCAGGTACCTTCATGACTCAGCTGCCTGGGGAAATGCAGCTAATAGCCTCCGCGGTTCTTGGGGCCATAATTGCCGCCACCCACAACCGCACCATGATAATTCTTGGAGATAGGGCAGTAACCGCCTTGGCTAGCTATGCAGCTCAATTGGTACCGGAAATTCAGCCATTCCTTTTACCGATTGAACCGCCTTTGTACCACATGGCAGTGAAAATACCAGGCATAACGGCCTGCATAGGAATGCGTCTTGCAGATGCTGCTATTCATATAGTTAATGATATGAAAACCTTCAGCGAGGCCCAGGTGGCTACTGCCAACGACGGCCCAGGTGCCGGAAGACAAATATAGATTACATGACAATCATTGCAAATCAAAACAGGGTTTGGGAAACCTAAAAAGTATTCCCAACCCTGTTTTTCTTTTATCCGGGTACTATTCTTCTGTCATATCCCTGGCCATTTGAGCCACATGCCGATACATAGCCATTAGCTCCTCATGGTGTTGTTTCATGTATTCCACAGCCTTTATGCGCTGTATCTCAGTGGATTCTTCGGAAATATACTCCTTACCGGCCTGCTCCTGTTCCTTGGCCATTTCATGGAGTAGATTACAACCGATATTTAAGGCCCCCGATTTCAGGGCATGTACCTTAATTCTGTATGCATCCCACTGCTCCTCCCCAAAGGATTGTTCCATTTCCTTGATATTGTCCTCACAAAGCTTGCTAAACATGCCAAGAAGCCTTTTATAAAGATTATCACTGTTATTGCAGTATTTTAGTCCAATGGACATATCTATCTTAGGAATACGACTGGAAATAGGAACATCGTCATCAACCTTGCTGTCCGTTTTTACAGGTTCCTCCAACACTTTAACGTCATTTAATCCATTTGCCTCGGAGTTTTCTGCCGGATGCACCAATTCAGCAGGAAGATTGCGCTTTACCACAGTCTCAAGCTGCTTACCCGTCATAGGCTTGCTAAGATAATCATCAAAGCCCTCTGACAGGAATTTTTCACGAACACCTGCCAGGGCAGTAGCCGTCAGAATAACAAACCTTGTATTTTCAGTGCCTTTGATTTTCTTGGCCTCATTGAGAGTTGCAATACCATCCATTCCCGGCATCATATAATCTGTCATAACCAAATGGAAGGATTCTTTCTTCAGAAATTCCAATGCCTCACTTCCGCTGTGAGCCACTGTCAATTTTGCCTTGGTATCAGACAGCATACAGGTCGCCACAAAGCAATTCATTTCATTGTCATCAACTATGAGAATGGATGCCTCCGGAGCAGTAAAGCTGGTGGCCACCACGTCCTCCAGTTCTTCCTCTATATCCTGATCTGCATCAAAATCTCCAATAACCTCTGCCCCCATAATCTTCTGAGGCAGTTCAATGGTAAAGGTACTTCCCTCTCCGTAGATACTGCTTACGTTAACAGCTCCCCCCATCATGGTAAGAAGCCTATGGGTAATGGCCAAACCAAGGCCCGTGCCCTCCACCTTGCAGTTTTTCTGAATATCAAGACGCTCAAAATCCTTGAACAGCTTTTCCATATCCTCTGGCTTAATACCAATACCAGTATCTGTTACCACCAGTTTAAGGTTAAGTGTATCCTCTACGATGTCACCACTTACATCGAAGGTTACAGTACCTTCATCCGTATATTTTATGGCGTTGTTAATGACATTAATAAGTATCTGGCGTATACGCCCCACATCACCATACAGCTCATTAGGCAAGTCGGCATCCACATTTATGATAAACTCCAACTGTTTTGCCTTGGCCCTGAACCCCACCAGAGTCACTACCTCCTTAAGGAGAACCCTTAAGCTGTATTTATCTGTTACCAGCTCCATACGGCCGGATTCGATTTTGGAAAAATCCAGAATTTCATTAATAATTCCCAAAAGCGCTGTGGAGGCAGAATGAATATTGCTGGCATAACGCCGTATATCCATGTCCCTGCTACGCCTGAGAATCATCTCATCCATGCCGTTAATGGCATTTAAAGGGGTTCTTATTTCATGACTCATATTGGCCAGGAACTGACTCTTGGCCTGATTGGCATCATCTGCTGCCTGTCGGGCCTTTTTAAGGGCTTCATTCTCCGCCACCTTGGTCTGGGCCATAAACAGATAAATGCTGACACAGGCAAACAACAGCAGCATCAAAGTAAATACCCACTGCACCATCTGATACACACTATTGATTTTTCCTGCCACTGCAGACCAAGGAATATATCCCACCAAGGAAAAATCTGTTTGTGGAAGGTCTGCACCGAAAACATAATATTTCCCTTTGCTTCCTTCTGTATAAACAGCTGCAGCCTTGCTTGTTTCCAGCCTGGAATGAACCTCCACCATACCGGCCTTTATATCCTGATCATCCCAAAATTCGTGATCCTTTGTGGAAAAATTCTCATAAGGAACGGCCAAACTACCATCCTTATACTGAATCATAATGCGGCTATATGGGTTATAATCTGCCAGTCCAAAAACCTTGGTTAAATTTCCCCTTGGAAAAATCTGATAGAGAACATACCTTACGTTATCCCCATAATAAACAGGAACAGCCACAATTATGCCTCCGTCAGTGTGGTAATCCACCACGTTATTTCCCTGAAAAGCCCTGAGCAGCTTGGGAAAATCATGCTTGCTGACTACAGCTCCAGTTATGTTTCCCTCGTAATCCATAACACCGGCTCTGCCGTATACATTTTCCTGATTAATGGCCTCCAAAATATTATTTTTCTGTTCCTCATGCTGCTCCAAATAAATGGAAGCTGCCTTTAGGGTGCTAATGTAGCGCATAAACCGCTCATCTGCCAGCTGGGCCATATCCGCCGTCATTTGAGATACGGATTCCTCAGCAGCATCATTTAACTTACGGCTTATTTGATTCTGGAGAATATTGCCGGTAATAAACAAAATTATGGTCAGGATAATTATCTCGATAAAAGCCTTTTGGGACAGTCCCAATTTACTGATTTTACTATTCAAGGACGTCCACTCCCTTCACCAGCCAATCCATGTGCTGCAACAGATACTCGTCCCTGATAACCTCATTAGGCTGACAGCGGCGTCTCCCCTTGTTATCAAATATCTCACCAGCAAAGACAAAACGCCCAGCCAACATTTCCTTTTTCAATTGTTTCAATACAGTACGCTGTTCATAAGTCACAGCATCAGAAAGCTGACTGAGCTCTACCAGATCAGCCTCCATGCCTACCCATCTATTGTCCACAAAATTCATTTCGCCCTTGAGATAATACCTTACTATATCCTCATAGTAACGGTCCCAATTACACATAATCGAAGTTAAATCATGTTCTGAGCCATTTTGCAGATCCTCATAATAGCCAATATAATCTACTCCCATTTTTTCCGCCACAGTGGCGGCCATTGGTTCATCCTGATGGTAGGTTATTACATCGGCCTTTTCCTGAGTAATAAGCCTGTAGGTATGTTCTTCCTCTACTTCCTCATTTTCCCAGCTTCCCGTATACATAACCACTACCCTGGCATTGGGGTTAGTTCTCTGAACCCCTAGAGTAAAGGCATTAATTCCCCGATTCACTTCAGAATTTGGCATAGCTGCCACGTAGCCAATAACATTGCTCTTGGTACGCATTCCCGCCAGGGCTCCTGTCAAATACCGCCCTTGATACATGCGAATAAAATAAGATGTCATATTCCGCCCCCGGCACTCTGCAGAATTAGTACCAAAAGCTACTTGGGGAAATTCACGTATCAAGGTTTTGCCGTCTGCCGTATAGGAATAGCTGGTAAGAAATACCATTCCGGCACCATTTTCTACCATTTTCCGTACTGCATCTGCACACTTGCCATCGAGGCCACTGTTGTTATCGCTTACCAGCAGCTCCACCCCCATGGCATCACAGGCCTTTTTCATTCCCCTGTACTGCGGTGCATTCCACCCTTCCTCATTTCTGTCCCCCAGCAATACTATACCTACGACGGGCTTTTTTATATCCTTATCATTGGAAAAGTACCAAAGGGAAGCTCCCAGGGCAGTAATAAAGAAAAACAGTCCCAAAAGCATTGCCCATTCAAACATCGAGCGCTGTTTAGGTTCCATTGCAAAAGCCCCCTACTCATGCATTCTATATTCCACATCCTCGTCAATCATTTGAAGCATTATATCCGTAAATTTTGGGTCCAACTGAGTGCCTTTGGCCTTTACCAATTCCTCTCTCACCACTTCCTGGGGCAATATATCACGATAACTGCGCTTTGAAGTCATCGCATCATACACATCAGCCACCGCAATAATCCTGGCCTTTTCTGGAATGGCCTGGCCTGCCAACCCATCCGGATACCCGGTACCATCGTAACGCTCATGATGACTGCGGGCACCAACCTGCAATTCCTCCATCTCCTGAACCGATGATAAAATCGAGGAACCTATGATAGGATGAACCTTAATTGAAGAATATTCACTGGGAGTCAGCTTATCAGGCTTATTTAGGACCTGACCTGACACCCCAATTTTACCGATATCGTGTAGAAGTGCTATAAAAAAAATCTTTCTCTGATAGGTTTTCGATTTCCCAGCCCTAAAGGCAATTTCCCTGGAGTAATCCGCTACACGCTGAGAATGCCCATTAGTGTACGGGTCCTTGGCATCAATGGTCTTTGCCAAAGCAAAAACCATCTGCTTAAACAGCCTTTTTGTGGAGGCCAGCTGATTCATTGTGGCCTGAATCTGCATATTGATACGCTCCTGCATTCGCTTTTGCAGGGATATTAATTCCAAAGTCCGATGAACATGTGTCAATATAAGTGTCGGTATATACGGCTTATGCAAAAAATCAAAGGCCCCAGATTGAATTCCCTTAACCTCTGTTTCCTGATCCACCTCAGCCGTCAACATAATAACGGGAATTTCCTTTAAGTCCTTATCCTGTTTCAGATACTCCAGCACCTGAAAACCATTCATACCAGGCATATTTAAGTCCAGAAGAATTAAATCAGGCTTTCGCCCCTTTAAAAATTCAATGGCCTTCTCACCACTTAAAATAGATACAACCTCATATTCCTCTTCCAGGATAGCTCCCAGCAGCATATTATTAATTTCATCATCATCAATAGTAAGAATAAATGCTTTTTTCTCAGACGTTTGATCCATAACGAATCACCACCTTTGTACATAATTTTATATTTTATTTACATTAAAATCAACATTCTGACACTTTCTGTTTTTCTAACCAGAATAAAAATCCTCCGTCATTATCCTAAAACAGAATAATAACGGAGGCCGCCTATCAGTTATTTATATATATTTCCCCATGACATTCATAATTTCGGGTTTCTTTAACCTTATTATCTCCATCCAGCATGACTACAGTTGGTCTATACTGAACTGCTTCCTTTTCTTCCATAAAAGCGTAGGCCATAATTATAACCACATCTCCGGGCTGGGCCCAGCGGGCTGCTGAGCCATTAAGACATATAACTCCGGATCCCGCCTTCCCGGGAATAACATAAGTTTCCAGCCTGGAGCCGTTATTGTTGTTTACCACCTGCACCCGCTCATTTTCATATATTCCCGCTGCCTTCATTAAATCAGCATCAATAGTTATACTGCCCATATACTGAAGATTCGCCTCAGTAACAGTTGCGCAATGAAGTTTAGATTTTAACATGTGAAGCATCATTTTCTTAGCCCTCCAAAATCACATTATCAATAAGACGTGTCTTACCAATCTTTACAGCGATTGCCATAATGGACTCGCCCATTACTTCATCAATTTCTTCCAAAGCCGGGAAGGAATATATTTCCACATAATCGATTACTGCCATTGGCTCACTATTAATTTCATCCAAAATAATCTGCTTGAGCTTGTCAACATTTCTTTCACCATCATCAAAGGCCTTCTTTGCCATGTTCAGACTACGGGACAATACCAGGGCAGCCGTCTTTTCCTCTTTGGAAAGATATACATTACGGGAGCTGCGGGCCAAACCACTTTCCTCCCGAACTATAGGAACCATGTTGATTTCCACAGGAATGGCCAAATCCTCTACGAAACGACGAATTACGCAAACCTGCTGTGCATCCTTCTGACCGAAGTAGGCCTTATCAGCCCGTGCCAGATTAATGAGCTTGGTAACTACGGTAGCTACACCACGAAAATGTCCCGGTCGCTGGCCGCCGCACAGCTTTTTGGTAAAATCACCCTCCACATTTACATAAGTGCAAAATCCCTCAGGGTACATTTCACTTGGCTCTGGATGAAATACAGCATCCACACCAGTCTCTTCCAATTTTTTACAGTCCTCTTCAAATTGACGGGGATAGGCATCAAAATCCTCATTAGGACCAAACTGAACAGGATTTACAAACACTGAAGCAATAACCACATCCACAGACTGACGTGCTGTACGCATAAGAGTAAGGTGCCCCTCATGGAGAGCCCCCATGGTAGGAACAAGACCTATTACCTTTCCTGCTTTTTTCATTTCCTTAGAATATTGCTTTATTTCATCCTGAGTTCTTAAAATCTTCATTGTTGTCTTACCTCACATACCATATTTTTAAATACATTTAATACTATTATCAATTAGATTATCATCATTGTCTTCTTCACTGTGCTTAGCAAAATAATTAGCTAGCATCGCTCCCGATACGTTATGCCATACGCTGAAAATAGCTCCTGGAATAGCAGCCACTGGATCAAAATAGAGAACAGCCAAGGAAGCGGCCATGCCGGAATTCTGCATACCAACCTCTATTGAAACAGTCCGGCTTCTCTTTTCATCCAATCTAAATAGCTTAGCTAAAATATATCCTAACAACAATCCAAAGGAATTATGACAAATAACCACTGCAAACATCATAAGTCCCACATCCAATAATTTGGCTGCGCTGAGGGATACCACGCCACCAACGGTTAAAACCACTGTAACCGCCGAAAGCATTGGCATAAAAGGATTTATTGTTCTTGAAAAATTCTCAAAGAAATGATGGACCCCCAAGCCCAATAAAACAGGCAGCAATACCATTTTTACAATGGACATCATCATTGAGGACACTGACACATCAATTACTGCATCTGCCAATAAATATGTAAGAATCGGTGTAACCAGTGGAGCTAATATAGTAGACGTTGCCGACATGGATACAGACAAGGCCACATCACCCTTAGCCAAATAAGCAATTACATTGGATGCTGTTCCTCCTGGACAGGTTCCTACCAAAATAACGCCAATAGCAATTTCCGGTGGTAAACCAAAGGCCTTTACCAATCCAAATGCTACGGCTGGCATAATGAGAAACTGTGCACAGACTCCAATAAAAATTCCCTTTGGATTCCTGAGAATGTTTTTAAAATCGTCTACCGTTAGGGTCATACCCATGCCAAACATTATGATTCCCAACAAAACAGGAATGTGTGGCCCTACCCAAGTAAGAGCTTCAGGACGCCATACGGCAAAAACCCCAATCAAAAAAACTAATAAACTCATATTGCCTACAAGAAAATCGCAAGCCTTCTTCAATGCTGTTTTCAAAAAAAGCACCTCCCAATAAAAAATCCAAACAAGGGAGCAATAAAATGCCTAATTAAAAAAGCCTCCTCATCGCAAAGGATAAGAAGGCATATAAACACGAATAACAGCAAGCCTCACGGCCGCTGGTGCCATCCGTCTCAGTCCCAAGGATCTAAGCGAAAAAGTATTTATAAAAATTGAAGCAAATTAAAGAGTATGACTCCAAACGGATGCCATCCCTTGTCCAAGGTTGATGATAACACAAGTATTTTGGTTATGCAAGCTAATAATATAACAGATAACTTCCAACCGCGGAAGTGCGGGTGGCTGGAGACGACCCGTGAAAAAAAACAAATCAACATAATAAAAAAGACTGTCATCAGACAGTCCTTTTTATTAACCGGCAACTTCCTATCCTCCCAGGCCGTCTCCAGCCAAGTACTTTCGGCGTTTATGTGCTTAACTACTGTGTTCGGAATGGGAACAGGTGGGACCACATAGCCATCATCACC
>NZ_JHYA01000014.1 GCF_000621545.1 Anaerovibrio lipolyticus LB2005
TATTAGCGTCGGCGTAATTTAACCACCTACGGGTCGGTCGTCATAGCCATTTCAGAGTCAGTCTAAAATGACCAATACAACAGTCAGCTTTGTTGACCAATAACCCAGCTTCGGCTGTTAGTTAGCCTTATCTAAACACTATTTATCTTCATTGTTCAGATTGTCAACCTGAACATTTACTACTTTGAGCTTCCGGCCACGGTAACTTTTTCCCTTAAGGTTAAAGACTATGGCGTTATCAAATATACGGTCCAGTGAGCAGAGAAGAGCATCTTCCTCCTCAAAGCACTCCTTCCACTGGGATGGCTGCTTATTACTTGTAAATACCGTATTGAACATGCCCTCTTTATTATACCGTCTGTCAATTACATCAAAGAATAGCATTGTATTTTCCTTGTCGAATTTACAATGGCCAATCTCATCTATAATTAGACATTGGTATCTAACAAGGGTATTAACACAGCTGGCTGTTGAACCGGATTTTCTTGCTCTGTTGAATTTATCCCTCAGCTCAGTTGCCTTAATAAAATATACTTTTATTCTGCGCTGCGCGCATTCATAACCATATGCTTGGGCAAGATGAGTTTTACCAATACCAGGTGGGCCTACAAATGTAATATTGGAGCCAGAGTAAAGTGTTGCCAAACTGCTTATGCCTTTTATACGCTCCACATCCTGTCCCCTTATACGTGTGAAGTCGAAGTTATCAAAGGTTTTCGGAGCACTTTTAGGCAATCTGCTTTTGTTTAATATATCCTGAACCATGGCTGCATCTTTTTTAGTCGAAAGATACGTGAAAAGATGTGACAAGGCTTCCATTGTTTCTGCTGTATAGTTTCCATCCACGGCAATCTTTGCAAGCTCAGCTCCGCAGAGATCAATCTTGAGGTTTACACAACAGTCATTAATATTTTCAAACATATCAGTCATTCCACATATCCTCCGTATCACCGAAATTGAATTTATCGAATGTTACAGAGCTTTCATGAGGAAGCTGACGTATAGTGGTTTTTACTTTTGCTGTAGGAAATTCTTCAGGTTGTTCAATATTTTCATACTGTCCAATACAAAATGAATCCTTACGGCTCCATGTAACATCATGAGTAGTAAGGTGCTGCTTTAAGTCATCTGAATAGATGTATAGCTTGTCACCCTGCCTCATCACCCTTGCAAGCCTCCTGGTATAGGTATATGGTACACCAAAGCGCCTGCTCTCATAGTTTACAAAGCCATCGAAGCTAATCGTTCGAAGCGGTGCTAAATAAAATTTAAGGTTATCGCTGAGCTCCAGTGCATGAAGAAAGCATGAACATTTTGTTGCATGTATATCAGCAGGTTTGCCCTCAAGAAATGTACGGTAAACGTTATTCTTGTTATCACACCAATTAAGTGCTGCCATATTGAGGTCAGTTATGTTCAGAAATTCCCTTCCTGCAAGGAAGTTATCCTTTACGAACCTGACTAGGCGCTCCACACGTCCCTTGGTAAATGGATGTCTGGGCTTACATAGCTTGGTCTTAAAGCCAACAGTATTCATAAAGTCTTCATAGTCATTGTTCCAGATAGGATGGCCTTCAATATCGCGTTTTAAAACAACACTTTTCATGTTGTCTGTAAGGATATATTCCGGAACCCCAAGCCGGTCAAATGCCCTTACCAGACCAATGAATAGATTCTCCTGTTTGGCACTGGAGAAAAACTCTATATAGGCTGAGCAGCAGTGGTGGCAAACAACGGCAAAGCATGCTACTTGGTATTCTTTGCCCAATGGATCAACAACCTTGGTAAAGCCCCAGTCCATCTGGAATGCTTCTCCTGGTTGTGTGTTATACCGTCTACCACGACTGCCTTGAGGGGCCACTAAAATACGTTTAGCAGGAACAAGGTCTTTATTGCTGGATATATAGTTTTTTACAATAGTAAGACCGCCAGTGAAACCTTCTTTCTTAAGCTCGGAGAAGATAACAGCTGAGTTTGTTACTCCTTGCTTCAAGTACGTATTAATAACTTCTTTAAACGCATCAAGTTTCCCTTTACGCTTAACACATGGTAATTTAGATTTGATACCGTTTTGGAAGCCATTCTTTTTTAGAGTACGCAGCTTGCTGCGAGATAATCCAGTTAATCTGCCAAGCTCTGCAAGATTTACCTTATCTAAAGGTATATTGTGGCCTGCTTTGGCTTCCATTACTTCTAAGGCTTGTGCTATAATTGGCACTAAGCCATTACCTTTTATATCATTCAAATTGTCTCCTTCCAGCTGGGTTAATTGGTCACTATCCAGTTTAGAGGAAACGAATGAAAAAAGGAATGGCTATTTATATACCGACTAAAATTGGTGAATTTTGACCGACCCTGAGTGGCTAATTTCGGCCGACTCTAACAAAATGCCTAATGTCGTTGATAAATTTACTCCTACATACGATTTGGATGCGTTTAAAAGGTCTAAAATCGAAATTAAAATAGCTGCAATGCGTGGAGCGGCGGCTCTAGGGTTTGGTCGAACAGATATATATGCTGCAATAAAGACCATGAATAAAACGCACTTTTATAAGTCAATGACATCATATCAAAATCATCGAATTTGGCAGGATGTTTATCATGTTCCATACTCTGGCATTACGTTGTATATAAAATTCACTAAAGGAACGCTTACTGAATTTACTCTTCTATCCTTTAAAGAGAAGTGAGGTGTTATACATGGAAAACGTAAAATATGATGTTGAAACCGGCGAGAAGTTAATTCGTGATGTGCGAGAAGTCACAATAACTTATCAAGGTTATAGTAAAACCTTTCCAATGCCTGGCTGGTACCCTGAGGGCAATGATGAGGGCACATTTACTGATGATGACATGAAAACCTATGATAGGGCATTAAATCAATTAAAGGCAGAGGCGGAAAATTTATTACTTCCTACGGATATTCGTGCCATTCGCAAGAAATTAAAACTCACGCAGGTACAGGCCGGAACCATATTAGGTGGAGGAAAAAAAGCTTTTCAAAAATATGAAAGTGGTGAAATACTCCCCAGCAGAGCTATTTCAAATCTATTAAAGATTCTTTCCAAGGAACCAAGTTTATTAAATTTATTGTAATAGTACACACGAAAACTAAATTAATTCTTCTAAAAAACTGAGACAGCCTCGCGGCTGTCTCTTTTTATTATGAAAAAACTACTACTAAAAGTATAGTTTTTTCATTCCATTGAAAAAACTATGAAAAATACTTATGTTTCGGTCAACTTATTTGATGCATATTACTCAAACAAGTTTGAAGGCATTTTTTACAGCACGAAAAAAACGGGATTGCTTATGTACCAAGGGGCACAAAACAATCCCGTCGTTTTTAGAACACTATATTAAAATGGGGGGTAGAAATAACTGGATGCTTGCCGTATAATTAGCTTGTATATTAAAGGCAAATAGCTAAAGCAGTTCCTACCACCAAAGCTGCAAAGGTACCAATGCGTAACTCGTGAATACCAAGGCGATAGCTGAGATCACTCTCTTTTACAGAGTGGAAAGCCTCACCCTCCAAGAAACTATAATGATGGGTATTAACGTTCATTAACAAACGCTCCATGTTGGAAAGTCTTACTGCTGCTTTCATGGCTGATTCCTCCTTTAAAAATTCTATTGTTTTCTTATTGTGATTACATTATATATTGTAAAATCTGAGCTTTCTGCCTTTTATACGACAAAAAATGTTCTCTATGCGACAGAAAAGGGAGATTTTTTATGATTAAGAAAATGACTACAATCCGTATAATGGCGGACAAGGAAAAAGAGCAAATGCATGACAATCCCCTTTTTCCTTGTAGCAGTTATTGCATTGAATGGAATAGAGGAGGTATTCAATCATTACCATGGCATTGGCATCGTGAGCTGGAATTTATGTATGTTTCATCTGGCCGCGCTGTAGTTGAATATGCAGGTAAAAGGGCAATAGTAGAAGCAGGAAATGGCTTTTTTTGCAATTCCAGGGTATTGCACAGATATGCGCTGGATGGGGAACGGTGTCAGCTATATTGCATCTTGTTTGATGAGAAATTCATAAGCGGTGGCATTGCAAATGTTATTTATAAAAAATATGTTAAGCCAATTGTCACCGATGAAATGTTTTCAGGGAAATATTTACACACCGATGTAAAAAGGGAACGGGATGTCATAATTAATATAAGAAGAGCATTTATTGCTGCCCAAAAAGAAATTTTCGGCTTTGAGCTTGATCTTAGGTATAATATAGGCAAAGCCTTGGCTATATTAAGTGACCATCCAACAGCTTCAAGGATAGGCTATACAACACCACAAATGGAAAGAATAAAGCTGATGGTGGACTATATTCATGGTCATTATGGTGATCAGATATCTGTTGAGGATTTGGCAGCTCAGGCTGGAATAAGTGAGCGGGAGGCCCAGCGGTGTTTCCAGTCCATATTCAATATGTCGCCACGTCAGTATATACAAAATTACCGGTTACAGGTGGCCGAGGAAATGCTTTTGGAATCCAATGAGTCAATTCTATCTATTGGCATGGCATGTGGATATTATAACCCAAGTCATTTCAGCAAGGCCTTTCGCTTGTATAGGGGCTGCAGTCCCCATGCATTTAGGCAGCAAAACAGTTAATACAATGCTAACTACATATTAAGGAGAAAAGTGGAAATGATTGTAGAAATAATTAGTGTGGGAACAGAGCTCCTTTTGGGCAATATCGTCAATACAAATGCTCAGTTTATCTCAAAGGAGCTGGCAAAGCTGGGTATGGAATGCTACTACCAGACTGTGGTGGGAGACAATCCTGACCGGATAAAAAGTGCTTTGGATGTGGCCTTTTCCCGTGGTGACATGGTTATTCTCACTGGTGGTTTGGGACCTACCAAGGATGACCTTACCAAGGAAATGCTTATGGACTATTTTCATAAGGAAGTTGTTCTTGATGAAAAGGCTTGGGAAATGATGAAGGAACGCATGACCCGCAGTGGCTTTACCCAGTTCAGTGACAGCCAGAAAAAGCAGGCCTACGTACCAAAGAATTCCATTATAATGTACAATCATAACGGTACTGCACCCGGCTGTATTATGGAAAATAATGGCAAGTATTGTATGCTGTTTCCGGGGCCTCCAAAGGAAATGCAGCCAATGTTTAAGGAATATGGCGTACCTTATCTCCGGAAATTTAGTGATAAGGTATTTGTTTCTATGGATATAAAAATGATGAGCCGTGATGAAGTATCGGTAACAATCGTTGGTGAAGGACCATGTGCTGAGCGGTTAGGTGACCTGTGCGACAACGAAAATCCAACGGTAGCCACTTATGCCAAAGAGGATGGCTGTCTTATTCGCATAACTGCAGCAGCTCAAAATCGTGAAGAGGCACTAAAGCTAATCGAGCCAATCCTTGAAAAGTGTAAAAAGGCCTTGGGAGAAAAATATATAAAGAAGGTATTTGAGGATAAATAATATTATCCATGTAAAAGATTACATTTTTTCATATTTTTTGTTGACACGGATATATGAAATGACTATAATATCAATTGTTGCGTAAAGCAAATGACTCACTAGCTCAACTGGTAGAGCATCTGACTCTTAATCAGCAGGTTCGGGGTTCGAGTCCCCGGTGGGTCACCATTGAAAATATTACAGGTTGTTTTGCAGCCTGTTTCTATGACTCACTAGCTCAACTGGTAGAGCATCTGACTCTTAATCAGCAGGTTCGGGGTTCGAGTCCCCGGTGGGTCACCATTATGAATCATTACAGGTTGGATATCTTCCAGCCTTTTTTTTGTATATGAAAGGTGATTGTATGAAGATTCTTATTACTAATGATGATGGTGTTATGTCCCCGGGAATTGAAGCCCTGGTTAAGCACCTGTACAAGGAGCATGAGGTTATTGTGGCAGCCCCTGCAAGCCAGCAGAGTGCCAAGGCTCATGCCATTACTGTGGGACAGCGTATTTATATTGATGAATATGAGCCACTTATTGAAAAATATGGTATCAAGGCCTATGGTATCGCTGGAACCCCGGCAGACAGCGTTAAGCTGTATCTAGAAGGGGTGCTGCAGAATAATGAGGAGGAGTATCCTGATCTCGTTATTTCTGGAATCAATGATGGTTCTAATCTGGGGACTGATTTAATTTATTCGGGAACAGTTGGTGCTGCTAAGGAAGGCTTTATTCATAATATCCGCTCTATTGCAGTTTCTCTTAGCTATAACCCTATTATGACCTTTGATGAGGTGGCTAGAGAGCTGGTAAAGAAGCTGCCGGATATTTTGAATATGGAAAGAGAGGAGAAGGAATACCTTCTCAATATTAATTTTCCTGTTAAGTTAGCCAAGGATTTCAAGTGGCTGTGGGCATATCAGGGCATCAGAAATTATGAAAATGCCTATATTCCGCGGACCGATGCGGATGGAAGAATCTATTATGTTGTGGAAGGGAATATTATAGATGAAGGCAACAGCCCTATTTCTGATGTGGTTCTTTGTAATCAGGGCAATGTTACAGTTACCCCAATCCGCCTTAAGGTGGCGGATCACAAATACCTTTCAGATGTGGCAGGAAAAGAGTTGTAAAGGTTGCATCAGGAAAATCTTTATAAAAGTCACAATACATGTTATAATGAAACGTCGGATACCTCATCCGTCAACTTCGTTGACACCGACGGCGAAGCATAGTCCTTTAGGGCTTCCCC
This sequence comes from Anaerovibrio lipolyticus LB2005, assembly GCF_000621545.1. GTDB lineage: Bacteria > Bacillota > Negativicutes > Selenomonadales > Selenomonadaceae > Anaerovibrio > Anaerovibrio lipolyticus_A. The sequence goes on from NZ_JHYA01000014.1 coordinate 6,700, forward strand.
GTAGGGGAGGGCTTATCTTTTGTAAATTATTAGGAGGCGTATCATGGAATCTAAAATTAAAGACATTAAGTTAGCACCTTCTGGTCATGATAAAATCAACTGGGTAAAGAATTTTATGCCTGTTATGAAGGCTGTAAATGATGAATATTCTGTTTCCAAGCCATTTGCCGGCAAGCGTATGGTTATGACCATGCATCTGGAGGCAAAGACTGCATATTTGGCTCTTGTACTTAAAAATGCCGGTGCTGAGGTTATTGCCACTGCATCCAATCCATTATCCACTCAGGATGATGTATGTGCTGCTTTGGTTGAGGAAGGCGTAACTGTATTGGCTCATCATGGCTGCACCATGGAGGAATACGACAAGTATATTGATATGGCACTGGACACTGAGCCTGATATCATTATGGATGATGGTGGCGATTTGATTTATCGTCTCCACAATGACCGCCGTGAGCTGCTGCCAAAGATTATTGGCGGCTCCGAGGAAACCACCACAGGTGTTCTTCGTGACAAGGCACTGGAAGCTGCTGGCAAGCTGGAGTTCCCTATGATGGCTGCCAATGATGCTTATTGTAAGTACCTCTTTGATAACCGTTATGGTACTGGCCAGTCCACCTGGGAGGGCATCATGCGTGCCACAAATCTGGTAATTTCCGGTAAGACCGTTGTTATCGCTGGTTATGGCTGGGGTGGCAAGGGGGGGGCTATGCGTGCCAAGGGTCTTGGTGCCAATGTTATCATTACTGAGGTTGATCCAGTAAAGGCTATTGAGGCTGTATTTGATGGCTTCCGCGTAATGCCTATGGATGAGGCTGCCAAGATTGGTGATATTTTCCTTACACTGACTGGTGATAAGGATGTTATCCGTGAGCGTCATTTTGCTTCCATGAAGAATGGTGCTGTAATGTGTAATTCCGGCCACTTTGATGTAGAGATTAACATCCCTGAGCTGCAGGCCATGACTGAGTCCCGCAAGCAGGTGAAGGAAGGCATTGAGGAATTTAAGTTTGCTGATGGTAAGAAGCTGTATCTCCTTGGTGAGGGCCGTCTTGTAAACCTGGCCTGTGGCGATGGTCATCCAGCTGAAATTATGGACCTTTCCTGGGGCGTTCAGTTCTTCTCAGCCCTGTACATTCTCGAAAATCATGAGAAGCTGGAAAATAAGGTATATGTATTGCCAGAGGAAATCGATCAGAAGATTGCGAAAATCAAGCTGGCTGCCATGGGCATCGAAATTGATGAGCTGACTCCTGAACAGTACGCTTATCTGCATCAGTGCTAATTAAATGAGACTTATTTAAAATAATTAATAGGCTTCTAAGGATTTTAGGAGCCTATTTTCTTATTGAAAGGATGGTGCCTTTTTTATGAAGGTATTATTATTAACTTTATTGTGCCTTTTATTTATTTTAAAGGGATCTCTGGTGGCTGAGGCCGCTGCCCCTAATGAAAAAAATCCCTTCTGGCAGGATAAGCTGAACCAATACAGTGAGATATCCTGTGTTCAGCAGGTGATTTTCGTACAGTACAAGGGGGACAGCAAGGCTGATGTAAAGCTGTATGAAAAGGATGATGAGCAAAAATGGAATATGGTATTGAAGTGTGAGGGCTTTGTAGGAGAAAATGGTTTAGGCAAGACCAAGGAGGGAGATAGGAAAACTCCAAAGGGGGATTTCGGTATTTTTACCGCCGGTGGTATAGAGCCTAATCCTGGCACCAAGGCTGATTACCTTCTTTTTGACGAGCATATTTTCTGCGCTGATGGGCCTTATTATAATAAGCTGATTGACGACCGTAAAATTCCTAAGAAGGTATTGGAAAAGCTGGATTTGGACCCTATGAACAATGGGGCACCACAGTTTAATTATGGTTTATTTTTAACCTATAACCGTGAGTGTGTTCCTGGGTTGGGTTCCTATATTTTTATCCACTGCATGGGAGAATACGATTATACCTTAGGTTGTATCGCTGTCAGTGAGAAAAACATGATAAAAATTTTGCAGCATGTGGATAACAATGTTCGGGTTTGCATTTATCCAGCATAAAGAGGCAATTTCATGGATGAGTTTGATTTATTGGAAGATGAATTAAGGGGTATGGTGGGGAACCACTATACCCAGGTTCCAGGGTTGGGAGCCGTGCTTATAAAGGGTGGTAAGCCGGTATTTAGCTTTTGTGGGGGATATGCCACTTTTGGTAAGGAGCAAAAGCTGTTTAAGGCAGATTCTCTTTTTCGCATAGCCTCTGTATCCAAGCAATTTACTATTTACGCAATTATGAAGCTGGTGGAGGCTGAAGCAATAGGTCTTGATGACGATATCAGTGATTATTTGGGATTTCCTCTGCGTCATCCTGATTTTCCAGAGGTTAAAATTACGGTGAGAATGTTGGCCAATCATACCTCTGGTCTTAGGGATGGTGTAGTTTACTGCATTCCCCCTGGCTATTCAGTGATGGCGTTTTTTGTTCCTGAGGGAAAATTTTATGAGGATGGGGCCCATTTTTCCCCTGCAAGCGAGCCTGTGGGGGAGTTTTTCTGTTATTGCAACCTCAATTATGGCCTTTTGGGCACTATTATTGAGGCAGTAACTCATGAGCGTTTTGATTATTATTTACAAAATAATATCTTAAAGGAATTAGATATCATCGGAGGCTATTTGCCGGGGAATTTGTCTGCCACGGAATTTGCCAGTCTGGGTACCCTGTATCAGAAAAAGGATATTGGGGGAATATGGCGGGACGATATGCCATGGCGGCCTGTTATGGATTTCTATAATGGTATCAAGCCTGCCAGGGACACGGTTACAATGCAAAATCCTTATGCCATAAATGACGATCCAAGGGTATATTCATTAGAAAATTATGTTCCGGGTACTAATGCAACCTTCTTTGCACCTCAGGGGGGACTCCGTATTTCCCTGGAGGGTATGTTCAATGCTTTGGTAATGCTGATGAATAAGGGGACATTTAGGGAGAAGCAATTTTTATCTGAGACTTCCGTTAATGAAATGACAAAGGCCCAGTGGAGCTATGATGGCAGTAATGGTGATACTGCTGATGATACGCTTCTGTCCTATGGCTTGGGGCTATATCAGATAAGGGGAGATTCTTCTGCCAGAGTATGTCAGCATCACGATATTTTTCTGGTGGGTCATACTGGTCAGGCCTTTGGCCTTTATTCCGGAATGTTTTATGTACCGGGGACTAAGGATGGCTTTGTGTATATTATGAATGGTGAGGGTATGGCCGAGGAAGATGAGCGGAGCCACGGCGAGTTCAGCAATAACTTTATCTGGGAAGAAAAGGTTATGGACGCTCTTTGTCATGCTTTTTAAATAACATTTTGGGGAGGAAGCCAAAGTGCTTAATTATTTGGGTAAAAGATTAATAAATTCCATAATTGTACTGTGGATAGTAATGACGGTTACTTTTTTGCTGATGCACGCCATACCAGGTGGACCCTTTACCGCAGAAAAGAATCTGCCTCCTGCTGTGCAGGCCAATATTGAGGCCCGTTACAAGCTAAATGACCCATTGTCCACCCAGTATATGGATTATGTGGAGAATATTCTTCATGGTGATTTGGGGCCATCCTTTAAATATGTGGGCCGCTCTGTCAATGATATTATTGGGGAGAGCTTCCCTGTGTCCTTTGAGCTGGGCATGGAGGCCATTCTTATCTCTTTATTGCTGGGGATTCCAGCGGGAGTGCTGGCAGCCTATCGGCGAAATAACTGGCAGGACCGCACTGTTAATTTATTGACAACCATCGGTATTGCAGTGCCGGGCTTTGTGCTGGCAGCTCTTATGGTGGAGATTTTTGCCATGAAGCTGGGACTGCTTCCAGCTGCCATGTGGATTGACTGGAAAAGCCGTATCCTGCCTGCCTTTGCCCTTGCAGCAATGCCAATGGCCTTCATTACAAGGCTGACCCGCTCCAGCATGCTGGAGGTTTTGGGACAGGATTATATTAAAACTGCCAAAGCAAAGGGACTGGGGACAAGCTATATTCTCTTTAAGCACGCTTTGCCAAATGCCCTTATTCCCGTGGTTACCTATATCGGCCCAATGGTTGCCAGTATTTTGACAGGCTCCTTTGTTATTGAGACCATATTTGCCATTCCGGGACTGGGCAGCTATTTTGTAACTTCAATATATAATCGTGATTATACAGTAATTTTGGGTGTAACTATATTCTATAGTGCTATTATTATCCTGATGAATATGCTTGTGGATATAATTTATCCTATGCTGGATCCACGTATTAAAATTGGGGAGAAGGAGGATTAAGGATGAATAAGGAATATGATTTTTCTCCTCTGAGCAAATCTGAGATGGCTATGGCTGTGGAGTCAGAACAGGCACCATCCATGGGATATTGGCAGGACGCCTGGATTCGTCTGAAGAAGGACAAGGCTGCCATGCTGGGTATGGGATTCATTGTATTAATGATGGTGGCTGCTATTTTTATACCTATGTTCTCCAGCATTTCCTATGAGGATCAGGATTTTGCCAGAACTAATATGGCACCAACCATGGAGCATCTTTTCGGGACCGATAATCTTGGAAGGGATATGCTTATCCGCGTCCTTTATGGTGCCCGCATTTCCTTGTCCATCGGTGTGGTGGCCTCTTTGATTAATCTCTTTATTGGAGTACTTTATGGTGGCATTTCCGGCTTTGTGGGTGGGCGAACGGACCGAATTATGATGAATATCGTGGATATTCTCTATAGTGTGCCAACCCTTTTGTATGTAATTTTGTTAATGGTGGTTTTTAAACCGGGACTTCTTAATATTTATATTGCCCTTGGTATAAGCTATTGGCTGCAAATGGCCCGAATTGTCCGTGGAGAAGTGCTGAAAATCAAGGAGCAGGAATTTGTGCTGGCGTCACGCAGCATGGGAGCAAGTCCCGCCCGTATTCTCATGAAGCATCTTATACCAAATTCCTTAGGGGTTATTATAGTATCTTTGAGTCTTTCAATTCCGGATGCTATTTTTACCGAGGCCTTTTTGAGCTTTATCGGCCTGGGTGTTTCTGCGCCAATGGCCAGCTGGGGTGTTCTTTGCTCCGATGGTATTAATACTTTGGGAGCATATCCATTTCAGTTATTTTTCCCTGCTGTGGCCATCAGCTTAACCATGTTGGCCTTTAATTTCTTCAGTGATGGTCTGCGGGATGCCCTGGACCCTAAAATGCGCCGTTAAAGGGGGAGCTTGAAGATGATTTTAGAAATAAATAATTTATCAGTTGGCTTCCATACCTATCGGGGAGATGTAAGGGCAGTCCGTGGTGTAACCTTTAATGTGAATGAGGGTGAAATCGTCGGTATTGTGGGGGAATCCGGCTGTGGTAAAAGCGTTACTGCCCATGCAGTAATGGGGCTTTTGCCAGAGGAAAACTCCTTTATAAATCAAGGCAACATAAAATTATTAGGTGAAGATATTACCAATAAGTCCAATAAAGAAATGGCCAAGCTCCGTGGTACATCAATGGCTATGATTTTTCAGGATCCAATGACTTCATTAAATCCTGTATTGACCATTGGACAACAAATGACGGAGGGTATTATTAAATCCAAGGGGTTAAACAAAAAGGATGCCCATGAGGAAGCCCTGGCTCTTTTAAAGAGGGTGGGAATTCCCAAGGCAGAGGAACGTATGAAGGCTTACCCACATGAATTCAGCGGTGGTATGCGTCAACGTGTAATGATAGCTATGGCGCTTATTTGTAAGCCAAAGCTGTTGTTTGCAGATGAGCCAACCACAGCATTGGATGTAACTATACAGGCCCAGATATTGGAATTATTGGATGAGCTTCGCCGTGAAATGAAGATGTCCATAGTATTGGTTTCTCATGATTTGGGAGTTATTGCCCGTATTTGTGACAGAGTAAATGTTATGTATGCTGGCCGTATCGTGGAGTCCGGCCCGGTAGGTGAAATTTTCCATAACCCACAGCATCCGTATACCAGGGGCCTTTTAAACTCTCTGCCAAGGGTGGATAAGGTGGATGATACTGAGCTGCCTGTTATTGAGGGCCATCCTCCTGATTTGCTATATGATATTAAGGGGTGCAGCTTTGCCCCTAGATGTGGCGAGGCTATGAAGGTTTGTGCTGCTTGTCGCCCAAATAATGAAAATATGGGTAAGGAGCATTGTGTGGAATGTTGGCTTCCAGCCCGTGACAGAGAGGAGGGGCACCATGAATAATACAGAAATCCCAAATAACAAGCCCTTGCTTTCCGTTAAAAATTTAAAGAAGCATTTTGTCACCAAGAAGAATTTCTTTGGTCATCCCAAGGAATACGCCTATGCATTAAATGGTATATCCTTTGATATTAATAAAGGTGAGACCATGGGACTGGTGGGCGAGTCCGGCTGCGGCAAAACAACAGCCGGCAGAACCATAATGGGTATATACAAGCCTACTGCCGGTGAGGTTTATCTCCATGGTGAGAAGTTGGATTTATCCAAGGGACCGGAGAAACGCATCCAGATGATTTTTCAGGACCCTTATGCTTGCCTTAATCCTCGCATGACCGTAGGTGAAATCATCGGTGAGCCACTGGAAATTAATAATGTCTATGATGATAACAAGGCAAAGCAGCAACGTGTATATGAGCTTCTGGAGCTGGTGGGTCTTAGCAGGGAGCAGGCTAATCGTTTTCCCCATGAGTTTAGTGGCGGGCAAAGACAGCGAATTGGCATTGCCAGAGCTTTGGCGGTAAATCCGGATATTATAATCTGTGATGAGCCTATTTCGGCATTGGATGTTTCCATTCAGGCCCAGGTGGTTAATCTTATGAGAAGATTACAAAAGGAATTGGGACTGACATATCTTTTCATTGCCCATGATTTGGCCATGGTAAAATACATCAGTGACAGGGTGGCTGTTATGTATATGGGAGCTATTATGGAGCTGGCAGCTGCAGAAGAGCTTTATGCGAACCCATTGCATCCATATACTAAGTCACTATTGGCAGCTATTCCGGTGCCAGATCCGGATGTTCGTCAGGATGTTTCCATCATTAAGGGGGAAATCGGAACCGGTGATATGACAGGCTGTCCTTTTGCGCCGCGGTGCAACAAGGCCAGTGATAAGTGCTTTAAGGAGATGCCGGCAATCAAAAATGTTGAAGGTCATCAAATCGCCTGTCATTTAATTTGATTGTGAAGGAAAATTCATATAAATATAGAATAAGGGTACATCAGGAGGGATTTTGAATGAATAAAAAGCTTTTAGGATTAGTTGGTGGAATGCTGTTGGCTTCCACTGTGTTTATGCCTGTTCACGGCTATGCTGCTGAGGTGGCTGATACCAGTTCTGTTGTTAATTCCGCCAAAAGTGTGGATGTAAATGACCCAACAGGATTTGTGGTGCTTTCTGATGTGGTGCCTGATATCATTCAGGAGGTCCGTTATTATTCCACCTACAATTTTGTGGGTGATCGTATCAATGGCTACACTCAGCCAAGTATTCTCATGTCCAGAGAAGCTGCTGAGGCCCTTAAGAAGGTTTCCGATGATATGATTAAGCAGGGCTATCGCCTGAAGGTATATGATGCTTATCGTCCCCAGAGAGCTGTAGATAATTTCGTGGCCTGGGCTGAGAATTTAGATGACAAGCGCATGAAGGATTATTTCTATCCTGAAGTAAACAAAAACAGACTCTTTAAGGATGGTTATATTGATGCCAAATCTGGCCATAGCCGTGGGTCTGCTATTGATTTGACATTGTTTGATATGAAAACAGGCAAGGAAGTAGACATGGGTGGTACCTTTGACCACTTCGGGCTGGAAAGCCATCCAACATGGTGCGGTGACCCTGATACGGGCAAATATACCGGAAAATTTGAGGGCAAGTCAGTTCCTAAAAATGGCAAGATTACCGAGAAGCAGTTCAAGAACCGCATGATTCTCCGTGAGGCTATGATGAAGCACGGCTTCGAGCCTATTGATACCGAGTGGTGGCATTTCTTCCTGAAGAATGAGCCTTATCCAAATATGTATTTCAACTTCATCATTGACGATATGAAGAAATAAAAATAAGCGCGATGTGACGGATTATCCGCCATATCGCGCTTTTTTACGCCTTATTTTATTAAGTCGGCTTAATATTTTAGGCTTTACAAGCCCTTTTCCACAATATCAGCCACCGTCATACACATACCCTTTACAGCCTTTAATGCCATTTCTTTGCCATAAGCACTATCAGCAGCAACGGCAAATTCCGGGGTATGGGCTGCAATATCATCACCGATTTTGATTTCCGGCTGAATGGTTGGGACCACATGACTTACATTTCCCACATCTGTGGAGCCGTCAGCATAATCATCTGGAAAGACCTTTATATCTTCAATACCAAGGCTTGAGAAATTATTCTTGGCATATGTCTCCAGCTTCTTATGATTAACCATGTTTTTGAATAATGGCTCATAGTGGTATAAATCCACCTCTGTGCCGTGCTTATCCGAAATCCTTTTAGCCAGCTCCTTGATTTTTGGAAGCATGGCTTCCTCAAGGTATGTGGTGCTGAGGGAGCGGATGGTGGCTTTCATTACAGCTCTGTCGGGAATAATATTGGGAGCAGTACCTCCCTCGGTGATTATCCTTCCCAGAATATAAGGCTCTGTAAAGGTCTTTTCCAGCTCTGCAAGCTGGGTATAAAAATCCACCAAAGCATCCAAAGCATTGATTCCATGATAATCAGGATCCGCAACATGGGCAGGCTTCCCTTTGAAGGTTATCTGCAGGGGATGAGTGGCGTAGGAGGTACCACCAAAGGTGGTATCACAGCCAGGATGACAGATAAGAGCAGCTGTCAGTCCATCAAATAAGCCAGCTTCGCTCATCATTACCTTGCTGCCAATAGTTTCCTCAGCGGGACAGCCAAAGAGATGAACAGTAATCTTCTCTCTCAGTGCCTTTCCACAGACTATTGAAGCAGTGGTGCTCATGGCAGCAATAAGATTGTGGGCACAGCCATGACCGATTTCTGGCAGGGCATCGTATTCTGCCAAAAAGCCAATGTGAATATCACCATTCCCATAGGAAGCCTGAAAGGCAGTGGGGAATTGGTCCTTCAGAACATCCTCTACAGTGAAGCCTTCATTTTTTAACAGCTCTCGGAGATAAGCGGAGGATTTGACTTCCTCACAGCCTAGCTCCGGGTTTGCATGTATATAATCAGCTATATTATTTAATGTTTCTTTATTATTTTCTGCTAGTGAGCAGAGAAATTCCCTTATATCGGACATATTGAATCCTTATTACTTGTGAGCCTTGATAAGATCAATTACACCCATAGGGGAGCAGTAGTAGCCTGTAAGATTAGGGCTAACTGCAATAACCTGGGAGGTGTAGTACAGCGGAATAATTACACAGTCATCAAAGAGCTTCTTTTCGGCCTGATGCATGAGCTGGGCACGCTTTGCCGGGTCCACCTCTTTATGAACAGCCTTCATGATGGCATTGTATTCAGCATTGTGATACTGGGCATCATTATCCTTGGCTGTAAATACATCAAGGAAGTTCACAGGATCAGCAAAATCAGCAATCCAGTTGGCAGTAGCCACCTGATATTCGCCATTTTCACGGGAAGCATAGAATACCTTTGTTTCCTGATTTGTAAGCTCAACATTAACGCCAAGGGCAGATTTCCACATGGCCTGGATGGATTCAGCAATAGCCTTGTTAGTTTCGTTGGTGTTGTAAAGAATGGTTACAGGCTCTCCATTATATCCGGATGCTGCCAGTAGCTTTTTGGCCTGTGCTGCATCTTCAACCACAAGGGAACCGCTTTCACTGGCAAAGTCCTTGCCATTAACCAGAATATCTGGTGGAATAAAGGTTACAGCAGCCTTTTTGCCATTTTTGACTACCTTTTCAATCATATCTGTGCGGCTTACAGCCATGGCAAAGGCCTTACGAACCTCAACCTTATCAAAAGGTGCCTTGGTTACATTGAACACATAATATGTGGTACCAATCTGTGGCTCAACCTTGTAAAGGCCCTTTTCCTTCAAACGATCCTCATCAGCAGGTGGTGGATCTAAAATAAGGTCAGTCTGGTTGCTTTCCAGCATTGTAAGACGGGTGCTCTTGGACTCGCTGATAGGCATCTTAATAGTGTTGGAAGCAACTACAGAAGGATTCCAGTAATTTTCATTCTTTTCAAGGACAATCTCGCCAGAATGAGCCCATTTGGTAATCTTGAATGGTCCATTGCCTATGATAGTTTCGGCATTGCCTGCCCAGCCATCCTTGTTTGCCTCAACTGCGTGCTTTGGTACTGGATAGAAAGCATGGAATGCGGTGAGGTCAAGGAAGTATGCTGCTGGCTCTGCGAGCTTAACCTGCAGAGTATTATCGTCCACAGCCTTAATGCCTACCTTATCAGCGCTTCCCTTTTCGCTGTTATAATCCTCTGCACCTTCAATGATGAAAAGCATATATGCATTGCCGGAGGCAAGCTGAGGATCCAGTACGCGCTTCCAGGAATATTCAAAATCCTTGGCGGTGAGAGGAGTGCCGTCAGACCATTTTAAATCCTTGCGGAGATGGAAGGTATAGGTAAGTCCGTCAGCAGACACATCCCATTTTTCAGCCAAAGCAGGCTGAGCTACACCCTTTTCGTCAATACGGGTAAGGCCCTCAAAAATAGCCAGCTCCACATCGCTTTCAGAAAGCCCGTAGGTTATGGCCGGGTCAAGGGAGGATGGCTCGTTGGATAGGGCCATGGAAATAGTCTTGGAGTCAGAGGCACTGTTTGAACCACAGCCTCCTGCCATCAAGACAAACATAAATACGGCGAAAATCGCCAATAAAGCTCTTTTTTTCATAGCTTGATCTTGCTCCTTTTGGTTTATATTTTGTTGATTGAAACAACATTGCGTTCATTATAACATCTTTCAATATTATTTAGGAAACAAAAATATCAAAAATGTAAAATTATCAATTAGGCCTTTAATTGACTTCTTTTGGTTAATGAAATATCATAAAATGTAGTGATTTAATAGGGAGAGCGAAAATATAATGACAGACAAGGATTTTTATATTGAGGAAATTTCCCCTGAGCTTTTTGCCAGGATGGAGGGGAAGTCTTTTGCCAAGCATTGTATTTTGCCAGTGGCAGAACTAAGGTATCTTCATTTTCTTCATAAAAACCTTAAGGGAGAAACTCTTGAAGGTGAGATGGTTTGCAATTTTCACATTGCAGAACGGGTTTTGGATATTTTTAAAAAACTCTATGAGTGTGGCTATCCTATGGAGAAGTTCCGTCTTATTGATGAATATGACGCAGATGATGACAAATCCATGGCAGATAACAACGGCTCCTGCTTTAATTTCCGTCTTGTGGCCCACACTAACCGGATTTCCAAGCATGGACTGGGGCTGGCAGTGGACATAAATCCAAGATATAACCCGTATATAAAGCCACTGGATGATGGCAGTATCTATATTGTACCGGAAAATGGAAAGCAGTATTGCGATAGGGACAAGGAATATCCTTATAAAATCGTCAAGGATGATATTTGTGTCCGTCTCTTTGAGGAAAATGGCTTTGAATGGGGCGGTGACTGGGACGTGGAAAAGGACTACCAGCATTTTGAGATTCCACGGGAGCAGATAGAAAAATGGTATCCTGATTATTGATGTTGATTTTAAAGCGTAGAACAAAATGTTTTAGATGGAGGGTAATAAATGAGCAATTTACTTATTAAGGGCGCCCATGTTTTGTTGGATGATTATACCGTTAAAGAGGCTGATATTGCCGTTAAGGACACTGAGATTCTGGCTATTGGCGATATTCCTGCTGATTTTAAGGCAGATCGCACAGTAGACGGCAGCAACCACTTTGCAGCATCGGGCTTTGTTAATGGTCATACCCATGCTTCCATGACCATGCTTAGAAGCTATGGCGATGACATGGAGCTGATGGATTGGCTCAACAACCGCATTTGGCCAACAGAGGCCAAAATGGTGGAAAAGGATATTCGCGTAGGTGGCGAGCTGGCTCTTTTGGAGATGATTAAAACTGGTACTACTGCCTATGCAGATATGTATGGGCCTCACATGGAGTCAGTTATCGAGGCTACCATTAAAGCTGGTATCCGTGGTGTAATTGCCCGGGGTGCCATTGGACTGTTCCCTGCAGGTCGTCAGATACTAGAGGACAATGTTAAGTTATTTGAGAATTATCATGGTGCCGGTGATGGCCTTATTACAATCATGATGGGGGTTCATGCACCATATACCTGTCCACCTGAGTTCTGTGAATACGCAAGGGAGCTGGCTGTAAAGCATCAGATTCCAATTCATATTCACATGAATGAGACCCAGGCAGAAATCAAGCAGATACAGGAGCAGTATGGCAAGCGTCCATTTAAGTACATTGAAGATACTGGCCTCTTTGAGCTGCCAGCTATTGCAGCTCATTGTGTATGGCTGGATGATGAGGACATTGCCATTATGAAGAAGCATAATATTTCTGCTATTCATAATCCAGGCTCCAATATGAAGCTGGCCAGTGGCGTTTCACCTGTTCCTCGCCTTTTGAAGGAGGGGATAAATGTGGCACTGGGTACTGATGGTGCTTCTTCCAATAACAATCTTGATATGCTGGAGGAGGTTCGTCTGGCGGCTATGCTCCACAAGGTAAATGAACTGGATCCATTGGCTGTTCCTGCCAAGGTGGCTCTCCAGCTGGGTACTGAAAACGGAGCCAAGGCCCTTCTGTTGGATAAGGTTGGCAAGCTGACACCTGGCTATAAGGCTGATATTGTGCTTTATGATATGAACCGTGCTGACTGGTGTCCTCGCCATGATTTGGTATCCCTTTTGGTATATTCCGCAAGCTCCAGCTCCGTGGATGCTGTAATCTGTGATGGTAAGGTAATCATGGAAAAGGGTGAGGTCCTTACCCTGGACGAAGAAAGAATTCTCCATGAGGCACAGGAAACAGCTATGGATTTGGTGAACAGATAATGGCTCAAAAGAAATTTTATGCTGTAAAGCAGGGGCGTCAGCCGGGAATTTATACTACATGGGCTGAATGTCAGAAGCAGACCGTGGGTTTTAAGGGTGCCAAGTTCAAGGGCTTTGTCACCAAAGCTGAGGCTGAGGCCTATATGAATGATGAGGAAGTATTATCAGCGCCTGTAGAAGGTGTTGTGGCATACGTTGATGGTTCCTATTTTAACGGGGAATACAGCTGGGGTATGGCTATTTACGAAGACAACCAGTTGATATTCAAGGCAAATGGCAAGGGAACCTCTGAGGAGGCTGCCAAGCTCCATAACGTGGCCGGCGAGGTGGCCGGAGCCATGGAGGCAGTGCTTTGGGCCGAGGCCCAGGGGCTGGAGCACATTACTATATGCCATGATTATGTTGGTATTTCCGAGTGGGCATTGGGCCATTGGAAGACCAATACACCTCTTACTACCCATTATGCAGCCTTTATGAAGGAACGGCGCGGTCTTGTAACCTTTGTAAAGGTGGCCGGACATACCGGGGTAGAGGGAAATGAGCTGGCTGATAAGCTGGCCAAGGCAGCACTTGAAATATAAAAATATAAATGATAAATAGGTCGAGTATTTAGCTTGGCCTATTTTTTTATGTTTTTTCAAAAAAATAAAGGATTTATAATTTTACATGTAGAAATATTCTGAATTGATAGGTATTTATCTTTTTAAGGGTAATGAGCAGGCTTTTTCATTGCCTGCTTTTATACAGGGGGGATGTCTATATGAAATTCAGAAAGAAAAGAGTTGGAGCTGTTGCATTGGCTTTGGCAGTGCTTACTGCTTGTGGCACAACATCAGCAGAGCGTTTGGATATAACTCTGGACGAAGGAATAAAGATGGCTCTTGAGAACAACTACACCATTGAGGAAAGTGGTGCAGATTTGGATAGTGCCTACTGGGGACTGAGAGAGGCCCGGCGTAATGGAGGACCTACAGTAAGCTGGAACAGCACTGCCTATCGTGTAGGGGGCAAATCCTACGAGGGATGGAATCATAATGCATTATATGGAAATCAATTTTCCTTTTCTATGCCCCTTTATTCTGGCGGTAAAATAGAAAATAACATTGAAGCCGCTGAGATGGGACTCTCCGGAGCGGAGCTTGATTTGGAGCGGACCAAGCAAACCATTCGAAGTACCGTATCAGGGGACTACTACTATATTTTGAAGTGCCGCAGTGAGGTGGAGGTTTATCAGGAATCTGTGAACAATCTCCAGGCCCATCTGGATAATGTAAATGCCAAATTAAGGGCTGGCGTGGTGGCACAGAAGGATGTACTCAGTTCTGAGGTTTCATTGGCTGAGGAGAAACAGAATCTGGTAACCAAAATCAATGATTTGCGTGTGGCAATAGCCACTTTTAACAACGATGTAGGCTTACCAATGGAAACTGAAACCACGCCAAAGGAGGAGCTGAAATACGAGCCGTACAATTTTACTCTGCCGGAGTGTGATGATTATGCTCTGATTCATCGTCCTGACTTGTTCCAAAAGATGTATAACCTTAAACAGAAAAAAGCTGAAATGGAGGCTGCAAAGTCCGGGATGCGTCCAAAGCTGGATGCGGGAGTTAGCCGTAATATTGGGGGGAGTTCTGCCTTTAAGACCGACAGCGTTTCCTCGGATAGTTGGACTGCGGGGGTTTCACTAAGCTGGGATATTTTTGACAGTGGCATAACCTCGGCACAGGTGAATAAGAAGAAAGCAGCTGTGCATCGGGCTGAAGCCGAATTAATGGACAAGGTGAACAGTGTAAGACTGGATGTACGCACTGAATACCTCAATATGCGGGCAGCAGAGGAAAATATTGGTACCATGCGTGAAGCACTGGAGAAAGCCCAGGAGGATTATCGCATTGAGGTAGTTCGCTATAACGCAGGTGTGGGCACCAACCTTGAGGTTATGGATGCCCAGGATAAACTGGTTTCCGCCAAGGGCGACTTTATCAACGCCCTGTATAAATACAATTACAGCAAGGCAAGTCTTGATACAGCAATGGGTGTTCCCGTTGATTTAGATATTGAGCCTTATCGACAGGTGATTGAAAAAAGCGAAGTGAAGGGGGAATAACCAGTGATGGGTTTAAGCGGAAAGAAGGCTGGAGCTGTTATAGGTGCTCTGGCATTAATGACCAGTATAATATTTGCCGGCTGCGGTGGCGATGAACAGGCTGCAACGGGGAAGACTCCAGTAAAGGCCATGAAGGTACTTCAGCAGGATACAAATGTAACATACAGCTATCCAGGCCAGTTGAAGGGCACGGATGATGTAGAAATTCATTCCAGAGTATCTGGCAGTATTATGGAAAAATATTTTAAGGGTGGCGACACAGTAAGAGCGGGCCAGCCTTTGTATCGTATCGATTCCAGACAGTATGAATCAGCAGTTATTGAGGCCCAGGCTAATCTCCACAAGGCTGAGTCAGACCTGAGAACTGCCCAGGATGATTTGTACAGGGATGAAATGCTGTTCAGTGAAAAGGCCATTTCTGAACAGGAGCTCTTTAATCAGAGAGAAAATGTGAAGGCCAACATGGCCACAGTGGACTCTGAAAGGGCAGCTGTGAGAAAGGCCCAGGAAAATCTTGACGATACCATCGTTTACGCTCCTATGAGCGGCAGACTTTCCGTGGATGATGTGGCTGTGGGCACCTATGCTACTGCAGGCAGCACCAAGCTGGTATCCATTGGTTCTTTGGACCCTATCTATGCCCAGTTCAGTGTCAGTGAGACAGAATATCTTAATATTTTGGCCAAAGCTGTGGAGGAAGGTTTATTGGGCAAGGAAGATGATGGTGACATACCAGATGTGAAAATTGTCCTTTCAAATGGTTATGAATATCCAATGGTGGGCAAAATTACTGCGGCAGACCGTTCCTTTAATGATAATTCCGGTTCCCTCACCATTAAGGCCCTTTTCTCCAATCCTTATGGGGCATTGCTTCCTGGTATGTTCGCCAGAGTTAAGTTCTTTGATGTAATGGTGAAGGATGCTGTTTTGGTTCCTCAGAGAGCTGTTCAGCAGCTGTTGGAGGAGTCCTTCGTACTTGTAGTTGATGAGAACGGCAAATCCCTTTCCAAGAATGTTGTTTTGGGTGAAAAGGTAGGCAGCTACTATATCGTTAAGAAGGGCATAACCAAGGATGACACCGTTATTGTGGACGGCCTGACCAACCTCCAGTCCGGCAAGGAGCTGGATGTTACTATGGTAACTGCAGATGACATGGGATTCTCACTTAAAGAAGCTAGTGATATTGTAAACAAGTCCTAAGGAGGCGGGAATTATGGCTCGATTTTTTATACATCGCCCGATTTTCGCCATTGTTATAGCCATTATCATTGTAATCATGGGTGCATTGGCGGGTTTCAGCCTGCCAATTGCCCAGTATCCTCAGATTAGCCAGCCAACCATCAATGTCAGCACCACCTACACTGGTGCCAACGCCAGTGTAATTAATCAGACGGTGGCCCAGGTTATTGAGGAGCAGGTAAATGGTACCCAGGGCATGGATTATATGTCATCCACTTCTGATGATAGCGGTAGCTACAGTCTGGATGTAAAGTTCACTTTGGGAACAGATGGTAATATGGACTCCGTATTGGTACAGAATAATGTATCTATTGCCAATGCCAGTCTTCCATCTGATGTTCAGGAAACTGGTGTTACTACCAAGAAATCCTCCAGTGATATGACCTATTTGTTCGCAATGGTTTCTCCAAATGGTACCTTTAAGCGTACATTTTTGATGAACTATGCGGATATCTACATTGTTGATAGTCTTAAGCGTATTCCGGGCGTAGGTGAAGTATCCGCCTTCGGTTCCACTTATGCTATGCGTGTATGGCTGAATCCTGATAGATTGGCCGAGCTTGGTATTACAATTTCCCAGGTTAAAAACGCCATTCAGGAACAGAATGTCCAGGCTCCTGCGGGAACTATTGGTCAGCTTCCTGCCCCAGCTAATCAGGAGAAGCAATATACAGGCAGTTTGGAAGGACGACTTGTAACTCCGGAGCAATTTGGAAACATTATTTTAAAGACCAATTCCGATGGCTCCTGTATATATCTTAAGGATGTGGCACGGGTAGAGACTGGTGCCAAGACTACTTCCGTTATTTCTGACTGCGATGGTGCTCCGGCAGCTGGTTATGGTATTAAGCTGACAGATGATGCCAATGCCATGGAAACCATTGGTGCAGTTAAAAAGGTGTTGGCGGATGCCTCCAAGGATTTTCCGGATGATATGAAGTATATACCAATCATCGATAACACTGAGTTTATTACAGAGTCCATCGGTGAAGTAGTACAGACCTTTAAAGAGGCACTGGCTCTGGTTATTATCATCGTGTTCCTGTTCCTCCAGAGCTGGCGGGCAACACTTATTCCGGTTCTGGCTATCCCGGTATCACTTGTTGGTACCTTTGCCAGCTTTATCATTTTGGGATTTTCCATTAACACCCTGACCCTCTTTGCAATGGTATTGGCAATAGGTCTGGTAGTAGATGACGCCATAGTTGTGGTGGAAAATGTTGAATCCCACATGCAGCGTGATGGTTTGGGGCCTGTGGAGGCCACAGAAAAGGCAATGGATGAGGTGCAGGGCCCTGTAGTGGCAATTGCCTTCGTCCTGTCCGCAGTATTTATCCCAGTAGCCTTCATTTCGGGAACAACTGGTGTGCTTTATCGTCAGTTCGCTTTGACCATTGTGGTATCTATGGCATTGTCGGCCTTTGTGGCACTGACTCTTACTCCTGCCCTTTGCGCCACATTGTTGAAGCCTCATGATCCAAATTCCCATTCAGATAAGAAGAATTTCTTGGACAGATTCTTTGACCGCTTCAATGATTGGTTTGATCGTACTCAAAATCGCTATAGTGGCGGTGTGGCATGGGTTATTGATCATGCCAAGGCTGGCTTGGCTTCACTTTTGGTAATCTGCGTATTAGCAGGATTCTTCTTCATGAAGCTGCCATCCACCTTCGTTCCAGATGAGGACCAGGGATATTTCATCGTATCAGTTACTATGCCAGAGGGCACATCCCTAAACCGTACATATGATACCATGGATGCCTATGCTGCTGAACTGAAGGATGTTCCGGGTATAGCACACATTCTGAAGGTTTCCGGTTATGATGTACTTTCATCCGGTACCAAATCCAATGCGGGTACCCTGTTTATAGCTTTGGACAACTGGGGTGAGCGTACATCTGATGACCTTTCCATTACATCCATTATAAGAAATTCCAATATTTTGGGACTCAAGCATAATGAGGCCCAGATTATGGGTATTCTTCCACCGTCCCTGCCTGGCTTGGGTATGGTAGGTGGCTGGAGCATGCAGCTGCAGGATGTAACTGGTCATACAGATCAGGAGCTGGATGCTCTCTTAAAGGAGATTTTGGTTGAGGCCAATAAGCGGCCTGAGCTTCATATGGTATACAGTACCTTCTCAATTGATTCACCAATATGTAAGTACGATGTGGACAGGGAAAAGGTTAAGCAGATGGGGGTAAATCTTTCTGATGTATTTACTGCGCTTCAGATTAACTATGGTGGTACCCAGGTGAACGATTTCGTTCAGTTTGGCAGAACCTACAAGGTTATGATGCAGTCTGACGCCCAGTATCGAAGTGAGTCTGAGGCCTTGAAGTTCTGCTTTGTTAATAACAAGGATGGAGCGATGGTTCCTTTGGACAGCCTTCTTACTCCAAGACTTTCCACCTCCACTTCAGTTATAACCAGATTTAATGGTGCCAGAAGTATTGGTATCCAAGGTTCTGTAGCTGACGGCTATAGCTCCGGTCAGGCTATGGCTGCTATGGAACAGCTTGTAAAGGAAAAGGCGCCAGCCGGTTATATGATTGAATGGTCTGGTCAGAGCCGTGAGGAGAAGAAATCTGCTGGTTCCACCGGTCAGATTATGCTTCTGTCTATAGTATTCGTATTCCTTTGTCTGGCTGCTCTCTATGAGAGCTGGAGTGTTCCTTTTGCGGTTCTTCTGTCAGTTCCAACAGGTCTCTTCGGAGCCTTCTTTGTACAGTATGGCCTGTTGAATATTGAAGCTCTTTGCGGATATTTGAATGGAGGACTTCAAAACAGTGTTTACATGCAGATTGGTGTAATCATGCTTATGGGTCTGGCGGCCAAGAACGCCATCCTTATAGTTGAGTTTGCCAAGGCCCGTGTAGACGCGGGAATGGACCCTATAAAGGCAACTGTTGAAGCTGCGGGATTACGACTTCGTCCAATTCTGATGACTTCACTGGCCTTTATCATCGGCTGTTTGCCACTGGCCACTGCCAGCGGTGCCGGTGCAGCTGCCAGAAACAGTATGGGTACAGCGGTAGTAGGTGGTATGCTCTTTGCCACCTGTTTGGGAATATTCCTTATTCCTGTACTATATTGCGTGGTAATCTCGGTATCCCAGAAGTTTACGAAGAAAAAAGAAGCTCTTATGAATAAAAAAGAGTGATAAACAAAAAACTTGTCCCAGCCATAATATTTGGCTGGGACATTTTTTAGTGAAATTTAATTTATTTTTAATCAAATCTTTTGTAATACATCACTATACTGTTCGTATGTAATGATGAAAAGGGAAAAAATCATCTGAGATCAAATAGGGGTGAAAAGATGAAAGAATTGATTTATTCAAAAACAAACAATTTATCAATGCCATTATGTAATATCGTTGATAAAGGTGTAGTTTCCGGTAGTGCTGCAGCCCAGGATAATGTTATAGCAGGATGTCAGCCACGGGCCCAGATGATTTACAACATGGCCATAGCCAAGGAACCATACATTACTAAGGATATGCTGGATATAGCCAATAAATTGGATACTACCATGGTGGGGTTGGAGTATTCAATTAAAACAGCCTCCAGCATCAAGAAAAAAATTGAACGCCTTACTAATGCTGCTCTGTTGTCAGGTGAAGCTCCCAAGCAGGATTATGCTTATGTGGCTGAATTAGGCGATCTGATTCGTTATACAGAGCTGGTTCAGCATGATGAAATGGCGGATAAGGTTCTTAAGACGGTGTTGCTCCTTGAGGAGAAGGGCTACATTCTTTATGAAATCGACAATAAATATCTTAACCATAAAGGCAGATATAAGTCGGTTCATCTTAACGTTCTGAGTCCATCCGGCCAGACCTTTGAAATACAGATACATTCCCGGGAAACGCTGAAGGCTTATCACGTTACTCATAAGCTTTATGAGGAATGGCGCAAGCCCGAAACCAGTATTGCACGAAAAGCGGTCCTCCATGCAATCATTAGGAATACCTATGATAAGCTGCCATTACCTACGGGAATTTATCAGTTGAAAAATTACAAAAGGGCTATTTAACTTTAATATAGGCGGAAGTTAAATATTGGTAAAAAAGACCGTAACATAAGGGGTAAAGGCTTGAGATATATTCTCAAGCCTTTTATTATTTGCCTGATTTTGTTATAATAAACTGGTGTTTCAAATTACTCCGATGTTAACGGATTTATCATATGAGGTGAAAATTTTGCAGAAAAAAGTAACTAAACGCTCCTCCAAAGAGAAGGAGAAAAAGGATACTAAAAATAAAGCTAAAAATAAGAAAAATATTACGAAAAAGAGCCCTGAGGCAGAGGCAGTGGGGGCAGAGCCTTCTACCAGAAAATTTGAGATAGTTGGCGTTTTATTTGTGGCCTTTGGCTTGATTTCCTTATGCGGCTTGGCTGGTTTAAATGTGGGTTATATAGGCCATTATGTAGCCAGCTTTTTAAAGTATTTCTTTGGCATTGGGTCAGCGGTAACAGCCCTGCTCTTTGTAGTAGTAGGTGGCTATAATATTATGAAGCATAAGCGGGTGGGCTTTAATAAGACCTCCATTGGTGTAATGCTGCTTCTTATTTCCCTTTTGGGCCTATATCATCACATGGTTATTCCTATTGGCTCTGAGATTTTGCCAACCAGTCTCGCCGAAGGCGGTGGCCTTATGGGTGGCGTATTGGCCTTCATTTTGCATAAGCCATTGGGCAATGCAGGCACGGTTATTGTGTTTATTGCTGCTATTATCGGTTCTATTTTGTTGGCTACTCCATGGTCCCTGGCCCAGGGTATTCTTAACACCAAGGCTGTGTCAGAAAAGGGCGCAGATGTGGCCATGGATATGGCAGAGGTGGTATACGATAATGCAAAATCCGTAGGCAGTAAGGTGGGTAATAAGGTTCAGAACCATGTGGAGGAACAGGTGCAGAAATTTAAGAGCCGTAATTCCTTCTATGACCAGACCCGGGATGATTCCTTTATGGATGGTCCGGCTATGGACGGGCAGGATTACACCTCATCCGCCTCATATAGTTCGACATTTTCCCCGGCAGGAGAAGGTGTAGGAAATATTGAGCCCATTATTCCACTAAATAAGGGAGATAATGCTCCCTCTTGGCAGGCACCTTCTTCAAAGGCGAATCAGCAGCCCTTTGATAATCCCTATGTCAATAATACTGTCGCCCAAGAGCCTGTGAATAATGAGGCTCAGAGCACTGGTACAGGCCTTTATGAAGCCATGTTTGACAGTCCGGATATGAGTGGAAGTGCTTCAACGGCAGCTTCTTCTGTTTCTGCAGCTGGTACAGCTTCAGTTATTACTGCTTCCAACGGGGAAGAATATATCAGTGAATTTGCCTATAAAGCAGCAGGCAATTTGGACAGAAATCTTAAGCAGCTTGATACATCTGGCTATAAGAATATCCGCACCAATAAGGTGGGAAAAAGAACCTTTGACAATTGGCGGTTAAAGGGTAATTTGGATGCAGAATTTGACGAAGATGAAGAAGCTATTCTCAATGTAGATACTCCAGAATCTGAGGAAGATTTGGACTTCCTGGTGGAGCAACGGGAGAATGTGGCTGAAACAGCAAAAGTCAGTGAAATCGAAGAAAGCACAGAAACTGTTTTGGAACCAGCTGATGAACCTGATGAGGACGATGTAAATCCGATGATAGTGGCTTCCATTGATGACCTTATCAACGATGATGAGGAAGCTGACGAAACTTCAGAAACCTTTAGCTTTGATGGAACTGATTTCGAAGAAGACGAAGACGATACTTCCGGGGATGAACCCGCTGGTGAGTCTGATGATATTGTTGCTGCTTCCAATAATGACGCTGGTGACTCTGACGATAGTGTAGACAGTGACTTTAAGATTGATTTCAGCTCCGATCATGAAGGAGAGTCCTCCTTTACCCAGAGTCTTCCAGATGATGAGGAGGATATTGCTGCTGATGTGGCTGAAAAGACAGCAGCCCTTGAAGCATCCAAGGCAGCTGGAGCAGCCGCTGCAGCTGAGGAGGTTGACAAGCTGGCCCAGGCGGCAGCATTAAGTGCCCAGATGCAGGACGAAGAAGAAAAGGTGGAATTGCCTCCTTATGAAGTGCCTGATGTTAAGGACGTTTTAAAGGAAGTCGTAAAGGAAAAGGACGATAAGCTGGAAGCTGAGATTCAGACCAAGGCCAAGGTCCTGGCTCAGACCTTGAAGGATTTTAAGGTTAATGCCACTATTTTAGGAGCAACCCATGGTCCTGCTGTTACCCGTTATGAGGTAAAGCTGGCTCCAGGTGTTAAGGTGAACAAGCTCACAGGCCTGGCTGATGATATTGCCCTTAGTATGGCTGCTACATCTGTACGTATTGAGCAGATTCCGAACCGTTCCACCATTGGTATTGAGGTGCCAAACCGTAAGCTGGAAAGCGTTCCTCTCCGCGAAGTATTGGAAAATCCAGCCTTTGATGAGGCCAAATCAAAGCTGACAGTGGGCTTTGGTAAGGATATCAGCGGTAAGGCAATTTTCGGAAATCTTGCCGATATGCCTCACTTATTGGTGGCTGGTGCCACCGGTTCCGGTAAATCTGTATGTATCAACACCATTGTTACTAGTATTCTCTTTAAGGCAAAGCCAGATGAGGTCAAGTTTATTATGATTGACCCTAAGATGGTGGAGCTGTCTATTTATAATGATATTCCTCATCTGATGGTCCCTGTAGTTACTGACGCCCGTAAGGCGGCCTCTGTTCTTAATTGGGCAGTTCAGGAGATGGAAAAGCGCTATGGCCTCATTGCCCAGGCTGGGGTCAAGAATATTGAAACCTATAACAAGTATTATGCTGAGGAAAAGGACAAGCAGATGTCCTCAGTAGTAATTATCATCGATGAGTTGGCTGACTTAATGATGGTGGCACCTCACGATGTGGAGGATGCTATCTGCCGTTTGGCTCAGAAGGCCCGTGCCGCTGGTATTTATCTGGTATTGGCAACCCAGCGTCCTTCTGTAAACGTTATTACAGGCGTTATTAAGGCCAATATTCCATCCAGAATATCCTTTGCTGTTACATCTCAGATCGATTCCAGAACTATTTTGGATTCTGCTGGTGCAGAAAAGCTGTTGGGCAAGGGCGATATGCTCTTTAAGCCTCAGACCGAGCCAAAGGCTACCCGTGTTCAGGGTGCCTTTGTCAGTGATGCTGATGTGGAATTGTTAGTGGAACGCATCAAGCAGCAGGGCCATAAGCTGGAGATTAATCAGGAGATTATTGATTTTACCAACAAGGCTGAGCAGGAGGCCGAGGGTGGTGAAGGTGATAACACCAAGGTAAAAAGCAGTGTTGATGAATTGCTTCGTCAGGCTGTTGAGCTGGTTATGCAGACCGGTAATGCCTCTGCCTCCAGCTTCCAGCGCCGTTATCACATTGGCTTTACCCGTGCCGGCAGACTCCTGGATACCATGGAGCAGTTGAAGATTGTGGGCCCGCCACAGGGTAGCAAGCCACGGGAAATCCTTGTAACCGAGGATCAGGCCTTTGAAATTATGGATAAGTTAGAAGAGCATTTAAAGGAAGAGAAGTAATTTGGCTTTAGGAAGTATAAATATGCTGGAGGGCAGTATCTGGGATAAGATATTGAAATTCGCTATCCCGCTTGCCTGTACCAGTATTATGCAGCAGCTGTTTAACGCAACAGATGTTGCTGTGGTAGGTCAGTTCGTGGGCAAGGAAGCCTTAGCCGCAGTTGGTGCCAATGCTATTGTCATCAATCTTATGCTGAACCTCGTTATCGGTCTTTCCATTGGTGCAAATGTGGTCTGTGCCATGCGCATAGGCTCAAAAGATTATCTGCGCATAAAAAAGACCATTCATACATCAATCGTGCTGGCTGTTACTAGCGGTATTGTGCTGGCAATTTTTGGCGTGTATTTTGCCCCGGATATTTTGCGCATGGTTGATACCCCTGAGGATATTATGGATCAGGCGGTGCTGTATCTCCGCATTTTAATGGGTGGCGTGCCTATTATGCTGGTATATAACTTTGGAGCCTCGCTTTTACGGGCCAAGGGAGATACCAAGCGTCCCCTTTACGCCATGCTGTGCGCCGGTACCATTAACGTACTGCTGAATCTGTTTTTTGTTACTCAGCTGGGATGGGCTGTGGAAGGTGTTGCTATTGCTACCGTAATTGCCAGCTGTGCCAGTGCCAGCTTGATGATATATTGGCTTCATAATGAAAAGGGGCCAATGCAATTACGCTTTGATAAATTGTGGGTTGATAAAGCTATCCTTATTCACATTTGCAAGGTGGGATTGCCAACGGGCTTTCAGGGCATGGTGTTCTCCTTTTCAAATGTTATTATTCAGGTGGCTTTAAATAATTTGGGAGCCGAAGTGGTGGCAGCCACTGCTGTTGCCCTAAACTTTGAGTTTGCAGGCTTCTTTATCCTCCAGGCCTTTTCCCAGGCCGCAACCACCTTTGTGGGGCAGAATTATGGAGCCAAGAATATTGCCCGTTGCCGACGGGTTATCAAGGTTACTTTAGGAATCAGCACATTAATCACCGGTTCGGTAAGCATTGCTTTTGCTGTATTTGCATATCCCTTGGCAGAGATTTTCACTGCAGATCCAGCAGTATTGGAATATGCGGCAATACGTATTCGTTATATACTTACCTTTGAGATTATCAATATATTTATAGAAACTCTCAGTGGTGCCATGCGAGGTGTGGGTTATTCACTGGTTCCGGCCATCGCCTGTATGCTGGGCGTGTGCGTCTTCCGTATTTTTTACGTTTATACCATTTTTGCAGAATACCCAACCTTTGAGGTGCTGATGGCGGTTTATCCAATAAGCTGGAGCGTTACTGTATTTGTAATTGTAGGACTGTATATTCACGTGTTTAACAGAGTGGAGAAGAAGCTATGGAAGAAAAAAATGGCTTAATTATTGTCCATACGGGAAATGGAAAAGGAAAAACCACGGCAGCTTTGGGCCTTGCCATTAGAGCCTGGGGGGATGGTCTTCGGGTTCTCATATTGCAGTTTATTAAAGGCGGCTGGAAATACGGAGAAATTGAAACCATCAAAAAGTTGGGGGAGATAGATGGCCGTATTGAGCTAAAAAGGCTGGGAAAGGGATTTCAGCGAAATACTGATGATAAGGCAGAGCATATTGAGGCAGCTAAAGAGGCACTTAAAGAAGCGGGGAACACCTTTGAATCAGGCAACTACGACCTTATAATTCTCGATGAGATAAATTATGCGGTGAAGTTTGAGCTGATAACTGTTGAGGATGTGAAGGCTCTGCTTGCCAAGCGTCCTGCTGAGCTTCATGTGGTACTTACCGGCCGTGATGCCAAAGAGGAAATAATTGATATGGCTGACTTGGTAACGGAAATGAAGCTCATAAAGCATCCTTATCAAAAGGGCATAAAGGCACAAAAGGGCATAGAGTTCTAAAAATCAGATTGTGCTGAATGAATCAATTATCAGTTTCAAACACGTTTGAAATATGATAAAATATGCGTATGTGTGTAGCTTAGTAAACACGCTTTAGAATCAAATATTTAGGCAGGTGTGTATTTATGAGATCAGATGTTGTAAAAAAAGGCGCTACCCGTTGCGCCCATCGTTCCCTGTTTAATGCTATGGGCTTTGGCCCGGAGGATTTGAAGAAGCCATTGATTGGTATCTGCAATTCCTTTAATGAAGTAATTCCAGGCCATATTCATCTCAAGGAGATTGCGGAAGCAGCCAAGTTGGGTGTTGCCGCAGCCGGCGGTACTCCTATGGAGTTCCCTGCAATCGGTGTTTGCGATGGTATCGCCATGGGACATACAGGCATGAAATACTCACTTGCCAGTCGTGAGCTGATTGCTGACTCCATTGAGGCAGTGGCTATGGCTACGGGCTTTGATGGATTGGTTCTGATTCCAAACTGCGATAAGGTAGTTCCGGGCATGATTATGGCAGCAGCCCGTCTCAATATTCCTTGTATCGTTGTAAGTGGTGGCCCTATGCTGCCAGGCCGTTATCATGGCAAGGACATAAGCGTCAGCCAGTCCTTTGAGGCGGCCGGTGAGTTTGCTGCAGGTAAAATCAACGAGGATGATATGACAGCCATCGAGGCAGTAGCTTGCCCTGGCTGTGGCTCCTGCGCTGGCCTGTTTACTGCAAATACAATGAACTGCCTTACTGAGGCCCTGGGCATGGGACTCCCTGGTAATGGCACTATTCCAGCTGCCTACACTGGGGCCCGTCGCTTGTTGGCCAAGCGGGCCGGTGAACGGATTCTGGAATTAGTGAAGAAGGACATTAAGCCACGGGATATTTTGACCCAAAAGGCCTTTGAAAATGCCATTACTGTGGATATGGGTATCGGCGGTTCTTCCAATACTGTACTTCATCTCACTGCTATTGCCCATGAGGCCGGCATTGAGCTGCCTGCCCAGAAGTTTGATGAAATCAGTCACAATACACCATATATTGCTTGCCTGAGTCCTGCTGGACATCATCATATTGTGGATTTGAACGAGGCTGGTGGTATTTCAGCCGTAATGAAGGAGCTGTCCAAGAAGGGCATTATTCACACTGACGCCCTTACTGTTTGTGGCACTGTGGCAGATCGCATTGCCAATGCAAGGATTTTGCGCCCAGATGTAATAAAAACAGTTGAGGAGCCTTATCGTCCAGAGGGCGGTCTGGCAATTCTTTCCGGAAACCTTTGCCCTGAAAATGCCGTTGTAAAGGCTTCTGCTGTTGCTGAGGATATGCTGGTATATTCTGGCAAGGCCAAGTGCTACAGCTCTGAGGAGGATGCTGTAAACGCTATTATGGATGGCGACATCCACGATGGTGATGTGGTGGTTATCCGCTATGAGGGCCCTAAGGGTGGTCCTGGTATGCAGGAGATGCTGAATCCAACCGCTGCTATTGTGGGCCGTGGTCTGAAGGTTGGCCTTATTACAGATGGCCGTTTCTCCGGAGCCAGCCGCGGTGCCTGCATTGGCCACGTATCTCCAGAGGCTATGGCAGGCGGTCCTATCGCCCTTATTGAGGACGGGGACATCATTGATATTGATATTCCAAATCGCAAGCTGGAGCTTCGTGTAGACGATGAAACCCTTGCCAAGCGTAAGGCTGCATGGGTTAAGCCAGAGCCAAAAATTAAGCACGGCTATCTGGCACGCTATGCCAAGCTCACCACCTCTGCATCCAAGGGTGCTGTGGTGACAGCTGATTAAATTTTGAGGTTTTGTAATGCATATTGTTCTTATTGAGCCGGAAATTCCCGGCAACACCGGTAATATTGCCCGTCTTTGTGCGGCAACTGGTATTGAGCTTCATTTGGTGAAGCCCTTGGGCTTTTCCATTGATGATAAACACTTAAAGCGAGCTGGTCTCGACTATTGGGACATGGTGAAGGTTCATGTCCATGAAAACTTTCAGGAGGTGCTGGATAAATATCCGGAAAATAACTTCCATTATTGTTCCACCAAGGCCCCAAGAGCCCATTCCGAGGCCACTTTCCAACTGGATGATATGCTGGTTTTTGGCAAGGAAACCGCTGGTATCCCGGAGTCCATTTTAAAGGCTAACTGGGAAAAGTGTATTCGTATTCCAATGATAGAAGGTGCCCGTTCACTGAATCTGTCCAATTCTGCGGCTATCGTGGCTTATGAAGCCATGCGCCAGCTGGATTATGTAAATCTTCAGCAGGTTGGACCAGGACCAAGGACTTGACACTTTTCATACATATTTAGGAGGATTATTTTAAATGAGTATTTATGTTGTAGGACACAAGAATCCAGACACCGATTCCATCTGTGCTGCTATTTCCTATGCAGCTTTAAAGCAGGCTATGGGGGAGGATGCAACTGCCATCCGTTGCGGTGAAATCAATAAGGAAACCCAGTACGCACTTGATTATTTCGATGTGGCTGCTCCAATTTTGGCAACCAAGGTCGAGGCTGGTCAGAAGGTTATTCAGGTGGACCACAATGAGGTGGGACAGGCTATCGACGGCCTTGCTGATGCTGAGCTTATTGAAATCGTTGACCATCATCGTTTCGGTGGTCTGAACACTGCTGGTCCAATCTATGTTCATACTGAGCCAGTTGGCTGTACTTCCACTATTATTGCCAATATGTTCTGGGACAAGAACATCAATATTCCAAAGGACATTGCAGGTCTTCTTCTTTCTGCGATTATGTCCGATACAGTCCTTTATAAGTCTCCAACCTGCACTGACAAGGATCACGATGCTGCTGAGAAGCTGGCTGAGATTGCAGA
Source organism: Anaerovibrio lipolyticus LB2005 (assembly GCF_000621545.1). GTDB lineage: Bacteria > Bacillota > Negativicutes > Selenomonadales > Selenomonadaceae > Anaerovibrio > Anaerovibrio lipolyticus_A. Next base: position 35,318 of record NZ_JHYA01000014.1, read on the forward strand.
GGTTGACCTTCATGAGTATGCTATGGCTATGCTGAAGGCTGGTGCCGGCGTTGGCGACAAGACTCCTGCTGAGATTGCCAAGACAGATTCCAAGCCATTCAGCTTTGGTAGCTACAAGGCTCTGGTAAGCCAGATTTCTGTTATGGACACTGCTGAGGTTCTTGATATGAAGGCTGATATTACCGCTGCCATGAAGGATATTTGCGATAAGGAAGGCTATAATCTGATTATGCTTATGGTTACTGACATCATTGAGGAATCCACTGATCTGGTATTCTATGGTGAGCCAAAGAAGCTGATTGCAGATGCCTTCAAGCAGGATGCTTCCGGCGATTGCATTCATCTGCCAGGGGTAATGTCCCGCAAAAAGCAGATTGTACCTCCTCTTACCGAGGCTGCTGCAAAATTCTAAGTGATTTTTACCCCTTCAGCATGGCTCTATTGCCTAAATAGGCCCTGAAGGGGTTATTTCTTTTTGAATAACAATTAGGAGGATAACCTTGGATATATTCAGTGGATTAAATCCCGCCCAAAGGGAAGCGGTGGAGTGCCTTGAAGGACCACTTTTGATAATGGCGGGAGCAGGCTCCGGAAAAACCAGAGTTCTGACCCATCGTATTGCAAATCTTTTAGCCCATGGAGTATCTCCATACAGCATTTTGGCCATTACCTTTACCAACAAGGCAGCAGCTGAAATGCGTGAGCGTGTTGACCGTATGATTGGTGTTGGTTCAAAGGATATTTGGCTCAGCACATTCCATAGCTTCTGCGCCCGTATTTTACGCCGTGAGATAGAGGCTACGGGAGTATACCAGAAAAATTTTGTTATATATGATGCCAGCGATACCCAGTCTATGGTTAAAAAGTGTCTTAAAGAGCTGAATCTTGATGACAAGCAGTATTCCCCAGGAGCTGTACTGGGGGCTATTTCCAATGCCAAAAATCAGATGATGGGGCCAGTGGCTTTTGCCCAGCACGTTCGCACTAATGGTACATTCTACGACCAGAAGGTGTCCGAGGTTTATACCCTTTATCAGAGCAAGCTACGTTCAAATAATGCTCTTGATTTTGATGACCTGCTTTTGGTAGCTGTATCCGTACTGGAGGAAAATGAGGAAATCAGAACCCGTTATCAGCGCCGTTTCAGATACATTATGGTGGACGAGTATCAGGATACCAATGGGGCCCAGTATGAGCTGACCAAGCTGCTGGCCGGTGGACATCACAACCTCTGCGTTGTAGGTGATGCGGATCAGTCAATTTATGGATGGCGTGGTGCTGATATGCGCAACATTCTGAACTTTGAAAGCGATTATCCTGAGGCACGCACCATTATGTTGGAACAGAATTACCGTTCCACAAAGAAAATACTGGCGGCAGCCAATGCGGTTATCGAGCATAACCCGAACAGAAAGAAAAAGGTGCTGTGGACTGATAACACCGAGGGCGACCCCATCACCACATATTTGGCCTCTGATGAGCGTGACGAGGCCAGATTTATTCTGGACAACATCGTAAAGCAGAATACCATTTTCAACACCCCTTATGGAGATATGGCAGTGCTGTACAGAACCAATGCCCAGTCCCGAGTGCTGGAGGAAGCCTTTATGCGTCAGGGGATGCCATATACCATGGTAGGCGGCTTAAAGTTCTATGAGCGCATGGAAATCAAGGATATTATCGCTTATATGCGTGTATTATCCAATCCATTTGATTCTGTCAGCCTTCAGCGTATTATCAATGTGCCTCGTCGTGGTATCGGTGATACCTCCATTAATAAATTGCTGGCTTATGCCAACGAAAAGAAAATTTCTCTCTTCGAGATAATTGCCAACCCGGATACCCTAAATGAAATTCCTGGTCTGACTGCCAGGACCAAGAATCCGTTAGGGGCCTTCTCCATGCTTTTGCTGGACCTGATGAACAAGCAGGAAAGTATGTCAGTTTCCCAGCTTATGGAGGAAATTATCGACCAAACAGGTTATATCGAGGCTCTGAAAGCGGATAAGAAGAAGGGAGAGGACAATACCTCCCGCATAGAAAATGTCCGTGAATTTGTGGGTGTGGCCAAGGATTTTGAAAAGACGGAAACAGAAACCAGCCTCTTTAATTTCCTGGAGCATATTTCCTTGATTACTGATCTCGATAAGACCGTTGAGGCCACAGATAGGGTTACTATGATGACCCTTCATGCGGCTAAGGGGCTGGAGTTCCCGGTGGTATTTATTGCTGGAATGGAGGAAGGAATGTTCCCTCATTCCAGAACCCTGGACAGCCCGGAGGAGCTGGAGGAGGAGCGTCGCACCTGCTACGTGGGCATAACCCGCGCAGAGCGGAAGCTGTTTTTAACCTACGCCTCAATGCGTACTATTTATGGTCAGACCAGAGTTTATGATCCATCCCGCTTCTTGGAGGAAATTCCACCTCAGTACAAGGAGGAGCTTTCTGCCAGATGCCATAGAAGCTTTGGCGGCAGCAGCTTTGGAAACAGCTTCGGTGCCTATGGAAATAACAGAGGACAGGGAAACTCATATATGCCACGGTTCTCCCAAGGCAGTAGCAATACGGGCCATCAGGGTCAGTCCATGTCTGCCATGGATGCCCTTAAAACCGTTCGTGGTACCACTGGACCTGCCAGAATTGTAACCAATACCAGTAATTCTGCTACAGCAACCACTAACAAACCATCTGGCCGTATAAAGCCGGATACCAGCATTGAGTGGAAGGCCGGGGACAAGGTAGTACATGGTGTATTTGGTACAGGAACAGTTATTTCGGTTATTGGCAGTGGGGAAAATGCCGAGCTTCAGATAGCATTTCCAAATAAGGGAGTAAAGAGGCTGGTACTTAAATATGCCCCTATTAAGAAAGCATAATTATTCAAAGAAGGCTTAACATGGACATTAAAGAGATTAAAAAAGAGCTGGCGGCTCTCAGAAAAGAAATAAAATATCATAGTAATCTGTACTACAACAATGATGCTCCGGAGATTTCCGACTACGAGTTTGACCAGCTTATGCTGAAGCTGAAAAAGCTGGAGGCTGAGTATCCAGAGCTCATTACCAAAACATCACCGACTCAGATGGTGGGTGGTGTAGCCAAGCGTGAGGCCGGTGTTTTGGTGGCTCATGATGTGCCGATGCTGTCCTTGCAGGATGTTTTTTCCAAGGAGGAGGTCACTGATTTTGTGACTTCTCTGCAGGAGCAGCTGGATAACCCGGAGTTTGTGGTAGAGGAAAAAATTGATGGTCTTTCTCTGGCCCTTCGCTACCGTGATGGTGAGCTGACCCAGGCCATAACCCGTGGCGATGGTGTTGTGCAGGGCGAGGATGTTACAGAAAATGCCAGAGTTATTAAGGATATTAAGCAGAAGCTGAAGGAACAGGTGCCATATTTTGAAGTTCGTGGCGAAGTGTATATGAGCCGTGAGGCCTTTGAACGGGTGAACGAACGTCAGGAGCTGCTGGGGATGAAAACCTTTGCAAACCCTCGCAACTGTGCAGCGGGAACCCTTAGACAGCTTGACAGCCGTATTACCAAGGAGCGCAACCTCTCCATGTTCGTTTTCAATCTCCAGACTGCTGAAGGCATTGAGTTTAGCACCCATACTGAGGCATATGAATTTATGAAAAAACAGGGCATCAAGGTAATTCACAACTATCGTGTTTGCCATACGGCTGAGGAAGTGTTGGCGGCCATTGATGCCATAGGTGAATCCCGTGGTGAGCTGGAATACGACATCGACGGTGCTGTAGTAAAGCTGAACAGTCTGGCCCAGAGAGAACAGCTGGGAGCCACCTCCAAGGTACCTCGTTGGGCTGTAGCCTATAAATACCCTCCAGAGGAAAAGGAAACCATTTTAAAGAATATAGAGCTGTCTGTAGGGCGTACTGGTCGCATTACACCAACAGCCATCTTTGAGCCGGTGCAGCTTTGCGGTACAAAGGTGGAGCGGGCTACTCTCCATAATCAGGACTACATTGACGATCTGGATATATGTATTGGTGATACCATTCGGGTATTCAAATCAGGGGAAATAATCCCAAAGGTTCGCAGTGTGGTTAAGGAAAAGCGTCCTTCCGGGGCTGTGAGATTTACCATTGGCAATATATGTCCTGCATGTGGTGCCAAAGCCATCAGAGAGGAAAATACCTCTGACATCAAGTGTATTAACCCATCCTGCCCAGCCCAGCTGGAAAATCATATCATTAATTTTGTCAGCCGTGATGCCATGAACATCAAGGGAATAGGTGAGCAGAATATCAAGGCCCTCATTGAAGCTGGCTATATAAAGGATATTGCCGATATTTTCGTGCTGAAAAATCATCGTGATGAGCTGATTGAAAAGGGGATTATCGGTAAGGAAAAGAACACGGACAAGGTGCTGGCAGTTATCGAAGAATCCAAGAATAACGAGCCTCAGCGACTTTTGACAGGCTTTGGCATTTCCGGTATCGGCAAGGCGGCGGCAAGGGAGCTTATACTGCACTTTGGCAGTATTGATGCGTTGGCAGAGGCTGATCTTGAGGCAATAATGGAGGTTCGTGATATTGGCGAAATCAGCTCCAGAGCAATTTATGATTACTTTAGGGATAAGGTAAATATTGATGTTATTAATCGTCTGAAGGCACAGGGGGTTAATATGGTGCTGGAGGATACGGGTATAGTCAGTGATATTTTGGCTGGCAAAACAGTGGTGGTAACTGGTACCCTGCCAACCCTTAGCCGAAATGATGCCAAGTCACTTATTGAAGCCAACGGCGGCAAGGCGGCGGGCAGTGTTTCCAAGAAAACAGACTATGTTTTGGCTGGTGATGCTGCCGGAAGTAAGCTGACCAAGGCCCAGGAGCTTGGCATTCCCGTAATTGATGAGGCTGAATTCCTAAAAATGATAGGACAGTAGCTTGTATGAAGAAAAATCAAAATTCATTAAAAAAATATATTGTGGCGGATAAATATGGCGATATGGCTGTGGAGGATTATTTAAAATCAGTAATGAAGGTATCCTCACGCAATCGCCAGCGTCTATTTCGTTCCAAGAATGTATTTGTAAATGGACGCCCTGTTCATTCAAAGCAGCGTATTAAGGGTGGCGATATGGTTGCTATCCGCCTGTTTGCCGATGATACCTTTGGGGTAAAGCCACAGATTGGACCAGTGGATGTTCTTTACGAGGACGATGCTGTAATTGTGCTGAACAAGCCTGCCAATATGCTGGTTCACCCAACAGGGCAGACGGACAGCTTCACTTTGGCCAATTTTCTGGCGGGATATTTCCAGGAAAAGGGCCAGACCATTACCATTCGTCCTTTGCATCGTCTTGACCGTGATACCACCGGCTGTGTACTTTTTGCCAAGAAGCCTGAATATCAGACCAAGCTGGAGGCGCAGCTTAAGTCCAATACTATGCACCGCATATATAATGCCATAGTAACTGGTAAAGGCATCTTGGAGGAATATCCCGATGGTCGTATTGAAAAGAGTATTGGCAAGGTTCCCGGTATGTCAAATCGCCGTAGGGCTGATGATAAGGGGCAGCCAGCGGTAACCCATTTTAAACTGGTGGAGGAAATCGGCCCCAATACCCTTTTGGAGCTGTGGCTGGAAACTGGACGTACCCACCAGATAAGGGTCCACATGGACTTTGCAGGACACCCGGTATTGGGGGACAAGATGTATGGCACTCCTTCAAGATTGATTAATCGTCTGGCCCTTCATGCCTCTGCTATTCAATTTCAGCATCCCGTTACAGGACAAATGGTGGAGGTCACCGCCCCTATGCCTCTGGATATGCAGGAGTGTATTGATAAGCTAAAAGCTTTTTGGAAATGAAGGACGTAATTTTATTTACTGCAGATAATTTATGGCGAAAAATTAATTTTTTTTCAAAAAAAGAAGGATAATAAGTTATCGTGTAGAAATATTAACTCATAATTAGGACAGTGATAGCTGTTTTGTGGTTAAAAACTTGGACATAAGCCGAGGGGGAATTATAAGTATAAAGGGGTGTTTAAAAAATGAATATGCAAAAAAAGGCTATTTTGTTTTTTAGTATCTGTGTTATCGCTGTTTGTCTGGTGACGGCATTTCTAGGATATCGGAATGCTATATCGGGATTCGATAAAGCTCTGACAAACAAGGCATTAAATGATGGCTTTTACTTGCGTGAAGTTATGGACGGCAAGTATGATGGCTCCTGGAGTATTAAAAACGGTCAGCTGTACAAGGGTGATGCCCTTATAAATGGCAAGACGGACAATATTGACCGTTTGAGCGAACAAACAGGTGATGCCATTACCATCTTCCAAGGTGATACCCGTGTATCCACTACAGTTAAGAAAGAAGACGGCTCCCGTGCCACCGGCACCAAGTGTTCTGCGGAGGTAGCTGATAGAGTTCTTAATAAGGGTGAAACCGTAAACATGGTAACACAAGTAGTAGGCAAAGATTATTACGTATGCTATCAGCCAGTTAAAGATTCCAGCAATAATATTATTGGTATGCTGTTTGTAGGTGTACCAGCCACAGACCTTGATGTAATGGCCAACGCTTTTATGACAAGTATGGCTATTGCTACTGTTATTCTTATCCTAATTATGGGCGTAGTTGTCACCTTTGCTGTTCGTCATACCTTAAGTCCTCTTAAGTCGGTTCAGAGTGCTCTGGAGCATGTGGCAAATGGAGACCTCAGTATTCCGGATCTCCATATTGAAGGTAGTGACGAAATTGCTCTGTTGGCTCATGATACCAACAGCATGAAGAATGCTATCAGAACATTGATGTCCAACATTGCCCACTCAGCAGAGCAGGTAGCCGCAGCCAGCCAGGAGCTTACAGCTACTGCAAATCAGACAGGTGAAAGTATCCGTGTGGTTGCCAATAGCGCAGTAAAGATGGCTGAAAATAACCAGGATCAGGTAAGAGAGCTGGAAAATACTCATGATAAGGTTAGCAACATGAATAATGACATGACTGACCTTACAAATTATTCCAACGATATGAAGGAAGCTGCCAATGACAGTCTTAAGGGTGTTGCCAATGGTCAGGTTACTGTTCGTAAGGCCATTGAGACTATGCACAATATGTCCAAGCAGATAGATGCTTCCTCCGTTATCGTGGAAGCCCTTGGTGAGCGTTCCGCCAGCATCGTTCAGGTTATTGAGACAATTTCCAATATTGCCAGTCAGACCAATTTGTTGGCTCTTAATGCTGCTATAGAGGCAGCCCGTGCTGGTGAAGCTGGTCGTGGCTTTGCTGTAGTAGCTGAGGAAGTAAGAAAGCTGGCAGAGCAGTCTGAGATTGCTGCCAAGAGTATTTCCGACATGATTACTACTATCCAGTCTGATACCATTAAGGCTGTTCAGGCCATGAAGGAAAACAATGAGGGCGTACAGGAAGGTACGAAGATTGTTTCTGAAGCAGGAGCTGCTTTTGATCAGATTTCCGAGCTTATTACCAACATGAATACCCAGATCGATGTATCCCTGAAGGCCATCGAAAAGACTGGTATCGTTTGCAACGATATCAGAGATATCATGGATAATGTGCTTCAGTTGGGTAATCGTTCCGCAAATGAGGCTCAGGGCGTAAGTGCTTCCACTGAAGAGCAGGCAGCCATGATGGATGAAATTGCCAGAGCAAGTACATCCTTGGCAGAGCTGTCCCAGTCTCTCCAGAATTATGTAACCAAGTTTAAGCTTTAATCTGCTGCCAAGGTTCATAAACTGGTAAAAAAGATAATTCAAAATAAAATCTCCTGATGGATTCGCTCAAGAGTCCTTCAGGAGATTTTTTAGGGGGAAATTTTCATGACAGATATGGTTCATAATATAAATGTAAAGGTATATATTACTGACAGCTCCAAGCTCCAGGACAAGGGGCTGTTTCAGCAGTTTTATGATAATGCCAATGAATATAGGAGAGAAAAAATAGATAAAACAGAGGACCAGCGTGACAAACAGGCAGTTTTGGCGGCAGGGGTGCTTTTATCCAGGGCCTTAAAGGAGGCCGGCTACAAAGAGCAGGAGCTGGAGCTGCAATTTAATAATAACGGTAAGCCATTTTATTCCAAGCATCCTGAACTGGGCTTCAGTCTCGCCTATTCCGGAGACAGGGCTATGTGTGCCATTGCCATAGCTGATGGCCCTATTGGTGCGGAAATCGGCTGTGATGTGGAGGAAAATACAAAAGAGCTGGCAGAGTATCTGGATGAATATAATATGACGGCAGATAAGTGGACCAGGCTGGAAAGCTATGCCAAGGCAACCCAAGCTGATATGGAAAGCCTTTTCTATGGAAGTGCCTCTGTTATTCCTGGTTTTATTTTTTCTCATCCGGAATTGGATGACAATTATAAATATAATGTATGTTGTAGAATAAAAATACCTTCCGAAAATATAATCATCGTTGATTTGACGAAATAAAATTAACGTATTATTAAATACTATTAGCTTTTATAAAGAAAAATAACACTTTAGCTTGTAAAACTTTACTTTTCTAATTATAATGAAAAGAGGAATCTGGATAAGTAAGTTTTGTTTTTATGGTTATTACAGAAGGGGTTTGATTATCATAAGACGCACAGATACTAAACAAAGAATATTAAAGGAGTCACTTAGATTATTTTCAGAGTATGGATATGAGGCTGTTGGGGTTGAAATGATTGCAGCTGCTGTGAAGGTAACTCCGCCTTCATTGTACAAGCATTTCACCGGCAAAAAGGAAATTGTAGAGGCTATCAGTGATTGGGTAGTGGAGCTCTATGAGGAACATAGCCTGTCTGTGGCAGATCTGGATGACATTGATATTGAACAAATGGATGAGGATAGCTTTGTCAATTATTTAATGCCGTTCGTAGAAAATGTTCTGCATGATGAAATTTTGAAGAGCATTAAAAAGCTGCTGACTATTGAGCAGTTCCGCAATGAACGGGCTCGTCTCATGTACATTGAAAAGTGCTATGAGCTGCCTGAGAAGCATACCCTCAATCTGGTGGAGCGTCTGGTTAAGCTGAGAAAGCCGGATGCAGACATTGATGTTGATTACGTTGCCAAGGTTCTTACCTTCCCAGCCACTAACGTACTTAATAGATGCTATTGTGACCCTGAATATGAAAAAGAGGGTTTGGAGTTCTTAAGAAAACATCTTCATAAAGCTTGGCAGTTTATATTTGCGTAAAAACATAACGCAGTTATTCTATTTTCTTTTTTATGGGAAAATTATGAGTAGCTGCGTTATAATTGTATTTGGGAAATTTTTTTAAAACAAATTAAAGGTGGGGTGAACTGACATGGAAAATAGCGGAGACGGTAAGGGGATATTTACACTAAAGCATTACCTGTTTTTGCTGATATGGTGGCTTTCCTTGGGCTTTACTCTGGATACTAATTCAGCCCTTTTAGGATTGGTTCTGAGCTTTGTGTTTTTTACCATGACAGCCATGAATGTGCTGAAGAAATCAATACTAATTATGCTGGCGGTCTTTATACTGACGGCCATATTCCCACCATTAGGCTTTGCTGTGGCCTGTCTGGCATTGATATTTTTCCTTATGCGTATCAGCTTTGTCATAGATAATTGGCGGGCCTTAAGCGTTGGCCTGTACGCCTATGGAATATATCTGCTGGTTGTGGTCTTTAATTCCTTCTTTTATGAAACTGTAGTGGTTCAGGCTACCCTTAGAGTTGTGGATTTCTTTAATGCTGGTGGCGAAACTGCTGTGGAAACCTTTGGCCAGCAGGGAGTGGATGCTGTCAACGCCACCACTGGCTTTATCAAGGAAGCTCTCCATGTGGGCTCATATATTTTGCCTCTGTTTTTGGCATTTTTCTTCCACAGGCTTCTGGGCTGGCTGTATAAGCACGGTTATACTACAGACAGGGCCTTCTATGTAATCGGCTTAACCCCGTTGGTGGTTATGGCCATGGTATTACCATTCCTTAAAATTGACCTTGGAGGAGATACATTGTTCTCCGGTTCCCTGGCAGACGGCACCGATGGCATTGCAGGAATCGATGGAGTGAATAATACTGTTCATGTACCAACTGTAGAAATGCCAAGTCAGGTAACTACGATTATGGATGTGGCCAATGTGGATATGGGAAGCTGGTTTGTGGAAAATGCAGCGGCTCTTTCACCGGCTATTGAATCCTCGATGGCAACCCTTGCGGTGCGGGGAATATATGTTGGTGCTGAAAAATATGAAGGCAAAGCTGGCTTTCAGACACTCTTTAATGGTGGCATTCAGACCATTAGGGATGATGATGACAACCATACTACTATAAAGAATGAAAAAGGAGAGGATATCTCCGAAATAATTTATGATGAGTCCACAGATACGGACCGTATTCTTCTGGAGGACGGCAATGAGCTTATCTTTACCAAGGCTTCAGGTACCATCGTAGACAGTGATGGCCAGTTAATGGGAAGATTTAAGCAAAATTCTGATGGGGACACAGTGCTGGTAACCAGAGAGGATAAAATCATAAGAACCTACCACCGTGACGGAACCATAAGAAATGCCAAGGGCGAAGTGGTTGGAGAAGCCAAGATAGCAGTATAAATTAAGTCATTTTATTTTCTTAGGGGGATGAAAAACAATGAATCAAAAGGGCTACAACTTTTTTAAGCGTTCCTTGTACTCGTTTCTGGTAGTATTTTTATTACTTTGCCAGACGGTATTTGCGGCCGATTTTAGCAAGGTAATGATACTGCACACTAATGATACCCATGGCTTTGTCAAGGGAGACGACAAGCATATAGGTATGCCTATAATTGCCCAGATCAAGAAGGATATGGAGTCCAAGGGCTATAATGTTATTATGCTGGATGCTGGGGACATTATTCAGGGGAATGCCCTGGCAAAATATGACAAGGGCAAATCCTGCATTAATTTTATGAATGCCATAGGCTATGATGCTGCAACTATTGGTAACCATGAATTCGATTACGGCCTTGGTGTATTGGAAGAACGCATGAAGGAAGCTAAATTTCCGTTTATTTCATCCAATATTATCGACAACAATACCGAAAATACCTTTGTGAAGCCTTATACTATTCTGGAAAAGGAGTATGGCAAAATCGGTATTATTGGTTTAACCACTCCGGAAACAAAGACCAGTGCCCTTCCTGAAAATGTCGCCACCTTGAACTTTCTTGAAGGAAAGGTGCTTATGGCCAGCACCCAGATGTATGTTAGCAAAATGATTGCCGAAAAATGCGATCTCATTATTGCGTTGGGGCATTTGGGCAGTAAAGACAGCTGCATGGGCAGCCGTTCCGAGGACGTTATTGCAAATGTAAATGGCATTGATATTTTTATTGATGGTCACGATCACTTAGTGAAAAATAATATTGTTGGCAATGCATTACAAGTGGAAACCGGTAGTTTTACCGAGCATTTGGGCTGTATAGTGTACGAGGACGGCAAATGGACTGAAAAGATGATTTCCCTTGGGGAATACACAAAGGCTGACAGAAATGTGGAGAAGCTAGTGAACAATGCCTCCTATAATGTTGATTTACATTTGTCCACTACTGTTGGAGACGCAGTTAATGATATGAGTGGAGAGTTTATGCCGGGGCTGAGAAATCAGGAAATGGCCATGGGGGATTTCTGCTCAGATGCAATATTATGGCAGTCAAATCAGATTTTGGGCCAGGATAAAAAGGCTGATGGCTGTATTGTAAATGGTGGAGCCATCAGAACCGGCTTCAATGCCGGAAAAATCAAGGTTAAGGATATTCAGTCTGTATTCCCATTCGATAATGATATGTGGGTTCTTACCATAAAAGGCTCCAAGCTTTTGGAGATTATTGAGGCTTCAACCCAGTGCACTCCTGATGAAATGGGTGGCTTCCCACAGGTTTCCGGTATTGAATATACCTTGAATTTAACGGTTCCTTATCAGAAGGGACCTCAGTATCCTCGTTCCATGTATTATGCTCCGGCAGCTCCCGGAAGTCGTGTTACTATAAATTCTGTAGGAGGAAAAGCCTTTGATCCTGATGCCGAATACAGAATAGTTGTAAACAACTTCATTAAAGCAGGCGGTGACAGCTACACCGGACTAACAGCTAAAGATGCAATTATTTCAGCTGAAAATCTTGGCCTTTGGGACAGTGAATGTCTGCAGAAATACATTACAGACAGACTTCATGGGAAGATTACCCCTGAGTACAGCAAAGTACAGGGACGAATCAAAATAATTTCATGATTTATCTGTGGATGACTTCATAAATTTCAACAAAAAAGAAGGAATTACTCCTTTTTTTGTAGAAATACATCGAAGCTGGATTTCGATGCTTATTGGTTGATTATCCAAAATGTATTTTGTTGTAAAGAGGGAGGAAACAAGATGAGAAAATTATTTGCCGTTTTAGTTGGTATGCTGGTTATGGCATGTGCGTCCATGTGCTTTGCTGCGGAAACCTATCAGATGGTTTACGAAGCGTACAATTTCTCCGAGAATTTGGGAGAAGATGAGGCTGTTAACGAAAACTTCAATACTCCTTATGGTACCCTGAAGATCCAGATGAGAAAGCTATGGAATTCCAGCAGTGACAAGAAAATGCATGTAATCACCTGGTTGGATGATAAGAGAATATCTGATAACTATTACCCACAGGTAGAGAATGGATACACCTTCCGTGTAATCAAAAATACCAGCAACAGCGAATTATACTTTGTAATTGAGTCCATGGAACGTGCTTATATGTACGGTTATTCCCCAGAAAAGAAAACCATGATGACCTATATTGACAGCTTGAACTACGCTCATGAAACAGGCGCACGGCCTACTATCGTAGTGTTGAGAGATGGAAAGCTGGTATTGGCCTTTGACCAGGTATACCGCCCATATCCTAGCTCTGCACGCTATCAGTTCTTCTGGGATAATTCCACCAAATGGTTTGGCTACAGAGATCTCGGAAGAGATTGGGCTCCAATATATAAGGACAAGCAGAGCTGAGCTGCTGAGTAAAAACTTAAAAGTTGCTTTTTGAAGCTATTAAAAGGCCTTCTATGATTATGTGTTAATCGTAGGGGGCCTTAGTTGCTGTAGAGCTGCTGACCTATGAATTGCCAAGAGAATTTGCAGGATATTGGTATTATTTGTAGAAATTAACTCTTGTATAGATAAAACTGAGGGGAGTTGGTTCGTGTGTATTATAAGCTGAAAGAAGATTTGCGATTAAGGGGCTGGGAACTGCTACCTACGGGTATTGTGAGACATCTTTCAGAAGCAGTCAGCTTTATGCCCACGGATGTTTATCGGGCATTACAAAAGGCCTGCAGCTCCATACCTGCAAATAGTCCTCTTTTTTCACCAACAGAAAAGAAGTATCTTAAGGAGCTATCTGAGGAAGGCATTTTGGAAGAAACTGATATACCGGTACCTCTTTCTGAGGAGCAAAAATACCGTGCATATCCTAATCGCTTTCTTTACTCCATTCATTGGTCCATTACGGGAAATTGTAATTGTCGCTGCCGTCACTGCTATATGTCCGCGCCGACGCGTACTACTTCAAAAACAAGCATGGATGACGAGCCTTCCCTTGAGGATTGTCTGGACATTGTTCGGCAAATGGAGGCGGCTGGCGTGCGTGTAGTTTCCCTGACCGGAGGCGAGGCCCTGTTGCGTCGCGACTTCTTTAAAATTGTTGACGCACTTCTGGATGCAGATATCCTTATTACCACCGTTATGTCAAATGGATTGCTTGTAAATGAACATACACTTGATGAATTTGAGCGCCGGGGAATAAAGCCAGAATTTAATATGAGCTTTGACGGCATTGACTGCCATGACTGGCTACGGGGAATCCCGGGAGTGGAAAAGGCAGTAAAGCATGCCTTTAAGCTGTGCAAGGAACGTGGCTTTCCTACTGGGGCGGAGTATTGTCTGCACAAAGGCAATATTAATGCTCTGCGGGAAAGCGTAAAGCTCCTTGGGGAACTTGGCTGTCAAACCCTGAAGGTGAATCGCTTGAGTCTGGAAGGAGAAGGCTTGGCTATTGCGGATAAGGCCATAACCATGGAGGAGGAATATCAGGTATATTTAGATTATATCCCGCAATTTTACGAGGATGGAGCACCTCTCAATATAATGCTGGCAGGCATTTTCAGTAATATTGATAAGGATGACTATATAATTCCGTGCAAAAAGAATTTGGAGGATGAGGACTGTGATAATTACTGCCTTTGCGGTCATGCACGCAGCCAAATGTATATAACCCCTGATGGTTATATGGTTCCATGCATTCCTATGGGGAGCGTGGAGGGCGGACGCCGTCATTTTCCTAATTTAAAAACTACTTCCCTTAGCTCTGCGTTGAAGGACTCATATTATATGGACTTTATTGATATGCGTCTACGGGAGTATTTTGCTCATAATCCAGGCTGTGAGTCCTGTAAATACCGTAACTGTTGTGCTGGTGGCTGTCGGGGCCATGTTGCAGCTGTAGGCGGTGGTGAGGATTTACTGGCCAGAGATGAGGATACATGTAAATTCTTCCAAAAAGGCTGGCATGATAAGCTGGTAAAATTGATGGAAGATATCAAAGGGAAAAAATAGCAAAAAGACCATGAATTCCATTTTTTTAAATACTAAAAGGCCTTCTAGGATTAAATACATCATAGAAGGCCTTAATTATTGCTGTGGAGTCCTTATGTGGACTTTAAGAAAGTTTATTTTTTCTTAATATCATAGCAGAATACTTCGGAAATTTCCTTATCATAGCCAGGATAGAAGCCCTTTACCATGCCCAGTACGATACGGGAGCCACGGTTGTAGTGAACCAGCATCTGCTTCTTTGCCTTGTTGAAGGTAATACCCTCGATTTCTCCCTGGAAGGTTACATCGTCAAGGGTTCTCTCGAGAACAACGGTGGCATTGGATGCACCTGGCTGAATATCTACGCGGTATACATGGTCTGGCTCAATCTCATCAGCGGTGCCGTCATCTGCAGTGAGATAGAAAGAACCATTGTAATATGCTATTCCCTGTACCCACTGTGGAGGGCACTGGAGATGAACCTTGCGGAGATATTTGCCGGTCTTTAAATCATATTCATAGAGATAGCGTCCAGATTCTTCACCTACCCAAGAACACATCCACACGGTCTGGGTATCTGGATTAACACAAATACCAGAGCATTCTTCCTGACCTGATGAAGGCTCAAAGGAGAAGGTTCTCTTTAATTTCAAGGTATCAGCATCGTGAATTGCAATCTGAATGTCCTTGCCAACACCATCCATGAAATTCTCAGCGCCTACATAGATTTCGTTGTTGTAAACATCAATATCGCCAATATGGTTGGATGGAATGCTGTATCCCTCAAAAGGATTCTTGTTAATCTCGATCAAATTCCAATTCTTGTCATATTTTGCAAGAGTCTTGGAACCGGAAACCCAAAAATAATCACCCTCAGAAGCTACACCCTGGCGTCCCTCAACCTGGTGTACAGATTCCACTTTGTAGGTGGCTTTAGGCAGCATTTTCTTTGCGTTGGTCTCAGGTCTGCCATCTAATGGTGACAAGCCGGACATACCAGTGGCGGCCATGGCAGTAGCTGACACGCTGAGAGCCAGACCTAAAATTGCTGCTTTTAATGCTTTCTTCTTCATAATTAATCCCCTCCAAAAAATAAAAATATAACTTTTGATGTTCTAACACATTTTCCCCTAAAATATTAAAACATCATCTCACGATTTAGAGTATTCAATATATATTTTAATTTTCCTGCTAAAGGTTAAAAAATAGGACAATATATACAGTGTAAATCCTTTGTTAACGGTTATTTACTTGAAAAATGTAAAAAAAGGGCCGCTTCGGCAGTCCTTTTTTGTATTTGGGTATCTTTTTAAAATGATTTTCTATCGTAGTATAACATTATTGTTATACAAGAAAAGTCAAATGGTCTAAAAATCGACCACTTTTTGCAAAGTTGTTGAAATTGACTGAATATTATTTTAAAATTGAATTGTCTAGTAGGGAGAAATATTCTTCTTCTGAGTAGACAATACCATGATGGCAAATAGTATTTAAATTCAGGGAGGAAAAACAAGATGATGAAAAAATTGCTGTTAGGGTTGGTGGCTTTGATTGCCATTTTCGCTATCGCGGGCTGTGGCACGGAGAAGCCAAAGGACACTGCCGACAAGGCTGTTTTGGGCTATTCTGAGATAATGGCCTATGGCGTATCAGATAGCATGGCAGCTACCGGCATGACAAAGGCTCAGGAGGAGCAGATTCAGGAGGCAGTGATTGGCGATTTGCTGAAGGCTTTTGCTAAGTTCCCACTGAATGATGCAAATGTTGAGGATATCACTGCAACATACATCACCAAGATGAAGGCAGCTATGCAGATTAAGACCAAGATTAAGACAGATGATGCTGAGCATCCTGTAGTAGAGGTAACAGCCAATGTTCTTGATCAGGCAGGTGCTGCAAAGCTGGCTGAGACGAATGAGGATATTCTCGCTCTTGGCGTTGTATTGGGTGCCCTGCAGGCTAATGGCTACACTGTTGAGCAGTTTAAGCAGGATCCAGATTTCCAGAAGGCTACTCTGGAGTGCATTGAGAACTACATCAACGAGTTCCCACTCAAGATGGGTCAGACCTATGAGTGCAAATGCGAAGTCGTTAAGGGTGACGATGGCAAGATGTATTGGGCTCCAGTTGATGTTGATGGCCTGAAGAAGTTTGTAAATGGTTTGTAATTCTTTAAGGTACTGTCATGGTATGCAAAGGGTAAAAATGTTTTTTAAAATTGAGAGGAGATTATACTTATGAAAAAGTTTAGTATGATTTTGGCAGCTATGGTATTTGCTTTGGGTGCTCAGATGGCTAGTGCAGCTTCTCTGGACTGCAACGTAACTTCTTCTAACTACGCTTTAATGGATGAGGAAGTTGAGCTTATTGTTGATGAGCCTGTAGAGTCCGGCGATGTTCTCGTGGACGAGGACGGCGACGTTTGGGTAGTTGAGTAAAATTTACCCTTCTTATTGAGTTGGATGGTTCACCAGAGATGGTGAGTCATCCGGCTCGAAAGATATAAAAATAAAGGCGCGAATGTTTGTCGCGCCTTTTGTCTTGAGGAGTCTATTAGTATGGAAATACTACAGAAAGCACTTGAATGGAAGCACACCCAGAAAATAATTACTTCTGTTATTATATTAAATGCTATTGTGTTGGGTATATTGACAGACAGGTCATTGACAGCGGAACAGATTTTTCTTCTGGAGGCAGTGGATAAGGCTTGTTTGGTGATATTTGTAATAGAGCTGGTGGCCAAGCTGCTGGTTTATCGGAGAAATTTCTGGTCAGATGCCTGGAATATTTTTGATTTCGTTGTTGTGGCCAGCTCCATAATCTTTATTTCTTCCAGTGTATCTATTATCCGGGCATTTCGTATATTTAGATTACTGAAGGCGTTGGCAGAATTCCCTGAGCTTCAGATATTGGTTTCAGCCATGTTAAAGGCCATACCTAGTATGAGCTGGGCATTGGTTCTTTTGTTTATTATATTTTATATCTTTGCAGTTTTTGGCAGTGCTCTGTATGGTGATAACTTCCCTGAGCTGTTTGGTGGTGTTGGTGGCTCCATGTTTACGTTGTTCCAGGTTATGACCTTTGAGTCCTGGGCAACAGCTGTGGCCAGACCTATAATGGAGGTTCAGCCTTACGCCTGGATTTATTTCCTTGTGTTCATCCTTCTTACCTCTATTACCTTGCTGAATGTAATGGTTGGTATAGTTGTAGAGGCTGTAGGTACAATTTCTGAGGCAGCCAAGAAAAAACAGGCCGCCAAGGAGGCTGCAAAGGCACAATCTGAAGGATATGAAGCCGATGAGGTGGAAAAAGAAATTCGGAAGCATTTTGAGCAGATTGAGGAGCTGCTGAAGGCAAGAAAAGCATAGGAAGTTTCCTTATTCTATCTCCAAATGTTTGGAACTTTCAAGATTATACTAAAAATGGTATAATGAACCTAAGAAAAAGGTGCTACCGATAGACGGTCAGCCCCGAACAAGAAACAGTTTATAGAAAAGCCGTCTCAGTTGGTAGCCGTGGCGGTTTTTCGTATTAATACCCCTTGTCTATCAATAGGCAGGGGCTTTTTTTTATGCAATTTTTGTTATATAAGAAAGGTCAAAAGGTCTAAAAAACGACCACTTTTTGCAAAAATCGACCACTTTTTGCAAAGTCGTTGAATGTTTGGAATATTTGTGATATTTTCTAAAACAAGGAGAAAAACGTGCCTCATGGCACAATGGACAAGCAGGGAGGATATGAAAATGACTACAAGGAAGTATGAATATCCACTAGGGGGGGACATCAGCCTCAATAAAGCCAATCAGGGCAGGGGCTGGAAAGGTTTAAAGGGACATATGGCTCTGGCGCTTGCTGTATCGCTGTGGATAGCGGGCAGTGGGATGGCATCGGCGGAAGTGGTAATTACCAGTGAACCGGCCGGAGCTACAGCGGATTTGGAAAAAGCAACTAGCCCGGTTACTATATATTATCTTAAAAATGATACATCACTGAAGATTAGTGGCGATGATAACACAGAGTTCAATAGTTATTATGCCGCTAAGTTTTCGAATGCTGCTGATATTACGTTATCTGGCTACACTCTTACGGTGGATGGTGGTAATTTTAAGAATAAGGATTTGCATGCTGCCTACGCTGAAGGTATGAACGGTCAGGCCAACGGAAATAAACTGTTTATCAATAATGGTACGAATATACAGGCTATTTTTGGTGGAGCAGCCAATGCGGGTGCATCAAATAATGAGGTGAACATATCAGGCGGAGAGGTTGTATCGGCATACGGTGGCAGTACGGTTAGTGGTAATGCGAATAATAATACTGTTACTTTTACCAGTGGTGAAGTAATGAAGATTTATGGCGGTGATACAAATGATGGAGCTGCTAACGGGAATACAGTTAATATTTCCGGTGGTACTGTGTACCGTGTTTATGGCGGCAAATCTCTTGACGGCTCTGCTGCTGATAATACGGTCAATATCTTGAAAAGTGGCATGACATTTAGGGGAATTTATGGTGGATATGCCCCTACATCTTCCGGCAACACTATTAATTTTGCTGCCAAGAATATTACTGTAGAAGAAATTGGTGATGTGCAAAATCTGAATTTTTACATGCCTGCCGATATTGTGGCCGGTGATACGATGGTTACAGTTACTGACCAAAAAACATCTTTGAATGGTGTGACCGTCGGTGCAGCAGCACTTACAGGTGTGCAGCTCTCACAGGGAGATAGTGTAACGTTGCTAAAAAACGAAAAAGGTTTCGAAGGTACGGCTGTTACCACGAAGCTGACCACACCTCCAAAGGCCACCAGCCTTACCGTGGATACTTCTTATGAATTTAACATTAGGCAAAACAGTACAGATATTACCGCCACCTTAGGGGATGTTGTAGAAAATAACGCTTCGGAGCGGGCTAAGTCCTTGGTAGAAACAAGAGCAGCTGCCACAACCTTTGTAAATGCTGGGGCTGATATGCTGGCTTCCCAAGGCTTCCAACAGGCAGCTAATGCCGTTGCTGTTGAAAAGGCGGCCAATGGTACGGGAATAGGCGCGAAGGCTGCCGGCGGCTTTACCCCCTTTGCGGCCTTCGGCGGTTCATCATTGCGGGCAGAAAGCGGTTCCCATGTGGATACCAAGGGCTTTGGGCTGAATCTGGGGTTTGCCCGTGAGATAAACAACTCTCAAGGAAAGCTGCTCTTTGGTCCGATTGTGGAATATGGTGGCGGTGGCTATGACAGCTATCTTGATGATGGAACCCACGGTGAGGGCGGTGCTCACTATTATGGAGTCGGCATCATGGCGCGTCAGGTCAATAACGATGGCTTCTATTACGAGGGAAGCCTCCGTGGTGGACGGGTAGATTCTGACTATAAGTCTGATATAAATGGTGTTGGTCATGTAAATTATGACAGCTACTCAAATTATTTGGCAGCTCATATTGGCCTGGGCAAAGTTTTTGATATTGGTCACAACAACACAGTGGATGGCTATTTTAAGTATTTTTACAGCCATCAGGGTGGGGATACTACTACCATTCACATTGCAGGAATGAATAACGAGACGGGTGACTTTGATGCTGTGGATAGCAACCGCATCCGTATAGGCGCACGTTTTACCCATAAGATCAACGATAAAAACAGCTATTACGGTGGCATTGCTTACCAGTACGAATTTGGCAGTGAGGCAAGGGCGCATTTTAATGGCAACAGCGTTCCAAGCCCAAGCATGAAAGGCAGCAGTGGCTTGCTTGAGCTTGGCTGGCAGGTGAAGCCCGGTGATGGACCGCTGACGCTTGACTTTGGTCTTAATGGTTGGATAGGTAAGCAAAGGGGCGGCAGCGTTCAATTGGGCGCAACCTGGAATTTCTAAAATAATATTTGAAGGGGCTGCTTCGGCAGTCCCACTTTTTTTACCACTCATAGCTGCTCTCAGTGAGGGCCGCTTTTAATTTATATAAAATGTATTGCGAATTGCGTTACTTTTGTATATTATTGTGTAAAGAGGTGATTTGGTATGGCAGTAAAAACAGCAAATGTTAATTTAAGAATGAAAGCTGATATAAAAGAACAGGCAGAAATAATCCTTGCCAATCTTGGTATACCGCGCTCTGTGGCAATCGATATGTTCTATAGACAAATTATAGCCCATAATGGTATCCCGTTTAGTCTGACACTTCCTAATAAAATAATGGCACGTGACGAAATGACAAATGCACAGTTTGATAAATTTATGGAAACTGGATTAAAGCAGGCCAAGCAGGATGAATCCTCCGACGTGGATGAAGTTTTTTCTGAGTTGGGGGTCTGATTGGTGAAAGTATATAAAGTTAAGATTACAAGACAGGCTAAAGATAATCTCCGCAGTATACATAAGTATATTTCCGAGGATTTGTATGCACCTGATGCAGCAAAAAATGTATTGTCTTTATTAAAAGAGGAAATCAAGAGCCTATCCACTATGCCCGAACGGATAAAACTTATTGAGGATAAAAGGTGGAGAAGTGAGGGAATTCGTAAAATGCTTGTCAGAAATTTCTTTGTATATTTTTGGATAGATGAAGAAAAAGATATTGTACAAGTAATAGGCGTGGTATATGTCGCTCGTAACCAAGCTGTTCAGTTAGATTTAATGAAGTTACAATAATATCTGCTTTATATGCCAGGGGATATTAAGGTTCCCTGGCTATTTTATTATGCGAATTATAAAAATCTGGAATGAATCCAAAGACACTTCAGTATCTGATGGGCCATTCTGAAATCGGTGTTACATTAAATGTTTATACCCATGTCGATTTTGATGGCGCTAAGACTGAGGTGGAAAGAATTAGTACACTCTAAAAAGATGGTATATATTGTGACGCTCTCAGATGCGTTTTAAGGCCGATTTCAAAATCATACTAGCCGGGCTTTAAACCCGGCTTTTTTGATGCAATTTTTTTAGTTTACCACTACAAAAGTATAACAATATTGTTATAACAGAAAAGTCAAAAGGTCTAAAAATCGACCACTTTTTGCAAAAATCGACCACTTTTTGCAAAGTCGTTGAATGTTTGGAATCTTTGTGATATTTTCTAAAAT
>NZ_JHYA01000015.1 GCF_000621545.1 Anaerovibrio lipolyticus LB2005
TTGTTAGAGTCGGCCGAAATTAGCCACTCAGGGTCGGTCAAAATTCACCAATTTTAGTCGGTATATAAATAGCCATTCCTTTTTTCATTCGTTTCCTCTAAACTGGATAGTGACCAATTAACCCAGCTGGAAGGAGACAATTTGAATGATATAAAAGGTAATGGCTTAGTGCCAATTATAGCACAAGCCTTAGAAGTAATGGAAGCCAAAGCAGGCCACAATATACCTTTAGATAAGGTAAATCTTGCAGAGCTTGGCAGATTAACTGGATTATCTCGCAGCAAGCTGCGTACTCTAAAAAAGAATGGCTTCCAAAACGGTATCAAATCTAAATTACCATGTGTTAAGCGTAAAGGGAAACTTGATGCGTTTAAAGAAGTTATTAATACGTACTTGAAGCAAGGAGTAACAAACTCAGCTGTTATCTTCTCCGAGCTTAAGAAAGAAGGTTTCACTGGCGGTCTTACTATTGTAAAAAACTATATATCCAGCAATAAAGACCTTGTTCCTGCTAAACGTATTTTAGTGGCCCCTCAAGGCAGTCGTGGTAGACGGTATAACACACAACCAGGAGAAGCATTCCAGATGGACTGGGGCTTTACCAAGGTTGTTGATCCATTGGGCAAAGAATACCAAGTAGCATGCTTTGCCGTTGTTTGCCACCACTGCTGCTCAGCCTATATAGAGTTTTTCTCCAGTGCCAAACAGGAGAATCTATTCATTGGTCTGGTAAGGGCATTTGACCGGCTTGGGGTTCCGGAATATATCCTTACAGACAACATGAAAAGTGTTGTTTTAAAACGCGATATTGAAGGCCATCCTATCTGGAACAATGACTATGAAGACTTTATGAATACTGTTGGCTTTAAGACCAAGCTATGTAAGCCCAGACATCCATTTACCAAGGGACGTGTGGAGCGCCTAGTCAGGTTCGTAAAGGATAACTTCCTTGCAGGAAGGGAATTTCTGAACATAACTGACCTCAATATGGCAGCACTTAATTGGTGTGATAACAAGAATAACGTTTACCGTACATTTCTTGAGGGCAAACCTGCTGATATACATGCAACAAAATGTTCATGCTTTCTTCATGCACTGGAGCTCAGCGATAACCTTAAATTTTATTTAGCACCGCTTCGAACGATTAGCTTCGATGGCTTTGTAAACTATGAGAGCAGGCGCTTTGGTGTACCATATACCTATACCAGGAGGCTTGCAAGGGTGATGAGGCAGGGTGACAAGCTATACATCTATTCAGATGACTTAAAGCAGCACCTTACTACTCATGATGTTACATGGAGCCGTAAGGATTCATTTTGTATTGGACAGTATGAAAATATTGAACAACCTGAAGAATTTCCTACAGCAAAAGTAAAAACCACTATACGTCAGCTTCCTCATGAAAGCTCTGTAACATTCGATAAATTCAATTTCGGTGATACGGAGGATATGTGGAATGACTGATATGTTTGAAAATATTAATGACTGTTGTGTAAACCTCAAGATTGATCTCTGCGGAGCTGAGCTTGCAAAGATTGCCGTGGATGGAAACTATACAGCAGAAACAATGGAAGCCTTGTCACATCTTTTCACGTATCTTTCGACTAAAAAAGATGCAGCCATGGTTCAGGATATATTAAACAAAAGCAGATTGCCTAAAAGTGCTCCGAAAACCTTTGATAACTTCGACTTCACACGTATAAGGGGACAGGATGTGGAGCGTATAAAAGGCATAAGCAGTTTGGCAACACTTTACTCTGGCTCCAATATTACATTTGTAGGCCCACCTGGTATTGGTAAAACTCATCTTGCCCAAGCATATGGTTATGAATGCGCGCAGCGCAGAATAAAAGTATATTTTATTAAGGCAACTGAGCTGAGGGATAAATTCAACAGAGCAAGAAAATCCGGTTCAACAGCCAGCTGTGTTAATACCCTTGTTAGATACCAATGTCTAATTATAGATGAGATTGGCCATTGTAAATTCGACAAGGAAAATACAATGCTATTCTTTGATGTAATTGACAGACGGTATAATAAAGAGGGCATGTTCAATACGGTATTTACAAGTAATAAGCAGCCATCCCAGTGGAAGGAGTGCTTTGAGGAGGAAGATGCTCTTCTCTGCTCACTGGACCGTATATTTGATAACGCCATAGTCTTTAACCTTAAGGGAAAAAGTTACCGTGGCCGGAAGCTCAAAGTAGTAAATGTTCAGGTTGACAATCTGAACAATGAAGATAAATAGTGTTTAGATAAGGCTAACTAACAGCCGAAGCTGGGTTATTGGTCAACAAAGCTGACTGTTGTATTGGTCATTTTAGACTGACTCTGAAATGGCTATGACGACCGACCCGTAGGTGGTTAAATTACGCCGACGCTAATACATTACCTCCAAAGCATGATGAACATAATAAACCAGATAAGAGATAATATCTAACTTCAAATATATAAAAAAGCCTTGGGCAAAATCTATAATTAAGAATTTGCTCAGGGCTTTTACTTTTTGATTTTTGTTTGGATAAATATTATTAGGCTGTACCGACATTGTGATTTAGAAGGAGGGTAAGCGTCAAAAGAGCAACCTATCGGCGGATTTGATGTATAAAATAAAAAGAAATAGCGTACCCTCGCAGATACGCTATACTCATTTATGCTCATGTTTTACCAGTAACCAGACTACCACAAAACAATGCAATAATTGCCTGCCAGTATTCCCTCGTGCCCTTGTTAATTTTGTTATCTGCTACGCACTGACCATCCATGCCTTAATCTCCAAATAAATACTAACATAAGCTTCATAGACGCCAGCTGGATACTGGGAATTTTTTCATATAGGGCTTCATTACCTGCCACATTTTATAGGTAAAAGCATTATCCTTAACCCGGCCTTTAAAGCACCAACCAAAGACCTTGTCATTAAAATCATAGACTACACGATTCGTTTTCTTATCCAAGTAAAAACGCCGCTGGTTTACCTTCGGAGAGGTACGGCCATCGTTATAAATAACACTGGCATAAAGGTAATTGTTGCTGAATTGGAGGCTAGCAGGATCAAGATGATGCCATCCCATTATCCATGTAGGCTCGTCCTTGGCCATAGCTGGCGAAGAATATGTAAGTAAAAAAATGGCTATAAATGAACATAAAATTGCGACTGATTTTTTCATAAAGCGAGCCTCCCCCACAATATATGTATGATTTTATTTCCTTACTCAATTACTTTTAGCATATATTTCCTTATCCACCTTATCATTCAGACGGGCCATAACAAAGGCTGAGGAAATATCACCAGCCACGTTGCCGGCAGTTCTGATACCATCCATAATTGGATCGATACCAATAAAAAGTATTACCATGGAGGCCGGTACTCCAGCCATTCCAAAAATAGAGGCCATTACAATTATCATAGCTCCCGGAATACTTGGGAAGGTGAAGGTGAGTAAAAGGGTTCCCACAAAGAAGGATACAAGGAACTCAATATCCACCGGTAAACCACAGGACAATCGCATAATCAGTGCTATCATTATCAGATAGGTACCGCTGCCAGTCATGTTAAACTGGGCTCCCACTGGAATAGCAAACATTGTCAGCTTTTCATCAATTCCCAGCCTCTCCCGACAAAATTTCATTGTTTCCGGCATACAGGCACTGGAATTACAAATGGAGAAGGGAACCACCAAATATGGCAGAATTTTTCTGATAAATGGTATAGGAGATATCCGCCCCACCACACCTACAAATATGGTTAAAATCAAGATTATCAGCGGGAAGGCCAAATAACCTGCAAGTATAATTTTGCCGTAAGCAAATAGCATGGAAAAATCCGTGTGCAGCATCATTTTAGCCATAGATACAGCTACTACAAAGGGCATTATTGGCATCAGGACCCCCATGGCATCCATGGTGAATCGATTGCAAAACTCCACCACTTCCCTGGCATGGGCTGCTCTGTCCCCTGCCTTGGCCAAAAGAATGCCAAAAAACAGGGCAATGAATAAAATTTGTAGCATATTATTGGAAGCGAAAGGAATAATCACATTTTTCGGTACAATACCCACTATTAACTCAATCAAATTGATGGATTTTACATCTTCATCGGTTCCTTGCTGCATTAAGTCAACCATTTCCGGTATAGCTCCCACCCATAAGCCTAACGCAATACCCAGCAACAAGATAATGGCCAGCTTTATTATGGATATTCCCAGGAGCTTGCCCCCCATTTTTCCGATATCAGCTGCATTGGACATACCAGTTATACCAGACATAACGGAAAAGAAAATAAGGGGACCTGCCAGCATCATCAGTGCCTGAATAAACATACTTTGAATTGGGGTAAGAATTATTGAGTCCACCCAATTTATTCCACCATCGCTTAAAATCATTTTCAGCACAGCACCCAATAAAATACCTGTCACCAGACCGGCCATAATACGAAATGCCTGTTTACTGCTGGAGGAATGGACCCGGATGGAAATAATATTTTCACCATTGCTTCGGCTGTAGCTCAAGGAATCCTTGTGAGCCTTCAAAATGGCAAATACGTACATTTCCTCCTCATCATCGGAGACTTCTTCCATAGACACAAATGGATTAAAGGCCTCCCCCCGGGCTGAAACGCTAATACTGATATCTCCAAACCGCTTTCTGATGGTTATCTTACCCTCAAAAGTCCCTGGATCAGCAGAGGCACTCACCATGCGAAAAAAAGATTCCTCCAATAAAAGCTCCCCTTTAAGGATTTCCTTTTTGGTAGCTCCCATTTCTGTAAGGCTTTCTTCAAGCCACACAATAGTTGTTCTATAATTATCTTTTGAAATTTGACGGGTTTTCAAACTCATATAATCACCCTCAAAACAATAAAAATATATGCTTCTTTGCCTAATCTATAACAATTATTTTCCAGATTCAGTCAAATTTTCTTTTTTCTATGCTACTCTTCATAGAAAACCAAGCCAAACTATATATTAACTACTTCGACAAATATTAGACAACACCTTTTGTGAACTGGAAAATTATTCGTGATTACATAGTAAAACCTCTTTTGGCCACATAAAAAAAGGCCATTCTCTGATTTGAGAACAGCCCTGTGATTTTATTTACGAATATATTGTTATGATTGGACAATCTTTATTTTCCCATTACGGCAATGTCTAATGAAAAATCACTCAGCTACATAAATAGCGATTTCACTTATTACACCGTTCTTTACAGTAAAACATAATGATACACATTCGTTAGCATTATATGTATATATTGTTTTATTTATCCTATCTTGTCTTTTTTTATTGTCTGCTGCAGAAAGTTTAGGTGCTGTATCTATTACCGTATGGATACTGTCAGCAGTACCATAAACCTTTGTTAATACATCTTCAGACATCCCCGGTTTTACTCCGTCAATGGTTGTTGCTCCGCTCTTATAAGCAGTCGTTATACTGCGAATATAGAGGTTGCCATCCCCTGAATAATCAGCAAAAGTAAAATATAACCCTTCGTAATTTACATAAGTGATACCTTCTCTTTTATATTCACTTGATGGTTTACCAAGGACAGCATAAACATCTTTTAAGCGATACGAGGATTTTACATTATTTATTGTTGCCTGGTCACTATAAATTGAGCAACTAATCGGTAGTCCCCCAAGATTAGTCCTAAACTCCGGAATTTTATTTGCATGAGATAAAGTTGGCAAAGAAAAAATAAAACAACATGCAACGAAAAAAATCATAATATGATAAAGTACATTATTTCTCATATTACCTATCTCCCCTAACTGTTATTGTAAAATTCTCCTTTGTTATTCGACACAATAGATAAAATATCCTTTAAATCCACATTTATCTATTTATGGCAACCCTATCTTTTAACAAAAAAAATGCAAAATAGAAGGCTGCAATATTGACTGCTGATTTTATCAATAACCCCGGAGCAGATGATAGGCCTGCCTCCAGACTATCGTATAAAATGGCACCGAAAATGGTATAGCCTGCTGTCATTATTGTGGTAGCTATTACCAGGGCTATAAAGGTACGAGAAGATTTAAGCACATTTTCTTCGCTCACTTTTTCCACAAAGATAGCAAAGGACAGGGCCATGATAAATTTTATCAGAATAGTAGGACCGATCCATAAAGGGAAGCCTCCTAATAAATCAGCAAAAGCAGAACCTATACAGCCTGCCCAAACTCCTTGGCGGCGGCCTGCCAACAAAACTATGAGAAATATTGCTGCATCACCTAGATGGGCATATCCCAACGGAATAGGAATCTTCGGTACAAAGGTGGCTACAAATACCACAGCTGACATAACTGCCACAAGACAAATTTCCCGTGCTGTCCATCTTTGATGATTAATTGGTGAAATACTCATATAAAACTCCTCCTTACATTGCCTACTAAAGCTATAGGTTATATGATTAGACCTTATTATATACCCTAAGGAAAAAATGTCAATAAAAGTTGTTTTTCTCTTATCCATATAATGGGATCAACATTGCATACGGAGCAGTAAATATTGCCAGTATCCAACACAATTTATTTATAATTCTATCGTCCAAATCAGTATTTACAAATGCAAATCTTCTATTAAAAAAGAAAATGCTCACCGCCGACAGCAGGACCCCAGGAACGGCTATTAAAGTTGCACCAGGAAAATAAAATGTATTCCATTCAGGACAAATTTTATCCACTAGCAAAGCAACTGCCAAAATCAGCAGGGCCCCCAGAATATCGCTTATAAATCCAATGACCCAAATCCTAAAAATACAGCGCTTCCAAAGTTTTACCAAATCCTTAATATGCAAATATCTACCACCAAAATATAATACCAGACTATCTATAAGAAAATTCGCTGGCAAGATAATCAGCCATACACCGGTGGGCAGAAGATAAAATAACCACATGGGAAAAAGAACATTGTAAAGCCGTTTTTGCATCATATCTTCTCCCCCCAAACATTAAAATTTATCCACGCAATATTTCTTTAATTTTTTCTGTCATTGGCTTATCCGCTGGCAGCCAATTCACAGTATCTATCGTTTCTGCCGTTAGCCACTTCATAGCTTCATGTTCCAGTAGGGTGACATCCTCAGAAACCAGAGAACACATAAAGCATCGCATATTTAGATGAAAATTTGGATAGTCATATTCCACTACTCCCAAATCCTCACCTACAGAAATAGCAGCCTTCAATTCTTCTTTAATTTCTCTCTTTAAGGCCTCCTCTGGCCTTTCCCCTGGCTCAATCTTTCCCCCTGGAAACTCCCAGCCGTCCTTAAATTCACCATATCCCCGCTGGGTAGCCAGTATCTTATCGCCCTTGCGAATTACTGCTGCTACTACATTTATTGTTTTCATCAAATCCTCCTAAAATTAGCCCATAACGTTGCTTTTTAGTTTCATAGCATCTTTTGCCAAAAGCTTCCGCTCTAATTTCCAAGTAATATTCATTGGACGGCTACCCGTATGAGTTACATAATTTACTGGACCAACAAAAATATATGGTGCAGTTCCCATACTATTCTTTTTGAAATCTCTGACAAAAAGCAATACTGTATTCCCCATATTCTTATGATTAATGTATCGTTGCCCCGTAGGCGCCGTTTCAGATGTGGTACTCTGACTTTGCCAATGAAATAATTCATCACTAATAAAGTAATCATCATACATTGTTGTAGGAGAATAATCTTTATCAGATTTATTGATAGTCACAAAAAATAAATCTGTCTTTTTGTCGTTGACATATAAAACTCCCTGACGCATAGAAGACAATTTAAGATAATCCATAGCTATTAAAATTTGATCTTTAGTATAAGAACAATGTAAATCCATTGGGCACTCATATTCTAATAATAATGGCTTATACAGAATATCTGTCTTATCAAGATTATATTCCAATATTTCTATTATTTCATTAAGAACCATTGGGCACTCAGACAATCGTTTTAGATTTTCCTGAATTTCTTTACTTGTAGGATCAAAAGTCTGTACATTCCAAACAGTAACATAAAACATCCACAATAAATGTTTTTCGTACCCTGATAAACTACCAATATCAGTCGTCTTAATATTAGGCAAATATCTCAGTAAAAATTTAATCCAACGCCTAGAATTAATAGTAACAATTTTAGGGAATGCCTTTTTTATAAACAATTCAGTCATCGGTTCATTATATTTCTCAATGACTCCGGCTGACATACAAAGATCGTAAAAACCGTAATTTTTATAAATAGCAGAAATAGGCTGATGATAATATTTTAAGAATTCGCTCAATGTAGGGATTCGTTTAGTTTCATCTACAAAATCGTTTATCCGTTTAACAATACTTGCCCTATTATTAAATGCTTGACTAATATTATCAAGTACATATTCTTTCGCCTTTTTCTCCAGCTGAACAAAACACCCTCTAGGAACTGATGGAAAACCCTTATCCATTTCTGTTTTCACACTGTGCCTAGTATTGGAAAGTAATGCTGCAAATTTTTCTTCGTAATTATATTTCTTATTTGCCTGGCCAACGAAATCTAAAACTGTTAGACAATCCTTCCCTTCAAATAATCTTAAGCCTCGACCCAACTGCTGTAAAAATACAGTTAATGATTCTGTAGGACGCAAAAACAGTACCGTATCTATTGCTGGTATATCTACACCTTCATTGTAAAGATCAACAACACAAATAATTTTAATTTCGCCAGCTAATAATCGTTTCTTAGCCTTATTTCGATCATCATTCGGTGTATCTGAACTCAGTGCTATAGAACTCAACCCACGCTTATTAAAAAAATCTGACATAAACATAGCATGCTGTATTGATACGCAAAAGGCAATACACTTCATAGTTGATGCATTAGTAACATAATAACTGATGGAATCAACAATATGCCCCGCTCTTTTTTCTGCAACATATCTGTCAATAGTATAAATATTGCTAAGCTCTGTTTTATCATAGCCACCATTAGTCCATTTAACGCTGCTTAAATCCACATCATCGGATACGCCAAAATATTGAAACGGACACAATAGCTTTCTGTTTATTGCTTCAGGAAGTCTTATTTCCGCCGCAATACGTCCATCAAAATAATTTAAAACTTCTTTCCCATCATTTCGCTCTGGGGTAGCTGTTAACCCCAAAAATATTTTCGGAGTAAAATAATTTAAAATATTTTGATACGTTTTTGCCGCAGCATGATGAAACTCATCTACAATAATAAAGTCATAATAATCTGCCGCAACATTTTCGTATAGTTTGCGTGACTCCGCTGTTTGTATTGAAACAAATAAATGCTCAGCACTAGACGGTTTATCATAAGAACCGACAAATAGCTCACCAAAATTTGGTTCCTTCAATACACTGCGAAACACTTCTACACTTTGCTTTAAAATTTCTTCCCTATGTGCTATAAATAACAATCGTGCAGAGCCATTATCACGCCTAAAACGTCTATAATCAAAAGCTGAAATAAGTGTTTTGCCGGTGCCTGTAGCTGCTACTATTAAATTTTTAAAATGTCCTTTTTCTTCACGCTCCACTTGCAAGCGATCTAATATTTCTTGCTGATAGGAATAAGGATTTATATCCAAAACATACTCCCGCTCCTCCATGTTTCCGATGTGTCTTTCATCAGCAATAGCTTTAATTAACCGGTTTTTTTCTGTAAAAGAATATGATTCAAATTCAGGCGTACACCAATATGTCTCAAAGGTTGCTTCTATCTTTTTAATATTATTAGGCTGATCTTGTTTAGTAAGCTTTACATTCCATTCCAATCCGCTGGACATGGCAGCATTTGATAAATTGGATGAGCCAACATAAGCCGTAGTAAAACCTGTATCACGATAAAAGATATATGCTTTAGCATGAAGCCTTGTTCTTTTTGTGTCATATGAAATCTTGATTTTTGTATTAGGCAATTTTGCCAATTCATCAACAGCTTTTACATCTGTTGCCCCCATATATGAAGTTGTAATTATCCTAAGCTGACCACCATTACCGGTAAATTCTTTCAACGGTTCCAATATCAGACGCAGACCTGTCCATTTTATAAATGAAACCAACATATCAACTCTATTAGCTGTTTTCAGTTCTTTATTTATTTCAGAAAACATGGTAGGTTCATTGGGAGCACCAGTAAAGAGACTACTGGAAGATATAGAGGTCTCTGGCCGCTCAATAATTTGCTCTACCTTCTTGCCTATAGCCAATTTAGGATTATTTGCCTCTATTAGTCCCAATAACTGTTCCCCTTTGCCAGTTATTGTTTTAGCATCATAATAATCATCACAAGTATAGTTCTTTACAAGTTTAATAATGTTATTCGCCAACTGAACCTGTTGTTCAATTCCCTTGTCGCGGTCCAACAAATTATCCAGGCCTGCCTTAATAACATCTCCTGTATATTTTGAAATAATTTCCGAGGCTTCTTCCTTATCTATGTCCTTTATATTTTTGCATTTATCCGGACACTCAGCCAATTCCTTAGACATAGCTTTGTTTATTACAGCTTCATAAATACCTGATTTCATACTGTCACCCCTGAATGTTAAACCAGTTAATAAAAAAACACTATATCACAATCAGTATAGCAGCATACAATAGCTGAAACAATAAAAGGCATATAATAATTAACATATATAAAATACAAAAATAAGCCCCTCCAAATAGAAGGGACTTACATTCCACTTTTTAACACTATTCGTGACAATCTACAATATAAATAAAATCATCATCATTCAATCCGTAAAGTAAACCGTTATTTATTGATTCGTTGGATAAATCCGTATTGAAGTCACCATACTTTGAGAAATAGCCATAAACCTCAGACAAAATATCCTTTTGTTCTTTAATTGTCTTTACATCATAACGCTCCAAAGTTTCTTCATCTACATAATCAAACATGTCCGGAACGTGCTCATAAAGCTCATTGAGAACCGCAGAATCACACGCTTCCGTGGTCTTATCGCCTCGCTCCATAGCAACTGCAACA
Organism: Anaerovibrio lipolyticus LB2005; assembly: GCF_000621545.1. Taxonomy (GTDB): domain Bacteria; phylum Bacillota; class Negativicutes; order Selenomonadales; family Selenomonadaceae; genus Anaerovibrio; species Anaerovibrio lipolyticus_A. The sequence goes on from NZ_JHYA01000015.1 coordinate 10,981, forward strand.
TATACATGGGCCATAACAAATAATCCTCCTTACTATAGAATAAACATATATTCGTTGCTATTATTATACAGAACATATATTTGTTTTTCAACTATAAATTTGATTTGATAGGCTTTTGCCATGTAGTGATATTATTGAACACTAAAACTTCTTTATTATCATACTTAATCAGATAAAATTATATCCTCAAATTCCTCTTTCCCCAGTATAAAGCCACAATTAACAAGGCGTTCTTTACATTTTTCATATAATTCATCCACCATCCTCCATTATGAAGGTGATGTCGCCTTCCCGAGAATAAAGCGTATTCTCATCTTATCCGTTTCCTTTGCTTTTGGCTAATATTATATCATAATCACTGCATACCCAATTCGCACGACATGATTTTCGGATAAAAATGCCCAAGCTAAAACAGACCGCGAAACCAGTAAAATCAATGGTTCCACGGTCTGTATTTTTATACCTTCCGATAAGGTGGCTTTATTGGAAGTTTATTACTTTATATTCCACGACAAATTGCTGAGGATAATGCCGATGTCATGATTGTCTGCATTTTCATCACCTACTTTAGTCTACTCAATTCGTCTAAATAATCCTGACTTACATTTTTATTGGATTTTTCCTTCATAATTCTCAGAAAATTGACTCTTGAAATTTTTCCAGTATTTTTGTCGACCTTGACTGGAGATGCTACAGAAGCAATTCCATTATCTTTTCTTACAAGATTGAATATATAGCAACCTTCTTCCTCAAAAAAACTACTGATACTACAAGAATAATATTTTTCTGCAACCATTTTTGCAGCATCATCTTTTTTTATCATTTTTTAATCTCCCAACACATAGTCCTTCTGCACCTTTGATAAGATTTTTTAAACCTTCCTTATGTCTGATTATGCAATAATAGCAACATTCTCCCAAACAAAAAGCTACCAGTTAGCTGGTAGCCACATACATCAATACTTTACATTATGAATTTTTTTCCATAGCTCAAAACTCTTTTTTGCTTCTTCTGGAGCATCATCGTGCATGGTGACAATGTGCGTTTCTTCGTCATAGTCGAACCAGTCTGTGTTTGCCATCCACTTGGTGCTTCCTAAATGCTTTGCTGAAGCCATTTTCACCATCTCCTTTTTGCTAATAATACAACATCCAGTGGGATTATTCAATCCGAATATTTTTCATTAATCTCATCAAGCTTTTCCTGGTATCTATCTTTGTCAATGATACCCCGACTTAAAAGAAAATCAATAGCTTCAATGTGTTCTTTTTTTGTAATCTCAGCTGTTCCCACTACATTAACCCCCATTGAATGTGTAGAGTTTTCATCCGACTTCATTTTGCATATTTCATCCAAATGGGGAATCTTGGAGTCAAAAATATGCGGATTACGTTGCAAACAAAAGTTTCTCCACCGCTGCAGAACATTAAGAAGCATATCATCCAGATATGAATATGCTTTTTCCTTAATCCAATCAGGGATACCATAAGCAGCCTCTGCAATACTTCCAGTAATAGCTGCCAATGTATCACTGTCACCACCAAGGGAAATGGCATTGCGAATGGCATCCTCAAAATCCGTACTTTCCAAGAATGCAATTATAGCCTGTGGTACAGTGTCCTGGCATGTTTCATTAAACTCGTATGTAGGGCGAATCTCATCCAAAGATTTTGAAAGATCATAACCATATTCCTTTTCGATATGGTTCTTTATACGTCTTTTACATTCGTCATGATTGTCATGTATAGGCCTATCAAAGTCTCTATAATGACCAGTAAAATAAAAGCGACTTAAAAAAATTGCATCAGCGATTGCCATGGCGCCCTTTATCCCCTCCGGATGATTATGGGTAACTTCGGCAGAAAGCTTTGCTCTGGCCCTTCCGTTACGGGGCCAACATCCAGTTCTCCCCATAAAACCGCAATCCATCATCCAACCACACGGAGAAACTCTCATAGCCGACCCATTTCCGAAGCTGTTATAGGGTTCACGTATATTGGAAAAAAGCCACATCCCAAATCTACAACCATATCCGGCATCAGGATACATTCTGCCGTACTTCTTCATAGCATCTATGAAATCGTCCTTTTCCCCACCGTTCATTATTGCTTCAGCAATGGCACATGTCATTACGGTATCATCCGTAAAAAAGCAATCCTCACGGAATAATGGAAAATCCTTTGTTTTAATATTATCCCACTCATAAACAGAGCCAACGATATCACCAATTATTGCACCTAACATACAGATCACTCCATACTAATTACTGAACTCCTTTTCCAATCAAATAGTTTTTCAATCTTATGATTCGATCCTCAGTATCAATACCTGATTTATTCTGCTTAATCTCAATCCGTTCAACAATCTCACCTGTCTCTGCATTCTTCAGAATATATGCGGAATTTTCACAGGCAATATAATTTTCTCCTATATCAAGCCGCTGTCCCATCGAATCCTTATTAAGCCGATTTCCGTCGGGATCAACTGCTTTCAGATAAGGCATATAGGTACTGGATGACATCTGAGATTTTGTTTGCATTACAGAGAAATTGTACGGATTTTCATCTGCTTGAATATTACTGTATTTACCATAACTCCCTGGGCGGAATACACTATACTTCACATAGTAATAGCGCCAAGGGTAAGTGCTAGAATCTTCACAGGATTTTATAAATTCATTTATAATTTGTTCTAGCAATTCATTGCTGAAGCACTGAGCCTTTGAAAGTAACCTTATTAGAATATCCCTTGTGTTCTCAAAGCCTTCATTTTTACTCTTATGAAACAGTTCATGCCATGCAAGCTGCATGTTCTTTGAAGCGTACTGATAACGCCACTGATTTCTTTCACGCTGCCCATAGTTACCAATAGACATCAAAGCACAATCAATCAGATCCCATTTGCAGTCAAATAGTGAAACGAAGCGGTCTGCATATGCCAAATTATTAACTCCGACAATGCTAATCTGCCCCTTAAGAATTACATGGTCTTCCAATTCATGTACGAGAATTGCTTGATCTGGATTCTGCTCCAGAAAAGCCTTCTTCTCTTTTTCCTCTGCAATCTGGCTAGGATTAAAGCTGTTCTCTATAGATTCATCAATCTCTCCGGTAAGCATTATCATCTCTGTCTGTTTCAAAATAGCAGGCAAGCGATTACGATCAATTCTGTCGCTGATCTCATCTTCAGAGTTTTGAATAAGATTATTAACAGAACGCACTCTCTTAACAAAATCAGCATCTGTAATTTTATCTCTGTTGCGAAGAAAATAGATAATCGCAAACAAAAGAACAATACGATTCAAAGGGAACTGCCTTATTCTTCCTGTCTTATCTGCATATGAATGTATACAATCTGCAAATATATCAATCTTGTATCTGGAATCCACAACTATCTTTCCATCTTCATGCTCATTCGACATAAAAGATTCCATAAACTCGGTAGGATTATTATATCCATCAACCACGCACAAGCAGTCAAAATAAGATTCCATTGTTCTGATATTATTAAGGACCTTGCTCTTATCCCCTGTAAAGTATTCAATCAGCATATCAAACTCATCAGAGCTCTTACCTTGAGGTGACTCACCGCCTTGATAGCAGATAATGTCACAAATGAATCTAAAATACTTCAGAAACTCATCATCTGTAACGGCATCATCCGGGCTGCCACTACCAGAATCCCTGTACCGCCAAAGCATATCCGTCCAATCACGATCTATCTTTCTCATTATCCGCTTGGACGTCTCATCATCCACGTCACGAACACAACGCTCTAATTCAGCTTTGAAATGCTCAAATCGTGTCAGTGGCTTTCCTCGGGAGTTCATCTTGATATACAACTCATCCGTAAGCCCCATGTCTTTAATTGGCAAGAAATAAAATGTTATCGCTTCATCTTTTAACTTTTTCCACAAATCTTCAACATCTTTGAATTTATCATTTATATCATCCAACATTACCAACATGGAGCTGATTGTAGGGTCCTTCTGCCAGTCCAATGGAAACCATGCCTGATCAACTATCTCATCCGACAGCTTTACTTGAAATGAAGGCTTGAAACCGATAAGTTCTTTGCAAAAATACCTTGCACTATATCTGGTCTCATATCCGAAATTCATGAGAAATTCATATTCTTTATCCGGCACTTCACATTTCTTTGCCGCATACCAATGAAGAAGAAACAGGGTTGTCAAACGCTGCTGCCCGTCAAGAGGTGTCATTACACCGTCTTCATCGATATCTCCGTAAACGAAATCCAGTGTAATCGGCTCACCAACTACGGCATTAAATAAAGAATCAAGGAACCTGCTTCTCACTCGATCAACATCTGGATCTTTTCTTCCCTGTGCATAGTCTCTTTGTATGATCGGAATGGTGATTTTTTGAAGCTTAACCCCTGCTTCTTTGTTAACAAATGTAGTTTCAAACATATTCATAAATGAACGCAGTGTAGTATTCATTATGCTTCCTCCGTTGTCAATATTTCTTCTGCAAGATACGGCTTCAAAACTTTATTGATTGCCTTGATATAAGCAACCCTATCCGGCTGTCCCCAAAAATGGAGCTGATTGTCTTCTGACGGTGTATAGTATTTTAAAAACACCTTTTTGGTACAAAACGGAATATACTGTCCGTCTTTATCCATTTCTATAATAAGATTTCGTTTTACATCAAATGCGGAATTACTCAGTGCGGCATTATCGTCTGAACGGAGAAGGGCCATATTTCCTATGGAATGTAGATACTCTGTATTTCCCTGTACTGAAAGTAAACTGGTAACCTTCTTTTGTAAATCATCAAATTCTTTACCTCCAAGATCAGGCTTATCAATAGCTGTTTTCATTGACTCGATTAGCTCATCATCATGAGAAACAGCACGAACAGATGCTATATGTTTGCCCAACCATTCTTTCCACAATTCCTGGGTATTCAAGCCCTCGGAATGCTGAGCATGTATATGCTCAAGAGACCACGCAACCTTTCCCTTTTCATCGTATTTAAACTTGTCAAACGGGAACCATTGTGTATTCTCACCATTTAATCTAACTGACTCAACGTTGAATAGAAGCAGTAGTTTACTGATGCGTTTTCGATCCTGTGCTTTTTCATAACTAAGCTCAGAATAATTCCCCTGAATTGCAATACTATCTCGAATATATGAATCCAGCACACCTCTAAATTCTTGCTTAGTCTTTCCATCAGATATCCCGAAGATTTCTTGCAAAGTCAGCTTCTCTGAAGCAATCAAATAGCCAATTTTATGGTAAAGCTCATGATTTTCAAACCAGTCCTTAAGAATTAGGAACGTTTGCTGAATTTTTCTCCATATTTCATCCAATGTCATGGATTTACTCAGCTCATCAATTTTAAAGAATGTATAATACTTCTCACGATTATCGGCAGGTTTATCCGATATCAAATCAAGTATCAGATCAATTCTTGTCTGATATCTAGTATTAGTTCTATTGGTCAGAAAATACCACAGAGCATCATTGTGAAGCTCCTTCTCAATATTATCCCACTGCAAGGATATCTCTTCCTGCTTCGCTCTGCCTTTTTTTGCCTTTCCTTCACTACTAAGGAATACAGCCTTTACCAGTTCAGCGCTTGTCAATGGAATTTTCCCGATATTGAGACGAGTGAACAAGCCGATAGCATCTTCACTTTCACCAACTTCATACCAGATAATCTTCACATTCTCTTTAAAATATTCATAGATATGCAGGACACGAATTTGCTTATCTTCCTCAAACCATTTCATAATCGTTTCGTAGGCATTGGCTATAAACCAGAAATCAATGTTTTCATCGCGTCTGGACAAATCCACGCTTTTTAGATATTCCTGAGAATTGTCGCGTGTGTCATACACGAGCTTAAATGCTGGTTCATCAAAAAACGGATTTACATCCCTCATATATCTGTAGACCAGATATAACGTCGTCAAGCGCTGCTGACCGTCTATCAATTCATAGGCATCTCCATTCTTACGAACCACTACCGGCTGAAGGCAATAATTTTTCTTTCCATTCGAATAAACATCATTCAAGAGGCGAAGGACTTCATCTTTCCCCCAACGATACCCACGTTGATAAGAGGGAACATAAAATGTTCCTTGAATTTCACTTACCAGCTTTGTCTCCAATAATATCTGGCTGTTCACCATATAAAATCCCCGCTTTCTATATGAATCTGCTCACTTATCCATAACAATAGCCATACCAGTATGACATCACGATGACGTTTTTATACGAATTTCTATACTACAAACAGTTCTACACTATTTCCTTAAACCCTTTTATTACCGTTAATATCGTATGCACTTTAAAAATATAAATAGTTCTTACTACTGATGATACCTCCGCCCCTATACATAAAATACCCCCCAAAGCCCAATAACAGGTGTTTGAGGGGATTTTCTTTGTATCAAACTAGGTATTAAGGTATCCCGTAGGAGCTGTACTTTGATACAAATGTAACGATTATCGCTTAAATCAGCTTAACGATGAATGTATTGTAAACCTACACCATTAAACCATCTCTGAGGGATTCTCTAAAAGACTTACTCAAACTCCGCTGTCAGTTTTCCTCTAAATTCTCTCGTGTCCTCATCATTTGGTTCACCAAAATAAAATCCTATCACTGAAGTTGTATTCTTCTTGTCTTCCATTATAAAGATGATGTCACCTTCCTGAGAATAAAGCGTATACACCTCCACTGCTTCCCTTGTACCGCAAGCAGGACAGATCTCAGTACGGTTATCTTTCCTTGATAGTGCTGGATGACTGTCATATTCTTTACCGCAAATCGGACATACTCTCATTATTTCACCACCTCAACCTCATCCTCGCCCAGAACCACATTTAATCCCGAGCCGTTATCTCATGCCACCATAACCGAACCGATGTCATCCACGCCTCTTACCGTACCCTCGGTGCCAATCGGCGGTGCCTGGATATCATCCATCTTGATCAGACGGACTCTCATTCCTGCCAGGTATGTAGCCTTGGCCTTTGCAATCTCATCTCACATAGCATGACCTCCTCGCCACCATTATGTCGTGAATTTGCCATGCTGTAAGCGGGCAAAATAAAACTGCCCTCATTTAGAGAGCAGCAATATGTAAGATTTTTATTTCAATTTTGCACCATCATGAAAAGCCTTGCCAACAGGTTTTTCATCCAGCTGCAAGTATGTGTGATTAACTCCATCAAAGATAATCGGTGCCAACTTGGCCACATCTACCTTATCATCAGAGGTCAATACCCGTTCGTCAATGCTGACATTTTTTATTTTTCCTACAAGCTGGCAAGCCTTTCTGTCATAGCGAAGCACTTCGCACTCAAAAGCCATTGGTAACTCATTGATAATAGGTGCGTCCACGAACTCGCTCTTTACAGCTGTAAACCCAGCCTTCTTGAACTTATCAGGTGCCTTCAGACCGCTTTCAATTCCCACATAATCACATGCTACCAAATGGGACACATCCCCCATACTCACCGTAAAGGCTTTTCTTTCCTCAAGATTATCTGATGTTTTATGGTTAGCCCCCATACAAATAAAAATTTCATCGTCATCGTGGATACCACCCCATGCCGCATTCATGGCATTAGGGTTGTCTTCCTTATCATAGGTAGCGACGATGAATACCGGCTGTGGGTATACCCAAGGCTTAGCTCCAAAATTTTTTCTCATACTTACATCTCCCTTGAATTAATCCGAAAATTGAAAATCTATTTTCTATGACTAATTATAACACCATTGTTCAAATTTTTTTCTTTCAGAAGAAAAATCTTCCAATTAGCGTTTCCCTAAAGGACTAACTCACTTCATTCGTGTCGCAACGAGGTGGGGGACATCTTAAAGCTCGTTATATATTGTGAATATAAAAAAGTCATCTTAACTGCATCACAAAAAATGCAACGAACTTTTGTAGTATCACTACACTTTTTACACCGAACTTTTGTAGTATAGCTACACTTTTTGCAACGAACTTTTGTAAGCCAGCTCCATTGTCCTTTTTTTCGCCCACACATCTATTGCCAATAATTTTCGCGTAGTATAGTATTAAATAAAATATCGGAAAATGCAAAGTGGCGTAATTCCTTGAGGGGAGGGATAAATATGGGTATTGAAGACACTCACTTATGGAAAGACTACTATGACGGATGTGAAGAAGAGGGCTGGCAGGATGCGGATCCTTTTGACAAGGACAGCCAGGACGCTTATGATGCCATCTGGGATGATTACAGTATGGACCGTGATGAATTTGAAGAAGATAATTACGATCCGGATTTTTTTGATGAATGCGACAACGATAGTGTAAAGGTGGATAATCCTCCAGCCGCCACGCCCAGGACAAGAAATATTTACATTCCTATCATCGATAATCCCCGCAAGCCTCGTTATTACTGCCCCAAGTGCCACAGTAATGGCGCGATACGACTAAAATTTATTACCCCGCCACCACAGCTGGATTCCAGCCCTGCTGTTCACTATTTTTATTTGCTCATTTCCCTGATATTCCTCTTGCCAGCCCTGCGCAGTATAGCAGATATAGTCATGGGTATCGATATAACAGGAAATTTACTGATTATCGGTGTAAGCGGAGCAATCGCATTCTTTGCCTGCAGGGCCTACCTCTCCAACAAGAAACAGCATGAGAAACGCTGTAAAATCTACCAACAGCAATGTGATTTATGGGCCAACGGCTATAGATGTACAGCCTGCGGCACCCATTACCCAATGCAAACAGACGAAAATGATTTGCCAAATAAATAGCCTATACAAGACAAAAAGCCGGGAACAGGCTGCCATCCATTGGATAGCGACCTGCTTCCGGCTAATTTTTTACCCGTTACTCCCCGGACAAAACCTTTTCCTTAAACTTTGCCAATACCTCATTTGAGCCAATGGCAAAAACCTTGTCCCCTTTACAAAATTTATAGGTTGGCGGCGGCGTAATCAAGGTTTTCTCCTCATGAATGATTGCAATAACATTCAAGCCAAATTGGGCGCGGAGATTGGCCTCCACAAGATTTTTATTCCACAGCTCCTCCGGTGCATTAAAGTTAATTATTTTAATATCACCATCTATTTCAATATAGTCCTTAACATTAGGTGTCACCATCTGCAAGGCCAAACGCTTGGCCATTTCCAGCTCGGAGAATACAATTTGAGTGGCTCCCATTTTTTTGGCCATTACAGCATGACGTTCATCAATGGCCTTTACCACAATATCCGAAATATTACGCTCTTTGCACAGCATGGTGGCCATAAGACTTGCTTCCAGATTTTTAGTGGCAATAATAACCGTGTCAAAGTTCTCCATACCTGCCTGATCAAAGGCCCTGGAATCACGGATATCAAAGCTGACTATTCTCGATACCTGATCTGCCAATTTGCTGACAACAGCTTCATCTACATCCACACACAAAACTTCATAGCCCATTTGTTCCAAGGTTACGGCCAGGCTTATGCCAAAACGGCCCATGCCCAGAATTGCAAATTGATTTTTTCTGCTTACCATATTCTTTACCTCAACCTATCATAATATTGCCTTCCGGATATTTAATCAGTGATTCCTCCTGCTTGATAACGGCCATTATAAATGTCAAAATCCCCACTCTGCCCATGAGCATGGTAAGGGACAATATGAGCTTGCCCCACATATCCCATTCGTTGGTGATGCCTATTCCCATACCTACCGTGCCAAAGGCCGAAACCGTTTCAAAAATTACAGCTCCCAGCTGATGGACCTCACCATCAATTACCGACAGCAAAATACCGGCGGATACCACCCAAATAGTTGCGATGGTAAAAATAGCGTAGGCCTGCACCTGAAGCTTTCTGCTTATCTGTCTGCCAAATACAACGTTTTCCCTTTTACCACGAACTACAGACCACATGGACAGCATAACGATAAAATATGTGGTGCTCTTGATACCACCGCCCGTGGACAGTGGCGAGGCACCAATAAACATGAGCAGTATCATCACCAGCTTGCTAATCTGGGTAGCTGCATCCAAATCGAAGGTATTAAACCCCGCTGTACGACATGAGATGGAAGTGAAAAAGGACTGGGCCAGCTGCTCACTCAGCGGTAAATTGCCCAATGTTCTTGGATTCTGGCTATCCACCAAAAATATCAATAAGCCTCCCAAAACAATGAGGAATGCCGAAGTGGACAGTGCAATCTGACTATGGAGGGTAAGCCTACGCCATTTATGGTTATGCAAAACATCATGGATAACCGTGAAACCAATTCCGCCCAATATTATCAAGGTTCCCAGACACCCCATCAAAAAGAAGTCATCCCCCCGCTTGGTCAGGCTGTCATAATTACCGAATAAGTCAAAGCCCGCATTACAAAAGGCGGAAACAGAATGAAATATCCCATAGCCGATACAATCCCAGCCATATTCCGGGTAAAAATGCCAGGCCAGCAAAACGGCAAAAAAGCCCTCCACCGCAAAGGTGTATTGTATCATGCGACGAATCAGAGGGAACATCCCCATTCTTGAGCTTTGGTTAAGAGATTCCTGCAACACCTGGGTTTCCGACAGGCGAAAACGATATCCCATACTATGGGCAACCAAAGTACCCAGGGTCATAATCCCCAACCCTCCTATCTGGATAAGGAGCAGCATGACCACCTTGCCAAATAGGGTCAAATCATTTTTCAAATCCGTCACCGTCAGTCCTGTTACGCAGGAGGCCGAGGTGGATACAAAAAGTGCGTCCACGGGGTGGAGCCCCATATGATCCGTGGTACTGATGGGCAAGGTCAACAACAAGGTGCCTAAACCAATCATAAGAATAAAACTCAGACAGATTATCTGGTTCGGCTTCATGCGAAAGCTATGCTGAATCTTTATAACATCCTGTCTTCGCCAGTTCGGTCCAAAATGCATATTATCTCTTCACATCCTTTTCGATGGATGGTTAATATATTTCGTCACATCAATTTTATCACATATATTGATTCAAAAGCCAATAGGCTGCCAGCCCTACAATAATGCTGTAAGCGAGATTTCTTGTCTTTGCCGCCACCAGGAGTACCGGTATGGCTGCCAAAAATTCTACATTTGTCCAGCTGAAGCGAAACCCACTATGGGCATCACCAAAAATTGAAACAAAAATCAGCGCACCAAATACAGCCGTGGGCACATACTTCAACCAAAGGGACAGAAATGTCGGCAAAGGGCGTCTGCCCAAAACTGCCAATGGCAGAATTCGGGAAATATATGAAGAACAAAACAGTCCGAATATGCAGATTAAAATATCTGTATAACTCATTTCTTCTCTACCCCCTCACCATTATCTATTGCTGCCCCCACAATTGCTGCCACTACGGTGGCCACCACCACATTCAGCATATTGTCCAGCCACAATGACAGCAAAAGGGCCAAGCCCCCGCCCAGTACACCAATTCCAATGAGCTTGGCGGATTTAAAATGAAATGACCACAGGCCAATAAACATAGCAATAAGGGCATAGCTTACAAGCCCGGTATCAATATAAACTGCACTGCCCAGCAGCACCCCAGCCACTGTGGCCAGCATCCAGCTCATGTGAGCCAGGAAATTCAGCCCCGCTGCTTTTTTAGGATTCCATTCACTATCTCGCTTCTGAAACTCAATACTATTCACAGCAAAGGTTTCATCCACGATTTCCTGGGCGTAAATCATACGATATAGCAATGATTCCTTGGAAATATGCTGATTGAGGATAAGTCCGTACAGCATGTGACGCAGATTTACAATACCTACAGTAATTACAATGGGAATGATGGCCGTCCCAGCGCCAATCATGGCAAGAGCAATAAACTGGCCACTACCGGCAAAGAGGAAAATAGACATCATGGCCATCAAAAAGGCATCCAGCCCCACCTTTTCTCCCAATATGCCACAGGCCACCCCCAAAGGAATATAGCCAAAGCATATAGGCCATACTGCTTTGAAAACCTGTTTATTAAAATATTCACCCATAAATAGATTTCCTTTCCCCAATGCATATCAACATTTAATTAACGTTATATTAATGTTTTATAACATTATTAATAGCATAGCAATCATCAGTATACTGACTAAAACTCTACAAAATTTCCCTTGGTGAAAATCTGCACGGTACTGCCATCCGCCTTGGTGCCTACAATTTCCATATCCTCTGTCCCAATCATAAAATCCTCATGGACCAATGAATCATTTACACCATGCTTTGCCAACTCTACCGTATCCATTTTTTCTCCACCTTCAAGACAGGTAGGATATGCCTTGCCAAAGGCCAAATGACATGCCGCATTTTCATCGAAAAGGGTATTATAAAAAAGGATTCCACTGTTTGAAATCGGAGAATCATACGGCACCAGAGCCACCTCTCCCAGATGCTTTGCCCCCTCGTCGGTATCAAGGAGCTGCTTTAGAACCTCCTGCCCCTTGGTGGCACTGTATTCCACCACTTTTCCATCCTTAAATACAAGGCGAATGCCATCAATGACATTTCCCTGATAAATAAGTGGCTTGGAGGCATAAACCACACCATCCACACCGTTACGGTCCGGAAGGGAATACACTTCCTCCGTTGGCATATTAGCCACAAATTCCACTTTATCTGCAGCTATTTCGGCACCGCCAGCCCAAATATGTCCCTCTGGCAGCTTCACAGTAAGATCTGTGCCTAAGCCATTGGTATAGTGTAAAGACACCAGCTTCTCACCATTAAGGAAATCCGTTGCCTTTTTCATAAAAGCTGTATGCTTGCTCCAGGCCTCAATAGGATCATTTTTTTCATCAATGCGGACAGCAGAAAAAATTGCCTGCCACAGCTTGGCAACTGCCTCCTCCTCATTTGCAGCCTCTTTGAAAACCTTGGAGGCCCAGGCAGGAGTTGGAATGGAAACCACACACCAGCGAAGCTCATTGTTCATAATGGCTCCCCGATATTCCAACAGGGCTTGCCCTGCAGCCATCTGGGCACGACGCAGCTTATCCTGCTCCACTCCCTTAAAAATAGAAGGATCAGAGGCATGTATAGAAATAATAGCTGCTCCCTTTTCCTTAAAGCTCATAAACATATCGTAACGATACTGAGGGAACTCATCAAAAATTTCATTGGCAGCACCATCAAAGCGAATGCGGGAAAACTTCTCATCGCTCCAGTTAATCTTCACATCGGAGCATCCGGCCTCAAAGCCTTCCTTAGCCACACGACGGGCAAAATCAGCACATTCAATTGGAGAATTGATTACCAGCAGCTGTCCCTTTTGCAGGTTTACACCGGTTTTAACCACCAATTTTGCATATTTATTTAAAAGTTTATCCATAAAACTACTCCTTGTAATTAGTATTTAAACATTATAGACTATATTATACCTTAAATTTATTCCTTGCAACATAAAGAAAAATTTGAACATTTGCGGTATAATTATTAAAAGAGCACATTTTTTTATAAAAGGAGGGCAATTTATGATTTCTGCCCGTCAGACATCCATAGTCCTGGCCGTGGCCTTTGTGACTCTGGCCTCAGGCTTTTGGTTCTTCCCATCCTTCGCATTCATATTTTTCATTTCCCTTTTGATACAGCTGCTGCTGGTAGGAATGGTAAACAAATTATCAAAAAAAATCCCACGGTCTGTAGCCGCGGGCCTTATATTATCCTTATTTTTGCTGATTCTCTTTGGGCTGGCCACAGTGGTTTCCGTATCCTTTATACCGACATTTTCCAGCTTTATCATGGATTTACCTCGTCTGGCAGCCAAAATACAAAACATGCAGCTTATTCAGGATATGCCGTCCATCAACAGCTCCCTGGACAATATGTGGGGGGATATAGCCTCCATGGGCTCCAATCTTTTGAGGGAATCCCTTAGAATCATAGTATCCACCTTCAACAAGATTATCGATTTTGTTATCATAATTTTTGTTACCTTCTATCTCCTTAAGGATGGCAGGGCTATTCTTCATTTTATATCCAACCTTTTCCCTCGAAGAGACAAGGTAAGGGTTTTTCATCTCTTTACTGCTGTGCTGCACTCCTTGCAGATTTACATTCGAAGCCAGCTTCTCATGTGCTGCATAACCGGTGTTATCGTATACTCCTACTTCTCCATTATGGACAACAAATACGCTTCAGTTTTCGCTGTTATCAGTGGAATCTGTGAGTTTGTTCCCGTTCTGGGTCCTACAGTGGCCTCCCTATTTGGAGTAATGCTTACAGCCACCGACACGCCATATCTGATTATTCAGACAGCCTGCTTCTATCTTATAATGACTCAGATTAACCACAATCTCATTTATCCTAATGTTGTGGGCAAAGCTCTGGACATACACCCTATTACCACCATTTTGGGTGTTGTGCTGGGTGGCGAAATTCTAGGTACTGCAGGAATGTTTTTAGCCGTTCCATGTATAGTAGTAGTAAAGCATATAATTCTTGATATATATCGAAGTGAACAGGAATTAAAGGACTCAACGAAAATAAAATAAGGAAAAATAAAGGATGAAGGTCTGCTGATTTAATAAATTAGTAAATTAGCAAACTTTCATCCTTTTTTATTTACCTTTGTAGCTTCTATTTTATGAGCTCTTTTAGCCTCTCCCAGTCAGGCACCTGGGCAGCCTCCTGTAACAACTGAAGTTTTTGACGGTCCTTCTCCTCCAGTTTATAGCCTGCCAACTCACCTAATAAATACATCAAATTATCATAATCAAAGGTTTGGATAATATCACCAATGGTTTCCCAAGCCTCCTTTAGCTCAGCATCTGATATTGCCACTTTATTTGCCTCGTCTGGCTCAGATTTTTCTGTTAATGGAGCCAGTGCCTTGGCATAGTCCTGACAAAGAGCTAATAACACTGGTGTATCAGCAGTAAGTTCATCAATATAACCGTTGTTACCGGCATCCTCCAGCCTTTTGGCCCGTTCAGACAGCTCATTTAAGCCAGCTACTCTGGCAGTGCTTTTTAGAGCATGAACCTTGGTTGTGTAATTATCACACTCGCAGTTGGCAAAGAACCGCTGAATTTCCTCTGCTACTCCTGGCAATGATTCTGCAAATACCGTAAGAGCCGATAAATAAGCCTCCACACTGCCACAGTGCTTTATTCCACTTTCCGTATCCAAGCCAGGTATAGATAATAGCCATTCCGGCAAGGACACTTCCCCCACCACTTGTGCTGGCACATTATCCTGATACTTTACCTTTTCAGGAGGTAAATATTTAATTAGACACTGCTCCAGCTGACGGCTGTCAATAGGCTTAGTCATGTAGTCATCAAAGCCTGCCTTAAAATATTCCTCCCGTGCCCCAGCCACCGCATTGGCCGTAAGAGCTATAACCGGCGTATTGACATTCGGGCAATCAGTTAATTTTTTAAGTTCAGCCAAGGTTTCTATACCGTCCATCCCCGGCATTCTATGATCCAGAAATAGTGCATCATAGGTGTTTTTCTTAACCATGTCTATGCACTGATAGCCGCTTACCGCTGTATCTATCTGAATTTGGGTTCGTTTAAGCAGCCCCTTGACCACCGTCAAATTCATTTCCGTATCATCCACCACCAGAATTCTGGCCTCTGGTGCCACAAAGGATTGGTTATCATTATGACACTCCGCCTGGCTGCGCCGATAGGCTTCCTCATAATTGCCCATAGCCGACCAATTAAGCACCTTTTGCTTTACCTTAAAGAAGAAGCAGGAGCCCTCACCATAGGTACTGGTTACCTCCAGATGACTCCCCATCATGGAAAGCAGCTTTTGGGTAATGTTCATGCCCAAACCCGTACCTTCCACTGTGCGGTTACGTTCTTCTTCGATGCGTTCAAAGGCCTTAAACAGCTTATGAATATCCTCATCCTTTATACCTATTCCCGTATCGGTAACTGCCACCTTGACAATAATTTCATCATCTGACAGCTTCTCCCAATCTACACTTAGGGTTACGCTTCCCTGGTCAGTGTATTTCACAGCGTTAGTAAGGATATTGGTTATTATCTGACGCAAGCGAAGCTCGTCACCAAAGAGCATACTTGGCAGATCCTGTGCTGCCTTCACAATTAACTGTACGCCTTTATTTTTCGCCCGATTGGCAATCATATTTACCAGATCATTCAATATGGAGCTGGTGGCATATTCAGCTGGAATAAGCTCCAGCTTGCCGGCCTCGATTTTGGAAAAGTCCAAAATATCATTTACGAGTCCCAATAAGGTGGTCCCGGCCGTACGGATATTTTCTGCATATTCCCGTATCGTATCATCAGTAGCTTCCCGCAATATCATTTCATCCATACCAAGGATCGCATTAATTGGGGTGCGGATTTCGTGGCTCATATTGGACAGAAAATCACTTTTGGCCTGATTGGCAGTTTTGGCCTGCTCCGCCATATCCTTCAAATTCTTATTGGATTGGATTAACTCATTCGTCATGGCATCCAAAAAAGCGGCCATACGGGTAGCCAACGGTTTTACTTTGTGTTGTTCCTTATCTTGTATCAAAGGGTGACACATACAGTGGTCCGATGGTTCACCTTCTCTAAAGCCTACGGCTATTAATGCACTATTTAGAATTCCTCCCTGACCATGGTTGAAATATATCTCTGAGGTACCGTAATTAGTGGCCAATTCAGGCACAAATCTCCGATAAACCTCAATTTCTTCGTCTGCTGCTTTATTCAAAAACATGGTTCGGTTACCACATATTGTCAAGAATAAACCTTCCGGCGAAAAATCACACATCATGTCACTATGCTGAGCTGTTTCATGTAACAGATCCTCTGGCACTGCATAGGTTAGCCTGATTTTTTCCCCTTCATAAATATCGCCATTAAAATATATCCGTCCCGCTGCGTCATGGATTGGTGGAACTCTGGCAATTAAACAGCCATTTCTCTCTATGGCCAACGGGAACTCCGCAATATTAAATACAAAATTTTCATCAGGAGTAACCCTTAAATAATGGTGATAAATCTCCGTTGCCGGAATATCATCCAGCCGGGCAATACAGTTTATACCAATGGCCTCCGTAATTGTCAATTCTTTACCAAGGGGTTTCCACCCTAAGATATAATCCCCCTGCACATCTAATTCTTCACCACAAAAAATAGCTATGACAATGCCATGGGAAATTATATGCTCACCTATAATAAATTGTTCATCCTGGTTATTATGGACATCAATACGCAATAAATTAGGGCTGGCAGCTTTTATTTCTTCCAAATTACCAAAGGCTCCGGCCGATGCCCCAAAAAATACCACTCCATCATTGTCACTTACCAACTTATTGAAGAACAGAGAAAACTCCGTTCCTAAATGATTGCAGTATACTGCGGCTGCCTTCACATTAGGGTATGAAGCTATCAGCTCCCCCATTTTTTTACCTTCAAGTTCATAATCACCAGGTACAGTATCTATTTCAAGTAGCTTTACCTCGGATTTCATGAAAAAAATAGTATTAAATACCAAAAACTCTTTGTCGTCTTCGTATGCAAAAAGGGTTTCCGGCATACCGGTAACAACGGCCTGTGGTAAAAGAGTTTTTACTAATTTGTGAACACAATCTGCATCATCACAATTCATACCATGAAAAACTATATGCAAATATAATGTTCTGGCGTCCTTTTCGACATATTTTTGCTTTATTTCCCCTAAAACATCCTTTAATGCTTGCCATTGCTCAACATCGCAACCAGCTTCCCTATTTACGATATATTTTTTTTGAAGCATAGAAAGGTGTCCCCCTTTTTAAAAATCGCCCTTGCAAAACACAAGGGCGAAAAATCATAAAACATTATCATCGTGAAGCTTTTTAAATTTTTGCTTTTCAAAGAAATCATCAACTGCCGCAATGAGCTTGGCGCGGTCCAGACTTTTCAGCAAATAGCCATCCGGCTTTAGAGCTAATACCTTCATAACACTCTCCTGATCATCCTTCCCGGTAAGAAAGATAACCGGTATTGTATCCACCTTGGTCTCGCTCCTGATCATTTCCAAAACCTGAGGGCCAGAAGTGACTGGCATTTCGTAATCCAATAAAATCAAATCCGGCGTGTTATCAGCGATATACATAAGAGCCTGGGCACCGGAGGTAACAATAGTAACCTTATATTTTGTGGATAGCCAATCCTTAACCATCTTCAAAAAGGTACTGTCGTCATCTACTAGCAGTATATTTTTCCGCTTTGCCAGATCATCATTGGCCTCCAACAGCCAATCCGCCTGGGCCACCAGCTTTTTCATATCAAATGGACGTTCAAAGCTGGCGGAAATTAGCGGTACTGGGATACTTTGGGTCAGGGTTTCAATTTCAGAGGCAGTGCCAATAACAATAAGTAGCTTATCCTCCTCTGTACATATATCCTTTAGATATACCAAAGTATTGGTAATATCATCCACATAATCTCCCAAATATAACACAAATAAATTTGTATCTTCTTTATGAGCCCCTATATCCTCCATAGTCGGCTCCACTTCCACCACTTTATATCCAGCATCAGTAAAGCTCTTGGCAATGGTTACAACCATAAAGGACTTGCCCTTATTTATCAATAAAACAGTTTTCTGCATAGCTATCACTCCTCTGGCCACACTCGTCTACCTGTTTTTATTCGACATAAAAGCAACATTTCCTGCCAAGCTTATAATCGCTAACTCAAAGTGCTTTCGGTTGGTTTTTAAAATCCCTTCCCTTTGCAGCTTGGAAATTTCCACCGTCATGGCAGCACGCTCCACACAGAGATAGTCAGCCAGCTCCTGCCGATTAAAGGGTATATCAAAGCTAAGACTGCCCTGCCGCTGGGCTTCCCGGGAAAGATAGGAAAGTATTTTTTCCCGGGTTGACCGTTTGCTTATATGAGTAATCTTCTCATTAAAAGCCATAACCTTATTGGCTAAAACACTAACCAAGTTTCGAATAAGCCGTTGATGGTGCTCACAGGCCGAGGAACAGCTGGCCATTAGTCTTTTGACGTTCATCATCATTATAAGGGAATCCGTCTCTGCCACAACGCTGATATTAAGCACTGCGCCAGGAGTAGCGGCATAAATTTCCCCGAAAAACTCCCCTGGATGACATTTGGCCATAATATTCCTGTGACCCCATACATCCTCCTGGATAATAAACACCGAGCCGGACAAAACCAGCCCCATGACTTCAGTGCTGTCCCCTGCCCGGAAAATATACTTCCCCTTAGGAGCCTGCACGGGATATGCACCTATACATCCTAATACCGCCTGTATTTCTTTATGGTTCATTCCACCAAAAAAAGCACAGTTACTTAGTATAGGCAAATGCTTATCTATTTCTTGTATAGTATTCATAATGTATAAACCTCAACGGTGAACCTCATCACGGTAACATCTTGCTTAGGAAAGAAATTCTTAATAAGAAGAAGTGAATTTATATAATATTAATATAACTTATTTAACACATCTTCGTCCATCTTGAATGTATGCTCCTCGGCTGGGAAGGTTCCTGCCTGTACTTCCTTAACATAGGCTGCAAAAGCCTCCTTCATCTGTTTACCCAGCTCGGCAAAATGCTTGGCAAACTTTGGTGTGTAATCTGAAAACAGTCCCAGCATATCCTGGTATACAAGGATCTGTCCATCACATCCAGCCCCGGCCCCAATGCCAAT
Source organism: Anaerovibrio lipolyticus LB2005 (assembly GCF_000621545.1). Taxonomy (GTDB): domain Bacteria; phylum Bacillota; class Negativicutes; order Selenomonadales; family Selenomonadaceae; genus Anaerovibrio; species Anaerovibrio lipolyticus_A. The sequence goes on from NZ_JHYA01000015.1 coordinate 30,611, forward strand.
AGTAGGAATAGACAGCTTGTCAGTGATAAGCTGGGCCAATGGAGCCGGTATACACTCCAGGGTCAAAGCAAATGCTCCAGCCTTTTCGATGGCTAATGCGTCTTCTATGAGCTTTTTTGCCGCTTCTTCACTCTTACCCTGAATGCGGTTACCGCCCAAGGCATTTACTGACTGAGGTGTAAGGCCTAAATGTGCCACCACGGGAATTCCAGCCTCTGTAATGGCCTTAATTTGTGGGCAAACAGCGGCGCCACCCTCCAGCTTTACGGCATTGGCCCGGCCTTCCTTCATCAGACGTCCCGCATTCATTACAGCCTGCTCCACGGACACCTGATAAGACATAAATGGCATATCGATAACCACCATGGTATCATGGCAGGCCCTGGCCACTGAACGGCCGTAGGTAATCATATCCTCCATGGTAACTGACAACGTATCTGGTAAGCCCAGCATTACATTACCCAAGGAATCCCCTACCAAAATGGCATTGATGCCGGCTGCTTCCTCCAGCTTGGCGGTGGAATAATCATAGCAGGTCAGCATAGAAATCTTTTCACCATTAGCCTTCATCTTAGCAAACGTTGCAACAGTGTTTTTCATTTTAATCTTCCTTTCAAGTCCCATGTGTTTAAAAATTCCTTGATGGAAGAGTAATCCCGTGTTGGATTCTTTGCTTGGGCTGTCATAACCAGTTCCCTGGCCAGAAGGCTATAAAGCTGTGCCCTATCAGGAGGCAGACACCCCAGATGCTTCTGAATTGTCCCCAAATCTCCCCGTTCCACAGGACCAGTTAATGCTTGTACCATACCGTCAGTTACAATATGGTGAGCATTGCCGGCAAACAGCGGTTTAAGGGCCCCCTCTGCCTCCGCAGGTGAAAAGCCACACTCCGTCAACAAGCTTTGGCTCAATGCGAGCAAGGCAATCACATAATTGCAGGCCAGCGCCGCCGCACAATGATATTTGACCTTAACCCCTGGCTCAATTACCTTGACCTTAAGGTCTAACCCTTTAAGCCACGTTTCCATAAGGGCAATTTTTTCCCCCGAGCCCTCCAGCGCAAAAAAAACATCCGTCAGCTCCTCGTAAGCGTGATATTTATCACTTACGGCGAACAACGGATGAACGGAAAAGCCGATGGCTCCATATTGCTCAATATTTGGAAACGCATCCCCTGCGGTCAGCGCACCACTGCAATGACAAAAAATCTTATTTTGAATCTTTTCAGAAGGAAGCTGTTCGTAAAAATTCCGAATCACTCCATCCGGCAGCGTGAAAAAAAGCACATCACTAGCTGCTAACAGGTCTTCTGCATTGATAAAAGCCTGTGACTGAGTAAACTCTGCTGCCTCTTTTGCAGATTGAATGCTATGGCTATAATAGCCTATAACTTCGACACCATGCATGCGGAAATATTTTCCCAGAGTGAAGCCGACCTTGCCGGCTCCAAAAAAACCAATCTCCATCGCATCACCTCATTGTATCCGGATGCGCTTTTTCAATTCAAAAAAAGATAAGTACAGTTTCCTCATGGAATACCGTCCATCGAAGGTTATTGTAGCACAAGACATCCCCATACTGCAACGAACAACGGCACAATAAAAAGGACTGCCGAAGCAGCCCTTTCAATACATCGCAAGGTGTGTCGGAAAACAAAATAAATCAGATCCCCAATTATGCCTTCATCCAGCAATAATTCAAACACCTCAGCACATTCCAGGTACACATCATGCGATCTACCTTGAACAGTTGTTATTTCATATGTTCCCACCATTGTCCGAATTGCTGTGGTGGTTCATCACCTATATAGAGGACATCACCAATCATAGGCGTAAGCAGCTTATAGCTCTGCCCTTGGCTGTAGCGACTTAATTCAATATATGGCTCCTGCCATGGATGGCGGGCCAAAGCAAACTTTCCGCCATGAGCAGGCAGCAATGCTTTTGCTCCCACATCCACCGCCGCTTTAGCGGTTTCCTCTGGCAGCATGTGAATAGCGTGCCAAGCCATATTATACTGGCCATTTTCGCCAAGCATCAGATCAAATCCACCGAACTGGTCACCAATGGCCTTAAAATGGGCCCCATATCCCCCATCACCACTGTAATAAACCTTGTGAATCGGCGTTACAAAGGCAAAGCCACACCACAGGGTAGGATTTGGCGTAAGAAACCGCCCCGAAAAGTGCTGAGATGGTAACACATGAACAGAAAAGCCCTCTGCTAGTTTAATTTCCGCATCCCAGTCTTCTTCATGGAGAATTTGCGGATCAAATCCCCACTGTTCGAAATATTCGCCTACACCAAGGGGACAAACGATATTCTTTATCTTGCTTTTCAAAGACATTACTGTGGGATAATCCAGATGGTCCCAGTGGTCATGGGAAATGGCCAACACATCAATATCCGGAATATCATCGGCATTATAGACGTTGCTGCCAGTAAAGGCTTTATTTATAAAAAATACTGGTGAAGCATAGGGGCTGAACACTGGGTCTATTAAAATGCGCCGCCCACCTAATTGCATATAAAATGTGGAATGCCCCATCCACACCACCAAATCCTGATTTATGTCCAGAGCTTTTAAATCTGTTTTATGGGACACCATAGGCTCCCGAGGTGACAGAGCTGACTTGTCCCCAAAGAGAAACTTGGCGGTGGCCACAAACCGATTTTCCCCACTATCCTCATTCATCACCTGTACTGGCACCAGATTTTGGAACTGACCATTGACATAGTGAGGTGAAGCCTGAATGCGGGCTAATCGCGCCCCCTGTGGCAGCCGTCCAAATTCCGGCCGATGAACAAAGCTAAATCCCCCAACAGAAAGCATTCCTACTGTCGCCAGTCCGCCAATAATAAAGTTTCGTCTATTCATGCGCGTTCACCATATACTTACTCTACCTCAATTAATTCATACTGGTCGTTGCCCATCCCCAGCTCCTTCATAGCTGATAACTGTCGTAAGCCTTCCCGACTTTCAATGCGTTCGATGAGGTCATTTTTACGGGAATCCTTAAAATTATATACCAGGTCAATGGAGGCCTGGTCAATGGCCAAAATATCCGTTGAGGCCAATATGCCGATATCTGGGATAACAGGCTCCGCCGCACTGGTCCCAGCGCAATCACAATCCACCGACATACGCCTCATCACATTTAGGAAAGTGATATTTTTGCCAAAATGGTCACAAATAGCCTTGCCGCTGTCCGCCATAAGCTCCATAAACAGGCCGCCCATTACCCATTTTCCGTAATCCTGCACACCATGAACCTGCAGCTTGCCCTTTTTGCCTGAAGCACAACCAATGGCGATATTTTTCAATGAACCGCCAAAGCCGCCCATGGCATGGCCTTTGAAGTGGGTAAGCACCACTAGTGAATCATAATTTGCCAAATGGCCTCCCACAGCCACCTCTTTTAGATGCAAGCCGTTCTTTACCGGGAAATTCACATCCCCGTCTTCATCGATAATATCCACCGGGCAGAAGGTCCAGCCATTGGTCTGCAAGGTTTCCCGATGCTGCTGGGTGGTAGAACGTGGCCCCCCATAGGCCACATTTGCTTCAATAATGGTACTGTTTGGTATCTGACTCTGGAAGGCATGTACCATATCCCGTGGCAAAATATTGGGACCATGGGGCTCACCAGTATGGAGCTTGATTGCTATTTTGCCACTTATTTCACTATTAACCTTCTCGTACAGCTTCTGAAGGTGCTCTGCGTCAATATGCTTGGTAAAATAAACCTTTGCCTTATCTGACACCTGTACAGATGCTTTATTGGTATTTGTTGCAGAAGCTGCGGAAGTTTTACTATCCGCGGCCTTTGCACCACAACCACTTACAAATCCCGATAGCCCGGTAAGACTAACCCCGGCAATGGCCGCACTTGCCATTTTCACAAAATTACGCCGTGACATATTGGACATAGCATTATCCCTCCTAAGCCGTAAATTTTATACTTCTTCCTATGCAAAAGAATATCATAAACAAAAATCTATTGCTACACCTCACTCGCGCTTGGAATTTCATCTTCCTCGAATTTGATTTTCTAAAGTATATCAGACGGTAGTCACTACCGGTCAAGAAGAAAAGGAGTCATACTTATATATACGATGGTCCATAGTAATAAGATGCTGTAGCACCACCGTCTACTAAAAATGTTGAACCAGTAATAAACTGCGCCCGTTCACTCATTAAAAGCTCTGCTACATCAGCTACTTCATCAGCAGTTCCTGGGCGACCTGCCGGACATTTAGCAAACATATTCTTGTAAAAATCACCACGAGGACCATTGAATTCATCTATGGCCAAAGGCGTAACAATGATTCCAGGCGCAATATCATTGATGCGTGCTCCACGTTCGCCCCAGCGGACAGCTTCATACATCGTGCGCTTTTCATTACAGCGTTTGGCCAACTGATAGGCATGCAAGGTATCCTTTATCTTTTCCGGCTGCAAAAAATCCAACTTTAACAGGTCTTCTGTCGGGGTCATCGCCAGTGCCCTGTCCTGTTCCAGTGAGAGTGCTGGCATACGATGCCCGGACTGACTGGATATAATTACACCTGCGCCGCCCTTAGCGATAACTTTTCCGACTTCTTCCATCAATACTGCCGTTCCATAGAGGTCAACCTGCAGAATCACTTCAATCGGTGCCTGTGATGGCGAAACACCTGCACCACAGACCAATGCTTTTACTTCGCCATATTCCGTTGCTTTTTGCACCATAGACTGAATAGAAGTTCGTGAAGACATATCCATCACAAATGGCTCCACATCAAAGCCTGCCTGAATCATAGTTTTAGCAACCGCCTGTGCATTGTTTTCGTTTTTATCTCCAAGAATAATCTTCTTGCCATAGCCCATGCGACGGGCAATAGCCATCGAAATCTGCCCGGCTCCTGTGACAATCATAACATCTTTGCTCATTTTATCCCCCCCTTTTTAGGCAAGATTTTTCTTTGCCCAGGCAGCCACTTTTGATTCAGAGCCTGCGGCATCTGCCCCTTGTATAGCCATGCCTTCACCGACCACGGCACCATGACAGTACTTTTTCAAAGCAGCAGGAGCCCCGGCAATACCGCTGCCCTCATGTGTCATCACAGGAAATACCTTTTTACCGCTGAAATCCAGCGCTTCAAGCAGGGTAAATACCGCCACAGGATAAGTTCCCCACCAGCACGGACCGGCCACAACAATATTGTCGTATTCCGCCACCGAGTCCAACATTTTCACCAATTCCGGGCGGTCATTGTTACGCAGCTCCTCTTTTGCCTCAACCGTACACTGCGTATAGTCAAGCGCATAGGACTTTTTCGTTTCTACCTCGAATAAATCCGCGCCTACCGCCTTTTGGATAAACTCTGCCACAATTTCGGTATTGCCTTTGGGCAAATCCACAATACTGCCATTTACATAATTCTGCCCCTTACGGGAATAAGAGATTACCAATGTCTTTGCCATAAATATCACTAAATTCCTTTCGTATACATACCAATTGCCTTACTTACATTACTTATTAGCACCAATCACGCCATCTGCTTCTTGGTAATCACAAAATGCTGCTCACGTTCCCTGATAAGCCATTTGCCATCCTGTTTCACCAGCTTATCAGTATAGCGGATGTAGTTGTCCGACACCACATCATGTCCGTTTTCCTCCATCACCAGGGCTGCCCGGCAGTAATGCACATCCGTGGCCCTATCGCCTTCCACTTCAATAACCTGCTGGCCGTTTTGATGGTGTGAGGCCTTAATGCCCCCGGTAAAGGCGCTGAACTGTTTTTCTAGTGTATCCCGCCCATGAATATCCATGGTGAGCTTATCACCCATATAGACCATAACATGAACGTCCTCGGTAAAATACACCATCTTGGCTGGCACATTGCACTCCAGATTGGCAAAACCATCAATAACCTCACGAATCACTTCTTTTGCTTCTAAAATCTCCAATGACATTTTATATTCCCCTTTCATCACATCTGTATTTACTTTTGTTGATTTTATTATAGTCGCCTCTTATTGGAATATCTAATTGTAAGTTTAGATTATTGATTTAATTTTTTTATTAAAATCATTGTTTTTTACCACGCCAACCGCTATACTGCAAATAGAAACAAAGGAGGCCTCACCTATGAACACCAAACAGATGGAATATATATTGGAACTGGCGCAGGTGCTGAATTTCAACCGTGCAGCCGAAAACCTCTTTATTTCCCAGCCCACACTCACTTATCAAATAAAGCTGGCAGAAAAGGAAATTGGCTTTGATATCTTTGAACGATCTGGAAAAGGAGCTGCTCTCACCCCTGCGGGGGCCCAATTCGTGGGAACACTGCGCTCTATATACAATCAACTAACTGCCGCCATTGAACAGGGACAAAATTTTAGTGCCAAATACAAGGAAAGTATTAGCATAACCTTGCCCATACGCTCCGCCATCTATTTTCTTCCCCAAGTCATCTCCCAATTCAGCCGCAGCTATCCTGAAGTCTCAATAGTTGCCAACTTTGACTGGAAGGACGGGCAAAACGCTTTTCTAAAGGGAGAGCATGACGTAACCTTTGCCATGGAATACACCATGAAACGGGTACCAGACGTTATTTGCCACCATCTGTTTAATAGCAAAATATATCTTATTACAGAGAAAAATGATCCATTAACAAAAAAGTCGCTGGTTTTACCCAGCGACTTAAAAGGTCGTACCCTTATGGTAGGCGGTGGCTCGCCGCCTGTGTTACGTGCTCTGCAGCAGCGTATGATTCAGGAAATTCATGTGGATTACTTCAACAGTCCCGACCATGATACCACCCTAACCAACGTAGCAGCTCATCGCGGTGTATGTCTGGCGCCTGGCTTTCTTAACGACCATAATGGTGAATTTGCCTGGCTTGACTTTGACAGTGATGTGGTAATTCCCTGCGGAGTATATACCCACAAAAATGACCAGAGAGAATCCCTCCGTGCCTTCATAAAGCTATTGCAGCACTTCTACATCGACCAGCCGAATTTTAAGGTTTAAAAAAAATACAAAAAACCATAGAGTCCATTTATTTTCCCAATAATTTGTTTACCCACTTTTCAATATCTTTTCTGGCCTCTGCCTGCTCGGTCTGAGCCTTTTTGCCGCGCATTTCCAGTCCCGACAACACGTTGCCCATTGTAGCATCCTTTATAACGCCATTGCTCAAATTTCTCTTCTTTAGAAGAAAAATCTTCCAATTAGCGTTTCAACGAGATTGGAGAATTAGCACCCGTTAGCGTGGGGTTGTAGTTTGTTTTCCCCCACCTAAAGAGGTGGGGGACATCTTAAAGCTCGTTATAGATAATGGATATCTATGCTTTTTAGTAATAGATTACGAAAAAATAATCCATTAAAAAAGTCGCTGGTTTTACCCAGCGACTTAAAAGGTCGTGCTTTACAGCACTTCTACCTTGACCAGTCAAAGTTCAAGGTCTGATTTTTACCACTTCGGGGCAGCCAATCGAGCAGAAAGGCGCAAAAATTTTGGCAAGCTTTAGTGAGGACCGTTGTTTTGTCCCAAACAAGATACACGGTCTGCCCCAGGTCATCTCCCGCTCCTAAAGGTTTTACAACGATACCCCCATCCCTCATTCTGCAATGTTTCATGCAGAATGGGGGATTTTATTTATTCATTCAAATAATGCAGCCAATCCCTCAGCCTTAAGGCTATGGATAACCTTATCCCCCTTGGCGATGCAGGCTAAAACCGACAAACCGGTCATTTCCTCACACATGCGTCGATTATCCTCTTCCATCACATCCCCTGGATGAAAATTATTAAAGATTATACCTTTCAGTGGCAATCCCTTTTGCTGCATATAGGCATGGGTAAGAACCACACCATTAATCGTTCCGAGACCTGCGTCTGCTACCATGACGCTGGGCAGATGCAAATTACGGACGATATCCTCTAACTGGATGCGTTCTTCATCATAGCCAACGGGACAGGTAATACCACCACTGCCCTCCACTACCACATAATCATACTTACGGCAGAGCTCCTGAAATTTTACTTTCACCACCGTCATACGCACTGGATTACCTTCAAGTCGTGATGCTAGGTGTGGAGATACCGCATGTTCATAAACATAAGGACACATGCTGTCAAGACTTTGTGAAATCTGGGCACACTCCTTTACAAACAAAGCATCCCCAGGAATAAGGGTTCCGTCTGGACGGCGGTCATTACCGCTCATAGCAGCCTTGTAATACGCCACATTCATCCCGGCATCATGAAGGGTCTTCACGATAAGGGCCGCCACGTAGGTCTTACCAATCTCGGTTCCTGTGCCAGTAATAAATAGATTCCGGCTCATGCACACACCCCCTTATGAATGGCAGAAGGCTTATCCTCCATTATCCAGACACCACTCCGATAACAGCGCAGGCCGATTCCAGCCGCGGCCAAGCACAGCAGAAAATCCGGTGGCGTCTGTAGAATACCACAATATAGTATAGCCGCCCATAAGGTAATCGTTGCATCAATCACGTAATTGGAAACCACATAAAACCACGCTATACCAACCACATAGACAATAACCATACCCCCTAAATTAGCCAGCAACAGCCGTACATAGGACACTGTTGAGCCGCTGCGGGCATAGAACCCGCCAAACCATGCTTGCAAAATGAAGGCCAGCAGATAGCCAAAGGTAGGTTGCAGTAAATAAGCTGGGCCCCCACCGGAGGCAAATACCGGCACTCCCAACAGCCCCAGCAATACATATGCCGATACCGCTACTGCCCCCAAACGGGCTCCGAGCACCAATCCAGCCAACAGCGTAAATAAAAATTGCAACGTATAGACACCGGTTCCTATCGGAATGCGGATAAAGGTTCCCACAGTAATTAGGGCAATAAACAAACCACATAAGGCAATTTCACGAACAGTAAGATGCTTCATTTATTATTATCCTCCATTATATTTTCACTTACCCACGCCGAAACCATTCCTTCATGACTGTAAAGACATGAACCAGTTCATCATCTGTAAGTATATAAGGCACCATAGAATAAAGATATTTTAGGAATGGTCTGGCAAAAACGCCCCGCTCATAAGCAAACTGCTGATATCCTGCCAGCGTTTGGGCATCGTATACCTCAATGCAAGCACAACCGCCCATAATGCGTACTTCCCGGATACGCGAATCGATAAAGCCCATAAGCTCCCGGCGTGCAATTTCTTCGATATGCGCCACCCTTGTCACGACATCGAGTTCATCAAACAATTCAATGGAAGCCTTGGCCGCGGCACATGCCAGGGCATTGCCCATAAAGGTAGGACCATGCATCAGGGCTTTTTCCGAAGCATCATCATAAAAAGCGGAAAAGACTTTCTTGTTGGCTACAGTAACAGCATGACCGATATGACCACCGGTAAGGCCTTTACCCAATACCAGAATATCAGGTAGTACCACATCAGCCACAAAGCGGTTCCCCGTCCGGCCGAAGCCCGTAGCCACCTCATCGAAAATCAGCAATACCCCATACTTATCGCAAAGCTCCCGGGACCGCTTGAGAAAGGCCATATCGTACATCCGCATACCGCCTGCCCCCTGTAGCAAAGGTTCCACAATAAAACAGTTCAGCTCGTCACCATAACGGGCAAACGCTTTCTCAAGTGCATCAAGCTCGGTAGGAATGTGGATAATATAAGGATTTTTACCATAAACCTGCAGAACGAAATGATAGTCCTCATCATCCCCCACTGCCATAGTTTTGAATGTATCCCCATGATAAGCATGTTCTAAAGCCAATACACTTTTACGGCTGTTTTCTCCCCGATTCACATAATACTGTAAGGCCATCTTTAACGCTACTTCTACCGCCACACTACCCGAATCAGAGAAAAAGCAATAGTTCAAATCCCCCGGCAACCAAGCTGCCAATTTCTCAGACAATTCCTGAACCGGCTTATGAGTAAGACCACCAAGCATCACATGGGAGAATTTAGTCGCCTGTTGACAAATAGCTTCCGTAATCTTGGGCTGATGGTAACCATAGATTACACTCCACCATGAGGAAATCGAATCAAGCAGCTTCGCATCCTTCGTATAAAGATAAGGCCCTTCAGCATCAACAATCTCATAAGGGGCTTTCATCCTCTTCATCTGTTCATATGGATACCAAATCATTGTCTATACCTCCCGTTTGACTGCGTATATTTTTGCATCATCATCACGCCTTTCCAAATCATCACGGTTAAAACGATACTCCTTCTGTTCACAATTGTCAACCTATATTCGCCTTTAGGTTGACAATAAAAATGTACAAAAAAGGGCCGCTACACGTAAATGTAACGTGCAGCAACCCTGTAAAAACTATCGAGGACTCATATTTGGCATAGTCGCTAAACTGGGTCGTATTAAGCATATAGCGTCTTGGTTTCCGCTTGCAGGATTTTGCTGGTGTTACCATTACGCCGCGGACTGCCATTTATGGCAATTAATTTTTCATCATTCAAATCCTCCTATTATTATACACAATTAGCGATACAAATATTTCTTCTCCAACTTTGCCAGAGTTCCGTCCATTTTCAGTTCTGCCAGAACAAAGTTGATGTAGTTCAAAAACTCTTGGTCACCTTTTTGCATGAGTATACCACAGGAATGACGGGTGAAGGGTGCATTCATCAGCGGAGCCGCCAGTTTGTCATTCAATTCGATATAGCGGGCCGCCTCCACGGTTTCCGTTATCATGATATCGGCGTTGCCCTCTGCCACCTGCCGGGGAATATCGGCATTTTCCTGATGAACAATCAGCTTAGCCTGTTTCAGGTTCGCATGGGCAAATTTTTCATTGGTGCCGCCGGGATTAATCATGACGCGCACCTCCGGCTTGTCAATATTGGCAAGGCTTTGATATTTCTTGGCGTCGCTTTTTCGGCACAAAATGGTTTTGCCGAAGGCACCCTCACCGTATGCATCTGACATGGCCATGGTCTTGGCTCTGGCATAGTTTCTGGAGATACCGCACAGGGCAATATCGAACTTCCCGGCCAGTGTATCTGCGGTAAGCGTGGGCCAGCTCGTAGGCACATACTCGATTTTCACACCCAAAGAGTCGGCAATCATTTGCGATAGTTCGGCATCGATGCCTTCATAAGCACCTGTCCGGGGATTTAGATAAGACATTGGAATATAATCACCAGTTGTACCGATACGGATAGTGCCTCTGGCGGCAATGTCTTCCAAATGTCCCGCATAAACCGTTCCCACGGTCAGCAGCATCAGCGTTACCCAACAAAGAAAAACACGAATCTTTCTGTTCATAAAATCATTCCTTTCTCACTAATAATTTTCTCACAATATTGCTATTCGCTCTATTGCATGTTTTTCCCTGTAAAATTATCCAAAAAATTTCGCAAAGCAATACAAAACATCCGTACATCAAAATGGCAGAATGGACTCGGCAACAGCTGCCGTGTCCATTCTGCCAAGAGGCATTCATATTACACTGTACGTCCCTCTATAGGACTGCTTGTATGCTAAATTTGGCGGAATCCATTGCTGCAAACGCCATCATACCCTGAAAAACCTTCTGTTCATTCGCTATTCCTCCCGTTAAAATTTTTTCGCCCACATTTACGGGGCCGCAATCTCTGCACTTCCAAAATCTCCTATATGTCCATGATATCCTCCCTATACTTATCTTCCTCACCGTGAAAGGCTTGTGCGGCATTGCCGGAAACATAACACAGAATCTCAAGCAGGCATTAGCCCTGTCTGCATAAGAATCCCAAAAATATCCGGACAGCCAGTATCCGAAACGAACTGGCTATTTTTTATTTGGTAAAAGTTCATGCAACGAACCTTAAACTTTTTTCCAGTAGCCGCATGACCCATAAAATCACCGTCATGTGTTCCTGTACAAGTCCAGCACACGGCTATTTTCCCAGGCTCTGTCACACAGTCCTCCAAGTGCCATTGTACATCGGAAAATGCTGACCGCATCATGTGCACAATCGCCAAATAACCCTTTGGCCCCGTCAGTGGCTCTGGCTGGGTCGGTGCATAAAATATGGCATCTGCAGCAATCAGCTTTTTTGCCAAAGCTTCATTCGCTGTATTAATCATCGTTTCAAACTCAATCAGTAATTGTTTTTCCTCGCTGTTATTCATGGTCAATAACCTCCTTTCCAATCATCGTATGTTATATGCTACTTTCTTACTCCCCATCAGCATAGACCGGTCAGCCTGCAAAAAACCTTCCATAGCCGTCCAGGTTACGGGGAAATTATCGATAAAGGCAGAATGCCATGCTTTAGGGACAATGCAGAGGCTGGCATTCGGGATATACTGCTCGGCCTCCACCAGCGAAGCATATAATCTTGCCCTGGTGGGAGCCGGCTTTTCCCTAATCCCTAGCCACCTGGCACCGCCCCACAAGGAGCTTGTCTTTCTTCCATGGGAAGAATCTCCCCATGCTCCCATGGGTATCTACTACCAGCAGCAAGCAGCCATGGACAAGAATTCAGCCATTTACCAGTTCATCAGTACATCCAAGAAATGTATCACAGTAAGGAGCTCTCCATCTTAATCAGCCAGCAAGGTCTTGCCCAATTCATAAGCCGCCGCACATTGCTTAGGGAACATCTCCTCACGATAAGCAGCTTTAGCCTGCGGGTCGAATATCGAGGACTCATATTTGGCATAGTCGCTAAACTGTGTCGTATTATACGCATATAGCGTCTTGGTTTCCGCTTGCAGGATTTTGCTGGCAAAACCTTCATGAACAGCAAATTTTTCCCGCATACCAAACTGTTTAACGTGTTCCTCGGTCATATTCATGGTGTAAATAAACGCATTTGGTAACGACTTTGGAAAAACGGTTGGGATTTCATTGCTGTAAATGTAATTGGAAAACAGCAGTCTCTCGATAAAGGCACTCATTCCAGAAGAAAGATTCATAAAATAAACTGGTACGCCCATAATCAACGCATCTGCTTCCTTAATGCGCTCGATAATCGGTGTTAAATCATCCTTCATTGCGCAGGTACCATGCTCCTTGTCCTTGCGTTTGCAATAAAAGCAGCTGATACAGCCTTTGAAGTTCAGACTATAAAGATTGATCAGCTCGGTTTCAGCACCAGCTTCCTGCGCTCCTTTTAAGGCCTGGTGCAATAGCTCTGCCGTGTTACCATTACGCCGTGGGCTACCATTAATGGCAATTACTTTTTTCATCATTCAAGCCCTCCTATTTTCATACACAAATACCTGGGTATCCTTTTCGACACCAACTAAAAATTACCTGCTATGCTAAAAAATAGCCTGACAAAGTCACACACCTTGTCAGGCCACTATGGGAATTCGAATAACTTCAGTGAGACTCTATAGCTCCCACTGACTTACTATCATTTTACAAGCCCTTGGCAAAATCTCTGATTTCATTCAATTTTGCTTCGGATTTGTTTTCCTCACCTGCAGCGGTAAGAATACCAGCTACTTCAATCTTGGCATAGGCCATATAATCCTTAAACTGGGCAATAGATCCATCGTGAGTGCCTGGAGAACCAGAGGAAAGCATAAGAACACATTTCTTTGCCTTCTGTGGCTTGCCGATGCAATATACGCGCTGGATGGCCGCCTGCATCTGAGCTGTCATGGTGAAATAATATACTGGGGAAGCGAAAACAATCACGTCTGCCTCTTTATAGGCTGGCAACAGCTTCTCAAAATCATCCTTCTGAACGCAATTACCCTCACCCTTGGTGTGGCAATACTCACATCCCAGACAACCACCGATTTTCATCTTGCCTACCTGGTATTCTTCTACCTGATGGCCTGCTGCCTCAGCCCCCTCTCGAAAGGCCTGTACCATTGCTGCTGTGTTCATTTTTCTTGGACTGCCGTTAAAAATTGCAATTTTCATTTTTCAAAAACCTCCTAAAAATAATACACCCTACTAACACACACTATTTTTAAAGCATTACCGCTTTAATCCACCGCCATATCCGGCTGCTCCAAAGGCATACCAGTATCCACCAGAATCACCTCATCACCGGTATCAATGAGGAAATTCTGTAAGGTGCTGCGATACTTCACATTCTTGTCGAATTTGTCCTCGCCATCTTCCAAGCCCATGGCAAAGGGCTGTGTCATGAAGCCATTCTCATAAAGTTTTACTGCCTTAATTTCCATAGTTCTATTGCTCCTTTCACATAATCAACACACTAAGAGCCCTGTATTCCCGAAGCTATCCTAGCTGACTACCATAGATTTTAGGTCAAAAACATGACCTCAATGTGACCTTTTACGTCAATTTATTTTTGATAGTTTTCGTGACGTACTAATATTTATCCTGCATAAAAAAGCAATTTAATAAATCGCCATTCTTGAGCGATAGCGTTATAATAGTGGCAATGATGTGTGTAAGTAACAGGAGAATTACCGTGATGTATTCAGTGGATTGCCAGAAAAATTTTATTACTATCGAGGAGTTTAAAGGAAAATACCAGAACCGGGAAAAGTTTCTGGCATACTGTAAGGAATGCCCCAGATACAACAATACCTGGTCCTGCCCGCCTCTTGCCTTTGATGTCAACGAGTATTTAGATAAATATACTTATGTCTATGTGGTCTGTGCCAAAATAACCCTAACTGATCAAGTTATTCGTGAAGCAGATACACCTGACAAGGTAAAGGATATGGGTTGGAAAATTCTATGTGAGGTAAAAGCTAATCTGGAGGAAAATCTCCGAGGCATGGAACGATTGGTTCCAGAAAGTATCTCCTTATCCTCTGGTGGCTGTAACAATTGTAGTATATGCACCCGAAAAGATGGTATTCCATGCAGACTGCCCGACAAAATGCGCTATTCCATGGATGCCTTTGGCTTTGACCTTACAGCTATCACCAAGGACCTGTTTGATATTGATATTCAATGGTGCAAGGATGGTCTGCCAAAATATTTTACCCTGATCCACGGTTTGCTTACTAAAAGTAAGGTAAATGATAGACTTTGGAATCTCTAATAAAAAAGCTGTATGAACGTCATGCTCATACAGCTTTTACTTTTGCTTAAAAATACAATTATTCTGTAATTTTTATTGTCACATCGCCATGTGACAACAAATCTGTCATTTCCTGCTGGGATAAATTAATATGTCCTAATCGGGTATATGCCCAAGAATTTGAACCATAAAAAATTACTATTTTATCACCAGAGTATAAAACAATATCCCCATATTGGGTAGTTGTCGGTGTATCATTTCGAATTAAGCTATGACCTATAGAGCCCACCTGTTCAAAGCCACCATACATTGACATTTTGATGGTTAAAGGCAATAGCTTTTTTAGATTTTCCGTAGATGGATTTTGTTCCCAACTAACCGGAACCTCAAGATTATTAATCATCATTTTCATAGACATTTCCTTATTCTGTTCTGATTTAACCAGCATATTATTCTGGACAGACTGCTCATGGCTTTCAACCACAGAATTTTCATCAGTAATCTGATTTGCCGAACAGCCTGACAGTAAAATCAGCATCGTTAGGCCTGCTACGCCCAATATTTTCCTCTTAATCATAAGAAACTCTCCTCGAGCAAGGCTAGTACATCATTTTAAATGTTTTTTCCGGCCGTCAATGCGGTTTCTAATACAGCATTTCCTGCAATTTCTCCCACTTCGGTTACACCACCACAAAAAATTATATCCTTCAGCTGAGCCTTCTCAAAGCAATCTATCCAGCCCTGTATACCAGTGCGTGTCCCAGCTACCGTTGATTCTTCATCCTCAGCGGCTGTAGCCAGTAAGTAAACATCACGGAATCGATAATCTGAAGGAAATAGTGGATTGGCTCTATCCAACAGGGTCTTAAGCTGCCCACACATGCCATAATAGTACACTGGCGTAGCGAAAACCAATACATCCGCCTGCTTCATTTTTCCCACTATATCATTGGCATCATCATCAATTACGCATTTAAAAGTTTTTTGGCAAGTAAAACAGCCCACACAAAATCCTAAAACTTTATCTCGTAGTGTGATTTGTTCCACATCATGACCGGCAATCTTTGCTCCTTGACCAAAGGCGGAGGCCAATGCCTCTGAATTACTGTTTTTCCTCAAGCTGGAGGAAATAATTACAACACGTTTACTCATTTTCTCTCCTTAAAAAATAATACACAACAATGTAGCTTCAATAATTCGTTTTATTTTAATTTATTATATTCAGCTGCATCTACAGCTTCGCACCACTCATTAGAGGTGTTTTCACCTGATACTTCTATAGCCAAATGCTGGAAGGCCGAGTTCGGAGCAGCACCATGCCAATGCTTTACATTCGCAGGAATATGCACCACATCCCCTGGCTTAAGCTCCTGAGGAGCCTTGCCCCATTCCTGATAATAGCCGCGACCAGCAGTAACGAGCAGCATTTGTCCGCCGCCCTTATCTGCATGATGGATGTGCCAATGGTTGCGACAGCCTGGCTCAAAGGTAACATTACCAATAATGACTTGATCCATGGACAGCATATTTAAATAGCTGGTACCATCAAAATACTGAGCATAATTTACATTTTTGCCCCCTACCGGGAATAGGCTGGTAGCCATAATATTTTCCAGTGTTTCATTGCCTGAAGTGGTTTCATTATTAACTATCATTACTTCTTCCTCCATTCAATATAAACAAATTATTTATAATAATTCCAATCAAAACATACAATCCCAGCAAACAGGCCAGCAATATGGCATAGGCCCCTCCTGGCAACGAGGTGGCCGCCGTGGCAAAAATATGCTTCATCAACAGTCGATTACCTACCTGATTTATGATGGAACTGTAAATTCCAACGATGATGATTATTGCCACCAGACAATATTTATACCAGGGACGAATCCAAACTGATTTATCAATATTCAGCCCCTTCTTCCATTGTCCTAGCCATCCCTTCCAATGCAGTCCCCAATGGATGCCACATAAAATTATTATGCCGTAGCCCAGGGACACATGAAATTGATGAATAGTAATGCTGCGCTGTATATCCAGAGGAATAATTTCCCGGAAGAGGTAGTTGGATATTCCGACTCCGGCTCCAATCACCACCAATACAAGGACTAAAAGCAAAATATTGACCAGGGTATTTATCACACGGCCAGCTTTCCAGGATCCCTGTCGCAGGCCACTAAACCAACGACGATGCTGGTAAATGTGTACCCCCATCAGCAATAGCCATGCCACACCAATTATCTCATGTAATAATTTTGGAATATGATGAAAACACATGACCAATATAAGCATAATAGGTAGCAATATGGTCACTACCATTTGTTTTGATATCTTTTGTTCATTCATTTTTAAAATCCAAGTGCCTTAAACCAGCTATTGATTTCTGCCTCACTGGCATCTTTGGTGAACAATTTACCAGGCTTCCAATTAGCCTTACCCTTAGTTAATTTTTGCAGATAATCACCGCTTGTACCGATGTCACTGCCGCCAGAAGTACAAATATTAGTCATATTTTTCCCGGTAAAATCGTAGCTTTCCACGAAGGTATCCATGATACGTGGTGCCTGTCCCCACCAAATAGGATGCACTAAAATAATGGTTTCATGATCGGAAATTGGTGCTTTATTATCCGCCAATTCTGGACGTACGCTGTCATTCTTCTGCTCCACAGTAGCACGGGTAGTTTCATCATTATAATTTAAATCATCCTTGCTATAAGGCTTAGCTGGACGGATTTCGTACAAATCAGCTCCCAGGGCTTTAGCTGTGTTTTCAGCCAATTGCTTGCTATTACCTGTGGCGGAAAAATATGCAACCAAAATCTTGCTCTTAGCTGCTGGTGCTGATGTGTCTGTAGTCACCTTAGATGTGGTGTCAGGTTTCACCTCAGCCTTTCCTTTATCTGAGCCACATCCCATTATTCCAAGTACGACCAACAGACTGACACAAAGTAGCAAAATCTTTTTCATTCTCTTCATCCTTTCTAAAATTCACATTAACAGTTATCATTCATAACACCAAAGGCCGGAGCTCACACAAAAGCCCCGGCTTGGTATCTATTCTGTTATTTCATATTCTTCTTGAAGAAGTCTTCAATTTTATCAAATGGAATTTTATCCATATTATCGTACAAATCAATGTGAGATGCTTCTGGAACAATCACCAGCTCCTTGTTATCTCCCTTCAGCTTTTTGAAGGCATCCTCACCGAAATAACGGGAATGAGCCTTTTCGCCATGAAGAACCATCACAGCGCTTTGAATTTCATCGCTGTACTGTAAAATCGGCATGGTCATAAGGGAAAGACCAGAAGTCATATTCCAACCGCCGTTGGAGTTAAGGGAACGTGGATGATAGCCCCGCTTGGTCTTGTAATATGTAAAATAATCCTTTACAAACCAAGGTGCATCCTCTGGCAATACATCGGGAACGCCACCGGCATTTTTATAATAACCATTTCTGTAGTCTTCTGTACGCTGATTATTCAATGCCTGACGGTTGGCATAGCGCTCCTTGGCTAAGGTATCAGCATCCTTTTCATAATCAAAATAGCCATTGGCACTGACTCTGGTCATATCATACATGGTAGAAGCCACCGTAGCCTTAATCCTGGTATCCATGGAAGCAGCATTAATTGCCATACCGCCCCAACCACAAATCCCGATTATACCGATACGTTCCGGATCTACATTTTCCTGAGTGGAAAGGAAATCCACTGCAGCTGAGAAATCCTCGGTATTTATATCCGGCGAAGCCACATACCGTGGTGCTCCACCGCTTTCACCGGTAAATGAAGGATCAAAGGCGATAGTCAAATAACCTCTTTTCGCCATCTCCTGAGCATAGAGGCCAGATGACTGCTCTTTTACTGCTCCAAATGGTCCGCTTACCGCTAAAGCCGCCATTTTCCCCTTTGCTTCTTTAGGAATGTACATATCAGCGGCCAAGGTAATTCCATACCGATTTACAAAGGTTACCTTTTTATGATTTACCGCATCACTTTTTGCAAAAACCTTATCCCATTCACTGGTGAGATTAAGTTTTTCTGCCTTTATAACACGATCCGTTTGCTTTTCAGCACTATGCATAATACTTCCCTCCTGCACTGCTGCCTCAGTATTTATTCCTACAGTCATTACTCCCGCACATAACATTGCTGCCAAAATCTGTCTAAATGCTTTTTTCATGCAACCTGCCTCCTTAACTGTCACTATCTCTGTCGATGGTTCAAGTATAACAAAGGCAATAATCTAATACAAATACTTATAGTAAATACGAATCTATGCTTATTTGTAATAGATATAAGTAAACTAATTTATTTTAACTCTTTCCTTATATTTTTCATAATCACCCATAATTTTTTCATATTTATAAGATAATATAATTAACAACATAGGCCTATGAAGTTGAAATAAGTTTATATATCGGAGGTAGATATTATGAAAAAGATTATTACTTGTATGTCCGTTTTAGCCGTTATGATGCTTAGTTGCACTGCATTTGCCAGTGAAGCCTTACAGGATAAAATTGAGCCGCCAGCAACAGGTGCAATAGAAATAGAAGAATCAATGCGCAATACCCCAATCACTGATGAGGGACCAATGACAGATAAGCCAGCCGAAGCTGCCCCTAAATCCAATATGCCGGCAAAAGCACCCGTTGCAGATAATCACCCAACCGTAAACGAGCCAACGGATAAAACCTCATCAACCCCAAAGCCATCAGAAGACAATTCTGTGGACAAGGCCCCAGTAAACCACATTCCACTGGGCCAGCCACATGACAAAACAACAAAATGATAAAATAAGACTCACCCTGGAGGAGCTGTGATTTCGCAGCTCCTCTTTAATTTAATGTAGCCAAATACACCAAAAAGGATTATTCCCCTACGCGTAGAATAATATTCCATATCAAATGAATTAAGGGAGAAATCATAATGGAATTTCGCATATTAAAATATTTCCTTACTGTAGCTAAAGAAGAAAGTTTTTCCCGGGCAGCGGAAAAACTGCATCTTTCCCAACCTACTCTTTCCAGGCAAATAAAGGATTTGGAGGATGAATATGGGAAACAGCTTCTCATACGTGCACCTCGACGCATCTCCCTTACAGAAGACGGAATATTACTTCGCCAACGTGCAGAAGAAATCCTATCTCTGGTAGAAAAAACTGAAGGAGAATTATTAAGCCATGACAGAACAATTGCAGGTGATATCCGTATTGGTGCCGGAGAATCAATTAATTTTTCCCTAATAATGCAGGTGGCAGAAGAACTTCACAGGACATATCCAAATATCCGTTTTCATATAGTTTCTGGTGATGGTGAAACAACCCGTAAGCGCCTTGAATTAGGACTTATAGATTTTGGTTACATATACGGAAAACTTAGCTCCCAAAAATACAGTTATCTTAAACTGCCCGTTAAAGATCGTTGGGTATTAGTTGTGCGTAAAGATGATCCTTTGGCCAAAAAAGAATTCATCACTCCGGCTGACCTTTGGGATGCGCCTCTATTGCTATCACGACAGAGCATTACCCCCATCACCCACGGGGCAGAAGTACAGCAATGGATGCAAAAGCCATTAAAGGACTTGAACATCGTCGGTTCTTATACTCTGTTTTATAACGCTTCTATAATGATTCAGGCAGGATTAGGATGTGCCATTTCCTTTGATGGCCTTATTAATACAACTGGAACTGATCTTTGTATAAGGCCATTAAAACCAGCCATCTATGCCAAGCCAACAATTGTCTGGAAAAAAAATCAAGTTTTTTCCAAGGCTTCCCAACTTTTCCTACAAGCTCTGCAAGAAAAATTTTCATAATATAAAAGCCTCTGCATATCAATATAATGCAGAGGCTATAATTTTTAACCGACAACTTCCAACCGCGGAAGTCCCTGGTATGGCACCCAGGTCCTTCCGGGCGATATGCCACCGGCATATCGCCCCCCCAGGCCGTCCTGTTGTTGGCTGGAGACGACCATTTGCAAAATACAAATTCACATAATAAAAAAGGATTGTCAAACGACAATCCTATTTTTTAACCGGCAACTTCCTATCCTCCCAGGCCGTCTCCAGCCAAGTACTTTCGGCGTTTATGTGCTTAACTACTGTGTTCGGAATGGGAACAGGTGGGACCACATAGCCATCATCACCGGATATTCTATTGGAAGTATGTACCTCCAAAACTATACAGAAACAAGAACCATCTTAGTAAGTGCTTTTTAAGTTAAGCCCTCGACTTATTAGTACTGGTCCGCTTCACATGTCACCACGCTTCCACTTCCAGCCTATCTACCTCATCGTCTATAAGGAGTCTTACCAGATTACTCTGTGAGAGATCTCATCTCAAGGCGGGTTTCACGCTTAGATGCTTTCAGCGTTTATCCCTTCCGAACGCAGCTACCCAGCTGTACAACTGGC
>NZ_JHYA01000016.1 GCF_000621545.1 Anaerovibrio lipolyticus LB2005
TTGAAGGTAACGTTGGCGTTATCATTGATCTGGTCAATGGACTGGTCAAGCTCCTTCTGGATAGTAGCGCGGTCAGAATCAGTGTTGGTATCGTTTGCTGCATTTACTGCCTTTTCCTTCAAGGTCTTCAGGATTTCTACAGTAGAGCTTACAGCACCCTCAGCAACCTTCATCATAGAGCCGCCGTTCTGAGCATTCTGATTTGCCTGATCCAAGGAACGAATCTGTACACGCATTCTCTCGGAAATAGCGTAGCCGGATGCATCATCAGCTGCGCTGTTGATTTTCATACCGGAAGAAACCTTTTCCAGACTCTTCTTCAGAGCGTTGGTGTTCTTGTTCAGAGTGTTCAGGGTGTTAATTGCGGACATGTTGTTCTTTACAACCATAGCCATGATAAATTCCTCCTTGATTTTAAACAATTCCAGGCATCCTTGCCTGTTTTTTTACTTAATGATCTATGAGCATCTGTTATTTGCTTAGCTCATTTTCATCTATCTGACTATAGTATCGGGTCGATTATCATTTTACTTAAATACTTTTTAAAAAAATTAAAAAAAATGACCGGTCACAAGACCGATCATTTTCCTAGAACCGTTAATATTCCCGATTAAACATATTCCCCGCAGCCACAAATCCCGTCATATCGTATGATTTAACCGTCACATTATTGCGGCGGGATTTATTCAGCCAGGAACGGGCCTTATGCATTATCTGCATATCCATAGGCTGAATTTGTTTGCGTAATGTCACGCCCTCCGGGCTACGGGCAAACTCATGGCTTGGCAATGTCTGTAGCATTTCCATAAGCTGTTGTCGCTGATCAACCAGTTCAAGAAATGTATCAATCTCCTCCTGATCAATAAATTTCAATAAATCCCTGGTCAAATCAAGATACTTCTCCCACAGCTCCTGCTCTGAAAATCTAGGCTTTTCATCCATATTAAGATGCTCCTTTTTCCTTACGGGCCTTTATCATGGCCTGAGCCCATGCCGAACGCAACTCCTTAATAATGTCCATGCACTCTGTTACCTTCTCCGGCTTACTCCTCATATTGGCTTCCACCAAGGAATTATATACATAATCATAAAGTGGCATCAGCTGATGAGCTATATCATATTTCATGTCCAAAGTAACACGGAACTCATTAATAATATTTTGCGCCTTTTGGAGAGAAGTATTACATTGCTCCCATTTCTTTTGCTCCATAGCCTCCAAGCCTTCCTTCATAAAGCGAAGGCAACCATCATATAACATGAGTGTCAGAGCCTCTGGCGTAGCAGTCATTACCTGCTGGCGTTTATATGCTTCTGCAGCATTATTCATCATAATACAAATCTCCTAACTATCAGGAAAACGAACCACTAATATAACCAAGCTGCATATTAAGCTTAGACAAGGCCACCTCCATGGCATCGTAACGCTTAAACAGCTTGTTTTCATAAGCCGACATCTGAGTCTTAAAGGTCTTCATCTTAGTCTGCATGTCGGTAATCAGCTTGCCCAAATAACTCTGATCATCCGTAGACTTAGAAGTACCAGCTATATCAGAAATCTTGGACATATGGTTGGTCATCACATTATACAACCGATTGGCCACACCAGTATTGGCATAGTCCTGCTTTTGCTGAGCCGAAGTAATCTTATTCTTATTGGTGGACCCGGCAATGTATGTGCTGTCCTGATCAGATGCAAAGAGCTGATATATGCAATCTGGATCATCAGCCAGGGCTTTCTTCAGCTTATCCGTATCCAAAGTCAAATGGCCCTTGGTATTAGTCGAAGTAATACCAACGGAAGCCAAGGTATTGTATTGGCTATCTACCGCATCTACCTTGGTATAAATAGCCTCCCGCATAGCACTTACCAAATTTTGGATTTCACTGTTGTGATATAGAAGACCTGACTTAGCCTTTTCGTTCCATTTTTCTATCTGCTTTTCCGTCATTTCATCCTCTTGGCGTTTGCTAAGAGGTTTATAGTCAGAATATTTTTTCTCAGACAACTTTTCATTGAGAGAATCCAACAGTTTATTGTAATCATCCACGAAGCTCTTCATGTAGTCTACAATTTTATCCGTATCCTGACTAACACTGATGGTAGCCTTTTGACCAGCTTGAGTCTGATCTAAGAAGGTATAGGTTACACCTGCTACCGTCAGCTTATTGGTGGCATTGTCATAGGTCTTACCATCAATAGTTACTGAAGCATTAGTGCCAGCCCACGAATGATCCTTAGCAGCTGCTGTTTCTTCACTTTCCTTAAGTCCCATTCTGGAAACAAGCTCTTTACCCGAAGTATCAACACCTGTTAATGTAGCATAGCCCTTGTCATTGGTTAGGGTAAGCTTACCATCTGCATCCACTGCAGCAGTCACATTTATAATTTTATTACCATTTTCATCCTTGGTAGCAGCATTGATTTTTTCAGCCAATGCACTTAAATCTGCCGCACTATTACCATCAGTATCAAAAAGATCACCGTAAGTAAAGGTAAATTCAGCTTGCCTATCGCTGTCACCAACCTGTAAGGTAAATGCCGTGTCAGAGGCATTTACCTTTGTACCATCACTCTTTTTTATGGTCAGAGTGTCACCATCTTTTACAGCACTGATACCTAAAGCATCAGCCAGACTATCCTCCGTGCTGTGCTCATTTACACGGGTAATACCCTTAGTGCTGGTGGACATATATGTCATAGAACTTGTGTCAGAAACGACCTTTACATTTAATCCACCATAAACATTCAAATTATTATCAGGATGTTCAGGATCGTCAGACACACCATTAATCACTACATTTCCATCTGGATTAGCAATAGTAAGCTTTCCATCCACATAGTTGGCCTTGATGTTTAAGCCTTTATCTTTACACGCCTTGTTAATTTTTTCAGCTAATGCACTTAAATCATTTGATGTTTTTTGAGTTGCTACCCAACCGGCACCGGAACTGATCTCATAGTCATTAATACGCAAATCCCAGCCATTATTTGTAAAGGCCGAATAATCTACGACATCACCATAAGATACGTCCACAGTGGCCGTTTTGTCAGTACCATCACTGATTTCAAAGCTAAAAAGCTGATTGTCTTTCCCAGTACCTTTAGCGAAATAGTCCCTGTTTCCAGTTTGACTGCCAATATTACTTGTTCCATTTGACAAATTCATGGTGTATTTATTCGAGCTCATATACTTTATTAAACCACTCACACCAAAAACATCAGCCAAATTATCGGTATTGGTAGTAGTACCTACAACATGGAGGCTCGTACTTGGGGTCAGATTCAGACTATCAATTAACTGAGTAGCCACAGTCTGATTTGCACCAGTAGCAGTTAAATTTGCACTCCCATTTGGATTTGTCAGAGCGAAGCTATCCGTAACAGAGTCATAATTTGATGTAATACCAAGACCAGTCTTATTAATCTTGTCAGCAAAATCACTAAGTCCAGCAGTTGCTCCCAAATTATTCTTCTTGCCAATATCGCTGAGATTGAACAGTTCTCCCAACGTAAAGCTAATAGTAGCATTGGATGTACCATTGCTAAGATTCATGGAAAAAATTGTTGTATCTGCACTCTCTGGAACTGAATTACCGTTTCCATCAACAGTGAAATTTCCCAATTCACCAACTACTTTACCATTTTTATCATACTGTGTAACAGCAATATCGTAGTTGTCACCATTCTTAGTTGAAGTAGCCTTTAATCCCAATACATCTTTCAAACTTACAGACAAAGCACTATTGGTAATACCACTAGATTCCATTACTGTCTTCATAGTATTATCCGCGGTAAAATCAATGCGGTCACCTAATTTATTATTAGCCACATCATAGCTGCCAAGATTTAAGTTATTCAGCAAGGTAGCTGTATTGCCATTATCGGCCGTAATACCAATAATATTTTCCTTGCCGCTTGTCTTATTATACAAGCTAAAGGAATCATTGGCTGTATCATATCCGCCTTGAATATTAGCACCTGTCTTCGCAATAGCACTGGCGAAATCATTCAGGGACTTGCCACCACTGAACAAACTGGACTGATCCCCAGTATACCCAGTATATTCACCTGATTTAAATCCAGTGAACAGCTCATCATAGGTATACGTAAGAGTATATTCCTTGTCACTGCCAGCCGTATCCTTCAGACGCAACGAAATGGCCACATCACTGCCATTAACCTCTTGGCCATTTACTTTATAAGTAAAATTAAAATTGTTGCCATCCTGAGTATAGCTGGCCACGCTATAGTTACCGAAGATTACATCAGCTAGCTTATTACTGGACTGCGCATCCTGATTAGCTCTGGTAACACCATAATTCTCTATGACCTGCCCCTGTGCATCCTTCTTTTGGGTTGTCATCAAATAAGCATTACTGGCCACCGAATCAACAGTTACCGTATGATTCATCGAGGCTGCCGCACCATTGGCCGTAGCCGTAACAACACTGCTATTGTTGCTGGTAGCCTGCATAGCATTCAAATTTGACTGCATTTTATAGTCAGACAAAGTCCCATACTTATATGTAGTCAAATCATTATATACATCGTTATAGGCTTCCTTTAACCATGTATTGGCTATTTCCTTTTGTTCCATCTTGTCATATTGCTTGTTTTGGTTGGACATGCCCATTTTTACCAATGATTCAATGTCCAAACCAGAGCCTGACAAGCCATAAATTCCATTTACGCCCATTTAAAGGCCCCCCTTTTACGCATTACGATCGAGGAAAGCACCCAGCCATTCCTGGGCCTTTATCATACCCTCTACCATTTCTTCAGGTGGGTATTCCTTAATAACCTCATTTGTCTTCTTGTCAATCATCTTAACCGACATTACATTTACTTCCTTGTGATATTGGAATTCCAAATCACAATTGAGCTTGCTCATAAGCTCATTGAGTTCCTTTGTCATTTCGCTGACAAATTCCTCATTGATGTTGTCCAAGGCTTGACGCTTTGGATCCTCTTCCTTTTGCTCGTTGTCGGCTTTGCCTGCATCATCACCAGCAGCAACCTTATCAACGGTATTAGCCTCATCAATTTTTATATCAACAGGTGCCACCTTATTTTCCACTGGCTCCACTGTTTTCTTCTGGCTAGTCCCGCTATCCATTGCTGAGACAACAACTGCTGCAGCCGTCATGTCTGAAATGCTTCCTACCACTTTGAATCCCTCCGTAGAATAATATTATAATCCTTTATTTTGGTAACGCCTGGGACAAATCTATGTTGTCTGCAGGAGCCGCTGCCTTGCGATTTTCATCCTTGATGACCTTATAGATTTCTCCTCTATAAACCTTTACACTGCGAGGGGCATCAATGGCTATTCGCACATTGTCGCCATTAACCTCGACAATATTGATAACTATGTCATCCCCAATCATAATCTGTTGCTTCGGGTGTCTCGTAAGAACCAGCATATTCTATTCCTCCTTTTCCGGGAACAGCCTATGCTTTGTAGTATAATTGGTTTTTTCCAGCACAACCTGTCTTGCCTTCATATTGGACTGATTTATAACTATCGGTGCCAGCAAATTTGTGGTCATATTTTTCACGCCTGTTGGTGGTATGGTAATAAGGGAACAAACCAACACATCCCCATCATTGGTAACTCCCAGAGCCTCCATATTGGCATCGTCCAATTCAAAGGTATAATCCGGGAAAAATACAAATGGGTCCGTCATGAGAAAGGCCAGCTCTGGTGTTGATACAGACTGCATATACATATACGGGCTTTCCTCGTCATAAGGAATAATGGCGAACTCCCGCTCATCCTCAAAGGCTGGTATTCCATGTTCAAAGGTAACAATAGATTTTTCTTCAACTTCAATTTCACCAAATCTGGTAGTGTTAATCTTTCTCATTAATAGCCTCCAATATTTACACTAGGTACACCGCATCCGACCATCAGGCACCGACGGAGCTCTGCTCCTAGCACCCTTGGGTGCTTCCCCTCAAGGGGATAGCTAAACCCTCATATCGTAGTGCCCCACTGAAATCCACTGTCTTACATAACCCTTCCGGGCCAAGGTGGTCTGGGCCGAACCTGGGCGATTTTCTATCTCCGGAGTGGCCGTGGCATTAATACTGGTGGTATCGCTGCCCGGATCCATTTTTCCCTTTATCTCCGATGGATGAACTGTAAATTCCGGATCTGGGATTTTTACTGCTTCCCACTTAGGCCACTGCACTATTTCACTTCTAAGCCGCGACTTGGCTTCATTACCAATAAGATTGGCACCTGGATGGGCACCATTCTTGGCAAAATTCCACCCGGACCGAGCCAGACGGGAGGTGTTGGCCTGCACATCGCTAAAGCCTTCCCCGCCATATTTCTTGGCAAAATCCGTATGATTCAAAAAGCCATAAGTCTTTCTGGCGTTATAAGTATCAATGTCAATATCAACCTGAGTGGCTGCCACATTGGCCAGTGGTGGGTCATAATCCCGATGCAGCTCCGCCGGACGAAAGGTATTCTTTATGGCCCTGGGCTGCTCCTGATGAATACTAATCTGAGCCAACTCCGTACTGATATTCAAGTATTTCATTTCTGCCAGCATCGTATTCACCTCTTTAGTATATAATCAAAAAATTAAGCTATACTATTAATGTAAGTAATCTGCCAAAGTACCAGGGAGAATCTTTGACCCTACTGACAGGGACAAGCTATAAATCGTCTGATACTCCATCAGCTTGGTGGCCAAATATGCCACATCTGTGCTGGAAACATCGGTAATATCACTGGTAATGGACTCATCCTGGGTGGTGAGCATATCTGATGCAGCGGTATAAGCCTGCTGACGGGCTGCCATGGTAGTCTGAGCTCCCAGGACTTGGGCATGAGCAGCATCACTAATGGTAAGTCCATCGTTGGCTGCCCAATCATTGTTGCCGGAATCAATCTTGGATACAGCATATAACAGCTCATTAAGCATTGCCGTTCCAGAGGAATAAGTTGGAACATCCCTATACTGCCCGGAACCGACTGGATCTTCATACTTGTTTGTATAACTTAGACCAGGAGTATCAAATATGTCACTGCCAAACACATCCTGACCGGTCTGATTTACTGTATCGGTGGCCTTATCCACCCCTCCAGTTTTTTTAACCATGGAAATGTATTTAGCATCCCCTTTGTATTCAACTATATACTGATCGCTAGTATCAAATGTTAAAGTGACATTCTTACCGTCTACCGTAATATCAGAGCTAAATGATTTGCCACCATCACTTATAACACCATATTTATCAAAATACTTGCTCACATCGGTGCTTCCACCCCATCCTGAAATATCTCCGGCTTCGTCACCATCCTGAACAGTAGTCTGCCCCTCATAAATTTTATCCTTATAGCCATTTTCTACAAAATCCTGAGTATAAACCTTACCATTAGTTACATTCATAAAATAAGTATTACCATCACTGCCATTCAGCTTTAGCATCTGATTGATAGTAGTGGATACAGGTTTACCATCTACAAGATTTGTGTTATTAAAATAACTTGCCTGAGCTTCACTAAGGGTTTTAGTTTCCCCTCGTGCTTTCTTTCCGTCCGAAATTTGAAATGGCATGGTGGTATCAGACTGACCAGAGAATAAATATCTGTCACCAATCTGAGCATTCATATCAGCCACTACTTCCTGTACACTGGCCAACAGCTCCTTGGCGATATCATGCATATCATCCTCGTTATTGGTGGAGTTACCTGCCTGAACAACCTTTCCCTTAAATTCCTTCATACGCTCAGTAACATTAACCAAAGCCGCATCACTATTCTTCATCCAAGAAACCGCAGTGGTAATATCATCCTGGAACTGCTTCACATTTGTAAGGGAATTCTGATATCTTAAATATTTGGAATAACCAACAGCATCATCGGAAGCACGATGGAGCTTCTTGCCATCACTTTGCTCAAAGAGCTTGGTGTAGGTTTCGTAGGAGCCATTCAGCTGCTTCAGATAATTGTGGGTCATCATTGTGCTGCTTATACGCATAATCTATACCTTACCTTTCTTTTTTGCCATCCCCTCTGGGGAGGGTGCCCGCAGGGCGGGTGAGGTCATCTGTCAATTATTATCTGCCTACTACACCAGTGCTGTTAATAAGCTTATCAAGCATTTCATCCATGGTGGTAAGGCAACGGGAGCAGGCTGCATAGCCCTGCTGGAAAGTAATCATATTGGTAAGCTCCTCATCCCAGTTTACACCGGATGTGGCTTCACGCAAATTTGTAATCTGAGTCATAAGATCACTCTGGAATTCCACCTTGTTATTCATATTCTCAGTGGCAGAACCCAATGTGGTCATGCTGGTATTATAGTAGCTGTAGAAGGATTCATCACCGATGGCACGAGTAGTGGTGTTTACAGTTGGACTGGTATTTCCCTTAACACAATTAAACAAGGTACTAACCCATACTGCATTAGAGCCATCAGCCACGCCATTAGGAACTTCATGCTCTGTACCAGTATTATCCTTAACTGTCTCATAGCCACGGGTTGCCAAGAGATTATGACCATCAGTAGCAGTCAAATCCTGATTAATGGTAAGCTCCTTAATAATCTGTATACCACGTTTGACATCGCCATTCTTTGTCATGTGCAAATCATCAGGATTAGTAGTATCCCAAAGATACACTGCATCAGTTTCTCCGTAAAAGTTATTGCCTTTTTTAACTTCATCGTATGTCACTTCTTGACCAGCCTGATTAGTAAAGGACACTTGATTTCCCGTCTTTGCAAGGGTATATCCATCCTTATGCTGTGCATTAAGAGTAGTAAGAAGGAAACCAGCCATATTAGCCAGTCTATCAATATACTGCTTGTCCTCCAATACGGACTGGAGCTGGCCATACAGCTCACCATTTCCCGGGTTAAATGGAATATCGGATTCCTTTATATTAAGGGTATAATCGCTAATACCATAAACCTCATTATTAATAGGCTTGGAAACTGCAATGGTAACCTTGCTGGTACCATTTACCAGGGTGGTACCGTTACATACCAGATTGTACATACCATTTGGAGTTTCGTTTACACTTATGTGCATTATCTTAGATAACTGATCCACCAGCAAATCACGCTGGTCACGAAGGTCATTGGCACTGGAGCCGTTGGCTTCCATTTCCATAATCTGACCGTTCAGTACAGTTACCCTATCAGTCATGCTGTTAATATTGTCAACGCTGAGGATAATCTCGTCATATACGGATTCAATCTGGGCCTGAACCTGGGTTGCCGTAGCATTGAGAGTCTCAGCAAAATTATAGCCTGCATTAATTACGTTCTGACGACTGGAAGCGGTACTTGCTGTAGTGGAGCAATCCACCCATGCCTGATAAAATTTTTCCATGGACGCCTGCAATGAATTGTCATCAGAATCGTTGAATATAGTCTCCAGCTTGGAATAATTCTTGGCCTTGGCATTGTAATAGCCATCGGTGGTATTTTCCTTCCAATACTGGCGGTCTGCGTAAATATCTCTGGCACGGGAAATACCGTAAACCCCTACACCGCTACCAATCTGGTTGGCACGGGAATAGGACCAGATAGTCTGGGATCTGGTGGCTACGGAATTCACCTGCTGACGGGAATATCCCTCAGAGCTGGAATTACTGATATTGTGACCTACTGTGTTCAAGCCTACTCTATTGTTCTGAATACCACTTACCATGGTATTGAGGCCGTGAAATGTGCTTAACATAATTCTCTCTCCTCTTAAATGTTCTTTGCCTTGAGCCCTCAGACTCCAGTATCAAACATCTTTCTCCCCTGAACAGGCATCCCACCGTTATCGCCCGGTGTTCCGTAGGTCACCCCCGCACTGGTCTGGGTCATTACATTGATGCTATAGTCGATAAATTTTGAGTGTCTATCTAAAAACTGCATATTTCTGGAGTTGATTCCCTTTAACTCCTGCAATATTTCTTCCTGTTTATCCAACAGCGTCTGGAGCATCACCCTATCAGGTGATTCAGGCTGTTTTTCCAACCATTCCAACAAGTTATGGGTATGAAGCTCAGCCATAATCCCATCCTTGCGCTTATCCAGGCTGCTTATCTCTATCATTATCGGTTCCATGTCGGCAGACAGCTTCCGTGCTGCTTCTGCGTCAGTGTGAACCAGTTTCTCTTTCTGTATTTTTGCCAGCTCCAATAATCTGCCCAACAAAATAAGCTGCTGGCGAAGAATATCGATTATATCCTTCATACTTACACCTCAAGGTCCAAATTCTTTTCATGGGAAACCTTTTCCTGTCCCGACTGGCCATAGGATGGCTCCACAGCGGCACCCCCAAGCTGATTTAGCTTGAAGTTGATGACGTTCAAAGCTGCTGATATCATAATCTCGTTATTCTCCTGAAGCGCCTGAACCTTTTTTACAACGTCTTCCAGTGTTTTATGGGTACGCTCCAGTACGTCACGCATCTTGTCGTCGCTGCACTGTCTCCAAACATCCCTCATTGCCATATTAGGCTGTATGTTAACGTATTGCTTCGCCAGCTGGTTTATCACATCTTGACGCTTTGTTTCTGCTTTATTGATTTGTTCAATGATAGTCTGCTCCTGAAGAACTATTTTCTCCAAGGACTTCAGATCCACTGCCGCCAGCACTGCGCGTTTTTCCTCGCCCAGCTTCTGGAGCTTCTGATACTCAGTTATCAGTGTGGCTATAATCTGTGCTAAATTCTGCCACATTTCGATGCATCCCACCTCTCTGGCAAAGCCGTTCTATTAGAAACGACAATTCAACATGCTTGATGCCAAGTCATAAGAGCTCACATGATAATTGCCGGCTGCAATCATGTTCTCCAGCTCTGCCACACGGTCAGGACGAACATCATCCATTGCGTTCAGCTTCTTCAGCATCTCGCTGGCATTCTGAGCCTTGGTGGAAATGTGAATTTCATCACTTCTGACCTCTTCCCGCTCAGTGTGAGCAACCTTGTTGGTGCTGCGATGGTTTGCATAAACGCTTGCAATTCCTTGAAGGTTATTGTTTATAATCATGGTATTTCACCGTCCTTTTTTCTAAATCTAAGTCTCTGACTCTATCTAAAAATGCAGACACTTCTAGCCTCTACTTAGCTTCTAATCTTTTATCGAAAAAAAAAACAGGATCCTTAAATCCTGTTTTTAAAAATATCATTTTCTTCCTATTTAAAAGAATAAATCCACTTAGGAACGGAAATCCTTGCCAGCATTGTACATGGTGTGGCTGCGGTCAACCTTCTGAGCTGCAGCTGCAGACTTCTTTGCTTCCAGCTTCGCTGCCTGATCCAGTAAATCCTGGGAACACTTTTCGCAGAAACGGCCAGTGTAAATTTCCTCACCGCACTTTTCGCATGGATAAGTAATAACTGCACCGCCGGAATTAATGAAGCGACCATTTTTCAGCATACGTAGAACAACCTTCTCCTTTACGCCGGTCTCCTCAACAATCTGGGTAATACTGCATTTATCATGGTCACGTACATAGGTATGTACAATCTGCTCCTGTTCCAGCTCCAAATCATAGCAAGCAGGGCACATCTTCTGACCAACCTCTAAATAGAGCTTTCCACACTCTGGACAATTCTTTAACTTATTCATAGTAACTCACTCCTGATTAGCTTTTCTATATTACCTTACAATATTCATATCGTCATTTTTAGTGAACATTTTAATTATAACGTAATTGTTCATATTTTACCATAGGTAAAATATTCTTCGTATTTTTATATAATGAAAATGGCGGGGGTGCAGGCAGATTGAACATTAAGTGACGGTTCGTTAAGAAACTTTTTATTGCTTCACCTTGATTGTAGTAGGAAAAATCATCTGTCTGAACGAGTCCTGAAAGGACGAAGTGAGTTATGATTTTTTCTGCTACATAATAGCAAGAAAAAGTTTTAGAACCGGAACGGCGTTCAAGATGCCGTTACCCCCGCCCATTTATTATCTATGCCCAGATGAAATCACCAGTCCGAAAATCCGGCTTGCTCCTGCCTCCCGCAAAACCTTTCCGCATTCAGCAAAAGTTGCGCCAGTAGTGAAAATATCATCCACCAACAGGACCCTCTTTCCCTTCACCAGATGACGATGCTTTTTATCCGCTACCGCAAAGGCACCCTTGATATTTTTCTTTCGCTCGGCGAATTTCAGCCCAAACTGGGGCCTGGTTTCATGTACCCGTCGCAGCACCTCCCAGATTTCCAAATCTGAGTTTTTCATGGCCTCCTCAAAAAACAATACACTTTGATTAAAGCCGCGCTGTTTAATTTTATTCTTGTGAAGTGGCACCGGCACCACAATGTCAATGTTATGCAAATCCAGCTTTTCAAGGCCCCTGTCCACGAAAAATTGCAGAGCCTTCACCGCATGCTTCTTTTTCTCGAATTTGGCATCAGCAATGAGCTTTTTCACCGGATCCTCATATTCGCTAAAGCTCATTACACCGCCATCAAAAATCTTCCCCAAAGCATCATCCAGTGGCAGCTGACGGACCTGAAGTATTTTGTTGAGACACTCCTCACACCACTGCCCGTTATGCTTAACAGGACCCCTGCAAGCCGGGCATTTCGGTGGAAAAAGAAAATTCAATATGGCTTCAATCATAGCTATCTCACTTTGCCTTCCCCTCTGGGGAAGGTGGCACGCTTAGCGTGACGGATGAGGTTATACCCCCCTATTCTTCACGAAATCATCAATTTTAATACACACACCATTAAAATTATGCCATATATCCATATTACTAAAACGTAACACACTTATTCCTATTGCATTGAAATAATCTGTACGTCTTTTATCGTACTCCATTTCGTCTGGCTCATAATGCCTACCACCATCAATCTCTATCACCAATCTGGCTCTGGCACAATAAAAATCTGCAATATAGTTACCTATTGGCTTTTGTCTGTAAAAATTGACACCATATCCTTTTAGAAAATCATACCACAAATGACGTTCCTCTTTTGTCATATTAACACGCAATTTTTGAGCTTTTGCTTTTAAATCTCCACGATATTTTATATTCCCCATTTTTACCTCATCCGTCTGCTTCGCAGACACCTTCCCCAGAGGGGAAGGCTTATAGTGACCTGGCCAGGCGCTCGGCCAACAGGGTATACCGCCGTCTGGTCCTGTCATTGGCCACGGCAGTATTTAATGCCGCCTTGGTACCGATGAGAATAACCTTCTTCTTGGCCCTGGTAATAGCCGTATACAGTAAATTTCTCTGGAGCATAATTCTATGTCCCGGCACCAGTGGCAAAATTACCACAGGATACTCACTGCCCTGGCTCTTATGCACACTCATGCAATAGGCCAGCTGCAGCTCACTGAGCTCCGCCTTCTCATAAACCGCTTTCAAATCATCCCCAAAGCGGGCAGTAACACTGCTCTCATTCATTTCCTCAATGAAACCGATATCACCATTGAAAACGCCCTTATCGTAATTATTTTTGGTCTGCATCACCTTATCTCCCAAACGGAAGCTGCGGATACTGCTGACAAATTCTGGCTTGTAGGATGCAGGAGGATTGAGAGCCGCCTGAAGTCTCTTATTTAGATTCTCCACCCCACAGGCCTGACGATGCATTGGTGACAGCACCTGTATATCCTCAAAGGGTGAATAACCCTGCTTAGGCAATATATCACGGCACAGATTAACTATCTGGTACTCCACCGCCTCGGGATTATTAAGCTCAATAAATTCAAAATCCGCACCGGGATTATCAGAAGCATCGGAAAATCTTGGCACCCGCCCCGCATTAATAGCGTGGGCATTCATAACTATGCTGGATGCTTCACTCTGGCGGAATACCTCCGTAAGACAAACGCTGGATACCACACCGCTTCGAAGAATATCCTTCAATACGGAGCCAGGCCCCACAGCAGGAAGCTGGTCCACATCACCCACAAGGATAACATGGCATCCCGCAGGCACCGCCTCTAAAAAATGGCGCATCAGCACAATATCCATCATGGAAACCTCATCCAAAATAATGGCATCTGCCTCCAGCTGATCATCAATATCCCTACCGAACATTGAGCCCTCAGAGGAATCTCCCCCCTGGGCCTCCAGCATGCGATGAATAGTGGACGCCTTTCGTCCAGTGGCCTCGCTTAGCCGCTTTGCTGCCCGGCCTGTGGGAGCCCCCAGAATAATCTCCATTCCCTGGGCCTCCAGCATATCTATCATGCCCCGGATAACAGTAGTCTTTCCTGTACCCGGGCCACCTGTCAATACAAAGATACCATGTTCCAGTACCCCTTGTATAGCCTCTTTTTGTCTATCGGCAAGAGTAATACCCGTATTTAGTTCCCATTTTTCCACCAGCTTCAAAGAATTGCCCACGTTTATAGGTTTGGCCTTCTTCTGTAAAAACAGCAGATGCTCCGCCGTTTCCACTTCCGCCTGATAGAGGTATTCCGGATAAACCAGAATATTATCACCCACTACCTCCTGGTTTAAAACTCCCGTGGCCAAGTCCTGCTTAAGCACTTCCCAGATGGTATCACGATTAATGCCAAGGGCCTTTTCCACCTCGTCCACCAACAAATTTTCCGGCACACAGCAATGGCCGGACAGTGAAATGCGCTGAAGCTGAAATTCCAGAGCCGCTGAAACACGAATCGGATCATCCGGCTGCATCCCAATCCCCGCTGCAATAGCATCAGATGTGGCAAATCCCACACCATCAATTTCCCGTGCCAGACGATAAGGATTGGATTCCATTACTTCCACAGAAAAGGAGCCATATTGGGCATATATCTTGCCCGCGTAAATCCCCGATACATTATGCTGCTCCAGCCAAATCATTATCTGGCGAAGCTCAGCCTTTTCCATATAGGAATCATGAATTTTCTTGGCAGTCTTGGCACCAATGCCGCTGATCTCCTTAAGGCGATTAGGAGCCTTTTCAATGATTTCCAGGGCATCACCGCCAAAATGGGCCACTATCCGCTTGGCATTAACAGGGCCCACCCCATCAATAGCACCACTGGCCAAAAATCGCTCTATGCCCTCTAAGGAGGTGGGAGCCGCTACCATCATGTGCTCAGCCTTAAACTGCTGTCCAAATCGAGGATGCTCCACCCAGTAGCCCTTCAGCTCCAGCTGCTGCCCCTGCAACGGCGGTTCCATCTGCACCGTAACAGTGACCACGCCCCGCTGGCCATCAGGACGCAGGCGGAATACACTGAAGCGCCCGTCAGAACTGGCAAATATTATATTTTCAACAGACCCTTGAAGTTCTTCCATTTTGACACCTCATCCGGTCACTGCGTGACCACCTTCCCCTCAAGGGGAAGGCTTAATTGTATTACGCTTCTGTGAGCTGTTCCCACTTCTCGTACCACTCATCCAGTTCCTTGGTCTTGGCCTCATACTCCTGGGCGATTTCCACACTCTGCTCCGGATCCGCCTGAATCTGCGGACTGTTCATGGTAAGCTCCAAATTCTTCAAATCCATCTCAATAGTAGCAATCTGGGCCTCTGCCCGATGTATCATCTGGGCCCGCTTATCGTCACTCATGCTCTGGATAGCGCCCTTTTTGGCATCAGCCTTGGCCTGTTCTTGGGCCTTTGCCCTTTCTGCCTCTGCCTGGGCTTTGGCTTCTGCCTTAGCCTTTTCACGGGCTATACGATCCTTGGCCGCCTGTTCCTCGGCCAGCTCAGCTGCTTCCTTAGCCTCTTCTTCCTTCTTTTCCCGATAATAGCTGTAGTTACCATCATACTCTCTTAGCTTCCCGTCAGAAAGCTCCAGTACGCAGTTGGCCACCTTATCAAGGAAATAACGGTCATGGGATACGGTGATATAGGTCCCCGGGAAGGTGGACAAGGCCTCCTCCACAGCCTCCTTGGCAGGAATATCAAGATGGTTGGTAGGCTCGTCCAGTACCAAAAAGTTTGCCCCCGTCAGCATCAGCTTCAAGAAGGCAAGACGGGACTGCTCACCACCGGAAAGGTCCCCGATAATACGAAATACATCATCCCCCCGGAACAAAAATGCCCCCAAATATCTTCTGGCCTGTTCCTCATCAAGGCCATATTCGTAAAGCATTTCATCCAGCACTGTGCGCTCCATGTGAAGCCCCTCATGCTGCTGGGAAAAATAGCCAATCTTTACTCTGGAGCCAATTTTCAGTCGTCCCGTTGGAGATTCCAGCTCTCCCACCAAAAGGCGAAGGAGGGTAGTCTTGCCCGCTCCGTTAGGCCCCACAATGGCTACGCCATCCCCCTTTCTGATAAGCACATCAACGTGTTCAAAAAGGGTTTTATCCGGGAATTTATAGGAAATGTCCTCCAGCTCAGCCACCCGCTGGGCACACTCTGCCGGAGCATTAAAAGCGAAATAATTAAAGGCCGCCGTTTCCGCTGGTTTAACGATGCGTTCCAGACGATTAAGCTGGCTCTGACGTCCCCGGGCCTGCTTGGATTTAATACCCGCCTTATACTTGCGGATATAGTCCTCCGTCTTTTTTATGTATTCCTGCTGCTTTTCATAGGCTGTCAGCTGGGCCGCCCGACGCTGCTCCTTCACCTTCATGTAGTAGGAGTAATTACCTTCATAAGCAGTCAGGCCCTTGTTTTCGATTTCAAAGATTCGGTTAGTTACCTTATCCAAAAAGAAACGGTCATGGGAAATAATCAGCACGCCGCCGGTGTAGCTCTGCAAAAATCCCTCCAGCCACTCTATCATCTCAATGTCAAGATGGTTGGTAGGCTCGTCCAAAAAGAGAAAATCCGGCTCTCTCAATAACGCCTTGGCAAGACACACACGGGTACGTTGTCCACCAGAAAAATGCTCCACCCTGCGGTCAAAATCCTCCTCGGTGAAGCCAAGTCCGAAGGCAGTTCGACGGATGCTGCTTTCAAAATCATAGCCCCCCATGTGCTCAAACCGTTCCACAATACGTCCGTACTGCTCCAGCTTTTCCTCATCATGGGTATTGGCCAGCTCCGCCTCCAGAGCTTCCTTGGTGGCAGCCAGGGCCATGACATCAGAAAAGGCACTTTTCAGCTCCTCATAGAGGGTACCCTTAACCTCCATATCCGCCTGCTGCTCCACATATCCTATGGTGTCCACTGGGTCCATGGAAATGGTTCCCTTGTCGTATTCATCCTTGCCCAGAAGGCACTTCATAAGGGTGGACTTGCCGGCACCATTGGCTCCCACAAAGCCCACACGCTCGCCCCGCTTTATTTCGAAGCTTACATCATTAAATAATTCGTCTATACCAAAGGCCTTGGACAGGCCTGCAACCTTTATTGTTCCCACGCTTATCCTGCGTTCCTTTCTTTGTTACACTCAAAAATAAATCAAAAATCACTCAAAATCCTTGCCCACGTAGACAACGGCCTCCATAGGGTCAGCACCATTCATAATGGTACAAGGGAATGGCATGCCGTAGAACCAGGTTACATTGGATTCATCAGTAACGATAATGGTATGCTCACGATCGCTCTTATGCCCCGTATCTACACCAGTGACATTAAAGCCCTGAGCCATGAGCTTATTTACCATTCTGGCACCGGCGCCGTTGACACCGCTGTCATTTATGACCAGCACCGCAATCTGTCCTGGGCCCTCTGCCTTTTTGGCAGGCTTTTTATCTGTTTTTTCGGATTCTGGAATTTCCGACTTGCTTTCCTTGTTATCCTTGCCCTTGTCATCCTTACCCTTCTTGGTCACAGTACCCTCTGTAAGACTTACAATACCCTTTGGCAGGGACTCTTCGTATTTTTTCTTCTCTGCCTCGGCAGTCTGACGGGCATTATCATCCAGCTCCTTGCCCATCTCCTCAGCCACCATTTCACGAAGTCCCATGATATCCGGCAGCCAGTAGCTTACATCATCAAGGAAGGCTGGTGTACCCGGAATCATCTCCGACTCCATGCCCTGCTCACGAACCTGTGGTAGGAGCTGTGAAAGGGAAAGCATTTCTGAAAGGGGCATATCCGTTTCCAGAGTCTTGCTGATAACCTCAATAATCTTTGGCAACTTCGGCAAGGTGGAAGGATGCAGCATCTTGGTCATAACCGCCTTCATAAAATGCTGCTGACGATTGATGCGGCCAATATCGCCCTCGCCATCGCGGAAGCGTACATATTGGATAGCCTTCTCCCCTGTCATGTGCTGCATTCCCGGATATAGGTCAATTACAAGGCCACCGTTGTCATCCCAAGGGTCCTCGTAGTACATTCGCTTTTCCACATCAATATCAATGCCATCAAGGGCATCGATTATATTTTCAAAGGAGCTTAAATCTATAAGCACATAATAATTCATAGGAATGCCCAACAGATTTTCCACGGTTTTGCGGGTGAGCTTGTGACCCCCGTAGGCATAGGCATGATTTATCTTATCGTAGCCATGGCCCTCAAT
The DNA here is from genome assembly GCF_000621545.1 of Anaerovibrio lipolyticus LB2005. Classification (GTDB taxonomy): domain Bacteria; phylum Bacillota; class Negativicutes; order Selenomonadales; family Selenomonadaceae; genus Anaerovibrio; species Anaerovibrio lipolyticus_A. Next base: position 18,374 of record NZ_JHYA01000016.1, read on the forward strand.
TTTCACTCTGGTATCTCGAGGCACCGACATGAGCTCAGCCTTGCCGGTTTTCTTGTTCACCGTCAGCACCATCAGGGTATCGCTGCGTCCCGTATCGTCACTGCGCCTGTCTACGCCCATAATCATAATATGAAGTACATCGTCATTGGTCTCAATGCCTGCCTCGGAAACTGCGGGCTGAACTGGAGCATCCTTACCGTCAAGAAAATAGTGGGCCAGAGCCGCCACCAAAAAGGTGCAGACCACAGCCGCCAATATATATACACGGGTATAATCCCTACGCCGTTTGCGTTTAATGCGCATTTAAATAGTCCTCTTTTCAAAATCATATAGTGTGGATTTTACCACATCGTTTTATTATACCAAGCAAAAAAAAAGAGAACAAGTAAAACACTCATTCTCTAAATAAATAACTGGCGCAGGTAACTATTGTGGTTCACGCCGTTCCATCGCTAAAACTTTTTCTTGCTCTTATATAGCGGCAAAAATCATAACTCGCTCCGCCTTTACTGGACTAGCTTCGCGTCGCTCAAACAGATGATTTTTCCCACTATAATCAAGGTATAGCAACAAAAAGTTTCTTAACGCTCGTCACTCAATGTGAACCCCAACAGCCACCTACGGCCGTTTATATACAAAAGTGTGCAGGAACTATCAGATGGTAGTACCTGCACACACTATTATACGTTACTATACTCTATTTTTCTCTCTGTAAAATGCACTGGCTTTAAGCCGATAAACTCCACCAAATCCTGGGCCATCTTGAAATTCATGCCCACATTTTCCGCCTTATGGGCATCGGAACCGATGGTCACATACTGCCCCCCCAGCTCCTTGTATCTGGCATAAATCATCAATAGTGACTCCGCCACTGCCTTGCTGTCAAGACGACGGGTATTCAGCTCCATAACCGTTCCCGTATCCAGCACATTCATCAGCACCAGATCCACCAGGTCATGATATTCCTTATAGCCGATTTCCTTGTCATCATAAGGTGAATACCGGCTGATGTAATCAATGTGTCCCAGCACATCAATATACGGATTGGCCTTCACCATATCCGCCATGGTTTCCAGATAGTGGCCGTAGGCCTGCTCCTTCTTCTTGCCTTCATAATACTCAGGATAGTAAATGTCCAGCTTGTCGATGGCGTGAATGGAGCCAATTACCTGGTCGAAGGGCACCTCATTGATAAATTTTCTGTTGGCCTCAATACTTCCCGGGGTTAATCCCACCTCAACCCCCAGCATAAGGGAGTCGCATCTCAGGGCTTCGTAAGTTTCCCAGTATTTCTTGGCATCAAAAAGGAAGTCCATCTCCTTGTAGTGCTTGGACTCTTTGTAATCAAAATCGTAATGCTCCGTAAATATGAGGCCTATGCCCAATTTGCGGGCAGCCTCAATGGCATCCTCCGCCTTCATTTCCGAGTCGGAGGAAAATTCCGTATGGGAATGACAGTCATAAATCATATTATAGCTGCTCCTTTGCCTGCTTCAGGGCCTTGGACAGCTGATCTGGGCAGGAGGTTGGACGGGCACCGCAGCGGATACCTTCCACCCTGCTGATAACTTCATCAATGTCCATCCCCTCAACCAGCTTGCCGATACCCTGAAGGTTGCCGTTGCAGCCGCCTACTACCTTGAGGTTATGGATTTTGTTGTCCTCGATGTCGAATTTCATAAGGCGGGAGCATACTCCCTGTGGTGCGTATTCAAAAGCGCTCATAAAAATCCCTCCTACATATATTTACACAACAAATATTTAGTATATTACATTTTATCCTGAGTGTGGGCTGGTGCTGGTAGATTGAACATTTAGTCACGGTACGTTAAGAAGCTTTTTCTTGCTCTACCTTGATTATAGTGGAAAAAATCATCTGTTTGAGCGAGCCCTCCAAGGGCGAAGCGAGTTATGATTTTTTACACTATATAAAAGCAAGAAAAAGTTTTAGTGCCGGGACGACGTGAAAGCTACCAGCACTAGCCCACAATAAGTTTTATACAAGATTACTAACTACCAATGCATCAGCCAAGGCTGTGAATTCTTTCAATGTGAAGGTCTCACCACGACGGCCGCTGTCGATACCGCTCTTAGTGAAGGCCGCCTCAATGGCATCTTTGGTGAAGCCCGCCCCCTTCATGGCATTGGCAATGGTCTTGCGGCGCTGGCCAAAGGCTGCCTTTACTACCTTAAAGAACATCCTTTCATCCTTGACCTCCACCGCTGGCTTTTCCCGCACATCGCAGACGATAACCACGGAATCCACCTCCGGAGCCGGTATAAAGGACCGTGGTGGCACATCAAAGGCAATATGTGGCTTGGTGTAATACTGCACTGCCACCGACAGGGCCCCATAAGCCTTGCTGCCAGGCTTGGCAATCATGCGCAGAGCCACTTCCTTCTGCACCATGGTAACCAAGATGCTGATAGGCAGATGCTTTTCCAGAAGCTCCATCAAAATTGGTGTGGTGATATAATATGGCAGATTTGCCGCCACCTTAAAGGGACCCTCCCCCATAATCTCAGGGATATTTACCTTCAAAATATCTCCCGGCACGATGCGAACATTGTCATAGCCAGCCAGTGTTTCCGCCAAAACAGCGGGCAGCTTTTTATCCAGCTCCACGGCAGTAACATCTGCCCCAGATTCTGCCAGCCCCTGGGTCAAGGTGCCAATACCAGGACCGATTTCCAAAATCTTATCCCCTGGCTTTGCCCCGGCGGCATCCACAATACCGCGAACAATATTGGCATCCACCAAAAAGTTCTGGCCCAAGCGTTTGCTGGCACGGAGATTAAAGGCTTTCATGATATGACGGGTAACACTTGGGGTAGCAATGGTGGTCTTAAGGCCATTTAAATTCAGCTTTTTGCCTCCATGAATCTCTGTATCCAAGTCCTTATCCAAATTTAAACTCATTAATTATCTCCCTCCTCAGCCAGAGCCGCTTCAAATTCTTCTCTGGTGACGCCATAGTGGTTCAGTCTTTTTAAAAAAGTCTTGGCGTTGGCATAGCCAATACCAAGGCGAGCCCCCATTCTGGCCCGTCGCTCGCTGGCACCATCACCGCCGCTGATACCGGCTTTTATGAGGTCTGCCCCAGTAAATTCATTGCTGGGCTCCCAATTTAGCGTGCGCACCTTTTCCAAGGCCTTGCGTATAGCCTCCGGGGAGGCCTGTTCAATACCTATATCGTTGTTGGCAGTGGCATCCTCCACCGGCACAAAGGCATGCTTGGCATTGGGGCAACGTCGGGTAACATAGGTACGAATACGCTCCCCGGCACTGTCCGGGTCAGTGAGAATGATAATGCCCCGCTTTTTGTATGCTTTTTCTATGGAATCAAGACAAGCTGGCTTTAAGTTAAAGCCCTCGGTGATGATGCAGTCAGCCTCAACGGCTTTGTTGATGGCCACCACGTCCATCTTGCCTTCTACTACTAAAACTTCTTTTATCATATTTTCCCTTCGTTATGCTAAAATAATTTATTTTTTATTATGGGCAGTGGTATGGTGGATTGAACATTTAGTCACGGTGCGTTAAGAAACTTTTTGTTGCTCTACCTTAATTATAGTGGAAAAAATCATCTGTTTGAGCAAGCCCTCCAAGGGCGAAGCGAGTTATGATTTTTTTCACTATATAAAAGCAAGAAAAAGTTTTAGTGCCGTGACGGCGTGAAAGCCACCATTCCACTGCTCATAATATATTCACTTTAAATGTGGTTTTACGGCCCGATAAACATCCTCATGGATCTTTTCAATAGGTCTTGGCTTACCATTGACACTGCAAACGACTTTTTTCCAGCCATATTTGGCAGCCACCCAGTTATAGGCATCATGGCATCTATGGAGATAATTCGTGTCCTTTTCGTGAATATCCTTTTTACGATCCGCATTATGGGCTGCCCGTTCATTAATTAAACGATCGCTAACCTCCGGATCCATATCCAGATATACCACCACATCTGGCACCGGCAGCTTCAGCTTACCAAATTCAAAATCCCACAGCCAGGTGAGAAATTCCTCCCGCTCTATGGGGTCAGTCAGCTTCACCGCCTGATGTACCATGTTGGAGGTGGTGTAGCGGTCTGCCAAAATAATGGCCCCCTCCTCATAGGCCTGCTTCCAATTTAAATGGAAGGAAGCGTAGCGGTCCACAGCAAAGAAGGTGGAGGCACCATAGGCATCCACATCCTCGGCGTGTTCACCGAATTCGCCCCCCAAATACATTTTCACCAAGGCGGAGGAATCTGATTTATAATCAGGATATTCCACCTTTACTACCCGATAGCCATCCTTTACAAGGTGCTCCATCAGAGCCCTGGTCTGGGTTGCCTTGCCGGAGCCATCCCCGGCCTCTATTGTAATAAGCTTTCCCTTTGCCACTTGGGTTAACCTCCAATAATCTGTATATATTCAAGGCTGCAGTCCGCAGGACCAACCACTCTCATGCCTGCCCTTTGCTGTTTCTGAACAGCCTCAATAAGCTCCGCTGTAATCCTTTCCCCTGGGCACAATACTGGAACTCCCGGGGGATAGAAGGTTACTGTCTCTGCAGCGATACAGCCAGCTGCTTCTGCAAATTTTACCCTTTCACGAGCTCTGTAAAAGGCCTCCCGTGGGGTAACTGCCACCTCATTGGCGGTAAATAAATCCACTGGCACCACCGGTTTTTCTGCCTTTTCCCTGCCATGCTCTGCCACAATGAGCTTCAGCACCTCCAAAAGACGGTGGGCCGTTTCCTCTGTATCTGCCATGGAAATAATAAACAGCAGATTGTTGTTATCTGAAAGCTCGCACTGAACCTTGTATTGGTGGCGCAAAATAAGCTCCGCCTCCGGCCCTGCCAGCCCTATTCCCGTTAAATTAACTGTTACTCTGGTTTTATCAAGCCTCATGGCTTCTGATGAATCCAGTATTTCATCCCCTACACAGTAAAGACCATGGATTTTGTTAATCTCCTGCCGCAGCCAGTTACCAAGCTCCACTGCCCTTTCCAGCCTTTTTCTTCCCTCTGTGGCCATTTGAAGTCTGGCAATATCCAAAGAAGCCAGCAAAAGCTGGTTAGGAGATGTGGACTGCAGCAATGCCGCTGCCTCCCGGATTCTCTCACGGGATACCCTATTGCTTCCAATATGAAGCATGGAGGTCTGGGTCATGCTGCCCAATACCTTGTGAGTGCTCTGGGCCACCACATCCGCCCCCAAATCCAAGGCCTGCCGCGGGATTCCCTCTATATGGCTGGCAAATTTAAGATGGGCACCATGGGCCTCATCCACCAAAAGCAGCATATTATGGTCATGGAGAATATCTGCTATTGCCTGCAAATCCCCCGCCATGCCGTAGTAGGTAGGATATACCGCAATTAAGGCCCTGGCATCCGGATTTTCCGCCACTGCCTTACGAACTGCATCAACTGACAAGGCCCCGGCTATTCCCAAGGCTTCCATAATCTCCGGAACAATATACACGGGCTGCGCCCCTACCAGAATTATCCCCCCAATAATGGAGCGATGGGCATTACGGGGAACCAACACCTTATCACCGGGCTGTAAGGTACCCAAAATCATGGCATGGATAGCCCCAGTGGTGCCGTTTATCATAAACATGGTATCCCTTGCTCCCCAAAGCTCTGCCGCCAGAGCCTCCGCCTGTTTTATGCACCCGGAGGGCTCATGGAGATCATCCAGCTCCTCCATAAGGGAAACCTCCTGCTTCAGCCCCTCCTCGGTAATAAGACGCTTCAGAAGGGAATGGGCTCCCAGCCCCTGTTTATGCCCCGGGGTATGAAAAGCAAGGGCGCCGTCCCTGGCATATTTGTCCATTGCTTCAGAAATCGGCGCCTCATTTTGATTAAGTTTCCAGTTATTATCCAACTTAGTATCTTCAAACATAAAATAAAAATCCTAAATCATCTTGGCTGTGGATATGGCATCTTGATATTCACTCTGGTGCCCTTTCCTAGCTCAGAGGCAATGGAAATGGTTGCACCGATAATACGAGCCCGCTCCTCCATGCCAATAACGCCAAAGTGACCATCCCCAGATGGATTACGGCGCTCTTCTGCCAGCTCGTCCACATCAAAGCCCTTGCCCTGATCAGAAACCATAATGGCCAGATGATCCGCTGTATACAGCATCCGCACAGAGGCATGGTCCGTACCAGCATGGCGATGAACATTGTTCAGGGCCTCCTGCACAATGCGGAAAATGGTTACCTCCACATGGTTATCAAACTTGTACTCCTTGCCGTCAATCTGCAAATCTGCGTTCAGTACCTCCCGCTCGCCCAGCTTTTTGGTAAGCTGTCTAAGGGCCGGAATCAGTCCCAAATCATCAAGGGTCATTGGACGCATGTCAAAGATAATCTGACGGACATCCGCCAGACAGGTACGAATTTGACGTCGCAGCTCCTGCAAATTTGCCTTAGCTTCATTTGGACGGGTATCCACCAGACGCTCAGCCACAGAAGCCTGATATATGAGATTAACCATTTCCTGGGCAGGACCATCATGTATCTCACGGGAAACCCTAAGGCGCTCATTTTCCTGTGCCTTGATAATCTGCATTCCCAGAAACTTATTTTTGGATACGATTTCCATCTGGGTTACCACATCACTGAGCTGTGAAGTGAGATAACCAATAACAGAACCCAGCTTGGTGGCCAGTGTCTCCGCCATGTGCAGAGTCTTCTCCATACTGTAAAGACGCAGCTCCAGACGATCACGCTGACGGCGGGTCTGATATTCCTTTTCCTTGGCAATGGCCAGCTTTACCTGTACAGTTTTAACAGCCTCGTAGCTGGCACGAATACGGTCCTCGGAATAATTGGAAAAGTTACCGCTGACCTGAACCAGCTTCTGCTTTTCCTTCTGCTCCTGACGCACCAGCTCATCCACTTCGTCCTGGAGCTTACGGGTCTGCTCCTTCAGCTCCAACAGCATTTTTCTGGTGGACTCTACGTCCTCCTTGGTGTTTTCGTATATCTCAAATATCTGGCCTTTACTGCCTTCCATTGATTCGATACTCTGCTTAAAGGCATCACGAAGCAGGCGTTCTCCCTGACCATCATCCATATCCATAGATAAATCGATGTTCACGTTTACAAAACCTCCCACTAATCCTTAGTGTAATTGTAACTTAAACAGTATTTCAATGCAAAGTATTTTTATTACGACTTGCATTTAATGAAGAATACTATTAAAATCGTATATGGTTATGTCTATTTTTCACACAAGGGGAGTTCGCATTTTATGGGTATGTTTGACAGATTTTTACCAAAGAAAAAACCAGTTGAAATAAAAAACAACATCCCAAAGGAAAAGGAAAGCATCAAGAAGTCCTTTGGAGTTTATTGCAACAAAAATCATGGTACCAAGGGCGAGAAGCTGTGTCCAAAGTGTACAGCCCTTCTGGCCACCGTTATGACCAAAATGAACCGTTGTCCTTACGGCATCACCAAGCCTATTTGTGACCGCTGTGAGATTCAGTGCTTCGGTGACAAGAACAACAAGATGTTCAACGAGATTATGAGTGCTTCCAGCACCGGCATGATGTTTAAGCATCCAATTATGGCCTTCAAGCACAAGATGGCCAGCATGAGCGTTGATTATTCCAAGAGCAAGCAGGAAAAGAATGAGCGCGAAAAGGCTGAGGCCAAGGCAAAGAACGCCGCCGAGAAGGCAAAGGCCCGCGAAGAAGCCAAAAAGAAAAAGGAAGAAAAGAAATAATTTCATACTTTTCAGCAAAACAAAACTCCCGGCTCAGGTCGGGAGTTTTTCATTCCCATAAAAAATACTCCTAACCTACATGGTCGGGAGTATTTTTAATGTCTGAATTAATTATTTATAGTTGGTTGGCAGAACCTGGAAGTGAGCCTTTGGATGAGCGCAAACAGGACACTCCTCAGGAGCAGCCTCACCAGTGCATACATAACCGCAGTTGGAGCACTGCCAGATAACCTTTTCGTTCTTCTTGAATACCTTATCCTGCTCCACATTCAAAAGGAGAATCTTATAGCGTTCCTCATGCTCCTTTTCAATGGCAGCCACAGCCTCAAAGAGAGCAGCAATCTTGTCAAAGCCTTCCTCACGGGCAACCTTGGCAAACTCTGGATACATGGAAGTCCACTCCTCATTCTCACCAGCAGCTGCTGCCTTGAGATTTTCAGCGGTTGAACCGATCTTACCGCCATTTACCAGCTTGAACCAGATTTTTGCATGCTCCTTCTCGTTCTTAGAGGTCTCAGTAAAGATGTTCTGAATCTGAACGAAACCATCCTTCTTGGCCTGGGATGCAAAATACTGATACTTGGTATGGGCCTGGGACTCTCCGGCAAATGCTGCCCACAAATTCTGCTCTGTCTTGCTACCTTTTAATTCCATGAAAAAACCTCCTTACAATATATAAAACACACACGAATAAACCGGTTTACCTAACGGATAATAATTATCCGTTAGGACTAGTATACCATTTTTGTGGGCAATGTCAACACCTACATATTTTTTATTGGAATTGGACCACGACTGAGGGCTATGGCACCTGTTCTGGCGATTTCAATTATCTCAAAATCCTCCAGCATTTCACAGATGGCATTTATTTTACTTTGGGAGCCCGTTAGCTCAATAACCACATTCTCAGGACTAACATCCACAATATTGCCACGGAAAATATCCACTATGTTGCGGATATCCGCCAGAGAACCCTTGGTGGCACGAACCTTCAGCAGCACCAGCTCCCGGACAATGGAATCCACCAAGCCCAAATTAACAATTTTGATAACATCAATGAGCTTACCCAGCTGGTTCACCACCTGCTCCAGCTCCCGGTCATCCTCCACGGAAACCTCTATATTAATGCGGGTAACGTCCTCATCCTCAGTGTAGCCCGCAGAAATACTTTCAATATTAAATGCACGACGGCTGATAAGCCCCGATACATGGGTTAGTACGCCAGGCTTGTTGTCTACCAGAACGGCTAAAATATACTTTTTCATGCTTCGGCACCTCCCAAAACCATATTGTCCAGCTGAGCCCCGGGAGCTACCATTGGCAATACATCCTCATTGGCCGGCAGCATCACGTCAATCAGCATTGGTCCCTTCACATTAAGGGCCTTCTCCAGAGAAGCCTCTAATTCCTGCGGCTTTTCAATACGGCAGGCCTCCATGCCCATGGCCTGGGCCAATTTAACATAGTCCGTCTTGCCACCCAGCAAGGTCTGGGAATATCTCTTGCCGTAGAACATGCGCTGCCACTGGGTAACCATGCCCAGCACTCTATTATGAAGAAGCACAACCTTTATATCAATATTATTATCCGCAGCCGTGGACATCTCCTGACAGTTCATCATTACAGAACCATCGCCGGTGAAAAGCACCACCCTTTTATCTGGGCATCCCAGCTTGGCCCCCAGAGCCGCAGGCAATCCGTACCCCATGGTACCAAGACCGCCGGAGGTAATAAACTGGCGAGGGTTACGGCTGTTGAAGAACTGGGCCGCCCACATCTGATGCTGCCCCACATCGGTAACCACAATGGTATTTTCATCCACCATACTGCTTACTGTATCAATAAGCTGCTGAGGCATAATAACCTTATCATTTGTCTTGTAGCTGAATGGACATTCCCTGTCCATATCCACCACCTGCTTGTGCCATTTGGCAAAGCGATTGAGATAATCCTCACCTGAGCCTTGAAGCTGCTCATTGAAAATTGGCAAGGACCAACGCAAATCACCGATTACAGGATAATGGGAGAACACATTTTTATTAATTTCTGCCTTGTCCACCTCAAAATGAACAATCTTGGCATTAGGGGCAAAGGCGTCGATTTTGCCCGTAACACGGTCATCAAAGCGCACACCAATACCAATGAGCAAATCACTCTTTTGTACAGCCATGTTGGCAGCATAGGAGCCGTGCATACCCACCATACCAAGGAAGCCATCCTGCTTTGCTGGAATACAGCCCAGTCCCATAAGGGAGCTTACCACCGGAATACCGGTATTTTTAACAATTTCCCGCATTACCTCTGTCTGATTGGAAAGGGTTACGCCACCACCGATGAAAAATACAGGACGCTTTGCTTCGCCAAGGGCCTCTACCACATCACGGATCTGGCCCTCATCCCCGGTGAAATCCCCCTTGTAGCCCCGGAGCTTCACCTTTTGTGGATATTCATAATCCAACATAGTGGTAAATACATCCTTGGCAATATCAATAACCACAGGACCGGGACGGCCGGTTCTGGCAATGAAAAATGCTTCCTTAATAACCCGTGGCAGCTCCGAGGCCTTCTTCACCAAATAATTGTGTTTGGTAATAGGGGTAGTGATACCTACAATATCTGCCTCCTGAAAGGAGTCCTTGCCAATAAGAGGATTAGTCACCTGTCCCGTGAAGCACACCAAAGGCACAGAATCCATATTGGCTGTGGCAATACCAGTAATAAGATTGGTGGCACCAGGTCCCGAGGTGGCAAAGACCACTCCCACCTTGCCAGTGGCCCGTGCATAACCATCCGCAGCATGTACGGCCCCCTGCTCGTGGCGGGTTAAAATATGAGGAAATTTCGCCTGATAAACCGCATCATATAAATCCAGCACTGCACCGCCTGGATAACCAAATACCAAATCCACATTTTCTCTTTTCAGACTCTCCAAAATAGCCTGGGCCCCATTCATCTGCAAGGAAAACTCCCCCTCATATATAATGTACACTGTAAATCACAATTTCAAAAATGTAAATCACAATTCATGTCCCACGGACAAATATAATAACATTGTCCACTGAGTACATATTATACAATAACATCTGTACACTTATCAACAGTTTGTTGATAAATTGTGTATACTTTTTAATGATTATTAACATTATCTATCCTAAAAGTCCTATTTTAAAGATTTATTTTCGAGGATAAAAATGTTGTAAAAACAATAGACATTATCCGTTTTATTAATATATCATGTAGATAAATATTCAGACAATATTTACTAATTAATACTCATTTCAAATCTTTTTTATTGAGGATAGAAATATGCTTAGACGATTTCAATTAAAATTAATTCTGTCTCTCTGTCTGTCTTTTATACTTCTTTTAGCCAACCAGCCACTTAATGCAGAGGATTCCGCCGGGCGCAAGGGACCAGTGCGGGTAGGTGTACTGGATATAAAGCAGGACACCAATCCCCAAAGCAGAGAGCTACTGGAGCATCATATAAAGGCATATCTACGGGAGCTTTCCAAACGCACTCATTTGGGATATGAATATATCCCGGTACAGCCTCTGGAGGGAAAAAGAATGCTAGAGGAAGGGTCTTTGGATTTACTGGCCCCAGTGCAGCGAAACGACTCCCTTCAGCCAATGAACTTGTATAGTGAGGGCTATTCTGTATATGGTATGCTGAGTCTTTTTACCGTCCCGGGCAGTGGACTTAATGTCTTGGACAGCTCCACCATGAACGGTGCAACTATTGGCTATGTAGCCGCAGAAGACAATACCAGCTACATCCGGCATTATGTACTCGCCCAAGGCTGGCAAAACGTAAATTATGTCACCTACTCCAACGGGCAAAATATGATGGAGGCCCTGCAGCGCGGGGAAATACAGGCTGCCATGGATGACGGCTCCGATCTGCTTGGAAATGAGATTGAGCTGGGTATTATTGCCATAACCGAGTGCCAATTTATGGCCCTGCCTGCCAATCAGGAACTGATATGGGAGCTGAACGAGGCCATTCTCGACACAGAGCTAAAGAATCCTTCCTTTAGCACCATGCTGGAGCAAGCTTATATTAACCCGGCCATTCACAGCATTGCTGCCTATGCCGAAATAGAACGCAAATTTATAGAATCGGCTCCCCCAATCAAAATTGTATTGCCGGGAAACTATTCTCCTTTTGTAAGCAGTGGCGGAGGAATATTCGGAGATATTATTGAAAATATAGGCACTGACAGTGGTCTTAAATTCGATATAATAATCGCCAATAACTCCCTCGAAGCCAGGGAAATGCTGCAAAATGGCAAGGCAGATATCATGCCATGCATATATTCAGGCGCCAATTACGAAAATCCTCTAAACTATACCAACAATTTTCTTACAGTGGAATATTCTGCCATAGTTCACAAGGATACCAGCTTTGTTGACAGTCCAAAGACCATGGTGGCCGCCGCCAAGTCTCCCGGTCTGAGGGACTATTTGAAGAAGCAATTCCCGGATTGGGATATCGTCATATTGGAAACGGTGGAGGAATGTCTTGAGGCAGTGGAAAATCACCAATACACCATTGCCATGATACCAACTCTTTATCTCCAACAGCACAACAATCTCATTACCAGGCCTAATCTAAAAATCAACGATAAATATAGCTGCCATATCGGTATCAGTCTGATGGCCGCAGAGTCCACCCCGGAAATGCTGACTCATGTGCTGAATACAGCCATCCAGCGCCTGTCCCCTGATGAAGTGAACCGAATCATCAAGAAAAACAGTACGCCGGTGATTAATCTTGGTTTTTTACTGCAGGAATACCCAATACAGCTGGCAGCAATTATACTGTTCACGTTGGTGATTCTGCTGATAATTGGCTTTATTCTCCATAATAACCGTCAAACCAGAAAGCGTAATATTATCCTTTCCGAAAAGAACGATGAGCTGGAGCGGGCCCTCCATGAAGTAAAGGTCCTGACCAAGGACAGGGATGCCTACAAGCAGGAAGCAGAAACGGATCCCCTGACGGGACTGCTCAACAAAAGGGGCATTGCCCTGCGTTGCCAAGAGCTGCTGGACAGGCAGCAAGAGGGTGAGTCCATTGCCCTTCTCATTATTGATTTGGACCACTTTAAGAGATTTAACGATACCTACGGGCATCAAATGGGAGACGAGTTGCTTATAGACTTCGCCAAAATTTTGAAAACCACCTGTACTGATCTTACGGCAGTAGGCCGTTTTGGTGGTGACGAATTCATGATTATGGTAACTCTCCCTCCAGAGGCAACGGTTATGGACATCAGAAAACAGACCCAATGGCTTCTAACCAGAATAAAGGACATGATGGTTGGCGGACACGCTGCTAATGTAACCGGCAGCATCGGCATCGCCATTACCAAGGAAAGGGGCACCAGCTACGATTACCTTTTCCGCGAGGCAGATCGTGCCCTCTATAAAGTAAAGGATGCCGGCCGTGACGGCTTCCAAATCTACGAAAAGAAATAATTAATTTGATTCACTAAGATTTCATAAAAAAAGAAGACTGCGGCATGGTGTCTCGAAACCACTCTAGCCGCAGTCCTCTTTTTATATTAAGCGCATTTACCTAATTTAATTGTGTTCCATTACATGAGGTAACGGAGATATACATAAGCTGTACTGATGATGATGGAAAGAATCATCAACGGGAAGGCTATCTTCATGAAGCCGATAAAGGAAATCTGTCTGCCGTGCTGAGCTGCCATGGAAGCAACTACTACGTTGGCGCTGGCACCGATGAGGGTACCGTTACCACCAAGGCATGCACCCAAAGCCAAGGACCACCACATAGGCTCCAGATTGCTGAGGCCCATGGCACCCATGTCCTTAATAAGCGGAATCATGGTTGCTACAAATGGGATATTATCAACGAAGGCAGAGGCAATAGCAGACATCCAGAGAATCAGGATGGCAGTTCCCTCTACAGAACCGTGGGTAATCTTAATACCTTCCTCAGCCAACCACTTGATAACGCCAGTTTCAACCAAGCCACCAACCAAAATGAACAGGCCTGCGAAGAAGAAAATTGCAGTCCACTCAACCTTGCTGAGAACCTTTGCAATCATTTCCTCATCTCTTGTAAAGGTAATCAGTAAGAGAAGACCGGCACCAGAAAGAGCTGCGGTTGCAGACTCAAGACCGAGGGCACTATGTGCCACAAACAAGCTCATGGTCAGTGCCAATACCACCAGACACTTCTTCATGAGAGGCTTGTTGCTGATCTGCTTGGAAGCATTCAGCTTCATTACCTGCTCCTGAAGCTCAGGCGTAGTATGGAGGGACTTGCCATAAATCATCTCCAGCAGGAATACAGTTACAAGGAAAATAATAATAGCCGGAAGAGTCAGATGAATAATGAAATCCATGAAGCTCAAGCCAACAGCAGAACCAATCATAATATTTGGCGGGTCACCTACCAAAGTCGCAGTACCACCAATGTTGGATGCCAAAATCTGGGCAATCAGGAAAGGCTTTACATCAACCTTCAGCTGGGAAGTAATGCTGAAGGTTACCGGAACTGTCAACAAAACTGTCGTTACATTATCCAAAAGTGCGGAGCATACAGCTGTCAAAAGGGCTAGTGCCAGAAGCAGCTTCATAGGGTTAGCCTTAACCCTCTGGGCCGCCCAAATGGCCAGGAAGTTAAACAAGCCCGTTTCCGCCGTAATATTTACGATAGTCATCATACCAATGAGTAAACCCAAGGTATTAAAATCTATGTGATGAATTGCCACCTCCTGGGACAAAATTCCACAGAGGATCATCAACATAGCGCCAACGATACCAACGATGGTACGATGGACTTTTTCTGAAATAATCAGTGCGTATGCAGCTACAAATATCACCACTGCAATGGTTGTTGTATCCACAACATTACCTCCTCTAACCGAAAATATTTGTTTGACGATTTCTTAAATTACCCTAACTTTATCATATAATCAATAATTTGTACATAGGGAATTTCTATTGTTTTGAATTAATTTGTATAATGAATTATTTCTTATGTACAATAACTGAAAAATTTTAAAGAAATGTAACCTAAGACCTCTTAATAATACACCCATTATGCATATTATTGCAAGTAGCTTTTAATAGCTGGTACTAAAAAGCAGAGCCGAACCGACTCTGCTTTTAATTATCCTAAAATGGTGAACTCTTGAGCAATAATGCTATCGTGACTTCAATCTTCCCGGGCAAACTTCACTGCTGCCTTGGCCAGTTCGTCGGTGGAATCAACGAATACGCCTTCCAGATTGTACATGGTCACAGCCACCGGCACCTCGGTGCAGCCGAGGATAAAGGCCTCTGCTCCCTGCTCCTTCATTTCCGCCAGCAAGCTCTTAATATCACCTGTATCATAGTTTTGATTATTGGCTTTTACGCCATCATAAATAATATCATCCACAATATGCTGTCTTTCTGCTGAAGGGGCAATACACTTAAGGCCATTGACCTCCAATGCCTTCTGGTATAATCCGGTACTGATGGTACCACTGGTGGCCAGCAACCCCACACTTTTATACCCCTTTTCCGTAATTGCTGCAACTGCTACATCAATAATAGACAACACAGGAATTGTAATATGAGGTAACAGCTCCGGCAAAAAATAATGGGCTGTGTTGCAGGCCATAATGATAAAATCCGCTCCGCCCATCATAAGCCGCTTGGCACTTTTCAGCATTTCCGGGACCGGGGATGCTCCCAAGCCCTTAATGGCCCTGGTACGATCCGGAATCCTGCAATTATTATCCACCAGCATAGGAATATGCTCCTGATCCACCTTAGCCGGCGTAGCCAAAATAATTTTCTTCATTAAGTCCACAGTGGCCATTGGCCCCATGCCACCCATGATGCCTATTGTTTTCATATACTCCGCGCCCCCTATAATGTAAAAAATCAATCCCCTGTATTCTAGGCCCCTTAACTTGCTAAAAGCACGTCATCGGCATACAATATAATTAAATAAATATTTACAATATATAAATATTATAACGCAGTTGTTCAAATTTTTCTTCCCCAGAAGAAAAATCTTCCACTTAGCGTTTCAACGAGGTGGTAGATAGTTTCACCTCGTTATAGAATATTTTTATCAATTTAGCATGGAAATAGTGAATTTTTCTTTTTTATTGAAAAAAACTGCCAATAAGGAGTATCATAATAAGCAGTTAGCATATCATTGTCGGGATGTAGCGCAGTTTGGTAGCGCACTTCGTTCGGGACGAAGGTGTCGCAGGTTCGAATCCTGTCATCCCGACCATTTTTATGCAAAAAAATAAATCCCTTCATGTTCTAATTTTATTCCACGTCAGGATGTGAGAGCCATGACTGACAAATGCTATATAGCCATAGATCTGAAATCCTTCTACGCCTCTGTAGAGTGTAAGGATCGGGAGCTTGATCCTCTCACCACCAACCTGGTTGTGGCAGATGAAAGCCGCAGCGGCAAAACCATCTGTCTGGCCGTAACCCCTTCCCTTAAAGCCCACGGAATATCGGGGAGGCCCCGGCTTTTTGAGGTTCAGCAGAAGGTTAAGGAGATAAATTACCTTCGCAAGGCAGCCGCCCCGGGACATAAATTCACCGGCAGCTCCGTTGATTCACAAGAGCTGGAAAAGGATCCCTCCCTTGCTCTTGATTACATTGTAGCCATGCCTCGCATGGCCCGTTATGTGGAATACAGTGCAATTATTTTTGGCATTTATATTAAATACGTATCAGCAGATGATATTCACAGCTACAGCGTAGACGAGGTATTTATTGATGCAACGCCTTACCTTGCCACCTACAAAATGACAGGCCATGAGCTGGCACTGCGCATTATCAAGGATATCAAGGACATCACTGGTATAACCGCCACGGCCGGTATCGGCACAAATCTCTATCTGGCCAAGGTGGCCATGGACATTGTGGCCAAGAAAATTCCAGAGGACGAGGATGGAGTCAGAATTGCAGAGCTGGATGAAATGAGTTACCGCCACCAGCTATGGACCCACACCCCTATAACTGATTTTTGGCGTGTTGGCCACGGCTATGCAAAAAAACTCAAAGAACATGGTCTTTACACCATGGGGGATATTGCCCGCTGCTCCCTGGGAAAGGAAAACGAATATTACAACGAGGATTTGTTATACCGCCTTTTTGGCATAAGTGCCCAGCTCCTTATTGACCATGCCTGGGGCTATGAGCCCTGTACAATAGAGGCCATAAGGGAATACCAGCCGGCATTCAACAGCATAAGCAGCGGTCAGGTGCTTCAAAGTGCCTACTCTCATGAAAAGGGACGGCTCATAGTGTGGGAAATGACTGATCTTCTTGTGCTGGAGCTGGTGGAAAAGGGACTGCTTACTGACCAAATAGTGCTGGATATTGGTTATGACATTTCCAATGTTACAGAACATAATTACAAGGGTAGCACCCATATTGACCACTATGGTCGCAGGGTTCCCACTCCGGCCCATGGTTCCATGAGCCTTGAAAAGCACACATCATCAACCCGCCTGATACTGGATGCAGCACTGGAACTGTTTGATAAAATTACAGACCCCAACCTTTTTATCCGACGGGTAAATGTTACCGCCAACCACGTACTCAGCGAAAGTGTACTAAAACGGGAAAAAGATAAGCCCCAGCAGCTTGACCTCTTTACTGACTACGAGGCTGAAGCCAAGAAGCTGGAGCTGGAAAAAAAGGCCGATACCAAAGAAAAAGACCTCCAACACGTCCTTTTGAATATCAAAAACAAATTTGGCAAAAACGCCATTTTGAAAGGAGCTAACCTTCAGGAGGGAGCCATGACTATTGAAAGAAACCAGCAAATTGGCGGGCACAAGGCATGAGGCAATTTATTAAATAAAACAAAAGGAGCTGCCGAAGCAGCTCCAAACCATCCGATTCTGATATTTTAATATTGATGAATTTCCTCATATAACCCTACCAAAAGGCGGAATAACATTTTTCCTGCCATAATCCCCAACGCACCAGTCAGGCCGATAAACAACAATGAGATTAAGCCGAGCTCCAAATTTGCCATCATGTAAAATCCCCCTTTTGTTACGGGTAGTCAATAATAACGATAGAGATGAATGTGCGATTTTATTTTTTATGCAGCATTATGTGGTTGCTGCTGCGGTGGCTGCTGTGGGTTATCCTTCTTAGGCTGAGAGATGTCCCTAATCAAATCAATAATATCTCTGATAAACTGGAATGGCTTACGGCGTGGGCCATGAAGACGAATTCTTGGACGACCGCCTGCTACTTGCTCCAATTCCATTTCTTTAAGTTCAAGTTTCTTGCTCATAAGATCTACTCCCTTCCTTGTATGGGCTGTACCCATGTTTTTGTCTTCTGCCCATACATACGAACCGTATAGATAAGTATTACAAAAAAATTTTTGAAAAAAATAAAAAGTTTTTGTAATGGATTTGATTTTCATCCGTATGTATAGATGTAAAACGATTCGGACTACCTTTTATCGTGGATGATAGATTTAGTCCGTGCTTACTTTTTTCCTTTTTGACGGGTCCTCTCCAACCCGTCCCTCTCAAAGAAGCCGACTACACACGGCTTCTTTTTTTGCATAAAAATATGCTGTTGTATACTTTGGTTCAACAGCATTTCTAATAATAAAAAAATATTGAAAAAAATGTAATACATTCTTCTGTGGGTCGTATGTAAGGATGTCATATAAAATTACACAATTCATCTCATTCTCCCCTGCTTGTTACCCTCCAAAAAACAGGCAGGGCTCTTTTTTTTTACACATTTCCCAAGTAAACATAATCCAGACATTCCTGGCTTATTTCCTGCAGCCTATATAATGTTGCCACCGGGGTGGCCTCTGTTTGTAGCTTGTAACGCGGAAAATAGCGGGACAAGTGAAGTGGTATATCCTTCCGCAACTTGGAAATCCACGTAGCCTCTGAACGCATCATATCAGAATCATCATTGATGCCAGGAATAACAAGGGTTGTCACTTCCACATGAACACCGGCCTCCAACGACAGCCGTATGGTATCCTTGGTCGTTTTAAAATCTCCCCCCATCCATTTGTATCCATCTTCAGAGAACGCCTTTAAATCAATATTCATAGCATCTATATAAGGAAGAATTGCCTTCAATGGCTCCTGACATACTTGCCCATTGGTCACCAGCACCACCTTCTGCCCCTCCGCTTTCAACAATGGTGCCACATCCAATAAATACTCATAGCTGAGGAATGGCTCGTTATAGGTAAAGGCCACCCCTATGCTTCCAGCTTTCAAAGTGGCTTTACGGGCAAATTCCACCATTTCTTCCGGGGAAACATAGCCCTGAGATACCTCTATTCCCTGCTGTGATATGGAATAATTTTGACAGAAGGGACATTTCATATTGCATCCAAAGCCCCCCACAGATAATATTGCCGTTCCGGGATAGAAATGATACAAAGGCTTCTTTTCGATGGGATCAACGGCCAAAGATGTGACCTGCCCATAGGAAATCGATTTTATGTTACCATCAATATTTTTTCTGGTACCACAAAGCCCTGTCTTATTTTGATTTAAATTGCATTTATGCGGGCAAAGCCCACATTGCACCATACTGTTTTCCTTATCCATGGTGAATTACCCCAAATTTTAAATCTACTATTTAGCTATGCCCCTTATCTGGCCACCCATTATCGCACAAAAAACAGTTTGTTTATTGGCATTTAAATTATTAATGCTTACACCAATAACGCTACAACCCGAGTTGTTATTGGTGATATTATTATGACGCGTTCCCCAACGCTGTACTGCCGTTCCGCCACAAACCTGGTCCAATTCATCTTCAGAAATAGTCATATCCGTCAGCTGGTCGATTTCAAAGGCCTTTAATTCTTCAATAGTGAATGGGAGCCCCACTTCACTAGCTATAGGCAGAACAATACTTGCTGCCGCTTTTTCCAAAAATGCACAAATAATCTTTTCATCATCATCTGCTGGTAATTCATTATCTTCAGCGAAAGTTTTATCAAGTGCATTGAGTTTTTCTGCTATAGATATATCCATGGTTAGTTTTTCATAAAACTTTCCTACGTTATCCTTTGCCATGATGTCGTCCTCCTCGTATTTGAATTTTGTTGTTTATTCTCATTCTTTATATACATGAGATAGCAAAAGTGTTATCCTCCAAAAACAGGCAGGAGATTAAAATATGTGCCCTCGCTAAAAAGCCAGGGCAATTTCTATTTACGGTCTTTTTTATTTGTTCTTGTTTTCTATATTTTTATTTTTTTCCAGTGCAGGATTACCAGCTGCAACCACCATATCCAGCTCATCATCTGTCATCCTCCCCGTCATAATACCTCGCATGGCATTATCCCGACGGTGCATGAACAATAACTGATTCCTTAAAGTCTCCCTCACTGGATGCAGGAGAGAAAAATCAAAATCTTCCAGCCTTTTTGTCAACTTCTCATCATCCATTTTTATCCCCCCTATGTTAGTTTTTGTGATTTAAATTCTTCTTGTCCTTTATATCCATGAGAGGATAAAAGTGTTATAGAATTTTTTTAAAAATAATGGGTACGAAGGTGGGCCGCACCTACCAAGGTGGTATATGCACCGGCAAGGGTACGTTCACACTACCAGAAGGACAGTATCATTTGCCCAGATAAACTTGCATTATTATTTCAAGTGAAGGAAGATGACATGCTTTTTATTTATTGGACCTGGACTTACTTTTCTTATGTTTCTTGGCTTCATACAAGGCACTGTCCACCCGCTGAAATATTGTAAGGGCATTATCCACATGTTGGGCTATAGCTATACCTATGCTGGTGGTAAAATGCTCGCCCCGCGGCAAAACATTGGAGGTTTTTACACTATGCTTTATAGCCTCGGCTATTTTCTGGGCACCCTCTAGGGCAGTGTTTGGCAGAATAACCATAAATTCGTCACCGCCCCACCGGCCAGCCGAATCGTTGCTGCTGATGTTTTTACTTATACTCCCTGCAACAGCCTTTAGTGCTTCATCGCCCACATCATGTCCAAAGGAGTCATTTACCAGCTTAAAGTCATCTACGTCAAGCATAAGAATTGCCAAATTGGTAAGTTGGTTTGTGTGGTACATCCACATAGCCTGCTCTAGTGCAGATTCCAGGCCTGCATGGTTAAGAAGTGGGGTAAGGGTGTCATGTAAAAGGCCACTTCGTTCATATTCTATACAGCTCTCCGCCATATTAATCCCCAGCTTGACCGCTTGGGCTAAGCGTTTACAGCTTCCATAGCCACAGGCGTGACAATTGCGGTTCCGGGATTCAACAGTATTCTTTCGAAGTTGGTAGAACACATCATCCAAATCCTCATCGGTAAATCGGCCATTTTCTATTTTTTTGCTTGAGTATTCCCTGATATAGTCATGCCAATCCAGGCAGCTGTCAAAATATTGCTCTATTTTGTAAATAGTACCATGGTCCTTTTCTGTAACCTGATTGGCGAGCTGTTCCTTTTTATAAATATTGGTCTTATAATCAATATCGTCCATGGAAATTTTTTGCTCAGTTCCTGTACCGCAATTACAGCCACCTGTGCAATTCAGGATATCTACTATATCGGGAACCGGAAGCTGTTTAGTTTGCCGTTGGTAATATTCCTTAAGGTATGGGTATACGCGTCGGACTGAATCTATCTGACGTATCCAAAGGTCTTTATTTGTAACACGGATAGTTTCACCCAATCCCCCTGGACGACTGTATACATGACCTATTCCAGGCTGCATTCCATCGAAGCCAGTCTCCGGATATTGGTCAAGCTGGACGTGCATTTCAGCTAATTTACGCTTCAGCTTGTCAAAGGTTATGTTGTATGATACCAATTTCCCTGTATTTTGATCGCCTATTTCATCTGTTTTAGCGATGCAAGGTGATAAAAAGGCAATTTTTCCCTCCAGCTGCTTTTCCAGACGTAAATAAATAGCCATACAGATAAGAGGGCTTTGAATAGGTGCCAATGAAGGTAACAACTCTGGCATATAACGTTCACAGAAATTTACCACAGACGAACATGGCTGAGCAATAACGGAAGAAAGGGATAGCTCCTGTCTCGCCTTTAAATATGCCCAGGTAGAGATATCAGCACCAAAGGAGACATCATATATATTAGCGACTCCCATGGATTTCAGCCACCCCAGCAGGCGGGGCAAATCTGAAAAATTAACCTTAGCCGCCGGAGCTACAAGGAGATGAATGGGATCACCCATTGCCAAATCCATAAAAAAGCGCTCTGTGTCATCGGTATAATCACGGGCTCCATGATCACAAACCTTAATACATGCACCACAGGAAATGCAATATTTACTGTTGACAGCAATACGCCGTTTTCTGTCCAGGGATCTGTACACCCGATTGGCCATATCTACAGGGCAGACTTCAATACACTTGTTACAGGCTGTACATTTCTTTTCTATTGTAAAAACCCTACCATGCATAACTGCTCCTCCAGTTACGAATATATTCACTACTACATCACATTTTATACCCTCAATTTAATTATAACAATATGAATAAAAGGCATATCAATAAAAATGTTTCTCTTTTTTTATTTTTCTGCAAAAAGGTTCACACTAGCTTCTTAGTGTGAACCCCATGTATTTTAATATTTTATTCTGCATGATGGGCTGGGCCAATCAATCTGTAGTAGCACCAGCACCATGCTTTAAATCTTCCCCATGCGCCAGCTACTCTCTTCAATCAATCCTGAACAACCAGGAAGAAGGGTATATATCAGTGTGAGAGCTTTTTGATTTTTATTTGGATAAATATTATTATTAGGCTGTACCGACATTGTGATTTAGAAGGAGGGGGTAGTATGTTATCATTGGAAAGCCGTATGAAAAACTATATAAAATCAGTTGTAGCATTGACGTTTTCGTGGGTGCTGGTTTTGGTGGGCTTTATTCCAGCCAGTGCCAGCTCGGTTCTTACTGACAAGGGGTATCAGCTGGAACAGGTGGTGATGATGAGTCGCCACAATCTGAGAACTCCGTTGGCGGGAAAGGGCTCTATTGCGGACAAGATGACTAGCCATCAGTGGCAGCAGTGGTCCATTCAGCCGGGGCATCTGACCCTAAAAGGGGCCATAAATGAAACTGCCTTTGGACAGTATTATCGCTGTTACCTGGAGGATGAGGGCTTTATGCCTGTGGACTGGGTGCCACAGGAGGGGGAAGTGTCCTTTTATGCCAATTCATTTCAGCGGACCATTGCCACGGCCAAGTATTTTTCCAGCGGGATGTTGCCAGTAGCCAATATTCAGGTGGTACACACCAAGGGGATTGATGAGCCGGACCCTGTATTTTACTTTCCCCTAGAGCTTGATACTCCACGTCTGTACGAGTTGGGGGTATCCTATACGGAACAGAATATGCCCCGTTATTTGACCAATGGAGAAGCCATGTTGGCCAGCTTTGAAAAGGTAATGGATTTCTCCCATTCTGAATACGCCCGGGAAAAGGGTATTGAACATTTAGACCCAAGGGATGTTCATTTTGTGTTAGGTGGCAAAAATAAAAACGTTCCTGGATTTAAGGGCTCCTGGCGGGATGCCTACAAGGCCACAGACGCATTAATAATGCAATATTATGAAGAACCGGATAACGACAAGGCCGATTGGGGTACGGGCCTTACGGAACAGGACTGGAAAAATATAGGAGATATCTCTACAAGGGGTATATCCATGATTTGCGAAAATCCCGCCCTATCATTGAGATATATTCATTCATTACTGGGGAAAATGGATTCTGATCTCAGTAACGAACATAAACGGTTTTCATTTTTTTGCGGTCATGATACCAATATTATTATGCTCATGACAGTGCTGGGAGCCGGAGATTACCATGTTCCGGGTGCTATTACAGACAAGGCCCCTATTGGTTGCAAGATTGTCCTTGAGAAACGGCGGGACAAGGATGGGGAGCTGTATATCAATCCATATATTATTTACCAAAGTGACCGCCAAATACGCAATTGTGAGGTACTTGATTTGAATAATCCTCCGCTGCGCTATCCTATAAAACTGACTGGTATTGAGGCGAATGAAGATGGGTTGTACCGTTACAGTGACTTTAAAAGACTGTTGCAGGATATCCACGCCCAATATGCCTACTATACAGAAAAATAAGAACCATGGACAAGAAGTAACCTGGTTATCAACGTATAAAGTTAGTTGGCTGCCATGGTTCCTTTTCTGGTAGGCCAAATTTTTCCTTACCCAAGGCAATACTCTTCATGAGGAAGGTCATATTTCTGGCCAGAGTACGCATGGTCTGAAGTCCCTCGCCATCCTGCTGTGCCTCCCCTAGAGCGGTTCCGTGAACGCTGTTCCAATATTGGCTGGAGGCTATTGGCATACCAGAAATGCCAAAATACTTGTTAAGAGCATCATAGGTAGCTGATAAACCGCCCCGACGTGCCACAGCAACACCTGCTCCTACCTTCATGGACTTGTCAAACTTGCAGCTCATAAACAAACGGTCCAGAAATGACAGCACCGTACCATTTGGTGAGGCATAATAAACCGGTGAAGCTACAATAAGGCCATCTGCCGCTTCAAATTTAGGTGCCAATTCATTTACTTCATCATCAAATACACATTTCTTTTTTTCAGCACATGAATAACAGCCAATACAGCCTCGAATAGCCTTATTGCCTATCTGTACCACCTCAGTCTCCACGCCTTCGGTATCAAATGTTTTTACCAGCTCATTTACCGCTACAGTTGTATTACCTCCCACCCGAGGACTGCCATTAATAATTAATACCTTCATGTTAACCTCCTAAAAAAAACATATTTCACACTTTATACTGACTATACCATTTAGAGCCTACTTTAAGTCAAGCAGTTTTACGAGATATTATGTTTATCGACGATAGATGGTATGTTCATATTTGAAAAGTATATAAGATGATAACACTTTCCCCTGCTCATGGATATAAATAACAGAAAAAGAAATACACACCCAAATAAAACGTATATATTAAGTAAATAAAGGCACGTAGAAGCGGTTATGCTTTTCATCAGGGATTGTATAATTTCTTCCAGTGTCATTACTAACAGCGGAGGGAACGGAAGCCTCCGCTTGTTTCAATTTATGGGGAAATTAGCAGGGCTTTTCTTTTGCCCAAAACTAAAGGGCTATTCTCTGAGTTGAGAACAGCCCCGTGATTATTATATTGTCTATTACATTGCCCATTTCTTCGACAATATACTATTATAACGCCATTGTTCAAATTTTTCTTCTTTAGAAGAAAAATCTTCCAATTAGCGTTTCCCTTTCAGGACTAGCTTCGCGTCGCAACGAGCTGGGAGATATGCTCACCAGCTGTTGTAGTTTATTTTCCCCCACCTAAAGAGGTGGGGGACATCTTAAAGCTCGTTATAATCCTGCATAAAGGACGGTCTTTTTATGGGTGGATCGTATGCCGTGGTGGCGGCCTCCTTCGTACCCATTTTTATATTCTTTTTAGATGGCGTTTATTTTTTGTTTAAAAAAATCTAAATCAAAAATCTCTCTTGAATCCCAAACATAAATTCTGTTATAATACCCATACAGCAAACAAATATTCTATTTAAATACACCAGAAAGGAGCTTTCCCATGATTTTGTTCCGCCCCCGGGCTGCTGATTTTCAGACCGCCATGCGCCAGATACAGCTTTTCGATAGCTTTAACGAAATGGATGATTATCTTATCGACTACCACAACCTCCACAACATCATCACAAGGCAAGAACAAGTATATACAACCTTCTCCCACAGTGACGAACTCAGGGACAGCAAAAGCGGGTGGTTTCACTCCCGCTATATCTGTTTGGGGAATATCCCTCTGGGTATTTATGACAGCAAAACGCTGGATCTAATAAAAAAGCCCCATCTGGAAATCGAAACAGATCCCCAGAGCGGGCTGAAATGTCAATTTGACCTGATAGACGAGGGCTATATCTTTTTCCTTGGGAATGACCAGTGGTATGGCCAAAGCAAAATGGTGGGCTTCAAAAGAAATGATATGGCACAGCCCCTCTGCAGAAAGGACAATGTTCCGGTAACCCGGCAGGATTTTATTTATGCCCTCAATTATTTCATTGCCAGCCAGGCCATCAAAAAGCTGGAGGCCCGGAAGAAACGCCAAGATGCAATACAGCTGATGAAGGAGCAGAGAAAGAACCATGGACAAGGAAAAACATCCGTATGCTGATATTATCGACCTACCCCACCATGTATCAAGGAAGCATCCGCCACTTACCATGAGGCAGAGAGCCGCCCAGTTCAAGCCCTTTGAAGCTGTAAAAGGCCACAAGGAGGCCATTCTCAAAGTCATCGAAGATAATGAAAAAAAATATGAATAACAGACATTTTAAAGGATGCACCTATCAAAAAGATGCACCCAGTATCTCCCGAGAGTGTGAAAGTTTTTCTGTAAATAACATAATTAGTAATCTGCAAGGTCTTCTATGGTAAAATAAAATCATAGGAGGCCTTTTGTTATGGCAAGAAAATCTTCAAAACCAGTACACCATGTACAAATGACAGACGGTAAGCGCCAAATTATTCAGCAATTATTGACCGAATATGACATCAATTCTGCTGAAGACATTCAGGAAGCTCTGAAGGATCTTCTCGGCGGCACCATCAAAGAGATGATGGAAGCTGAAATGGATGAACATTTGGGCTATGAGAAATCCGAACGCTCATCAAATGATGACAGCCGCAATGGTTACAAGAAAAAGACGGTAAACAGCAGTTATGGTTCATTTTCTATT
>NZ_JHYA01000017.1 GCF_000621545.1 Anaerovibrio lipolyticus LB2005
GTTTGCCACTAGGCTAGGAAGAGCAAGCTCCTCTTCGCCCCGTTCGACTTGCATGTGTTAAGCACGCCGCCAGCGTTCGTCCTGAGCCAGGATCAAACTCTCCAAAAAATTATTTTGAAGAACCTGAATGGCTCTTAAAGTTTCTAGAATTACCTTTTAATAAAGGAATTTCATAGTTTTGCACAAACTATTATGTATGTTTACTGTTTATATAAACAGTACCATCATCTGGCTTGAATCATGTGTGCATGATTCTTGTTGCATTGTTTAGTTTTCAAAGAACACTCTCGCTCTCTCAAAAGCTCTCGCTTCGTGAAGCGACTTGTTTAGTATATCTTTTTCACAGTAGTCTGTCAAGAACTTTTTATTTTTTATTTTCAAAGTATCTTTCAGACTATTAAGCTATACCACGTCATTGCCATTACTGTCCATCTCTGCGTTATTGGCGACGACTTGTCCTATATTACATGTTTTCGATTAAGATGTCAACACAAATTTATTTTTTTTAAATAAATGATGATATTATGTAAACTACCACACTGGCAAGCAGGGCATTTACCACGTTCATCTCTATCCCCATACCAAAGAGATTTACTGCCCAAATGGCTGCAGAACCAACAATAAGTCCAATCACAATGTTTTTGATAATTTTAAATGGCAGCGCAATGAGCTTGCCAATAATATAAATACAAATAGCCAACGCCACAAATCCTAAAAAAGTAAGCATATTATTTCCTCCAAAACACTTGCAGGCTGACGTGCGCCAGCCTGCAAATGAAAAATTACAATTCTATTCTATTTTCCATGGCCCTGGAAAGAGTAACCTCATCCGCATATTCCAAATCGCCGCCCACCGGCAAGCCATGGGCAATGCGAGTAACCTTCACCCCGATCGGTTTCAGCAACTTAGCTATATACATTGCAGTTGCCTCCCCCTCCACATTAGGGTTCGTAGCCATGATAATTTCCTTCACCCTGTCATCATGAAGCCTGTTTAGCAGCTCCTTAATTTTGAGATTTTCCGGGCCTACCCCCTCAAGAGGTGACAATGCACCGTGAAGTACATGATATACCCCCTTGAAATCTCGCATTCTTTCCATGGCAGCCACATCCTGCGGCTGCTCCACCACGCAAATAACAGAATGATCCCGAGCTTCAGA
The DNA here is from genome assembly GCF_000621545.1 of Anaerovibrio lipolyticus LB2005. Taxonomy (GTDB): domain Bacteria; phylum Bacillota; class Negativicutes; order Selenomonadales; family Selenomonadaceae; genus Anaerovibrio; species Anaerovibrio lipolyticus_A. The sequence continues at coordinate 1,161 of NZ_JHYA01000017.1, forward strand.
TTTGCATATATGACAAGGGTCCTCATCACTTAAATTAAAGCAAACCTTGCAATAACCTATTTTTTCCTTGGCACGCATAATAGCACCAGCCAGACCTCTGGCTTTTTCCATATCCATATCTAAAACATGATAGGCCAACCGCACTGCGGTCTTGTTGCCAATGCCAGGCAGGGCACGAAAATGCTCGATTAGTTCTGCCAAGGGTGCTATATACTGCATTGATTAAAACATCCCTGGAGGAAGACCAAGACCACCAGTGAGCTTGCCCATCTCGCTGGCCATCATTTCGTCCACCTTCTTGGAAGCCTCATTGAAAGCAGCTGCCAACAAATCCTGGAGCATTTCTACATCCTCAGGATCCACAGCGGCCGGATCAATTACGATTCCCTTTACTTCCTTTTCACCATTCATGGTAATCTTAACGGCACCGCCACCTGCAGTTACATCTACAGTCTTCTGCTTCAGCTCCTCCTGCATTGCTGTCATCTGTTTCTGGAGCTTCTGCATTTTCTTCATCATGCCGTTCATGTTGTTCATGCCACCCATACCACCAAACATTAATTTATTCCTCCTTAAATATACGAAAAATTATTTGTAAACATCATACGCTAATGCTATCAAAATATAGTTTATGCGTCAAATTCAAAAAACTATTGCAAATCCTCAGGGTGCACAAAGCCATCCCCAAATACATCCACTGCTTTATCAAGGCGCTCCTTTTCATCATCCTGCAGCTCACTAATTCCAAAATCGTCATCCGTTGGCGGTGGCACATCCTCCTGAATATCACCCTTTCTCGGAGTTGGTTCCGGAACATTTTCCACCTCCTGGCAAACCAGACTTAGATTTAGTCCGCTGACGCCATTAAAAGCTTCCTCGATATTTTTTCTATATATGCGCTCCAAAAGGCCCTTTATAACCCCCTTTGGGGTACCAAGAACAAACTGCACATCATTTAATCCCATAAATGTACAATTCTGAAGGCAGGCCATAACCTGCTCTTTGCCTGTAGATCTAAGATTATCCAACGTTCTATGCCAAAGCTCAACACCGTCTTCAGTAATATTGGCTGCCACCTGAATTGGTTTGGCTACAGCGGTAGTCACCTTTGCTACTGAAGGCATCGTGGCAACTGAATCCTTCACAGTTCCACCATTACCGGCAGCTCCACCGCTCTTTAACATCCCCATCACACGGGCCAGCTTTGCCTCCAGCTGAGCAATGCGACCCTCATCCACTGACTGGACAGACGAACCCATGCCCATTGTACTAGCTGTATTCATAAGGTTATCCCGCTGACAAATTTCCAGTAATGCTGCCTCCACTGCAATTCTTGGCTGCGGAGACCATTTCACCTCATTAGTTGCCTCATGAATGCGACGAATTATCCAAACAATCTGTTCCTGTGTAAAACCCGCGGCCTGTTTCTTAATAGACTCATCTGTCTGGCTGTAGTAATCAACACCATCAACAAGACCTGCCGCTTTAAATATCATAAGTCCTCTAAAATGTATCCCCAACTCTCCGAGAACCTGCTGCAAATCCTTTCCAGTCCTAATTATTTCATCCACCATAGTAAGTACAGCTGCGGCATCTTTGGACTGCAGTGCACCTACCAGCTTATCCAACCATTCCTTTCCTACAAGTCCCAAAAGCTGCTGAACCCTGTCTATTGTCAGACTCTGTTCAGAAAGGGCAATGCATTGATCAAGGATACTTAAAGCATCACGCATACCGCCATCAGCTTTAACAGCAATCATCCGCAGGGCATCGTCCTCCACCTCTATATCCATATCCGCCACTACCGTCTTCAACCGATTGAAAATATCTTCAATTGTAATTCGCTTGAAATCATAGCGCTGACAGCGTGACTGAATAGTGGCAGGTACTTTATAAACCTCCGTTGTAGCCATAATGAATACCACATGGGCAGGAGGCTCCTCCAAAGTCTTCAGCAAAGCGTTAAATGCATCCCGGCTCAGCATGTGAACCTCATCAATAATATATACCTTATACCGGCCATTTACTGGTGCAAATTTTACTGTCTCCCGCAAATCACGTATTTCATCAATACCGCGATTTGATGCCGCATCTACCTCAAATACATCCATGGAACTGCCGGAATTAATCCGCTGACAGGCTTCACACTTATTACAAGGTTCAGTAGTGGGTCCATGCTCACAGTTAAGGGCCTTAGCCAGAATCCTTGCCGTACTGGTTTTACCAGTACCCCGTGGACCGGTAAATAAATAGGCATGGCCTATTCTGCCGCTTTTAATGGCATTTGCCAAGGTCCGACTCACGTGGTCCTGTCCCACCAGATTGGCAAAGTTATCAGGACGCCATTTTCTATATAGAGCCATATAAGCCATATTCCTGCACCTCCTAAACATACACGGTTATTATACCATACCAGTCTATTTTTCGGCATAAAAAAAGCCCTACCTAAAAGGTAAGGAAAGTCTTTCCAACATTGGGCCACAGTACCCAGGCTACCTCACGGCACAGACAACGATTCACTTATCGCTGCTTCCTTCCGGACCTGACGAGGTTCATGAGGCTGCCTTGCGCGAGACCAAGACACTGCGGTCCAATCTTAGAAAGACCGCTTGTAAAAATACAACTTATTTTAAGATATAAAAATGGCGGAGAGTGAGAGATTCGAACTCTCGGTACAGTAACCCGTACACACGCTTTCCAGGCGTGCTCCTTCAACCACTCGGACAACTCTCCACTTGTTTGAATAAGTATAAAAACTATTCAGTTGTTGTCGGCTCATCACGACAAGACATAGTTTAACAAACAAAAAGTAACTTGTCAACAACTTTTTTGCAAAAAAAGTAAAGGACTTTTATATACCGAAAAAGCCCTTACTTTCTCTATACTGTATCAAAATCGTATTAGTACATGAATTCATCTTCTGCCAGATAAAGCACAAATGATCCAAAATCTGTCGCTATACGCATGGCCACCAAGCTGCTGGCCATAGGGCAGGAATTACGTCCAATTCTTGGCGTATCCAAATCCATGTCCATATCTGGGCCTGACTGTTCGACAATGAACAAACCATTAATTACATTTACAAACTCCGTCAGACTATCCTCAGCCAGTTCGTCAATGTTTTCAAACCTTTCGCCACTGTATCGATTTGCCATCTCCAAAAAAGAATCCTCATTGGTCAGAATAGCAGCAGATACCGAAATGGCACCTCCCATACTCTGAGAAACAATAAGAGAATCTTCAAAAACTGGCTCAGCCGGCTCAGTAAGAACAACCGCATCCGTGTCCATAAATCGCTGCAATGCACCTACAAACATCTCTGCATATTTTCCATAGGCCTCATCTACAGGGTTCAGGCCATCGTATGTGTGGACAATCCTTTTTACTGCATCAGCAACAGGATGAACATCTTCCGGGTCACTCTCACGGAAGCAATGGTTTAAAGTTTTTATATCTGCCAGCTTTTCATCCAGCAAAACCTGGGCCATTCGGGCTGCCCTGTCCGGACTCTCATCCTTTAAGGATGCCACCTGGTCGGCGGACAAAAAAGCCTTTTCCACTATTGTCTTGGCTGCATCATTCGAACCTGCCAGTTCATCGATTTGTGCATCTGACAATAAACCTTTTTGGACAGCCAAAACATGTAACTGAGGAACAGCGTGGGCTGATTTGGGCATTACATAACCGATATTGCTGGATTCCAAAACACCGGTATTTAACAAATACTGCGAAAAGTATCTATTTCCCATTCTCCTCAACCTTTCTGCGGATTCTCTCAACAGCCTGTCTGATCTGATCAGAAGTATATGGCTTCTGAATGAAATCCAAGGCTCCCAGTTCCAAAGTCTCCTTCAACTTCTGGGATGTTCCAGCAGAAGAAAGCATGATAATAGGTATATCAGGATTAACCTCTTTTATTACTTGGAGTGCTTCAATACCTCCAACCTCAGGCATAACGATGTCAAGGATAACACCATCTGGCTGCTCCTGAAGATCCTTCATAATGGCTTCCTTGCCATTTTCTGCCTCAATAACTTCACAGCCGAGTTGCTCCAATTCTGCACGAAGCTTCTTTCTAAGCAGTTTTGAATCATCAGTAATAAGGATTTTTAACTTATCAGCCATTTATGCCACCTCCCTTTCCCATATATTGTAATTATATCACAATTTTACAATTTAAGTCATTTTATAAAATTCTCTACTTAACGAAATATTCCTGCTGACTTTTCTTTAAAATAAGACTTTTTTGTCTTTTAATTTCCCCCAACACAAAGACAGCCCCTCAAAATGAGGAGCTGCCCTTGCAAAAGGAATTGTATTGGTTGAAAGTTAGGCTCTTAATCTTTTCCGGCAATACCTGGAGTGGTCATGGCTGCTGGGGCCAAAATCTTATCGATTTCTTCCTTGGTGAGAAGGCCCTTTTCCAGAACAACCTCTCTGATAGGACGACCAGTATTATATGCTTCCTTGGCCATCATAGCAGAATTCTCATAACCTACATGAGGCAACAGAGCAGTTACGATACCAACACTTCTGTCAATCCACATCTGGCACTGCTCCTTATTAGGCTCCAGCTTCAACAGGAGCTTGTCAACGAAGCCATCAATTGCATTAGTGAGATAGTTGATTGAGTTGAACATATTAAAGGCCATAACAGGCTCCATAACATTCAACTCAAACTGACCATTTTCTACGCCCAAGGTAACAGCAAGATCATTGCCGATAACCTGATAGCAGGTCTGATTCAATACCTCTGCGATAACCGGATTTACCTTACCTGGCATAATGGAGGAACCTGGCTGACGCATAGGCAGCTTCAACTCGTAATAACCGCAGCGAGGACCAGAGGCCATCATACGGAAGTCATTACACATCTTAATAATTACTAATGCTGTGTTCTTCAAAGCGGAAGAAACATCAGCAAAGCCGTCAGTATTGTTGGTAGCATCAATCATGTTGTCGGCAGTCTTATAGGTTTCACCAGTAACCTCGCTAAGGGATTTGGCAACATTAATAATGTACTGTGGCTCTGCATTTAAGCCAGTACCTACAGCAGTACCACCCATGTTTACATAATGAATAGTATCAAGGGCGTGCTGAATACGCTCTATACCACGACGGATGGAAGACGCATAAGAATTCATTTCCTGCCCAAGGGTAATAGGAACAGCATCCTGCAGATGAGTACGGCCCATCTTAACGATATCCTTATACTCCTCACCCTTCTTTTCAAGCTCATCAACCAGACGATTCAGGGACTTAATCAACTTCTTGCCCTTGTGGTTCAGACAAACCTTAATAGCTGTTGGGAATGTATCATTGGTGGACTGGGCCATATTACCATGGTTGTTTGGAGAAATAATGTCATAACGCCCCTTGGCCTCACCAGTCAACTCCAAAGCACGATTACAAAGCACCTCATTCATGTTCATGTTAAATGATGTACCGGCACCGCCCTGAATAGGATCTACAGGGAACTGATCCAACAGCTTGCCCTCTATAATCTCATCAGCAGCCTGAAGCAGTGCCTTACCAATTTTTTCCGGCATACGACCAGTGGACAAATTAGCAAGTACAGTTGCCTTCTTTACCTTTGCCATAGCCTGAACGAAATCACTGTCTACCCGCTGCCCAGTAATTTTAAAGTTCTCGATAGCACGCAAAGTCTGTACACCATAGTAAACATCATCTGGAACTTCCAATTCGCCTAAGAAATCGTGTTCTTTTCTCATCTTATTCTCTCCTTTTTTGCCTTATTTTTTCTTTTTGTACGCTCTTGTATTTTGTATACAAATCTCCTTACTCTGAGAATAACACCTTATTATGCAAATTGCAAGAGATTTTACAAAAAATTCTGTCAGTTTTTGCATAACAGGAAATCTTTCCTACTTTTACAAAAACAAAACCCCGGAATCTCTCTATATAAAGACTCCGAGGTTATTCAGATTTTTCATGTTCTTTGTTTCTGTTTTTCCTTCCGAATCCGCTTGGTCTCATACATTGTCTTGTCGGCACGACGGGCAACATCGATTACAGCTGGGTCATTTTCCGGGTCGTATACCGCCACTCCCATGGTTACATTAGCCTGTTCCCATTCGTGTTCAGCTGCTGCACGTACTTCCTCCCGATTTTTCCGGAACTGATTAAACAGCTTCTCTCTGTCACGGAAATCATTTCTTTCCAGAATAACGGCAAATTCATCGCCACCAATGCGGAAAACCGGACTATTCGGGAAGGAGCGGCATATTAACTGGCTGGCGGTTTTTATATAGATATCCCCTTTATCATGACCGTAAAAATCATTGATATGTTTGAGGTTATCACAGTCGAATACACCGATAGCAAATTCAAGTCCCTCTACATTGTTGTCAATCAAATCCTGTATTTTTTGCATATAAGCTCCGTAGGCTGCTTTGTTCCCCACGGAAGTCATGGCATCTATATAAATCTTTTTATGTAGGCTGTCTATATTATCCCTTGTCTTCTCTACCAGCCCTCTGAAGCTCCTGGTAAGTATCCCAATCTCATCATTGCCGTTATCTTCCAATACTACATCGTAATTTCCGTTGGCAACCTGCTGAGCCACGTTGGTAAGATCATGGAGTGGCTTGGTAATACGCTTGGCAAAGTTCATCATCACAAAGCTTGCCAGCAGCAGCAAAATAAAGGAAACAGACAAGGTGAGTACAATCAGCCTTTGCCATACTCTATTTATTTCCCCTAGTGGTACCGTCACATAGAGACGCATACCATTTCTCAAAGGAAGCCACACAGCCTCCTTCTGTGTGCCATCGAACCAATATTGTATATGATGATCACCTTTCACCTCTGCAGGAGAATCTATGGCAAGTTTTTCACCATATTGTAAGGTAGAATCCATTTGAGGATGGTAAATGATATTGGAATTATCATCGAGAATAAAGGCATAGCCATTCTCAAAAAGACTGATTTTTTTCACCTCGTTGGCCAGGGTCTCATAATCTATTTCCATACCCACTACGCCGACAAATTGTCCATGACTGTAAACGGGAACATTGTAGGAAATAACCCTGATATCCAGATTTTCTGTATAATAAGGCGGTAGCCATACCCCTTTTTTTAAGGCTTTGGGATGGGTAAACCAGACCAAGGCAGAAGTGTCATTGGTATCATATTGGGTTATGTCCGTTACTTTATGCTCCCTAAATTCCTCTCCATGATCCTTAACATACCAAAAGCCTGGATGTTCTTTTGAAAATTCAGGATCAAGGCGAAAATAATAGGTCAGGACGCCATGAGTATTATTAGCAACCTTATTAAACAGATGGCGCACGCTTTCGACCTCACTATCCAACTGTTCAGGCGGCATATGCTCGAAGTTGTCCTGTACGAGGGTAGATACCGTCTCTACAGACCGCTCCACTCCATCAAAATAGGTTTCCAAATTCATAGCACCAGATGTGCATTTCAGATGAAGCATCTGGTCAGCATCGCGTTTGCCCAAAGTCTGTATAGAGTAAACCCCAATATATGTGGCTATGCATAAAGCTACAACAATCGCACTTAACGTCAGTAAGGTAAATTTTGTTCGTATGGAATGCATATAAATGCCCCCTTTACAAAGGTTCCTAATCGTATGTATTCAACATTGAAAAGAAAAAACCTTTTTTAGGTGAAACTTTTTTATTATTTTATAATACATCATACATCGTATATTTTTTGTGTTTTTTTGACATTTTTACCTTTTATTCCATCTAATCCATACCCTGTCCCCATTTTACAAATAGCTTGATTTAGAAATTATCACCATTTTTCTTACAAGCTCATAATCAGCAGTGAAAAAACAAAAACCTCGGAGCCCTTATTTCTAAAGACTTCGAGGTTATTTTCATCTGGTGCGAATGGCGGGAGTCGAACCCACGGCCCTCTGCTTAGGAGGCAGATGCTCTATCCATCTGAGCTACATCCGCAACAGTGTTATTGTACACTTTCTACATTATCCTTGTCAATTTTAAATAAATCTGCTGTAAAGCTTATATCCTCCAACTGACGCTGTCTGGTTTCCACGCCCATGGTCAATACCACCAGAGAAACCACAATGAGGACACCGGCAAACATGAGAAATACATTGCCGATTCCCAGCTGATTTGCCAGCATAATACCAACTAAAGCAGGTGCTATCATGCCCCCAATTCGTCCAAAGCCTGCTGCCCAGCCACTGCCCAAGGCACGAATAGATGTTGGATACAGCTCCGGAGTATAGGTATAAATAACCCCCCAAGCACCAAGGTTGAAGAAAGACATGGTAGCTCCCCATAAAAGCAGTGTCTCAGGAGAAGCTGCATTTCCAAAGAAGTAGCTTGCCACACCACTCATAAGGAGGAATATGGACAGGGTATACTTTCTGCCAATCACATCCACCAACCACGCGGCGCAATAATATCCTGGCAGCTGGGCAATAGTCATGATTAAAACATACTCAAAGGTTTTTACCACCGCAAATCCCTGCTGGAATACGATAGAAGGGAGCCACATAAAAATACCGTAGTAGCTGTAAACAATCCCAAACCATGCCAACCACAGCATAATAGTACGTTTCATATAGTTGCTGTTAAAAAGACTTAACGGACCAGGAGTCTTTTCATTGGTGCTACCCATTTCTGCCGCAGTGAGAGATTTTTCAAATGGTTTGCTTATTACATGGAGCTTCTTCTCCAAGTCAAGAATAATCTCCTTGGCTTCTTCAATCTTATTTTTGGAAATAAGATATCGTACAGACTCAGGCATATGGAGTCTGATAAGGAACACATAAAGTGCAGGCAGAGTACCAATTACAAATGCTATTTTCCAACCAAACTGAGGAATTATCATATAAGAAATGCAGGCAGCTACCAGCCAGCCAATACCCCAGAAGCTCTCCAAAAGCACGATAAAACGTCCACGCAGTTTTGTTGGGGCGTACTCAGACATGAGAGTAGCAGCCACAGGCAGTTCGCCACCCAAGCCAAAGCCGACCAAGAATCTAAAAAACAGTAATGATTCATAGCTCCATGCCAAGGCACACATGCCAGTAGCCAAAGCATACATCAACACAGTAATGGTAAATACCTTCTTGCGACCAATGCGGTCAGCCAAGGTCCCGGAAATAACAGCACCAAGAGCCATACCAATAAGGCCAATACTTCCAATCCAGCCCATCTGCTCCGGGGACAACCCCCATTCCTTGGCAAGTACAGGAAGTACAAAGGCTATAAGACCTGTATCCATGCTATCAAAGAGCCATCCTAGCCCTGTTACCAGTAACAACTTATAATGAAAGGAGCCCACAGGCATTCTTTCCAATCTGTCTAAAATCATACATTACATCTCCTTACACAGGTGTCTTGACAGTTATAAATACACTGACATAAAATTTACACCCATATAAAGAAAAAATCAAGAAAAAAATACAAATTCTATCAAATTTTGCATCAGATAAAAAAATTCCCCCAGCTTACACTGAGGGAATTCATTTCAATATTATTTTGCTTTACGCAGATATACTCTGGCGTATTCTACATCTCCCAGAAGCTGCCATTCATCTGCATTAAAATCCTTCTCGAAGGAATCATATCTCTTTTCGTGAAGGATTAAGTACACATCCTTGTCTGCAGGGATTTCTTCCAACGCCATAAACGGCATTACGTTCTTGGCATTCCAGCTCTTGCCGTCCGGCAGCATTCCCGGAATATCCTTTGCATGCGCTAATGCGTACGCAATCTTATCTCCATAGAATACGGCTGATGTCCTGTAATCGCCATGGATTACCAGCACATCATCATCCTTGATCTGATCCTTATATACTGCCGCCACTTCCTTATAGGAATATCCCTTGGTATTGCATACAGGAGCCGCCACCGCGAAAGTCAGCACCGCATATACCACCAGCATCACAGCCACAGTACGCTTTACCAGAGTTTCCCTTTTGTAGAGATAGCATGCCATTAAGATGGCAATAGGCAAAAGCCCTGGTAATGTATAGGTGGTATACTTTGTGGCCATACACTGATAGAAAATATTTACTATCAGGGCCCATGTCAGCAAAAATCCTGCAGGCATATCAAGCTGCGGCAGCTGCTGTCGCTTAATAGCTTTCCAGATTGCCGCCGGCAATGTCCAACACCAAGGCAAACAGCCAGCAAAGAAAATCATGGTGTAGTACCACCAAACATTCCATTGTTCATGCTCAGACTGGGTAGCTCTCAGGAAATTGTGAACCCCAAGAAAGTTATTGATAAAATCCATGCCGTGAATGGTATACATGGCATAATACCAGCTGCCGGCAGTAATAATATACAGAGCCAATCCCAAAATCCATTTCAGTCTGAGAATTTCCCTGAAATCACGTCTTATACAAAGATAAACAAGTATGATAAATCCTGGAAGTAAAATTCCAATAGGCCCCTTATCCAAGGTAGCAAGCCCTGCCAGAATATAACAGAGATAATACCAGCTTCTCCTGCCAGTGCTGTAGCCCATATAGAAGGCCATCAAAACGCCATTGAAGAAAACAAACAGCGTCAAATCAGTGATAATCGTTTTTGAAAGGAGCCAATATTCAAAGCAGGTCCCTAAAATCCCTGCAGCAATAAGACCTGTCTTACGGTCATATATAGTCTTGGCAAAAAGATAGGTCAGCATTAATCCAAGTGCTCCAAATACCCCTGGGAAAAATCTTGCAGCAAATTCATTAACGCCAAAAAGCTTATATGCTACTATAAGCTCCCAGTAGAAAAATGCTGGTTTATCATACCAGTAATTTCCATAAATTCTTGGGGAAACATAATCCCCGGAGCGAAGCATTTCCAGTGCGGTAAGGGTATAGTTGGACTCAACAGGATCTGTTACTGCAATGGCCCAGTTTCCCAGCAAATATAGCGCCAGACCTACAATACCAATAATGGAAAGATCTAGTTTGGTTGTGTTCATTAAATACTCCTTTATCCTTATACGTCCACTCGACGGATATCAGCCCCCAAGCCGATGAGCTTTGCCACAAGATTGTCGTAGCCCCTGTCAATATGATGAATATAGCCAACGGCAGTCTCGCCTTCAGCCACCAAGCCAGCCAGAACCATAGCCGCACCGGCACGAAGGTCAGTAGCCTTAACCTGACAGCCGGTAAGAGAAGGCACACCTTCAACAGTGGAGGTGCGACCATCAATTTTAATATTTGCCCCCATACGTTTCAGTTCATCAACATGCATGAAACGATTTTCAAATACTGTTTCCGTAACCATGCCAGTTCCCTCAGAAACCGTCAGCATGGCCATGAACTGTGCCTGCATATCAGTTGGAAAGCCAGGATATGGCATAGTCTTGATATCTACGGCCTTAGTAACCTTATCACAGGTTACACGAATACCGTCAATATGCTCCTCGATAGTTACACCAGCTTCCTTCAGCTTGGCAATAACAGGCTTCAAATGCTCAGAAATGGCATTTTCAATAAACACATCGCCCTTAGTCATAGCTGCAGCCACCATATAGGTGCCTGCTTCAATACGGTCAGGAATAATAGTGTAATTCTTACCCGTAAGGCACTTAACACCATCGATTTTTATAACATTTGTACCAGCACCGCGAATGTTGGCACCCATTACATTAAGATAGTTAGCCAAGTCAATAATCTCAGGCTCCTGAGCAGGATTTTCAATAATTGTCTGGCCTTCCGCCATACATGCAGCCATAATAATATTTTCAGTTGCACCCACACTTGGGAAGTCCAAATATATACGGGCTCCCTTTAAGCCATTTGGTGCATGGGCCTCAATAAAGCCATGACCAATGTTAATATCAGCACCAAGGGCCTCAAATCCCTTGAGATGTAAATCAATTGGACGGGTGCCAATAGCACAGCCTCCTGGCATGGAAATTTTAGCCTTGCCATAACGGGCCAGCAACGGACCAATAATGAGAAAGGAAGCGCGCATTTTCCTAACCAGGTCATAAGGTGCCTCACAGCTGGTAATTTCGGAGCTGTCCACCAAAAGAGTATTCTTGTCTGCATTAAACTCAGCCTTTACTCCCAGCTGCTTCAATACCTCAGTAAGGGTATGAACATCATCAAGAGCCGGAACTTCCTCCAAACGGCTTGGTGACTCCTGTCCCAGCAAAGTAGCGGCAATAATTGGCAGTACCGCATTTTTGGCACCGCTGATTTTTACCCGCCCTTTGAGACGCTTACCACCATTTATGATCAATTTCTCCATTTATGTAAATCCTCCTAAAATAGGCACAGTTTTTGAACATAGCACACTTAATCATAACATGGATGATAGGCGCATGCAAGTAGGAAAAATAAACCATTCTACAGGCAAATTCGGCCTTATAAAAAAAGAAAAAGGGACCAGTTGACGGTCCCTGCAAAATATAAATTATTATCTGTTTACACTTTCATAAATGGCAATAACATCCTTTTTGTCCATTGGATGGAATACACCGGCTTTCTTGGTGCCATTGGAAGTGCAAATATCAGCCAGCTTCTCTATTTCTTCGGTATTCTTGACACCAATACCCAATTTTGTGAAGTTAGTTGGCAAACCAATTTGCTCAAAGAATTCCATGGTCAAACGAATGCCTGCCCTGGAGCGCTCATAAACAGTGCCTGCATTTACGCCCCAGACCTTTTCTGCATACTTGGCAAAACGCTCAGGGTTATCCTCATAAACGTATTTTGCCCAAGCCGGCCACATTACAGTCAATGACGCTCCATGAGTTACATTATATAAGCCGCTCAATACATGCCCAAGCTTATGGGCGGAAAACTCCTTTTCTCGGCCAAGTCCTGTAAATCCATTATGTGAAACACTGCCACACCACATAATTTCGCTCATTGCCTCATAATTTTTGCGGTTGGCAACTGCAATGCGCCCCTGCTGAATCACATTCTTCATTAGAGCCTCTGCCACCAAATCAGTGAACAAATTTCCCTCCGTATGGGTAATATACCGTTCCAGGGTGTGCATAAGAATATCCGCCACACCGCACGCTATCTGGAATGGTGGCAAAGTGAAGGTCAGCTCCGGATTCATAATAGCAAAATCCGGTCGAATAATATCGCTGTGAGCACCACCTTTTTTTCCAGTCCCATCAATGGTAAGAACTGCAGAATCACTGGTTTCGCTGCCAGCGGCAGAAATCGTCAGTACCACACCGATAGGGGCACAGGACTCAATTTCCCGTCCCTGTTCCCAATATTCCGCAATATCCACATCAGGATTTGCCAATCCTACTGCCACAGCCTTGGCGGAATCAATAACACTGCCGCCCCCCACAGCCAACACCATATCAGCATCAAATTCCAATGCTTCTGCTGTTGCTTCACGGGCAAAGGACAACACAGGATTTGGCTGGACACCGCCCATGGCTTCAAATTCAATATCTGCTTCGTTCAGATTATCCTCAATTCTTTTCAGAAGGCCACTTTTTTCGATACTGCCTCCTCCATAAAGCAGAAACACCTTGGTGCCACCATATTGCCTTATTTTCTCTGCCAGCTTGTCTTCAGCCCCTTTTCCAAAGACAATTTCAGTCGGACAATAAAATTCAAAATTCTGCATAAAATCCCCCCTCATATAAAAAACTGCCGACCGGCACAGATTATGCACCAGCCGGCAGAAATATCAGCCGTATTCAAATTACAGAGTACCAAAGATTCTATCGCCAGCATCACCGAGACCTGGTACGATATAGCCCTTTTCATTAAGGCATTCATCAATAGCTGCAACGTATACAGGAACATCAGGATGCTCCTCATTAATAACCTTTATACCCTCAGGAGCAGCCACCAAGCACATAAGAATAATGTTCTTGGCGCCCTTTTCCTTCAACAGGGTAAGGGCAGCGGCAGCGGAACCACCAGTAGCCAGCATAGGATCCACAACGATCAGAGTACGCTCAGCTACATCCCCTGGCAGCTTGCAGTAATATTCTACTGGCTTCAGAGTTGCAGGGTCACGGTACATACCTACATGACCAACACGGGCAGATGGAATCATGTTTACAACACCGCTCAAAAGGCCCAAACCTGCACGGAGAATTGGAACGACACCAACCTTCTTGCCAGCAAGAACCTTTGCCTTGCATTTTGCTACAGGAGTTTCAATATCAATTTCTTCCAGTGGAAAATCACGGGTTACTTCATAAGTCATGAGCATAGCAATCTCTTCCAGCAGCTGACGGAAATCCTTGGATGGAGTGTCCTTCTTACGCATAATGGTGAGCTTGTGCTGGATTAATGGATGATCTACTACTGTTGCTTTAATATCTGACATATTTCTCCTCCTAGAGATTCGATTATTTTTATTCACCTGTCATTATAACGCAGTTGTTCAAATTTTGCCATAAGCAAAATATACATACCGAGCGTTTCAACACACCCAAAACGTCATTGTGTGTTATAACGCAGTTGTTCAAATTTTGCCATAAGCAAAATATACATACCGAGCGTTTCAACATACCCAAAGCGTCATTGTGTGTTATAACGCCATTACTCATGTTTTTCCACTTAATGAAAAAACTTCCCATCATTCATACAAAGGATATTTCTTACAAAGTGCTGCTACCCTTTCACGGGCCTGAGCCTTTGCTGCCTCATCCTCCGGATTGTCTAAAGCCAAAGCGATAATATTGCCCACTTCAACCATATCCTCTTCCTTAAACCCACGAGTAGTGAGGGCCGGAGAACCAAGACGAATACCACTGGTAACAAACGGACTCAGCTTCTCAAACGGAATTGTGTTTTTATTGGCAGTAATGCCCACCTCATCCAAAACATTCTGAGCCACCTTACCAGTTATATTTTTATTGGTAAGATCCACCAGCATCAGGTGATTGTCAGTACCGCCGGAAACAATACGGAATCCCTTTTCAGTAAGGGTCTTGGCGAGAGCACTGGCATTCTTTATAATCTGCTGGGCATATTCCTTAAACTCTGGGGACAGTGCCTCTTTAAAGGCCACAGCCTTAGCTGCAATAACATGCATAAGAGGACCGCCCTGAATACCAGGGAAAATGGCCTTATTAAACTGCTTGCCAAATTCTGCATCCTTACAAAGAATCAGACCACCACGAGGGCCACGCAATGTCTTATGGGTAGTAGTTGTTACCACGTCTGCGTAAGGTATTGGTGATGGATGAAGTCCAGTGGCCACCAGGCCAGCAATATGAGCAATATCCACCATAAGATAAGCTCCCACAGAATGGGCAATCTCTGCCAAACGTGGAAAATCAAGAACGCGGGCATAGGCGGAAGCTCCGGCCACAATCAGCTTTGGCTTACATTCATTGGCAATTCTCTGAATTTCATCGTAATCCAGCTGTTCAGAGCCTTCACTTACACCGTAAGGAACAATCTTGAAATACTTGCCGGACATATTTACAGGGCTACCATGGGTAAGATGACCGCCATCTGTGAGGTTCAGGCCCATTACAGTATCCCCGGGAGTCAGCAATGCAAAGAACACCGCCATATTAGCCTGGGCTCCGGAATGGGGCTGCACATTGGCATACTCAGCACCAAAGAGTTTTTTTGCGCGATCAATGGCCAGCTGCTCAATCACATCCACGTGTTCACAGCCACCATAATAACGCTTTCCTGGATAGCCTTCAGCATATTTGTTGGTAAGAACACTGCCCTGGGCTGCCATAACGGCGGAGCTGACAATATTTTCAGATGCAATAAGCTCCAGCTTGTTGCGCTGGCGGCTCAACTCTGCATCAATAACCTCAGCAATTTCGGGATCAACAACCTTCAAATCATCCATTAAGCTCATTACTGACTCCTCCTTAAATACGGTAGGTATTATTTATTTTCCAACGCCATCATTTTTTCAATGCGGCGAATATGGCGCTCCCCCTGGGAAAATTCTGTAGTAACCCATGTTCTCACTATTTCCCCGGCTGGGCCAAAACCAGTAACCCGGCCTCCCATGGCCAATACATTGGCATCATTATGTTCTCTGGACATGCGGGCAGAAAAAACATCTCCGCAAAGAGCTGCCCGTATTCCCTTTATTTTATTGGCTGCAATAGAAATGCCGATACCAGTTCCGCAAAGGACGATTCCTCTGTCAGCCTCACCCTTGGTGATTTTTCCACATACCTTTTCAGCAATATCAGGATAATCCACAGACTCGGTATCAAAAGTACCCACATCCTCAGTCTCAATATCCTTAAACTCTGCCAAAACCTTCAGCACTTCCTTCTTTAGCTCCAAAGCACCATGGTCACAGCCTATAACGATTTTCATAACTGGCCTTACTCCTTTTGTTTGTCATATTTTCACACAAAGTCATTGTAACATAGATTAACGGGAAAAAATATTTATTTTTCCCCGCTAACACATTCCATTATTTCTTTTTCCGATATCGCCCCATGGCGTATAATCATTGGTTCATCACCAGTACAGTCCACTATAGTAGATTCTATCCCCAGATTACATGGACCGCCATCTAAAATAAGAGGAATCAAGCCCTTCATATCATCGTATACCATCTTGGCAGAAGTAGGACTTGGATGAGCGGAAATATTGGCACTGGGTACTGCCAAGGGTACCCCTGCTTCCCTAAGCACTGCCAGGGCAATTTCATTATCCGGAATTCTTATGCCCACAGTGGATTTACCTCCAGTTACCCGTTTAGGAATATTGCTTTTTCTTGGAAGTACGATGGTAATTGGTCCAGGGCAGAATCGCTCAAAGAGCTTCAACGCCATATCTGGAACCCGTGCAACAATATCCTTTACCATGTTCACATCAGCCACCTGCAGGGAAAATGCCTTATAATATGGTCGCTCCTTGGCATCGTATAGGGACTTAACAGCCACCTCATCCAATCCGTTAGCCGCCAGTCCATATACTGTTTCAGTTGGAATAGCCACCAGCTGTCCATTTCTCAGCATTTTTGCAGCTTCCCTTATGGACTCCATATTCTTTTGCACATCATTTATAGAAATTATTTTTGTTTCCACAAAATCACTACCCTGTCAATACCAGCCAAATCCTTAACGATTTCACAACGGCCCCAGCCATGCTCCTGCCCCAGAGCTTCCAAAGCTTTTGCCTGATTAATGCCAATTTCAAGAGCCAAAAATCCGTCATCAGCTATCATATTTCCGGCCTCAGCTACAAGACGGTGGTAAAAATCCAGTCCGTCAGGACCTGCCACCAATGCTGAGATTGGCTCAAAATCCCTCACATCAGGCTCCAGACCGGCAATATCTCCTTCAGGAATATACGGGGGGTTAGATATAATGGCAGTAAATCTTCTGTCCTTTATAGGTTCCAGCATATCCCCCTGACAGAATTCTACTCTATCAGAAAGACCCAAAAGCTCGGCATTTTCCTTGGCCACCTCTATGGCCTCAGGAGATATATCCACGGTTACTGCCTTAAGATTAGGCAGATAATTTAACAACGACAAGCAAATTGCACCAGAGCCGGTTCCAATATCCGCAATGGTGCCCAAACCCTCCTGACCGGTTTTCAGACGGGAAATAACCGCTTCCACCAATATTTCTGTATCGGGACGGGGAATTAAGGTAGCCTCGTTCACCTTAAAATCCAACCCCATAAACTCCTTATGGCCTACGATATGAGCCACCGGCTTATGCTGAACTCTTTCCTTAATGCACGCTTTATATTGGGCCAGTTCTTCCTTGGTCAGAGGCTGATCGAAATGAACATACAGATGAATACGTTCCTTTTTCAGAACATGACAAAGAAGCACCTCACCATCAAGACGCGGGGTGTCCAGCCCAGCCTTGGTGAAATAATCCTCAGTCCATTTTAATAATTTTCCTATCGTCCAAACTTCTCCAGCCATTTTCTACCTCATCCGTCAACATAATAGACACCGACGGAGCTTTGCTCCTAGTACCTTTAGGTGCTTCTCCAGCGGAGAAGGCTTATTATAGAATCAATCAACCTGCTTCATGCGCTCAGCCTGGTCCGCAGTAATAAGACCATTTAAAATTTCATCCAGCTGACCATCCATCACAGCATCCAGCTTATGCAATGTGAGGCCAATACGATGATCTGTTACCCGGCCCTGAGGGAAATTATAGGTTCTGATGCGCTCGCTTCTGTCACCGGAACCCACCT
The DNA here is from genome assembly GCF_000621545.1 of Anaerovibrio lipolyticus LB2005. GTDB lineage: Bacteria > Bacillota > Negativicutes > Selenomonadales > Selenomonadaceae > Anaerovibrio > Anaerovibrio lipolyticus_A. The sequence goes on from NZ_JHYA01000017.1 coordinate 19,282, forward strand.
GGCTCTTTCTGTCAGCTGCGATAGTATCTGCCTGCTCCTGCTGGGCCTGCTCCAAAACTCTGGCACGTAAAACACGCATAGCCTTTTCCTTATTCTTTAGCTGGGACTTTTCATCCTGGCATTGCACCACAATACCCGTTGGCAAATGGGTAATGCGAATGGCAGACTCCGTCTTGTTTACATACTGTCCTCCAGCACCACCTGCCCTGTAGGTATCAATGCGCAAATCCTCATTACGAATATCCACATCCACCTCGTCAGCCTCCGGAAGCACTGCCACTGTTACGGCAGATGTATGAATACGGCCGCCAGACTCAGTAACTGGCACGCGCTGTACACGATGGGTACCGCTTTCGTATTTCAGCTTGCTATAGGCACCATAGCCCTCAACAGCGAATGAAACTTCCTTGAAGCCACCGATTTCCGTGGCATTGGCATCCATAATATTAATTTTCCAGCCCTGACTTTCAGCATAGCGGGAATACATGCGGAACAAATCTCCTGCAAAGAGAGCCGCCTCCTCACCACCTACGCCACCACGGATTTCCACAATGACATTTTTATCATCATTGGGATCCTTGGGAAGAAGCATAATAGGCAGCTCCTGGTCCAGCTCTTCCTTGCGCTTTCTGAAATCTGCCAGCTCATCCTCCACCATGTGACGGAATTCATCATCATCAATTCCCTCGTTGAGCATTTCCTTATTGTCCTCAATGCCCTGGCATACCGTCTTGTATTCTCTGTATGCTTCAATGATAGGCTGCATGGAGGAATGCTCCCGATTATAGCGCTGCCACTTATTCATATCCTCCAAAACAGAAGGATCACTGATAAGGGATTCCAGCTCCAAAAACTTATTCTCCACCGCCTGCAATTTATCCATTATATTCATGTGTATTTTCCTCTTTACCGCTAATTTGCATTATGAAATATCTTGTATATAATTGGCGGTACCGGCAGGGATTTTATCCTCCGGCAAAACTGCCTTGGCTGACTCAATGGCCACCTCTATCATATCGTCATCTGGTTCCCGGGTGGTCATATACTGAAGCCACAGACCTGGCTTAATAGCCCAGCCCAAAACGCAGTTATCGGAATTAGCGGACAGCTTAATAATCTCATAGGAAATACCAGCCACCACCGGCAAAAGTATTACACGGCTTAAAATTCTCAGCCACAAATCTGGCCACCCCAAAAAGGCAAAGACAAAAATACTTACCAGCATAACGATAAGCAAAAAGGATGTACCGCAACGCTTATGGAGTCTGGTGTGTTTTTTCACATTTTCCACAGTCAATGCTTCACCAGCCTCAAAGCAGGCGATGGTTTTATGCTCCGCCCCATGATATTGAAAAACCCGCTGGATATCCTTCATCAATGAAATGGCACCAATGTAACCAACAAAAATCAGGAGGCGCAGAGCACCCTCCATAAGATTTAAAAATACAGGATCCTCAGTAATAAAATGAAATAGCTTGGCTGCCCCGGTGGGAATGGCCACAAACAACACTGCTGCCATTACAAAGGCAAATACTATGGTTCCTGCCAATTCCTTGTCGGTCAGCTGCTCATCCTCCTCCCCTGCCATCTGGGCAGAATAGGACAGAGAACGAAGTCCCATGACCAAGGATTCCCCCAAGGAAACACAACCACGCAGCATTGGCTTCTTCAAAATAGGAAATCTGTCGCTAATGGAATTGACTGGTCTGATATCCAATTCTATTTTTTTATCAGGAGTACGGACAGCAGTAGCCACCTTTTCTGGCCCCCGCATCATTACACCCTCTATAACGGCCTGACCGCCGATACTTAACTTTTTCTCGCTCATATAAACCTCATATATATTTAACCCCTACAGGGTGATTGCTTTCAAAAAAATCCGCATATACAAATGAGCAGAGCATTTCTGCCCTGCTCATTAATGATTGAGTTATTACTTTGCGTAACGCTTGTTGAACTTCTCAATACGACCACCAGCTGCGATATCGCGCTGACGACCAGTGAAGAAAGGATGGCACTTGGAGCACACATCAACTCTCAGCTCAGTCTTGGTAGAGCCGGTAGTAAAGGTGTTGCCGCAACCGCAAATAACCTTTGCTTCGTGGAATTCTGGATGAATACCTGCCTTCATTCTATACACCTCGCTTTTCCCCATAATTGGGAGAATTACAAGTCCTCTCTGCGAAGACTTGGTCCGACGATGCTTCCCAAACAGGGGCAAAGCCGAAAAAATCAACTTTTTAGACGCACTGCGCCTAACTTGTGATATTATAACACACCGACTATACCCATGCAACATTTTCCACAGAAAATTTTCTTGAAAAAAAATTGCTTTTCTACCATAATATGTAAGAGACTTTGTGAGAAAAGATTACAATAGATATAGAAAGGTAAAAGGTAAACACTTATGAACAGTAATGACCCTACAGTTACCTGTAGCTTCTGTAAGCGAAAGGTTGTGGCGAAAACCCAGTACGATGTGCCAATCTATGATCCCCGTTCTGGTTTTTCCCTTTGTGCCAACTGCATAAAAGATATATATCATCTTATTGAGGACCATAAAGAGGTGGAGGAAGCCCAGCAGCACATTGAGACCGAAAAGGCCATCAACGATGAGCTTAACCGCATAAAGCCTCACATGGTAAAAGAATATCTTGACCAGTTCATTATCAATCAGGATCAGGCCAAGAAGGTGCTTTCCGTAGCAATTTATAATCATTATAAACGTATGAAGTACGGCTTTCAGCATCCAGAGGACGATGGTGACGAAATTGAGAAGTCCAATGTTATTATCCTTGGACCTTCCGGCTGCGGTAAAACTGCACTTCTTTCCCATCTGGCCAGAATGCTGGATATTCCATTTGCCGTTACAGATGCCTCCAGTCTTACGGAAGCAGGCTTCGTAGGTGCCGACGTGGAAGTGGCTGTACGCAACCTCTACTACGCTGCCGACAAGGATATCAGCCGTTGTGAGCATGGTATTATCTATCTTGATGAATTTGACAAAATTGCCAGAAAATCAGGTGAAAATAATACAATTACTGCTGACCCTGGACACGAAGGTGTACAGCAGGCTTTACTGAAGATGCTGGAGGGCAATGTGGTGGAATTTACCGCCAGAGGTCAACGCAAACATCCTGAGGCTCCAACCATCAAGGTGGACACCAAAAACATTCTCTTCATTGTAGGTGGTGCCTTCGTAGGTATCGACAAGATTATCGCCAAACGCCTCAGAAAAAACGATGCCAATATGGGCTTTGGCTCCAAGATTGAGGGCAAGAATGACAAGCCAAAATTTGATGAGCTGATTCACCAGACTACCCCTGAGGATTTGATGAAATTCGGCATTATCCCGGAAATTATCGGCCGCCTTCCAATCATCTGTACTCTGGAAAATCTTGATGAGGACGCCCTCTTGAGAATCCTCACCGAGCCAAAAAATGCTCCAGTAAAACAATACCAGAAGCTGATGGAAATGGACAACGTGCAGCTGGAATTTGATGAGGAAGCCCTCAGAGCTGTGGCCAAAAAGGCTATTGAAAGAAAAACCGGTGCCCGTTCCCTGAAGGGAATTATCGAAGACACAATGCTGGATGTAATGTTTGACATTCCACGCTCCGATGATACACGCAGGGTAACCATCACTGCAGACTGCATCAACAACGGTGCAGAACCTACAATAGAAAAAATCTGATATTAACAAAAAGAAGCTCAGCTATCACCAGATAATATGGTGAATGGCTGAACTTCTTTTTTGTTTCTGAAATTTTAATTCCCAGTGCGTCGGGCCAGTTCTCCCCGCAGGGCCTTTTCAATACATCTATACAGATCTTCCACATTAATCGGCTTTGTTAAATGCGCGTCCATTCCAGCTTCAAAGGATTGGCTAATATCTTCATCCCGGGCATTGGCCGTAAGGGCCAGAATTGGTACAGTCTTGCTGTCAGACTTTCCTGAGCTCCTTATCTTCTTGGTAGCTGTAAGTCCGTCCATATAAGGCATTCTTACATCCATAAAAATTAAATCATAGGTTCCTGGTGCATTGGACATATACAGGCTAAGCGCCTCCTGGCCATTTTCAGCCACGTCCACATCCATCCCCCTTGCCACCAAAAGCTGCTGGCAGATTTCCAGGTTAATCTCATTATCCTCAGCCAATAGAACTCTGCATCCGCGACAAATATCTTCCTCATCATCCTTTAGCTGATAGGTAGAGGTTGCCACATCCAAATCCACGTTGATCCTAAATGTGGAGCCAACGCCCTTGGTGCTGTCAAAATCGATAATGCCGCCCATTTTCTTAATGATATGGTTGCAGATAGCCAGTCCAAGGCCAGAACCACCATAAACATTGTCCTCCGACTCCTGAGAAAATGCTTCAAATACCCTTGGCTTAAAGCTGTCCTCAATACCAATACCGGTATCCTTTATGGAAATTTCCAGCGACTGTCTGCCGTACTTCTCGGCCATACATTTGACGATTAAAGTTATCGTGCCAAAACGCTTTGTAAATTTAATGGCATTATTGAGAATATTTTTTAGAACCTGACGCATTCTGTCTGCATCAAAACGGAAGCACTTGGCCACATTAGGGTCTACTTCCAGCTGGAAATTTATCTTCTTTGCATAGGCATCAGCCTTAGCCTTGCCTGCCACAGTTTCAATAAATGGCTGAAACAGCACCACATCATTGTTAAGCTGGATATCATTGTTTTCCACATGGGAAAGAGCCCTTACATTTTCAATCATATCCAGTACGACCTTAGATGACGCCTCTATTTTATCAAGACAATAATTTACATATTCCTTTTGCTCAGAGCGTCCCTTGCCCAGCTCGGTCATACTGACAATAGTATTCAGTGGGGTCTTGATTTCCTTACTCATCTGGAACAGCAATTGAGATTTTGCCCTGCTGATACTCTCAGCATGCTTAAGGGCACCACGCATGGCATCCTGCATCTGGCGGTTCTCAGTGGTAATTTCCGTAATATCCGTCTGTACAGCAATTAAAACATCCTTTGCCTTCTTATCCAGATAGCGAAGGGTAAACTTTTTATAATGCAGAGCCCTGCCATTCTCATGGAATAACTTAAAGGTACCTGTAAATTCACCAAACATATTTACAGTATCCACAATATTAGCAAGCTGCAGCATTTTATGGCAAATACTCTTGTCTTCATCCAGCATATGCTCATTGATGAGGTGAGCTATGGCTTCATCGTAATCAGAAACCAGCTCCATATCATCGTTGAAAAAAGTATCATTATGCCTTAATATCCGTATTTTCCCGGACTTAACATCAATGTAACCGATAAAATCTACATTATCATGGATAGCCCGCTCAATAACTGTGCGTTCCATATCATTCTCAGCCAATCCACTATTAGTTTCTTTGTCTTTTACATTGTCTTCGCTCATATTACATTCCCGTCCTATTTAAAGATGCTTTTACAAACAGGTCTAAAATCTACAATTATCCAATATCACGTATCGCCAAACCAGATTCCTGCAAAAATGCAGCCAGTCGGCTGACACCGTCCATTATATCCCTGTAGTGCTCAGGGGTTAAGGACTGTGGTCCATCGGAAAGGGCCTTCGCCGGATCAGGGTGCATTTCCATCATGAGGCCATCAGCTCCTGCGGCCACAGCAGCAAAAGCCATTGGCTTTACCATACGCCACTTGCCAGTTCCATGGCTTGGATCAACAATAATTGGTAAATGGGACAAATGCTTAACTGCCGCCACAGCACTTAAATCCAAAGTATTACGGGTATATTCCTCGTAGCTTCTGATACCACGCTCGCACAAAATAATCCGTTCATTGCCCTCACTCATAATATACTCGGCAGCATTGAGCCACTCATCTATGGTAGCTGATATACCACGCTTCAAAAGTACCGGTTTATTTTGGCGCCCCACTTCCTTGAGAAGTCGGAAATTCTGCATATTTCTCGCACCAATCTGGAGTACATCCACGTACTCGGCAACCTTATTTACATTTTCGACCTCAGTTACCTCTGAAACTATTTTTAATCCAGTGCGCTCACCGGCCTCTGCCAAATATTTCAATCCCAGCTCCTCCAAGCCTTGGAATGAATAAGGTGAGGTTCTTGGCTTGTAAGCGCCCCCCCTTAGGAACTGGGCACCTCCTGACTTTACTATATCAGCAGCCTGCATTATCTGTTCCTTGGATTCCACTGCACATGGACCAGCTATAGCCACCAAATTGCCATCACCGATTTTAATTCCACCTATATCAATCACCGTAGGCTGGGGATGATATTCACGACTAACCAACTTGTAACTCTTAGAAATACTCACTGCTTTTTCTACACCCTCAAGTGACTCCACATTAAGACAGCACATCTTTTCCCGGTCACCTATAACGCCTATAATTGTCTGAAACTCTCCCTCCATGACCTTACCGGAGAGACCGTTGTATTCAATTGCCCTTATAACCTCCTGAATGCTGCTCTCAGCAGCACCAGCCCGCATAATAATAACCATTAAATACCTCGTAATAAAATGATACTTTATTCAGATGGAGTTTTAAACTCCACCTGAATTTAGTTGAATTTTACCCAGGACTTTACTGATGCTTTACTCCTACCTTAGAAGTAGGAGTCTTAGCAGCCGTTAGCATCGGAAAAAAACTCTTTCTTAATATTATAACGCTATTACTCATATTTTGCCAAAGGCAAAATATACATCACACCTCTTTTTTGTTGTCGGCACGAATAACAGGAAAACGCCCCGGATTTTTTAGCCAAACACTCTTGCGGCGGATTCCGTGCATAGCCGCATCGAGATTTACTATTCTTTTGGGTACATCCACATCAAAGAAGAAAATATACTCCCCTAGCCCTGTTCTTGCAGGTCGTGATTCAATACGGGTCATATTCACATCCCTGGTGGCCATCTCCAAAAGCACCTCGCAAAGACGCCCCGCATCCTTACCATCAATCTGACAGATAATAAGAGTTTTTTCCTCTGGAAGCTCCACCTTATAATCACTGCGGGCAAGCTGATAAAACCGGGTGGAATTATTGTGATGATCCTCAATATTGTGGTCAAGAGCCACAAGACCATTCATTTCTCCAGCCCTTTCAGTACAGATAGCCGCCCAACCGCTATCTTCTGGCATTTCTCCCACCTGGGTGGCAGCGGCAGCAGAACTGACCACTGCGTCCTGCTCAGCATGGGGATAATTATTCATCAGATATTCCCTACATTGGGCCAAAGGCTGGGCATGGGAAAGAATCTTGGTAACCACGTTTTCCTTGCTCTTTGCCATGAGATGATTATGAACCCCCCAAATAAGCTCCCGGATAACCTTAAGGCCATCACTGTTGGCAAGGGTATCCAGAGTAATATTAATGGAGCCCTCTATGGAGTTTTCTACTGGAACCAGGCAGGTGTCCACAGCTCCCGTTTCCACTGCATGAATAGCCGCATAAATATTGGCAAGAGGCACCAGCTTACACCTTTCTGTAAGCTGATCGTTCAAATATAATGCTGCTGCTTCGCTGTGGGTTCCCACAGGACCCAAATACCCTAAAGTTTCCACTAACAAACCACCTGTCCCTGCCAAATATTAATACTCAAAATATTGTAATAATGTAAGGATATTATATATTTTGTAGCAATAATTGGCAATATTGTTACAACTCCAGACTACATATATTGACAGATGTTTTTCATATTGCTATAGCGAACTATAATATTTTGGTATAGATAGTATTTTATTTTTGTATACTGTCAAAAATGTTTGATAAATTTATTAAATATTGACAAAATTCTGATATAATCTAATTAAGAGTGCATCATTAGATTTTTTCTAAAAGAATGCCATGTGTATTATTTGAGTAATTGGAGGGGAGAAAATGAATTCCGAAATTACTATCAAGCTGCCGCGGTGCAAGGGGTGTGGTATCTGCGTGGCATTTTGCCCAAAGCAGGTTCTTGCCGTGGACGAGCTGGGAAAGGTAATGGTAGTTAATGCCGATGCCTGCATTGCCTGTGGCCAGTGCGAACTTCGTTGTCCAGATTATGCAATTTTTGTAGATAAGAAGGTGAAGGCATGAGTAAAGCGAGATTGATGCAAGGTAATGAGGCCTGTGTAGAGGGCGCGTTAGCGGCAGGCGTACGCTTCTTTGGCGGTTACCCTATTACACCTTCTACAGAGGTTGCAGAAGGTATGGCAAAGCTGCTGCCAACTGTTGGTGGTAAGTTTGTTCAGATGGAGGACGAAATTGCCAGTATGGGTGTTGTCTTAGGCGCATCCTTGGCTGGAAAAAAAGCTGTTACTGCATCCTCCGGTCCTGGTATTTCCCTGAAGCAGGAGCTTATCGGCTATGCTGCTGCTGCTGAAATTCCAGTTGTTATTGTAAATGTTCAGCGTGTGGGTCCATCCACTGGTCAGCCTACAGCCCCTTCCCAGGGTGATGTAATGCAGGCCCGCTGGGGTACCCATGGCGACCATCCAATGATTGCCCTGTCACCATGGAGTGTGCGTGAGGCATTTGATACTGCGGTTATGGCCGTTAATTATTCCGAACGTTTCCGCACTCCTGTTATTCTCCTGATGGATGAAATCGTTGGCCACTTGCGGGAAAAGGTGGAGCTTCCTGAGGCATCAGCCATCGAAATATATCCACGCCGTAAGCCTACCTGCTCCAGAGCAGAAGGCTACGAGCCATTTACTCCTGACAAGGATCTGGTTCCTAACACCGCCAACTTCGGTGAAGGCTATCACATTCATGTTACCGGCCTAATTCATGATGATACTGGTTTCCCTATCGGCAGTCCAAAAATTACTCGTGAGGTAACCAAGCGTCTACACGAAAAAATCGACATTGCCCGGGATGAAATCACCCATGTAGAGGAATATTTCATGGATGATGCTGAATATGCAGTAGTTGCCTTTGGTGGCACTGCCCGTACGGCTTATGAAGCTGTTGCCAATGCCCGCAAGAAGGGAATCAAGGTAGGTATGGTGCGTCTTATTACCATCTGGCCATTTGCTGACAAGGCTATTAAGAAGATAGCTGAAAAGGTTAAGGGTATACTTGTGGCCGAGCTGAATTATGGCCAGCTTGTAGGCGAAGTTGAACGTGTTGTTGCCGGCAAGTGCCCTGTAGAGCTCTGTGCAAAATATGACATGACTATCTTTGAGCCAGCAGAGATCGAAGCTGGTATTGATGAGCTTGTAGCAGGAGGTAAGGCATAATGGAAAGATCTTTTGAAAAATATTTTCGTCAGAATCGCCTGCCACACCTCTGGTGTCCAGGCTGTGGTAACGGTATCGTTATGAAGGCTATTGTTCAGGCCATTGAAAAGAAGGGTCTGGACCAGGATAAAACAGTTATAGTTTCCGGTATCGGCTGCTCCTCCAGAGCTTCCGGCTATATGGATTTTGACACTCTCCATACAGCTCATGGCCGTGCTATTCCTTTTGCCACTGGTATTAAGCTAGCAAATCCTGAGCTTAATGTTATCGTCATAACCGGTGATGGTGACTGCACTGCAATTGGTGGCAATCACTTCATTCACGGCTGCCGTCGTAATGTTGATCTTACTGTGGTACTCTTTAACAACAGTATCTATGGTATGACTGGTGGTCAGGCTTCTCCTATGACTCCTACCCACAAGAAGGCCACCACAGCTCCTTATGGTGCTATTGACAGAAACTTTGATGCCTGCCGTCTGGCCGAGGCTGCCGGTGCTACCTATGTAGCCCGCTCTACAGCCTTCCATGTTCAGCACCTTACGGACATGATTGCCGGTGGTATCGACAACAAGGGCTTCTCCTTTGTAGAGGCCATCTGCCAGTGCCCAACTTCCTTCGGACGTAAAAACAAGATGGCTGACCCTGCCAAGATGATGATGTGGATGCGTGACAATGCTGTTATGAAGGCAGCTTGGGACAAACTGCCAGATGATAAGAAGACTGAGGAAAAATTCCCTATCGGCCTCTTCTACAATGAAAGCGAAACAGATTATGCAACTGCATACAACGAGGTTATTCAGATTGCAGGAGGTGCTGATAAATGAGAAAACAGCTTAGATTATCTGGCTCTGGTGGCCAGGGTGTAATAACCGCTGCTATTATTTTTGCTGAAGCTGCCGTAGCAGAAGGCAAGGAGGCTGTTCAGTCCCAGTCCTATGGCCCTGAGGCCCGCGGTGGTGCTTCCAAATCCGAGGTTATTATTGATGACCAGCCAATCTATCATCCTCATGTTGAGGTTCCGGATTTAGTACTGGCCATGACCCAGAAGGCCGCAGATAAATATTATGCTGACCTTAATCCTGAAGGCGTTCTTGTGCTTGATACCGATCTGGTGCCTGAACCACCTAAGTTTAAAAACATTATTCGCATCCCTATTACTAAGCTGGCAGTTGAGGAAATCGGAAAATCTCTCTTTGCCAACATTGTGGCTTTAGGTGCATTGGTTCGCATAACCGGTCTCGTTGATTTTGAATCCATCAAAAAGGCCGTTGCCAACCGTGTACCACCTCACACTGTAGAGCAGAACATGAAGGCTCTTCAGGTGGGCTGGGATGCTGTGCCAGAAAAATAAAACCAACAAAATAGTCTAAAAAAAATACCTCCTGACGGGAATAGCTTACGCCACTCCTATCAGGAGGTATTTTTAATATCATGATAATAGGCAGATAATTTTTTAATCCTTAGGCTTCAAGGTTCCATTCTGGTACGCTGTCAAAAGATTATACAGGTCCGTAATTTCTTCCTGAATAATCTTGCCCTCGTCAGTATCCCCCACACTGGTGTTTTTGGATTGCAGTTCCAGCGTTTCAGATACAGACTCAATGTCCTTGTTATTCTTCAGAGCTTCCTTTACATCTGCCACTGTTTGATGCTCCAGAAGCCTTAAGCCACGGGAGTTGGATATAAGGGTATAGCCGGAAATGCCGGTTTTGTTATGATAAGCACGACAGAAGCCGCCATCGATAACAATGGCCTTGCCGTTGGCCTTTACAGGGGTCTCACCCTTCTTTACTTTTACAGGAACATGGCCGTTGATAATATGACCCTCCTCAGGATCAAGGCCAAACTCCTCCAAAATTTTTTCGCAAACCTCTTCCTTGTTTATCAACTTATAATATGGGTCTGCAGGCTCTTTCCAGGTGGACTCATCCACAAGGAACATGCGCTCAAAGGTGCGGAACTCACGACCACTGATTGGAGAAAGGAGACCGCTCCAAAGGAACCACATGAAATCCAAAGCCCGCTGGTCCTTACCCGACTGGGCTTTTCTGGCCAGCTGATCTACAAAGTCCAGATAAGCGCGGCCCTTATATTTCTTGCCATCAAAGGTAACTTCCTTAAAGGAGCCATCATTATTAAGAGGCACACAGCCGTGGAAAAGTAAATTTCCATTAAAGCAGGTATAAACACTGCCATGCTTATACAGATAATCCACATGACGGCGCAATGGCTCACTTTCAATGAAGAAGGACTTTAAGTGCTCCATAATAGCTGCTTCTTCCTTGGTCAGCTCATAAGGATTTTTAGGATCTATGGTTGGGAAGTAGGCAGAGGATAACTCATATTTCTTCCCATCCTTTTTGAAGCAGGAGGTCTTGTGGTCAATATATTCCAACAGCAAACGACTGTCCATATGGAAATCCGGATTACGTTTAATAAGCTGCCCCTCCAGCTTAAACATAATCATGGACATGGCCTTTTCTGATGCCTTTAACGGGCTCTCATCAGGATAAATCCTATGGGCAAACAGAGATAGAGGTCTAAGACTAATAGCATACCCCTTTTCCAAGACGTCCGTGTTGTTGTATCTTAAGCTGTTCCTAACAACACCAGCAATACAAACATCACTGCCACAGGCCGCTCCCATCCACATAACATCGTGATTACCCCACTGGATATCAATTGACGGATAATTCATCACCATTTCCATAATAGCATCAGGACGGTTTCCTCTGTCGAAGAAATCTCCCACAATATGCATGTGGTCAACTGCCAGCCGTTTTATCAAAATAGTAAGAGCAATAATAAAATCTGATGCCCCATCCACCTGGACAATCATATTCAAAAGCCGCTTATGATAAATGAATTGGGCATGGTCAGCCTCAGGATGAGTGTTCAGCAGCTCCATAATAACGCTGCGGTAACGCTTCGGAACAAAGCTGTTCACCTTGTCCAAAGGATACTTGTAGCTCATGAGCTTTACCACTTCAAGGAGCCTGGCCAGACTTTCCCGATACCACTCTGGATTATTGCGGCGCTTATCCCTCATCTGCTCAATCTTTTCCTTTGGATAGTATATGAGGGTGCAAAACTCAGCCTTTTCCTCATCAGTCAAGCGGGCCCCGAATACATAATCCACCTTCTCTTTGATAACGCCGGAGCAGTTGTTGAAAATGTGATAAAAGAGCTCATACTCACCGTGTAAATCACTTAAAAAATGCTCAACGCCCTTTGGCAGGCTAAGGCTTGCCTGAAGATGAATCAGATTTGAATATACTGATTCCTTGGTAGGATACTTCTCTGCCAGCAGCCTTAAATATCTTTGCTTCTGCTTTTGCAAATTCGTAATTGGTGCTTTCATCAGTAAAGTGCCTTTCTTTTTTTACGTCTAAAACTAAGGGTAAAACAACCCCTTTTCCTTAACTCCTATTGTACTAAAAAAAGGGACTGTTTTACCAGTCCCTTTTCATGTTTTAAGTTACTGCAGCAAATTCAGGAACCATGAGGAGTTGCTCATGGACTGAGCCAGCATTGCCTGTGAAGCCTGCATCTGAATGTTGTAGCTGGTAAACTGTGTAATAGCTTTTGCCATATCAGAGCCGATAATAGTAGTCATTGCATCAGTAACATTAGTCTGCTGGGTAACGAGATTGTTATGGGTGTAATCCAGCCTTGATTGCATAGCACCCACGCTTGTCTGCTGATCAAGGATGCGATTAATTGCATTATCAATAACATTGATAGCTGCATTGGCATCCTCCTGGGTACCAACACTTAGATAGGAACCGTCAGAGCCCTGAAGCCCCAAACCTCTGGCGCTGGTGTCCCCAAATGCCACGTGCATATTTTGGGTAGACTCAGAACCAGTATGAAGCACCAAGGAATTATCCCCTCTGGTATCTGCTGCCCCAATTGTTTCAGTAAAATCATCCAAGGCCGTATTGGTAGACTTCTTCACATTACCCTCAGCGTCCGTAACAGAAATTGTAAATCCCGCAATGGAGCCTGCAGTACCTGCCTGAGCAGCCTTAACGGTAACGGCATTCTGGTCATCCACTGTGTGGAGCTCCTTGCCACTGGCATCAGTACCAATCACAGAGGTAGCTGTATCCATAGATGAAGTATCAAACACATCCCCGGCCCCAGCCTCATTTGCCTTTTTGAAAATATCCTCAAGAGTGTATTCTCCGGCAGTGAAGGAGGTTGAATAGGTCTTGCCATCCTTTACAAAGGAAACATTTACAGTATCCGTTGCATCAATATTCAGGCTATCTCCCTGACGACGGGTAAGGTCAGTGAGCTTAGTAGCCCCAGTAGTATCCAGCCCCAAGCTGCTGTTGGTATAAGCCTGATTTGTTTCCAGAGTAGCCGCCTTATTGGAACCATTAAGCAAATACTTGCCATTATAGGTTACCAGAGAATTATCGTTAATCTGATCTATATACTGGTTTAACTCCTTTTGAATAGTAGCCCGATCACTATCCTTTGCTGTGGAGTTCGCGGCAGCAATGGCCTTCTCCTTTAAAGTAGTCAATATATCCAGAGTATTATCCATGGCACCGCTTGCCACATTTAACATACTATTGCCAGTCTGTACATTGGATGTTGCCTGACCAAGGGCACCTATCTCCACATCCATACGCTTACCAATAGCATATATCGAAGTATCATCCTTGGCCGAATTAACCCTATTGCCGGTAGCAACCTGATTAGCACTCTTCATTGCCATTTTATAGTTATAATTCATCTTATTGAGGAGCGATAGTTGCTGGGCATATGAACCGATGGTAGCCATACGTATTACCTCCCTGCCTTTAGCTAATGTATCATCCTTGATACTCCACGACATCATTATCCTTGTATATGTTTATCGACATTTACAGTAGAATAATTAAATAAAATTTATGATTTTTTCTGAGAATAATATTTCTTTTTTAAAGAAAAATTTGAACAAATGCGTTATGACGAGAAATACTGAAACCTCGTCGAAACGCTCATATAGAATATTTTTCTTTTTAGAAGAAAAATCTGAACAAATGCGTTATAATAATACGAGTGATATTTAACCTCAAGGGAGGATCTCTATATAATGAAACATATCGACTGGCAGGACATGCTTGCCCAAGGTCGTAGACGAACCAGAATTCAGCGAATTGTTGCTATTATACTTATATCTGCAATTCTAGGATATGTATTTTGGTATTTCTTTTATGCCTCAACACCAGAATATGCTTTAAATAAATTACAACAGGCTTTTAAAACTAAGGATCAGGCCACTATAGAAAGATATTGTGACCTGGAAAGTATTACCGGCAAAGCCTACGATGACCTGACCCGGGATATGTTTGCCCATGACAGCCACCTCACCACGGAAACAAAGGTGATGTTTGAAACCTTCTACATGAAGATAAAGCCCCAGGTAGTCAGTGACACAAATTCCTTGATTTTGGATTATATCCCCACCGGCAAATGGTCAGTACCTACAGGAAACAATCTCTTAAAGGGACGCCAGTTAGGTATAGATTATGAGTATCTTGTGGAGCGCTCCCAGCTTCGCAACACAGAATTTGTGAAGATAGAAAGCGTTAGGAAAAGCGGCTCTAATGAAGCTGTCGCCAAAATCGTCGTTAAGGATACCTATACAGGCACCCAATTTACTCTCCAGGTTATCATGATAAAACGTGATGGGGACTGGAGGGTATGCGAAATCAAGAACTACCGTGACTATCTTGATTTCCTCAGTCCAATACAGGAAAAGGGACTGAAAAAATACATGGATGCCACTGCCGACATCATCGAAAAATATAATGATATTTTGGACAGCCAGCAAACACGCTTCAAAAAACTGGATAAATCCTCTGATGGTATTCTTACTGCCAATATGAGAAGCAAAATGGTTTCCTATATACGTTCTGATATTATTCCTGCCTTAGAAAAACGTCAACAGGAGCTGGATAATATCCCTGTAATTGATGGTGCCCAGTATCTGGCAGCCCAAAGAAAAGAATCCACAAGACTTACTGTTGAAGCCTGGAGGCATTTTATAGAAGCCCTGGAGACGGATTCACCTAATGAATTTAACGTTGCCAAATCCTATCAAAAGGACGCTATGGACATAGACTACCGTACCGATGATGTGGTGAAGAACACCGCCATCAGCAGCAGTAAAACCTCAACAATTCCATAAATCCTGCAAAAAAATTACCCGTGGTGAAAACTCACCACGGGTTTGTTATTTACTTAGCAAATATAAAAATAGATATTAAACTTCTTTTTTGGCCTTTTTCCTCTTGCTGTACTTATAATACGTAACAGCAGCCACAAGCACCAGAATCACGCAGAAGGCAATACTGATTTCATGACCAACCTCCATCATGACCTTCCATCCTTCACCCAGCATCATACCAATGCCCAAGATAAGCATGGTCCATGGAAGTGAACCAACAAAGGTATAAAAAATAAACTTCTTGATATCAACATGGGCAAAACCAGCTGGCAATGAGATAAAGGTACGGACCACTGGCAACATACGGCTGAAAAAAACAGCCTTTACACCGTATTTATCGAACCACTCCTGGGCAATATCCACATGGGATTTCTTCATAAAAAAATACTTACCGTACTTATCTACAAATGGTCTTCCACCTAAATGCCCTACATAATAAGTGAGAATGGATCCCACCATACCGCCTATCATACCTGCAACAGTAGCCATAAAGAAGGTCATACGGTCAATGTAAATCAAATAACCTGCAAACCCTAAAATCAACTCACTTGGAATAGGAATGCAGGCATTTTCCAACCCCATGAGAACTGCTACTGCCAAGTATCCCCACTGGTCAATAAAGCCCAGAAAAACATCCGCAAATTGTGACATAGAAACATCCTTTCAGTCATAAGTAAAATACAAAAAAAGAGCCCCAAACCGGACTCATCTAAACTATATGGTGCCTCAGAGCGGAATCGAACCACTGACACGGGGATTTTCAGTCCCCTGCTCTACCAACTGAGCTACCGAGGCAAAAAAATGGCGACCCGAAGGGGACTTGAACCCCTGACCTCCGCCGTGACAGGGCGGCATTCTAACCAACTAAACTACCGGGCCGTTATTAGTAAAATTAACACGAGATAAACTCGTGGAATTGTCATGGTGGGCGCTAACGGGATCGAACCGCTGACATTCTGCTTGTAAGGCAGACGCTCTCCCAGCTGAGCTAAGCGCCCTCTTTCCAACAGGAATATATCCTGCTCACAACATTAGCTATTATACAGGAAAGAAAATATGATGTCAAGAAAAAAACATGCCCAATAACACAATATCAGGCATGTTAAAAACTTATTCTTGAAATTAATTATTCCATAGACGCCTTGAGCTCTTTAGAGGTATCCACAACCTTGGTAAGACTGGCATTTATACGCTCTGCAGCACCAGCCTGCTCACGGCCCATAGCCTCAATTGCATTAATAGAAGCTGTAATATCAGTAACAGCCTTATTCATCTCATTCAAGGTTTTCTTAATACTCTCGGTAGCATTACGGGACTGTTCAGCCAGCTTTCTTACTTCCTCTGCTACAACAGCAAATCCGCGGCCCTGTTCACCGGCACGGGCAGCCTCGATAGAAGCATTAAGGGAAAGTAAATTGGTCTCCTCAGCAATCTCAGCAATAATACCAAGAGCCTTAATAGTCTCAGCATTCTTTTCAGCCAACAGCTTAGCCTGCTGAACAGACTCCTGACCTACTTCATTAAATTTAGCTGCGCTTCTTCCAAGAGAACTGGTCTCATCAAAAGCCACGTCCGCATAGCTAACAATGTCCTTTACTAAAGTGCTCTGAGCTTCATTATCTATTGCCATATCACATGTCCTCCCTATTTTTATCCAATGATAACTGTGTCTAAAGGATTATATTCGACATATAATCATCTATACCTGCAAAAGGATAAAAAAAGATAAAAAATATTTTATTGATGGTATAGGAGAAGGTTGGCTGGAGACGACCCATGACAACATACAAATCCACGTAATAAAAAAGACTGTCAAAAGACAGTCTTTTTTATTAACCGGCAACTTCCTATCCTCCCAGGCCGTCTCCAGCCAAGTACTTTCGGCGTTTATGTGCTTAACTACTGTGTTCGGAATGGGAACAGGTGGGACCACATAGCCATCATCACCGGATATTCTATTGGAAGTATGTACCTCCAAAACTATACAGAAACAAGAACCATCTTAGTAAGTGCTTTTTAAGTTAAGCCCTCGACTTATTAGTACTGGTCCGCTTCACATGTCACCACGCTTCCACTTCCAGCCTATCTACCTTATCGTCTATAAGGAGTCTTACCAGATTACTCTGTGAGAGATCTCATCTCAAGGCGGGTTTCACGCTTAGATGCTTTCAGCGTTTATCCCTTCCGAACGCAGCTACCCAGCTGTACAACTGGCGTCATAACTGGTACACCGTTGGTTCGTCCACTCCGGTCCTCTCGTACTAGGAGCAGCTCCCTTCAAATCTCTTACGCCCGCGATGGATATG
>NZ_JHYA01000018.1 GCF_000621545.1 Anaerovibrio lipolyticus LB2005
CAGCTGCCTGCTTCTTATTAGGTTTTTCTAACGGCCGTGTTTGCGACGAAGAATATGCCTAAATAACGAGCTTTAGTCTACGAGAGCAGTTCATTGTGGACTGCT
This sequence comes from Anaerovibrio lipolyticus LB2005, assembly GCF_000621545.1. Classification (GTDB taxonomy): domain Bacteria; phylum Bacillota; class Negativicutes; order Selenomonadales; family Selenomonadaceae; genus Anaerovibrio; species Anaerovibrio lipolyticus_A. The sequence goes on from NZ_JHYA01000018.1 coordinate 106, forward strand.
CTTTTTTGCAGGAAAACCAAATTTTTTGCAGAAAAGTAAAAAAGAGATAACACTTTTATCCTCTCATGGATATAAAGGACAAGAGTAAACAACAATATTTAAATACTAAGGAGGAATACATTATGGCAAAGGAAAATGTAGGAAAGTTTTATGAGAAGTTGGCCCAGGACGCAGCTTTGGCTGAAAAGCTCAATGAAATGGACAAGAAATTTGCTGATACTAATGAGGGCTCTGCAGATGATGCAGCTATGCGCGAAAAGGCAGCGGAGGCTATCGTTCTCCCGCTGGCAAAGGAAGTTGGCCTGCCATTTACCCTTGAGGAATTGAAGGAATATGAGCAGGAGCAGCTGAAGGAAATGAATCTTTCCGAGGATGAGCTGGATCAGGTAGCTGGAGGAAAAAGGGTAGGTAGGGGGTATAGTGACAAAAGTGGCACTGGTCACAATGCCTGTGCTTTTATTGGTGTAGGGTTTGGTAGTAGACATAAAAATGGGAAAAGTTCATATTGCTTTGTTCTCGGAGGCTCAAACGGTCCAATTGCCGGATGATAATAACTGAATAGCAATCTTTATACTACGAGAGCAGTTCATTATGGACTGCTCTTTTATTGTGCCATTAGGTATATTTTTGAATAAAAGAATACCCTGACTTTTTTGATAGTCAGGGCACATATTTTAATCTCCTGCCTGTTTCATGGAGAGAGGAAACAGACAGGGGAAGGAGATGGGCGGTGTACATTTTCCTTGTATATTTTGTTTTCTGTTCTTACATACGGATTAGAACGGTATGTATTACAAAAAATGAAAATCCCCTGCCTGTTTTTTGGAGGATACAGGCAGGGGGGAGAATGAGAAGAAAGAGAAAATATTACTATTTTTTAAAAAATAACACTTTATTATTTTAAGTAATGGTAAATAGTTGTCGCATTGTTGGGGAAGTGTTTGGCATATTGGTTTAATTGCGTATATAAATTATTAAGGTATATTAAATTAGTTATATTATGTATGTTAAATGTATACTAGACAATAAATATTAAGCTGTTATAATAGGCACTGTTGGAAATTTAGGTCTTTCGGACCATAGGTGGTGAAATGTATGAGCAAGTTTAAAAATACGTTTTCTCTTTTGAATGCCCACTAGAATATTCTTTTTTAGGGGAAATAAAAGGATACACAAGTGGGTGAGTTTTATGGATTTTTCAAGGAACCTTCAAAGGCTCCGATTAATTAAAAAGGAGAGTGCGGCTGATGTGGCAGCGGACCTGGGTATAAGTGAGGCGACTTATAATTCCTGGGAGTCAGGGGAAAAAGAGCCAGAATTAAATGAGCTGTGTTTGTTGGCAGATTATTTTATGATTACTGTAGATAATATACTGGATGCAGCTTTTGATTATACGAATTATCTGCGCTTGGTGAAGGCGAAGGGGTTGCTGAATTAAGTGTTTGTTTTATTATTTATTTGTGTTATTTTATGATATAATCTAAGCAAGAAAAGAGAGGTGCAGTAATGGCCAAATCTTATGATGAACTGACCATACAGGACAATTTTATTTTCCAAAAGATAATGCGTAACAAGCGCATTTGCAAGCAGACCCTTGAACGGCTACTGAATATAGATATCAAGGATATTTCCTATCCTGAGGAAGAAAAGACCATTGATGTTCGTCTGGACAGCAAGAGCATCCGCATGGATGTGTATGTCAATGACGACAAGGGGGCTATTTACAATATCGAGATGCAGACCAGCAAGGATATGGAAGAACTGGTAAAGCGCACCAGATATTACCAGGCCTTGATAGACATTGACCTGTTGGAAAAGGGGCAGGACTACGAAAATCTGAATAATACATTTATTATTTTCATCTGTACCTTCGAGGTATTTAGTGGCAAGCTCCATAAGTATACCTTTAGAAATTTATGCATGGAAAATCATGGCATTGAGCTTGAGGACGGCACCACAAAAATGTTCCTCAGTACCAAGGGCGAGGCTGATGATATAGCCGGTCCGCTAAAGATTTTCCTTGATTACATGGATGGCCATGCACCAGCTGACGATTTTACCAAGGAAATTGACAGCGAGGTAGTAGTGGCGAAGAACCGCGAAGAATGGAGGCGAGAGTATATGACTTTGGCTTTGGAAATAGAGAAAGAGAAAAAGAAGGCTGTTGAGGAAAGAAATTTTGCGGCTGCAATCGAAATGCTGAAGGATAATTTGCCGGTAGAAAAGGTTGCAAAATATACCTCCCTGACTATTGACCAGATTAAGGAAATCGGTAAGAAAAATGCGCTTCTGTGATATGTAGAGGCGGGAATAAGAATTTATCAAAATAAGGCGTGCTGCGGCACGCCTTTTACTATGCTCTTTTCTTCTCTTTGTATTTTTCTTTTATTTTTCGTTGGGTTTCCACGATTTTAATGGCTCGTTCTGCTATAAAATGCTCCAGTGCCTGGGTGAAGGCAACGGAATTTACGGCAATATCATCTACACGGGCGCATGGAGAACTCATATTTGAGCGTTTATATCCCAGCATGGTGGTATGGCCATACCATTGGTCGGAACCGAGGAAGAAAATATACCCCTCGTCCAGTATTTCAAACTGGCATTTTAGGCTGCCGTTTCCATCATCCTCAATTTTCAACTGGGGCTTATGTATCCGTCCCAAGGTTTCATAGTCAAATATGCCAAGGGGAACATTCCCCAGCATAATATAGCGGGAGTGCAGCCAGCCGTTTCGGTGGTCGGCCTTTTCTTCAAGGCTTTTCTTCTTTCATAAAAAAAGAAAATTGGGTTGGTGCTTTTTATTTTTTGGGGGCGGCACATAGCTAAAATAAAGCAGGAAAAGCTGAACGCCATACAGTTGGAGCTTGACCGGGAGAAAAAGAAAAATCGGGAGCTGGCAGAGGCTGCAGCCATTAAAGATGAGCAAATAAAAATCCTGCAAAATATTCTGCAGGAAAATGACAGCCGCCCAGCTGCTGCGGATGCAGACGAGGGCACCAAGGCCAAAAAGCTGGAGCTGGCCAAGAATTTAAAAGCCGTTGTCTTTGGCGGCCATCCAAACTGGCAGGCGGAGCTGAAGAAAGCGGCTCCTGACTATAATATTGTGGATGCGGATAATTACGGCTTTGATGCCAAAATCATGGACAAGGCGGATGTGGTTGTTATCAAAACTGACTACATGGCCCATGCCCAGTGGTACAAGGTAATTGAGCGGTCCCGGAAGCTGAAGAAAAGAGTGGTGTTCTTCAGTGGGAACAGTATTGAGGAATTGCTTTTGAAGTTAGGGGAATAGTCAGCATGAAAAATTATAAGTTACCGATATCCCTTATTCTGGCCACGCTGTTATCCTTTGTGTGGTCTAATGCAAATATTTCATTTTGCCAGGCTGCCCAATGGGAATGGGTGACTTCAACTGATGAAGTTGATTATGAAATTGATGTATCATCAGTGCAAAGGGTGAACCTAAGATTTGCTGGGGATAATGTGATATGTTGGATAAAAACCACCACATTGGATAATAAATATGGTTTGGCAAAGTTCGCCTTCAGAGCTAAGAACGGCATTAAACAATATGTAATGCTTTCCGGAACCGGCTATGATGAAAATGGAAATGTAACCGGGTGGTCACCAACAATAAGTGAGCCTTTTGATTTTCATTATCGGACCATCAACAAGGGCAGTTTTTATGAAGCCCTTTATGATAAAGCCTTGGAATGTGTAACTGAATAGCTTTCTAACCCCTGTTTTAAACTAATTAATGGTTTGAAGCAGGGGGATTTTTATGGCCTAAAATCTTCTTTGTGGCCATGGAAATCCAGCCCTTGTGCCAGAATAAATGTAGCAATAGTCCAACAGCCATAAAATAACCACTGTAAATATGGATGTTCCGGTAAAATAGCCTTGCTTCTCTGCCACCAGAAATAAGGTGAAAATCAAGCATTAAACCGGTAACAATGCAAATTAAACCACTGATAAAAAGAAGCCAGTCAAGCCCATAATTCTTTTTCATAATAGATACCCCCTTGCTATATTTTGGATATATTATATGACTCAAATCTAAATTGGAAATAAAGAAATTATAAAATAAAGGGGTACGAAGGAGGCCACCCACACTCTTAAAAACTATGGTGCCTTGATTGAAGTGAGCCGCTTACGGTGTCAGACCTCCCATACGTGCGGTCAGCCACACTCCAGCGTCTGAAACACCAACTCGAGAAGGTGCCCAGGATGGCAGAGTATAAATTATTAATATCCCTGTCGAATAAGCCTAGGCTATTATAATTCAATTTTGCAGGAATGTTGTCATCCAATATAGAATAGGTAAAATAACATTTCCTTAGAGCGGGGAAGTCAAAAAATACAAGGAGATTAGAACATGAGTGAATTTCAAAATATTTATTTTGTAAAAGAATTTGCTTATAGAACCAAGCTAAATTACTATCATCAGCAAGAAAGGTATGCCAAGACAGAAAATGCAAGACGCAAGGCAAAGATTAAAGTTGAAAATATTGAAAGAGAAATGGCAGATAAACAATTTGATATTTCGGAATATTATGAGGTTACAGACCTTTTAAACTCAGTAGTCGGATTACTAGTTTTTCCGGAGGCAAATGTGTTTAAGCACATTCCTAGGTTTGAGCGAGACTTAAAAAGAGAGTTTCCAATTTTATATAAATGCGTGGAAAAGGCTGAAAAAGAAGGTTCCTATAATTATTCTTATCTTACTGAACCATATTACGCTGAAGAAAAATCTCCATTGGCAATAATTAACCATATCAGAAATTCTTTGGCTCATTATAGAATAATGATTGAACCTATATCAGGAAAAATAAGTGGAACAAATCAAATTGTCGCTATTGTATTTAAGGACCAAAAACCTCCACATTCAAAAAAACCGCAGGAGTTTTTTTCCTTAAAAATCGATGTTTCAGATTTAGAAGATGTAGTTATGGAAGTATGTGATTATCTCATAAAATTAGGGTGACAGATATATGGGGAAAGAAGAATTTTTTTATACTATAAAATCCAGGTGTAATTCTCAGGAAGACTATGCCCGCGAGGTAATAAAGGCCAGAGGATTTTTGCTGGATGATGATTTATTGGCATTAAGTGATAATTCACATGTACTGGATAAAAAATATCTTGAAAGAATATTTTTGAAATATAACATCGGCCAAATCGAGGGTAATAAAATAATAATCAGTAATCCGGATAAAATTGAAAATATATTTAATCGAGAAGATGTTGGAGGCTGTGAAGCAGCAGGAAATGCGTATGACTGGGAAATGTTCAGGAATAGACAACATGGCTTTAAAGTGCCAGTGAGTATACTGGAGCCATTTGTAGCCAGATATATTAAAGCAATATCCGCATGTGGTATTAATACTCATGGTTCCTGCGATGGAAATCATCCTGGGAAAAAGCTGGTAAGAATTGATACAAGTGAAGGCGGGTGTAGTTGCTGGCACAAATTTATTTGTAAAAAAATATTGTCCAGATATTTTAATCTGGACTGGAATAGAACATACAATGAAATCAGATTTAATAAGGATAATCAGTGGGCAACCTACATTGAATTAAATAGAGCGGCGGATTTTTTATATTATAACCGAGTGGAATTTAGGAAAGTAAAAACAGAAGCTATGGCTCCATTATCATGTAGCGAGTTAAGGCATAAAACCAATGAAGAATTAAATGATATATTTATAAATAATGTCAATAAATGTTTAGATGAAATAAGATTAGTCGAGGTATCACCGTGAAGGATTACCCATACTGCAATAATAAACTTTGGGCAGCGGCCTTTGCCCGCAACCTGAAGATGATGCGCTTAATAGAATTGAGAAAAGTATATGTCCTTTTTCTGCTGTTTATTGTACTTTTATCTAGTTCTGGCTGTGAAACCAAGGCAGATATAGAGGCCAGAGAACAAGAGCAGCAGTATAGTTTTATTAATAGGTCTATTGAGGGGTATCAAAAAGGGATAGCAATATTCCATGAGATGGATTTTGCCCATCCCGATCAGCAGAAAGCCAAGGAAGCATCCACAGCATTTTTTGGCGGTACGCCGGATCACGTCAGAATGAGTGAACGTACTGATTGTGCCTCTACTATTGCTGATGTATGCCCTAATGCTGAAGCTCTGTATTATACAGCTAATTGTCTGGAAATAATTGCTGAATGGGGCGGCATCGAGAAAGGAATTACTGTAAAAAACAGCATGCTTCTTTATTATGCCGGCCTTATACCCGAAAACTACAGTGGACCGTTAAAGAAGAAGGTTTTAACACTACGAAGTCAGATTTTCGACATTAATGAAAATGTTGTAAAACCTAAAAAAGCCGCCCAGGAAGTCCGTCATAAACAGCTTCAGGCTGAATATAATCGTACCTATTCTGAACGGGTGGCCAAGATGAGTGGCAATGACCCTTATTATGATGAGGAATATTATACAGCAGGTAACTATAGGGAAGAATATGATGATGATGGTTATCGTGTAGATAGACAGGAAGCCAGAGAACACCACCGTCAATCCGGTGGCGGAACAAGACGCTGGAGATAAAAAGGAGGATTTTCTATGGGATTATTAGATGGATTATTAGGCAATGCTTCTGAGGTTAAGACTGCAGATGCTCAGCAGCAATATCAGCAGCTGCTGGCCCCAGGGGAGAAAATAGACAAAGCCTACAAGGTTATCAGAGATATGTTTCTCTTTACCAATAAAAGGCTGATACTGGTGGATATTCAGGGAATAACCGGGAAGAAAATTGAGTATATGTCCATTCCATACGAAAATATAACCCATTTCAGCATTGAAACCGCAGGCCATTTTGATCTGGATGCAGAGCTTAAAATCTGGATTGCCGGCATGGGGCCGACTCCGTTGGAAAAGACCTTCAATTCCCAGCTGAATATCTATGAACTGCAAAGATTGCTGGCAAGCTATATTTTGAAATAAGGAGATCTGAATATGATAAAGAAAATACTTTTTGTAATGGTTGTTGTTTCGTTGTTTGCTAGTACATGTTTTGCAAAAATTTCAGCTTCAAGAATTGTTTTAGGTGGTCTTGCTCCTGGTTGTTCGTTGCAATATGCAGAGAGTGTTTATGGACCAGCAAAGAAAGTATATATAAAGCGTGTGTCAAAAGCTCAGCCTGAATTTTATTATGTTTTTGGAGAGTCTTTTTATTGCTCACCAACTTTTGAAGAAATATATATAGATGCTCAAAATGGCGTTAAAACAGCTGATGGCATTACAGTCGGAAGTCCGGCAAATAATGTTCTTCTGACTTATGGTAATCCCGATGATACTATATATGGAGATAATCTTTTTTACGACCATATATTAACATATGATGCCTATGAGAACACAGATAAACCACCATATTTAGCTTTGGAATTTTATATTAAAGATAATGTTGTAAGAAAGGTATCTGTGTTTAGATTCCATCACTAAATATATTCATCCCCTGTTTGTTACTTTAAGTAATAGACAGGGGTGTTTTCATTATAAGGGGTACGAAGGAGACCACCCACACTCTTAAAAACTAGGGTGCCTTGATTGAAGTGAGCCGCTTGCGGTGTCAGACCTCCCATACGTGCGGTCAGTCACACTCCAGCGTCTGAAACACCGACTCGAGGAGATGCCCCGGACGGCAGAGTATATCCACAGCAGCATTGGCCCCAGGTCTTTCCCTGTCATGCCTACATCACGGATTCCGGCTATGCCATGAAAAGCCCTGATAGTATCTGAAGAAAGCTGGGAGCATACCCAACCGCCGGAATTGTGCCAGTGCCTACTACTGGGCTAGTTCGGCGGTCACTGCAAGCAGTCACCGCTAACCCCCAACTCTAAGTGATGCCCCGAACAGCAGAGTATGGAACCTGCAAGCAGAACCCATACACAGCTGTCGGCATTTTGTCCAGTGCCTACTACTGGGCCAGTATGGCGGTAGCTGTCCTGTCGCTCCCTTCCGTTCCGCCCGATGGGCTGCTCTACAGTCCGCGCACTCCAGCCACCGCACCCATCTCCAAGTGCAGTACCCGGAGGGTATCATATATCCCATCAAAGCTGGGCTATATCCTACCCCCGAAAAATGTTCCCACCATCTCTTGGAGAGTAGCGGAAGCTGAGGCTATAGCCTCACCCTCCGCGGTTGGTGGCCTTCTGCTACAGCAGAAGCCATTTAAAGCGGAAATCCCCAGAGTATGGCCACGCAATAAAGTACGGCTTCCTTGGGCCCCCCCACGAGGCCCCGAAGCCGGGGATGAACCAAGACCTTCCAATACATGACTTTATAGTATAAGGTTTTTATTTCCTGTGGTTCGACTACATTCTTCTGTACATTCCAGTATTTGTTGCCATAATACATAGGGTTTTTCTGCTGTACGTTTTGGCACATAATACCATTTTGTACAGTTTTTAATTTGCTATACATGACCTAATTGTATAGTGAAATAAAACCAATTTTCAGTACAGTTTTTTGATACATTGTAGTCATGTTTTCTTGGTGCCAGCTCCAAGTGTGGGCCTATGAGTATGGGCAGGAGTCACCTTCTGGGCGTCCGCTTTTGTATCGGGGAAGGAGCCTCCAGCCCCATAAGGCAGAACATTTTACTTCCGATAAACGCCGGAGAGCTTATCTGAACACCTGGCTATGCTCTGGGGGCCAATGGTTCCGATAAGCACATTTATCGAAAGTAAGATGTCCACTCCAGCCAGCTCGCAGAACCCTTCGGGACTACCCCGCCCGCCGCCCACGCTTCGCGACCCCGCCCAAGAGCCGTGGCTGCAGCTGCACACAGACAAAAAAAGAGAGCGCATCCGCATCCACGGCATACTACCCACCCATAAAACTGAATTGTATGCACTATCTGCATTATGGTATAATGTTTTTTCCCGATTCGCACAACTTAGAACACATAGCCACAAAAAGAGAGCACATCTGATGATATGCCCTCTGACACGACTTAGCCTATTGCTAAAAAACTTTATAACACTTTTCAACCTCCGGGGATATAAAGGACAAAGAAGACAACCACACAGAAAGGGGAGCCTAAAGATGACTAGATTTAAGAATGACAAAATGAAAAAGATATTGCCTCTTGTAGTTTTGATGATGTTCGTTTTTTCTAACGTAGCGTTTGCCATTGAAAGCACTGTGGTATATTACAATAAAGTCACAAAAAATACAGTTCTTATTTCATATAACAATTACTTTTGTGGAAAATTGGAATGGGTAGATTCCGGATTTGAAGAACTCTATGAAGGAGATAAACTGGAAGGACTTGTCGGCTGTGGTAAGCGTTATCTTAAAGACCTTACAAATGACAGGGAAGTGGGCATCTTTATAAGTAAAACCAACCTCACTAAGGATAGCGCGAAGGAATGGGTAAGAGAGCAAGAAAAAAATGGTATTTGGTGAAAACTAAATAATAATCACGGGGCTGTTCTCAGATCAGAGAATGGCCCTTTAGTTTTGGGCAAAAGAAAAAAGACCAGTCCAAAGTCAAAGACCAGTCTTTTTCCTGCTGGTGTGGGACCAGCAATGAGTTATATTGAGTACCCCTATATAAAGGTAGGAAGTTTTTTTAGGGAAAAGCCGGCATGGAGGACCGGCTTTAATATTTGCTGGGAGGACCAGCAAATGGAATGGAAGTTTATTTAAAAAAATTTTACCACAGATGATTATGTGATGCAACTATTCCATTATGGAAAGGATTTTTAACATACTGTATAGAATATATATAGTAAATATATGGAATTTATAAGGGGGTGACATGGATGCATAAATTTTACAGGATAATTTCCTTAATATCATGTTGTGCTTTTGCGCTGCTCCTTACCGGATGCGGTGCTGTATCCCTGGAGAAATCCCTTGAAAAGATAGCCCTGGATAATGACAAATTTACCAGTATCAGTATAAATTCCCAGCAGTCATCCGTTGAGGTGATTTTGGGCTACGCTAAATATCCCACTGAGGAACAGTGTGATGATCTGGCGGCCAAAATGTTCAAAAAGGCTTATTCCAAAGACTATGAACATATGAATTTTAATTACATCGAAATAGTAATTGGTGAGGACAGTTCAAATATTGTCCATGGGGACAAGCATTTTAAGTGCATAGCACATTACAGGCTTTATCGCACCGCAATCCATAACATAGATATGGAGAATATAGATAACTTCCAGCTGGCAAGACTGTCCAACAAGCAATATCGTAAGGCTGGGTTGCCGGAATGGTATCGCCAAGAATGCTATTATGGGCAGGAGCATTTCACGGTGAAATAAATATATGTGCAAAAGGGGGCTGTAACAGCTCCTTTTTTGTGGGAATAATAGTATTTCCGTGCTAAATGGACAAAGATACAGACAGAATAATACAAAATAATACACAGCTGTTAATAGTTATGTGGATAAACTTTTGTGATTATTAGCATAAAAAATGCTTTGCCCATAAAGAGCAAAGCATTTTATTTATGACTTGTTAAACATTTGGGAGTTGTATGTAGATTATAATTTTAAGTGTCAGTTTAACAAATCATATTAAGCAATTTTTGGCAATATCAGGCCAAGGCAGGGCTCATATTGCAATAGCCATTAAAATGTCCCCCAGCTTCAACACTGAGACTGCCAGCACTTATGTCACCAGTAAGCTGTCCGTCAGCATAGATAGACAGTCGTTTGCTGATAATAACATTTCCATCCACAATACCGGATATGGTAAGTTCATCCGCTGTTATGCTGCCATTGACACGCCCGGATTCCCCTATAAATACACAGCCATCAAGAGTAATATCACCATCCACGGTGCCATCAACCCGCAGACTACCATCACCATTGATGTTACCAACAATGTGTGTGTCTTTATCAATGATGGTTTTTATTTCTTTACTTGTAACCTCAGAAACAGTTTTCATAATACCGAACATATAATGGCCTCCCATCCATATAAACAGTAAGCAGTAATATAGCTAAAAGCAGTCTGGAAAAAAAGACACCCTGCTGTTGCAAGGTGTTGCTCAATATTAAATTTCTAGAATTATGAAGTGGTCAACAGAATTAAGTTTATCCCCCACATTGTCAAGCATCCTGTCAAGCTCTGCCATCTCACATTCCAGCTTCCGAATCTTCATCAGGCTGTTATGTATTTGCTCACTTAAATCCTGACAATCCTCAAATCTTACCAACTAATTAACCTCCCCAGAGATTATTACGTCAAACTAATTATATTACAAGATAGGATTTTTTAAAACGTAAATTTTATTAGTATCAACTAACAACAATTATCCACAGATTATGTATATATTTTTAGTAAAATGTGTATAGAATGGGGATAACTAGGCAAAAAAAGAGCCGGTCATACAGACCGGCGAAGGAAGGAATGTCTACAAAAATGTAGCACATAAAAGGAAAACGTTATACGGAAAGTAATATGATAACCTAATTTTAACATGAATAGTTACGATGGGCAATTACTTGTGTAGATAAGCAAAAAAAGAAGCCGCTTGACGGCCTCTTTCTAGCCAGCTTGGAGGGCTTGGCTGCTTGTTGGTTTAAAACCAACAATTATAAAATAAGGGTGTAAAATAATACTAACATGGCTAATATATTTTTACAAGATGCCTTTGGTCTTATTTCTTATAAGTTACAGTGTCCCATACCACCTTATAAAATCATCCTTATGTGCCCCGTAATTGGTGCCGTCCCTGAACCACTGGGAAAACATCAAAAACCGCTGGGTGCCGCTGGAAAATATATCCTTCCAGTACCGCTGGCGGATTTTCTTTTTTACATCGTCGCGGGTTTCCCCCTCCTTCAGGATCCACAAAATGGGCAGGGCCCGGTGGGTGTATTCCTTGCTTCCTTCCACGGAGCCGTAGAGCTTAAGCTGTCCATCACTGAACACATACCCCGCAGCCAGAAGGTTAATCAGGGCAGTTTTTACAAAGTCACTGACGGAGAGGTTTCCTTCCGGAAGGGGCGGAGTGGTGCGCTTTCTTCTTATGGGCTCAAAGACATAAACCCCGATGAGCTTCAGGAGAAACAGGGCTTCCTCCAGATACCGCCCCAGCACCACCTCACGAAAGGCCGTAACCTTCTGGGGATTGCCGTTTTTAAGGTTGTCCACGTAGGCGGTGCCCACATCCTTGGCCTTTTCAATGAGCTTGGATTCCAGATAATCAATATCCGAGGCATTAAAGCTGTCATCCTTGGTGGTCATAAGGATAATATGATTCCACCAGCCCTTGTCTGTAAGGTGCTGGCGGGTTCTTCGTTCCAAATCGCGGGCCTGTCCCACATACACCTGTTCATCAGACAGGAGAAGGTAAACCCCGTACCGCTTGCAGTCCGCCTTTTCAATAAGGTCATCAATGGACTGGCGGGGGGATGAGAACATGGCCCCTATTTGCCATGAGGTGTCCTCAATGTACATAACCCCGCTTAAATCCCCGTCATATAAAAGCATTTGGATGGTCTTGGCTGTAGTATTCATAAGTATTACCCTTGGAGCTGTTGCCAGTAGTCAGTAATTCCCCTGGCTATAGCTGCAGCTATTTCCTGTTGGTGGTTCATTAAAAGCAGGGCATCAATATCATTGTCGATAAAGGCAGTTTCCACCAGCACTGCGGGCATAATGGTGGAGCGGAGCACCGCCAGAAGGGAGCGGGTTCTTATTCCCCTGTCCGGGAAGGTGCCGTCAATATCCTGCATTGTTTCTATCAGCTGGGCATGGATGCACCTTCCAAGCCTATAACCTTCCCCTTTTAGGTCATATACGAGGGTTTCCGCCCCGCGAACGGTTTTATCAAAGGCGTTGCAGTGGATGCTGACAAAAATATCCGCCTCCCAGTCGTTGGCACTCTGGATGATATTTTCCCCTGCAGATTCCCCGTAAAGGTTATTGCTCTGCAGGAGCTTCACCCCGCAGCCCGCCTTTATGAGATACCGCTTCACCAGCTCCCCAATGGAAAGAGCCATATCACACTCACGGATTCTGAAAAATTCATTGATGGCCCCAGGATCGGGATTTCCATTTGGCGCATGGCCCGGATTTATAAATACTTTCATTGTGTTTCATTTCCTTTCATATAATATACAGTAAATAGTTAAGCCCCCGGATAGAAGCCGTCAGAATAAGATTATGTAAAGGAATGGATAAATGGTTCGCTTTTCACGGGGGCTCATAAGCCTTAAATATTTAGTTTTCTTTTGGCCCGGTCTGTCCGGCATAAATTGCATTGGTGCGGCTCAGTACATAGTATCTGGCTGACTTGTTGCCACCGGGGGACTCCCACGTTATATACCCCTTGGCGGCTAGTTCCTCTCTGGCCCGCTTTACGGCGGTTTGTGATATTTTCAAGGCAAAAGCTATTTCGGGAATATAAAGGCACAAAGGATAATTCCACCAGTTTTCATTGGCCTTATACATGAGATAATGCCACAAGGCCTGGGCATTGGCGCTTATCCTGTCGCTGTTGTGGGCTATATAAAATTGCTTTATTTCCCTGATCCAGCCCTTGCCGTCCTTCCCCGCCATAATCAGCCATGAAGTGCAGGAATTACAAAATCCATATCCCCACAGCGTTCCAGCAGCCACTTCTGGGCGGCACTGAGAGGAATCTTGATTTTGCGCCCACATCTTAATTTTGGAAAATCCTTTATTTTCAGCATACGGCGGACATAGTATTCAGACAGGCCGGTGACTTTTTTAAATTCTTTAACATCAACAAACAGAATATCGATTTCATCCATGGCTTTTGGTTCCATGGTAACTTTTTCCGTTGGTTCATTATTTTTTACAAGTTTTAAGACCCTGTTGTTGGCGGCCAATACCTCCTCGTCCTTCATGGCCAGATAGTCCTTGATGGCATCCAAAAATTCTTCATTGTTGTTCATTGTTTATACCCCTTATTAAAATACTCAATCGTAACACAATACAAAATATACCGTGTTCAATTACAACACAAATATATCACACGAAATGGCCCGTGTCCACATAATTTATATTTTTTTAAAAAACACTACTATACAAAACGTGTTCAAATATGGTATATTTATATCAGACAACACGAAATGATATGAAATAACATGAAATGACACGATACAACACGAAAACGGAGGTCAAATTTTAATGACAACTTTTGGTGAAAAATTAAAAAGGCTAAGAGTGGACAACAAGAGATTATCTCTTGGTGACGCTGCCAAAGAGTTGGAAATTCCAAAATCTACACTGAACAACTATGAGAGAAATTCTTCTAAACCGCCTCTGGAAATGCTCTGCAAGCTGGCGGAGTATTACAATATTTCGGTAGAGTATCTGGTAGGCCACGAGCCGGACCCGGAGCTGGTGGAGCTTACCGCTGCCATACGGGAGCTGTCCCCTGAGCAGAGGGAAACCATCAAGACTCTTGTTAATGGTCTGAAAAAGTAATATCCAGCCGCCCTATTACTATTAATCTTATCTTATATAGTATTATCTTATATTAGGGGCCCCGCAAACCCACATAAATAAAGGGCTGACGGGTTCGCTGCGGTCCATAATGGACCACAATGTATACCACAGTGCATACCACAGTAGGTACCACACCATATACCACAAATGTACCACAGTGGGTACCGCAGAGCTGAGTTATAAACAAGTTTATCCACAAGTATTATAGGGTTTTCCACAGTATTGGGGGACTTATCCACCAGCTGTGTATTATCTTCTTGTGGATTTATTTTTAAATGTTTTGTACTTAGATACAGAACAAAATAAACCGAACAGTTTTATATGAGGTACAGAAAGGAGAAGACTAATGGCGCAAAAAACAAAATCCCGGGGAAACAGTGAAGGCTCTGTCTTTTTCAATAAGGAAAAGCAGAAGTGGGTTGTTCAGGTGACGGTGGGCAATGATCCGGAAACGGGCATACTGAAAAGGGACACAAAATATTGCAGTACCCAGAAGGAAGCCTTGGCCGTCCGTAAGGAGCTGGTGGAGAAATACTCCCATAATATCAGCTTCGATGCCAATAAAATCACAGTCAAGGAATGGCTGGACAAGTGGTTTGAGGTCTACAAGATTCCAAAGCTGCGGGAAAATACCCAGGTATCCTACAAAAGTGTAATAGATATCTGCATTAAAGCTATTGGAAACATGAAGCTGGAAAAGGTGCAGACCATTGACCTTCAAAATATTATCTTTCACAAAATAGGCAAAGACCATTACCGCACCTGTCAGTATTTCCGTACTGTAATAAAGCAGGCCTTTGAACGGGCCAGAAGGGATCATCTTATTGTGGACAATCCGGCGGAATTTCTGGAGCTTCCGTCAAAGCCACCCAAGAAGAAGTTTGTTAAGCCGACAAAGGAAACTTGGAAAGCATTGCTTGGCTACAATGCAGGCTTTTATGGCTGGAAGCTGGCCATATTTACAGTGTTTATCACGGGCCTTAGAAGAAGTGAGCTGCTGGCCCTGACCTGGGACAGCTTCAAGCTGGAGAAGGATGAAAACGGTGTACTTTTCGGCCATGTTACCATTGATAAGGCCATGGGCATTGGCAACAAGGATGAAAAAACCGGGCGGCGCAATGTATATATTGACCGCACCAAGAGCGCAACAAGTGTCAGAAGCCTTTATCTTCCACCACCTTATTGCCGTGAACTACTGAAATACAGGAAGGAGCAGAACATTCTCCGCCTGGCTTCCAAGAAGTGGGAGCATCCGGAAATGGTATTTACCACCAATGACGGGCGGTATTATAACCCGGATGTGTTCTCCAGCCTTTATTCAAGGGTATGCCGGGAGCTGGATATAAAGACCACCTTCCATATGCTTCGTCATGATATGGCCACCAGCATGAAGTCCAGCCACCGCCTTGATTTCAAGGATATTCAGAGCCAGCTGGGACACAGCAATATCCAGATCACCCTTGATACTTATACCCATATGCAGGAAGAAGATGTGGCTGCCATTGACCAGTTCCTTGACGAGAGATTTGATGATATTATCTGATGTGAATTTTCTCAGAAGTGGGGAATGGGGGTTGCAATAGGGGTTGCAACTAGCATAATTTAGAACACAACCAAACAATATGACACGATATATAGTACAGCAGATAAAACCATGATATTACTGCATTTTTATGCTACACAACACGAATTGATATATACGAGCATGTGTTCGTCATCGACTCAAAATCTGCCGTATGCAAATACGTGCCGGTTCGAGTCCGGCCTTCGGCACCACAGTAAAATCAAGGCTTCCGAGTAATCGGGAGCCTTTTTGTTTTACCCCTAAAAGTGCCATTTGTCTGTACTTTGTCTGCACTTGGAATAACACGCCACATCACGAAACAACACCATCCCAATTTTTTTCCCTATGTGATGCCAAAGTGGGGAATTGAAGATTTTTGCCCAAAAGGGGAATTTTTTGTGGGTGTACTTGGGTGTATTTTGGCTGTATTTGGGGTGTACGGCCAAAATAAAAAGACTGCTTATAAGTGTTCCTTGCGGATTTCCAGACCATACTCTTTTATCTGGACACTGTACTACGAGCAGGGCAGACGGGAAATAGGGGGCTTCCTTTTATACCCATTTTTTTAAAAATCTATAACACTTTTATCCCCTCATGGATATAAAGGACAAAGAAAAACAAACAACCACACAGAAAGGGGAGCTTAAAAATGACTGAGATGAAGAAGAACAACGCAATGAACATGGATGAAATGGACAAGGTGGCTGGCGGCATGCTTCATGATACTCCAAATGATGTATTAGAGCCTCTACAGCCTAAAATCCTTAAGGACGTTCTTCCACCACAAGATAATACCAAGGTTCCTGGCCCAAAGCTGGGTGAAAAGGACCCTACTATTATCGAGGATCCTAACTTGACCTTTGGGATTAAGAGAGTTTAATCGATTAAAACAGCTTAGATAAAAACGGAGAAGGCTCCGTTTTTGCAGGAAATCCAAATTTTTGCAGAAAAATAAAAAAAGGATAACACTTTTATACTCTCATGGATATAAAGGACAAAGAAAAACAAATACAAACACACAATAAGGGAGGCGTTCATTATGACAGTATTAAACAATGACAAGATTCAGGTTATTCAGGAAGCTATTGATGGTGAGAAGTTACTAAAGTGCATTCAGGATATGCCGGAAGATCGCGTGGAAAAGGCTTTTAAGAATGATGACATTAAGAAACTGGCTGATAGACTCAGCGAGGATACAGAACTGTTTGATGCAGTTATGAATGTCTATGACACCGATAAGTCTTACGAAGCTGCTACTGCTGCTGTTCCAGGCAAATATACCAAGGAAGAGTTTGATGAGTTCCGCACTGTATATGCAAATCTTTTCCTGAAGAACTTCCATGAGAAGGTATTCGTGGAGAAGGATCCTAATAAGCTCACCGATGAGGAACTGGATAAGGTTGCTGGCGGAGTTCCACTCAGTGCTGTATTCGGCTTTGTCGGTAAAGGCGTTAACTGTGTGGTAGATAAGCTTCCAATCAGTGCCGATGCAAAAAAGAGATCAAAGCTCATAGTAAACACAGTTAGCGGTGTGGCAGCTGTGGCCATCGGTACAGCAATGTGTGCCACCGGAGTCGGTGCAGGAGCTGGTGCTCTTGTTATAGCCGGCGGTGCTATTGATATTGCAAATGCCGTTCACGGTGCGGCTACTATGAATAAGAAGTAAATAAACAGCAAGGACCCAAAAGGAGGAATTTCAAATGGAAAACAAGAAGATGAACATTGACGAGATGGATAAGGTATCAGGCGGCAACGCTGGGAACGTTGGTCAGGGAGATTTGGATATTTTATCCCCTACCATTGATATCACGAAGCCAAATAATGATGGAAAGGTTCCAAGACCAAAGCTGGGTGGAAAGGACCCTACTATTATCGGTGACCCTACTGAAAGTATGATTAAGTAATTTTAATCCATCAAAAAAACTTAGATGAAAACGGGGCCTTCTCAATTTAAGAAGGCTCCATTATTGCAGGAAAACCAAATTTTTTGCAGAAAAGTAAAAAAGAGATAACACTTTTATTCTCTCATGGATATAAAGGACAAAGAGTAAACAACAATATTTAAATACTAAGGAGGAATACATTATGGCAAAGGAAAATGTAGGAAAGTTTTATGAGAAGTTGGCCCAGGACGCAGCTTTGGCTGAAAAGCTCAATGCTCTAGACAAGGATTTCGCAGAGAAGAACGGGGCTTCTACAGATGACGCTGCTATGCGTGAAAAGGCAGTTGATGCCATTATTATTCCGCTGGCAAAGGAAGTTGGGCTGCCATTTACCCTTGAGGAATTGAAGGAATACGAGCAGGAGCAGATGAAGAACATGAATCTTTCTGAGGACGAGCTTGATCAGGTGGCCGGTGGTAGAGCTAGAATGGCTGGTGGTGGTGATGGTGAAAGTTCCAAACCAGTCGCGTACTGTGCTTTTCTTGGTTTTGGATTTGGTAAGACTGAGAGAAAAGGGAACACGGCCTATTGCTTCCTCCTGGGTGGTTCCGATGGCCCAATTGGAGGCGAAAGTCAATAACGAGCTTTAGTCTATGAGAGCAGTTCATTATGGACTGCTCTTTTATTGCAGGAAAACCAAATTTTTTGCAGAAAAATAAAAAAGAGATAACACTTTTATTCTCTCATGGATATAAAGGACAAGAGTAAACAACAATATTTAAATACTAAGGAGGAATACAT
>NZ_JHYA01000019.1 GCF_000621545.1 Anaerovibrio lipolyticus LB2005
AAAAAAGAGATAACACTTTTATTCTCTCATGGATATAAAGGACAAGAGTAAACAACAATATTTAAATACTAAGGAGGAATACATTATGGCAAAGGAAAATGTAGGAAAGTTTTATGAGAAGTTGGCCCAGGACGCAGCTTTGGCTGAAAAGCTCAATGCTCTGGACAAGAAATTTGCTGATACCAATGAAGGCTCTGCAGATGATATTGCTTTTCGTGAAAAGGCAGTAGAAGCTATCGTTATTCCACTGGCTGAGGAAGTTGGTCTGCCATTTACCCTTGAGGAATTAAAGAAATACGAGCAGGAGCAGCTAAAGGAAATGAATCTTTCCGAGGATGAGCTTGATCAAGTAGCTGGTGGAGGTGTTGCAGGTAGTGGTAGCTTACCAAATGGAAAACCTTCGTACAAAGCAGCATGTGCCATCGTGGGGGTTGGTATCGGCGTAGTTAAAGATAAGAAGCGTAAGAATACAGCTGCCTGCTTCTTATTAGGTTTTTCTAACGGCCGTGTTTGCGACTCGAGAACAGCCTAAATAACGAGCTTTAGTCTACGAGAGCAGTTCATTATGGACTGCTCTTTTATTGTGCCATTAGGTATATTTTTGAATAAAAGAATACCCTGACTTGTGTGTCAGGGCACTTATTTTAAACTCCTGCCTGCTTCATGGAGAGAGCCTCAATAAATTATAGATTGACCGTCCTTTGGCATATCATAATTAGTTACATTACGTTCGGCAAGGTTGCCCTTTAGTGTATGGCGGGTGAGTGCGGCATGGGCAACATTATCCAGATGCGTCAGATACAGTCTGGCGTTAGGCACAGTCTTGGCAACGCAGTGGACATCTTCGGCATCCATGATTAGTCGGCCATTTTCCACCGTCTCGGCGGCACAGCAGTTGAGTGCTACGACTTCCGGTTTCCAACGCTTCAAGGAGTCGGCTACTGCGGAATACCATATTGTATCACCGGCTAGATAAAAGTTTTTTTCCATTTCGCTTTCAAACATTATCCCCATTGCATCACCACAGGGATTTACTGTGCCATGGAGAGCTGGTACCTTGGTCAGCTTTGCTTGGCCAAACAGCTTGCCTGCGTCGGAAAGTACGGTCACATCGTGGAAGCCGGATTTTTTGAAGACAGTGGCATCTGCTTCATTTTGGCAAATTACAGGCACATTCTTGTCCAAAGGTGCGCCCACAGTACCATCCATGGACATATCGATGTGGTCGGGATGGATATGCGTTACCAGATAATAATCAATTCCGGCGAGTATTTCTTCCATCGGCATGGGAAGGTCATAGAAGGGCATAGGCAAATGCTCCTTCATTTCATCCGGCACATGATAAGGCTTGCCGGGAACATCGACGAAGGAAAACTGGTGCTTGGGCATCAGCCACGGGTCAATCAGGAAAGTTTTGTCGGCATATTCAAGGCGGTTGGTGGCATTGCGGATTTGTGTCAATTTCATGGTCATGTCTCCTTTTTGTAAACTATGAATTGCTTTATCTAATTTATGCTTCTAGTATAATGCCCATATTGAGGTACAACAAGCAAGGAAATTCTCTTTTGACGCAATAAAAAGGTTGCTGTAAAATAATAGGAGGGGGGATTTGATGAATCAGAAGCAAATGGAATATTTTCTCGAAGTATATAGGCAAGGCAATATTCAAAGTGCCGCAGATAAGCTCTATGTGTCGCGGCAAGGTGTCAGTAAGATGCTTAAGACTTTGGAGGAAGAACTAGGGCAGCTGCTCTTTATCCGTAATCCGCATGGCCTTGTTCCTACTGACTATGCCAATGCACTGTTACCGCATGTGCAGCGGCTGCTGGCAGAATATCGGAGCATTGCGAGCATGAGCACATTGGCGTCCCAATCCAAAAGCGTGGTGACTATATATGCGCTTGATCACATTATGGCTTACTTGGGGGCAGAGTTCCTTTTGAATTTTCACCATGCATACCCAGATATTATTCTCAGCACTGTGGATACGACAGATGATGCAGCCTTGAAGGGCGTGCTGGAAAAGCAATGCAACTTTGCCATTGTCACAGGAGAAGCTGACAAAAATCGTTTCGAAGCTGAACCACTGTTCTTTTCACGGTACTGCGCGCGGCTCCATCGCCAGCATCCGCTGGCCGGCAGAGAAAAAATTGATTATGCGGATCTGGAAGGCGCGCGCATCGTCAGCAAGGGGCGGGCCTATCAATGTTTCAGACATAATATTGATAAATATATACTATTGCCAGGATTAAATGTTGACATTGTAGCCGAAACTGCCGATGAAATGATTATCACCGACCTGATTCTTCGGCATCAGGCTATAAACCTTAGCTATGATTACTCTGCTGTACTGAATAATCACCCGGATATAATTTCAAAGCCATTAGGCACAGGCGATGATATTGGTCAAACCGTATATCTTGTCTGGGATAAATCTACAGTTCTTACTCAGGCTAGCCAAAACTTCCGTTCCTTCCTACTGAAATGGTTACCTGCAAATGGTAAAGATAAAGTTGTCTGGCCTGTGTGACAAATAATCAGTTAATGACTTGTTTAATTTTAGACAAAGATAAGCTACTCACATTTGAGCGAAAATCTTGCAGGATCCATAGCAGAGTTGGAAGCTGGCGGTGGAGAGGAGCACGAATTAGTTGAGGTTGAGTAAATAATTCGTTGAATTTTTATAGCAAATAGAATACAATAAATCCAACAGAACCCAACACGCCTCTCCATGATGCGGACCACGTTGGGTCTTTTAATTTTAAGGAGAACATTTATGGACAGAGAATTACCACACCAGGATGAAATCTGGCGTCATTTCAAGAATAAACTATCACGGGATGGCGTGGGTAAGCTGCCACCGCCACCTCCGCTGCTGGAGGATTGGGCAGATACGCCGGAATTTATTGCCCTGTTCTAGTGGTGCCCTTGCCTCAACTCGCTGAGATTGATATTTTGTCTGTACAATGGAATCTTTGAGTGCTCTGCCCAATACGACCCGCTGATTTTGGCGGGTAATTCAACAAAATAATAATCTCAGGGCTGTTCTCAACTCAGAGAACGGCTCTTTATTTTGGGCAAAAGAAAAGCCCTGCAAAAGCAGGGCGCAGCTATCACAATTTTACCGGTTCAGCAACGAATGAATATATGCCACCGCTGGCTTCTTTGATTTCCAATACTTCAAAGATTCCATCCCCGACATGGTACATTCCCTTCAGTTCTGGGTATTCCTCCAGCATGGCAGCACGAATGCTGTCATTGTCTATTGGCTCAACTTTGGCTGTAAGGCGCAACCATGTGTGATCTGGATAAGTGGCTGATATTTCCACTTTAGGGTTGGCTTTCATCTGGGCAAAGCATGGCTTGGTATTGCCTGTGCAAAGGTAAGGCTTGCCATCATATTCCAGTACAGCACCAAAAGGACGGACTCTTGGCTGCTCGCCATCCTCGGTGGCAATAAAGAAAGTACCAGCTTTTTTTAATGCTTCAACGATTTTGTTCATAATATAAATCCCCCTTGAACCATCATTTTTTACTTATCCTGATTATAGCATCAATCATATCCTTTGTCTTTTCATCAAGGCTTGGATATTCCTTGATAATTCTGGTCAGCCGTTTATCTGGTTTTGGATTTTCCATTGGCTCCGGGGAATATTTTTAATTAGTGTGGATAAGTATTGCCAAAAAATTTTATAACACTTTTCAACCTCCGGGGATATAAAGGATAAAGAAAAACGACACTCAAAGATTTTAAGGAGGGAAATAAAATGGAAAAGAAATTCATGAACAAGATGGACGACATGGAACTTGATATGGTGGTCGGCGGCGCGAGGGTATATCTTGTCACAAAAGTGAAGAACCGTATTGGTAGTTACGATTATCATGTCGCTCAGGGGAATTATGATGGAAATATGAATGATTTGGATAAGTTGGCTGAGGCAGGTAAGATAGATGAACTTAGGAAAATAGCCAAGATGAGAGACAACGGCGAGCTCAGACCTGGTATGGGTTTAACGTTTATTAATAACATGAGGGATGAAGGCAAACATGTCATCATAATAGAAAAAAAATAGAAATGACAAGGTGGTCGGCGGTACCAATGCGACCCCTTCAAACGGGTCATTCTACTAAATAACAATCACAGGGCTGTTCTCAGATCAGAGAATGGCCCTTTAGTTTTGGGCAAAAGAAAAAAGACCAGTCCGAGGACCAGTCTTTTTCCTGCTGGTGTGTTCGCCAGCAAAGGAGTAATATTGTGTGTTATATGGTAAGGAGTAATATTCTAGGAAAAGCCGGCATGGAGGGCCGGCTTTAATATTTGCTGGAGTGGGCCAGCAAATGGAATGGTATGAATAAATTTTAACATAAATAGTTACAACAGGCAACTACTCTTGTAAATAAGCAAAAAAAGAGCCGGTCATACAGACCGGCAAAGGAAGGAACAACTACAAAAATGTAGCACATAAAAGGAAAACGTTATACGGAAAGTAATATGATAACTTAATTTTAACATGAATAGTTACGATGGGCAATTACTTGTGTTAGATAAGCAAAAAAAGAAGCCGCTTGACGGCCTCTTTCTAGCCAGCTTGGAGGGCTTGGCTGAGGGTTGGTTTAAAACCAACCATAATAGAATCTGGATGTAAAATAGATGCAATTTTTCCGCTGCCCGGGAAAAGCTTTCTTCCTGAGCCACGGTAAGGAAGTATTTGAGCACGCGCAGTTCCATGGCAAAACAACTCCTTTGGTCTGTGTTGGCTGCTGGTTAAATGAATTACTTTTAAGCATAAATATGTATTTGTTATAGGTATTTGTAATCAATATACTACCATGTTATCATTAAACCATCAACAGGAAAGGCAGGAAAGAAGTCATGTTGAATAACAAAAATCTCCTGATTTTTATCTTGGCCACAGGGGTCTTCAGCATCCTTAATACAGAGATGGGCTTTATCGGAATCTTGCCATACATCGCCGAGCGCTATGACGTGACCATAGTCCATGCGGGGCTGCTTATCAGTTTGTTTGCCTTAGGGGTAGCAGTTGCCGGGCCGACCATGCCGCTGGTATTTTCCCGTTTCAACCGCAAATATATCATGTTGCTGGTGTTGGGAGTATTCACGGTGTGCAATACGATTTCCGTTTTTGCCGAAGATTTTAACCTTCTTCTGGTAGTGCGGGTGCTGCCGGCATTTTTACATCCAGTTTACTGCTCCATGGCTTTTACAGTAGCAGCGGCTCTGGCGGGAGCAAAAGATGCGCCCAAGGCAGTGGCAAAGATCAACATTGGCGTATCGGCAGGGATGGTGGTGGGGGTCCCTATCAGCAACTTCCTGGCGGAAAATATTTCGCTGACGGCCTCAATGTCCTTCTTTGCCATAACGACATTCCTCGTTATGCTGGCAACGGCGTTCCTAGTTCCTTCCATGCCAGCAGAGGGGCGGCTTGCTTATGGAGAGCAGCTGGCGGTGCTGAAAAAGCCCATGGTTTGGGCATCTATTTTCGCCGTCATCTTCCTCAATGGCTCAGTTTTCGGTGTGTTCAACTACCTGGCGGAGTATCTGGCCAGCGTTTCGGGGCTGTCTCCAACCTTGGTAAGTTTGCTGCTCTTTGTTTACGGCCTTTGCAACATCTTTGGCAGTATGATCGCAGGAAATCTTCTCTCTAGCCGCCCCATAGGCACAGTGAAAATCTTCCCCTTTTTCCTTGGGGCTGTGTATCTGCTGTTTCTCTTGGGAGGAAATGCCTTCCCCCTGGTGGCGGTCCTTACAGTTTTCTGGGGACTGCTGGCAGGCATCAATGCCAATATAAACCAATATTGGCTATCCCATGCCGCGCCGGAGGCACCGGATTTTGCCAATGGCCTCTTTCTCACGGCGGCTAATCTGGGCTGTATGGCGGGAACAGCGATAAGCGGCATGTTCATTGAAGCCTGGGGAACAGAGTATGTTGTCTGTGGCGGATTGGTATTCATTGTTGCCGCCGGGATTATATT
Organism: Anaerovibrio lipolyticus LB2005; assembly: GCF_000621545.1. Lineage (GTDB taxonomy): Bacteria > Bacillota > Negativicutes > Selenomonadales > Selenomonadaceae > Anaerovibrio > Anaerovibrio lipolyticus_A. Next base: position 5,995 of record NZ_JHYA01000019.1, read on the forward strand.
CTGGAGTCAGTGCCATAAGGGCAGCATGAATCTGGCGCTGATCCCTGCAAACGAGCCGGTTTAATTTTAAGATATAAATTGTGTACAAAGTAAGGAGAATGAAAATGATGAAGAAAATTGGCAAGAACAAAAAGATGGTTTTGGCAGCCCTGATGGCAGGCGTAATGTCTTTTGGCATCATGGGCAGCAATGTGACGATGGCGGCAACTCCGGCTAAAGCTCTGGCGGCAGCTTCGCAGATGCAGCGTTCTTCGATCAGCGAGCTGGACAATGACACCCGTGTATTCAAGATTGACAACTCCATTGAAGCCAAGAATGTGAAATTTGAAAACCGTTTTGGCTTTGAAGTGGCCGGTCACATGTATCTGCCCAGGGATTTTGATGCCAACAAGAAGTATAAAGCAGTTGTAATTACGGGACCCTTCGGCGCAGTAAAGGAACAGTCCTCCGGTCTTTATGCACAGGAATTTGCCAAGCATGGTTATGTGGCCGTAGCCTTTGATCCTTCCACCACCGGTGAGAGCAGTGGCAGCCGCCGCAATATGGGCTCCCCAGAAATCTTTACGGAAGACTACCATGCCGCTGTGGATTTCGTTTCCAATCTGAAATTTGTGAATTCGGAGCAGGTGGGGGCTATGGGCATCTGCGGTCTGTCCGGCATGGCCATCACCGCTGCTGGCAGTGACAGCCGTATCAAGGCCGTGGCAACCTCGGCTATGTATGATATGAGTGAAAGTATCAGCGACCATTATAATGGTGCTTACTACACGCCGGAGCAGCGGGAACTCGTGAAACAGCATCTGGCCAAGATGCGTGATGAAGAAGCCAAGATCGGCAAAGCCATCCGCGGAGCCCATGAGCTGGGGGTGGATGCTAATGGTAATGTGGAGACCTTCGATACTATGTTCCCGGATAAACTGCCTGCGGATGCCAGTCCTGTCATCAAGGATTTCTTCGGCTACTATGTAGGCCGCGCCTTCCATCCGCGCGCCATCAACTCCAATAAGCTGGCCTGGGATTCGGTAACCCCGTATGGCTTCTTTGACTTCAAGCTTATGAGCAATATTGATGAGTTGGGCAAGACGCCGGTCATGCTGATTACCGGGGACAAGGCGCATTCCAAGTATTTCTCCGACAATGTTTATGTCGCCATCAAAGGGGAGAAGGAAGAAATCGTCGTTCCTGGTGCTACCCATGTAGACCTTTATGACCAGATGGACAAGATTCCGTTTGACAAGCTGTTTGCCTTCTTTGATAAGAACCTGAAGTAAAAAGCAAGAAATGCCGCCCTGCGAAATCGTGCAAGAATTTGCTGGGCGGCATTTGTATTTTTAAATGAGTAACAAAGCTAAGATCCGCGAGGATGCAATGAGCCTTAACCCAATAGATGATGCACTGTTTCAAAAGATGGCAGAGGATATAAGTTTTTGCCAGGAAATATTGCAGGTAATCTTAGGTGATAAAGAGCTGAGGATATTGGATAATGTACCTCAATTTGTGGCAAAAAATCTTCAGGGTCGGTCTTGTACGTTAGATGTTAAATGCTCGTTAGGTAATGGGCGCATTGTTAATATCGAGGTTCAAAAGGCAGATGACGATGACCATCAGCGACGTGTACGCTATAATGGGGCATTACTTACCACTAATGTTACTGACCCTGGTGATAAGTTTAAGGATGTACCTGACGTAATTGTTGTGTTTATATCCAGATTTGATGTTTTCAAATCCGGCAAAGCATTGTATCATGTAGATAGAATAGTTCGAGAGACTGGTAAGTTGGCAGATAACGGTTTTGCTGAGATTTATGTTAATGCTGAAGTGGATGATGGCTCAGATGTGGCATTGCTGATGGATGTTTTTACTGAAGATAATGTCTACGATGATAACCGTTTCCCAGCAACATCAAGTCGTAAACGCAGATTTAAGACTACGGAGGAAGGAGTGAGCGAGATGTGTGAGGTAATTGAGAGAAATAGAGCTGAAGGCAGAGCCGAAGGCAGGGCTGAGGTCGCAATAGAGTTGCTTAAGGAAAAATTATCTATAGAGATGATTGCCCGTGCTACCAAGCTCACCGTTGAACAAGTAAAGGAAATCGGCAAGAAAAATGCTTTAATTTAATAGTTTTGATTTCTATGGCTCCTGGTTTCGGCTGGGAGTTTTTTGGTATATATAAAACATTGTTGTATTTTGTAGCAGGAAAGAATACTTGGAACTCTGGATTGAAGTAATGCTATCGTGGCTATAATCTCAACTATTGAGCGACCAGATTTAATTGCGTTGTTCAGCTCAACTACCCTATGATGACAGGCAACTTTATATCGCTTGAATCATTGCGCCACACGTTGAGACTGTGGTAATTTTGCGCAACGAATTTAATAGACATGATGAGGATGGAGTCGTTGAAGTCAGCGTCAATGCTGATGATCACCGCAAAATAAAGGGTAAAAATAAAAAGTAATATAATAAAACTGGGATACCCACAAATGATATATATAGTCTTTTTATTAAACAATGTATTTGCAAAGTCATTACAATTTGATATAATTAGAGAAAATAAAGGGGGAGATAACAATGAAGGCAAGTACGCTTACCATGAGAGTTGACCCAGTGCTGAAAGCTCAGGCAGAAGAATTGTGTGCTGAAATGGGACTCACCCTTTCCACGGCATATACCATATTTTTGAAAGCCATGGTCAGAACACGGTCTATCCCATTTCCAGTAACTGCTGATCCTTTCTGGAGTGAAAAGAACCAGAAGTATCTTGCAGAATCCATAGCAGAATTAGAAGCTGGCGGTGGAGAGGAGCACGAATTAGTTGAGGTTGAGTAAAAAGTGGTCCAGTCGTGCATGGCAGGAATATATTGACTGGCAGCTGGAGGACAGGAAAACTGTAAAACGGATAAATGAGCTGATAAAGAGTGTCGAGCGTGACGGTGTCCTCGAGGGTATCGGCAAGCCTGAAGCTCTGAAGCACAACCTGCAGGGGTGGTTCAGTCGCCGTATCGACGAAGAAAACAGACTCGTATATCGGGTAATAGAAAATACTGTTGAGATTGCACAGTGCAAGGGTCATTACTAAACAGCCGCCTCATCCGAGGCGGTTTTTTATGCTTAATTCTTTTTAATAGAAGAATAGCGAGTCTTTTTCCGTTTTTTTGTCCCATCAGGCATGATTATAATATTGGTTCTATCTTTCATAAGTTTTTGAGTATGGATAAAAAGGACAAGAGCAAACAACAAAATTAAAATATGAGGATGATGACATCATGGCAAAGTAAAACGTAGGAAAGTTTTATGCTACAGGAGTGGTTCATTATGAACTGCTCTTTTGGGGAAGAAGTTGTGACGCTCATTAATAAGGTACTCACCACCTGTAGCGGTGGGAGAAACTTTTGCACGTTATTATAGATGGGGGATGCACTCATGAGAAGAACTGGAGCTGATAATTTTGACCTGTTGCTGGACATCGCGGGACGCGGAGGACGGGGGCCAATGCTCTACGGCGAAAGTCTACATCTACTGCATAGGGTATTTGAGGAGGCACTGCTTTCCAGTGCGAATCCAGCCGTATATGTGGAATTTCCTTTGTCTGGCAAACCCTGCGTGGATATGCAGCTGGTTTATGACAGGGTGCAACGGGGTGCAGAGTGCAGGGGGGCGGGCTATGCTGCCTATCAGCCTATGTTTGACTGGTTCAGCGAGATTTGCGGTGCTGATGGTTTATCCTGTGGCCTCGCAATAGATGTTTCGAAGGCGGAGGATTCTATCGGTGTATATTTTCAGCACAGGGACCGGCTGGACTTCTTGGCTCCTTTTTTAGAAAGCGTTGGAGAGAACGAGCGGCTGTCGGACTATCTGAGCATTGCAGCCCATATGCCCTACGGCTGGGATGCCGCCTATATTGGATTATTTCCGAAGCGGGCTGGGATGCCTATGCGCATCGGCGGTTATATGGCAGAGGAGGCCAGGCGTTTGGGTAGGGAGACAGCTTATTGGGCCGAATGCTTCGAGGCTATCGGCTTCCATGCCTACGATGAGGATATGTTGCGGTTCTGCAGGGAGATAGCCCGTATCTCGCCCGCGATAGAGTACCAGTTCGACATAATGCCGGACGGAACCCTTGGTGAGGATTTTGGCTTGTTTTGCTCCTTCCGTAAGGTTCGTCCCGAGGAGGCAAAGCAATGCATGGAGACGGGGTACGGTGGAAAGCTCATGGAGCTTTTGGAGGCTCGGGGGCTGGCCGACAGCCGTTGGCGACTCATTGGAGGTACGGCCTTCGGCAAAGCTATACCCTTCCGGTTGGAGGACGGCAAGGAGGGGCAGCTGGCTCTTTGCGTGCTGTTAGACTGTGCCAAGGTGAAGTTCAGGGGGGCAAAGCCTCCGGTTGCAAAATTCTATCTGATGCTCAGGGCAGTGGAATTGTAACTAGGATGGTGGAAAAAATGAAGTACGATTACGAGAGATTCTGTCATGCTCTGACTGAGGCATTGGGAAAGTCGCGGGAAAGTCCGGTGATTCTTTACGGGATGGACATGGGAACGGAATTTGTACGCTGGTTTTTGGAGAAATATTGGGGGAGGAAGCCCAAGGCACTGGTGGGGATATCGTCCATTTCCTATGGCGGTATGCATCTTGCACTGAAATCTCTGCATTATCTGGCGGAGGCAGGGGATGTGGTCCTTTGCCCGTCCCCCCTTGTTCCGGACAGCAGCATGACGGAGGTATGCCGGGCTGCCGGGGCACGGGTTATTCCTCTGTGGCACCGCATGTATCCTGGAGTCCCCGACTGCGACTATCCGCAACTCACCTACTTTGATTGGCTGAAGCATCATGTGGGGATTGACCTGCGTGGGCGGGTATATAGGGAGAATGGGATAATCCAGGCGGAGCACCTTCCCTCGGATTTTCGCACGGTACTGGATGCCTTGGAGAGCTTGCCCTGCGAAAAAAGCAGCGCGGTTCTGGATGTGGGTGGCGGTAAGGGGGCTGCGGTTATTGCTGCCTGGGCGGCTGGCTTTCGTCGGATTGGAACCATCGAGGCGGATGCGGACTGCTTTGCCAGTTTGCGGGATAACCTGCAAGCACTGGGTATTCCTAATTTTTGCCACCAGATGGGAGATGAGGCAGACCCTGATGAAGGGGTGGCTTGTTTTTGCGGAAATGCGGCAGAGCTGGAAAAGGAGTTGGACCACTATCAGATATTCTATATGTTCAATCCTTTCGATGGGGATGTGATGCAGGCAGTTTTGTCGCAATTGGAGAAAAGTTTTTCCCGCAGCCCGAGGCAGATGTATCTGGTTTATGGTGCGCCTCTGTACCATTGTACGGTGTTGCAGCATGGACTTTTTCGACAGCTTCGGATCATGACTGACGGGTACGGCGGTACAACTTATTGGACTTTCATTTACACGACAGGGGGAGATTTACTATGAAAAAAAATGACATTGATTTATCAGACAAAATCATTCAGCAGGCTTTCAAGTGCGAAACTGCAGAGGAACTAGTGGAGTTTGCCAAGGCGCATGATTATCCTCTGTCTGTCGAGCAGGCTGAGAACTATTTGGAAGAATTATCCTCTATGAAGCTCACGCCTGAACAGTTGGATGCTGTCGCAGGCGGTTGGCGTAGTCCTTATGATCATTGGGAGAATTATAAACGTTGAAAAATGCGTTCTGAAGGCTTCCGGGGACGGGAGAAAAGCCTCAGTCCCCGGAAAATACTGTAGGGGAGGAAAGCGCACGGATGGATTACACAGAACAATATGAGGCCTGGTATAGAAATCCCGCATCTGCTTCCTACTGGCAGAGGCGGGGATTTTCCAAGGAAACGGTGGCGCATTTTCGCCTGGGGGCAATCCCCGACTTTTGTGGCATGAAGAATGCTCCCGTGATACCCACAACGCCACTGGCCTATATGGTCAGAAATCCCAAACGGATTCCTGATAAAGATGATAGACGATTTTTCCCTCAGTGCTTGGAATACTGCAAGTGCTTTTGCGAGGATCATATCAGGGCAGGGGAGCCGGTATTTCTGTGCGAGTCAGAACTTGATGCGGTGAGTCTTTTCGAGGTAGGTGGGCTGGCTGCGGCTATGACCGCCACGTCCATGGCCAACGCTTATTATATGCGTTCCGGGTGGACGCAGAGCATGAGAATGTTCATGTCTTTTCGCATTTTGGAATTTTTCCCCGTAGTAAGGGGGAGAAAACCGTCCCTTTTGCTGCTGGCTTATGATGAGGATGAGGCGGGTGATCTGTTGACAGACCAAACGGAGATGCTGGCAAGGCAGGCAGGAATCCCCACTTTTGATGCCAGGGAAATTCTTTTTTCCCATGTAACCCGAACATATTTAACGGACGAGAAGGGCGAAAAGATTCTTCGCAAGAATATGGACGGTACACCGCGAAAAAATTCACGGGGAGAGTTGCTGGCCCGTGCCGAGAAAATAGACTGCAATGAAGCTCTGCTAGCCGACAGGAATGCTTTTGCTGATAATGTGAAGCGCGTTATCTCCGAAGTTGGGGAGCAGGTAATTTGATTTCCTTTTATCCCCATTATTTTTTTAATTTCTATAACACTTTTGTCATCTCATGGATATAAAGGACAAAGAGTAAACAACAATATTTAAATACTAAGGAGGAATACATCATGGCAAAGGAAAATGTAGGAAAGTTTTATGATAAGTTGGCCCAGGACGCAGCTTTGGCTGAAAAGCTCAATGCTCTGGACAAGAAATTTGCTGATACCAATGAAGGCTCTGCAGATGATATTGCTTTTCGTGAAAAGGCAGTAGCAGCTATAGTTATTCCGTTGGCTAAGGAAGTTGGTCTGCCATTTACCCTTGAGGAATTGAAGGAATATGAGCAGGAACAGCTAAAGGAAATGAATCTTTCCGAGGACGAGCTTGATCAGGTGGCCGGTGGTAGATTTAAAGGTGCTGGTGGTGGTAATGGTGAAAGTTCCAAATCAGGCGCGTACTGTGCTTTTCTTGGTGTTGGATTTGGTAAGACTACGAGAAAAGGGAACACGGCCTATTGCTTCATATTAGGTGGTTCCGATGGCCCAATTGGAGGCGAAAGTGAATAACGAGCTTTAGTCTACGAGAGCAGTTCATTATGGACTGCTCTTTTATTGTGCAGGAATTCCAAATTTTTTGCAGAAAAGTAAAAAAGAGATAACACTTTTATTCTCTCATGGATATAAAGGACAAGAGTAAACAACAATATTTAAATACTAAGGAGGAATACATCATGGCAAAGGAAAATGTAGGAAAGTTTTATGACAAGTTGGCTCAGGATGCAGCTTTGGCTGAAAAGCTCAATGCTCTGGATAAGGATTTCGCAGAGAAGAACGGGGCTTCTACAGATGATGCTGCTATGCGTGAAAAGGCAGTGGAAGCTGTTATTGTTCCGCTGGCAAAGGAAGTGGGTCTGCCATTTACCCTTGAGGAATTAAAGGAGTATGAGCAGGACCAGATGAAGAACATG
>NZ_JHYA01000020.1 GCF_000621545.1 Anaerovibrio lipolyticus LB2005
TTTCTTGCCATAACAAAAGGCCTCCTATGATTTTATTTTACCATAGAAGACCTTACAGATTACTAATTATGTTATTTACAGAAAAACTTTCACACACTCTTTTCTTTTGCCCAAAACTAAAGGGCCATTCTCTGATTTGAGAACAGCCCCGTGATTATTATTTAGTTTTCACCAAATACCATTTTTTTCTTGCTCTCTTACCCATTCCTTCGCGCTATCCTTAGTGAGGTTGGTTTTACTTATAAAGATGCCCACTTCCCTGTCATTTGTAAGGTCTTTAAGATAACGCTTACCACAGCCGACAAGTCCTTCCAGTTTATCTCCTTCATAGAGTTCTTCAAATCCGGAATCTACCCATTCCAATTTTCCACAAAAGTAATTGTTATATGAAATAAGAACTGTATTTTTTGTAACTTTATTGTAATATACCACAGTGCTTTCAATGGCAAACGCTACGTTAGAAAAAACGAACATCATCAAAACTACAAGAGGCAATATCTTTTTCATTTTGTCATTCTTAAATCTAGTCATCTTTAGGCTCCCCTTTCTGTGTGGTTGTCTTCTTTATCCTTTATATCCCCGGAGGTTGAAAAGTGTTATAAATTTTTTTGGCAATACTTATCCACAATGATAAAAAAATTTGCAGGAATGTCCCCCCCGTGTAGAATTATGTTTGTGTGTGACATACAAACACAATTCTACACATACTGGGTGGTATCTGCTATGAATATTGGCCATAAGATAAAACAAAGACGCAAAGAGCTAAAGCTGACCCAAGTGGAGCTGGCACAAAAAATAAAGAAGTCCTCACAGGTGGTTTCTAATTGGGAAAGGGGCTACACCCCAGGCATCACCTATGAGGATTTGCGTAATCTCTCCATGGCCCTTTCCGTTCCGGTGGAATACTTTATGCCTGATAATTCCCCGGAGCCAATGGAAAATCCAAAAACGGATAAACGGCTAGCCAGAATTATCAAAGAATATCCAAGCCTTGATGAAAAGACAAAGGATATGATTGATGCTATAATCAGGATAAGTTTGAAGAAGTAAGATATGACGCTCTGCACCGCAGGGCGTTTTTTGTTTTTTGGCCAAAATAAAAAGGACAGCAACTTGTAGTAGCCGTCCTAGTCCTAGACCTAATCGACCACCTGCTAAGTATAATCGAGAAGGTACTAAACAAACTCTAACATCCAATAACTGAGGAGCTTCGGCCCCTTAGTTCGATAAAATCATAATAAAAAACTGATACGTTGTCAATATGGTAGAAAGGGCGGCCTTTCGGACCGGTCTTTTTTCTTTGGGGCTGTATCATTTGCCCAGATAGTTTTCTTGTGGTAGAAAATCCAATACCTTTTCCGGCTCAAACAGAAGTCTTGCGAGATGAATCCCCTTTTTGCCACCCGAATTTAAGCCACGAATACAGTAGTGACAATAAGCGACAACTTTATCCGTCGAAATTTGCGAGCAATATTCTTCCATCAACCGCTTTTTTTCTTCTTCGGTATGTTCCTCGAACAATCCCCTTGCCCCCTCTACGAAGCGTTTGGGGGCAAGTTTGGCGTTGCGCGGCGGTTGTGGCTGGTAAAGGGAATAGCCGCAAAACTTGGTTTGTTCATAATTTTCGGCAAGTTCGACGATGTTGATGTTCATACGCCGCATAAGTTCGCGCACGGCATCCTGTTCGGCATGGTTTTCCTTGGAACGCCAGCAATCCTGCACGGTCATGCTCTCACCTTTATAGTTGGGATAATGGAAACTGTCATCCTCCAAAATCAACTCCCAAATGGACTGCCGCTGAATTTCGGGATGACGCTCCTCGAAAATCGCCGAACAATTATGGCAAATGGAAACCATCGTACTGCCTGTCGGGAAATTTTCATAATGCTTGACGGATTTCCATTCGTCCCGATACCATTCTGGCATTCGCTCTTCAAACTCTTGCACTTTGTACTTCGCTACGCAGCAACGTATGATTGGCAAAGAAAACCTATCCTTCACATACGCCTGTATCTTGCGACTGAGTTCCGGCTCACCTTCCGTAAAAACACAGCTTGCTACGAAAAAACGCTCCCCCATATTGTCCTCCTTATCAAATAACAAAAGCCTTACGAATCCAATCTACGATTTTGACCAGCATTCTTAAGTTGAACGCCCCTCCGGAGGGTCGTATTAGTGCCCCTGCAGTATTTATTTCTGTCCGTCATTATCTCACCTTGATATGGATAACGCCCCCAGGCAGTCATCCAAAAAGCTGAAAACAGCCTCCCAATACTCTTTTCCGGCCACTGTCATCGCATCCCCATGTCCTGCTCCTTCTACGATAAATTTACTCTTGGGAGCAGGGCAGGCATTGTACAGCTTATCCATCATAGAAGGCGGCACCAGTTTGTCCGCCGTCCCATGGATGAACATAATCGGAACCTTGATGCCGGGAACCGCCTTTATGGGGGCAGCGTCTGACACTTTCACCCCGGTTTTGATGCCGCTTACAATGTCTACGCATGTCATAATGGGGAATTCCGGCAGGCCAAAGATAACGTCCAGTTGATTTGTAAACATATCGTAGGCGCTGGTATAGCTGCAGTCCTCTATGACGGCTGCCAGTCCCGGCATTTCGTATCTGCCCGCTGCCAGCATTACCGTGGCAGCCCCCATAGATATTCCGTGCAATACAATTTCTGCATCGTCATCGGATTCCTTGACTTTAGCTGCCCATTTGGCAATTTCCTCACTTTCCTTGACCCCCATGGTAATGTACTGGCCATCACTTTCCCCGGCGGCGCATAAGTCCGGCGAGAGCACGTGATAACCCTGCTTCAGATAAACCTCGGCATAATCCCGGACATAACGGTGATCCCTGCCATAGCCATGGGCCAGTATAACCCAGCGGTGTCCCGTTTGGACGGTTCTATAACTTACTGCCACTACATTCCTGCCGTCCGGCATGGTCATACTCCACTCTTCCGTCGGCACCGCCGGCTCTTCAGGCATTTCCCTGCTCTTGTCAAGAATATTGACGCAGGCAGCAGGAGGCGCCAAGGGATCTGCATCGCTGCCGCGCTTCAGGGCATAATCAACAAAATAATCTCCTATGGCGTAGCCTGCCGTCAAAACAGCCGCTATGAATACGATAACAACAGCTCCCCAACACTTTTTCCGATTATAGTTCATTATTAATCACCATTTTCCTATTTTTTCCAGCACTTTACAACATTTAGGCTGCAGACCATAGCTCTTTGACCAGTTGGGTAAGCGTATCGAAAAATCCCTGGGATTTTTCAATAGTTTCGGCCTTCGTCCTTAAAGCGGTCAAGTTGAATGACCCTCCAAAATTCAGCGGGTTCGTATTGGTCACTGGTTCATTCACTCCTGATTCGATTCATCCCGAACTATCTCTGATTTGGTGGAAGGACTGGCTCCTATTATCCCTCGCTCATGTAGCTACGCTCTTCTGCAGGAATATCTTCCCAGCGCAGGGCATTAGCTTCGATTCCGTGAGAAATCCCCCACGCAGCAGCAATGCCAGCCGCTTCTCCCATACTCATGCAAGTTGGCTGGATGCGGAAGGATGCCTGGGCGGCAAAGCTGCCACTGGCACAGCGGCCTACTACCAGCAGATTTGCAATTTCATTTGTCACCAATGCACGATATGGGATTTCATAATATTGTCCTTTTTCCAGCTTTTTAAATAGATCCAGCTTTACATCGTGGATATCAACTGGATAAGCTGTACGACAGACAGCATCGGTGAAATGACGTGCATGCAGATAGTCTTCAACATCCATATAGTATTTGCCACGAATCCGCCAGGACTCACGGACGCCGATCATACTGGCTTCGCGGCTGATATAGGCCTTCTCAAAGCCAGGCAAATTTTGGATAAAGAATGATGCCAAATGGCGCATCATCCGGCGGCCAAAGCTCACTGCCTTACTGGCTGAAACCGCATCTGTTGAACTAAAGGACATCGGGGGCATTTCCGGACAGTTCATTGACATAACAGTTGGCTTGCCTGGAATGGTAAATGCCTGAATATACAGAATGTCATCCTCAGTAAGTTCACCCTTTGCCACGCCTTCCTTGAAGAAATTTTCGCTCTTTTTCCATTTCGCAAATTCGAAGAAAGGTGGACGATTTTCCTTTAAGGCATCATCTACAAGTCCAAAAATATCCTTTCCATAGTCGTCATTTAAATCATTTTTAAAGAAGTGATACACTTTCCCCACATCAATGCCACCCATTTCAAAACGCAGGCTCATGGGCTGATTGCGACCCGTTTTTTCCGAACCCTTTTCCGTCGGAACACCGGCAAATCGAGCCAACAGTGCATCCCCCGTACCATCTATGAAAACCTTGGCCTTGATCTTGGCAAGACCCTCAGCAGTCTGAACAACACATGCAGTGATTTTGCCGTCCTTGGTCACGGTCCCTACCAATGAAGCATTATAAAGTATCTCTACACCGGCCTCCCCACACATTTCGTCATAGATGAGTGTGAGATATTCCGGTACATACTGTCCTTTTCCCCCACCATAATAAGTATTCGTTTCTATACCCAAGTCAAGGGGGGCTCCCTGCTTTTCCATTCGTTTGTTCAAATCAGTAATGTAGGGGGTGTCACTGCCAGCAATAAAGGTTGGCATACATGGGAAAACACAACCCTGGGTCGCCAGACCACCAAGGGAAATCCCCCGCTCAACCAGCACTGTCTTTGCGCCCTTCCGTGCAGCACTTATGGCAGCCGCAGTACCGGCAGCACCGCCTCCTACCACGCAAACATCGACGTTAAAAAGCGTTGGAATAGCAGCCTTTTCAAAATCAACCCTATGCGCTGGAGCGGCGGAAGCCTCCGCCTTTGGGACGTTATCCTGGACGCCGAGCAATGTTCCCGCCGCCGTAAGTCCCGCCAGTTTCATGAAGTCACGCCTGGATATTGGGATTGCGAATGCTTTTTCCATAGTCTTCCTCCAATTCTATATACCCTCTTCTAATCGCATTTTTGCCGACATGAAATCAAATGTTGACTTTGCAATTGCATTTTTTTCATGAAAATCATAACCGTTCAAATTCTCCAAATTGTCTTGACTTTTATACATGGGGGCCTTTTGTCGATTTAAGCAATATTTTGTTGAATGCCCCTCCATCAGCGGGTCGTATTGGTTAATTCTAAGACAGGCTTACCAATCGTCGTCGCTCTCGTCTTCATCCTCAAGGTCTTCGTAGCGGTTATACATATTGACGTTTTTATCCTCAGTTTTGTCGGGAGTTTCAGGAGTATCCGGATCATCATAATTGCCATAGTAGCGGTCTACTATGCGTATCCGCTCCCGTTTAGTACGTTCACGCATATATTCTCACCTCTTGGGGCAGAAGGCCCCTCCATTTATCATCTATTACATTGCCCATTTCTTCGACAATATACTATTATAATCCTGCATAAAGGACGGTCTTTTTTATGGGTGGGTCGTATGCCGGGTGGTGGGGTGGCGCTCTCTTTTCAGAGCTGTGTGCTGCCCCGTCATCCGGCTTGTGGGCGGGGGCCCGTGAGGTTATTCTGGGCGGAGGGCGGGGTAGACCCGTGAGGGATAGCTGGCACGAGTGGACATCTTACTTTCGATAAATGTGCTTATCGGAACCATTGGCCCCCGGAGCATAGCCAGGAGTTCCGATAAGCTCTCCGGCGTTTATCGGAAGTAAAATGTTCTGCCTTATGAGGCTGGAGGCTCCTTCCCTGATACAAAAGCGGATGCCCAGAAGGTGACTCCTGCCCATACTCATGGGCCTACACTTGGAGCTGGTACCAATAAACATGACTACAATGTATCAAAAAATTATGCTGAAAATTGGCTTTATTTTACTATACAATTAGGTCATGTGTAGCAAATTAAAAACTGTACAAAATGGTATTATGTGACAAAATGTTCAGCAGAAAAGCCCTTATATTGTGGCAACAAATACTGGAATGTACAGAAGAATATAGGCGAACAGCAGGAAGTAAAAACCTTATACTATAAAGTCATGTATTGGAAGGTCTTGGTTCGTCCCCGGCTTCGGGGCCTCGTGGGGGCCCAGGGAAGCCGTATTTTATTGCGTGGCCATACTCTGGGGATTCCGCTTTAAATGGCTTCTGCTGTAGCAGAAGCCGTCCTTCCGCGGGGGCAGTATGCGCCCGCACATGGTCGGCTTTTGTTACAGCAAAAGCCATTTTAAGCGGGAGGCTACTATAGGGCTACTACTATGAGTATGGCAGGGGACCCGGATGGAGCATCCAGCCGCGCCTTCCCCATTGACGGCACTCCCCCTGTATGCTCGTGGTTTTGTCCCCAGCTCATAAGCCATTACTGGTGAGCGTCCGATAAGTTCCTTACGACTATCGGAAGTAAAACCAGACCAACAACGACCGCCACCCGCTTTTACTGTCCGATAGTCAAACTTATCGAAAGCTGACCAGTCCTTCGTGGCCACTCTCCCTCACGGGACCCCACCCCCCAGCCGTGGACGCGACTGCACACAGCCCCTAAAAGAGAGCGCAGCCGCACCCCCGGCGTACGCCCCGCCCAAAAGAAAAAGCACCCAATTAAGGGTGCTTAGATTTCCTTATATATTCTTCATCTCTTACCCGTATAGCGCCTTCAAGACTATCCTCAAATGCAATATGAGTACAGTCTGGATACTGCTTCATCATCAATTCAATACGCTTTACAAATCTGCGGTAAAAGTCTGTCAATACATCTATATTCTTTTTGATAACATTATTCTCCCCTTCTTCCGTCAATCCAGGTATATGGCTGTAAATCAAATAATGGTAGTTATAATCTTTTTTAAATTGGTCCAAAATCGGATTATCATAATCTTTTTCCAGCAGTTTTGCTGTTTCAGTAATTTCCTTAAGCATTTTCTTCATATCCGAATATGAATAGATATTCTCTCCAAACCATTCGAATCCCTCAAACTCAAAATGGTTTCCCCAGACTTTAAAATACAAATCCTTATTAAGATACTTTTCCACAAATACCCGCAGAAAACATATTATGTAATCTACATCAATAGATATTTGTCCTTTTGGAAAAAATTGAATTTTCCGTAGGTCCCCATTAGGTTCAGCATTCAAAAGTTTAACAGGCATAATCCAAAAGTATTCTTCTTCATAAGGACCTTCACGAATTTCTAAATACCCCTTACCTTTTAGCGAGGGATAATCCTGTCCCCTTGGACGGCGCATTTTGGGTGGAATAGGTTTTTTCCAATTATCTCCCCTCAAAAATTCGGTCGCAGCCTTCTCCAACATTTTCATATCTGTTTCAGAGAGTTTTCCCATAATAAAGCCTCCTTTACAGCGACATTATTACTTCATCGAATACTTAAATCAACCATCTTCTTTTTCTTTTGCCTCTTGGATTTTCTTCATTCCTCTGTCACATGCTTCCATGGCCATAGTATTATACTTTAGTTCTTCCCTACTCATTTCACGTAATATCTTTAGGCCTGTATTCCGGTGGCTTAGCATAATATGTTTTATACTCAAAAGGGTTTATTTCAGCTAGCATTCTATACATTTCCATATCCGTTGCTTTCCACTTTTCAATACTTGCATAGTATTCCTTTTCCTTTTGCTGGCGAAATCGTTCTTCCCTGGCCACACGTGGCAATGCCTTAATTCCTGATATTACTGCACCAATTAGAGCTCCAATAATGATTACCCATAGCATTGTTACAAATAATGTGAACATAATCCGCACCGCCTTTCAGCATGGCCTTTTCTTACCCCCATTATATCCGCCCCGCCAGTAAATTCAATATTCCGCAGGGCAAAAAAAGGGACTACTGAAGCAGTCCCAGATTACAAACATAATATTGATAAAATCATTGCAGAATATTCTTCCAGTCATCCTTTTGTTGTTCAAGTCCTTTTTTAATAGTTCCCTCTCTGTTGATACGGTTCATTGTCCCCATATAGCCGGGATGTGCCAGAGGAAAAATTCTTGTATTTTTATTTTCTCCGCATTTAAAAAGAATAGGGTTACTTAAAGACTTTTCTATAAAGTTATTATATCGTCCACTAAAGCCTTCTGGCTTTTTGGTTTTGTCATCACATAATGCCTCATAAACACATTCAAAGGTGCGTTTTCCAAGACAGAGAATATTATCTGGTTCCAAAATAACCACTAGCTTCTTAAAAAATTTAGCATCCTTTTTCATAAGGCCTTTTGGCATACCGCCGCTTTCCTTGCCCCTTCTGTAGCCAAGGCAAAAATTGGTGAAAAACAGATCATCATATCGTTTAGTAGCGATATTATAAGGTTTTCCCTCACTATCTTTAAGAACCTTAAAAAGCTCCACTAAATTATCATCAGTGTCAAAAACCGCCTTTTCATAATAAGGTTCTTCATGGCCATTATTTATGGCAATGACTCTATCAATAAAATCATCCCGTCCCAAGAAAGGGTTGCCCCAGTCCTGTCCGACCAAAAGATATTTTATGTGTGGGGTCTTTTGTTCGTACCCTAGCCCCTGCCAGTATGTGTAGAGATTTATTTCCTTACAGATATCAGTATCAAGAGCGGCCAATTCAATTTTATTATTTTTATGCTCGTCAGGATTATCGCGATAAGATTTTTGCGAATCCTCCACCAGTTCATGATATCGCTTAGCTTTATTCATATCCATGAAAATCATCCCCACAATTTTTTTCACCAGCTCCAACAGTTCATCTACACTGTTATAGCGGTGTATCTTAAAATATTCGTTTCCGGAAAGCATGGCAGAAAGCTGGGTTTCATTAGGGCGGTAAAAGATATGTACTTCCTTGTTATGGGCTTCAGCATAAGCCAGCTCATAACCTACCCCAAGAGACACCTGGGTACACTCAGCTACCACAACATCACATTCACGAAGCCATGCCGTGTCCTGCTCATAAATTGCCTTATCCCCTTTATCTTCCACGACGGAAAGGCTCAAATCCCCCACATGCTCAGTAAGGACCTGATGCTTTTCCTTCAAGTCAGCTATAATCTTACGATAAAGTTCCGCATCCTTCCTGCCACCACGGATGGAACCAGCAAAATAAATCTTCATGTTCTATACCTCATTTCAAAATATCTTATTTAATCATCCTCAAAATATCCATGTTCAGCATCATCTTCTGCTTTTTCTTCATCAGTCATTGGCTTGCTTGGAGTCCTTAAAGATTCTGCTGCCATTTTTGCCATTTCATCAGGGGTAAGTCTTTCAAAAGGGTATATTTTCTCTTTCTCCACAACCCCGGCCTCTATCATTTCAGATACCCGCTCCATTTCCTTGTATCTGTCCTTGTGCTGAATAACCCTGTAAAGCTCCGAGCTGATATCCACTGGTTCTTCCCATACACATTCATGGGCTGTTCCTTGTCCAAGGCCTCCAAAATACGGGCAATTCATACAGTCCTTTTCATCAGGCTCCTTAATAGTATGGAGGCGCTTGCAGTATATTTCCCGATCTGACTCTGGATACCCGTCCTCAATAGACTGGTTTATCTCATGGCCAATAAGGTTTATGTGACGAATTAATTTCTTCATCATTTACAAAACCTCCTTCTAAAATGACATATTTTTTACTGTCATAAGTGAAAAATCCGCTTCACTTTCTTACCTTCATTATATCCGTCCTGCCAGTAAACTCAACGGTTCACAGGGTAAAAAAAGGGACTGCCGAAGCAGTCCCTTCAACTATTTTCTTAAAAATGGAATACTGCAGAAAGTCCCCCAGTAAGTCCCCGTTTTTTCCCAGCAAAACCGCTAAGATTCAGATCAAGGGTTACAGGGCTATTATCTCCTGGCTGGAAGGTAGCACCAATTTCACCACGGACACTGGTTCCGCTGATGTCAGCACCACGAATGGCTACGCCGTCAGCTGTACCAGCTGCTCTGCCACAGAATTCATGCTCCAGGGCCAGTCCGCCATAGAAATTAACCTTGTCGTTCTTTTTTACGGTATAACGGGTACCAATACGAAGAACGCTGGATTCCACTGCATCCAAATCGTAATGACCCCCTGCATCAAAGGACACACTGCCCCTATGGTTATAGAAATACTTGGCATAAAGGTCAAGAATATCTGTCTTATTCAGCTTTATTTCCCGACCAACGCCAATATGGGCACCCCAATAGGTGGCGTCAGTGTCATAGCTGTATGGATTGCCATTTACATCACGGAGTACATTGGTGGCATCATCGTGAATAGAACCGGCTCTGAGACTCCCCTCTACATAAAAGCCGTTATTCTTCTGCCACTTGCCAAGGATACCGCCACCAGTATAATGGGTGGAGCCGTCGCCCCTTTCAGCCCCATTAAAGGTGGTATAATTACCAGTACCATATTCAAAGAAGGCACCATATTCTGTGGTGGATAGCTTCTTTTCGTTCTTATGGCCAAGGGCCAAAATAGCATTCCAAGTATGGGTCTTAACATGGGAACCGGTTTCCACATTCATGGAGCCGCCACCCATATTGGCATAAGTGGCAAGGCCGTCTGCTCCTGCATTCCCAGCCATAGCAAGGCCTTCAGTAGCAGCACCCACGAAATCATTACCAGCTGACAATGCTGCCATACCAACCTCAGCTCCCATAACAGTGTTATGGGTCTGCTCCTGGACTTGCACATCGCCGGACGCGGTAAAGACGAGGTCGTTTCCGCTTTTTGCCGTCGTTCCGGGAACTTCCAGCGTGGAGCCGGATTTCAGCGGACCGGAGGCAATCGTCCCTGCATACGCCCCCATACCGCCTTCAATCAATTTTGTCGTATGTCCGGCTTTCACGTTGGCGACGCCGGACACATTGACGGCGTTCGCATTGATGGTCGGATAGCCGCCGCCGGTGTTTGCAAGGATGCCGTCACCTGCCAACGTCAGCGCGGGCGTACCCCAAGTCGCGCTTTTGATGTTGATGGTCTCGAAATTCTTCACCATGCCGCTGACCGTGTTCGCGCCGGAAAGGTTCAGCGTGTTGCCCGTGACGATGTCCACCGCGCCGTTGTAATTGTCGTTGTTGCAATAGCCGCCGAAAACTCTTCCCGTGACCGTCGCGCCGTTCAGCGTGACAATATTGCCCGTGACGGCGGCAGAGGCATCGTAATCGGCGGGCATCCGCCAGCCGCCTTTAATATCTGCCTTCACGCTGGCTCCGTTGATTATGACCTGATTGCCCGTGGCTTTGCCTGTGAGATTGTATAGCGGATCTCCGGTAGTCCAGTCAATAGTTTCTCCAAGGCTGCCGCCGATAATACTTCCCACGTTCACCGTGCCGCCGGAAATCGTGACGGTGTTGTTGGTGGCGTCCCCGCCGTAATTGGAGAGCCCGCCGCAAATACGTCTGCTCCCGTTGTTGTTCACGTTACCGCCCGTAATAAGGACATGGTTATTGTTTGCCGTGCCGTTGCTTGTCAACGCGCCGTAAATGTCCACCTTTATGGCCGCCGTGCCGCTGACGGTGACGGTATTATTTTCGACGTTGTTATTTCCTGCTCCTCTATAAACCGCCGCTCCCGCAAGCACGTTGCCTTCGATTGTCCCGCCGCTGACGTTGACTTGGTTGCCTGTCGCCGACTGAACCGATGTTTCGTTTTCAATATACGCGCCAAAAACTCCGCCGTATGTGATGTTGCCGCCCGTCATGGTTACAGTGTTGTTGTTTGGGTCGCCGCTCCAATCGCTCAAATCGTCTCCGACATGATTGCCGTATACATCGCCTTCGTAGTCCTCGTTGATGGTCGTGGACTGTCCCGCCGATACAATCCCGCCGGTCGCCATCCACAGCGATACGGCGAGAGCCAAAGCCATCTGTCCCTTTAAACCTTTCCAGCCCTTGCCCTTATTGGCTTTGCCGGTGACAATGTCCCCCCCTAGTGGACTACTATACTTCTGTGTTTCCATTTTTACATCCTCCATGCTTATCTGTTGTGCCATAAGGCACATTTTTTTCCTTATTTTAGAAAATATCACAAAGATTCCAAACATTCAACGACTTTGCAAAAAGTGGTCGATTTTTGCAAAAAGTGGTCGATTTTTAGACCTTTTGAC
>NZ_JHYA01000021.1 GCF_000621545.1 Anaerovibrio lipolyticus LB2005
CTCTTCTTTAAGTTCCTCTGAATACCGGGGTGCTCTTCCGCCAGGGTATCTCATATGAAGCTGTCTTTCCAGCTCCCGGTTCCTGAGAGTCAGTCGTTCAGCCTCATCCTGCAATTGTTCATAGTCTTCTTGGAGCTTATTCAGCTCATAATGTTTCACGATTGCTGCACTTGATAAATTGTAATCACGCGAACGATATTGTGATATCTGTTTTTCCATCTCCAGTATCTTATCTACCAATTCAGCCTTACTAAACCGCTTCAATGCTTCCTTGTCACCTTTTTTAACAGCAACTGTCAGCTGGCTCTGATTTTGCTTCATCGCCTCACCAAACTTCTTGGCCATTTCTGCCATACTTGCTTTATCCATTTAAATACCTCTTCCTTGTAAATATCGGACCGAGGAATATGATACCACAGAATGCCGATGATTCAAAGCTATGAGCTTGATACCTTTACTGTAGAATCATCGCTGACAATATAATTAATCAAAAAAGGGGCTTGACTTTCATATAATGCGTGCATTATAATATGATTATAAAATCTTCGGAGGTGCATTTATATGACGATAAGCAAGGCACAGGCAGCAGCCACCAATAAATACAACAAGGCCAACTATGACAATCTCAGTATCAGGATCCCAAAGGGCTGTAAGGAAGTCCTGAAGGAGCTGGCCGATGCTAATAAGATGTCGTTGGCTGCTATGGTCATGTGGAGCATAACCCAGGCCTACACCGACCACATGGAAAAGGATATGCCCGCAGAGCTGCGTGACAAGATGGATGATGTCATAATGGCCACCAGAAATCAGATAAATACAGCTGACACAGAGCACCAAAGATATGGGTCGCTTTAAGCGACGCACCAGTAATGGCGCGGCCTCGCGTGGCTTCTACGGATATGTGGCAGGGGAAGGCTTAATACCACCTCCCCTAGTGTGAGGGGCGCCCTCCTTATCGTCTGCCCGGACATGTGAGCATACCACTCCCCATGGGGGGGAGGGTATTAAGTAAATTGACGCCACTTTTCCCACGAGGCCACCTGAAAGAGCCCAACCAAGCTTTTCTATTAATAGAATCAAAGAATAGGGCCCAAAGCGGCCAGGGCCTTCGGACCGGACGCTGCCAGGGACCGGATAACGGATGAAGATGCTGGCGGGGCTCATTTTTGTCTTTTAAAAAAATTTTTTCATCAATGTGTAAAATCATCCCACGTCGGTAATATATTAGTGCAGCGCCCCGCCAGGGGAATCACCATATCGAAGATGCACACGTCGAAAACCGGGAAAGTCCTCTATATATTGTATATAAGGAATGTTCCCTCCCAAAAGTGGCATAAACCCAGTAATAGCAAGGGATTAGCCCCATTTTCGATAGGTGGAAAATCTTACACTTTTTTCGAAAAAAAGGTGGAAAATCTTACACTTTTTTGAAAGCTAGAATAAGGATCGGAGTAGATGAAATGAGCATGAAACGTTACGAACAACACACAGAATCACATGAGAAATTCGGCCATCGGGAGTTTATCAATGTCAATGGCTATGAGCTCCACGATGAAGAGCATAAGACCTATGCCGCTTTGTACGGCTTACGCTTCTATCGGACAGTGCAGCTGATTAAGGATGGCAGGGAGTTCCATTTGGTGGATATTCTTGATGATGCCTCTTCTTACTTTGCATTTGGTAAGCTGTGCAAGAATCTTAATCTCGCCAATCAGGTAGTAATCGATACCAGCATCAGCAGAGGTCACTGGAAGCTGGCCAAGACACTTGAAGATCTGGCTACGGTATGCGGTGTATCCGTTGATACCATTAAAAAGATAATGAAGAAATGGAAGAAGGCAAATGCCGTTGCCAAGGTTAATATCAACGGCAGCATCAGCTATGCCGTAAATCCTCTTTATTATTCTGTTTCCAAGGGCTATCAGTTGTCATTACCAATGATTAATGCCTTTTATGCCTCCATTCGTGAGCAAATCAAAAGCCCGGAAACCCTGGAAGAATTGGATTACCTTCTTAGTGAATATAACAGCCCTGTCAATGCCCGTAAGGAAGTCTCCAGTGATGCTGAGGCGCAGGAGATATTGATGGCCGATATCGCAGAAGAAGCTAGAATGATGCGACATGATGACATCTTTACTGAATACGTCCTTGATGGTAAGGTTCCCCTTATCTGGCATGAGGAGAAATGGAATAAGGATGGAAAGGAATGTTCCGGCTATTTCGTAGGCAAGGCTGCGGAAAATGAGTTCTTCACTCCTAACAGTATCCAGCTGGAGGATGAGCGTGGAAAAGGACGCAAGGCATCCAATGTAACAGCTGTCCGTAACCTCTACATAGACATTGATGCCGGCAAGGATGCCGAGGGCAATTACCTTTCCTTAACAGAGGTGGCTGAGCGCAAAGCCGCTATGAAGAAGGTTATGGCTACCCTCCCTGCTCCTACAGCCACCGCAGAAACCAGAAACGGCTTCCATTTGTATTGGTCTATTAGTAAGGAGGACCAGACTGATATTGAACGTGGAAAGGCTCTCCTCAAGAAGCTCGTCAGAACCGTCAGCATTGCTGACAAGGCCGCATCTGACATCAGCCGCCTCCTCCGTCTCCCAGGAAGCATTCACCATAAGAATGGTCTGGAGCCGTTTCAGGTGAATATCATGGAGGCCAATGCCGTAAGATACAGCTTTGACGATATTGAGGCTTATCTTGACAACAATATTGCTTCCATCGAGGCTGCATGCCAGCTTTATACCGAGAAATATCCTGAGGCCCTTCAGAAGATTTCACTCAAAGAAAAGAGTAAAGTTATTCAGTTCCCAAAAACTCCATTGTATAACGAGCTGAGAGGATCTGATAATGACGTCGAAAAGTGTCATTCCATCAGTATGAGAAATTTCCTGGCTGATATGGGATATGATGCCTGGGGAACCAAGTTTAAGTGCGTCCTCCCCCTTCATGGTGATGAAAACGGCGATGCCAATATTTATGATAAGGACGGAGCTGGGCAGGCCTACGATGTTTATGTATGCCATTGTAGTGAGTGCTCAGAGAAGGGCCTCGATATCATCGGTCTTGTTAGAGCCATGTACAGCTGCTCCTTTAAAGAGGCGGTTTCCTTCCTGCTTGATTACGCAGAATCCTTGGATAAGAATATCGCCTGATTTCTATTAAAAATGAAGAAGAACAAATTAGGGAAGAAAGGTAACCAGATGGGAGCTGAAGGGTAACTAATTAGGAGTAATATAACCATTTTGGCCATTTTCTTGCTAAAAAATGTGGAAAAATCTGTTGATATTCCCTAATTTGTTCCTCTTTCTTCCCTATTTGGTTCCTTTTAACTCCCAATTGGTTACTTTACAATTAGGTAATATTTCCCCATGCCTGAGGCCAGTAAAATCAAGCCTTGAGAAACTTTGATACAAAGTGGTCAGAGGAGATAGTATCGGCTGTACCGAGGACACAAAAAAAGAAGGCGCGGATGGGTGAAAGCGCCTTCGGGAGAGTGAAGACAGGGATGGAGAAAAATGTCTTCACATGCTTGTCAATGATTTGACCACTTATCATACCCCTGAGTGGTCAATATTTTTACCAACTAATCAGGCATTTACTAAAAAGATCGACTAACAGTTTTCCGTGTGTTATAATTCTCTGCAGAAATGAGGTTAAGAGCGTGGCAAAAATTGGAATTGTAGATGCTGATTTATTGGATAGAGGAACACGATTTCCTAATCTTTCACTGATGAAATTGGCTGGATATAAAGAAAAAGTCGAGGGATATACCATAGAGCTTATTGAGGATTGGGACAAAATCAATCCAGATAATGGCCAAGGATATGAGGATTATGAGCATATCTATGTAGCCAAGGTGTTTGACTTCACTCAAATACCAATTAATCTGGATAAAATACCAAATCTAACTAAAGGCGGTACCGGATTTTTCTGGGTAGAGGCGAGCAGCCCTTCACACAGACTCCCCGATGAAATAGAGCACTTCATGCCCAAGTATGACCTATACGACCAATTCATTGAGCATGAAATAGCCAGAGGGATTAAGCCAGGGAAATTCACTGATTATCAGGAATACTCCATAGGTTTCACCACAAGAGGCTGCATTAGAAAATGCCCATTCTGTGTAAATCAGAACTGCGACCATGTGGAGCGCTGGAGTCCGGTAAGTGAGTTTTTGGCTGACCTTGAGGAATATCCTAACAGAAAAAAGATTTACTTGTGGGATGACAATATCCTTGCTTTTCCGCAGTGGGAGAGTGTCTTGAACGAATTGATAGCCACTGGTCGTCCATTTTCGTTCCGTCAGGGTATGGATATAAGGCTTATGACTGAAGCCAAGGCGAAAAAAATATGTGGTGCCAAATACATCGGTGACTATACCTTTGCGTTTGATAACTACAAAGATAAGAAGTATATCTTACGGGGCCTGAAACCTTGGCTTAAATATGCCAAGAAGCAGACCCGACTTTACATTCTTTGTGGATTCAAGGGACAAGGCGCCCTGGATATTGCAGAGACTTTCAAAAGAATTCAGATACTCATGGAGTATAAATGTATTCCGTACATCATGAGGCATGAATTCTACGAAAAATCCCCATACAAGGGAACTTATATCAACTTGGCCCGTTGGTGTAACCAGCCAAATTTCTTCAAGAAAAAATCCTATCGGGAATATTGTGAAGCTAATGGTGAGAACAGCAGCACAATGAGATATGCTCGTAAATTCGAAGAGGAACATCCTCATATAGCAGCCGCTTTCTACGATATGAGATTTGACATGGGTGGCAAAACACCTCAAAAATAAAAAACCTCTGGCATTTTTAAGAGCCAGAGGCTTTTTATTATATTATTCCTGATTGCTATTTATTCAGAATATGCATCCCCATATGATGCTTCATTGAGAGTCCCCGACGTAGCAAAAGGGAACCAGTCCATGTCCAAGGCAATATAGACACGCTGGCGAAGTAAATTGAGCGGATCGACAATATCACATATACGGTTATTATCATCCAAAAGATAACCTATTTCCACTCCAATACCGCTGGTTATTAATTTTGAGCGCATATCGGCACGTATTGCCTTTCCTGCGAATACTATTATGGTCGGTATTGGACTAGCCAAACAATCGTCCAGGGCATACGATAATTTTTCATAGGCACTGCCAGGAGTCCTCTGCAGCTTGGCCTCAATAGCCATTGTTTTTCCGTTTCTCTTATTCTGAACAATTACATCCAATTTTCTTGGAGTATTTACAAATCTCAGCCCCACATGCTTTTCGGTTAAAACCTCCAAGTCACTGTCCCAGCTTCTTATCATTTCCGCTATTTTATCTCTGAAAATATTGCCGTCGTTTGCCATACAGACTCCCCCCACTATCTGCTTGTCATTACGATCGATTATAGCACTGCATCAGAGTTATTGCTATATAATAATATTTCTGCTATTATAATTACAAACATATATTCTGTTTTTAAGGGAGGATTTAATTATGGTTCTGTTTAGGCCCTACGCTTCCTCATTTGAAGAATCAATGGGGATGCTGAAATTATTCGACAAAACCCAGGATATTAATAATTACCTAATAGATTATCACAATTTCCATAATTATCTCGGCCCAAATGGCGATGAACACATTCTGAATGGATCTGATGAGGAGCAGAATGACACCCGGAACGGCTGGGCCCACTCCCGTATCATCTACTTTGGGAATGTTCCTATGGGAATCTTTGACGCTAACACACTAAGGACGGTACGCATGCCCCATCTTACTGTAAACAATGACATCAATGGCGGTCTAAAATGCCAGTTCAGTCTGCTCAACGAAGATTATATTTTCTTCCTGGGCACTGACCAGTGGTCTGAGCATAGCAAGTGTGTTGGTTTCAAGTGCCGACTCATGAATCAGCCCATATTCCAATGTGAAGACTTACCTGTGATGAGAGCTGTATTCCGTCAGGCCATCGAAACCTTTATAGCCAGAACAGCCATCAGGAATGTGGGTCTTGCCAAAGCTGTTGCTGATTTTAAGGCAAGGAGGAAGAAGGAAATTATCTAAGGTACCCCACTCCCCCATAGTTAGTACCTTCGTGCGTATTCCGAGAAGATAAGTACCACCCATAATGCTAATAAAAGACTCAATATTTATAGAAAAGTATTGACATTTATAGCAGCTGAGCGGAGTATGGACTGGAGTCAAGGAAACGGCTTTGCGACATAGTTTTTCCGCGGCGCATCACAGAAAAACCAGTGCAAAAAAATAAGCCATACATGGACTGTATGTCTTAGGTATCCGTATTTGCTATGCTTATAGTCTGCAGCCACTACAGCTGCCAGCATTTATCAGTCATACTATCGCCCTGACTGCCCAGGATTACTCCCGTATATGCTGTTTCCGATTTGTTTCAATCACGATTATATGTCCCCCACCGGCTCCTTAAGCCCATTCTACGATAGGCCCTGTTCTGGGTATGGCCGGCATTTCCCCCAGTGAGGTTATTCTTCACAGATAAGCACCATGAAGAAGCCCCGACGATTTTTCGCATCCGCTCGCCGACACGTCCGATCAGCTGTCCTGATCTCTGCTTTATAGCCTTAGCTGGGCTATCATCCGGCTTGACCCGCTGATGATTTCCCTGAATTAGCACCAGGGCACGCTGCATAGATATCCTGTCTATGCCCAGGCAACAAAAAACGGGTGCTCTTAATAAGCCCCGTTAGAACATTATTCTTGTAACATTATTGACATAGCAGTCCATTTTTGCTACTATATCAATACGAAGTGAACGGTTCCTTTTTTTCGGGGCCGAGCAGCTCTGGAGATGCGCCAACATCGCCAGGGCTATTTTTTATTGCATAATATTTTGTTGTAACATGGTTGTTGTAACATCTTATCCACAGAAAACCTGTGGATTTTTTATATCCATATTGATAGTAACGCAATGCAATAATACTGTCAACCCCGCTATTTATGCGTGTTGGCAGTGTTGGACTTGTTGTTGATGTTGTACATATTGCTATTGTTGTTCAATAAGCCCAACATATCCAACATTGTTATGTTGATTTTGTTGCTATTGTTGTTCAACATATCCAACATATCCAACACGTTTATGTTGATTTTGTTGAACAACATTCAAAATTTCTTGCTATTGTACAATGGTCGTGATAATATTTTCTCAAGAAAAAATTTAAAAATTTTTTGAGGAGGATATTATATGGCTGCAAAAGTTTATGCTATTGCTAACCAAAAAGGTGGCGTTGGTAAATCAACAACTTGCCAGGTACTGGCTGCAGGATTGCATGACCGTGGTAAAAAGGTATTGCTCATAGACTTAGATCCTCAGTCCAATTTATCAACTTTGTGTATGGCAGTTACCGATGCACAGAAGCGGGATGTGGTTACCATTCTCGAAGTATTGACCGAAGAAAATACTTTGTCCGAAGGTATTCAGCATAAGGATAAGTACGATATTGTACCAGCCTCAATGTTTTTAGCATCCATTGATGGGAGATTACCGGACCAGATATCCCGACCATATAAATTGGCTGAAGCAATTAAGACAATATCCAAGCAATATGATTACATAATAGTAGATACGCCACCAGCATTAGGTACATTAACAGTTAATGCTATAATTGCGGCGGATTATGTCCTTATTCCTGCCCAAGCTGATATTTTGTCCCTTCAGGGAGTAAGCCAACTTTATTCTACCATGCAGGCCGCACGGAAACACGCGAACAAAGGTCTTAAAATTGCTGGCATCATATTAACCCGCTACAATGGTCGAACCAATTTATCCAAGGATATCGCAACTTTATTTGATAGTGCTGCTGGAACCATGAAAACCAAAGTATTTGAATCTCGTATAAGAGAGAATACTGCCTTGAAAGAAGCACAGTCAAAAGGCGTAGATATTTTCTCATATGATAAAAATTGTAATGCCGCCAAAGATTACAAGGCTCTAATAGATGAAATCTTTGGAGGTGAAAAATAATGGCAGGAAATAAAAAAGTCATTGTTAACAAGAACTTGATTCCAGATAATTTTGCCGAGTCCGTTGCTGAAGAAGTCATGGGAATCACTTTCCAAAATGATGAACAATTAGCAGAAAATTCAAATGTTGGCAATGTTGATAATGTTGATGATGTTGAACAACAAGGCCAACAAATCCAACATACTCAACAAGACCAACAAGAAGGATCCTCTGATGATGAACAACATCCGGAAAAAGAAGAAGTTGATGGCAGTGAACAACAAAACAGTGTAGTAGGGGAGAAGCCGTCTGCTAAAACACCGAAGAGAACATTTCCGGGCAAACAGCATATGCACCTGATTCTTCCAAATGAATTAGCAGAGGCAGTCAAGCTATTAGCAAAGGTACAAAATAAGTCGGTAAATGAATTTATGAAAGATTTGATTGAGACACACATGGAAGACTGGAAACCATTGATAGAACAGCTTGGCTGTATTGAAAAAAATATTGGTGTTAAGTCCAGTAAAAAACGATTGCTGTAACCTAATGTTGCTAATGTTGGCAATGTTGCTATTGTTGTTCAACATTAACAACATCATCAACAAAAGCAACAAATCCAACTTAATCAACACTTATTAATTACTTATTAAGTGATTAAGTCGTAAATAAGATGGGGGAGTCAAAGATATGGATAATAAGCTCATTGTGACGATTTATCAGAATCATCTTGTTTTGACGGCTCAAATAGAGGGGGATGAAACCAATTTTATTTACAGAATAAATTTCGACGGCTGGATACGGCTAATGACGAAAAAAGCCATTTTTCAGCATGAATATGATATTGACGAAGAAATATGGGAGACAGTTTAAGAAGTGATAGTAAGGGGAGCGAAATTTTCGGACAGTGGTGCCAAAGTGCTGTATCGGGGGCCGCTGGATGAGTGTCTGGCTTGGTGTCGTAAGCAGGAGCTTTGGCTTTATGATGCTCTTGATATCTGCCGTGATGATGGCAGCATATACAGGAAAATTACTAGATTTGGAAAGCCCGCTAGTAGATAAGCTGGCGGGCTATATTATGTCTTGAATTATATTCAAATGATATTTTAGCAAACTAAAAAAAGCCACCTCTTTTCTACAGGCACTTGGGGTCCAATTCCCCGCGGCGGTAGAAAAGATAAGTAGCTCTTTGTGGAGTAGATTATATCAAAGCCATAATAGAAAATCAATAAAAAGAAGCACTATCTTTCCTTGGGGAGCGCTCGCCCCAAGACCAACAACCAGCTGTCGGCGCGTTGTACACATCCGTTGGCATAAAAGCTGGACCCAAGGATGATTCGTTCGCTCGCGAAGATAGTGCTTCATTTGGTAGCATACTATCAAAATTGAATTATTATGTCAATAATAAGTTAATTGACACTAACTCCAAATGATTATATAATGAGTTCACCAAAGGTGTGGAGCAGGATATTCTGTGTAGAAGCACTAGACTTGGTGGCGGGGCGAGAATATCCTGACAGTCCGGCTCATAATCTTATAAAAAGTTTTCTGCTTCAGCACCGGATTTGTTCTCCGGCGAGCTGGTAGAAGATTCTTTAACCGTCCTTGGATTGACCCGCTAAGGTCTCCGAGGGCGGTATTTTTTGTGTAAAAAAAAATGAGTCAACATCTCCAACGGACCTGTTAATTAAAACCGTCCCTACCGTAGATATTAACTCATCTAAAAGCATTACGTGGTCTGACACCATCAGGGGCCAATTCCCTGTGGGCTCCAAACTACGTAATACCTTTGTGGATACATGATATTAAATTAGATTCATTCTGTCAATAATCATTATTCATTAAAAAGAAAATACCATCCTCAGCGCCCTTAGCGGGGCAGGCCGAAGACAGTATTTCCATTAACTATAGTCTAGCGGAATTACTGCACAATGTCAAAGACTTAATTAATAATGGTTATTTATAATGCAGCCAAAAATCCTGGAAAATAAAAAAGCCCCGTCCATTATAGGACGGGGTATTGTTATTGATTACCATCTATAATATCCAGGACTGTTGCCATTGTCGCGTACATCGACATGGACAAATTCATCATCGAAATACATGCCGATACCGTCAAAGCCAACCTGCTCAGCGTACCAGGCAAGCTGGCCTACTGTATGGCAGTGGTCATAGTCAGGTACCAGCACGGAGGCATAGCCCGCCCCCGCCGGCCCGAAAGCCTTACACTAATGTATTACCGACCTGGGAGTTATTTACACATGGCAGAAATTTTTTTTAAAAGATTTTTAAGCAACAAAAAAGCCCCCCGTAGTGGGGGGAGCTTCCTTATTATCAGCTATTCTTCTTTTCTTCTTGGATCCATCTCCATACAGTGGCCTTGGAGCATCCGCACACCTTGGCCAGGCCTCCTATGGAATATCCTCTATTCATGTAGCGGGAGTACAGGTCAGGCCAGTCTCCTGGCTTCTTAATCGGAGTTCTGCCTTTGTATTTGCCTTGTGCTTTGGCTATAGCGATGCCCTCTCTTTGTCTCTGCAGCATGATTTCACGCTCAAACTCTGCCAAGGCCGCAAAGACCGTGAGCATCAGCTTGCCCTGCGGTGTCGATGTATCCAGCTTCTCCTTATCAGATATCACCGTGATTCCGTGGTCACTAAGCCCCTGCACGATATCCAAAAGGTCCTTGGTGGAGCGGGCAAGCCTGCTGTATTCACTGACGATTACGGTGTCACCTTCCCTGACATATCTAAGCATCTCCTCCAGCTGGGGCCTGTGCATGTCCTTACCGGAGAGCTTGTCAATGAAGATTTTCTCGCAGCCATGGCTCTTAAGGGTCTCCACCTGACGGGCTTCATTCTGCTCCACGGTGGATACGCGGGCATACCCTACCTTTTGTCCTGTCATGATACCACCTCCAATTTTCTATTATAAGTATAGAAAATCGTTTCATATAAGTCAATAACTTTGTGAAACATCTTTTTAAAATCCGTCAGGGGATTTATGTGAAACGCCTTCAAGGTCTCCTGAGGGATATCTGCCAGCCGTGGCCTATTGAAACGGACTCATATCTTTGAATCAAAATAAAAAGCACCACTGACGATACAGTGATGCCCTTGTTGGCTCATATCTTTGATTCATTTTTGGTTTAGGATACGATTGACCGTAGACTTGCTCATCCCGAAGTGGGCTGCAGTGCTTTTATACGTCTGGCCACCAGCGCTATAGAATCTCCTGACCTCTTCTTTAAGTTCCTCTGAATACCGGGGTGCTCTTCCGCCAGGGTATCTCATATGAAGCTGTCTTTCCAGCTCCCGGTTCCTGAGAGTCAGTC
>NZ_JHYA01000022.1 GCF_000621545.1 Anaerovibrio lipolyticus LB2005
CTGAAGGGATTGTTCTTCAGAGTGATTTGGGAACACAATACACCAGCGACATCTTTGAAAGATTTCTGGCCAGTAGAAAAATATGTCATTCGTACAGTCGTAAAGGATGCCCATATGATAATGCCTGTATAGAGTCATTTCATGCTTTAATTAAAAAAGAGGAAATCTACAGGCATGTTTACAAAGATTCAAAAGAAGCTTATGATAGCATCTTTGAATATATTGAGTCCTGGTACAATCGCAAGCGGACTCATAGTAGCTTAGGCTACAAGACACCAGCTGCAGTTCATGCAGAATGTGCGGCGTAAAGTCGCACTTTCGGTGTCCACTTTATTGACATAAGACCAACAGTAGAAAGGATATCGGGAGATAATGAGAATATTAGGTGGTAAAGAAGAGATAAATTATGATGAGACGCAAGTGTTTTTTCTCAATAGGGCAAGAAAATTTAATAAAGATAATCCTTATGCAGTTACAATGTATCAAGATAATAACCCAGAGCTGGTGAAACAAAGGAATGCTAAAGAGGTAGAGAAACTGCTGCCGCTTTTGCATTTGGATAATAATTCCAAGGTGCTGGATATTGCCTGTGGTATTGGTCGCTGGTCGGATGCTATTACCATGGATATTGATAGATATTGTGGTATTGATTTTTGCGAAGATTTTATTATGAAAGCTAGGGAATTAAATAAGGGAAAGAATAACAGATTTTTCTTTAATGGGAAAAGTAATGAGATTGCTGATTGCTTGTTAAAACATCAAATGGGGGGCAAATTTAATCGAATATTGTTTATGGGAAGTTGGCATTATCTGAATGATATAGATGTGGAGGGAACATTTCAGGAGATATGTGAAATAGTGGATAATGAGGCACTTATTGTGATGAGGGGGCCTATAGGTATAAGTGAACGTCTCACATTAAAAGAGCACTTTTCTGAGGAGTTAGCTGATACCTATAATGCTATTTATAGAACCAGAGATGAATTGGTAGAGATGATGAATAATTCAATGTTGAAAAATGGGTTCACCATAAAAGAGGAAGACTTTTTATATGATGAGTCATTAAATAATCGTAAAGAAACCACACAGTACTATTTTTTATTGGAGCGTAGATATGACTAAGTTTATATTTGATTTGGATGGAACGATAACCAAATATGAGACATTACCCATCATCGCCCGTCATTTCAATGTTGAGGAAAAAATAAATGATTTGACTAAAGCAACTGTGGCGGGGCAAGTACCGTTTATAGAGTCTTTTATACGTCGGGTGTATATATTGGGAAAGTTGCCGGCAAGCGAAATAAATGAACTGCTTAGTGAAGTGGAAACCTATGACAAAGTGGTTGATTTTATTCGGCAACATAAGAAAAACTGCAGTATTGCCACAGGTAATCTTGACTGCTGGATAGAGAAACTTTCTAATAAAATTGATTGTGAGTGCTTTTGTTCGTCCGGACAAATGGAAAATGATAATGTGATAAAACTAACCAAGATATTGAAGAAGGAAGATATTGTCAGAAAATATAAGGATGAAGGCCATCGAGTGGTATTTATTGGTGATGGCAATAATGATGTGGAAGCTATGCGCATGGCTGATGTGGCTATCGCATCCGGGCTTACCCATAGCCCAGCACCAGGGGTAATATCTGTGGCAAATTATCTTGTACTAAATGAGGTGGCATTATGCAGACAGCTAAATCAGTTGTTATAACCTGTGCGGGCATCGGTTCACGGCTTGGGCTAGGAACAACCAAGGCACTTATTGATATAAATGGCAAGACACTTATTCATTGGCAACTAGATTTATTCAAGGATGTGGATGATATTCGTATTGTAGTAGGGTTCGAGGCCAACCTTGTAGTCGAGGAAGTACGTAAATATCGTCCAGATGCTATTTTTGTTTATAATCATGATTACTTTAATACTAAGACAGGAACCAGCTACTATTTAGGGGCTAGAGATGGTAATGAATTTGCCTTGGAATATGATGGAGACTTATTGGTGCATCCTGATGATATAAAAATGCTACTGGCTAAAGAGGGGGAGTGGGTTGCTTACGCAGATAAGCGCTCTGAAGATGCGGTGTATCTGTCCTTGAACGAAAAAGGTGAGGTTACAGGGTTTTCACGACAAAATGGTGATTACGAATGGACTGGGCCTTGCTGTTTGCGGCGTGACAGAATAAAGTATAGTTCCAGTAATGTTTTTAATGTGTTG
Source organism: Anaerovibrio lipolyticus LB2005 (assembly GCF_000621545.1). GTDB lineage: Bacteria > Bacillota > Negativicutes > Selenomonadales > Selenomonadaceae > Anaerovibrio > Anaerovibrio lipolyticus_A. The sequence continues at coordinate 2,221 of NZ_JHYA01000022.1, forward strand.
GAACCGTATATTCCCCTTCCCGGAGTAAAAATTAGAGCCTGTGATATTGATACTTACGGAGATTACCAGCGGGCTATTGAATTTATAAAAGGTTGGGAAAAATAATATGAATAATTATTCTATTGGAGTGTTGGGTGGCATGGGGACATATGCCACAATAAAGTTGTTTCAACAGTATGCAGAGATTTTTCCTGCGGAGAAAGAGTGGGAGCGGCCTCGCATAATTATTGATAATAACTGTGTTATGCCTAGTCGTGTTAGAGCAGCTTTGTATGGGGAGCGGCGTCAAGAATTGTTGTACTCTATGACAAATTCGATGTCTCTACTTTTAAAATGTGGGGTGTCACGAATTATTTTGGCATGCAACACGTCTCATTTGTTTTTGGAGGATATTTACAAAGTGCTTCCGGAGGCGGAAGATAAAGTTGTTAATATTATAGATGCCTGTGTGGATGAAATAGTAAAAAAAAATGTACCAGCAGTATACTTGCTGGCTTCAGAGGGAACTATATTGTCAGGTGTATATCAAAGCAAACTGGATAAAGTAGGTATAAAGTATTCTATCCCCGATGAAAAAGAATTTTTTAAGTTGAGGCTTTGTATTGAGGCAGTAAAACAAAACAAATATGACGAAAATATAAAAAATTTATTTATTGATTTTGTGGATAGAGGTAGTGCCTGTATTTTAGGTTGTACAGAATTGCCTATACTATATGATATGTATAAAGAAGAAATATTTTCGGATTATGTATATAATCCTTTGGAAATTGCACTAAAGATCATGCGGGATGAGTATAAAAAAATTATGGTAACTATGGCTTGTGATGTCAATTAACTTTATGAAATGAATAATTATTGACTACAGATAAAGGATATATAAGAAAATATGAAAAAAATCTTGATTTTAGCATTGAATACTACAAATTGGATAGGAGGACTTTACTACAAAAAAAATATTGTGTTTCAGCTTATTCATAATGATTATATATCTAAAAATTACAAAATTGTTGTTTTGACTTACGCTCATTTTGAGGAGGTTTTTAAAGATTTATCCTCAGAAATAGAAGTGATTTATATAAAAAGTCATTTTGGACTATTAAAAAAATTAGAATATTATTACAAATTGATGCATATAAAACCTAAAGTAATGTTTCCATTAAACACAGATTTATCTTATATGGGAATAAAGACAATATCTTGGATACCTGATTTTCAATTTATACACTATCCGTCTTTTTTTTCACTTGATGAGATTGAGGGAAAAGAGAAGATGTATAAAAAAATGCATACACAAAAACAACCGATCGTTTTTAGTAGTCAGTCTGCTTTAAATGATTATCATAATAATTTTGGTTGTGATAATCCTAACACTGTTGTGGTTCCATTTGTATCATATATTGAAGGAATAATAAATCATATTACTGTAACCGATGAGTGTGAAGTATTAAACAGGTTTAAATTATCCAACATAGATTATGTTTATGTTGCTAATCAGTTTTGGCAGCATAAAAATCATGTTGTGGTACTGGAAGCCATAGAAGAATTATTAAAAAGGCATGATTTAGATATTAAATTTGTATTTACTGGAAAATTTGCTGATTACAGGAATAGTGAATATATAAATTATATAAAAAGCATGTTTAAAAAAACTATCTTAGCGGAGCATTGTGTATTACTTGGTTTTATTGATAGAGAAGAACAAATAATAATTATGAAAAATGCAAAGTATATCATTCAGCCATCACTTTTTGAGGGATGGGGAACGGTAGTGGAAGATGCGAAAATTCTCGATAAAACTATACTCCTTTCAGATATTCCAGTTCATAGAGAACAGATGAATAATAAATGTATTTTGTTTAATCCACATGACCCAATAGAATTAGCTGATTTGATAGAGGTTGAAAGTGAAAAAGAACATATTGATAATGTAAAAGCTGGAATTGATGATATGTATAGACGTGCTGTTGAATATTCAAAGGGATTTGAGCGATTGCTTAGGGAATTAGATAAGGAATAATTGGAAATGAAGAGAGTTTTAGTTACTGGTGCAGCTGGTTTTATTGGATATAAAACCGGTTTGTTTTTTAAAAATGCTGGATATAGTGTAATCGGGTGGGATAGAAATAATGACAAAGCTCGAGAATTCGATATTATCGGATTAGATATGATGAATGTGGAAGATGTGGAGCTACAATTGAAGCAATATAATCCAGATATCATCATTCATTGTGCAGGTTGTGCTGACGTTGGGCAGTCGGTAAAAAATCCTCACATGGATTATACAGGTAATGTTACACTCACTCATAATTTGTTATTTTCGCTGCACCGTTTGGGAATGAACGGTGTTAGAGTTGTTTTTTTATCCAGTGCTGCAGTTTATGGAAATGTATTATCATTACCAATTCGAGAAAACGTGGAATTGAATCCTTTATCACCTTACGCATTACATAAAGTTATGTGTGAAGAAATGTGTCGGTATTTCCATCAAAACCATGGTATGGATATAAAGATTGCCAGGGTCTTTTCTGCCTATGGTGCTGGACTAAAGAAACAAATTTTTTGGGATATGTTTAATAAGGCTAGTAATGGAGCCCTTAACATGTTCGGAACTGGCAGAGAAACTAGGGATTATATCCATGTAAATGATGTGATCAATGTCCTGTATTTAATTGGTACAGTTAATACTAAAGTATTTGTCTTTAATGTCGCTAATGGTGAAGAAATTACTATAAAGCAGGCTGCGGAGACATTTGCCAAAAATGTGGGTATAAATACGGAAAAGGTCACGTTTAATAATATAGTACGCGAAGGAGATCCTTTAAATTGGAAAGCCAATATTGACCGAATTAAAGAGCTAGGTTACCAGCAAAAGATTAAGTTTGCTGAGGGAATCAAAGAATACGTGGACTGGTGCAGAACTATGGAGAATTGATGACAGTATGCTGGAGAAAATAATTAATTTTTATACAGGTGTCAAAAACAATTCCTTAAAAAAGAGTATGCTTTTAAGTTTGATGTGTAAACCATTGGGAATGATCATATCTTTTTTTTACACGCCTGCTTTATTGGCATATTTAGGTGAAGAAGCATATGGGGTCTGGGCAACTATTCTTTCTGTGATAAACTGGATAAATTTTTTTGATGTGGGAATCGGCCAGGGCTTACGTAATGTTTTGTGTCAATGTTTAGCGACTAAAGATAATACTAGAGCCAACCAGGTTAACTCAACTGGATATATTGCCATTTCAATTATTTCTGTTAGTGTGTTTACTTTAGGGGCAATATTAATATCGTGTTTAGATTTAGCAGTAATTTTTAATACCAGCATACCCATAAGAAGTGTCTTGATGATCAGTTTCGCCTGTATATGTATTAATTTTATTTTGGGTTTATCAAAATCCCAATTATATGCTATACAGAAAGCTGAATATGTAGGATATATGTCCGTTTTAACTGGGATGTTAAATTTATTGGGCATTATACTGTTGCCATATTTTGTTGAGAATAGCCTTGTTGGGGTTGCAGTTGTTATAGGTCTTTCTGGCATTATTATAAATCTGATTTTTACGCGAAAAATTTGGTTTGACTATAGATATTTGATCCCACACTACTATGCATATAGTAAGCAAGAATTGAAAAAAATTTGCAGCATGGGAGTAAAATTTTTTTTAATTCAGATAGCGGTGGTAGTTTTATATGCGACTGATAATATGATTATCACCAATTTGTTTGGCCCGATTTTTGTCACGCCTTATCATATTGTTTATTCAGTATTTGGCTTGATGAATGTTCTTTTCGGGGCATTTATTTCTCCGCTATGGTCGAAGTATACGATGGCGGTGGAGCAAAAGAACTATGTGTGGATAAAGACTAGTATATTCAAATTAGATAAAATGTTACCAATAATAGGTCTTATTCTGATAGTTTCTGTATTTTGTTTCAAACCAGTTGCAAATATATGGTTACAAAAAGAATTACAATATGAAACGGGCTTGATAGGGACTATGGCGTTTTATTTTTTCCTTATGATTTGGGGATCTATTTATGCTACTGTAATGAATGGTATGGGGATATTAAAATTGCAGTTGATATTGGCCGTGAGTACTGCAACAATAAACATTCCATTATCCATTTTTTTGGGAAAATACTGCGAGTTAGGAACTACAGGAGTGTGTTTAGCTACTGTGCTATGTATGCTAGTATCAAATATATTAATAACTATAAGTGTACATAGATATTTAAATATGAGAATTTTGGAGTAAATGAAAGAGATGATAGGTGCGTAGCTATGTTTTCTAGAATTTTTATAAAGTTATTACGCAAATATGAACATATAAAACAGCGATGCTGGAATATACATCAGAGCGACTCTTGTGTTAGCGGGATGGATACTTATTTTTTCCTATCTTCATGTGTTAACAATATGTCAGGAAAAGCAAAAAACATATGCTTAGGACAAGGATGTAAGATACGTGGGGAATTGGTTGTTTACCCATATGCTGGCAGAATAATTATGGGAGATTATTGTTATTTAGGGGAGGGTTCACGGATTTGGTCAGAAAATGAGATTATCATTGGTAATAATGTTTTGATTGCCCACAACGTTGATATACATGACAGCAATGATCATCCGATTGAACCACTGACCAGGCATTATCACTTTAAGGATATATGTAGCATTGGATTTTCGGAAAAATACAATTTGCGTTCTAAACCTATAACTATTGGCGATAATGCGTGGATAGGTTTTGGGGCATCAATAATGAAGGGCGTAAGGATAGGGAAAAACAGTATAGTGGCAGCAAAGAGCGTTGTCACACACGATATTCCAGATAATGTAATCGTAGCAGGTAACCCTGCCAAAATAGTGAGGCGATTATCTGATGAGGAACTTTCTTTATAAAACTTGCTTGGCTGTATGATATTGTTACATTGACGAATGTGCAAGCGGAGCAGTTTTTATATTTGCATATTAGAAAGGAGAGAAATGAAATGAACCCTATTTGTCGTGTGTGTGAACAGAAGACGGATTTTTTTGGAGAAGCGGTAATATTAAAAAAATACAATATTAAATATTTCAAATGTAAAAATTGTGGAAGTATCCAAACCGAAAAGCCATATTGGCTAGATGAGGCTTATTCGGATGCAATTGTGGATGAAGATATAGGTTTAGCAGGTCGTAATTATGATTTAGCACATAAAGTTCAAGCAATACTGAAACTTTGTTACAGTAACAAAACGAAAACTCATCTGGATTATGGCGGTGGATATGGTCTATTTACCAGGTTAATGCGAGATGCCGGCTTTGATTTTGAGAGGTATGATAAGTATTGCCCAAATTTGTTTGCTAAACACTTTGATAAGAAACGTGATCATTATGATGTAGTCACAGCATTTGAATTGTTGGAGCATCTTCCTAATCCTGTAGAAGATATCGGTAAAATGATGGAATTAGGAGATATTGTAATTGTATCTACGTTATTATTGCCAGTGCCTGAACCACAGCCAAATGACTGGTGGTATTATGTATTGGATGGGGGCCAACATATTACGTTCTATACAGAGAAAAGTATGAGGGTAATAGCAGAACATTATAATAGGCACTATTATGGTGTAGGAACAGTGCATATTTTTTCTCGCAGTAAAATATCACAGTTAAAATTAAAAATAGCGTTACGATTTTCAAGACTGGTAACTAAGCTGATAAAACGGACAGGTTTATTAGCCTCTGATTATAAGTTAATTACCGGTAAAGAGTTATAGGATTTGCCACGGAGACATATTGTTATGGGGCTTAGAAATATATACGAACGATATAAGTTTCGTAGAACAATGAAGAGATTTGCACCTATATTAGAAATAACATCTGGTGCAATAGTATTAAATACTACATCGGTAAATATTCAATCTCCTCAAAAAAGGAAATATATTTATATTGAGGAAGAGGCGATTGTCGGTTGTAATTTTATTTTTGAATCAGGTCAAGGGACTATACGTATTGGAAAGCGTTCTTACATTGGAGCTGGAACAAATCTGTTGGCGCATAGTGACATAATTATAGGTGATGATGTAACTTTAGCTTGGGGGATATGGGTATATACCCACGATTCACATTCTTTGGATTGGTGTGAACGGATTAAAGATCTTGAAGATGTTAGAGTTGATTATAGAAGTGGACGTAATCTTATTGCAAGTAAAGACTGGTCTGGTGTAAACACCGCCCCTATTCGCATATGTGATAAAGCATGGATAGGTATGAATGCAATTATTCTTAAAGGTGTAACTATTGGAGAAGGCGCTGTTGTGGGGGCTGGCTCTGTAGTTACCCACGATGTACCTGCATGGTCAGTGGTGGCTGGAAATCCGGCACGTGTAGTAAAAATGTTAAATCATTAGTGGAAAAGATGGGAGGAGTCTTCTCTCGGGGGGGCTGTAAAAAAAGAATTTCTATTGACACGTAGTATATTTTGGACAGTTACATTACTACAAGTCCTAGATTGCCAATCTGCAAAGTAGACTGTTTGGCTTCAAATCAGAACGCACCAATGTTATTGAATAATCTGGTCTCCGTGTCCCATCTGTCCGGCGGAAGGAAACCGCTATTCCGTTCTTAAGGAAACCAGCATTCCGGTGCTGGAAACCATTTTCAGATATTCCTAAAATTAAACCATGCACCCAATGGTGTAAATTTAATTTTGGGAGGTCACAAACATGACCAAATACCGCGAAATCCTTAGACTGTCCAGTCTAGGATTAAGCCAGCAAAACATCGCAACTAGTTGTGGTGTTTCTAAGAAAACTGTGAATCGTGTGCTAAAACGCGCCAATGAACTGAATATTCATTGGCATCTAGGCCCTAACGACACAGATGCAGTATTAGCTTCCAGACTCTTTCCTCCATCGCATCGGGAAGTTCCTGCCAGGCCAATGCCAAATTTTGAGCTTATTCGTAAGGAATTAATGCACAACGGCGTAAGCAAGAAACTTCTTTGGATGGAATATGTGGAAGACTGCAAAAAGTGCAGTCAAAAGCCGTTAATGTACTCACAGTTCTGTTACCACATTCAGCAGGATGAACAAAAGCGCAGGGCTTCTATGCATATAAAACGTAATCCTGCGGAACAGATAGAAGTAGACTGGGCAGGAGACACAGCGACTTTTATCAATCCAGAAACTGGTAAACCAGTTAAAGCATATGTCTTTGTTGGAGTCCTTTCCTACAGTAAATATGCTTATGCAGAGGCATTTCTGGATATGAAACAAAAATCGTGGATTAATGCCCATGTTCACATGTATGAATTCTTTGGCGGTGTAAGCAAAATACTCATACCGGATAATTGTAAAACTGCAGTGGTACGCTCTGGTAACTGGAATGAGCAATGTATTAATCATTCTTATCAAGAAATGACAGAGCACTACGGCACAGCAATAATACCTGCCAGGGTGAGGGCACCAAAGGATAAACCAAATGCAGAAGGTGCTGTTGGCAATATATCCACATGGATTATCGCTGCACTACGAAAGGAGCAGTTTTTCTCCCTACAAGAGCTAAATAAAGCTATCAGACAGAGATTAATATTTTTTAATCAGCGACCTTTCCAAAAAAGAGAAGGCAGCAGGGAAAGTATTTTTCTTGGGGAAGAAAAACCATATCTGGCACCATTACCTGCTACCCGTTTTGAACTGTGCGAATGGAAACTCGCAACCGTCCAATTCAATTATCACATATCAATTGAAGGAATGCTATACTCTGTTCCTTATGAATACATTAAGAAAAAAGTGAGCGTCAGGGTAACAGACAGATTAATAGAGATATTCAGTAATCATGAGAGAATTGCCTCTCATATGAGGCTTTATGGCCCTGCAGGACAATACAGCACCGTCGCGGAACACATGCCCAAAGATCATCAGGAATATTTACAATGGAATGGTGAGCGCTTCCGCAGTTGGGCTTCAAGAATAGGTGTTAATACGCATATTGTAGTAAGTAAAATACTTTCTCTAATAAGATAGAACAGCATGGCTACCGCAGCTGTATGGGGCTTTTGCAGCTGGCAAATAAACACTCAGCCGAATTACTGGAAGCTGCTTGCCAAAAAGCACTTACTTTTTCATCATCTCCGAGCTATAAAAATATAAAGAATATACTTGTCACCCGGAAAAATGAATTATTGCCTAATGAAAAGGCAGTAAAAGCATGTATACCACACGGCATTACACGTGGTGCAGACTATTATCGGAGGTGAGACGCATGAGTAACCAAAGCACTAAAGATAAGCTAATTGAAATGCGTCTTTCAGCCATGGCAGATGCATTTTGGAATCAGTTACAGGATCCTCGTTACAAAGATATGGATTTTGCTGACCAATTCGCTATCTTAGTAGATATTGAATACAACACCAGAAAGAGCAACAGGCTTAGGTGCCTTATAAAAGGAGCTTCATTTGACCAGCCGACCGCCAGTATCATGGATATTAATTACTGCTGTTAGTATGATTTAGTGGACACAAAAAGTGCGACACATTAAAATCTTGATTAAGAAAGGATGTGTTTCACATGGCCCACAACGGCAACCTATACCCTGAAGAATTCAAACGACAGATTTTCGATTTGTACCTATCTGGCAAACCGGTTAAAGAAATCGCAGATGAATAAAGAAGTTTTACAATTATAATTGTAAAACTTCTTTTATTTTATCAAAAAACTCATTATAATGGATTTAGGTGATGGAAATGATAGAAAGAGAATTATACTTGGAAAAACTCAAAAAGTTTCAAAGAACACCGCTTATAAA
>NZ_JHYA01000023.1 GCF_000621545.1 Anaerovibrio lipolyticus LB2005
CATCTAAGTGTTTTTTGATTGATTAAACTCTCTTAATCCCAAAGGTCAAGTTAGGATCCTCGATAATAGTAGGGTCCTTTTCACCCAGCTTTGGGCCAGGAACCTTGGTATTATCTTGTGGTGGAAGAACGTCCTTAAGGATTTTAGGCTGTAGAGGCTCTAATACATCATTTGGAGTATCATGAAGCATGCCGCCAGCCACCTTGTCCATTTCATCCATGTTCATTGCGTTGTTCTTCTTCATCTCAGTCATTTTTAAGCTCCCCTTTCTGTGTGGTTGTTTGTTTTTCTTTGTCCTTTATATCCATGGGTGAATAAAAGTGTTATAAAAATTTTTAAAAAAATGGCCCGTTTTGCGCCAAAATCTTCAATTCCCCACTTTGGCATCATATAGGGTCAAAAATTGGGATGGCGTTGTTTCGTGGTGATGCGTATTTTTCTGAACGCTGTCATTTCGCTGTCAAAACGACTTTTCGCTGTCAAAAAGAAAAGGCTTCCGATAACTCGGAAGCCTTGATTTTACTGTGGTGCCGAAGGCCGGACTCGAACCGGCACGTATTTGCATACGGCAGATTTTGAGTTTCACCCCATATTTTACTAATGTTTTTGTATTTTTCGTAATTTCTGCAACGCGCTATTTTATTGGTGTGGTGATAATTAGTCTGCCGTAAATTTTTTAAAAAAACTTCTTTTTTGCGCTGGTGGGTGTACTGCGGGTGTACTCATTTTTTCTCCTTTCCCACCACCAGAGCGAATCTTTCATCCACAAAATCGTCGATTTTTTCCAGCTCTTTTTCCTCCATATGTGTATAAGTATCCAATGTAATCTGGATGTTACTATGGCCAAGCTGGTGCTGAATATCCTTGAAATCGAAGTTATGGGATGACTTCATGGATGTGGCAAAATCATGACGCAGCTTATGAAGACTGATTGGCAGCTGTTTTTCCTTGCATATCTTTGAAAACAGGCTGGAGAACACATCCGGGTTATAATACCGCCCGTCATTGGTGGTAAATACCATTTCCGGATGTTTCCATGTTCTGGAAGCCAGTCGCTTTTCTGCCTGAATTTTTCTGTAGTTCATCAGCTCACGGCAGTAGGAAGCGGGAAGCCTAAGTTTTCTCACACTGGTTATGCTCTTGGTTTTATCAATATAGATGGTCTTGTGCTTGGTGACAGGATCCACGTCCCCCACACCCATGGCCTTATCAATGGTAACCATGCCCCCGGTGATATTCCCATTTTCATCACGGTCAATCTGAAAGCTGTCCCAGGTCAGAGCCAAAAACTCACTCCGTCTCATACCAGTAACAAGTACCGTCAGAATCGCCATTACCCAGCCATAAAAACCACATTTTGCTCCCAGCAGCTTCGTCCAGATTTCATTGGTAACCGCCACGTATTCAGCGGGAGCCGGTTTTGCCGGCAGCTCCAGATGGGCCGCCGGGGACTCAATAATAAGATGCTCCTGCACCGCCCTTGCAAAAATCTGCTTGATAACAGTAACGAAATACTTACAGGTGCGGTATTTTTCCTTCCCTATCTTGTGGTAAATAATATACTGAAGGTCTGCAGGACGAACCTTGTCCAGCTTCATGTAGCCAATGGCATCCGTACAGTATTTCATTACCTTCTTATATGAAACCTGTGTATTTTCTCTTAGCTTCGGCTTTTTGTACACATCAAACCACTGGTCAAACCACTGGTCTACAGTAATGGTGCCGGCATCAAAATGGATACTGTGAGCATAAAGCTCCTGAAGCTCCTTCAACTTCTTCAATGCTTCCTTCTGGGTCTTGGCGTATCGCTGCTTCTTTATACGACGCCCGGATTTTGGGTCATAGCCCAAGGTTATGGCCGCCACCCATACCTTTTTGTCCTCCCGGAAAAATACCGACCCTTCGTGATCTGCTCTTGGCTTGCTGTTTCTTGCCATTTCCTTTTCCCCCTTTTAGTAAATCATTACTTCTTTTGCAAGGTTTTAGTAATTTATACTAAGGGATAGGCCAGAAATGAATCCACACCATAAAATCATGTAGATATCTTGTGGATTGTGTATGCTCTTCTGTGGATAACCCTATTACCAATGTGAATAAACTGTGATTAAGTTGTTAATAACTCCCATTTGTGGCCCTGTTAGTGGTGCAAATGTGGCCCAGGTTGTGGTACTTGTTGTGGTACTATATGTGGTCCCATGAGGACCTGTGGATACCCGCCAGGCTATGGGGCACAAGGGCTGACACCTCTCTAATATAAGATAATATAATATAAGATAATACAGTAATAGTAAGCAGGCTCTTACTGCTCCTTTTTCTTCATGACATCAAGAAGGTTAATCACACCATCCTGTTCTTTTTCCGTAAGACCGTTTAACACATCCAGAATGTGCTGGGTCTTTTCACTGGGTGCATAGCCCACCAGATAATCAACGGTTACATTATAATATTCCGCGAACTTTGGCAGCATATCAAAAGGCGGCTTTGCCACACCTCTTTCCCAGTTGTTTAAGTTTGTTGAAGCAACTCCCAGCTCCTTGGCAGCCTCGGCAACTGTCAGTTTCTTCTGGCCAAGTCGCAGGGCTTTTAATCTTTCAGCAAAATTTTTCATGCTCTCTGACGGTGACATATCTTTTGTAATCTCCTTTTATTTTCGTGATGTAAATAATATAGCACCAATTACGAAAAAAATCTACAAAAATAAAAAATTTTACTAAAAATAATGGACATACCGCCATCACTATGCTATATTTTTAGTAAATTATTATATCTTTTGCAAGGGATTATATAAAATTTTACGATTTACGAGGTTACCAAAATGAATGACATTATAAAATTTGAGAAGATAAAAGACAACGCCGCCCCTACTGAGGTAGTATATGTGACCATCAAGGAATTTGGGGAGCTGGTGAAGCGGTATCTCATAAAGGCGGGCTGTGGGGTGAAGCTGCTGCAGAGCAATAACCTTTACGGGGAGTCTGCAGGGGAAAATATCATCCAGAGTGCCAACGACTGGGAGGCGGATATTTTTGTCAGCATCCACTGCAACGCCTTTGATAAAACTGTTCGCGGGGCGGAAACCCTCGTATATGACTTAAAAGGGGAAGGCTATGGGCTTGGAAGGTGCATCCATGCCCAGCTCATAGAAACAATGCAGGATATTGATGGTACCTTCCCGGACAGGGGAATAAGAACCCGCTCCCTTCTGGCTGTGCTCCGCTCCACCATTATGCCCGCAGTGCTGGTGGAAACTGCCTTTATCGACAATGATATTGATGCCCTGCTGCTGATGAACCACCAGCAGGAAATAGCTGCAGCTATAGCCAGGGGCATTACTGACTACTGGGTACAAATCAATGGACAGTAAGCCTATGCTCACCACAGCAAAAACCATCCAAATGCTTTTATATGACGGGGATTTAAGCGGGGTTATGTACATTGAGGACACCTCATGGCAAATAGGGGCCATGTTCTCATCCCCCCGCCAGTCCATTGATGACCTTATTGAAAAGGCGGACTGCAAGCGGTACGGGGTTTACCTTCTCCTGTCTGATGAACAGGTGTATGTGGGACAGGCCCGGGATTTGGAGCGAAGGACCCGCCAGCACCTGACGGACAAGGGATGGTGGAACCACATAATTCTCATGACCACCAAGGATGACAGCTTCAATGCCTCAGATATAGATTATCTGGAATCCAAGCTCATTGAAAAGGCCAAGGATGTGGGCACCGCCTACGTGGACAACCTTAAAAACGGCAATCCCCAGAAGGTTACGGCCTTTCGTGAGGTGGTGCTGGGGCGGTATCTGGAGGAAGCCCTGTTTCTCCTAAAACTCATCGGGGTCTATGTCTTTGAGCCCATAAGAAGAAAGCGCACCACTCCGCCCCTTCCGGAAGGAAACCTTTCTGTCAGTGACTTTGTAAAAACTGCCCTGATTAACCTTCTGGCTGCGGGGTATGTATTCAGTGATGAAAAGCTAAAGCTCTACGGCTCCGTGAAAGGAAGCAAGGAATACACCCACCGGGCCCTGCCCATTATGTGGCTTCTGAAGGACGGGGAAACCCGCGACGATGTAAAAAAGAAAATCCGCCAGCGTTACTGGAAGGATGTATTTTCCAGCGGCACCCAGCGGTTTTTGATGTTCTCCCAGTGGTTCAAGGACGGCACTAATTACGGTGCCCATAAGGATGATTTTATAAGATGGTATGGGACACTGTAACTTATAAGAAATAAGACCAAAGGCATCTTGTAAAAATATATTAGCCATGTTAGTATTATTTTACACCCTTATTTTATAATTGTTGGTTTTAAACCAACAAGCAGCCAAGCCCTCCAAGCTGGCTGGAAAGAGGCCGTCAAGCGGCTTCTTTTTTTGCTTATCTAACACAAGTAGTTGCCTATTGTAACTATTCATGCTAAAATTTACCCATACCATTCCATTTGCTGGTCCCTCCAGCAAATACGAAAGCCAGTCCTCCAACTGGCTTTTCTTAATGATAGGCGCACTGCTGGCCCCCACGGCTGCAGTGATAAGGTCAGTTTGCAGACTGGCCTTTTTTTAATTTTTGGGGGCGTATTGGTTAAGCTAATAATCAAAGAACAACGAAGGGACGTCGAGTTTTTTGGTGTGATTAACAAAAAAAATATGTATAAGCAGGAATGTCACATACCTCGGAGAAATATAACTATATATAATGAATAGAATTTAACGTATATGTAAATAAAGAATGGAGGTCTTGGCGGTGTTCTGTATTCAATGTGGCACAAAACTACCAGATAATGCTAAATTTTGTTTTAATTGTGGGGCGCAAATCTCCATCCCAGATAATTCAGTATCAAATAATGTATCTAATAATACTGCGATTGAAAACCCAGAGGAAACAACGATGGGGACAATTACTGCCTCTACAAATCCAGCTCCAATTAGACCAGCTGGGCCTAGTATAGAGGAACAGATACAAAAAGCTGATTCGTTATCTTATTTTAAGAAAAATCCAAAAGAAAAAGAGGCTCTTGTGGAAATGTTATTTAGTGATGAACAAATCATTTCTGTAGGAGCCGCCTCAATGAAAATAGATAATAGTGTTATAAACGGTGTGCTGGTACTTACAACCAGAAATGCGATTTTCCTTCGTAGATCAAGATTTGTAAAAGATATATCTTTGCGTCTAAATTGGGATAAAGGAAAAAATTGTAGATATGATAAAGGTTTTTTAAGCAGTGATGTATTTATAGATGGACAAAAATTTAATATAAACAAACCATTTTTTGACTCAATGAAATGGGCATTTGATAAAGTTCATGGAGAAGAATGCCCTAAATCAGAAAGTGAATTATTCAATGTTATGTTACATATAGATAATGCTGATAAACAAAACTATTTTAAATATAATCCAAAAGCAAAAAAGGCACTTGCAAATATCATTACAGAAAATGAAAAAATTGATGTTGTGGTTGAAGCTGTAATTAGTGGTAAGGGTATATATAGTGATATGGGTGCATTAACATTCACAGATAAAAGAGTAATATACATAAGTCGTAGTTCATTTGGAAAAGATACAACATTTATAATGGACTGGCCACAGGAAATTCACTACAGCACAGCTTATTTTGATAATCTCACAATAGGTTCATATACTTTTACATTAGGTAAAGAGGCTCTACGCTATGCTGAATTTGCTATAAAAAAATATCAATCTTAGTAGCACAAATTGAGATGTTTACTGTTTTTTATATTACAGTTACTGAAGGGCGGAATAGTAATGTTTTGTATAAATTGTGGTGAGCAATTACCTGATAATGCAAAATTTTGTATGAAATGTGGTACAAAACTCAGCAATATAGGTGATAATACTGCAAGCGATATGTCGATTTCTTCTTTTGACAAGAGTTCAACAATTTTTGTTCCAGCAAAATGTACTAATTGTGGTGGAACACTTCAAGTTAATCCGGAAGAAAAAACGGCTGTGTGTAAGTATTGTAATAGTAATTTTTTGGTTGACCAGGCTGTAAAAAATTATAATATTCATGTGAATGGAAATATTAGTATTGGTTCTGCCACTATTAATATAAGGGGAGAAAATGTACAAAATTTAGTTGCCAGAGCAGTTGAATTTGAACGTGAAAGCCACTTCAATAATGCAATAGAATACTATAATAAAGTATTAGATATAGATATAAATAATGTTGAAGCAAAAGAAGGACTAGCCCGTGTAAATCAAAAACTAAAGAATTATATGTATATACGGGTAGAAATACCATGTATTTCATCAAGTAATGAGATCATAGAAGTATACAAAACGTACATATTACATACTAAAGGTAATGATAAAAAGAAATATGAAATATCTAAAATTATAAATATTAAGCAACCACACAAAAACCTTATGACGTTTGAAATAGAAGGAGACTATTTCAGTAATGTCTCTATCGCTGCAGGGGATGAAACCTCTGCTATCGTTGAATTTATTTTAAACGCACAAAAAGGTATTTATCCCAACATTGGGTAGGCTAAGAAAGGAACTTACAAAACATGGTTTCCTGTTCATATACTTTAGTAAGTGAAAACTCACTGGGGGGCTCTATCCCCAGCAAGTAAGAGAGCCAGTCCTCCAACTGGCTTTTTTTAATGATAGGCGCACTGCTGGCCACCACGCCAACAGTAATAAGGTCGGTCTGCAGACTGACCTTTTTTCTTGGACCAAAAAGGAGCTGTCCAGAGAAACAGCCCCCAAATTTATTAGTCTTTTAAATTTATCTGTAAGCTATCTGCAACTTCTTGATAAAGCATTTCCGCTTTAACTCGTTTTTCATTAGAGTCATCCATAAACTTTTGATGTCGACGAGCGTATTTTTCACCACCATCATTGCTATTAATGACTTTTTGGGCTTCTAAACAAGCCAGTGCCATATTGTCTGCAGCAAAAGAAGAATTTTTTTGGGCTTCTTTAGCTTTTTCCTTTTCTTTATCAGGAAGTGAATCAGGTATACGAACAGCCAATATATCTTTACTACTTTGAGTACATGCAGTAGATAAACCATAAATTGCATCAGATGCTTTTTGTTTTGTTATCTGCATATTCTTATATGATTGAATAACAGGTGTAAACGTGGAATCATACATTGATATATATCTATTTTCTATAGATCGTATTTTATTGTAAAATTCCTTGTATTCTGCTGGATTGACAGTCTTTTCGTCTACGGACTCTTTTGTTTTATTCTTATCCTCCGCATTTTTTTGATTATCCCCATTATTCTCGGATATTTTTTCAGCCTTAGCAGCTTCATTCATTGGAACAATATTATTTTCATAATAATTATCCGCAATAACTCCTGTATACGCAAGGACAGCAAATATTACAGAAAAAATAAGACAATTTCTTACACCATGTTCAGGAACTACTTCATTAGATTTTCTTTTTTGTATTACACTAAAGGCACCCAAAATAGCAAATACTGCTAAAAATCCAAAAAGATAAGGGGCGACTGTACCATAAAGAGGCAGAAAAAACTGTGTAAGAAAACCTGAAGGATTTAAAATTATACCTCTAATAATACCGATTAATAATATTACTAAAATAATAACTACTATAGGCATATATAATTACCTCCTTAAAAATATAATTAGCAAAGGAATCGCTAAGTAGAATTTACTATCTGGTGACCATATTCTATGTGTCCAAAGGATAATCCTGCATAAAACATGTTTTTTTAGAAATACAATTAGCCATTATATATTGCGTTTTAATATAATAATAGTTAGTTTTTTGGGCGGGCGTATGCCGTGGGGGCGGCTGCGCTCTCTTTTTCCGGCTGTGTGCAGACGCGGCCACGGCTGGTGGGCGGGGTTGAATAAAAAAATAACTTCATTATTTCCTGCTAATTTATAACACTTTCCCCTGCTCAGGGATATAAAAGACAGAAAAGGAAATACACACCCAAATAAAACGTATATATAAGTAAATAAAGGCACGTAGAAGCGGTTATGCTTTTCATCAGGGATTGTATAATTTCTTCCAGTGTCATTACTAACAGCGGAGGGAACGGAAGCCTCCGC
>NZ_JHYA01000024.1 GCF_000621545.1 Anaerovibrio lipolyticus LB2005
TCCTTATTTTTGTGACAAGATATACCCTCGCGCCGCCGACCACCATGTCAAGTTCCATGTCGTCCATCTTGTTCATGAATTTCTTTTCCATTTTATTTACCTCCTTAGTATTTAAATATTGTTGTTTACTCTTTGTCCTTTATATCCATAAGCGGATAAAAGTGTTACCTCTTTTTTATTTTTCTGCAAAAAATTTAGTTTTCCTGCAAAACAAAAGAGCAGCTCATAATGAACTGCTCTCGTAGTATAAAGATTGCTATTTAGTTTTGCCTCATCCTGCAACTGGGCCATCGGAGCCACCAATAATAAAGCAAATAGCATATTTTCCATTCTTCCTGGTTTGGCCAAAACCTACGCCAACATAAGCACAAGCATTAAGACCACCTCTAGGCTCCAACCTCTTTGAAGGTTTCCCTCCACTTCCACCAGCTACCTGATCCAGCTCATCCTCGGAAAGATTCATTTCCTTCAGCTGCTCCTGCTCATATTCCTTCAATTCCTCAAGGGTAAATGGCAGGCCAACTTCCTTTGCCAGCGGAATAATAATAGCCTCCGCTGCCTTTTCACGCATAGCAGCATCATCTGAAGAAGCCCCGTTCTTCTCTGCAAACTCCTTGTCCAGAGCATTGAGCTTTTTAGCCAAAGCTGCGTCCTGGGCCAGCTTATCATAAAACTTTCCTACGTTTTCCTTTGCCATGGTATTTTCCCTCCCATTAGTTGTATTTTTTATTTGTTCTTGTTATCTATATTTTTAATTTTTTCCATTGCAGGATTGCCGGCTGCAACCACCATATCCAGCTCATCATCTGTCATCTTCCCCATCATAATACCTTTCATGGCATTATCCCGACGGTGCATGAACAATAACTGATTCCTTAAAGTCTCCCTCACTGGATGCAGGAGAGAAAAATCAAAATCTTCCAGCCGTTTTGTCAACTTCTCATCATTCATTTTTATCCCCCCTGTGTTATTTTTTGTGATTTAAATTCTTCCTGTTCTTTATATCCATGAGAGGATAAAAGTGTTATCTCTTTTTTATTTTTCTGCAAAAAATTTGGATTTCCTGCAAAAATGGAGCCTATCTCAAATTGAGAAGGCCCCGTTTTCATTCCCGATTAATGATTACTTCTTGTTCATAGTAGCCGCACCGTGAACGGCATTTGCAATATCAATAGCACCGCCGGCTATAACAAGAGCACCAGCTCCTGCACCGACTCCGGTGGCACACATTGCTGTACCAATGGCCACAGCTGCCACACCGCTAACTGTGTTTACTACGAGCTTTGCTCTCTTTTTGGCATTTTCACTAATTGGAACCTTATCCAACACACAGTTAACGCCTTTACCGACAAAGCCGAATACAGCACTGAGTGGAACTCCGCCAGCAACCTTATCCAGTTCCTCATCGGTGAGCTTATTAGGATCCTTCTCCACGAAAACCTTCTCATGGAAATTCTTCAGGAAAAGATTTGCATAAACAGTACGGAACTCATCAAACTCTGCCTTGGTATATTTGCCTGGAACAGCAGCAGTAGCAGCTTCGTAAGACTTATCGGTGTCATAGACATTCATAACTGCATCAAACAGTTCTGTATCCTCGCTGAGTCTATCAGCCAGCTTCTTAATGTCATCATTCTGAAAAGCCTTTTCCACACGATCTTCCGGCATATCCTGAATGCACTTTAATAACTTCTCGCTATCAATAGCTTCCTGAATAACCTGAATCTTATCATTGTTTAATACTGTCATAATAAACGCCTCCCTTATTGTGTGTTTGTTTTTCTTTGTCCTTTATATCCATGAGAGAATAAAAGTGTTATAAAAATTTTAAAAATAATGGGGATAAAAGGAAGCCACCCACAAAAAGCCACATCTTATGGGCTTCCGCCCTACGGGCACTAGCTCACTTCGTTTCGCGTCGCCGCCCCGGCCCCAGACCGTGGCTCCAGCTCCAACGATGGGCCAAAGCCACTTACTGGGTGCCACCGATGGAAGTGAGCCGTGAAAGAGGGGCGGCTTCCCATCCAACACCACAATTACTCCCGGTATGTTATCCCATGAAATCTGGATATACCCAAAAACATCCACTGCCCTGACGGTCCCCATGGTTCCAACCGGTGGTGACTGTTGTCCATACTTCTTAAGAAGCCTTACTCTCATTCCAGGCTGATAAGTTTTTTCAATACGGCTTACTTCTTCATCGCTTTTCATATAAATGCCTCCTCACAACATGATATCTACACTTCACATTATGTCGTGGTTTGGGCTTCTTGTAAGCGGCCAAAATAAAAAACTGCCCTCATTTGAGAGCAGCTATATTATTAATTTGTTATACTTGCCAACAGCCTTGCCAATGACTCCTTGAACTGGATGTCATCATCTTCCAAGCGTTTCCTTGGTCCCCTTAGGTGATGTTTCCCAGATGCCCTGTGTGCCTTCTTGGTGATGTGTCGCTCCATCAGCAACCTATCTATATTTTCATTGGTATATAGCCATCCATTCTGATGGATAGCATATGCCTTCTTACCCAGAGCCATAGCCGCAACACCGTAATCCTGGGTAACAACCACATCACCTTCGTGGCACAGATTAACTAGAGCAAAATCCACCGCATCTGCACCTGCTCCAATTACCTTTACCTCACTGTAATCTGATTGTAGTGTATGATTGGTGTCACAAAGAAGTGTAACAGGAACATCATATTTACTGGCCACTTCCTCCGTCTGCCTAACTACCGGACAGCCATCTGCATCAACAAATATTCTCATATTATCCGTCTCTTTCATTTATCTTTGGCTCATATTATAACACAATACTTAATAACCAAAAACTGTCCATCCATACCATCATCATAACTAAAATGTATTATAAAATTACCAAAATAAATGATATAATTTGCTCGTAAGAAATATGAGGGGGGCTTATATATGACCAGCAATAATCCCATAGTGTCTATCTTTAGCGGGCTTTTAGATCATATTCCTGTCCCCTCTATCGGCGGACAAGACAATAGTCTATCAAAACAGTTTTTACAGGAAGTAGAAAGATATGAGTTGGAAGCACAAAGGTTCCAAGCAATAAAACAGCAACGCAGCGAAATTTCGAATAACAATTTCTGATAAAAACCTTGTACACTCCTTTCTGTATGGGCTACTGTTCCTTCCTAGTAGTCCAATACACTGTGGGCTGCCACCCAGCGGCCCAACTTTCTTTATGATGTAAGCCAGGATAGATTATTACTTACTTTTATCGCGCAAAAACCAAATCCCCCGAAAGCAGCAGTGATGCTGTTTCCGGGGGATATTTTTTACCTTCTGATAAGGAACCTTATTGGAAGTCTATTACTTTGTCCAGCAGTTGTTCAAACGCCTGAGTGAATTTCTCATCATCACCAACGGTCCTCTTACGGGGCCCCTTTATATGGTGCTTATGAGTTGCATTTCTCATTTTCTTAATAAAATGTCTCTTAGCTAGCAGGCCCTCAATATTCTCATTGGTATATAGCCATCCATCCTGATTGATGGCATAAGCACCTCTGGCAAGAGCCATGGCTGCCACACCATAATCCTGGGTCACGACTATATTCCCTGCCCGACAGGAGTTAACCAGAGCAAAATCAACCTCATCCGCCCCTGCTCCAATTACCTTTACCTCACTGTAATCGGACTGGAGTATATGATTGGTATCACAGAACAGGGTTACAGGCATATTATGGCATTTAGCTACATTCTCTATTTTCGTTACCACAGGACAGGCATCCGCATCGACATATATATGTGGCATCTGATCCTCCATTAGTTACCCGGTGCATGTAGCCATACCAATCCTGCCACCTGCAACATCAATATCACCGGCACACCATACTTAAATTTTAGATGCAAGGTTTTGTGGTGGAATATTCTCATTCCCAGCAAAGCTCCAATGCTGCCACCGATAGCTGCTATTCCGAGCAATGTAATTTCCGGTACTCGCCACCAATGCTTTATTGCACATAGCTTATCCCAGCCGTAAATTATAGCTGTTGCAATATTAACTATAACCAAATACTGTAAAACTATTTCATGTAAGTCCATACTACTCAATCCGTTCAAATCTATATTTCTGCTCAACATCCGGATACTTTTCCCTGTCCACTTCGCTCATGAACATATCCAGCGGTCTTGCATAAATGCCTTCACTGCCATACATAGCCTGATACACCACAAGCTGTTCATCTGACTCGGTGTGCTGGGCTATAGCAATAATCTTATATAGTTTATTCTTGAAATGACGCCATATTTCATCCGGGCGAGGTAATTCTCTGTCCATATTAATCCTCCAATAGCATAAAAGCCACTACTTTCTGATAAATGCTTCGTCTGAACCTAAATCCTCACTAACAAACCTTTCTGCTGTCATGTGCAAATCATACTTGTCACGCAGTGCTACAATTTGCCCCATCATAGGTGATTTATGATGGGCATCAATAGCAGCCTGATCCGTCCAACTGTCTATAAGGAGAATAGTCTCTGCATCGTTTAATGGTTGGAAGTATTCATAACGAAGATTACCTTTTTCTGCTCTAATGGCATCAGCGATACCACTTGACTCCATCTCGTTGGCAAAAGCTCTCGCCGCTCCGTTTATTCCCTTGTAATATAGGTTTACTGTTATCATATAGCTTATCTCCTGACACTGGTTTTACATATGAGTTCTACACTACAAACAATTCTACACCGTTTCCTCACCTTTTGAAAGTAGCCATTCTAACAGGCACTTTCTATGCTTCTTCTCATTCTCCCCCCTGTCTGTATCCTCTCCAAAACACAGGCAGGGGATCTTCCTTTTTTTGTAATAAATCCCTTCCCCTGTCTGTTTCCTCTCTCCATGAAGCAGGCAGGAGTTTAAAATAAGTGCCCTGACTATCAGGGCATTCTTTTATTCAAAATATATAACTAATGGCACAATAAAAGAGCAGCTCGTAATGAACTGCTCTCGTAGACTAAAGATTGCTATTTAGTTTTGCATTATCCTGCAATCGGACCGCTGGAACCACCGATGATTATACAGAAGGCCGTTTTTCCGTTCTTTTTTTTGAGTCCTATCCCTACACCGATATAGGCACAAGCCGCATGATTACAATCTACCCTTTTGCTTTTAGATTTATCCCCGCCTTCTTTCAGGGAGCCGCCGGCCACCTGATCCAGCTCATCCTCGGAAAGAGTCATGTTCTTCACCTGATCCTGCTCATATTCCTTTAATTCCTCAAGGGTAAATGGCAGATCAACTTCCTGCGCCAGTGGAATAATAATAGCCTCCGCTGCCTTTTCACGCATAGCAGCATCATCTGAAGAAGCCCCGTTCTTCTCTGCAAACTCCTTATCCAGAGCATTGAGCTTTTCAGCCAAAGCTGCATCCTGGGCCAACTTCTCATAAAACTTTCCTACGTTCTCCTTTGCCATAATGTATTCCTCCTTAGTATTTAAATATTGTTGTTTACTCTTGTCCTTTATATCCATGAGATGACAAAAGTGTTATCCCTTTTTTACTTTTCTGCAAAAAATTTGGTTTTCCTGCAAAATAAAAGAGCAGCTCGTAATGAACTGCTCTCGTAGGAGTTTGTATTTGTATTGGTTTATTATAACGCCATTGTTCAAATTTTTCTTCTCCAGAAGAAAAATCTTCCAATTAGCGTTTCAACGAGATGAAGAACATATTAATCTCGTTATATCCATGGGAGGATAACGGTGTTATCTTTCCGTTTACGACCTATAGCTTAGCTTATTAAACTCTTTCAATAAGTTATCGGCCAATTCATGTTTTCCCTCCTTTCTGAGCATACCTACTGCAGCATCAATGGTTGCTTTTGCAAGATCATCACCTAGTGGCATTACATTTTTGTACACTAAATAAGCAATTTGAGCGGCATTGCAGCCTTTTTTTACTATGACACCAATGTCACTAACGGCCGATATTATCTTCACTGGTATAGCAATTGGTTTAAAAACAGTTAGCGCTATCCCTTTTACGAAGCCACCAATAGACCATCCACCAGCAACTTTATCTAGTTCCTCATCAGTAAGTGTTTGCCCTGCAAGGTGATATTCTTCTAAAGTGAAGGGTAATTTCTCTGCTTTAGCCAATGGCTGAAGTACCTCTGCAAAATATTTGTCATTGTAGTCCTTTATGTCAATTTCTGTAGTAGATTCCGGTGGCATAGGATGTTTTTCGCAATAAATATTATCTGCTTCTTTTAGTTTTTTTCCAAGCTCCTCGTTCTCTAATACCTTGTCAAAAAACATTTTTACATTTTCAACAGCCATAATTTTTCCCTCCCATTAGTTGTATTTTTTATTTGTTCTTGTTATCTATATTTTTAATTTTTTCCATTGCAGGATTGCCGGCTGCAACCACCATATCC
>NZ_JHYA01000025.1 GCF_000621545.1 Anaerovibrio lipolyticus LB2005
AGAAGCCCCGTTCTTCTCTGCAAACTCCTTATCCAGAGCATTGAGCTTTTCAGCCAAAGCTGCATCCTGGGCCAACTTCTCATAAAACTTTCCTACGTTCTCCTTTGCCATAATGTATTCCTCCTTAGTATTTAAATATTGTTGTTTACTCTTGTCCTTTATATCCATGAGATGACAAAAGTGTTATCTCTTTTTACTTTTCTGCAAAAAATTTGGTTTTCCTGCAAAAATGGAGCCTATCTCAAATTGAGAAGGCCCCGTTTTCATCTAAGTGTTTTATTCATCACGGCTCTTTGACATCTCAACTTCTGTGTCAATTTCTTTCACCAGTTCATTAGGTTCCTAATAATCCGTAAAGCACTTTTTGTCTATAACCGTAATTTTACACTCATACGGCTTTTTTACTCCCCTTACTATTAATTCCCCTCAGCCTGTGCCAGGAAATCAAAAATTCCCGACCAATATTTCTTGCTGTCTGTTGACATAGAATTGCCATGCCCAGCACCTGATACAATGAACTTTTCCTTTTTGGCTTTGCAAGCATCATATAGCTGCTCCATCATGACAGGAGGAATAAGCTTATCAGCCTCACCGTGAATGAACAATACTGGTACCTTTATTTTATCCATAACCTTTATAGGAGTCGCATCAGAAAGCATCACACCAGTTTTTATGCCACTGACTATGTCAATGCAATTCATAATAGGAAACTCTGGCAGATCGAAGAGAACTCCCAATTGGGTGGAAAACATTTCATAGACACTGGTATATCCACAATCCTCAATTACAGCCACAACTCCCTCTATATCATCTCTGGCAGCGGCCATCAATGCTGTAGCAGCGCCCATGGACACGCCATGCAATACGATTTCAGCATCTGGGTATTGTTCCTTTATTTTCCTGGTCCAAACAGCGATTTCTTCACTTTCCTTGACCCCCATGGTAATATACTGACCATCGGTTTCTCCCGATGCACAAAGATCTGGTGTCAAAACCTGATATCCATTCTGTAGATAAACTTCGGTATAATCCCCAGCATAATGCTGATTCATTCCATAACCATGTATTAAAATGGCCCAGCGTTTTCCAGTACGTGCTGTTGAAAAGTGGGTTGCTGCCAAATGCCGGTTATCAGAGGATATAGCACTCCATTTTTCTTTTAGTGCTATTGGTTCAGGAGGAACCGTTAGGTTTTTATCCTGAATATATGCACATGCCGCCGGCGGTGCCAACGGGTCGTTATCATTACCTCTCTTTAAGGCAAAATCTACAAAATAGTTCCCCACAGCGTAGCCCATAGTCACAACCGCTAATATCGCTGTCAGAAGTACTGCTACCAATATCTTTTTATTCATAACAGTTGATTGCCCTCCGTATTACACAAACCTTGTATCATTAAAATATACCACCATCACCATGCATCCAGATACTGCGCTGCTTCCTCGCCTGTTTCAAAACACGATACCTCATATCCTCTTTTTCGCAACGCTCTAGCTGTTTCTTCTATATTAGGCAAGTCTATCCCTCCCCTGCTCTCTGCTCCATATTATAGCATAATGCTGAATCGCAGGTGCAATTCCTCCAGCAATATAATAATTCACCACTCTACTTTTCTAACATCAATTCCACATTCTAGCACCTCCACATACCCAACTTATAAAAAAGGCTAGGTGCCATAAACATATCAATCCCGCCCCAGTAATCATGCCTATTTCAAAGTAGATGCGATTTCATCGAAACGCAGCCACAGGAGTTGAATAAATATGATGACCCTTTGATGCAAAGGCTACTGGATAGCATAATCGTATATAACGACCACATTACCGTAAAACTCAAATCTGGCATCAGTTTAAATGTCAGCAAAAAATAAAAATGGCCAGCGGTACTGGAAGGATGTATTTTCCAGCGGCACCCAGCGGTTTTTGATGTTCTCCCAATGGTTCAAGGACGGCACCCATTACGGGGCCCATAAGGATGATTTTATAAGGTGGTATGGGACACTCTGAAAGAGTATTTGCCCATCGTAACTATTCATGTTAAAATTAAGTTATCATATTACTTTCCGTATAACGTTTTCCTTTTATGTGCTACATTTTTGTAGTCGTTCCTTCCTTTGCCGGTCTGTATGACCGGCTCTTTTTTTGCTTATTTACAAGAGTAGTTGCCTATTGTAACTATTCATGCTAAAATTTACCCATACCATTCCATTTGCTGGTCCCTCCAGCAAATACCAAGCCGGTCCTCCATGCCGGCTTTTCCTAGAATATTACTCCTTACCATATAACACACAATATTACTCCTTTGCTGGCGAACACACCAGCAGGAAAAAGGCTGGTCTTTGACTTTGGACTAGTCTTTTTTCTTTGTACTAATATGGTATAATATCGCTACAAATATTGAAAAAGAAGGTTATCGAATGGCATTAAATGTACAATTATTACCACTGGCAGACAGTGATCGTGAACAATTTATACTAGATAATCAGGAGGCTTTCCGCTATGGGGCCATGGAAGAATTTGGTATGAGGGATAACCACTTCGAGGAAGAAGGGGAAATAATTTCCAGAAGTACCATCGAAAAATCCATTGATGACGGGCTTGCCTATAGAATTGTCGTGAACAACAAGAAGGTGGGCGGTCTTATAATTAATGTTGAGGAGACCAGAGGCGAGCTTGAAATTCTCTTTACCTCTCCCAATGAACACAGCAAGGGAATCGGTTATGCTGCATGGTGTGAAGTTGAAAAGATGTTTCCACAAGTAAAGATCTGGGAAACCATCACTCCATATTTTGAGAAAAGAAACATCCATTTTTATGTAAACCGTTGTGGTTTTCATATCGTGGAATTTTTCAATAAACACCACCCTAACCCAAACGACCCTGAAGAAAAGGACTTACCACCAGATGAACAATTCCCTGATGGTATGTTCAGATTTGAAAAGTATCTAAAATGATAACACTTTCCCCAGCTCATGGATATAAATAACAGAAAAGAAAATACACACCCAAATAAAACGTATATAAAAGTAAATAAAGGCACGTAGAAGCGGTTATGCTTTTCATCAGGGATTGTATAGCTTCTTCCAGTGCCATTACTAACAGCGGAGGGAACGGAAGCCTCCGCCTGTTTCAATTATGGGAAGGATTTTTTTATGACTGATAGAATTATTCATTTAGATATAAAAGATGCATCGGGATTTATTGAAGGAACATATCTAAATTTAAAGGAGATGTAATGTATATGACTTGTAAATCAAAACTTATAGCATTTGTTGTCTTTTTTAGTTTGTTAATGTCATCAGTGGCTTTTGCACATAATATGCCCCGAGAGGAAATGTATGTTGGCGGAGTGGGTGCAGGATGTACCCTTGGCTATGTAAAGGATATTTACGGCGAACCCATTGAAAAGTCTGATTTTTCAACCCAGTGGCTTCATCTTGTGACCTACAAGTATTCTGAGTCTTTCTCTATTACCGGCCGCTGTTTTGCAAACGAGAATCTTCCCGAAAATGAAATGTTGGTTGCAGGATTTGTACTTAAAGACAACTCCCTTTCTACCCCAAGCGGAATTCGGGTGGGCAGCTCCTATGAAGAAGTCATCCAAAAATTTGGC
Organism: Anaerovibrio lipolyticus LB2005; assembly: GCF_000621545.1. Taxonomy (GTDB): domain Bacteria; phylum Bacillota; class Negativicutes; order Selenomonadales; family Selenomonadaceae; genus Anaerovibrio; species Anaerovibrio lipolyticus_A. Next base: position 3,613 of record NZ_JHYA01000025.1, read on the forward strand.
TCCGGGGAGGATGTAAAAATAAATGGAAAGATGTACTATTGCTTCAATGCTCCTAACTCTGCGGTAGAAATGTCTTTTGTGGTAGATGATAACAATATAATTACGGAAATTCATGAAGGAACAGAGCTTTAAACATAAAAATTGGTTGCACGGTGTAACCATTATATGTTAAAATTTATTTAAGTAAAATTCTATTAAAAATATAACGCTTTCTTACTTACTTCCTTTCCTACTCTCTATTGGGTTCACATCAAAACTCTCCTGCTGGTCCCCACACCAGCAGGGAAAAAGACTGGCACGCCATGGCCAGTCTTTTTTCTTTGGGCAAACTTAAAGGAGCCGCCCCTAAGGACAGCTCCGTGTGCATCGTTGAGATTATTCAGTAATACCAAGAGTCTACTATTCTGTATCCCCAGCCTAGCTTATCCATACAGAACTCAAAGATACCATTTCTGGGGATGACCACAGTAGTGTGGCTGCCATCCATGATGCTTGTCTCAAACCGCCACATATCATCATTATGCTTGCTAAACGCCCAGGTTATCACATCCAGCTGTTGTCCGTCCCTCACTGTCTTGGCCGTCACATTAAAATATCTGCCATTACTAGATGTTCCGCTGTAAATAGTTTCATCCATCACGTAGACATCTATATTCGAATCTCTCCAGTGATCAACCCAAACATCTTCAGCCTCGCAGCTTGGCAGCATGCAAGCCATCACCACCGCATTACCAGTACAGACAATAGCCTTTTCATAATCATCCACCCCCACAATGTTGAATGACCCTCCATAAAAATTACAACCTAAAACATCCGATTTCTTTGGAGAAATTATATCATTATATGGCAGTTCTTGCCATTGCTTTATTTTGGGGCAGCGAGCTGTGTTTTGTTGGTTGCTTCCTTTATCCTCCTTTTTTATTATTTATTTATCTCCAGTTTAGATTTAAGCCTTATAATATACACAGTAATTAATGAAAGGGGTATCTCCATGAAGAAGAATTATTGGCTGGATTGGATACTATTTATAAGCGGATTGATTTGCATTGTTACTGGATTAATGCTGGATTTCCACCTTATTTCCGGTGGCAGGGAAGCAAGACTCTTTTACAGACACATACATACTTACAGCGGTTATATTATGGGCGTTGGGCTACTATTGCATTTAATATGGCACAAGGACTGGATTTCCATGGCCACAAAAAAGATTTTGGGCCGTAAAAATGCCCCTGCTCAGGACTCGGAAACAGTCTAAAACAATGGCTGGAGCATTTTATAGCAGAACAGACCATTAAAATTGTACAGACCAATAAGAAAATGTAAGAATGAAAATATGAGAAGAGAAGAAAAGAGCATAGTAAAAGGAGCCATCCCTGGGACAGCTCCGTGAATATCGTTGAAATAATTTGGTTTTATTTGAACTCAATCACGATATGCTGGCAATCTCCAATATCCATACATTTTTCATTTCTGAAAACATAAGTCGTGTCGAAATCAATTCTGTGCGGTTTTCCGTCTTTCGAACAAGATGCTTCGATTGTATACCCTTCTTCGCTATTATGGCAGGGCAAACTCAGAAAATCTTTCCATATGATATCAAGCTTTACTTCACCCTTCATATATTCTTGGCAAAAGCTCTCGAATCGCTCTGCTCCATAGCAACGAAATACACCAGTTTTCATACATTCCCCTGCAGGAAATTCATAATCTTTAATGAGAATCGCATTATTCAAATCTGACTTCCTTCTCTCCTATATATTTATTATCTTGAGGGAAATTATATCATTATATAGCAGTTCTTACCAATAATTTGAATTTCGATAATTTGCGCCAGGCAACTTCCTTATGATAGAATATCCGCATATTAGAATACTTACTTACACTATTTCCCGTGGGGTACCAGAGTCTTACGGGGAAAGGCCGGTCTTTTTTGGACTGGTCTTTTTCTTTTGCCCAAAACTAAAGGGCCATTCCCTGATCTGAGAACAGCCCTGAGATTATTATTTGGTAGAATGGCCCGTCAATTTGAGGGTCGTATTGGTACCGCCGACCACCTTGTCAATCATATCGTCCTTCTATTATGATGACATGTTTGCCTTCCTCCCTCATGTTCTTAATAAAATCTAAACCGACGCCTGGTCTGAGCATGCCATTGTCTCGCATCTTGGCTTTTTTCCTAAGTTCATCAATCTTACCTACCTCAGCCAACTTATCCAAATCTTTCATATCTCCATCATAATTACCCTGAGCGACATGATAATCGACAATACCCAAATGGTTCCTTATTTTTGTGACAAGATATACCCTCGCGCCGCCGACCACCATGTCAAGTTCCATGTCGTCCATCTTGTTCATGAATTTCTTTTCCATTTTAGTT
>NZ_JHYA01000026.1 GCF_000621545.1 Anaerovibrio lipolyticus LB2005
CTGTTTACCGTCTTTTTCTTGTAACCATTGCGGCTGTCATCATTTGATGAGCGTTCGGATTTCTCATAGCCCAAATGTTCATCCATTTCAGCTTCCATCATCTCTTTGATGGTGCCGCCGAGAAGATCCTTCAGAGCTTCCTGAATGTCTTCAGCAGAATTGATGTCATATTCGGTCAATAATTGCTGAATAATTTGGCGCTTACCGTCTGTCATTTGTACATGGTGTACTGGTTTTGAAGATTTTCTTGCCATAACAAAAGGCCTCCTATGATTTTATTTTACCATAGAAGACCTTGCAGATTACTAATTATGTTATTTACAGAAAAACTTTCACACTCTCCTCAAAACGGCTGATGTTAGACTTATTCGTCCCCATACGCTTAGCCATTTCAGCCTGGGTAATTTTCTGCTCGTGCCTTGCATTAATGATTTGGGCAATCAAATCATACCGAGGCTTCAAACGGTCATATTCGATTTTGAATTCCTCATCCTGATTCAGAATATCATGAATTTCAGAACTGCTGGCCATTGCTTTATTCATCAGTACCTCTCCTCTCAAAGTCTAGCTTGTATTTCAATGCCCGCTCCAATTCACTGGTTGGAGTTTTATTGGTTTTCTTCTTAAATCCGTGGAGCATAACGAAGGTATCGCTTTGGTAGGTGAAATAGAATACCCTGGTTATGTCTGAGGCAAATCTTACTCTTAATTCCCATAAACCTTTATATTTATCACCTTTAATAGGTGCAACATATGGTTCTCGCAAATTAGTACCACTTTTCTCCAGAAGGTCTATGTACTGTACTACCTTTGCTCGCATCTTGGGTTCCAGGGTAAGCAGAAAATCCAGAACTGGAATTTCACCATTCTCTTTCTTATAGTAACCTATCTTCCAAGTCATAAAGCCTTCCTTGTGTAATGTATGTTATCATATTTGACAACTTTTTACAACGATTTTTGAATTGGTATGGCATCTCCTCTGACCACTTTGTATTAAAGTTTTCAAGCCTTGCTTTTACTGGCTGGTTACCTTTCACTTGGGACTGTTACATATCAAGCAATTTTCGTATCAGAATATTATTCCCAGTCAAAACCTCTCCGGGGCATGGAATACAGTATAATCGTAGGTAGCTTTTTATAGGCAGTGGACACAACGCCGTCAAAAGTAGCACAACAAAAAGGAGTTTCCCGATTCGCACAACTTAGAACACATAGCCACAAAAAGAGAGCACATCTGATGATATGCCCTCTGACACGACTTAGCCTATATCGCTATTATTCACCAACACAAGCGCTTGCGTTTTGTGTTTCAAATACATTTGCTGCCATAGAATTTGCATTACACATTGATTTTATGACCACCAGCGACAGGGAGTTTTCCGATAGGGAGTTTCATTTGTGTTTCATCTACATTAGCTGCCATAGAATTTGCGTTACTGTCATGGCAACTAGGACGACTAGGACGAGGACGAGGAAAACCTCCAGATACCTTATCCATTTCCATATCATCCATCTTGTTCATGTCCAGTTCCATATTGTCCATCTTGTTCATGAGCTTTTCCATTTTGTTTTCCTCCTTACATTCTTGAGTGTTGTTTCAGTTGCTTGTTCTTGTTCTTTATATCCCCGAAGTAGGGAAAGTGTTTATGGAAATAGAAAATTTTTTTCGTATAGGATACCAATGGGCTTTCTCCGATATGGTCGCTTATTTTTATTTTGTTTTTGGTCCAATTGTTCTAAATCCATGTCCTTTTGGTTGCGGATATCGCTATTATTTACCAACCATGCTGGAGCCTAGCAAACCGCTTGCGTTTTGTTTTTCATCTACATTAGCTGCCATAGAATTTGCGTTACTGTCATGGCAAACAGAGCGAGGTAAGCGAGGAAGAGGACGAGGACGAAGTTTTATAGAACCCCCAGATACCTTGTCCATTTCCATAACATCCATCTTGTTCATGAGCTTTTCCATTTTGTTTTCCTCCTTACTGTTGTTTCAGTTGCTTGTTCTTGTTCTTTATATCCCCGAAGTAGGGAAAGTGTTTATGGAAATAGAAAATTTTTTTCGTATAGGCTACACAATGGGCTTTCTCCGATATGGGGGCGCACTTCTATTTTTGACTGAGAATATTGTTCACAGTCAAAGCCCCCTCCGGGGCATGGAATACAGTATAATAGACATTGTTTCGTAGGTAGCTTTTTCTAACGGCCGTGTTTGCGACTCGAATGAAATCTAAATAAGGAACTTTATACTACGAGAGCAGTTCATTACGGACTGCTCTTTTATTGCAGGAAATCCAAATTTTTTGCAGAAAAGTAAAAAAGAGATAACACTTTTGTCATCTCATGGATATAAAGGACAAGAGTAAACAACAATATTTAAATACTAAGGAGGAATACATTATGGCAAAGGAAAATGTAGGAAAGTTTTATGAGAAGTTGGCCCAGGACGCAGCTTTGGCTGAAAAGCTCAATGCTCTGGACAAGGATTTCGCAGAGAAGAACGGGGCTTCTACAGATGACGCTGCTATGCGTGAAAAGGCAGTTGATGCCATTATTATTCCGCTGGCAAAGGAAGTTGGCCTGCCATTTACCATTGAGGAATTAAAGGAATACGAGCAGGAGCAGCTGAAGGAAATGACTCTTTCCGAAGATGAGCTGGACCAGGTGGCTGGTGGGGATTCGTATAAATATGAATATAACAAACGGAATCGAAAAGGAAAAAAGGGCGGTACTGCCGCCGCCTGTGCCTTCATCGGCGTTGGAGTGGGGAAGGTCAAGAGTGGTAAAAAGACAGCATTTTGTATCTTTGTTGGTATCTCCAACGGGCCTATCGCCGACAGCAATTAAAAAATGGACGATGAGGAAAGAACAATCAAACGAAAAACTATAAAGAGGAGGAATACATTATGGCAAAGGAAAACGTAGGAAAGTTTTATGATAAGCTGGCCCAGGACGCAGCTTTGGCTGAAAAGCTCAATGCTCTGGATAAGGAGTTTGCAAAGAAGAACGGGGCTTCTGCAGATGATGCTGTTATGCGTGAAAAGGCAGTTGATGCCATTATTATTCCGCTGGCAAAGGAAGTTGGCCTGCCATTTACCCTTGAGGAATTGAAGGAATATGAGCAGGACCAGATGAAGAACATGACTCTTTCCGAGGATGAACTGGATCAGGTAGCCGGAGGACAAAGGAAAGATCGTAAGTTTGGTGATGGTGGTGGTAGGTCCGGAGGAGGCGCGTACTGTGCTTTTCTTGGTGTAGGAATGGGTAAGACTAAAAGAAAAGGGAACACGGCCTATTGCTTCCTTCTGGGTGGTTCCAATGGCCCAATTGGAGGCGGAAGTGAATAACGAGCTTTAGTCTACGGGAGCAGTTCATTATGGACTGCTCCATTGTTGCAGGAAAACCAAATTTTTTGCAGAAAAATAAAAAAGAGATAACACTTTTATTCTCTCATGGATATAACGAGATCAATAAGTTCTTCATCTCGTTGAAACGCTAATTGGAAGATTTTTCTTCTGGAGAAGAAAAAATTGAACAATGGCGTTATAAAGGACAAGAGTAAACAACAATATTTAAATACTAAGGAGGAATACATTATGGCAAAGGAGAACGTAGGAAAGTTTTATGATAAGCTGGCCCAGGATGCAGCATTGGCTGAAAAGCTCAATGCTCTGGACAAGAATTTTGCAGAGAAGAACGGGGCTTCTTCAGATGATGCTGCTATGCGTGAAAAGGCAGCGGAGGCTATTATTATTCCACTGGCACAGGAAGTTGGTCTGCCATTTACCCTTGAGGAATTAAAGGAATATGAGCAGGAGCAGATGAATAACATGACTCTTTCCGAGGATGAGCTGGATCAGGTAGCCGGAGGACATCCAGGCCATCATGGGCCGAGTGGCGGCGGTTCGGATGGCTCTACTGGCATTAATGCTTGTGCTTATCTGGGCGTAGGTTTTGGCAAAACCAAGAAGAATGGAAAATATGCTTTTTGCTTTATCCTCGGTGGCTCCGATGGCCCAGTGGCAGGATAAGGCAAGAGTAAATAGCTACCTTTATACTACGAGGGCAGTTCATCATGAGCTGCTCTTTTGTTTTGCAGGAAATCCAAATTTTTTTTTTGCAGAAAAATAAAAAAGAGATAACACTTTTATCCTCTCATGGATATAAAGGACAAGAGTAAACAACAATATTTAAATACTAAGGAGGGAACTAAAATGGAAAAGAAATTCATGAACAAGATGGACGACATGGAACTTGACATGGTGGTCGGCGGCGCGAGGGTATATCTTGTCACAAAAATAAGGAACCATTTGGGTATTGTCGATTATCATGTCGCTCAGGGTAATTATGATGGAGATATGAAAGATTTGGATAAGTTGGCTGAGGTAGGTAAGATAGATGAACTTAGGAAAAAAGCCAAGATGCGAGACAATGGCATGCTCAGACCAGGCGTCGGTTTAGATTTTATTAAGAACATGAGGGAGGAAGGCAAACATGTCATCATAATAGAAGGACGATATGATTGACAAGGTGGTCGGCGGTACCAATA
>NZ_JHYA01000027.1 GCF_000621545.1 Anaerovibrio lipolyticus LB2005
GGGAGGAAGGCAAACATGTCATCATAATAGAAGGACGATATGATTGACAAGGTGGTCGGCGGTACCAATACGACCCTCAAATTGACGGGCCATTCAACCAAATAATAATCACGGGGCTGTTCTCAACTCAGAGAATGGCCCTTTAGTTTTGGGCAAAAGAAAGAATACCCTGATTTTTTTGATATGTACCATCTTTCCTGGACAACTATTGTGTGCCTTATATACATAATTAGTCTTATATTATTGACTATAACGTTTTCGTAAACATATTATATATGTATGTCGAGACACTAATACGAAGGGAGATGCATAAGAATGCATCATGTTAAAACAATTAAGCGATTATTATTGTTGGTGTTATGTTTCATAATCGTCGTAACAGCAGCTTCTGTGAAAACACCAAATGTTGCCAGCGGTACAAACAGAACAGCTACACAGGTTGTCTCAGACATGACAGTAGGTTGGAATATTGGAAACAGCTTGGATTCGTATGGTCAGAAGGCTAATTTCCCATATACAACCTCAAATGAGACATACTGGGGGAATCCAAAAACAACAAAAGCGTTAATTGATGCTGTTGCAGCAGCAGGTTTCAATACAGTTCGTATTCCTGTTTCCTGGGGACAGTACACAACAGGTTCTGATTATCAGATTCCTGCTTTCTTCATGAATAGGGTTCATGAGGTTGTCGATTACTGTATCGAAAATGATATGTATGTAATTCTTAATACACACCACGATATTAACGCCAATTATTGCTTCTATGTTCCCAATAATGCTAATAAGAGCCGTTCAGAGGCTTACTTTAAGTCAGTCTGGACACAGATTGGAAACGAGTTCAAGGATTATGATTACCATCTTATTTTTGAAACAATGAATGAGCCACGACTTATTGGTCACAGCGAGGAGTGGTGGTTCCCAAGAAATAATCCAAGCTCAGATATCAAGGAAGCAGTCGCATGTATTAATGATTATAACCAGGTTGCACTTGATGCTATCAGAGCGACAGGTGGAAATAACGCTACAAGATGCGTCATGGTTCCGGGTTATGATGCTTCAATCGAAGGATGTATGACAGATACATTTGCAATGCCAAAGGATTCTGCATCAGACAGATTAATTCTTTCGGTTCATGCTTATATCCCATATCATTTCGCTATTGCAAGCGATAATTACACAACAAGGTTCGATGACAGCAACAAGGGAGAGATTGATTCATTCTTCAATGACCTTAACTCCAAGTTCTTATCAAAGAATATTCCAGTTGTGGTTGGTGAGACAAGTGCAACAAACAGAAATAATAGAGCAGACCGCGTAAAGTGGGCTGATTATTATTGGGGAGCAGCTGCTAAATACAGCAATGTAGCAATGATTCTCTGGGATAATAATATCTATGATAACAATTCAGCAGGCTCAGATGGTGAGTGCCACAGATACATTGATAGAAGTACATTACAGTGGACGGTTCCGGAAATTATTAGTGCAATTATGAAGCACGTTGATGGAACGTCAGCTCCAATACCACAGCCAACTCCTGTTGCTGTACCAGCACAGAAGCCAGCAGTTGATGGGGTAAAGGCTGAGTACACAATCAATAATTGGGGTTCGGGTTATCAGGTATTAATCAAAGTCAAGAATGATTCATCTTCCAGGGTTAATACATGGACAGTTAAGGTAAATAAGAAAGACGTGAAGATTGATTCAAGCTGGTGTGTAAATATTGCCGAAGAGGGTAACTATTATGTAATTACACCAATGTCATGGAATTCTTCTATTGAGCCAGGAGGGTCTGTAGATTTTGGAATTCAGGGCAATGGTTCGATTGGCTCAACAGTTGAGGTAACAGTTCAGTAAGAAAAATTTGAACAATGGTGTTATTTTTTTAAAAATCTATAACACTTTTATCCTCTCATGGATATAACGAGATCAATAAGTTCTTCATCTCGTTGAAACGCTAATTGGAAGATTTTTCTTCTGGAGAAGAAAAATTTGAACAATGGCGTTATAAAGGACAAGAGCAAATAACAAAATTTAAATATAAGGGGGAAAATACCATGGCAAAGAAAAATGTAGGAAAGTTTTATGATAAGTTGGCCCAGGACGCAGCTTTGGCTGAAAAGCTCAATGCTCTGGATACGGATTTTGCGGAGAAGAACGGGGCTTCTGCAGATGATGCTGCTATGCGTGAAAAGGCAGTTGATGCCGTTATTATTCCGCTGGCAAAGGAAGTTGGCCTGCAATTTACCATTGAGGAATTAAAGGAATATGAGCAGGAGCAGATGCAGAACATGACTCTTTCCGAGGATGAGCTGGATCAGGTAGCCGGAGGACATCCAGGCCGTCATGGGCAGAATGGCGGCGGTTTGGATGGCTCTAATGGCATTAATGCTTGTGCTTATCTGGGGGTAGGTTTGGGCAAAACCAAGAAGAATGGAAAATATGCTTTTTGCATTATCCTCGGTGGCTCCGATGGCCCAGTGGCAGGATAAGGCAAGAGTAAATAGCTACCTTTATACTACGAGGGCAGTTCATTATGAGCTGCTCTTTTGCTTACTGTTAGTTATATATTTTGAATAAAAGAATGCCCTGACTTTTTTGATGATAGTCAGGGCGCTTATATTAATCTCCTGTCTGCTTCATGGAGAGAGGGGAGCAGACAGGGGAAGGAGATGGGCAATATGAAATTTTGTTTTCTGCCCTTATATACGGACAAGAACGGGATTTATTACAAAAAAAGAAAGATCCCCTGCCTGTGTTTTGGAGAGGATACAGGCAGGGGGGAGAATGAGAAGAAGCATGTTGTCATATTTGACATGCTTACATACGTTTCTGAAGGAAAAATATTACATTTTTTGCAATTTTTCATGGTATTTTTTTGATTTAATATTTTAAGTTTGGTTAAGTTTTGTCCCCTTTCTGGGAAAAAATGAGCTGTGTTTGTTGGCAGATTATTTTATGATTACTGTAGATAATATACTGGATGCAGCTTTTGATTATACGAATTACCTTCGCTTAGTAAGGGCAAAGGGATTACTGGATTGAGCATTGGGGAGATAGAGAGTATGAAAAAATCTCTGTAAATAAGATCTTCTATGGTTGAAAATAATATAAATTTAATGCGTAGTCCAATCAGATACTCATTGTAAAGCTA
>NZ_JHYA01000028.1 GCF_000621545.1 Anaerovibrio lipolyticus LB2005
TTATTTTTGTGACAAGATATACCCTCGCGCCGCCGACCACCATGTCAAGTTCCATGTCGTCCATCTTGTTCATGAATTTCTTTTCCATTTTATTTCCCTCCTTAAAATCTTTGAGAATCGTTTTTCTTTATCCTTTATATCCCCGAAGGTTGAAAAGTGTTATAAATTTTTTTGGCAATGGCCATACCTTCCGCTTCTCTTTTGGAGAAGACGAGAATCTTTTTCCGGGGGTATGACTGCGCCACTTAGGGTGTAGTGATACCTCCGGGGCTGACACTTGGAGAAGTGGTTTTGGCAGTGCTGCCGCCCCAGATAAAAAGCGGTAGCTCTGCCTCTGCTGGCCCTATAGTAGGCACTGGCCCACAATTCAGGCGGCTGGGTATGCTCCCAGCTTTCTTCAGATACTATCGGGGCTTTTCATGGCATAGCCGGAATCCGTGATGTAGGCATGACAGGGAAAGACCTGGGTCCAATTCTGCTGGGGGTATACTCTGCCGTCCGGGGCACCTTCTCGAGTCGGTGTTTCAGACGCTGGAGTCCCTAAAGGACTAGGAGCAAAGCTCCGTCGGTGGCTGACCGCACGTATGGGAGGTCTGACACCGTAAGCGGCTCACTTCAATCAAGGCACCCTATTTTTTAAGAGTGTGGGTGGCCTCCTTCGTACCCCTTTATTTTATAATTTGTTTATTTCCAATTTAGATTTAAGCCATATAATATATCCAAAATATAGCGAGGGGGTTATCTATTATGAAAAAGAATTATGGTCTTGACTGGCTTCTTTTTATCAGTGGTTTAATTTGCATTGTTACCGGTTTAATGCTTGATTTTCACCTTATTTCCGGTGGCAGAGAAGCAAGGCTATTTTACCGAAACATCCATATTTACAGTGGTTATTTTATGGCTGTTGGACTATTGCTACATTTATTCTGGCACAAGAGCTGGATTTCCATGGCCACAAAGAAGATTTTAGGCCAAAAAAATACCCCTGCTTCAAACCATTAATTAGTTTAAAACAGGTGCTAGAAGGCTATTCAGTTATACATTCCAAGGCTTTATCATAAAGGGCTTCATGCGCCTTTTAAGATACATAATATTATCCATCTGATGGAGCTACTAGCTCCGGCAAACTGGCCAATTCCTGAAGTTTTCGTGACAAAACAGCTTTATCCGGCAACTGCAGCTGATACTGTGACACCATCATTGGGGAAAGTGTACGGCTCATAGCATACTCAACCACTTCATCATTTTTTGAAGCACACAGGAGCAGGCCCACACTTGGATTTTCCTCTGGCTTTTTGACCTGTCTGTCCAGACCTTCCAAATAAAAATCCATTTTGGACACATATTCCAGCTTAAATTTGCCGACCTTCAGCTCCATTGCCACAAGACAGCACAGACTGCGATGATAGAACAGCAAATCAATGCGATAATCTTCGCCGCCTACCTGTATAGGGTATTCTTCCCCTACAAAAGTAAAATCCTTGCCCAGTTCCAGGATAAAATCCTTCATTCCCTTAACTAATGCTTTGCGAAAATCATTTTCATGAAAGGCAAGAAACTCCACCACATAATGATCAAGAAACGGATTTTCCTTTGACTGTAAAGGCTCTGGCAACAGTTTACTTTTGGACAACATATACCGCTCATAATATCCGCTGTCCATCTGACGCTCCAGCTGGCGGAAACTATAACGCTCCTTTATGGCCAAGCGCATATAAAATTCCCGTTCCTCAGCACTTTTACATCCCGACATTATACATAAGTGGTTTGACCAGCTTAATTGTGTCAACACTGTTGACACTTTTTAAAAACACTAGAACACAGGCCTTATCACTCGTCAAAACGCCCTTGAAACAAAACATACTTTCTGCTACCATTGTAGGGGAACATGAAAAACAATACTAATAACAGACATTTGAAAAGGCGCACCATACGCACGCCTTTTTTTAAATCATCGTTTTCCTTCGCAAGATGAAGAACATATTAATCTCGTTATATCCATGGGAGGATAACGGTGTTATCTTTCCGCTTACGACCTATAGCTTAGCTTATTAAAATCTTTCAATAAGTTATCGGCCTGTTCATGTCTTCCAGCCTTTCTGAGCATACCTACTGCAGCATCAACGGTTGCTTTTGCAAAATCATCACCTAGTGGCATTACATTTTTGTACACGAAATAAGCAATTTGAGCGGAATTGCAGCCTTTTTTTACCATGACACCAATGTCACTAACGGCCGATATTATCTTCACTGGTATAGCAATTGGTTTAAAAACAGTTAGCGCTATCCCTTTTACGAAGCCACCAAT
>NZ_JHYA01000029.1 GCF_000621545.1 Anaerovibrio lipolyticus LB2005
GAGAGTATGAAAAAATCTCTGTAAATAAGATCTTCTATGGTTGAAAATAATATAAATTTAATGCGTAGTCCAATCAGATACTCATTGTAAAGCTACGTGTGAGCTAGTGCACTGCAAACAGCTGGGGCCGTATTACCGCAGGTAACAATAACCTCAGCTTTTTTATTTTGCTGAAAAATTAGTAGTTTATCCGGTCTTCATACATTATGCTGAATTCACCATATACTCGGCCCCAATTACGGATTGGCATAGTCCACTTTTTGGTGGCCTCAGTCGTTGCCAGATATAGTGCCTTCATTAGGGCCTGAGAATCCGGGAACACGCTTCGTTGACGATTTAGGCGTCTATAGCTGGAATTAAGACTTTCAATGGCATTGGTGGTATATATGACCTTTCTGACCGCTGCAGAAAACTTAAATATTGGCGTAATAACATCCCAGTTAGTCGTCCAGCTTTTCATGGCGTTAGGGTATTTTTCATGCCATTTTTGACTGACTTTATCCCTGTTAGCCTTGGCCTGCTGCTCGGTGACGGCCTGGTAAATACTTTTCAGGTCAGTAGCAAATTCCTTGCGATCTTTATCCGCCACATATTTTAGGGTATTACGGACCTGATGAACGATGCAGCGCTGGTACTCCGTTTTAGGAAATGCGGCTGTAACAGCTTCTTTCATGCCTGTAAGGCCGTCAGCACATAGTACAAGAATATCTTTGAGGCCTCGGTTTTTAAGTTCATTAAACAGTCCAAGCCAGTATTTCGCACTTTCATTTTCACCAATATAGAGGCCCAGCACTTCCTTGATACCATCTTTATTTATGGCGAGAATGACATAGGCAGCCATTTTACGAATTATGCCGTTATCTTTTACGGAATAATGAATGGCATCAACGAAAACTACAGGATATAACGAATCCAAAGGTCTATTCTGCCAGTCATGGATTTCCGGAAGAATTTTATCCGTCACATCGGATATGAAGCCCTCTGATACGTCAAAACCATAGATGTCTTCGATGGTTTCGGAAATCTGTCTGGTAGTCATTCCCTTGGCATACATAGATATTATCTTATGGTCTATGTCAGAAATGTCTTTCTGGCGTTTCTTTACAACCTGAGGCTCAAAGGTAGATTTGCGGTCCTGTGGTACATCAATAGAAAATGAACCATAACTGCTGTTTACCGTCTTTTTCTTGTAACCATTGCGGCTGTCATCATTTGATGAGCGTTCGGATTTCTCATAGCCCAAATGTTCATCCATTTCAGCTTCCATCATCTCTTTGATGGTGCCGCCGAGAAGATCCTTCAGAGCTTCCTGAATGTCTTCAGCAGAATTGATGTCATATTCGGTCAATAATTGCTGAATAATTTGGCGCTTACCGTCTGTCATTTGTACATGGTGTACTGGTTTTGAAGATTTTCTTGCCATAACAAAAGGCCTCCTATGATTTTATTTTACCATAGAAGACCTT
>NZ_JHYA01000030.1 GCF_000621545.1 Anaerovibrio lipolyticus LB2005
TTGGTCTTATGTCAATAAAGTGGACACCGAAAGTGCGACTTTACGCCGCACATTCTGCATGAACTGCAGCTGGTGTCTTGTAGCCTAAGCTACTATGAGTCCGCTTGCGATTGTACCAGGACTCAATATATTCAAAGATGCTATCATAAGCTTCTTTTGAATCTTTGTAAACATGCCTGTAGATTTCCTCTTTTTTAATTAAAGCATGAAATGACTCTATACAGGCATTATCATATGGGCATCCTTTACGACTGTACGAATGACATATTTTTCTACTGGCCAGAAATCTTTCAAAGATGTCGCTGGTGTATTGTGTTCCCAAATCACTCTGAAGAACAATCCCTTCAGGATTAGAGACATTTAAACAAGCGTTTTTCACAGCCTTAATTGCAAGCTCAGCAGACATATTTATGTCATAAGCCCAGCCAATGATTTTTCGGCTGTATAAATCCATCACAGATGCCAGGTATGTCCATCCATCTTTCTGAGTGTGAATGTAGGTGATATCTGTGCACCATTTTTGATTGATTCCAGTGGCTGTAAAGTCCTGATTCAATATATTATCTTTTTCAGCAACTCGTTTGTTACTGGAATAGTGGCGATATTTTTTGATCACAATTGAATGAATGCCAAGCTTAGCCATTCGTCTTTGTACTCTTTTTAGGCTAATATTCCAACCTTGATTAAGCAGTTCGTGATGGATTTTGGGAGCTCCATAGCGTCTCTTAGTGGCAAAGTAAATCGCCAAAATATCTGCATCAAGCTTTTGATTTTCAATAGTTCGAGCAGAATCTACCTTATTAGCAACCTTGTAGTAAGTACTCCTGTTAATTCCGAGTACTTTACACATAAGCTTAATAGGGTATATAGTTTGATATTTTGTTATAAAGGCAACGATTTCAGTTATTGTTTTCTGGCGAATATGGCTGTAGCTTTTTTTAAGATTTCATTTTCCATCTCAAGTTCACGCATCTTCTTCTGAAGAGCATTATACTCTTTTAAGGAAATGGTTTTATTTTCATCAACCTTGATGGTTGCTGCATATAGCTTCTTCCATTTGTAGATGGTTTGCTCGACTAAGCCATATTCATCTGCGAGCTCTTTAACCGGTTTGCCAGATAGGTACAAATCGATAATCTGACGCTTGAATTCTTCAGAGTATCGGTTGCCGTTGTGGGCCATGTGAAACACATCCTTTCCTAATCAAGATTTTAATGTGTCGCACTTTTTGTGTCCACTAAATCATACTAACATCA
>NZ_JHYA01000031.1 GCF_000621545.1 Anaerovibrio lipolyticus LB2005
CAACAAAGCTGACTGTTGTATTGGTCATTTTAGACTGACTCTGAAATGGCTATGACGACCGACCCGTAGGTGGTTAAATTACGCCGACGCTAATATTTCTATCATCCTTTAAAATTATAGACCATTATGGTACATTTCAGCAAACAAAAACATATTTAAATCATTAATATTATATCATACCTTTCATTATATTTTTATTCTTAAATAGGATATTTTATTATTATATTTTGAAATAATGCTAATTATCAAAAAAGAGACAGCCTCGCGGCTGTCTCCTTGTTAAAATTTTATTAGAACTTGTAATTATAACTGAGCATGAAGTTTGTCGGCGGAGTGTAATAGTCAGAAGAAGTATGCATAACATTATCGTGTCTATTTAATACATTATCAATTTCTAAGCTAATCTCACTATTTTTATCTGGACTATATAAGAAATTCATTGAAGTCAGTAAATATGGCTTTGTTGGATATGAGTGAGATGTGGAAGGACACATTACTCTATCAGCTAAATATGAAGCATTAAAGTTTGTAGTAAACTTACCTATTTTGTAAGTAATTCCGCCGGTAATTTGTATTTTTCCAAATTTTCTGTCCCAATAATCTTTAACACTCCCCTTGGAACGTGTAAGTGGATTCATATATGTAAGACCACAATTATAAGCAAACTTTCCCTCAGGTGAATAATCATATGATAACTCTACACCCATGTTTTTATATTCATCATTCGTGTACGTATATATTTTATTAGTTTTATCATATTTAGAACTAATATTATCTTTTATATGAGCATAGAAAAGTGCAGCTTTCCAGGAGTGATCACCATGATTTTGTTTCCAACCGACTTCATAATTCATTCCTTTTTGTGGCTTAAGATTTGGATTTGGTACAGCCTGATCACCAGATCTATACATCTCTGCAAAAGTTGGCATAATAAAAGACTGTGCAACACTTAAATATAGACTATTTTCGTCATTCATTTTATGCAACCACTGCCCAGACATACTAAAATTACTATAATTAGTTATCGCACCAGTTGTCCATGTCTCACGTGCGCCAATAATAATACTATTTTTAGTATCAAGTGATGTTAGTATGATTTAGTGGACACAAAAAGTGCGACACATTAAAATCTTGATTAGGAAAGGATGTGTTTCACATGGCCCACAACGGCAACCG
>NZ_JHYA01000032.1 GCF_000621545.1 Anaerovibrio lipolyticus LB2005
ATGGAAAATCCCAAACCGGATAAACGGCTGGCCAGAATTATCAAGGAATATCCAAGCCTTGATGAAAAGACAAAGGATATGATTGATGCTATAATCAAGATAAGTAAAAAATGATGCTGAATGTGATAGCTGCGCCCTGCATTTGCAGCGCTTTTCTTTTGCCCAAAACTAAAGGGCCATTCTCTGATCTGAGAACAGCCCTGTGATTATTATTTGGTAGCAAAGTTCGCCTTATTCCGAATCGCCCTCTCTGGGATATTTTGCCCGTATCCTCTTCATCACTTCCAAATGGGTAAGAGGTTTGCCTGTCTTGATATCCCAGTACTTATTTTTATCATCACCATGTTCGAACTCTATACGAACATTAAATTCATCCTTTAATATAGAGGTTATTTGGGTATAGTTCTTCGTAGTGTGGCCAAATTCAGGTAATCTTAATGCTTGTCGTAAAATTTGATTTTCTACATAAGCACCGCCGGATACAGCTTCCAGGTCTTCAATGTTCAGCTTTTTATCAATTATATCTTTGTTTTGCAATTTCTCTGTTCTCATTTTTTTCCTCCTTTATGCGTCAAGCCCTACTTCTCTTTGCAGCCAGTACATCACATCTTCATCTGAAATCGGAACCCGTTGCCCTCCTGCAATTTTACCGTATATTTGATAACATGTCATTTTTCTGGACCACCAACCAACCTCATACTCTACATTGAATTTATCCTTTAAATACATCTTAAGTGCATCGTCTCCATACTTCTTTCTATAAACGTTCTTAAACTCATCGCTGTAATTTGCAACTTTCCAAAACTGGTTTTCGGTATACTTCGATCCGCCTGTCACTACCTCCAGCTCATCCAATTCCAAGGTTTTGTCAAAGGCTGACTCTTCCAGCTTTTTTTTCTTGATATCATCCATTTTCTTTTCCTCCTTTTGTTTGTCCTTCCAGCTTTTTTTATTTTCTTTCTTGTACTTTATATTCATGAGAGGATAAAAGTGTTATCTCTTTTTTACTTTTCTGCAAAAAATTTGGTTTTCCTGCAAAAATGGAGCCTATCTCAA